>NZ_CP150631.1:2417844-3626767 GCF_047047955.1 Azonexus sp. IMCC34839 | reverse complement strand
CAGGGCGCGCATGGCTTCGACGCGGGTGCGCATCGACATGAGCATGCGACGCACGTCCGGATGCTTGATGATGGGTACTTTCGGCCCGCCCTTGACGCCGACTTCCGTCCCCTGCACGCGCTCCTTGGCATACACCACGGCGCGTTGATAGGCACGCTCGGCGTCACCCAAGCCTTCAAGGCCGACATTGAAGCGGGCGGCATTCATCATGATGAACATGTATTCGAGGCCGCGATTTTCTTCGCCGACCAGCGTACCGATCGCCCCGCCGTTGTCGCCAAAGGCCAGCACCGCCGTCGGACTGCCGTGAATGCCCAGCTTGTGTTCAATCGAGACGCAATAGACGTCGTTGCGCTCGCCCAGCATGCCATCCGCCTTGAGCAGGAACTTGGGCACGACGAAGAGCGAGATGCCCTTGACGCCTTCCGGCGCATTGGGCGTACGGGCCAGCACGAGATGGACGATGTTGTCCGTCATGTCGTGCTCGCCGTAGGTGATAAAAATCTTCTGGCCGAAAATCTTGTACGTGCCGTCACCCACCGGCTCGGCGCGGCTGCGCACGGCAGCGAGGTCGGAGCCGGCATTCGGCTCGGTCAGGTTCATCGTGCCGGTCCATTCGCCAGATACCAAGTTCGGCAGGTAGGCGGCTTTCTGTTTGTCCGTGCCGGCAATGGTCAGGGCTTCGATTGCCCCCTGGGTCAGCATCGGGCACAGCGAAAACGCGTGATTGGCCCCCTTCCACATTTCGGAAACGGCGGTCGACAGCAGCTTGGGCAGCCCCTGCCCGCCGAATTCCGGATCGCAACCGATGCCATTCCAGCCGTTATCGACAAACTGACGATAGGCTTCCTTGAAGCCCGGCGAGGTCGTGACCTCCTTGTCCTTCCATTTCGCACCCTGCGTATCGCCGACACGATTCAGCGGCGAAAGCACCTCGCCCGCGAACTTGCCAGCCTCTTCCAGAATCGCATCGACAACATCCGGCGTCGCCTCCTCGCAACCCGGCAGGGCAACCACTTGCTCCAGCCCGGCCAGCTCCTGCATGACAAAACGGATATCTTTCAACGGCGCGACATATTCGCTCATGGGTCTCACTCCATTCGATTGGCGGTTTCTTTTAGTTCGATCAGAAACAGGATGTCCTCGACGACCGGCAACGCAAATCCAATGCGCTGCCCGCCACGATTGTCCCGTAACAGCTGGTAAAGATAACCCACGACATCGCCATCGTTCCACATATCGACGACACTACTCATCAGACGCGGCATGTCTTCGAGCGATTCCGGTTTTGGCATGACCAGAGAAATCTCCACACCGCCGTCCGTTGCGTCTTCGGCTGCGGCCTGTCCATCACCGCTCCACTGCTGGACCTCGACGTTGAAATTCTGATTCAGGTTGCGCGCCACCTGCTCGAATTCCTGGCGCATGCCAGCCATCCGATACACCTCCATCAGACGAATCCATGGCTGGAGCGCTTCTTGCGGATTGTGATCGATGTATTCCTGCAAGGCTTGCGCAGCCCCCTTGACTCGCCCGAAGGACAACATGATGTCCGCGAGTTCCATGACCGGATTGACTTCGAAATGCTCGTCCAGCGATGTCGCTGCGATAGACATCATCGAATCGTGGCCCGCCGGACGTTTCTTGACCGGCTCAGCACTTTCGGACGCCACCTCGGGCGCATGC
The DNA here is from genome assembly GCF_047047955.1 of Azonexus sp. IMCC34839. Lineage (GTDB taxonomy): Bacteria > Pseudomonadota > Gammaproteobacteria > Burkholderiales > Rhodocyclaceae > Azonexus. The sequence continues at coordinate 3,625,081 of NZ_CP150631.1, read as the reverse complement.
AGATCAATATCGACCTGCATCGGCATCCCCATGGCCGTAGGCTCGACCGCCAGATCGACACCGCCCAGCTCCTCATGCTCATCGACGCGCTGTGGATCGACTCTCACTTCCGGCACCGGCGGCTCAAACACCTCCTGCGCCGCGAGCGCATTGCGCCGCCCTTGCCAATGGCGCCAGCCAAGCCAGCCGGCCAGACCAAGCACCGCCCCTAACAAGGCGGCGTAGAAACTCCATTCCGAAACCGACGAGCTTTGCGCTTTCGGCTGCGCTTGCTCGACCGGTGCTACCGGACGTTTTTCGGGAATAGCCGAAATGACTTGGGGCGAAACAATGGGAGCATTCGCCAAGGGTTTCCCATCCTCGACACGCTGCGCGAATTCAGCCGCCCGCTGTTTCAGGTCACCCAACGTGCTTTCCATGTTGCGCAGCTTTTCCGCCGTGGCAAGCTGGGTCGTGGCCTGCTCTTGCAAGGCCATCAACATCCTGAACTCCAAGCGCAGAATTTCCCGCTGCGCCTCTTCCCAACGCCGTCCGGACCCGGCCGAGTCCAGTGTAGTCGCTAGACGCAACGAAGGTTCTGTTACATCTCCGCCACCACTCAGAACGAGACGATCAGGCAAGAGCACCTCAGCCTGCGCACGGGGCAACTGCAATTTTGGCAAGGGTTTGGGCTTCGGCGGCGGCGCCTCCCGCGGCACTGTCACCGGCGGAGCTTCGCTACGCGCCGCTGGCGCCTGGGCCAGGCTCGGCTTCTCTCGCACGCCCGTCGGTGACTCCGGTTGAGCCACCTTGGGGTTGGCCGGAGACAACAGCAGCATGTACTCACGCGAAACCTCGTGGCCGCAACCTAGATACAAACCGATCTGCAACACCGGCTCGCGTAGCGGAATCTCCGAACGCAACTCGACTACAGGCTGCGCACCGCGTCGTACCGAAAATGCAGCCCGACGCAGGAAGGGAATATCGCTGCCGCCAGCCGGCTGAATCAGACGGAAACAGGAAGCATCGGGCAGTTGCTTGTCGCTCCCCAACAACTCGATTTCTATGCGCAAGGCCTCGCCGAGCGAAGGCTGCCCGCGCAACTCTCCCAAGCCGATTGCCGAAGCCGAACCCGCCAAGGCGAGCAGCCCCAAACCCAGCGAGCAGTAGAAAGTCTTACGCAAGAACAACCGCATCTCCAACCTAACAGATTTGCCAGATTGTAGCCGTTATTTGCCCGCCAGATAACGCGAATCGTCGAAAGTTGCGACCCATTGCGGCCTGTACACCACAAATAGCGTCATTACCATGCCGGAAAGCCAAGCCTCGGCGAAGGCGAGCAACAAAAAGTAGGGAAAATACTCGTTAATCAGGTAATCCCAGGCATAGGCCCCTGCCAACGCCATCAGCACCGTCGCCACGAAACCAAAGCCGATGACCGTCAGCGCTGCACCGAAAAAACCATTGACGAAGATATAGACGAAGAAATGCTTTGGCAGAACTGTCGACAGCAGGCGATAGAACAGTTGGCTGAGCAAAACGCTGACCCCCGCCATCAACAAGGCATTGGTTGCATAAGCCATCATCCCGGCCGCGCCGTTGAGCGTGATGCCTAGCGTCACCAGCGACAGACCAATAAAGGCCAACGCAGGACCGAAGCTGAGGGTAAACACCGTAGCCCCCAGCATGTGCAAGCCCAGTCCCGGCTTCACGCCAGCTTTCAGGCTCCAGACCACGGTCAGCAGAACCACCATGCCGAGCCAGACATTGAGTTGCTCCGAATCCTGCAGACGTTTCCACGGCGCCCGCCAAACGGAGCGGGCGAAGAATAGTCCCCAGACCGCCCAAGCGGCCCAGTACCATTCTTCGCCCAGCAATGTGTCAGTCAGATTCACCCGGCTATTCTAGTGCCAGCTTCCGACTTTGTCGCTTTAGCCGACCGCACTCTCCAGTTGCGGAACGATCTCGAACAGATCGCCGACCAGACCATAATCGGCCACCTGGAAGATAGGCGCATCCGGATCCTTGTTGATCGCGACGATCACCTTGGAATCCTTCATGCCAGCCAGATGCTGGATGGCACCGGAGATACCGATCGCGACGTAGAGCTGCGGCGCGACGATCTTGCCGGTCTGCCCGACCTGATAGTCGTTCGGTACAAAACCGGCATCGACTGCGGCACGGGAAGCACCCAATGCGGCACCCAGCTTGTCGGCCAGCGGTTCAAGCAACTTATGATAGTTCTCGCCGCTACCCAGACCGCGACCACCGGAAACGATGATCTTGGCAGCACCGAGTTCAGGGCGAGCCGACTTGGTCAGTTCGCGACCGACCAGTTGCGACTGGCCGCTGTCGGCAGCGGCGCCGATCGCTTCGATAGCTGCCGAACCGCCAGTGGCAACGGCATCGAAAGCGGTGGTACGCACAGTGATCACCTTGACCGAATCGGCACTCTTCACCGTTGCCAAGGCATTACCGGCATAGATCGGACGCACGAAGGTATCGGCCGCTTCGACCGCAGTGATTTCGGAAATCTGGGCGACATCGAGCAAGGCAGCAACGCGCGGCAGCAAATTCTTGCCGAAGGTGGTCGCCGGAGCGAGCACGTGGGTGTAACCCGCAGCATTGGCAACGATCAGCGCCGTCAGGTTTTCAGCGGTCTGGCCTTCGTAATGGGCGGCATCGGCCACCTTGACCTTGGCCACGCCCTGCAGCGCGGCAGCCTGCTGCGCGACGGCAGCGCAGTTGGCACCGGCAACCAACACGTGCACCTCGCCGCCGATCTTCTGGGCAGCAGCCACGGTATTGAGCGTTGCAGCCTTCAGCTGCTGATTGTCGTGTTCGGCAACAACAAGAATGGACATCTTCGCTCTCCCTTAGATTACTTTGGCTTCATTCTTCAGCTTGCCGACCAGCTCGGCTACGTCGGCAACCTTGACGCCGGCGCTACGCTTCGGTGGCTCGACCACTTTCAGCGTGCTCAGGCGCGGTGCCACATCGACGCCCAGATCGGCCGGCTTGACGGTATCGAGCGGCTTCTTCTTGGCTTTCATGATGTTCGGTAGCGTGGCATAGCGCGGCTCGTTCAGGCGTAGATCGGTCGTCACTACGGCCGGTAGGGAGATGGCAAGGGTTTCCAGGCCGCCGTCGATTTCGCGGGTGACGCTGGCCTTGCCGTCGGCGATCACGGCCTTCGAAGCGAAGGTCGCCTGCGGCCAACCGGCGAGTGCGGCAAGCATCTGGCCCGTCTGGTTTGAGTCATCATCGATAGCCTGCTTGCCGCAGATGACGAGTTGCGGCTGTTCCTTGTCGCACAACGCTTTCAGCAGCTTGGCCACGGCCAAGGGCTGCAGTTCGACATCGGTTTCCACCAGGATGCCGCGATCGGCACCGATGGCCATCGCCGTACGCAGGGTTTCCTGGCAGGCGCCGACGCCGCAGGAAACGGCAACCACTTCGGTGGCAATGCCAGCTTCTTTCAGGCGAACTGCCTCTTCGACGGCGATTTCGTCGAAGGGGTTCATGCTCATCTTGACGTTAGCCAGATCGACACCCGATCCGTCCGCCTTGACCCGCACCTTGACGTTGTAGTCGATGACCCGCTTAACGGGAACGAGAATTTTCACAAGCCTCTCCTTTTTGGTCGGTTAGATTTGCCAAACCTGCGCCGCCTGTTTGACAGACGGTCACTCAATCCGCACAATGACCATACTGTGTCGTATGGAAAAGCATACGGTAGCGTATGGAAAACAAAACTGTCAAGTCCTCTGCCGAAAAATCCGGAGCCAAGCCGCGCCGCCGCGCCGAAAGCACGCGCACGCAACTGGATCCGGAACGCTGGGTGGAAGCCGCCATCGACGTGCTGGCTCGCGAAGGCGTGACCGGTTTGCGCGTCGAGGTGCTGGCCAAGCGCTGCGGCGTGACCAAGGGCAGTTTCTACTGGCACTTCAAGGACAGACGCGCCCTGCTCGATGCCGTTCTCGAACGCTGGAAGGAAGGCCGTATTCGCGACATCGAGAAGACGACCGCCGTTTCGCCCGGCAAGGAACGTGACCAGCTGCATTACGCCATCGAGGTCTATGGTGCCAGCCGCAATCGCAAGGGCATGTCGATCGAGCTGGCCATTCGCGACTGGGCGCGCCACGATACTGGCGCTGCCGAAGTGGTCGAGTCGGTCGATCTGTACCGACTGGAATGCACCCGCCGACTGTTCGTCGCTGCCGGCATGTCCGACGCCGAAGCCAAGAGCCGTAGCCTCTTGCTCTACGCCTGCGTCTTTGGTCTGTCGCTGATGCATTACACCCATTTCGACAACAATCTGAACGATCTCAAGCAACGCATCGCCGAGCGCATCGTTTCCTGAAACGCCGCTAACCGGAGCAGCGCCCCGGATTGCCGGAGGACTGCAGGCGACGTTCCCATTGCAGCAATTGATCCGCCAGCGCATTGACCGATGCGATCAAGGCTTCCACCCCACCCCGCGCATCGGGCGTTGGCGCCGGACGTTCGATCTGGATTTCCATTTCTCCCACCGGCTTGCGCGCTCGGTCGAGCAGGCTAGCCTTGCCAGCCATCACGCCCACGCTGTTCTGCGGCGAGGAGAAGACCTGGCTAAATTCGGTGATATCGACGCGCAGCACGCATTCGGTCTTCCCCTGCCCGCTTCCGGCCAAGCGCAGTTGGCGGGCCAGCTGTTGCTGCAGTAACTGAGCGGGAGGGCCGGCCCAGCGCGAGCGCGCGTATTCGCGCAGGCGTGCCCCGTCCTGGTAAGCCAGACGGTAGTCGATGCCCAAGGTATCGAACCAGAGCGGCGCGCGCACTTCGAGCGCGACCGGTACAGTGCGCGGCGCATCGACCAGCACCGGTGCAGTGGTACCGAAGTCGTAAACCGCCATCGGGTTATCGCCGCCACGCTTGCCGGCGGTAAAGCAACCAGCCAGGGACAGAACCAGCAGCCAGGGCAGCAAGCAGCGCATGTTATTTGCCTCCCTTGGCATCGAAGCCGCTCTCGCCCGGACCAGGCGGCAAGGCCGGCGCGCCAAAGACCAGGCCCTGCGGAGAATCTTCCAGAATGCGCAGGACGCGGCTGAGTTGCCGCGAAGTCAGCGAGAAATCGGTGGCCAGTTCGTTCAGACGCGGCATCAGGGCCGAGGTACCGCCCGCCGAGGCATCGCCGATGGCGAGATCAAGCTTGTCGGTCGCCGCCTGCATCTTGCCGACCAGGGTCCGCGTATCGGCCAGCAAGGGACCGACCTCACCCATCGCCTGCGACAGCTGCCGGACATTGCCGTCGGCCAGCACCTTGTTTACTTGAACCAGCGAGGCATTCAGGTTGTTCAAGGTCGGCTTCAAGGAAGACGAGGTCTCTTCGAGATTGGCCAGGGTGGCCGTGAAATGACGCCGATTTTCTTCGCTGAGCACTTCGTTGGCGCTGGCCATCAATTGCCTGACCTGTTTCAGCGTCGCCACGCCCGTTTCGCCCAGTTCATCGAACAATGAGGGAATCATCGCGATTCGCGGCGGTTTGTCGTCGTTTGGCTCCAGCGGCTCCATGTCCTTGCCGGTCTCCAGCAACAAGATATGCGCCAAGCCCGTGACCCCCTGGTAATTGAGCTTGGCCACCGTACCGCGGGTCAAGGGCACGTCCTCGCTGATCGAAACCGTGATCAGAATATTGCTGTAGTCGTCCGGATCGAGACGGATATCGGTCACCTTGCCGACGCGGATACCGCGATACCTCACCTGCGCCTGGGGATTCAGGCCGCCGATATTCTGCTTGGTGACGACCACATAGTCGTGCGTATCGTCCTTGCCGCCGCCGAGCCAATAGAAGGCAATGGCCGCTGCAATGCCGAGCAGCATGGCGAAGAGTCCGGCGGCGAAGGCGTGGGATTTGTTTTCCATGACTTGTGATTAAAGCAGTTTCTTGCGATCTCCGCCAAAGAAGCCGGTGACGAAGGGATGATCGAGCGTCATCACCTCCGCTCGCGTTCCGAAGGCAATGATGTGCTGATCGGCCAGGATGGCCACGTGGCTGGCCAAGCCATGCAAGGTCGCGAGATCGTGGGTAACCATGACGACAGTCAAACCCAGCGCCTTCTGCAGGCTACCGATCAATTCGACAAAATTCTGGCTGCGATCGGGATCGAGGCCCGCCGTGGGCTCGTCGAGCAGCAGTAGCTCCGGCTCCAGCGACAAGGCGCGCGCCAGGGCGACGCGCTTGACCATGCCACCGGAGAGCTCGGCGGGCATCAGGCGGGCGTGAGCCGCTGCCATACCGACCATATCGAGCTTGAGATGAACCAGGCGCTCGATCCAGGCTTCGTCCAGGCAGCGCAATTCGCGCAGCGGAAAAGCGATGTTGTCGTAGACCGACAGCGCGGAAAACAAGGCCCCATGCTGAAAGAGCATGCCGAGCCGACGACGGATGGAGCGCTGTAGGGCGATATCCGGATTGTCGAGATCGACCCCGAACAGCTGCACCTTGCCCGCCTGCGGCCGTTGCAGACCGAGCACCTCACGCAACAGCGTGGTCTTGCCGCTCCCCGAACCGCCGAGCAGCCCGACGATCTGGCCACGCATGACCTTCAGGTTCAGGTCGCGATGCACGACCTGGTCGCCAAAGACCGTCGTGACGCCCTGCAGTTCAACGACCGGCATCATAGCTGCGGCAGCCCGATCTGCCGCGTCAGCACGGCGAACACGGCATCGACCAGGATAACCATGGTGATCGAGGTGACCACCGAACTGGTCGTGCGCGATGACAGGCTCTCGGTGTTGGGCTTGACCCGCAGGCCGAAGTGGCAAGCGCCGAGTGCGATGATGTAGCCGAAGACCAGGCCCTTGGCCAGACCGATCAGCAAATTGGCGACCGGCACCGCACGCGGCAGATTTTCCAGGAAATAGATCAGCGACAGGTCGAGTTGCATCATCGCCGCCACCATGCCGCCGAACAGGGCCACTGCGGAGGTCCAAAGCACCAGCAGCGGCATGGCCACGGTCAGACCGAGGATTTTGGGCAGGACGACACGGATGCTGCGTGACACGCCCATGGTCGACAGAGCATCGATCTCCTCGGTCACCCGCATGACGCCGATCTGCGCCGTCATCGCCGAGCCGGAGCGCCCGGCCACCAGGACGGCGACCAGGACAGGACCCAACTCGCGAATGATGGATATGCCCAGGATGTTGACGATGAACAGATCGGCCCCGAAGCTCTTCAACTGCAACGCCGACAGGTAGCTGATGGTGATGCCGATCAGGAAGCCGACCAGCGCCGTCACCGGCAAGGCCTGAGCCCCCGCCTTATAGACGTTGGCACTGAACTCGCGGAAGGGAAAATCGCGCGGATGGCGGGCCAGATAAGCAAGATCGAGCAGCAACTGGCCGAAAACCACCAAGATACCGTGCAGGTTCGACCACGCTCTTGCGCCCAAAGTCCGCAGCAGTGATCGCAAGCGGAATGGCGTTGGTGACACGGCCAGCGAAATATCGGGCAAATGGGCAACCCGCTCGATACTGCTGCGGTGCACATCCGAAATGAGCAATTTTTCAGGCCACCGCCCTTGCCAAGTACGCCATAGCAAAATCGCCGCCGCACTATCCAGGCGACTGACCTCGGACAAATCCCAGGCCCGACCACCGTCTCCGGCTTCGGCCAACGCAGCCTGCAGACCGGCAAGCACCGGCTGCATTTCCGACAACACCCAGGCCCCGGTCAACACGGCCTTTGCCGCATCTACATGCAACCGGGGTTCCTGGCTGCTCACTCGGCTTTCCTCGCCGGCCGCGACTTGACCTGGTATTCGCGCCCGATCTGCTTCCAGACGCTGGCTTCCTCACCAAGCGCCGCCGCCGTCCAGGGATTGGCCGCCAGCCATTCGCCGGGCAATTCGATCAGGAAACCGCTGACGAGCGGTTTGACCCGCCACGACGGCAATTGCCGGTCGTCACGTGTACGGTGCAGCAGCACGGCGAAGCGCAGGCAGAAAATCAGCTTCCAGGCACTGTCCACCGCAGGAATGGCATTCAGCTTCTCCAACTTGCCGCGATGGCCAAGGACCAGCATGGCCAGACGCGCCTGATCCTTTTTCGAGAAACCCGGCATGTCGGCATAGGTCAGGATGTAGGCACCATGCTTGTGGTAGGCGTTATGGGCGATGGAAATCCCGATCTCGTGCAGGCGGCAGGCCCAGGACAGGAATTGCACATCGGCCTCGCTCGGCGCACCGCCCGAGAGCTGGGCGAGCGCGGAAAGTGCGGTCGCCTCGACCCGCTCGACCTGATCGCCCTCGACCTGATAACGGCGACGGAATTGGGTGACCGTCGAATCGCGCATGTCGTGATGATGGAAGCGCCCGAGCAGGTCGTACAACACGCCGAGACGGAGCGCGCCGTCGGCATAGGTCATGCGTTCGATGCCGAGTTCCTCGAAAATCGCCGACATGATGGCGACACCGCCCGGAAAGACCGGCAGGCGGTCGCCCTTGATACCCGGCAGATCGAGCGCTTCGGCCGAACCGGCCTTGACCAGCAGTGCGCACAAACGATCCAGGCCCTCGCGCGTGATGCCGCTCTCGCCGTTCGGATTCAGCCCATTCAGTTCCAGCGCATCGGCAATCGCCCGCGCCGTACCGGAGGAACCAACCGCCTCTTTCCAGCCCATGCGCTGGTAGTCATGGGCAATCAGTTCGATTTCCTTAGCTGCCGCGATCTGAGCCTCGCGCAACCGCTTCTTGTCGATCTTACGATCCGGGAAAAAGCGCAGCGTGTAGCTGACGCAGCCCATGTACAGCGACTCCATCACCTGCGGCTCGTGCCGCTTGCCGATGATGAATTCGGTCGAACCACCGCCAATATCGACGACCAGGCGCTTGTGCGTCGCCATCGGCATCGAATGCGAGGCACCGATGTAGATCAGGCGGGCCTCTTCACGGCCGGCGATGATTTCGATCGGGAAGCCGAGCGCTTCCTCGGCCAGCGGCAGGAATTCCGTCGCATTCTTGGCCACGCGCAAGGTATTGGTCGCCACCGCCCGCACAGCACCGGCATCGAGTCCGCGCAAGCGTTCGCCGAAACGCCGCAACGCATCGAGCGCGCGGGCCTGCGCGGCGGCATCCAGGCGCTTGTCGGGCATCAATCCGGAAGCCAGGCGAACCGGCTCCTTCAACGAGTCCAGCGGATAGATCTGATCGTCCACCACCCGCCCGACCTGCAAGCGGAAGCTGTTGGAACCCAAATCGACCGCGGCCACGGTTTCGTAGATCATCTGGTGCAATGCTTTCTGGTCCGGAATAGCCTGCGATTCTAACACCCGGCCCGCTCGGGAATTCTTACAAGAACCCCATAAAAAAACCCGCCGGCGCAGGCCGACGGGTCTTTGGGGCAGAACGAAAAGCGCTTAGCTGGCCAATGCGTTCTTGATCTGCTCCAGCGTGGACGGATCCTCGATGGTGGTCAGATCACCCGGGTCGCGACCTTCGGCCAGCGCCTGCAGCGAACGACGCAACATCTTGCCGGAACGGGTCTTCGGCAGGCCGGTCACGAAGTGCACACGGGCCGGACGGGCGATGGCGCCAAGGATGCCATCGACGGTGGCGAAAACTTCCTTCTCCAGCACCTTGACCAACTCCGGCGTGGCGACCTTGGAAGCATCCTTGACGACGGCGAAGGCCATCGGCATCTGACCCTTCAGCTTGTCTTCGACACCCACCACGGCCACTTCGGCGATGGCGCTATGCGCCTGGATCGCTTCCTCGATCTCGCGGGTACCCAGACGGTGACCGGCAACGTTGATCACGTCGTCGGTACGGCCGAGGATGGTGAAGTAACCTTCGTCATCCTTGATCGCCCAGTCGTACGAAGAATAAACCAGCGGCTCCTTGAACAACGTGAAGTAGGTCGACACGAAGCGGTCGTCCTGGCCCCAGACGGTGGACAGGCAGCCTGGCGGCAGCGGCGGCACAACGGCGGCGATACCCTTTTCGTTGGCGCCGCACTCGGAACCGTCCTCGCGGAAGATCTTCAGGTTGTAGCCATAGACCGGGAAGGACGGCGAACCGAACTTGATCGGAGTCTTTTCGACACCGTGCAGCGCGGCCAGCATCGGCCAGCCGGTTTCGGTCTGCCAGTAGTTGTCGATGACCGGCTTCTGCAGTTCGTTCTGGAACCACTCGTGCGTCGGCTGATCCAGCGGCTCGCCGGCCATGAAGATGTGCTTCAGGGACGACAGGTCGTACTTGTGCATGTAGGCCGGATCCTGCTTCTTCAGCACGCGGGCTGCGGTCGGCGCGGAGAACATCACGTTGACCTTGTACTTCTCGACGATCTGCCACCAGATGCCCGGATCGGGACGCAGCGGCGTGCCTTCGTACATGACTGTCGCCATACCGGCGATGAGCGGACCGTAGATGATGTAGGAGTGACCAACCACCCAGCCGATGTCCGACGTGGAGAAGTAGGTTTCACCCTCGCCGCCACAGTAGATGTGCTTCATCGACGAGGCCAGGGCCACGGCGTAGCCGCCGGTGTCGCGCTGCACGCCCTTCGGCTTGCCGGTCGTACCGGAGGTGTAGAGGATGTAGGACGGCTCGGAGGATTCCAGCCATTCGCAATCGACCTTGGCATCCATGAACTGCTCGCGCAGCGTGGCGTAGTCGGCATCGCGACCTTCGACCTTGTTGAACTCCGGATCGAGACCGCGATTGACCATCAGTACCTTGGCCGGCTTGTGCTCGGCCAGTTCGATGGCTTCGTCGAGCAGATGCTTGTAAGGCACGGCCTTGCCGCCGCGCATGCCGGCGTCGGAAGAGACGATCAGGGTCGGCTTGGCATCGTCGATGCGGGTGGCCAGCGAACCAGAAGCAAAACCGCCGAACACCACCGAGTGGATGGCGCCGATACGGGTTGCAGCGAAGATCGCGAAAGCAGCTTGGGCGATCATCGGCATGTAGATCAGGACGCGGTCGCCCTTTTTGACGCCGAGGCTCTTGTAGATCGCGGCCATGCGCTCGACTTCGCGCTGCAACTCAGCGAAGGAGTAAACCTTCTCTTCGTTGGTTTCGGTCGAGATGTAGATCAGCGCGCGGTCGTTCGGACGCTTGGCAGCGTGGCGATCGATCGCGTTGTAGCAGAGGTTGGTCTTGCCACCGACAAACCATTTCGCGAACGGCGGACGGGAATAGTCGCAAACCTGCGTGAACGGTTCCTTCCAGTCGATGAGTTTGGCCTGTTCGGTCCAGAACTCGTCCGGCTTTTCGATGGAATACTGGTGAAACTCCTTGTAAGTCGCCATAAAGCTCCCTCTAATCTAGATTTTCCTGCACTACAAAAATGATGAACGGGCTATTGTGTTCTGCTTTCCCGTTCGCTCAAGCGGTGTTCGATCTCTGCCACCGGCAGAGCCAAACCCAATTCCTGACTCATCAGCTTCAACAACGGCAGCAACTGCCTGGCTAGCGCGGGCAGATGCGGCAATACCGGAGCACTGCGATCGGCCGCCAGCAACTCCAGGGCATGATGGATGGTGATCGGTCGAATGGCCGGCAGAATGCCACCCGTTTCCGTCCGGTTGCCGCCGGCCGCCATGGCTGCCGACATGCGCTGACCGGCCAATTCGAGCAAGGCGCCGGCCGAGCCGACCAGATCGGTGGGTACGCTGGCCACGCCGATACTGACCGTCAAGGCAATGGTCTCGCCCGCGACGGTCAGGCGGGCCAATTCGACCGCTTCGCGCACCCGCTCGGCGAACTTCGCACAAAACCCCGGCGCCGTCCCCGGCGAGACGACGGCAAATTGCCCGTCACCAAAGTGGCCAAGACTGTCTTCCTTGCGCATCTTGCCGACCAGCATCGTGGCAAAGCGCTGGCCAACCTGCTCGGCGACCGTCGCCCCCAGACGCTCGCTCAAGCCGACGTAGCCGTCGAAGCCCAGCACCATGGCACTGACATCGCCCCCCTGCCGGGCGGCATGCGACAAAGCCTGAGCCGCCTGCAACTCGAGGTATTTTCGGGTAAACAAGCCGCTGACTGGATCCTGAACCAGCAGCTGGCGACCGGACTCCAGGTGTTCCTGAGCAGAAGACAGCTCCAACAGATTCTTCAAGCGGGCCAGCAACTCGGTCCCGCCGGCGCCCTTGGCCACGAAATCCGAAACGCCGAGCTCGCGGGCTTTCTCCCTTTCCTCTTCGGATTCCTCACCAGACACCAGAATGAAGGGCAATTGCTGCAGGCGGCGTAATTTCGAAGCGCGCACCCGTTCGAGCAATTCGAAACCGTTGAGCTTCGGCATCTGCAGATCTGAGATCACCGCGCGGATCGAATGATCGAGCACGAGCGCCTGCCAGGCCGCCTCGCCATCGACTTCCTCGCGGATGTCGAAATGCCCCTTCAGGTGCTGGATCAACGTGACTCGAACGACCCTCGAATCATCGACAATCAGGATGCGCGGCAACGAGGCCACATCAACCCCCGGCGATTTCCACGACCACCCGGCCTTTGGCACGCCCGGCTATATATTCTTCGAATACTTGCGGCAGTTCATCGAACGAGATGCGCCGCGCCAGCGAGGCCAGATGCGGCGGCATCAGATCTGTCGCCAGACGCTGCCAGACGCCAGAGCGGTAGGGTTCGCGGATATAGCCCGAATCGACGCCAAGCAGCGAGACGCCGCGCAGGATGAAAGGCGCGACCGTGGTATTCAGTTTCATGCTCGCCGCCAGGCCGATGCTGGCGATCGTGCCCCCCTGCTGCATGGTACTGGCGATCCAGGCCAGCACGTCGCCACCCAGATTGTCGACCGCCCCGGCCCAGCGTGCGCTGTCGAGCGGACGAATCTTGCTCAGATCGAGGCTCTGGCGGAGCAAAATCTCGGCAGCGCCCAACCCGCGCAGGAACTCCGATTCCGATTCCTTGCCGGTCAGCGCGACGACGTGATAGCCCAGCTTGGCCAGCATATCGATGGCGAGGCTGCCGACACCGCCGGTTGCACCGGTAACGATGACCGGCCCCTTGTCCGGCCGCAGGCCGTTTTCTTCCATGCGCACGATGCCCAACGCTGCCGTGAAACCAGCCGTACCGAGCACCATCGAATCGAAAAGCGACAAACCGGCCGGCAGGGGCACGACCCAGTCGCCGGGAACGCGGGCATATTCGGCATAGCCGCCATGATGGGCGACGCCGATATCGAAACTGGTGGCGATGACCGGATCGCCAGCCTTGAAGCGGGGATCGGCGCTATCGACGACGACGCCCGAAAGGTCGATGCCGCCGACGCAGGGAAAGCGCCGGATGATCTTGCCGGCGCCAGTAGCAGCCAAGGCATCCTTGTAGTTGACGCTGGAGTAGGCGACACGGATGGTGACGTTACCAGGATCAAGTTGGCCCTCGTCCATTCGGACAAAACCGCTCTCGACCTTTCCGTCGCGTTCTTCAATCAGCAGTGCCTTGAAGGACTCCATCTCAACCTCTCTCCTAAGACGTTAAATTGTATTCATAATTACGGATTATGAACATAGTTCTAAGTATTTCGGCGCCGTAACTTTACAGATGCATAGTTTTCAAATACATTTCGGCCCCATGCGCAAAATTCTGACCTCACTCCTCTTCGTCTCCGCGATGGTTGCCGGCAGCATCGGCACCGCTGTCGCCGCCGAGCAAGGACGCAAGGCGGACGAGCCGCTTTCTTTCCTCGAACGTTACACCAACGCCGCTCAGGATGTCATCCTGCAAGGTCTGAAGCTGGTTGGTGTGCGCTACCGCTTCGGTGGCAACAACGAGGATCAGGGCCTGGATTGCAGCGGCTTTGTCCGTCTGGTTTTCGCCGACAGTATTGGCGCTTCCCTGCCGCGTACCGCTCGCGAAATGAGCGAAGTCGGCCAGCAGATCGACACCTCCCAATTGAAGCCGGGCGACCTCGTGTTCTTCAACACCATGCGCCGTGCCTTCTCGCATGTCGGCATCTACCTCGGCGACAACCATTTCCTGCATGCACCGCGCGCCGGTGCGGAAGTCCGCGTCGAGAGCATGGAAAGCAGTTACTGGGTCAAGCGCTACAACGGCGCCCGTCGAATCATCGACGGCAACTGAAACAAGCGGCTCCAGCCGCTTTTTTTTGGCCAACACAAAGTAATCATTCTCATTTACAGAAAAAAATTCAGCCGTTAGACTTCTGGCGCGCCAAACTTTTTCTGGAGAGAAATTGATGTTCTTGCTTGCCCGACTGATTATCGCCGCCCTTGGTGGTCTGTCTGTTTCCGCATATGCCGAAGAAAACGTACTGAACCTGTACTCGGCTCGCCATTACCAGACCGATGAAGCTCTGTATGCCGATTTCACCAAGCAGACCGGTATCCGCATCAACCGGATCGAGGGCAAAGAAGATGAACTGCTCGAACGCATCAAGAACGAAGGTGCCAACAGCCCCGCCGACGTTTTCCTGACCGTGGATGCGGCACGCCTCGCCAAGGCACACGAACTCGGCCTGTTCGCCCCGGTATCGTCGAAAGTCCTGGATAGTCGCGTTCCCGCCCACCTGCGCACCGAGGACTGGTATGCCTTCTCGACCCGCGCCCGCGTCATCGTTTACAACAAGGCCAGCGTACGCGCCGAGGACGTTCGCAACTACGAGGATCTAGGCAACCCGAAACTGAAGGGCAAGTTCTGTTCCCGTTCCGGTTCGCACCCGTACAACCTGTCGCTAATGGCCTCCGTCATCGCCAATCAGGGTGAAGCCAAGGCCGAGGAATTGGCTCGCGGCATGGTCGCCAACTTCGCCCGTGCTCCGAAAGGCGGCGATACCGATCAAATCAAGGCCGTCGCAGCCGGCGAATGTGGCGTCGCCATTTCGAACACCTACTATCTGGCGCGCATGCTGCGCTCGACCAAGAGCGAAGACCAGAAGACCATGGAAAAGGTCGGCATCGTCTGGCCCAACCAGGCGACGACCGGAACCCACATCAACGTTTCCGGCGGCGGCATGCTGAGGACTGCACCGCACAAGGCCGCAGCCGTCAAATTCCTGGAATACCTGGCTTCGGACTCGGCTCAAGGCTACTTCGCCGACGGCAATAACGAGTGGCCGGTCGTAGAGAGCGTCAAGGTGGCCAATCCGGCACTTGACGCCATGGGAAAATTCAAGGCGGACAAGCTGCCGGTCAAGAACCTGGCGATGTATCAAGCCAAGGCTCAGATCATCTTCGATCGCGTCGGATTCAAATAACCCCCTTCCCGAGAGAGCCTCTGCTTGCCTAGAATGTCGCAAGCAGAGGATTTCTTTCGATGGCCTACAAGAACGCTGGACCGAGTAAATTGATGGAGGCAGTGCGCGCCGGCAACCTGCAAGGGGTGGTCAGCGCACTGGAAAGCGGCTCGGATGTCGACGAAGCCGATGTGCACGGCTTTCGCGGACTCCCCTTGCGTACGGCCTGTTTCAGCGGAAATGCCGCAATCGTGCGCGAACTGCTGGCTCGCGGCGCCAATATCGATGCCGGAACGGCCGATGGACCGGGTGCCCCTTTGCGCCTAGCCCTACGTTCCGGGCACAAACAACTGGTCACCCTACTGCTCGACGAAGGCGCCGCGATACCCTCCGGAGTCGTCATCGACCCGGAACTGATCCCGGCCGGACATCCTCGCCTGGACAGCACGACTAGCGCGATCGACTACCCCTTCGACAACCTGATCGAATTCTCCAGCGATCGCCCAGGTATCACCGATACCCATCTGGCCAGGCCTACCGGAACCGAGACCAACGTTCTGACCATGGACCTGTTGCGTTTCAATGAAAACGACGACGCCAGCCTGCCCTCACGCGAACGCAATCTGGACCAGGAACTTCTGATCGACCCCGAACACATGTGGTCGCCGCCGGGCAGCAAGAAATAGATCTAGCGGATCAAGCCCGGCGTGACTTGGAGATTTGTCGGGATAGCGCGATCAAGGGCAACAGACCGACGGCCACGATAGCCAGGGCAGCGGTCGACGCTTCGGCCAGACGCTCATCCGAAGCCAGCGTATAGGCCTGTGTTGCCAAGGTGTCGAAATTGAACGGGCGCATGACCAGCGTCGCCGGCAACTCCTTCATCACATCGACGAAGACCAGCAAGCCCGCCGTCAGCAGGCTACCGCGCAGGATCGGCGCATGCACCCGACGCAGCGTCGCACCCTGCCCCAGACCCAGACTACGCGCGGCATCGTCCATGCTCGGCGTGATCTTGGCCAGGCTAGCCTCGACAGTGTGCAGCGCCACCGCCAGGAAACGCACCAGATAAGCGTAAACCAGGGCAGCGATGCCACCGGTCAGCAACAAGCCGGGGTTGTAACCGAACCAGACCGTCCATTGCGCCGCCAGCCAGTTGTCGACGCGAGTGACGGGAATCAGCACACCGACGGCAATCACCGCCCCCGGCACCGCATAACCAAGCCCCACCAGGCGATTCAAGCCCTGCGCGAACAGCGTTTTCGACAGGCGGGCGCTATAGGCCAGCAACAGGGCGAGCAGGACACCAATGGCGGCCGTGCAGCCGGCCAGCACGAAGCTGTTGCGCGACAGCAGCAGGAAACGCTCGCCGAATTGGGCATCGCCCTCGGTCAGCGCCATCTTGAGCAACAAGATGGCGGGCAAAACGAAACCCAGCAATAGCGGCACGGCACAGGCCAGCGTCGCCAGCCAACCCCAGGCACCCGGCAGTTTTGCGCCGGCCAACGGACGATTGCGCCCGGTCGTATTGTGATAGCGCGCACGGCCACGCGACACCCGTTCGGCCATCAACAGGAAGAGCACGAAGGCGAGCAGCATGGCCGCCAGTTGCGCTGCCGCGATGCGGTCGCCGAGCGAGAACCAGGCGCGATAAATACCGGTGGTGAAGGTGTTCACCGCAAAATAGGCCACCGTGCCGTAATCGGCCAGGGTTTCCATCAACGCCAGCGCCACCCCCGAAACGATGGCCGGGCGCGCCAAGGGCAACGACACCGAAAAAAAGGCGCGCCATGGCCCGAGACCCAGGGTCCGCGCCGCTTCCAGCATGCCGCTGGCCCGCTCCAGGAAGGCCGTGCGCGCCAGCAGGTAGACGTAGGGATAGAGCACGCAAACGAACATCAGCATGGCGCCCGGCAGCGTGCGGATATCGGGAAACCAGTAGTCGCCGTATTGCCAGCCGAACCACTCGCGCAGCGCCGTCTGTACCGGGCCGACAAACTGCAGGAAATCGGTATACACATAGGCCATGACATAAGCCGGCACGGCCAGCGGCAGGACGAGCGCCCATTCGAAGAAGCGCCGCCCGGGAAAATCGTGCATCGCCGTCAGCCAGGCCACGCCCACGCCGACCACCGCCACACCGCTACCGACCCCGAGGCAGAGCCACAGTGAATTGGCGATGTAGTCGCCGAGTACCGTCTGCGCCAGATGTGACCAGGTGTCGCTCGTGCCGCCGACGAACAGGTTGAGGCCAACGCTGGCGACGGGTAAGCCGGCCAGCAAGGCAACGACGACGGCGAAGACGAGGAGCGGAGAAAGTGAAGGTGCGCGCATGGTGTGAATGCGAATTATAATCGACAGCCATGGCTCAACTCGAACTCAAAAGCGTCGTTCAGCGCTACGGCAAGCAAACCATCGTCGACGGCGTGAACTTCCAACTGGAAGCCGGCAGCATTGCCTGCCTGCTCGGCCCCTCGGGCTGCGGCAAGACCACGCTGCTGCGCTGCATTGCCGGTTTCGAAGATGTCGCTGGCGGCGAAATCCGTTTGCACGGCGCTGTGGTCAGTTCCCCCAGCCAGCGCGTCGCCCCGGAAAAACGCCGCATCGGCATGGTCTTTCAGGACTACGCCCTGTTCCCACACCTGACCGTCGAGCAAAACGTCGCCTTCGGCCTCGGCCGTCGCGTTGACGAGGAGGCCAGTCGGCGCGTCCGCCAGTTGCTCGCCACCGTCGGCCTGCACGGCCAGGGTGAAAAATATCCGCACGAGCTCTCCGGCGGCCAGCAGCAGCGCGTGGCCCTGGCCCGTGCCCTGGCACCGCGGCCGGAACTGATCCTGCTCGACGAGCCTTTCTCCAACCTCGATGTCGGCCTGCGCGAGCGCCTGTCGGTCGAAGTGCGCGAAATCCTCAAGCGCGAAGGCTCCACCGCCATCATGGTCACCCACGACCAGCACGAAGCCTTCGCCATGGCCGACCAGATCGGCATCATGTTCGAAGGCCGCATCCAGCAGTGGGACGTGCCCTACAACCTCTACCACCGCCCGGCCAACCGCTTTGTGGCCGACTTCATCGGCCAGGGCGTGCTGGTCACCGGCACCGTCGGTGAAGAAAACAGCGTGCGCATGGAACTGGGCACACTGATTTCGGACACCCCCGTTTCCTGCAACGAGAGCTGCACCACCTGCGACGACGGTTGTGCCGTCGACATCCTGCTCCGCCCGGACGACATCGTGCATGACGACGCCAGCCCGGTGCAGGCCGAGGTGCTGCACAAGGCCTTCCGTGGCGCCGACATCCTGTACACCCTGCGCCTGGCGAGCGGTACCGAAGTGCTGTCGCTGGTGCCTTCGCACCACAACCATGCGCTCGGCGAGAAGATCGGCATCCGCCTCGATGCCGACCATGTGATCGCCTTCAAGAAAAACGAGGGCGGCTCGACGCCCCCCCGCACCGAGCATCCCGTCACCTGGCAGGCTGCGGGCGGCCGCTGAGGGCGGCAGCACGGCATGATTCCCTATCTCGCTCCGTTCGATCCGTTTCCGCCGGTTGAAACGGCACAGGAGGAGATGGGCGGTCTGCTCGCCGTCGGTGCCGATCTGTCGCCCGATCGCCTGCTCGACGCCTACCGGCGCGGCATCTTCCCGTGGGGCACGGTCGAGAGCTATCCGCTGTGGTACAGCCCCGACCCGCGCATGGTGCTCTTTCCCGAAGAATTCCGCCTGACCCGCTCGCTCAGGAAGACGCTGCGCAGCGGCCGCTTCGAGGTCCGCTTCGACCACGATTTCCCGGCCGTCATCGCCGCCTGTTCGGCCATGCCGCGGCCCGGCCAGGACGGCACCTGGATCACCGACGACATGCTTAACGCCTACTGCCGCCTGCACGAACTCGGCTGGGCGCACTCGGTCGAAACCTATGTCGAAGGCGAGCTCGTAGGCGGTCTTTACGGCCTGGCCATCGGGCGCATGTTCTACGGCGAATCGATGTTCGCCCGGCGCACCGACGCCTCCAAGGTCGCCTTCGCGCATCTGGTGCGGTATCTTGTTACCCATCAGTTCGGCATGATCGATTGTCAGATGCGTACCGACCATCTCGCCTCGCTCGGCGGACGCGAAATTCCGCGTGCCGCGTTTTTGGCCCGTTTGCGGCAGTGCACCGCAGCAGGCAGCCCGCGCACGACCTGGTCGGGCGACGGCCTCGATCTGGAGTGGTGACATGTCCCTACCCGACGATGCCAAGCTCCCCTTCTCGCTGCTGCAGTTCTACGCCACCTCACCCTATCCGTGCAGCTACCTGGACGACCGCGAGGCGCGCTCGCAGGTGGCCACGCCAGCCCACCTGATCAATACCGAGATCTACAGCGCGCTGGTCCGCGCCGGTTTCCGGCGCAGCGGCATCTTCACCTACCGGCCGCATTGCGACCTCTGCCAGGCCTGCGTTCCCGTCCGCCTGCCGGTAGCCGAACTGGAGCCGGACCGCAGCCAGCGCCGCGCCCTGAAACGCCACGGCGACCTGCAAGTACGCGAAATGCCCCTGCTCTTCCGCGACGAGCACTACGAGTTGTACAACCGCTACCAGCAATCGCGCCACCCCGGCGGCGGCATGGACGAGGACAGCCACGAGCAATACGCCCAGTTCCTGCTGCAGAGCCGTGTCGATACGCGGCTGATCGAATTCCGCGATGCCGAGGCCCTGCGCATGGTCAGCGTCATCGACGTGCTCGACGACGGCCTGTCGTCGGTCTACACCTTCTTCGACCCCGACCTGCCGCAAGCCAGCTTCGGCGTCTACAACGTGCTCTGGCAGGCGGCCCAGTGTCGCGCCATCGGCCTGCCTTATCTCTACCTCGGCTACTGGATCGCAGAAAGCCGCAAGATGGCCTACAAGGCCCGCTTCCGCCCCATCGAGGGGCTGATCGACGGGCACTGGACCCGCATCGAACCCCAACCCGCCACGCCATGAAAAACCTCGTCCCCCTTGCCCTGGCCCTGTTCGCCAGCGCCGCCGCTTGTGCCGCCGATGCTTCCAGCGAGCAACGCCTGCCCTACACCTGCGACAACGGCAGCCGCATCGAGATCGGCTTTGCTGCCGATGCCGAAGGTCGCCCCTTCGCCCGCCTGCATTTCGCCGACGAAGCCCTGACCCTGCCGCAAGTACCGAGCGCCTCCGGCACGCTCTACCGCAGTGGCGACATCCGCCTGAGCACCAAGGACAACGAGGCCATGTTCGAAGACGGCAAGGGCAACCTCCGCCACTGCCGCCAGGGCGACCAGCCGCCGGCCGGCTACGCCCCGCCCGCCGCCAGCAACAACTTCATCGACCTGCACGGCAACGTGCGCTACCTGGCGCGCATCGCGCTGCCGCCCAACGCCCTGCTCACCCTGCTGATCCAGGACATCTCGCGCCCCCGCCCGCTGACGCTGGTCGAGCAGCAATACGAGCTGAACGGCGCCCAGGTGCCGATCCCCTTCGCCGCCACCATCGACCGCGACTTGGTCGGCAAGCGCGCCCGCATTGCCGTCAGCGCCCGTATCGAAGTCGGCGGCAAGGTCCGCTTCGCCAGCGCCAAGCCAGTGCCGGCGCTGCAAGACGGCCAGCCGGTGCCAGTTGAATTGATCCTGAAGCCGGTCGGCCGTGCGCCGCGCTAAGTCGATGCGGCCACGCCTCGTCCTGGCCGGCCTCGCCCTGCTGCTGGCCAGCGCGTTCGCCCGGGCGGAAAGCGTTGCCTGCCACCTGACTTACGGCGGCGACACCCAGGTTATCGAAAACGGCCCGGGCGCCTCGCCCTACACCGGCGCGCCGACCGCCATCGGCTCCTTCTTTCTGTTCCGCATCGTCTTCCTGCGCGAACCGGCCGACCTCGCCCGCATCAACCTCTACGTCCACGCCGACCTCGACGAAGCGCCGATCCCGCTGCAGCACGCCAGCTATGCCTACCCGGTGCGCAACCAGGGCCGCTACGGCTTCACCGGCCTGCAGCGCATCTACGAACCCAAGCGCGAAAGCGAGTTGCTGTACTGGTGCGAGCTGAAGGACGCCCCATGAAAATCGGCCAAAAACACCTGTGCACCGCAGCAGTGGTCTGGGGCCTCGCCATGGCGGCCCAGGCCGAACCGCTGACTCTGATCTTCGCCGGCGACATCATGCTCGACGACGCCCCCGGCCGCGTCATCGCCGCCGGCGGCGACCCGCTCGCCCCCTTCGCGCCCATCCTCGAAGCCGCCGATTACCGCATCGGCAATCTCGAATGCGCTGTCGCCGATGGTGGTGCGGCCCAGCCTTCCAAAATCTGGTCCTTCCGCGCCAAGCCGGAAACGTTGAAAGTACTGCGCGGCCGCTTCGACGCCGTGTCGCTGGCCAACAACCATTCCGGCGACTACGGCCAGGCCGCCTTCGTCGAAACCACGCAACACCTCGATGCCGCCGGCATCGCCCGCTTCGGCGGCGGTCGCGATCTGGCCGAAGCCCATCGCCCGCTGTGGATAGAAAAGAAGGGGTTGAAGATCGCCGTGCTCGGCTACAACGAGTACAAGCCGCGCCGCTTCGAAGCCGGCCCGCAAACCCCCGGCATCGCCTGGAGCGAGGACGAACAAGTCATCGCCGACATCCGCGCCGCCAAGGCCGCCGGCGCCGACCACGTCATCCCCTTCATGCACTGGGGCTGGGAGAAATACCCCCAACCGGACGAACGCCAGAAAGGCTTCGCCCGCCGCATGATCGACGAAGGCGCCAGCCTCGTCGTCGGCAGCCACCCGCACGTCACGCAGGGTGCGGAGATCTACCAGGGCAAACCCATCGTCTATAGCCTGGGCAATTTCGTCTTCGACGGCTTCGACTACACCAATGCCCAACGCGGCTGGCTGCTGCGCCTGAAGTTCGACCGCGACGGCGTGCTCGCCTGGGAAACCCTGGCCGCCCAGATCGACGACGACGGCACGCCGTGGCCGCGCCCCGGCGCCTTCACCCCCTGCGGCCGGCGTGGCGACGACAAGGTGCTGGACTGCGCCAACCCGTGAGCGCTAACGCGGCTTAAGCCGGCGCGCTGGAAGGCACGCGCCTCAGCACACTATCGAGAAACGCCAGCACCTCGCCGAGATGCGCCTCCATCTCGGTGAATTCGTCGTGGCTCCCCGAGAGCACCAGCAGGCGAACGTCCGGCCGCCCGGCCGCGTCCTGCAGACGGTAGGCATCGGTCAGCGGCACCGTCGCATCGTTGGCGCCGTGCAGCAGGAGCACCGGGCAAGTTAGCTGCGCCATGCTGGTCAGCGGCGCAATGGTGTCGAAGCGAAAGCCGATCACCCGCTGCACATAGGCCAGCAGCGACTTCTCCACCGACTGCCACAACGCCCCCTTGGCCCGCAGCCAGCGGCGCATCATCTCGGCCGGGTGGGCAAAGGCGGCCAGGCTGACCACCGCCGCAATGTCGGGACGGCGGGTTGCCGCCAACAGCGCGGCCCCGGCCCCGACCGAATGCCCGAACACGGCAATCCGCGCCGCATCGACGCTCGGCTCGGCCTTGAGCGCATCGAGCACCGCCGCCA
This sequence comes from Azonexus sp. IMCC34839, assembly GCF_047047955.1. Taxonomy (GTDB): domain Bacteria; phylum Pseudomonadota; class Gammaproteobacteria; order Burkholderiales; family Rhodocyclaceae; genus Azonexus. Next base: position 3,602,369 of record NZ_CP150631.1, on the reverse strand, counting down.
GATCCTCGGCAAAGCGTGGCAGCGACGCGAAATTGTCGTCATCGCTATCGCCATGGCAGCGCGTATCGAACAGCACCACGCCATAACCCGCCGCCTGCAAGGGCGCCGCCAGCGGCAACAGCGAATCCGCATTGCCGCCCCAGCCGTGCAGCGCCACCAACGCCGGCGACGGCTCATTCTGCGGCAGGAACCACGCCGTTAACATGCGTCCGCGTTCGGTCGGCAGGCGCAGCTTTCGCCAGCCTGGCAAGGCGGGGAGCTGGCGATTCGGCACGCGCTCCGGCGCCAGCGAACGATGCACCAGCCAGCGCAGAGCAAACAGCAAAACCAACAGCAAGCCAGCCCAGGCCAGCAGCCAAATGATGTTCATCAAACCGATCCCGAAGGCACGGGAGCATCAATCGCTCCCCGTGCAAACAATGCATTAGCGATTGCTTATTTTATATCGACAGGGCTTCGGTTTTTGCCCATTTCTGCCTGTGCACCGCAGTAGGCAGGGTGGCGTGTGTTCTTTTTTTTCCGGCGCAAAACATCCGGCAAGCGCTTGTTTTCAGGAAGATTTGTAAAACCGCCTTTACAAACGAACTTTTTCGGCCAAGAGACCTCCGAGCCCTCTCGCCTTGCCCATCGGGCAGGTGCATAATTTAAAGTTAATACCAAAGTTATAGATTTTTGACATGCCGGATACCACTCAGAACCGGATGCCGGGCTTGCTCGGCAAGTTGGGCAAGATGACCTCGATTCGCGACACGGAACTGCTCGAGCAGAGCCTGTTACGCACGCTCGGCCCCTTGCTCGGGGTGCTCGATACGTCCTTGTACCGGACTGATGACGGGCAGAACATGATTCGTGTCATCAATTACCACCGCTCGAAGGTGGTGGACAACGATGGCATGTCGCGCATGGTCGAGCGGGTCGAGGAAGTGAACAATCTGGCCGGCCTGCCGGCTGAGGTCATCGCACTGACCGACAGCGTTCGCCTGCTCGGCAAGCCGTGCACGCGCAAGGTGGAAGGCGACTTCATGGTGGCTTACCCGCTGCTGGGCGATGGCGAAGTGTGCGGTTTCTTCGTTTTCCAGCGCGACCATGAGGTGTCCGCCGTCGAAGACAGCATGATCCGCGGCGTGCTGGAGGTCTTTTCGAACTATTACGCGCTGCTCGACCTGAGCCTGCGCGACCGACTGACCGGCCTGCATAACCGCCAGGCGCTGGAAAGCAGTTTCGATCGCATCTGGCGCGCGCTGAGCCGGCCGGATCTGGTCAACGGGCAGAACGGCGGCCGCCGCTCGGCACCGTCGAACCGCTATTGGCTGGCGATGATCGACATCGACCATTTCAAGCGCATCAACGATCACTTCGGCCACATGGTCGGCGACGAAATGTTGCTATTGGTCGCCCGCCTGATGAGCCATACCTTCCGCTCCTCCGACCTGCTCTATCGCTACGGCGGCGAGGAATTCGTCGCCATCATCTCGGCCGATACGGCGGAGATCGCCAAGAACGTCTTCGAGCGCGTGCGCATGGCCATCGAAGCCTATTATTTCCCGCGCGTCGAGAAGCTGACGGTGAGCATCGGCTTCTGCCAGGCTTCGCCCGAAGTGTTGCCGGTGGAAGTATTGAGCCGCGCCGACCGCAGCCTCTATCGCGCCAAGCAGGATGGCCGCAACCGCGTTTACGCCTATCACGACCTGGTCGAACGCGGCATCTTCACCGAGCCATCGTTCGAGGAAGCGGAGTTTTTCTAAACCTCGGAACTATTCAGAGACTTCGTCGACAGTGCCGCTCTCAATCCAGCGCTTGAGTGCTGCTGACAATTCTTCTGCCTGAATCGGCTTGGTCAGGAAATCATCCATACCGGCCGCGAGGCAATGTTGCCTATCTTCATCAAAAGCTCCAGCTGTCAGCGCAATGATCGGCAGCTGAGGTAGGCCGCGGTCGTTTTCCTGCTGGCGTATTTGCTTGGTTGCTTCGATTCCATCCATCACCGGCATCTGCACATCCATCAGGATCAATGCCGGCCGCTCGCTGGCACTTTCCAGCACGGTAACTGCTTCAGCTCCATTTATGCTGAGCAGTACTTGATATCCCATTTTGTGCAACAAGGCCTCAATCACCTTGCGGTTGGTCGGATTGTCTTCGACCACCATGATCGGCAGAGGTGAATCGGCCACCTTGCCACAACTCAAAGCACTCGCGGCAGAAATCGCCACACAAGGCTCGTTGCTCATCGTCGCGATTCGTGCCTTGATCCTGAACCAGATGCGAGCACCATTCCCAGGTTCGCTTTCGACTCCCACCGTGCCTGACATCAACTCGGCAAGATTCCGCACGATCGACAGGCCCAGACCGGTACCGCCGTAGCCGCGCGTATTGGAGGCATCGATTTGCGAGAATGGTTTGAACAACAGGTGCTGCTTTTCTTCGGGAATTCCGATCCCGCTGTCGGCAACACTGAACTCAAGCACGGCCTCCGACTCCTGGCGCTCTATTTCGCTAGCCGTGACACGAACATACCCACCGGCGGTGAACTTGATGGCATTGCTGATCAGGTTGACCAGCATTTGACGCAGACGCAAGGGATCGAGTTCGTAATGCGTCTCTGCACTTCCTAGCCATTCTGCGGTGAATTCCAGGTTTTTGTCGTGTGCCTGCTCGACAAAAAGTCCATAAACCTCGTGGATCACCAGCGCGGGATCGACTGAATCCAGTTGAAACTCGAGCTTACCGGCTTCCACCTTGGACAAATCGAGTACGTCGTTCAGCAATTTGAGGAGCGCTTCACCCGAATTCAGAATCGTCTTGGCGAAATCCTGGCGCTCAGTTTCATCTAGATCGGGTAGCAGCAGCAATTGCGCCATGCCGAGAATTCCATTCATCGGTGTCCGGATCTCATGAGACATCGTTGCCAGGAAAGCCGATTTCGCCCGGCTTCCCGCCTCCGCTGCCTCGCGCGCGTTCAGCAATTCGGTCTCATGGCGCTTGCTCTCGCTGATATCCTCTACGATGGACCAGATATAGCGCTCGCCGCTGGCCGTCGTAATGTTCACGCCGTTGAGGCGAAGCGGAATCAGGGAACCATCCTTGCGGATATATTCCTTCTCGTAAGGGCCATAGCGGCCGGTACGCGCGAGAGACTCAAGCTGAACCTGCTCCTGCGCCTCGTATTTCTTCGGTGTCAGTTCCCAGTAACCGAGTTGTTTCAATTCGCTTTCCGAATAACCGCAAATCGCGCCAAAGGCCGCGTTGAATTCAACAAAACGGCCATTCATGTCGTTCAGGGCGATCCCCAGCGGCGACATCTCGTAAAGCTTGCGCAGCTTGTCCTCACTCGCCGCCAGACTCTGGCGCGCCTGATCGCGCTCGATCACCGAACCGACCCAGCGTGCCATCAGTGCGATGAATTCGCGATCGCCATCGTCAAAGTCGCGAGCATAGGGTTTTGGCGAACTGAAATTGAGGGTACCGAACACCTCACCGTTCACCCGGATGGCAGCGCCAATATAAGCCTCTAGGGCAAACTCCCGATAACAGGGATGGCTGTGATATTCCGACTCGCCCATTTTGGGGATCGCCAACACGTCGTTCTGAGCCAGCGTGAGGCTGCAATAGGTATTACCCAGCGAAAACGACTGGCCATCCTGCAAGGTGTTTGGTGGTGAGAGCTGAACGACGATTCGATAGCTTGTGCCATCGACTCGGCTGATGATTGCGAACTCCAGCCCAAGATGCTCGGCCCCCAGTGCCAGACCTCGCCGTAGCTGCTCATTGACGTCGACATGAGCCAAAGAAGATATCTCGCTCAGGCGACGCAAGCTCTTCTGCCGCCTTTGCTCGGTCTCGACACTGACGGCCAATGCCGCCTGGCGCGCATCGACCAGTTTCAGTAGCCGCAGCAGTCCTGCCCCGGCCAATATGGAAAGCACGATAAAGCCGGCCAGCAGCCCAAGTCCCTGATAGAGCTTCTCGTACCAGGAGGCAAGATATTCGTCGCTAGCCATGCCGACGATTGCGATCATCGGTGCGCCATCGAGGCGATGGAAAGTCAGGATTCGTTCGTAACCGTCGGGTGAGTTCCGCAGGTGATAAGTCGCCGAGCGTTTGCCCGACTGGGCAAGTTCGCGGAACTCCGGAGAGACCGATGCATTGCCGATTCGCCCAACCGGCTGATCCGGAATCGGCGGATGGCGTGCGATCAATCCGAGGTCGTTGTCGCGCAGAATCAACGTGCCATGCTTGCCGAGATCGAATTGCGACAACTGCTTGCTCAAATGCTCAAGTGCAATCGGCGCCGAGACGACACCGGCAAACCGACCATCCGGATAGTTGTAACGCCGCGAAAAACCGATGATGTATTGCTTGGCCACTCGCCCCATGCGCGGCTTGGAAATCTGCAATTGGCTGTCATTGTGTTCTTGCCAGTAGAGGAAATAATCCCGATCCGCCCAACTGACTTTCTGCGCCGGATCGACCCCCTTACCCAAAATAACCTTACCTTCGGCGTCAGCCACGCGAAAACCTTCCGCCTCCGGCAAACGTTTCTCCTGGCGATCCAGAAATTCGTTCATCCGCGCCGGTTCAACGCCCTTTTCCGCCAACTGGTGTTCCAGTTCATCAACCACGACCCCGAGTGCCAGGTCGATGCGGGCGATATTGTTCGATACGTTTTGATCCAGCGCCTGGGCAATGTTCTGGGTCAGCACCTCGGCGCGCTGTTCGTACTGCGCCCTGCTCTGGACCAATGAAATACCGGTCAACAACATGACCAGCAAATTGGCCCCAACAAGCCCGACTAGCAGCAAATGGCGTACCGCGCGTGCTGAATTCATCGCGTTATTTTTCCTCGGCACGGAAAGCCATGACGGCTCCCCGAACCTCGGCTTCGTCGGTGACAAGCGGGAAGGCGGCGCGCGCTTCATCCGAAATAGTGAGCGGCCGGCCGGTGTTGGCGTCGCAATGCACCCAGCGGGTTTCGGCCTCGACCAGCGTCTTGCCGTCGCGCGCCCGGACGAAACGGTATTTGCGCGGCGAGGTGGTGTCGTCCATGCCGGCCACCCAGGTGGCAACGACGATCTCGTCGCCGGCGAAGGCCGGGCGCAGGTATTCGATGAAATGCGAGCGGATGACCCAGGTCGTGCCCGTTTCGCGATAACGCGCTTCCGTCCAGCCTTGGGCGTCGGAATGCGCCGACGCCGCCTCCTGCATCCAGCGCACATAGTCCTGATTATTGACGTGGCCGTTGCGGTCGATCGAGTCGTCGGTGACGGAAAAGCGGTGCAGGAAGATACGCGGCATGGTCAGGGCAAGAGCAAAAGCGACATTCTAACCAGCGACAAGGTGCATTTTTGCCTGTTTTGGCCGGTGCACCGCAGCATTTGCCCTCACACCGTCGGCCACTGCTCGAATAGCTCGAACTCCCCCTCGCCCTCGGCCACATGCACCCGCTCAACGCGGGCGTGGGTCGGGCCGCGGTGTGCCCAGTCGATCAGGCGGCTCACTGCGGTTTCGTCGCCGACGGCCAGCGCCTCGACGCTGCCATCGCTGCGGTTGCGCACCCAGCCGACGAGGCCGAGCAGCCTGGCCTGGTCGGCCATGGAGCGACGGTAGCCGACGCCCTGGACGATGCCTTCGATGCGTAATTGGCGGCCGATTTTTGCCATCGCCAGAATCTCCCATTCGTACATTGCTTGCACATTGGTGAACCTATACCCATGCCCTTACTAAAGTGCTAGATTCACAAATTACCTTCATAAGCCGGCACTCATTCTAGACCGCGCATGAGGGTGATTTACAACGAATTGCGCCGCAAAACCGAGGCGCTGTAGGGGAAATCATGCAGTCTCATTCGAAGCAACCGCTGGCCGCCATCACGGTCGCCGCCATCGGGGTCGTCTTCGGCGACATCGGCACCAGTCCGCTGTATGCGCTGAAGGAAATCTTCAACGGCCATCATCCCATCCCGGTCACCGCCGAAAACATCCTCGGCATCCTGTCGCTGATCTTCTGGTCCATCATGGCGCTCGTCTCGCTCAAGTACGTGACGGTCATCATGCGCGCCGACAACCGCGGCGAAGGCGGCTCGCTCGCCCTGCTCGCCCTCGTCACCGAACGCGCCAAGAGCCCGCGCCTGGCCTGGATCGCCACCATGCTCGGCATTTTCGCCGCCGCCCTGTTCTACGGCGACAGCATGATCACCCCGGCCATTTCGGTGCTTTCCGCCGTCGAAGGCCTGGAGATCATCACCCCGACGCTGAAACCCTACGTCATCCCGATCACGATCGGCATCATCACCGGCCTCTTCTTCATCCAGAAGCGCGGCACCGGCACCGTCGGCCTCTTCTTCGGCCCGGTCATGGTCGCCTGGTTCGGCATCCTCGCCGTGCTCGGCGTGCTGCAGATCGCGCAGAACCCGCATGTGCTGGAAGCACTCAATCCGATCTTCGCCATCCACTTCATCGCCACCGAACCCGGCCTCGCCTTCCTCGCGCTCGGCTCGGTCGTGCTGGCCGTGACCGGCGGCGAAGCGCTGTATACCGACATGGGCCACTTCGGCCGCTTCCCGATCCGCCTCGCCTGGTTCGGCTTCGTCATGCCGGCCCTGGTCCTCAACTATTTCGGCCAGGGCGCCCTGCTGCTGGTCGAGCCGGAAGCCATCGCCAGCCCCTTCTTCCACCTCGCCCCGGATTGGGCCATGATCCCGATGGTCGGCCTGGCCACCGCCGCTACCGTCATCGCCTCGCAGGCCGTCATCTCCGGCGCCTTCTCGGTCGCTCGCCAGTCCATTCAGATGGGTCTGCTGCCGCGCATGCAGATCGTCCATACCTCGGGCAAGGAAGAAGGCCAGATCTACGTGCCCTTCACCAACTGGACGCTCTACCTCGCAGTCATCGCCCTGGTCATCGGCTTCAAGAACTCCTCCAACCTGGCCGCTGCCTACGGCATCGCCGTCACCGCCACCATGCTGATCGACACCATCCTGGTCGCTTTCGTCATGGCCCTGCTCTGGCGCTGGAACGTCTTTGCCGTGATCATCGCTGCAGGCACCATGCTCTGTGTCGATATTGCCTTCTTCTCGGCCAACGTCATCAAGATTCCGGAAGGCGGCTGGTTCCCAGTCGTCATGGGCATCGTCTCCTTCTCCGTGCTGACCACCTGGAAGCGCGGCCGTCGCCTGGTTTCCGAAGAAATGGCCAAGCAGACCATTCCGATGGAAGACTTCATCGGCGCCATCGACGGCGTGCATCGCATCCAGGGTACCGCCGTTTTCATGACCAGTTCCAAGGAAGGCGTGCCGCCCGCCCTGTTGCACAACCTCAAGCACAACCAGGTGCTGCACGAGCGCGTCGCGCTGGTCACCATCCAGACCGTGCAGACGCCGCACGTGAACGACTTCGACCGCATCTACCTGCATCGCATGGGCAAGGGTTTCATGCGCATCGTCGTGCGCTACGGCTTCATGGAAAGCCCGGACGTGCCGGCCATTCTGGAACAGTGCAAGCACCACGGCGAGCGCTTCGACATGATGGAAACCACCTTCTACCTGTCGCGCGAAACCATCGTGCCGTCGATGACCAAGCGCATGAGCCAGGTGCGCGCCCGCCTCTTCGCGGCGATGTCCAAGAACGCCACCAGCGCCTCGGACTTCTTCAACATCCCGACCAACCGCGTGGTCGAACTCGGCACCCAGCTGATTATTTGATCGCCCTGCACGCCCCGACAAGCCCCGCAACTTGCGGGGCTTTTTCTTTTTACATCAGTGAATTAGCACAAACTGAAACTAGCATGGATCAAAGCTGTCTGATTCCCTGCCGGTAAGAATCGCATCCACGACAACACAAGGAGCACCCGATGCGCCGATTCCTCATCCCCCTGCTGCTCGCTCTCATGGCCCTGCCGGCCAGCGCCGAAAAACAGAGCCCCGACCTGCCCATCCACGACGCCGCCCGCCTCGGCAGTGGTGCCGATGTGCAACGCCTGCTCAAAGCCGACCCCAAGCAGCGCGACGCCCGCACCGCCCTCGGCTCCACCCCGCTGCACCTGGCTGCCATGAACCCGGACGTCAGCGCCATGAAGGCCCTGATCGCCGCCGGCGCCGACCCCAACGCGCGCGACAACGACGGTGCCACGCCGCTGCACATGGCGGCCTACGGCAGCCGTACGCTCAATACCCAGATTCTGCTGGAGGCCGGCGCCGACCCGCTGGCCAAGACCGACAACGGCCGCGACGCCGGCTCGATGGCGCGCAAGGTCAAGGCCGACGAAACCGCCGGCATCCTGTCGCTGTGGATATTGAAAGGCTGCAAGGCCGGCAAACCATGCTGAAGCGCCTGCTCGTCGTCCTGCTGCTCATCGCCGGCCCGGCCCGCGCCGGCGAACTGCCGACCATCGAGGTTTACATGCCCACCGTCTGCTTGGCCTGCATCGAGTGGGCCGACCACCTGCGGCAGAACGGTTTTGCTGTGAAGGTGACGCAAACCGACGACATGGAAGCCGTCAAACAACGCCTGAAAGTGCCGAAAGACCTCGAAGCCGTGCCCACGGCGACGGTGGCCGGCTACTTCATCGAGGGTCATGTGCACGCCGACCAGATCAAGGAGTTGCTGGCCGAAAAACCCAAGGCCCGTGGCCTGGCCGTGCCCGGCCTGCCGCTCGGCGCCCCCGGCCGCGAATTCTCCAGCCCGACCTGCGAAACCGCCTGCACCATGCTCGACAAGGACAGCACCGCCTCCCCGCGCGTCCGCCGCGAGTTCTACGAAACCCTGCTGGTGCTGAAGGACGGCAAGACCAAGATTTACGCCCGCCACTGAGAGGTTTGGTTTTTGCCCGAAATGGGCAGTGCACCGCAGCAGTGCCTCCTGGTGCGTTCTGGCGCGCTGAACGGCTACCTCTCGGCGTGCGCCGGGCCCAGGCGGCCCCGTTCATCGAGCCTCACGGGCTACCGGCGAATGGCGCTTTGGCCCGGCCGAGCCGCCGCCAAATCATTCCTGCGGCGGCGCCTTGTTGAAGTGCGCTTCCGCCATGCCAAGCGCAGCTTGCCACAGCGCCGGCGAGCCGCGCTCGATGGGCGGCTGGCAGCGGGTTGTCACCTGCTCCAGCGTCACTGCGCATTCGACCCAGGTGCCGCCGTCGGTGGCGGCATTGTGCAGCATGGGCTGGAAGCGATCCAGCGCTTTGGCGAATCTGGCGTCGTCGCTTTCGGCCGCTTCGAATTCCCGCCACAGGTCGTGGAACTCGGCCGCCTGCGCTGCGGGCAGCAGGCCGAAAATGCGCTCGGCGGCGAGGCGTTCGCGCTCGTCCTGGCCGACATGGGTTTCGGGCACATGGAACGGCACATCGCCGGCATCGATCTCGACGATGTCGTGGATCAGCAGCATCTTCACCACGCGCGTCACATCCACCGAGCCAGCGGCGTGCTGGGCGAGCACCAGCGCGTACATGGCCAGGTGCCAGGAGTGCTCGGCGCTGTTTTCGCGGCGCGAGCGGTCGATCAGCGGCGACAGGCGCACGACGCTCTTGAGTCGGTCGATTTCCTTGAGGAAGGCGAGCTGCCTTTCCAGATCCGATAGGTTCACGATGCTGCGATCTCTTTCAGGGGTGAACGATCCGAATACCCGGCTTACTTGCGCCACTTCGCCCAGGGATCGACATTGTCGGGCGGCGGCGCGCTGGCACGGCGTGGTGCCTCCTTGCTCGGGCCTCGGCGCGGCCCACCCTGGCGGTCATGCTCGGCCGCCTTCCTGGCGCGCTTTTCGCGCAAGCGCTCGGCGTCTTCCAGGCTCAATTCGGCAGGCAGGCCGGGTTTCTGGTCCGGCGGCACGATGCGATCACGCGGCGGCAGTTCGAACTGCTCGTCGGAAGCGCGCGGCAGGCTCTTGAACTGGTAGAGATAGAAGGCTTCCACCTTCTCGCGCGCCCAATCCGTCTTCTTCAAGAATTTCACGCTGGCGTCGATGCTCGGATTGACCTTGAAGCAATTGATGTTCAAGTAGGCGTAGAGGATTTCGTAGCCGTAGTGATTGACGATTTCGGTCAGCAGCTGCTTCAAGCTGACGCCGTGCAACGGATTGTTCTTGTAATCGAGGTCGGGTGTCATGGGGCGGGATTTCGAAAAGTGGCGTTGTCGACAGGAGTTTCTACCGCCAGAGTCGCTGCGTAAAGCCGCTTCTCGGCGGCAGTGAGTTGCTTGATCCGATATTCCGCCTTGGAGGCCGAAGAACGGTCGGGATGGGTTTCAACGCCCAGCAGTTGCCTGGGCGGATGCGACCGCGTGTAGCGCGCCCCCTGCCCGGCCGCATGCGCCGCATAGCGGGCGGCGACATCCGTGGTGATCCCGGTATAAATGCTGCCGTCGGCGCATTCGATCAGGTAGAGATACCAGGGTTTCAAGGGGTTTGGCCTCGGCCGGCTCAGTGGATGCGCGCCTGATTCTGCGCCAGGATTTGCCGCGCCAGCTCGCGGTAGGCTTCGAGGATCAGCCGCACCGCCCGCGCCACGTCCGCCTCGGCGCTGATGCCCTTTGACACGCAATAGCTCGTCACCGCGACCAGATCGAAAGGATTCACCTCACCCTCGGCCCCCAGCGCCGCCACCACCGCCTTGCCGACGACGGTTTCGGCGGAAAGCTGCTGGAAGTCGGCAAAGCGCGTCTCCTGCACCGTGACCTCGCTCGCCCCCACATGCAGCGCCACATCCTTCGAGATGTGCAGGCTGACCATGCCCGGCCAACGCGCATCGGGCGCAACCAGCCCGACGATGGGCAACGGAAAACCGGGAATGTGCGGAATCAAACCAATCCGCCAGTCGTTGTAGAGATCACTATCCAGCATGAAATCGGCTGTCGTCGAAAAAAAGGAAGGGCGGAAGGATAGGTGCGTTTCGCCAGAATTCCAAGGGGAGATTGAGTTGGAAGCGGCTCGCCGAATTCTCAAATGCCACGTTGTTCGGCAAAAAGAGTCTGCCGCATATATTTTTGGTTTTTGACCAAAAAGTGCTGTGCACCGCAGCAGCACTGTCAATGGGCATGCCCCCCCTCTTCAGTGGGACGAATGGGGCACCGGATTTTTTGCATCGGGGTGGATTTCAGGAGGCAGCTAATCGGCCAAAGCGGCCGTTAGAGAGCTATCGTCTCACCGACTGCTGTTGTGCATAGACCTGCCATTCGTCATCATGTTGCGAAAGCTCAATTGGTCTTTTGATTCCCACCACCTACCTCGTGGCAAAAGTTAGGGTGGAAATTCGTGGCTCACTCCAGCAACTTCAGCAAGTCATGCCTCGAGGTTTCTTCCATGGCTATGATCTTCTGGATTTTCTCGAGGTTAAACTCAACCGTCACCGGCTGCAGGACCGCTTGCTGACCATCCGCCTCGGGGAACTCCATGGGCTTGACCCAGGGCTCTCCCTTGATCTGCGGCATCGCGTCATCGTTAGCACTGACAACCAGGCACTGCATCTCACCCTGGAAATCAGAGAGAACGGACTGGACCTGCCCATCCTTCACATAAATCACCAAATGCGTTGCCATACGAAGCATCCCATCGCGACGGGTAACGGAACAAGTATGCGCCATTTTCTCGTTGCTGCCCGGACGGATGTTATTAGCCTGGCCAGGCCATGCTTATGTGCTACATTGAGTTTGTATCTAGCCAACGGTTCACCAAGAACCTTCAATACGTCAGGCGGCTGGCGCTTCCGTTGTTTCTTACATCGTCGGTGTTTTTCGACAAACTGGGAGTTAATAAGCCATGCTTGAGACAAACGAAAACAGCATTCCTGAATTTGCGGCTTCAGGTGTTTCAGAGGTCGACCAGGAGCGCGCCATGCGAATGGGTATTTCCTTCAACGGAACACAATTCGTCTATCGCGACTTCAAATACGATCGTCTGTCCGATGCCTTCTCATACGCCGAACTGGATATCCAGCGAGAAGGTAGACAACCGATAGCGACGAGTCCCGCAGACTGGCTACCGCGGCCGATCCCGAACAGTACGGATCGAGCACTGATGCAACAGTTCGGGGTCACCTTTGAAGACTGGCGCTACAAGTTCCGTGACTATCATTACGACCGTCTGGCCGACGCCCTCAATTACGCCCGCGCTCATCAGTCATGAGCCTTGCCCTGCTTGAGTTATTGCGCAGCTCAAGTCCCGGATTCAGCCAATGAGGATCGAATCGATTCTGCTGACCACCGTCAGGGTGCAAACCTTCATGGGCAACCAGCCCCTGACGAACGCCACGGGGTTTTTCTTTGAGCGCGGGGAGCAACTGTTCCTCATCACCTGCCGGCACGTGTTTCTTGACGCGCTGAACGCGCATTACCCGGATCGGATAGAAATCGAGCTCCATATCGGCGAGGAACACCTCTCCCAGTCATCCCGTTATTCCATTCCCTTGTACAAGAATGGCCTCAGCTTATGGCGCACCTGTTCGGATACTGCTGGCGACGTCGATATAGCTGCGATTGAAATAACCCGCAAATTCCTGCCCAATGACGTGGTTTATCAGGCGTTCTCGCCCGAACACCTGGCAAAGCAGGAAGACTCGATTGAAGTCGGGCATTCGATTGTTGTCGTGGGCTATCCGTTGGGTTTTCAGGACAACCTGCATCACCTGCCGGTCGCCCGCCAGGCCGTCATCGCCTCCTCGTTCGGGCTGCGTTTTCAAGGCCACGGCTATTTTCTGACCGATGCACGCACCCATCGAGGAACCAGCGGCGCGCCGGTCGTTGCCCGCAACGAGCGATTGGACTCGCCGAACCTGCCCTGGCTGTTGCTGGGCATACATTCATCCCGGCTTGATGTTGGCACGCGTGACCTCGTGCTCGACGAAGCCTTGGGGCTGAACTGCGTCTGGTACGCCGATGCACTGATGACCTTGACAGAGTCACCGCCAACCCAAAGCAATTCGCCGATCAGAAATAGGTAAAACGGTTTCCCCCTGCCACCTTCGAGCGGTACATTGCAGAATCGGCCTGCGCTGTCAGCAACACGGGGTCCTTGCCATCCTGCGGGAAGACAGTCACCCCAACGCTCACCGTGACTGAAACTGCGGCATGCCCGATCGCTATCGGGCGGTCGATTTCGGAGATCACTCGAGCCAACGTGTGATTGCATTCATCGACACTAACTAGCCCCCAGAGCAGCAGGACGAATTCATCGCCCCCCACCCGCGCCACCGTGTCCCCTTCACGAACAGATCGACGCAAGCGCGCAGCCACCTCGACCAACACCGCATCGCCCGCCTTGTGGCCGTGGATGTCATTGATCGGCTTGAAGCCGTCGAGGTCCAGATAGCAAACGGCCAGCACGAGATTCGTGCGTATCGACTGCGCCATGGCCTGATGCAGGCGATCCATCAGCAGCGTGCGATTGGGCAAACCCGTCAAATGATCATGGTTAGCGTTTTTCTCCCACTCCTGCTGCTGCACTTTCATGGCTGTCACATCGGCCATGATGGCCAGATAGTGGGAAACCTCTCCCACCGCATTACAGATCGCCGAAATATTCAGGCGGACGGCAAACAGTTCGCCCGTTTTCTTGCGATTCCACAACTCGCCCTGCCATTCCCCGACATCCAGCAAATCGGCCCACATGGTCACGAAAAAGTCGCGATCCTGCAGACCGGAAGCCAGCACCCTTGGGCTCATTCCGAGCAACTCCTCTTTGGAGTAACCGGAAATTTTGCAAAATGTGGGATTCACTTCAACGATCCGCTCACCGGCATCGGTAACGCATATGCCTTCGCTTGAATTATTGAATAGGGAGTCCGCGATTTTCAGCCGGAGTTCTTCCGGCCACTCGTTGGCAACCGACGATGGATGGCAAACGTTCATTTATTTCTCCCACACTCTCGGCACTTGCGGTTTTTTAGTTCTCAAGAACGAAATCAATGAACCCTCGTTCTACTGAAGTTGAAACAAGGCGGACCCGAATTGACTGCCCGATCTTTAACTCGGGCAAATCGCCTCTTAAGCGGCCCTCTGCCGGCGGTTCAAAAATTCGGACCCAAACCTCGTGAGCGCCACTCCCGGTAACCAGCGCATCAAAGCGCTGGCCAATCCTGGTATGCAACAACAAGGCCGCTTCGGACTTGCGCAATTGGCGCTCTACCTTTTTGGCAGCATCCTCCTGAACAGTACAGTGCGCAGCCAGTTGATCGAGTTCAAGATTCGAATACGGCGGGTTGTCTCCGGCAAGCACCGCCTTCATCAAACGCAAGGTGATCAGATCCGGGAAACGACGATTCGGTGCCGTGGAATGCATGTAGTCCTCGACCGCCAGGCCGAAATGGCCGATGGGCGGGGCGTCAGGATGCTCGACCACATATTCTCCCGCCCCCATCAACTTGACGATGACCAGGGAAATGTCCGGGAAACGCAGTGGATCGATCCTGTGCCGAAAGGCCAGGAAATCCTCCAGTGCTTTGCCATCCGGCTTGTCCGGCAGACTGACTCCATAATCAGCGACATATTCGACAATCCTTTGCCAGCGTTCGGGAGAGCGGACCACGCGTCTAAGCGAGGGGCTGCCCTGGGCGGCTAAAAAACGGGCAGTACAGCCATTGGTAGCGATCATCAATTCCTCGATAAGCTGCCGCGCCCGGTTATGTGCCTGCTGACGAATGGCCGTGAGGCGCTCCCCTTGGAACAACGCCCTTGGCTGGAAGGTTTCGAATTCCAGAGCGCCTTGCGCACGACGCAATACGCGCAGTTTTTGGGCCAGTTCATCCTGCATGCGTAGCTGGTCACTCATTCCGTCAATGGCGCGCGCCGCGGCGGGTAGCTCACCTTTGCCTTCGATCCAGGCCGAGACTGCGTCATAGGCCAACTGGGCCTTGTTCCGCACCAAGGCCCGGTAAACATTCGAAGCCACAAGAATCCCGTCATCTGAAAAATGCATCTCGGTGACCATCGCCAGGCGATCCTTTCCGGGATTGAGGGAGGTCAGGTCGGTGCACAACGGCTCGGGCAACATCGTAAAAATGCGCGCTGAGGTATAGACCGAGGTCGTGTTGATTCGCGCATGATCATCGATTGCCGACCCTTTTTTGACCACAGCATCAACATCGGACACCGCGACAAAAACCCTTGCTCCGCCGCGCGGTAGAGGCTCAATGGCGGTCAATTGATCGAGGTCCCGGGAGTCGTCGTTATCTATCGAACACCAGGGTAGTCCGGTCAGGTCGCGAATGCCCTGATCGGCTTCGCTCGCCGGTCCGGACAACTCACTTAATTGCCGCTGGGCGTCACGGGAAAACTCAGGCTCCAGGCCGCGACTGAACATTGCCAGAACGGCAATCATCGACAAATTGGCACGATGATTATTCAGCGTGTTTCGCATGATTGCTCCTTGATCAGCCTTTTGCTTGGGCGATCCTTGATTGATTGAATTTGCTGAAAAATACGCGTTTGGCGAACTCAACGCACAGCAAATAGGCCGCGACCATCCCTCCGAGAATAAGGTACAGCTCGGCAGGCGGTGCGACAAAACCGAAATGAATGCCGAGCGGTGTGAAGGGCAGCAGGGCGGCAAGTAGCACCACCGTCAGGGAGGTTGCGATCAGTATGGGGTGGGTCCGGCTACGCAGCGGATTGCCACGCGTCCGGATGATGAAGATGACCAGCACCTGGGTGCATAACGACTCGACAAACCAGCCTGTCTGAAACAGCTTTTCGCCTGCCTGAAGCACCACCAGCAGAATGTAAAAGGTCAGAAAATCGAACAGCGAGCTGATCGAACCGATAATGAGCATGAAATTGCGCACGAAATCGAGGTCGAGTATGCGCGGGGAGCGAGTTTCCACGGCATCCACCTTGTCCAGCGGAATCGGGATCTCGGAAATGTCGTAGAGGATATTATTAAGCAGGATCTGCGTAGGCAGCATCGGCAGGAAAGGCAGAAACAAGGCGGCCCCGGCCATGCTGAACATATTGCCGAAATTCGAGCTAGTGCCCATCAGGATGTATTTCATGATGTTGCCAAAGGTCCGCCGCCCTTCCTGCACGCCCGCATGCAACACATGCAGGTCATGGCGCAGGAGAATCATGTCGGCGGCTTCCTTGGCAACATCCACGGCCGAATCCACCGACAGCCCGACGTCGGCAGCATGCAACGACGGCGCATCGTTGATTCCGTCGCCGAGATAGCCGACCACATGACCACGTGCCTTCAGGGCGCGGATGACCCGTTCTTTCTGGGCTGGATTGACCCGGCAAAAAAGATTGGTACTTTCGACGCGTGCCTGCAGGGCGTGCTCATCCATCCCGGCCAGATCGTTGCCGAGCAGGATGCCTTGCACGGGGATATTCAGCTGGCCGCAGACGTGCCGTGTCACCCGCTCGCTATCGCCTGTCACAATCTTGATCGTCACACCGCTGCGTGCCAAGGCGGCAAGCGCCGAGGCCGCACTTTTCTTGGGTGGATCAAGAAATGCCGCGAAGCCGGCCAGCACCAACTCGGTTTCATCACCGATCACGGCATGGGGGTGGTCAGGCGGCACTTGCCGCCAGGCAATCCCCAATACCCGAAAGCCTTCTTCCTCCAGGCCATGTTGTTGCTCGCGGATCGACTCCCGCGCTTCGCCATTGATTGGCAAGACCTGTTCTGCCTTGTTGCCCTCGTAGTGTGAGCACAGGCCGATGATCTCATCGGGCGCGCCTTTTACAACCAGCCAGCGGCATTCCCCGTTATCAATTAGCACCGAGACGCGGCGGCGCTCGAAATCGAAGGGGACTTCATCGATTTTTTTCCAGGCGGAGACATCGATATGCCGGTGGGCCAGGATCGCATCGTCGAGCGGACTTTTAAGTCCTGTCTCGAAAAAACTGTTGCAATAGGCCAGCATCAATACGCGCTCGCTGTCGCAACCCGTCGGGTCCACATGGCGCTCAAGCTCGATTTTGGCTTCGGTCAAGGTGCCCGTCTTGTCCGTGCACAGGATGTCCATCGACCCCAGGTCCTGAATTGACGACAGGCGCTTGACGATCATGTGCTGCCTGGCCATGCGTATCGCCCCGCGGGAAAGTGTGACCGAGACCACCATCGGCAGCAGTTCCGGCGTCAGGCCCACGGCCAGGGCGACAGCAAACAGAAAGGACTCCAGCCAGGGTTTCTGGAATAGGGCATTGACCAGCAGGACGAACATCACCATCAGGATGGTGAGGCGCATGATCAGCATGCCGAAGCGGCGGGTGCCCAACTCGAATGAGGTCGGCTCGGCGGGTTTTGAAATACTCTCTGCGATGCTCCCGATTTCCGTATCGCGCCCGGTCTTGACTACCAGGATCAAGGCGCTGCCGCTGATGACAATGGTGCCCATGAAAACAGCGTTGCTCGCCTGTTGCAAGTCGTCGCCGCCGCCGAGACTATTGCCCGGATGCTTTTCAACTGGATAGGTTTCACCGGTCAACAGCGATTGCTTGACAAATAGGTCATGCGCTTCGAGCACCAGACCATCGGCCGGAACCAGATCGCCCGCCGCCAGGAACACCAGATCGCCAGGAACCAGTTCGCTGACCATCAGCGTCTGGCGAATTCCGTCACGCAATACCGAAGCACGAACGGAAACGACCTGTTTCAGTTTTTCGGCGGCAAGGTTGGCGCGATGTTCCTGAACGAGGTCCAGAGTGACACTCAGCAGGACGATCAGGGTGATGATGACAAAGTTGGTCAATTCACCCATCAGTGCCGATACCGCGCTGGCCGCCAATAAAATCAGAACCAGCGGATTCTTGAAGCGCGAGAGAAATTGGCGCGATAAATTGTTGCGCCCCCCCTCATGCAAGGTATTGGGGCCGAATTGGGCAAGCAGCTTGTTGGCTTCAGAACTATCCAAGCCTTTATTAGCGTTCAGGCTTCCCAACTCTAGTTCAACATTTGCTCTAACCCACCAAGCCTTAGCCGTGGCCTTCTGTGATTGCATCGCTCATCCTTCGGGTGACTGGCGATCAATGTTTCATAATAGGCCGATTTCTGGCTCGCTGAGGAGCAATCATGGGCCAGCGATAAGCTGGTAACTCGCGCTGGAGACACGTGCTCCCGGTAACGAACCCTTGGTCGATCCGGCAATCCATCAGGCTCCGATCAACAACCAAGGAGTCTGAAATGGAATACCTAGAAAAGCGTCATGCCTGGAACAAAGGCAAGCTAGTTGGCCAGAAACCACCATTCAAACCAAAGGACATTTGGGCAATTCGGTTCTATCTTCAAAATGTACATGCGGTCCGTGATTTGGCCATGTTCAATCTGGCCATCGACAGCAAACTCCGAGGCTGCGATCTCGTCAGTCTGCGTGTACGAGACATTGCACATGGGAGCCAAATTCTCTCTAGGACCATGGTCACCCAGAGTAAAACGCAGAGGCCAGTGCAGTTTGAACTGACAGAACCGACCAGGGTTTCCGTTGCAGCATGGCTGGAGCAGTCTCATCTGCGAGGGGGTCAGTTCCTTTTTCCCAGCCGAGTGGCGAGATCAGTTCATATCTCGACCCGCCAATATGCGAGGATCGTCCATCACTGGGCAGAAGCTGCAGGACTAGATTCAGTAATCTACGGGACGCATTCGATGCGACGAACGAAAGCGACCTTGATCTACAAACGCACCAAAAACCTGCGAGCCATTCAACTTTTACTTGGCCATTCAAAGCTTGAAAGCACAGTTCGCTACCTCGGTATTGAAGTAGACGATGCCTTGGAAATCTCCGAGCAGACTGAAATCTGATGAGCAATGGGCGGTCGCACCATGCGACCGCTTTGCCGTCACTTTGCTGCCAATTGAGAGCGGATTGAGTGGCAAGCGTTATTGGTTAACCCTTGCGTTTCATTTCAGTCGTGACACGTAAGTGTGGTGCCGGGAACTCTTCGTGGGGTGCCCACCTACTTTAATTGCGGGGGACACCTCTGACTTGCTCCAGTCTGCGGTGACAAGCTGTCAGTAAGGCTCTGATGGCGCCTGCGTTGTTTCTATTCTGGTGTGCAAAGGAAAACGCTGTTGTCCTATTTTGCGTTGCGGCAAATCAATTGCAACCTAATACCACGCCGGGGGTCTGACTTAAGTGGCACATCTTGTGCCACTGGCAAGCGAGAGGAAATGCAATGCCAAACCGCAAAATTTCCGAGGTTATCGGACACAGACCCTTCCCAAGCATTACGAAATCGACTTCAGTTCGAGATGCGGCAATCATCATGAGGGAATGGCAGTCATCTGCAGTCTTGATCTTAGAAGATGGTTTATTGATCGGCATTTGTACTGAGCGGGACATTGTTTTTCGTGTTGTTGCGCAGGCCTGCGATCCATCTTTGATTCAAGTGGGGACAATCATGACGTGTGATGTCCAGACCATTCACTCCAGCAAACCGTTTGGCCATGCTTTGCATTTGATGTACGAAGGTGGATTCAGACACCTGCCAGTGATTGACTGGCGTGGTCGTCCGATCGGTCTATTGGCTGCTCACGATGCACTGGATGCCGATGGATTACAGATGGAACAGGAGTTGGTTCGTCGTGAAGAAATTACAGTCATTTTGTAAGGCGACGACGGGCTCTGACAGGAAAAATCATGGAACACGCTATCCATAACATGAGCAATCTGTTCGCTCAGCTTGGCAAACCTAACGATGAATTTGCAATTTCCCGTTTCATTGACACTCATGCGCCGTTACCGAATGGCACACGATTACATGAAGCAAGTTTCTGGACGATTGCACAAGCGAACTTTTTATCTGAGGCCATTAGTGATGATGCCGATTGGGCTGAAGTCGCCGATGATTTGAATGTCATGCTGCATGGCAGACACTAGCTTGCTGGGTTGTGCGTGATGACATTGCGCATCGAGCGCGATTCCTTTGGTGTCGTCAGCGTTCCCAGCGAACGATATTGGGGTGCCCAAACCCAACGTGCGATTGAGCACTTCAACATTTCATGCGAACGCATGCCTATCGAGCTGGTTTTTGCCCTTGCTCAGATAAAGTCAGCGTGCGCTCAGACGAACTGCAATCTCGCTCTGCTTCCCCCCAACAAGAGTCTGGCAATTGTTCAGGCTGCCAACGAGGTATTGTCAGGGCAACACGAAGCCGAATTTCCGCTTTCGGTATGGCAGACCGGATCTGGCACTCAAAGCAACATGAACATGAATGAGGTGTTAGCCAATCGAGCATCAGAGCTGATGGGTGGGGGCCGTGGGGAAGGGCGCCTCGTACATCCTAACGATGACGTCAACAAGGGGCAGTCTTCCAATGACGTGTTTCCTTCTTCCATGCACGTTGCTGCCGTTCTTTCCATCGAGAGCAATCTGCTGCCAGCCCTCACTCAATTGCGTCAAACGCTTGCCAAGAAATCGGTCGAATTTTCGCAGATCGTGAAGATCGGCCGAACACACCTGCAGGATGCGACACCGCTAACGCTAGGACAGGAGTTTTCAGGTTATGTCGCCCAGCTTGATCATGCTGAACAGTTGATCAAAGCGATTGTTCCTTCGCTGTACCAACTTGCCATCGGCGGTACGGCAGTTGGAAATGGCCTGAATACGCATCCTGAATTTGGGGATCGTGTTGCTGCTCAACTTGCTGTAGTTAGCGGAATCCCCTTCGTATCGGCTGATAACAAATTTGCCGCATTGGCAAGTCATGACGCTCTGGTTGCCACGCACGGGGCGCTAAAAACCTTAGCCGTCGCCTTGATGAAAATTGCCAACGATATCCGCTGGCTTGCATCGGGGCCGCGTTGTGGTTTTGGAGAGATCACGCTACCCGAAAACGAACCGGGTAGTTCCATCATGCCCGGCAAGGTTAACCCGACCCAGTGCGAGGCACTGACCATGATTTGCTGTCAGGTGATGGGTAATGATGTGGCCATCAGTATTGGTGGCGCCTCGGGCAACTTTGAATTGAATGTTTTCAAGCCCATGATCGCACATAATTTTTTGCAAAGCGTTCGTCTTCTGGCCGATGGTATGCACAGTTTTAATCGCCATTGTGCTCGGGGTATCGAGGCTGAAGTGGAACGGATTACCGAATTGCTCGGCCAATCCCTCATGCTGGTTACTGCGTTGGTTCCCCATATCGGCTACGACAAGGCTGCTGAGATAGCCAAGAAAGCCCATCACGAACATCTTTCATTACGGGATGCTGCCCTTAAGCTGGGCACGGTATCGTCAGACGAATTTGATTCCTGGATGAAGAGTGGATTTCAGCAATTCGCCGGGTATGGCGAATTGCTAGCAACTAGATAATCTTTCAAACACTGAGATGATTTGGCACTTTGCGTTTGGCTGGTAACTGGCGATTAGCAGCCTGATTATGTGCAAAAGATGAAGGACTGCTTTGGCCGAGTTCCAGACCATCGTCTCCTGCTTTAACTAATCGATCTTGATTCTGCGCTAGCCTGTTCGAGTAGCTTCACTAGAGCAAGGATGGCGCGATTCACCGGTGTCCGGATTCCAAGCTGGGCCGCTCGGCGCACGACATATCCATTGATGTAGTCGATTTCGCTTCGCCGGCCGCGCGCGACATCGTGAGCCGTTGAAGAAATTTGCGTGGACATCGATTGCGCAATACCGGCAACGACGGAACGAATGTCATCCTGCACACTCACCCCATCGGCTTTGGCGACTTCAAGGCATTCATCGACGAGATCGTCGATGACCTCTCTGACGCCATCGCCGACAACAAGCTGTCCGTAGGGCATTTGCGTTATTGCAGAGAGTCCGTTGTAGGCGCAATTGATCACCAGTTTTGCCCAGAGCTGACCTGCTACATCGTCGGAGATGCTAACCCGGACGCCCGCGCGGGCAAACTCGGCGACAACCTCAGAACTCTCGGCAAATTGGCCAATGACCAGTTCGCCACGGCCGTGGTGGCGGAGGTGTCCGGGCCCAGCCATTTCGGTAGCGACGTAGACGACAGCCGGATATACCGGGCGACCAAGGAACTGCTGGAGGCGTTCAGCGTTGTCGTAGCCGTTTTGTAAGCTCAAAACGATCGCCTCGGGGTCAAGATACGGCGCCATGTCTTTGGCTGCCTGCAAGGTGTCGTTTGATTTGACACAGCAAAGTACCAGCTTTGCGCCTGCAACAGCCGCGGCATCGGTACTGGCGGACACCGGCACCTGTTCGTCAAAAGTTTGTGTCTGCATGCGCAACCCGGTGCAACGAATGGCGTCGACATGGGCTGCGCGGCCAATCAGCACCACGTCCCGCCCGGCGCGAGCGAGCATTCCGCCATAAAAGCAGCCGACTGCGCCAGCCCCCAGGATTGCGGTCTTCATATCCTGTTCTCGTTCCATTGCTTGGTTTTCAAGGCATCTACTCTACACAGGATCGAAGTATGGCCGGTCGAATTTGCAAAGTAGGTGATTCCTGAATGAAGCCTATGCCATAGGGTGAAAAGGCGGGATCGATTTCGGGTCACTGGCGCATAGCCTTCCGATTCTGGCTAGAGGCCTAAGGTTGGCGATGGCCGAGCACCAGCCTATAGTGTTGGCCTGTTCGCTGGCCTTTGCTACCTTAGAACCAATCAGTGCGTTCGGTCCGCCGAGGCTGCGTACTGCGTTCGAATCCAATTACCTGGATTTGTGGAATTCCGACACCAGAACCATTGCCTTGAGCCGCATGATGTCTTTCAGCATGCGCATTTTTCGGCCATGCTCCTGGTGCGCCAGGTCGTAAATTTGCTTGCGTAGCGTTTCATCGCAGCCTTCAGGAAAACTAAGGGACCACTGCGTGAAATAGGTATCGTAGCTGTCGATGGTCTTGATCAGCTCAAACCTGAGTTTTTCCCGGCTCTTAGGTGGGATGGACGCCAATATCTCGTCAATATCGGCATCGTAATCGTGGCCTCGCAGATTGTTCGCAATGGGGAATTCGATGATGTGGGTCATGAGCCGTTAACCTTTTTATGTCGAAATCGCGTCGAGCAGAACGGTGCGTGCTTTCGCGATGCGTACGAATTGCTCGTGGCTTCCCCCAACGTCTGGATGGGCTTTCTGGGCGAGCCGTCGGAATGCGGTATTGACCTCGCGTCGATCGATCTTTCCATCGGACGGCAACTCCAGCACTTCGCGATGTTCCCGCTCGTCCGAGGCTTGGCGCCTGGCTTGGGGGCTGCTTTGGTGGCCGTAGAAGCGCGCAAATTCCTCATTCATTCGCTCCTGGGCAGCTTGGCGCAGGATTCTTGAATCGCGTTTCAATGCCGCTTGGTCTTCTTGCCAACGCAGGCGCGACATAACGAGACAGGCCGCAAAGGCGATTCTGCCGTGGGCCTTCAATTCGTCGAGACTGAATGGGCCAACCATGTCAAAGGGTTCTGCCAGCCATGCTTTACTGCCACTGGCGCCAGTTTCGACGTAGCCAAGGGCTGCGGTGGTGACCAGGCCGAGCTGGCCATTCCAGATAACCCATTCTTCGTCACCCGTAGCGGCATGGGTGTCATGCATACCTCGCCCTCCGGGCATGGTTATCGGCGCGATATTGACAGGTCAGCGGGCTGCCGCCAGAAGCGAGTCTGTCCCATGCCGCGCTGGTATCGGCATTGCCGGAGGGTTGAATTGAAGGAAACATGACAGAAATCGCCCGTTTGAACGCTGTTTCCGACGGGAATGCAAGTAGCGCACCAATAGAGGCCAACACCAAGGATCCCACCTACGGAATGTCCTCGTATTCATCGAATGTTTACCGACCCGCAGCTCTTTAGCGGCAGTTGACCGGCGCATTGCTGCCCAATTTGGGCAAAGGCCTTATCGTCGGCGATGGCTGACAAGGCGACAGCCATCCTCTGCAGATTTTCACGAACCCGGCACGTTTCCCACGGAACAGCATCAATCCCGGCCCCAAACTTCCCCTCGACTTTTCTCCGTATTTCGATAATACTTGAAATATGGAAACCTTAAACGCTGCCGAACTTCTTGCTGCCCTGGGGCATGAATCCCGTCTTGCCATCTTCCGCATGCTGATCGAGGCTGGCCCGCAGGGGATATATGCGAGTGCGATTGGCGAGCGGCTGGGCATGGCGCCGGCGACGCTCTCGTTCCACCTGGCGCATCTGACCCGCGTCGGGCTGATCAGTGGCGAGCGGGAGAGCCGCTTCATTCATTACTCGGCCAATTACGCGACGATGGATGAACTGATCGCTTTCCTGACCGCCAATTGCTGCCAGGGCGAAAGCTGCCTGCCGAAAACGACCTGCTGCGACACCACCAAGAAGCGTCGCGCCAAACTCCCCGCCAACGAGGAAACACCCCAATGAAAACCGTCTTGGTGCTGTGCACCGGAAACTCCTGTCGCTCGCAGATGGGCGAAGCGATCCTGAACCACGATCTGGCCGGCCTGGTACATGCCGTTTCGGCCGGGACCAAGCCTCAGCCCAAGGTCGCCGATGGAGCCATCGAGGCACTGCGCCTGATCGGCTTACCGACCGAGGGGCTGTTCCCCAAGGACATCGACACCCTGCTCGACACGCCCATCGACCTCGTGGTTAGCGTGTGCGACAACGCCAAGGAGACCTGCCCGGTCTTCCCACGGCCGACGCCGCGCATCCATCTGCCGTTCCACGACCCGCACGGAGAACCGCTGGAGAGCTTTATCGCCGTGCGCGACGACATCCGCGCCCGTTTGGTGCCCGCGGTGCGCGCCGCGCTGGGTTTGGAGGCTTGAACCATGTCGGCGCAATGTGAAATCACCGCCAAGACTGCCAGCGGCACACCGATGAGCGTTTTCGAGCGCTTTCTGACGGTTTGGGTTTTTCTCTGCATCGTCACCGGCATTGCGCTGGGCCAGTTGGCGCCCGGCGTCTTTCAGGCCATCGGCCGGATGGAAGTGGCGCAGGTGAATCTGCCGGTCGGGCTGTTGATCTGGGTGATGATCATCCCGATGCTAGTTAAGGTGGATTTTGGTGCGCTGGCTGAAGTGAAGCAGCATGTGCGCGGCATCGGTGTGACGCTCTTCGTCAATTGGCTGGTCAAGCCCTTCTCGATGGCCCTTCTCGGCTGGCTCTTCATTCGCAACCTGTTTGCGCCGCTGTTGCCGGCCGAGCAGCTCGACAGCTACATCGCCGGCCTGATTTTGCTGGCCGCCGCGCCATGCACCGCAATGGTCTTCGTGTGGAGCCGTCTGTCCAACGGCGACCCGCTGTTCACGCTGTCGCAAGTGGCCTTGAACGACACCATCATGGTTGTCGCCTTTGCGCCGCTGGTCGCCTTCCTGCTCGGCATTTCGGCGATCACCGTGCCGTGGGACACGCTGCTGACCTCGGTGGTGCTCTACATCGTGATCCCGGTGGCGCTCGCCCAATGGTGGCGCAAGGCGCTGCTGGCCAAGGGCCAGGCAGCTTTTGATGCGGCGATGGAAAAGATCGGCCCGTGGTCGATCTCGGCCCTGCTACTGACGCTGGTGCTGCTCTTCGCCTTCCAGGGCGAGGCCATCCTGAAGCAACCGCTGGTCATTGCCCTGCTCGCCGTGCCCATCCTGATCCAGGTGTTTTTCAACTCGGCGCTGGCTTACTGGCTGAACAAGGCGGTTGGCGAGAAGCACAACGTGGCCTGCCCATCGGCCCTGATTGGCGCGTCCAACTTCTTCGAACTGGCAGTCGCCGCCGCCATCAGCCTGTTCGGCTTCGAATCGGGTGCGGCGCTGGCCACCGTAGTCGGCGTGTTGATCGAAGTGCCGGTCATGCTGCTGGTCGTGCGCGTGGTCAATGCCAGCAAGGGCTGGTACGAGGCGGCGTAGTCAAGCCACAAGGCAAAGGGAGCCCAAGATGAACTGGCTGATCACCGCGTTGCAAGGAGGCCTCGATAGCCTGGCCTCTTACCTGGCGGCCCATGTGCTGCTCTGTCTGGTGCCGGCGTTTTTCATTGCCGGGGCGCTGTCGGCGCTGGTGCCTCAGCAGTCCATCATCCGCTTTCTCGGGCCGAATGCGCCGAAATGGAAGTCCTACACGGCGGCGGCCGGCGCGGGCAGCCTGCTGGCCGTGTGCTCCTGCACCATCCAGCCGCTGTTTGCCGGCATCTACAAGAAAGGCGCCGGCCTCGGCCCGGCCATCACCTTCCTGTTCTTCGCGCCAGCGGCGAACATCCTGGCCCTGGCCTATACCGGGGTCGCGCTGGGAGCCGAGTTCGCCATCGCCCGCATCCTGCTCTCACTGTCCTTCGGCATCGGCATTGGCATGATCATGGCCATCGTTTTCCGCGAGACGGACGTCGCCCGCCTGACCGATGCCCAGACTTTCGCCGAAGGCGGCGGCATTCCGGGTAAGACGCTGCTTTTCATCGGGGCGCTGGTGGCGCTGCTGATCTCCGGCACGCTCAAGCTCGATTTCCTGAAAACCGTGCTGTTCGACGCCGAACTGCCCTGGCAGGGCGCCAGCGCCATCCAGCAAACCCTCGACCGCTGGGTTCCGGTCAACGAAGCCATCGGCGCCGAGGGCTTGAGCCTGCAAGGAGCCATCCTGATCGGCCTGCTGGCGAGCATCGGCGTCTTCGCCTGGCGCGGCCTGGGCAAGGTGGATGAGGGCTTCAACCGCTTCACGCCCATCGCCCTCGGCTTGACGGTGGCGACGCTGGCCTTCGCCGCCCTGGGCTTCAAGGTGGTCGATAGCGGCATCGCACTGACGGTGACCGGCCGCACCCTGGCCGTGACGCTGTTCTGCCTGCTCCTGCTGCCGCTGGCCCGGCGCTTCGAGGCCTGGGACGTGCAGCAATGGCTGTGGGAAACCTGGCGTTTCGTGAAGCAGATTTTCCCGCTGCTGGTCGTCGGTGTTTTCCTGGTTGGCGTCATCCGCGTCTTCATCCAGCCCGAATGGATTCGCAGCCTGGCCGGCGAAAACACCCTGCTGGCCAACCTGGCCGGCGTCGTCTTCGGGGTCTTCATGTATTTCCCGACCCTCGTCGAGGTGCCGATCGCCAAAATGTTCCTGTCGCTCGGCATGCATCCGGGGCCGCTCATCGCCTACCTGATGGCCGATCCGGAACTCTCCTTGCAGAGCATCCTGATCACGGCAGCCATCATCGGCAAGCTGCGCGCCTGGACTTACGTGGGGCTGGTTGCGCTATTCTCGACCGTGTCCGGACTCAGCTACGGCGCCTGGGTCAATGGCATGTCGCTGTGGATGCTGGTGGCGATCATCGGCGGCTTTGTCGCCCTGATCGTCGGCACCCTGCATTTGATTGAAACCCGCCGCAAGGCCTGAAAGGGAGAACATCATGCTGATCAAGATTTTGGGTAGTGGCTGCCCCAAGTGCAATCGCCTGGAACAACTGACCCGCGAGGCCGTGGCCGAACTTGGCCTGACCGCCGAATTCGAGCATGTGAAGGAAATGGACAAGATCATGGCCTACCCCATCATGACGACGCCGGCCCTGGTGGTCGATGAAGAGGTCAAGGTCTCCGGTCGTATTCCGAGCAAGGACGAGTTGCTGGGCTGGCTGAAGGGCCACTGAGCACGATGACCCACCCGCCTCAACCGCTGCCGGTGGCAACGGGAGAGCGGGCCCCATATTGAGTGCGCTGCTCCATTTTTTCGCCTGAAAGGCCAGTGCACCGCAGCTGCCTGTTAGTGATTTTCCACGCAGCTGTTTGGGCGCGTTGAGGGCGCCGCATGGCCAGTGCTATTGGCTCCCCCGAGAACATCTGGCCTTAACTCGGGTCCAACTGGCAAATGCGCCCTGCTCTCGAATTCAACCGCCGAATCCCCGATCCGCTTGAAAAAGCGACGGCCGAGCACATTCTCGAGATCCGGCAATGGACGGAGAAGCTTTTCTCGGTCAAGGTTTCGCGTTCGCCAAGCTTCCGCTTCACGCCGGGGCAATGGGTGCGTCTGGGCATTTCGAGTGGCAGCGGTCTGCCGGGCAGTGTCATCTGGCGCCCCTACTCGATGGTCAGCGCCGATTACGACGATTATCTCGAATTTTTCTCGATCCTGGTGCCCGGCGGCGCTTTCAGCAGCCGGCTGGCGGCGAGCCATGTCGGTGACACGCTGTTTGTCGAGAAGCAGCCCTATGGCTATCTGACAGCGGCGCGCTTCACCGGCGGCCGCCACCTCTGGTTGCTGGCCAGCGGAACCGGCGTCGCCCCCTACCTCTCCATCCTGCGCGACCCGGATGTCTGGCAGCGCTACGAAGAGCGCATCCTCGCCTATAGCGTCAGTTACGCCCGCGAAATCGCCTACCGCGATGCCTTGGCCGCACTGGCGACCGACGAACTACTCGGCCCCGACCGTCCGCCCTTGCGCTTCGTGCCCATCGTGACACGCGAGGCAGTGCCAGGAACCTTGCATGCACGCCTGCCCACCCTGATTGCCGACGGAAGCCTCGAGCGCGCAGCAGGACTCGCTTTCACCCCGGAAGACAGCCGTATCCTCATTTGCGGCAACCCAACGATGCTCGACGATGTCCGCGACGCCCTGGTGGCTCGCGGGCTGCGTTCAGACCGCAGCGCGATACCGGGACATTTCGCTAGCGAGAATTACTGGTGAGCCTTCCTCTTGAATGAGGTCAGGGCCAACATGGCTAACAAATACCGGACAAAACCCAACTTGGGACTTTCGTGCTCCAGGCGCTGAGCGGCTGCCCAAAACGCTATTGCAGACGCATCGACATTGCTTCGGTTCAGTCAGCGTCTCGATCCAGCAGTTGATCGTCCATCGAGCAGGGATCGTCGATCGGTTCGATATGCGCCGTTATGTGGGCGCCAGGCACCACTTCGCGCAAATCCTTCTCCAGCTTTTCCACCCAATCGTGTGCAATCTGAACAGACCACTGGCCCGGAACAAGGACGTGCAGGCTGATGAAGGTTCGTCGCCCGGCCTGGCGGGTACGCAGGGCGTGGTAGGCGATCTGGTGTTGCGCATAGCCTTGAAGAAGAGCCTTGATCTTGCCTAACTCGCTCGCCGGCAGCGCCTCGTCCATCAGTCCGGAGGCAGAGCGCCGCATGAGTTGCGCCCCGGTCCACACGATGTTGCCGGCCACCAGCAGGGCGATCACCGGATCAAGCCAGATCCACCCGGTGAGTGCGACCAGCCCCACGCCGAGGATGACGCCGACCGATGTCCATACATCGGTCATCAAGTGGTGGGCATCCGCCTCAAGCGTGATCGACTGATGATCCTTCCCCGCCTTGAGCAGCACTCTGGCAACGACCAGATTGACCACCGAGGCGGCGACGGACACCAGCAGACCCAGCCCGACCGCCTCCAGCGGTTGAGGGTTCAGCAAGCGACCGATGGCGGCGTACCCGATACTCAGCGCCGCAAGCACGATCAGGAAGCCTTCAAAAGCGCTGGAGAAATACTCTGCCTTGCTGTGTCCGTAAGGATGATCGTCGTCGGCCGGTTGCTCCGCCAGCGCCAGCATCCAGAGGGCCATCAAGGCGCCGGCAAGATTGACGAAAGACTCGATGGCATCCGACAGCAAGCCGACGGAACCCGTCAGTTGCCAGGCCACGCCTTTCAACAAGATGGTGGCTATTGCCGCAGCAATCGAAATGTAGGCGTAACGTTTCAGGCTGGTCGAAGTCATCAGTTTGTGAAGTGCTTGCGAATCTGGGCTTCAAGGAGTGCGCGCGCCTTCGGTTCCGAGGCATCTTGCAGGGCGTCACGCACCTCGTCGGCAATCTGCTCGAATACGGCCATCACCTTCGGGTCAAAATGGCTCCCGCTATCGTTCCGCAGAATCTCCATGACGCGCTCGAACGGCATCGGTTCCTTGTAGGGACGTTTCGAGGATAGCGCATCGAAGACGTCGGCCAGCGCAAAGATTCGGGCGGCCAGAGGTATCGACTCACCGGCCAAGCGCCGGGGATAACCGCTGCCATCCCACTTCTCATGGTGCCCGGCCACCACCTCATGGGCGCCATCCAGCCAGCCCATGCCTTTGACGATCTCCTCGCCCTGGCTAACGTGGGTGCGCATGATGCGCATCTCCTCGTCGTCGAGACGACCAGGTTTGAGCAGGATGGCATCGGGAATGCCGATCTTCCCGACGTCGTGCAGAAAACTCCCGGCAATCAGCGCCTGCATGGTACTGCCCGCCAGCCCCAGTTCCTCGCCGATGCGCGCAGCGATCCAGGCGACCCGGTAGTTATGGGCACCGGTATCGGAATCGCGCTTGGCGATCGCCCGGCCCAGTGCCTCCATCATCGAAATGTGCGAGTCGAGCACCTCAAGTGTCTTGCGCGTGTTTTCGGCCGACAGCTTGACCACAATCGGATAAATGGCGACGCCACAAAGAACGGCTGCCAGACAGGCAATCAGCGCCATTTTCAGCGCCGCCGAGTGAATCTCCTGACGCTGCCACTCGGGGACGATGCGCACGCCTTCAAAGTAGCCGGTAATCGCCCCCGCTTCGGCACTGCGCAAGGGAATGAACACCCGCAGCGCCCACTGTTCGCCGATCTGCAGGCTCTCGTACGAAGCGGCGCTATAGGCCGGCTTATTGTGCTTGGGCAAGCGACCCTCAACCTCCTCGCCAACGTTGGTCAGGGACTCCGCCAGTTTTTCCCCGCGGTGGTTATAGAGTTCGGCGATATCGAAGAGCCCGCCAGACAAAGTAGCCGCCGCTTTCTCGGCTTTTGCCGCGGCCTCCGGCCCGGTCAATTCGAGCGCATCCGAATGGCGAAGAAAGCGCTTCGATTCTTCCATGGCCAGCGACACGACCTCGTCTTCGGCGCTTTCGGTGCTGATGAGCCAGGCGATGGGCGTGGCAATGGCCGCCAGCAACAAGCTGACCAAGGCGATGCGCCGCGCTGCGCGCTGATTAAATTGATTCAATTGAGCCCCCTGACACCCTACCGCTGCCTTGACCGACCATCACCGATCATCAATGCCGCGGCATTTCTTTTTCTTACGCTCCCCCATCCTTGGGGAGCCTGACCTGAATCCTCATCCCGCTGCCAGTCGCCGAGCTCTTGTTGGCGGCATAGTCGACCTGCCCGCCGTGCAGTTCGGCAATTCTTCCGACAATCGACAAGCCCAGGCCACTTCCCCCGGCAACCGATGCGTTTTGCCCAGACTCCAGGCTACGCCAGAATCTTTGGCCAAGATGGGCGAGTTCCTCCTCGGCCACCCCTGGGCCATCATCTTCCACCAGCAAGCTTATTTCAGCGTTAACAGCCTCAATCAAGACCCTGACCCTGCCATTTATCGGCGTGTAGCGGATAGCGTTATCCACGAGATTGCGCACCAGGATGGACAGCCAGGCAGGATTGCCCCGTACCGACAGCCCTGCATCGGCCTTCAATTCAATGTCGATTTCCTTGTTGATGGCCTGCGGCACCAGTTGTCCGACAACCTCCCGCACGAGTTCGGCGAAATCCAGATCGACAAAATCGCCCGAACCGGCCGCATCGACCCGGGCCAGCAACAGCAGCTGTTCGACGAGATGGGTCATGCGGTCGCAGCCTTGCAACACGGCGTTCAGCGCATGGCGACGCGCCGCATCCTCCGTCGCCCCCAGGGCAACCTGGGCCTGAGCGCGCAATCCGGCCAAGGGCGTGCGCAGTTCATGGGCGGCATCTGCAGTGAAGCGGCGCTCCTGCTCGAAACTCCGGGCGACGCGGCCAAACAGGGCGTTCAGCCTATCTACCAGGGGCTGCACTTCAGTCGGCAGGTCGTTGGTCGGCAGTACAGCCAGATGTTCGGGCGAGCGCCGTTCGACTTCGGCGGCGATGCGCTCCAGCGGACGCACGCCATGGCGAACCGCCAGCCAGATGAACAACGCCGCCAAGGGCAGCGCAATGAGCAGCGGCTTGAGCAGACCGGCCGCGACCGTACGCGCCATGTGGTCGCGCGCACCGATCCTTTCGCCAACTTGGACGAGCACCTGACGCCGCTCGTTCCACGCGGAGAACACCCGCCAGCGTTCCCCATCGACCACGCTGTCGGATAGCCCCTCGCGTTTGCCGCTCAATGGACTATCGGGGGCGTTGGCCGAGTGCAGGCGCAAACGGTCGCCGAGCCAGACCTGAAAGGCGACGCGACGGGCGTAGCGATGCAATTCGGGGGCGTGGCTTTCCTCGAAGCTGTCGTCGTCCTCATCGTCCAGTTCGCCGTTGGTCTGAGCGATCAGCAGCGAAGCCGCCTGGATCAGATGCGCGTCGAACAACTCTTCCGCTTCGTGCCGTGCCTCGAGCCAGGTGGCCGCGGCCGCCAGCAACCACAGCAAGCCAATCAGGGCGCAGATGGCCAGGGTAAGGCGTGCTTTCAGGGAAGAGGTCAGCATCCGGCGCTCAATCCTTCTCGATCAGATAGCCGATGCCGCGCATGTTGCGAATGAGGTCGCGGCCAAGTTTCCGGCGCAGATGATGGACATACACCTCGATGGTATTGCTGCCGGTTTCGTCGTTCCAACTGTAGAGATGCTGCTCGAGCTGCTGGCGCGAGAGCACGCGCCCGGCATTCAGCATCAAGGTATGGAGCAGCGCGAACTCCTTGGCCGTCAAATCGATCGGGCTTCCATCCACGCTGACCGTATGGGCCGCCGGGTCGAGCACGATTCCCGACACTTCGAGCCTGGGCGTCGCTTTGCCCTCGGCGCGCCGGATCAAGGCGCGCAGGCGGGCCAGCAACTCCCCCATGTCGAAGGGCTTCAGGAGGTAGTCGTCGGCGCCGCTATCGAGGCCGAGAATGCGATCCTCGATCGTGTCGCGGGCCGTCAGGATCAAGACGGGCAAGCGGTTACCGCGTTGCCGTATCCCTTTCAGAACCGTCAGGCCGTCACGGCGGGGCAGGCCAAGATCGAGCACCATCGCCGCATAGTCGCTGGCCGCCTGGCCAGCCAGGGCGTTTTCGGCGGCCAGTCCGTCGCACACCCAATCGACCGCGAAGCCGGCCTGGGTCAGGCCGGCCTGAATGGCATCTCCCAACAGACGGTCATCTTCGACAATCAATAGTCGCATCGATTATTTCTTCAGTCGTGTTCGTGCCGATCATGCTGCTGCGTCACGGCGACGCCGGAAGACACTGGCAACCAGCCGAACCGGTCAGCACTCCAGAAGCCCAGAACGGCAACCAGCAGAATTATGCCTACCAGCGGACGGGTTTTGCGTATTGCCTGATCGGCCGGGCCGGATTTATTCCCTGAAAACATCGAGCGGACCAGGTTTTCACGGTGCAGCAGGCTGCTCACCATGACCCCCATGACGTGGACCGCCACCACGGCCAGCATCGTTGCAGCGCTGCCTTCGTGGAGTTCTTCCAGCCATTCCCCGCCGATCTCCTGATAGGTGGCAAAGCCGCTGATCGCAGTCACCAAGGCCAGGCCCAGCAGGAGGAAGATCGCCAGGGCGCCGGCCGGGTTATGGCCGAGGTAGTGTTTCGGGCTGCGCGTCAGCAAGGACTGCAAATACTCGAGCACGCGGGATGGGCTGAAGAGGAAGGAAGAAAACCGGGCATAGCGCGTGCCGGCGATCCCCCAGATCAACCGGAAGACAATCAGGGCGGCCACGGTGTAGCCGAACATCACGTGCCAGTCGCGGTAACGTTCGGACTCGGAAGTGAGATAGGCCGCCGTGAACGAGAAGGCCAGCAGCCAATGGAAGATTCGGGTCGGGATGTCCCAAATCTTCACCGAGCTGGAGGGCAGCCCTTGGGAGGCGGTGGTGTCGTGGTTCATGATCTTCCTTCCTTATTTCGCACGGGGAATGTGAATCCCGCGCTCGCTGTAGTTGCCCTCGCCCGCCTCACGGTGGCAGGCCGCGCAATTGGCCGGAGACTTCACAGCCGCCGACTGCCAGACCGATGCCGACAGGCCGTCATGACCGTCTCGGTGCTCGCGCTTGAACCAGGCCGTTTCGGTAATGCGCAGCGTCGGCCCCTTGGCGCCTGTGGCCTGGTTTTGCCCGCCGCGCCCGGAATTGCTCACCAGGAACTGGGTGATTTCCTTGGCCACCGGCGCTTCGAGCGTCGCGTTGCTGCCGAAATGCTTGTCCAGCCCACCCATCAGCGAGCGCCATGAGTCGGCCGGAAGCAGTTGCGGCGGATAGGGAACATGGCAGCTGCCGCACTCCTCCTTGTAAGTCGCGTTCAAGGCGTAGCGCTTCTGTTCATCGGCCTGGGTGGCGCCGAGATGCAGCACCAGCAGCGTCGTGACCGCAGTCAAGGCAAACGTACGTAGTTTCATGATGAGTGTCCTTATCGTTTCACCGAAATCAGGTAGGCAATGACATCGCTCTTTTCCGCCGGAGTGCATTGCCGGCCGAGGACGTCGTTGCAATTCCGCTTGAACCATTTCTCAACCTTGTCCTGACGCGTGAAGCGCTTGTCGTTGGCGGCCGGCGCCAGGGGGTCGATGCTCTTGCCGGTCGTGGCGTGCTTGCCGATGGCGAGCGGGTTTTCCGTGTGGCAGGTGGAGCAACTCCAATCCTGATTGCCCGTTCGCTTGAAAAACTGCTGGCCGCGCGGGGCCGATGCGGCAAAGCCGGGATCAACACGCCGCGCTTCGGCCTGGTAGGTATTCAGGAAATCCGCCGGGGTTTCGGCGTAGGCCGCGCCCGCGGCAAGAGTGACGAGACCGACTAAAAGAGATAAACGGAAGCGCATGTGCTTCTCCATCTGGTTTGACTTAGATGGGAGGCTAGATGGCGAAACTTAAACTTGAATTAAGCGCAAATCATCCAGTGCCCGACCTGCCGCAAATCGGCACGGTAGTCAGCGCACTCGCTGGATGGAGGGGCTGCCATGGTTGTTCCGCTGTTTTCAGTTGGCTGAGAGCCGAACAACCATAACTGGCAAGGACGACCTGCTCGGGCGCATGGGATTTGAGCGTCGCTATTGATTGCCCCGGCTAAAAAGGAGAATATTCGCCCCCCTTTTTTTCGGCGCGCTTGGACATGGCTTTCAAAGACGGCACTTCGGAGTTTGTGATGATGGATTTGGCGTTGATCGATCCAGACCCCAAACACGTTCGGCAAAACATCAACGAAGAGGCTTTGAAGGGGCTGGTCAGCGCGATTCAGAAACTGGGGGTCATTCACCCGCTGATCGTTCGCCCGGCCGATAACGGCCGCTATGCGCTGGTCGTCGGCGAACGCCGGCGTCTGGCCGCGCTGCAGGCCGGCGAAAGTAAGGTGCCGGTGCTGGTTCGCCCGGTCAGCGACGATGAGGCGCTGGAGATTCGCGTTTTCGAAAACATCGGCCTCGGCGTGCGTTCGGCGCTGGAGCCGCGCGACATGGCCAATGCCATCCAGGCGCTTGCCGAGCGCTTTGCCAGCCCGGAGGAAGCCGCCCAATACTTCGGTCGTTCACCAACCTGGCTGAGCCAGGCCACCGCCGCCGCCAATCTCTCTGAGAAGGTCACGGCCCTGCTCGAGGCCGGCAAGATCACCAGCACCAGCGCCGCCGTGCAGCTGGAAAAGATCGCCAGGAAAGACGAGGCCAAGGCCGAGGCGATCATCGATCAGATCGCCCAACTGCCCGAGGGCGAGAAGGTCTCGAAGAAAGACGTCGATCACGCGGTGTCGGACGAAGAGGGGCAGATCAAGCGCAAGGCCGAAGCACCGGCCGCAGCCAGCGAACCGGTAGCGGCGATGCCCGAAGAGGAGATTGCCGCTGAGCCAGCAGCCATCGAGCCAGCACCGTCTGCAGTGTCAATCAGCCAGAGTGCGCCCGCGCCCTCCCCGGCTGCAGCTGCCTCGCGCATCAACCCGAGCAAGGTGAAGCTGGTCGCCGACCTGCTGGGCCTTAGCGAGGATGACGAAGAGGCCTTGCTGGCCAAGCTGATCGACGAATTCCTGGCCGCCAAGGGCAAGGCTTGAACCTCAGGGGGCTAGGTGCCCCCTGACGATTCGGCGAGCCATCAACAGCCCAATGCGGTGGCCTTGCCCGGTTGCACCAAGCACTCCGGGCTTGGCATGGGCGTTGGCCGCCTGCCCGCCATTTTTGCCCAAAATGCCCCGTGCACCGCAGCAGTGCCCTTTATCCCTCCGCCGGCACGTTCTTCTGGATCGCCGCGCGGATTTCTTCCTCGCCCACGTCCGGGCAGACCTTTTCGATGAAGGCGTGGGCGTAGCTGCGCAGGTAGGTGCCGCGGCGGACGGCCAGCCAGGTGGTGCTGGCCGGGAAGAGGTGTGAGGATTCGAGCAGCTTGAGGCCGCGATCCTTTTCCGGGTTGTAGGCCATCGAGGCGACGATGCCGACGCCCAGTTCCAGTTCGACATAGGTCTTGATCACGTCGGCGTCGATGGCCGAGAGCACGATGTCGGGCACGACACCGGCGTCGGCGAAGGCCTGGTCGATGTGACTGCGCCCGGTGTAGCCCTCGTGGTAGGTGATGATCGGGTATTCGGCGATCTTCTCCAGCGTCGGGTTCTCCACCGCCAGCAGCGGGTGGCCGTCCGGCACGATCAGCGCGTGGTGCCAGGAATAGAACGGGAAGGCGGCCAGTTCCGGCACGTTGTCCAGGCGCTCGGTGGCGATGCCGACGTCGGCCGCGCCGGACACCAGCATGTCGGCGATTTCCTCCGGACTGCCCTGGTGCAGGGCGAGATGGACCTTGGGGTAATCCAGCTTGAACCACTTGATGATCTTGGGCAGCGCATAGCGCGCCTGCGTGTGCGTGGTCGCCACGACGAAGTGGCCGGTCTCGCGGCTGGCGAACTGGTCGGCGATACGGCGCAGGTTCTGCGAATCGAGCAGAATCTGCTCGACCACCCCGGCCAGTTCCTTGCCCGGCTCGGTCAGGCCGAGCAGACGCTTGCCGCGGCGGATGAAGATCTCGATGCCGAGCTCATCCTCCAGATCCTTGATGTGCTTGCTGACGCCGGGTTGCGAGGTGTAGAGCGCATTGGCGACCTCGGTCAGGTTGAAATCCTGCCGGATGGTTTCGCGGACGATCCGCAGTTGTTGGAAATTCACGCTGGGCTCCTGAATGCTGTTGCGGCCGACAAGTGCGGCCTCCATAAGCTGCGAGTCTAGGGAGACACCCTTATTCCGTGAAATACCGTTTTGAAAAATGCTAATCAGTTTTTTGCATAACACCGATCATTTGGCCAGGCTCGACCTCGTAGCCATGCGCCCGTAACAGGCTTGCTGCGCGGGCCAGCCGGCTTTCCATGCGTCGCCTTAACGTGCTGGGATTCTCGACCGGCTCGGCCAAAACCACACCTTGTCCCGCTAGCCAGACCTCGATAACGCTCAAGCCCTTGTTTCCTATCCCCTCCAGCCTGGCCAACCGCCGTCGACCAAGCGCCGCCACCTCCTCCGGCGTAAAGTCGGCCCGCTCGAAATGTCGGCACAGGGCGTTGCGTTGTGTCGTCGGCAACGAGCGGTAAACGCGATCCATGGCTGACACGACCATTTTCCCTGCTAAGCGGCCATCGCCAGGCTGGTTGCAAAGGCTTGATGTACTGGATTCATGGCGAGAAGATGAAGGATGGCGAATGCGTTTCAGCCTAGTGCAATGCGGCACCTGAGCTAAATACGGATTTTTTCCTTGGATATTCCAACGCCCCGATTTTTTGCCCAAAAGGGCAGTGCACCGCAGCAGTCGCCATCGATGCGAAATGGCAGTGCGATTTCAAGTTACGATTCACCCCTTCGCGCCATCCCCCAGCAGAATCACGATGATCTATACCTACAAATACACCGTCCTCGAACACGACGGACGGATTGGCAAGGAAACCGAGAAAATCGACTCGGCAAAGTGGCTGGATTACCTGAAGGCCCATACCGAGCGCTACGGCAACCTGCATGAGTTCATCGAAGCGGCCCTGCCGGCCATGAAGGTCGATAACCCGCTGATCGCCGCCTCGATCGCCTCGCAGATCGAGGAAACCTTCGGCGACAAGGAACCGACCGCCATCTTCCAGTACGCCATGTATTGCTGGGACCTGTTCAAGGCCGGCCAGCTGTCGGCCGGCGCCTGGGGCGCGGCGCTGGCTTTCGTCTGGCATGGCGGCGAGCGCGGCATGCTCGACCACGTGGCGCTCAGCGAGGAGCTGATCGTCCGCATGTTCGAAGCCGCCGACAAGGAAACGCTGCTGCGCGTTGGCCTGAGCCGCGAGGGCTGGGAAGCCTATTTCGGCGAGCTGCCGGAGCATCTGGATATTTACCGCGGCATTTCCACCGGCAGCAAACAGGCCGAGAACGGCCTCTCCTGGACGACCAATGCCGAGGAAGCCAAGCGCTGCAGCGCGCGCAATGTGCAGGAAGCCAGCGAGATTCCCGGCGTACTGCATGCGGTCGTGCCGAAGAGCGCGATCCTCGCTGTTTTCGAGGCCGGCGACGAAGTAGTCATCGATCCGCGCGTCGCCAAGCAGCAAGTGACCACTAACTACCTGTCTGGCGTTGGCCTGACCAAGTTCCGCCAGAACTGGAAGAAGTGGAAGACGGCCGAGGCCGACAAGCTGAAGGAAGCGCAGAAGGCCAGCTGAGCCTTCGACATGGCCGGCGGCCTCCGTGGTCGCCGCCGGGGCGTAGCTCGCCCATCATGGTTTTTGCCCAAAACGGGCAGTGCACCGCAGCAGTCGGCCGGCGGTCACATACGCCGACGCCGGTATGACCTTTGCGGCGGATTCAGCGCCGCTTTCCCGCTTTTGCCTTGCCGCCCTGGCGCTTGATGAGCAGCGACACCAGGAAAGGAAAATCCCGGTCGGCGGACTGCACGATGCGAAACTCCGGTCCGGCCGCTTCGGCGATGCGGGCCGTCAACGCATCGAGATCCACCGCCTCGCAGCGCAGGTCAGCCATGACGCAGTCGCCATCGACATACACCGGAAAGTCCGAGCACCCCGCCGGCTTGGTCGGCTGCCCATAGACCCGGCAGGTGCCGCCCGCCTGATCGTAGGCCGGACAAGGCTTGCTGTGGATGTAATAGAGCCCGTTCCCGGCGCGAATCTCGGTCGGCCCCTTGCCGCCGGCCAATCGCTTGTCGAAGGTGGCGCGCGCCTCCTCGATGTTCCACAGCACCTTCACCTGCTTCCATTCGAG
The DNA here is from genome assembly GCF_047047955.1 of Azonexus sp. IMCC34839. Classification (GTDB taxonomy): domain Bacteria; phylum Pseudomonadota; class Gammaproteobacteria; order Burkholderiales; family Rhodocyclaceae; genus Azonexus. Next base: position 3,563,473 of record NZ_CP150631.1, on the reverse strand, counting down.
TTCGAGCACCAGCTTATCGAGCCGGCAACACGGGCTCGAACAAGCGGTGCAATGAGGAATCACCTGCGCATCCTGATAGGACGCCGCAGCCGCTTCGAGCGCGGCCTGCAGCTTGGGCTCCAGGCCGCTCATGGGCGCCCCGCCGGGCAAAGCATGGAGTAAAGACGAAGCGCGAACATGGGCAGCGGATATCTCACGGCAGAAAGGGAACGACTGCCGCAGGGGCCAGTCCGGAAATGACTCTGAAGGCCGAAAGTATACTGAGATTTGCCCCCTGCCCTGCGGCGGTCGCATTTGTTGCCGCAGCAATGACTGAATTTCGTCGAAGCAACCATGGCTTGCCGGGCAGCCAGTTTTCGCTATCGCCAGCAGGTTTCCGCTGCGCAACAGCCGTTGGGCTTGATGCTTATCAATAGCTGCCAGCCGCGAAATCCACGTAAACAGGCCCTCTCCTGCCCCCTTGATTTCGGTCAAAGAAGCGAATTTCACGCTTGCGACAGTGCGCTTCCTTGTTCATTTTTGAGAGAGGGTTAAGGGAGTCATGATTTCGAAAAAATTCAAAAGAGGCAGTCTGTTTGCCCTGCCGCTGATGGCCTTGCTGCTCGGCTCGGCTTATGCCGAAACGCCGGCCGAGCATGGCAGCGGCACCATGCGCGATTATCAGGCCGGTGGCGGCTCGCCGCTGGCGGGCGTGCCGATGCACCAGGACATCAACCCGAAAGCGCCGAAGATGACTGAGGCCGAGTTCGAAAAGGCCAAGCGCATCTACTTCGAGCGCTGTGCCGGCTGCCACGGCGTGCTGCGCAAGGGGGCCACCGGCAAGCCGCTGACCCCGGACATCACCCTCGACAAGGGCATGGACTACCTGAAGGTCTTCATCAAGTACGGCTCGGCCGGCGGCATGCCAAACTGGGGGACCTCCGGCGTGCTGTCCGATGACGAAGTCGACCTGATGGCCCGCTACGTCCAGCAGACGCCGCCGGCGCCGCCGGAGTACGGCTTGAAGGACATGGAAGCTTCGTGGAAGGTCATCGTTCCGGTCGACAAGCGGCCGAAGAAGAAGATGAACAACCTCAACCTGGAGAACCTGTTTTCGGTCACGCTACGCGATGCTGGCGAAATCGCCCTGATCGACGGCGATTCCAAGAAGATCGTCAGCATACTGAAGACCGGCTACGCGGTGCATATCTCGCGCATGTCGGCTTCCGGCCGCTATCTGTTCGTGATCGGCCGCGATGCCAAGATCAACCTGATCGACCTGTGGATGGAAAAGCCGGACACCGTCGCCGAAATCAAGGTCGGCATGGAAGCCCGCTCGGTCGAAAGCTCGAAGGCCAAGGGCTTCGAGGACAAGTACGCCATTGCCGGCACCTACTGGCCGCCCCAGGCCGTGATCATGGACGGCGACACACTGAAGCCGCGCAAGATCGTGCCGACCCGCGGCATGACCGTCGACACACAGGAATACCACCCGGAGCCGCGCGTCGCCGCCATCGTCGCCTCGCACTACAACCCGGAATTCTTCCTGAACGTGAAGGAAACGGGCATGGTCTATTCGGTCGATTACCGCGACCTGAAGAACCTCCGGATCAAGATGATCGAAGCCGCGCCTTTCCTGCATGACGGCGGTTTCGAGTCGTCGCACCGCTACTTCATGGATGCCGCCAACGCCTCCAACAAGATCGCGGTCATCGACACCAAGGAAGGCAAGCTGGAGAAGCTGGTCGAGGTCGGCAAGACACCGCACCCGGGCCGCGGCGCCAACTTCGTCGATCCAAAGTTCGGCCCGGTCTGGGCAACCGGCCACCTGGGCGACGAAACCATTTCGCTGATCGGTACCGATCCGAAGAAGCACCCGGACAACGCCTGGAAGGTCGTCCGCACCCTGAAGGGCCTGGGCGGCGGTTCGCTGTTCCTGAAGACCCATCCGAAATCCAAGAACCTGTGGGTGGACACCACGCTGAACCCGGAGGCGAACATCAGCCAGTCGGTCGCCGTCTATGACGTCAACAATCTCGACAAGGGCTATGAGCTGATCCCGATCGGCGAGTGGTCCGGCGTCAAGGAAGGTCCGAAGCGTATCGTCCAGCCGGAGTACAACAAGGCGGGCGACGAGGTCTGGTTCTCAGTGTGGAACGGCAAGGATCAGGAATCGGCCATCGTCGTGGTCGACGACAAGACGCGCAAGCTGAAGGCCGTCATCCGTGACAAGCGACTGGTGACGCCGACCGGCAAGTTCAACGTCTTCAATACGCAGCACGACGTCTATTAAGCCGAAAGGAGGGGGATCACTCGTTCTTGAGAAGAGTTATCCCCCTCGGCGCTTTTCCTTAGCATCCCCCCATCGCGAGTTTGCAAGGATTGACTGAATTGAACGCCCGCTTCCACGACCCACAGCGTGCCCAACGCGAGCTTCTGTCCGGCAGCCAGCTGCTGGGCGGTCTGCCGCCGGCCGTGCTCGACAGCCTGATCGGCGCCAGCCGTCTGGTCGAACTCGCCGCCAACGAAAGCCTGTATGCCGCCGGCGCCCCCATTCGCGAGGCCTACATCCTGTTTTCCGGCACCGTCAAACGCGTGGCCCAGATGCCGGGCGGCGCCCTACGCGTGGTCGAACTGTTGCAAACAGAGCAATTGCTCAGTCCCGGCGAACTATTCGGGGCCAGCCACTATCTGTCGAGTTGCACGAGCATCAAGCTCAGTCTGCTCGTCGCCATCGACCTGCGCCGGCTGCGCGAGGCGATGCAAAGCAGCCACGAACTGAGCCACCGCATCATCACGGCACTGGCACGCCATCAATGCGCCACCGAATTCGACGCTACCGTCTATCACTATGGCCTGACCGGCACCCAGCGCCTGCTCGACTATCTGCTCGAACTGGCCGGCGATCGCTCCAGCCTGGCCGGCGAAACGACCGTTACGCTGAAGGCCAGCAAGAAGGTCATCGCCGCCCGCATCGGCATGACTCCGGAATCGCTCTCGCGCAACCTGCGCGAACTGAGCGACCAGGGCGTCATCGTGGTCGACGGGCGTTACATCCACATCCAGAACGCCGCCGTTCTCGACACCACCGGCGGCCAGCAGAGACAACGCCTGAACTTCCAGCGCAAGCGCAAAGGCGACGGTGCCGACCCAGCCAAGCCGCCTACGGCCGGCGCACTGGTCAATATGTGCGGTCGCCTGCGCGTCCTGTCGCAACGGCTGGCGCTGGCCTGGGGCAGCCTGGTCTCCGGAATCGGCCCGGCCCGGGCACGGATCAACATGCGGCAGTACGAAAAGGAGTTCATCCGCAATCTCGACCGGCTGGAGCGTTTCGCTCTGGAACCGGCCCTGAAGACCCACCTGTCTGCCCTCAAGGCAGTCTGGCCTGAGTATCTGGACGCCCTCTGCCGGGAAGATGCAGAACACGCCGAGCATATCTTCAATCTCAGCGAGAAAATCCTCGAACTCGCCGACGGACTGACGGCGGAAGCCTCGCATTCAAGTGGCTTGCCCCAGGCTCACTACGTCAATACGGCCGGCCGCAACCGCATGCTGTCGCAGCGTATCGGCAAGTTCTTCCTGTTCCGCGACTGGGGCCAACTGCATATCGCCGTCGCCAGTCTCTCGCCACCCTGCTGCGAGGAGTTCGAGAGCAACCTGAAGGTTCTGGCTAGGGTCGGGCGCGGACATCCGGAAATCGAAGCGCAACTCGAAGTGGTGACACAGCAGTGGCAACGCTTCGTTCGCTCGCTGTGCCCCGATTTGTCCTACTCCGGCAAGGTCAAACACAGCCGTCTGGTGCTGGCCGAAGGCGAACGCTTGCTGCGCAGCGTCGACACGACGGTCAAGCTCTTTGAGCGCCTGTCGCAATAGGCGAACAAGCGAAATTGATACTCGTCAATTCCAGACCTCGCGGCAAACCGCGTATTTACGAGCTTTTCCGGGTTTTTGATTCCGATCAAAGCCCAAAAAACTGCAAACGAGACATTACGGCCTCGCATTAACTCGAAGAGGATCAATCGGATGAAAAAAGCTGTATATGTTGCCGCCCTGGTCGTTGCCGGCTTCGCCGCCTCCGGGCAGGCGATGGCCGACGAGGCGCTCGCCAAGGCCAAGAACTGCATGTCCTGCCACGCCCTCGACAAGAAGCTGGTCGGACCGTCCTACAAGGATGTTGCCGCCAAGTACAAAGGCAATGCAGGCGCAGCCGACAAACTCGCCGCCAAGGTGAAGACCGGTGGCAAGGGCGTCTGGGGCGAAATTCCCATGCCGCCGAACAACGTGACCCCGGAAGAAGCCAAGAAACTGGTCACCTGGATTCTGTCCGTGAAGTAAACCTCCACTCTCCCAGTGGTTTTGGCCGGCTCGATGCCGGTCTTTTTTTATCCTGATCACTGCGAAGATACCTGGCCCCTGGCGCCATCGCCCAAACGAGATTTCATTCACAAGCCACCATGACCGAATTGCTGATCAACCATGTGTATCGGATTCAACTGTGCTCAGGGGAGCAACGGGAATGGCAATACCTCGGTCCGGATAGCCGGAGGTTGGTCTGGTGGATGGATGTCGAAACCCGGCAAGAATTCACTGAGAACAGCCTGATGTACGCATGGAAGATTCTGGGAAGTTCTTCTTCCAGTCAGTGAACGGTACTTGCTTCAGGCTAAGGCGAGCGAAACCTTGAACCGGCTCGCCACACCGAACCGATGGCCCACCACCACAGCGGAAATTAACTGGCGCTACCGGCAATGAACTCGCGGTACATAGCCGCCGCCCACGCGGCATCCTCGCCGGCCGGATTGGGATTGCGCGTCTGCTTGACGGCCTGGATCAGAAAACCATCGCCACGGTCGCGGTAACTGGTGTCGATGCGCACGCTTTCTTCCGGCTCGACGCTGCTGGTGACGTAGCAGACACTGTCCGGCAACAGCTTATCCAGCGCCTGGCCACCGGCCTCGGCGGCGATCTGGCGGGCCACGGCGTGGCCCATGCGGTTGGCGACCTGGCCGGTCTTCGGGTAGTAACCAAACTGCGGCGAAACCAGGCCGGCGGCGTCGCCGATGATGAACACACCCGGCGCCGCAGCACTACGAAAATCGCTCGCCCCCTGCGCCGCCCAACCACTGTCCTTGCCGCCCTCCTCCTGCCGGATCAGACCGGCTCGCCAGAGCAGATCGGCCGCCTGCTGTGGCGGGCAGAGCAAGGCGTCGTCGAAGCGGATGTCGTCGATGTCGGTACTGACCGTTTTCCATGCCGGGTCGATACTGCGCACTTTGCTGTGCGCGAGGTAGGTCACCTGATCCTTGAAGCGGCTGAGCAGGATGTCGCGGAAGGCCGGCATCATCGGGTTCGGGTCGGCCACGATCAGCTTGCCGGGAATCTTTTGCTTCTTCAGCCACCAGGCGATGAACATGGCCCGCTCGTAGGGCGCAGGCGGGCAACGGTACGGTGCCGGCGGAATGGTCAGCAGCAGGTCGCCGCCCTTGAAGTTCGCCAGTCGCTGCTTGAGCGCAGGCAGGTCGGCCGCGCTGAGCATGGCGCCGCTGTAACGGCCCTGCAACTCAGCCACGATCTTGGGGTCGTCGACCTGCCAGGCCGACCAGTTTTCGCGGATACCGGGGGCCAGCACCAGCCAGTCGTAGCCGAACTGGCCGGCACTACTGGCGACGGTGCGCCGCACCGGATCGATGCTCTCCACTTCGGCCTGCACGTAGCGATAGCCGAAACGTCCGGCGAGTTGCGCGTAGTCGTGCCGCGCCCAAGTCGCCGCCCCCGGCTCGACCAGCCAGCGGTTGCTCAAGGCAAAGGACATGAAGGCCGGCGCCCGATCGAGCAGGGTAATCTCGAGTTGCGGTGCCAGTAGGCGGAGCTGCCGCGCCACCGTCAGCCCGCCCCAGCCGCCGCCGACGACAACCACACGCCCACTCGCTGCCAACGCAGGTCGGAACAGGGGCATCAAGCCAGCGGCAAGGAGGAGACGGCGGCGTAGAGGGCTTGAGATCATTGGCTAGCAGATTGAAACCGAGCGCCGAGCATAACGCCCTCGCCCGCCCAACAACATGGTTTAGCTCAAGAAAAGCCCGCGCTCACTGGTAGCGCAGTGCCTCGATCGGATCGAGCCGCGCCGCCTTGCGTGCCGGGTACCATCCGAAGAAGATGCCGACCCCTGCCGCCACGACAAAGGCAACGAGGGCCGCGCTGCCCGAGATGACGATGACCATGCCGGTAAAGACGTTGATGGCGAGCGCGATGCCGAGGCCGAGCAGCAGGCCGATCAGGCAGCCGGCGAAGGAGATCATCACCGCTTCGAGCAGGAACTGGGTCAGGATGTCTTTCTGCCGCGCGCCGATGGCCATGCGGATGCCGATTTCGCGGGTGCGCTCGGTGACCGAAACCAGCATGATGTTCATGATGCCGATACCGCCGACCAGCAGCGATATCGAAGCGATGGCGCCGAGCAGGATGGACATGGTGCGCGTCGTCTGCGCCTCGGAATCGGCCGCGGCCGACAGGTTGCGCATGAAGAAATCGTCCGGCATGTCGTCGCGCAGACGGTGGCGCTGGCGCAGCAGCGACGTGGTGCTATCCATCACGCGCGGCATGCCTTCGGCCGACTCGGCCTGGACCATGATCATGCGCACCGAACCCAGGAAGGGCGTGCCGAAAACCTTGCGCTGCGCGGTGCTCAGCGGAATGATCACGGTGTCGTCCTGATCCCGCCCGTCCAGGCTCTGCCCCTTGCTGCCGAGCACACCGATGACCAGGAAGGGGTTCTGCTGGATGCGCATGGTCTTGCCGACCGGGTCTTCGCCATTGAACAGGTTTTCGGCCACCGTCTTGCCGATCAGCGCGACGCGGGTGGCCGAGCGCACGTCGGAATCGCCGAAGCCGGCGCCATTGACGATGCTCCAGGCGCGCGCCTCGATGTACTCCGGCGTGGTGCCGATGACCTGCGAACTCCAGTTCTGCGAAGCATAGACCAGCTGGCGCGTCCCCTGGTGCGTCGGCGCCACATTGACCACGCCGTCGAGTTCGGCGATGGCATTGGCGTCGGCCACGTTCAACGTCGGTGCGCCAGCCGCGCCGCTGCGCACGCCGGCCGTGGTGAAGGAACCCGAAAGCACAATGAACAGGTTGGAACCCATGGTGCTGATGGTCTGCTGCACGGCGTACTGCGCGCCCTGACCGATGGCCATCATGATGACCACGGCGCCGACGCCGATCACCATGCCGAGCATGGTCAAGGCGGTGCGCAGGCGGTTGGCGCCCATCGCCACCCAGGCTTCGCCGAACATGGCCTTCAGCATGCGGCCTCCCGGTTTTTGCCCACGTGGTTTTTGCCCTTTTTGGGCAGTGCACCGCAGCAGCGGAGTTTTGGCGTGCAAAAAAGCCTCATACCGCCGCCTCCGTCAGCAAATCGCTGACCAGCTGCCCGTCGCGGAAGCGCACCTGACGCTTGCAGTGGGCGGCGATGTCAGCCTCGTGAGTGACCAGCACGATAGTGATGCCCTCGGCGTTCAGTTCGCCGAACAGGCGCATGATTTCCTCGCTGGTATGGCTGTCGAGGTTGCCGGTCGGCTCGTCGGCCAGGATCAGCCGCGGCTTGTTGACCAGGGCGCGGGCAATGGCCACCCGCTGCTGCTGGCCACCGGAAATGCGGTTGGGCAGCGACTCGGCGTATTTACCGAGGCCGACCTTGTCGAGCAGCTCGCGCGCCCTCTCCCGCCGCGTGTGCTTGTCCACACCGGCATAGACCAGCGGCAAGGCGACGTTGTCCTGCAGGCTCATGCGCGGCAGCAGATTGAAGCCCTGGAAGACGAACCCCAGCGTCCGGTTGCGCAGGCGCGCCAGCGCGTCGGTCTCCATGCGCGCCACGTTCTCGCCGGCCAGGAAGTAATCGCCGCTGCTCGGCGTATCGAGGCAGCCGAGCAGGTTCATGAAGGTCGATTTGCCCGAGCCGGACGGCCCCATGATGGCGATGTACTCGCCCGGGTAGATGGCCAGGTCGACGCCCTTCAGCGCCGGAAACAGGCCGGCTGCCGTCTCGTAGGACTTGCCCAGCCCGGCAACGCGGATGACCGCCTCCGTCATCAGAACATCCGCATGCCAACCGACGACGGCTTCTTGTCGCCGTTGCTGTTCTCGCCAGTGACGACGCGGTCGCCTTCCTTCAACTCGCCGCCGACGATCTCGGTGTTGCGGTTGTCGGTGATGCCGAGTTGCACGGAAACCGGCTTCAACTCGCCGCCGGCGACCACGTAAACCGTGCCGCTCTGGCCATCGCGCTTCTTGCCCTTGGGCGGCTGGCCGCCCGGTGGGCCCATCATGCCCGGCCCGCCCTTGGCCGTGTCGGCATCCTTCTTCTCGGCCGGGTCGGTCGGCTTGAAGCGCAGCGCGGCATTGGGCACGAGCAGCGCGCCCTCGCGCTTCTGCACGCCGATGCTGACGTAGGCCGTCATGCCCGGCAGCAGGATCAGGTCCGGGTTATCGACGTTGATGCGCACGTTGTAGGTGACGACGTTCTGCTGGTTGGTCGGGTTCAGGCGAATCTGCTGCACGACGCCGCCAAAGCTGCGGTTCGGGAAGGCATCGACGGTGAAGCGCACCTTCATGCCCTCGCGGATATTGCCGATATCGGCCTCGGCGAAACTGGTGTCGATGGCCATCTTGGTCAGATCCTGCGCGATCTGGATCAGCGTCGGTGTCTGGAAGCTGGCCGCCACGGTCTGGCCGATATCGACCAGACGCGCCACGACGACGCCCGCCACCGGCGAGGTGATGACTGAATAGCCCAGATTGACCTGGTCCTTGTCAGCCGCCGCCTTGGCCTGGGCCAACTGGGCCTGGGCCGATTTGAGGGTCTGTGCCGCCTGGTCGTAGTCCTGGCGCGAGATGTATTCCTTCTCGAGCAGCGCCTTCATGCGTGCTTCGTTGGCCTTGGCCAGATCGACCGAAGCCGCCACATTGACCACATTGGCCGCACTCTGCCGGGCGACGGTCTGCAACAGCGACTGGTCGAGTTCGAGCAGCTTCTGCCCAGCCTGCACCTTGGAGTTGAAATCGACGTAGAGCTTCTTCACCGTACCCGACACCTGCGTACCGACGTTGACCAGCACCAGTGGTGTCAGCGTGCCGTTGGCCGAGACGGTCTGCGTCACGTCGCCCTTCTCGGCAGTCGCGAACTTGTAGCGGGTTTCCGGGTTCTGCGCCGCACGCTGATTGAGATACCACGCCCCGCCGCCGATCAGCGCGGCGGCTACCGTCGTGCCCAGAATGATCTTGCCGAATTTCATGGTCTTCCTTCCGCCGCCCCTTGCAGCAGCGTGTAATCGAGCGCCCCCATGGATTGGGCCAGGGTGGCGCGATAGACGTTCCAATCGAGTTCCGCCTGAATTCGTTGCAGGCGGGCGCTGGCCAGCGCACTTTGCGCCGACAGCAGATCGAGCACCGTACCGACGCCGGCCTTGTAACGACCGAGCGCCACGCGCTCCGATTCCTCGGCGCTGGCCACCAGATCGGCCGTGGTTTTGAGACTCTGCGTGGCGGTCGTCAGACTCTGGTAGGCCTTCCAGACATCCAGCGCGACCTGGTTGCGGATGCGGTCGCGCTGGGCGGCTTTCACATCGACCTGGGCCGCCGCCGAACGCACGCGGTAGGTGGTATCGAAGCCGGAGAAGATCGGCACGTTCAACGTCAGGCCCGCCGAATTACCGCGCACGATCACGCCATCGGTGTCCTGCCAGGTCGGACCGGCACCGAGCGACAAGGTGGGCAATCCCTGACCTCGTGCCACGGTGACCCCGGCTTCGGCTGCCTTGACCTGAGCCTCGGCAGCTTTCAGGTCGGGCCGGCGCTCCTGGGCGTCGGCGATCAGCGCATCGACATCTTTCTGGAAGCTGACTTCCGTCGGCAGCGCCGGCGCCGGGGCCAGCGCAATGCGGGTTTGGGCATTCAACCCCAGTGCATTGGCCAGCGTGCCGAGCGCATTGCGCGATTCGCCCTCGGCCTTGATGCGGTTCAGCGTGGCCTGCGACAGCGCCGTTTGCGCCTGCAAGCGGTCGGCTGGCGTAGCGACACCAACGCTGTAGCGCAACTGGGCCGCGTTGTAGGCTTCCTGTGCGGAGCGTTCGGCCGACTGCGCCGCACTCACCGCCGAGCGCGTGGCCTGGGCGTTGTAGTAGGACTGCAACGCAACCAGGAAAAGGCTCTGCACCGTCGCATCCTGCGTCGCCGCAGCCGCCACCAGCAGTTGCTGCGCGTTCTCGATATTGGCCGAGCGCTGGCCGAAATCGAGCAGCAGCCACGAGAGCGTCAAGGCCGCCGTACTCTTGTTGTAGGCATCGTTTTCATAGACGTAGCGCGTCGCCGTGCCTGTACCATTCAGGTTGGGCAACCAAGCACCGCGCGCCACGCCGACCAGCGCCGCCTGCGCCCGCGCTGCGGCCCACACCTCGCGGGTTTGCGGATGGTTGCACAGCGCGAGATCGACCGCATCGATGGCCGCCAACGGGTCAGGCAACTGCGTCGTGCACGGCGCTTCGCCGACACGGGCCGACAGGCGCGGCGACGGTTTCAACGGCGTCATCGCCTCGCTACCAAGCGGGTCGAAAGGCAAGGCCGGCGTGGCGAAGAGCAGGCCGGCAAGCAGCAATGACAATGGGCGACGGGAGAACATGGGCGCTAGTTTAGCCGCCCATCGTCCTTTCGGCGGTTACAAGTTGTATCAAAAGTTAAGGCCGCCAAGCGACCCCGCTACGCCTCCCAGCACCGCAACGAGACTCTTCGACGGCAGGATGACCCGGGAGCAAAACAGCCATCCAGATCAAGAAAACTGCGGTTAACCGACAGGAAAGCCGTGCTGCGATGCGGTAAAATCGCGCCCACTATGCTCTATCCACTCATCCGCAAATTCTTTTTCTCCCTCGATGCTGAAACCGCGCACGGCATCGGCATGCTGGGCATCGATCGCGCCGCCTGCCTGATGGCCAAGCCGGTCGCCCCTTGCCCGGTCGAGGTCATGGGCCTGAAATTTCCCAATCCGGTCGGCCTTGCCGCCGGCCTGGACAAGAACGGCGACCACATCGACGGCCTGGCCAAACTCGGCTTCGGCTTCATCGAAATCGGCACGATCACGCCGCGCCCGCAGGATGGCAACCCGAAGCCGCGCCTGTTCCGCATTCCGGAAGCGCAAGGCATCATCAACCGCATGGGCTTCAACAACGCCGGCGTCGACAAGCTGCTGGAGAACGTCCGCGCGGCCGAATTCCCGAAAAAGGGTGGCATCCTCGGCATCAACATCGGCAAGAACGCCACCACGCCCATCGAGAAGGCGGCCGACGACTACCTGATCTGCCTGGACAAGGTCTATAACGACGCCAGCTACGTCACGGTCAACATCTCGTCGCCGAACACCAAGAACCTGCGCGAATTGCAGAAGGACGAGGCACTCGACGACCTGCTGTCGCAACTGAAGGCCCGCCAACTGGAACTGGCCGACAAGAACGGCAAGTACGTGCCAATGGCGCTGAAGATCGCCCCCGATCTCGACGACACGCAGATCACCGCCATCGCCGATGCGCTGCGCCGCCACCGCTTCGATGCGGTGATCGCGACCAACACCACCTTGTCGCGCGAAGGCGTCGAAGGTCTGCCCAACGCCGACGAAACCGGCGGCCTCTCGGGAAAACCGGTTTTTGCCAAGTCCACCGCAGTACTGAAGAAGCTGTCCACCGCACTGGCCGGCGAACTGCCGATCATCGGCGTCGGCGGCATCCTGGGTGGCGAAGACGCGGCCGAGAAGATCAAGGCCGGGGCCTCGCTGGTTCAGTTCTACAGCGGCTTCATCTACCGCGGCCCCGATCTGGTCAGCGAAGTGGCGGATACGCTCGCTAAAATGATGCGGAAAAACCAATGAGGTCATAAGGAGGCTCGGTTGTCCGGCTTATGACAAAGCCGGATAATATCGGCCTCTTCCTCCCAGCCCTGCTATGAGCCACTACCTGTTTATCCTCGTCGGCGCTGTTCTGGTCAACAACGTCGTCCTGGTGAAAATCCTGGGCCTCTGTCCCTTCATGGGTGTTTCCAAGAAGCTGGAAACCGCCTACGGCATGGGCGCCGCCACCACTTTCGTGCTGACCATGGCGACCGGGGCGAGCTACATCATCGACCACTTCCTGCTGATGCCTTTCGGGCTGGAATACCTGCGCACGCTGTCCTTCATCGTCACCATCGCGGCCATCGTGCAGCTGACCGAAATGGTCATCGCCAAGACCTCGCCGGCACTGCAGCAGACGCTGGGCATCTATCTGCCGCTGATCACCACCAACTGCGCCGTGCTCGGCGTGCCCTTGCTCAATATCAGCAACGGCTACAACTTTGTCGACTCCCTGCTCTTCGGCGCGGGTAGTGCGGTTGGTTTCTCGCTGGTCCTGATTCTCTTCGCCGGCATCCGCGAACGTATCGAGGGCGCCGAGGTACCGGTCTATTTCCGCGGCGTGGCCATCGCCATGGTCACTGCCGGCCTGATGGCGCTGGCCTTCATGGGCTTCGCCGGTCTGGACAAGTATCAATAATGGAACTCCTGCTTGCCATCGCCATCATGGCCCTGGGCGCCGTCGTACTGGGCGCCGCACTGGGCTACGCCTCGATCAAGTTCAAGGTCGAAGGCGACCCGCTGGTCGAAAAAATCGAAGCCATCCTGCCGCAAACGCAATGCGGCCAGTGCGGCTATCCCGGCTGCAAGCCCTACGCCGAGGCCATCGCCAACGGTGAGGAAATCAACAAGTGCCCGCCGGGCGGCGTCGAGGGCGTACAGCGCCTGGCCGACCTGCTCGGCCGCGAAGCCAAGCCGCTCGATGCCGAGGAAAAACCGAAGCAGATCGCCATCATCGACGAGAACACCTGCATCGGTTGCACGCTGTGCATCCAGGCCTGCCCGGTCGATGCCATCGTCGGTGCCGCCAAGCAGATGCACACCATCATTGCCCAGCAATGTACGGGCTGCGAACTGTGCCTGCCGCCCTGCCCGGTCGAGTGCATCCGCATGGAACCGATCGCCGAAAACATCGATAACTGGAAGTGGAAATACCCGGTCGTCGAGATCAAGGCCTCACCGCTGTCCGCAAGGGATACCACCACCGGTGGGCCCGGTGGCATAAAAGAGGCCGCGTAATGCTGATGAACCTGTTCAAGTTCAAGGGCGGCGTCAAACCGCCGACCAACAAGACGCAATCCGTCACCCAGCCGATCGCCGTCGCACCGATGCCATCGCGCCTCGTCGTGCCCCTGCACCAGAGCATCGGCGGCACGCCGCGCCCGGTCGTACAGGTTGGCGACAAGGTGCTGAAGGGCCAGTTGATCGGCGAGGCCGACGGTTGGATTTCAGCTGCCATCCATGCGCCGACTTCGGGCACCGTGCTCGACGTCGGCATGCATGTGCAGCCGCACCCGTCTGGCCTCGATGCCCTGTGCGTGGTCATCGAGCCGGATGGTAAGGACGAATGGATCGAACGCCAGCCTTTCGACTACGCCAACGCCACGCCGGAAGCGGTGCGTGAATACCTGCAACAATCCGGCGTCGTCGGCCTGGGCGGCGCGGTGTTCCCGACTCACGGCAAGCTGACGCCGTCGAAGACGGTGCCGATGGAAGAACTGGTAATCAACGGCGCCGAGTGCGAGCCCTTCATCACCTGCGACGACCTGCTGATGCGCGAACGCGCCGAGGAGGTCGTACGCGGCATTGCCGTCTTCCGCGATCTGCTGCAACCGCAGAAGGTGCTGATCGGCATTGAGGACAACAAGCCGGAAGCAGCCGAGGCCATGCGCGCCGCCGTCAAGGCAATCGGCGAGGTTTTTCTCGTCGTCCAGGTGCCGACGCTCTACCCGGCCGGCGGCGCCAAGCAATTGATCCGCGTGCTGACCGGCAAGGAAGTCCCGGCCGCCAAGCGTTCGACCGATCTCGGCGTGCAGTGCTTCAACGTCGCCACTGCCTACACCGCCTGGCGCGCCATCGCGCACGGCGAGCCGGTCGTATCGCGTCTGGTCACGGTCACCGGCAACGTGCATCACCCGCGCAACTACGAAGTGCTGATCGGCACCCCGATGGACGAGTTGCTCAAGCTGGCAACACCGCATCCGGACACCGACGGCATCATCATGGGTGGCCCGATGATGGGCTTCCTGGTGCCGGAACCGAGCGTGCCGGTGGTCAAGGCGACCAACTGCCTGATCGCCCACGACGATCGCCTGTTCCCGCCCAAGGCGCCGGAAATGCCGTGCATCCGCTGCGGCTCCTGCGCCCGCGCCTGCCCGCACGAGCTGCAACCGTTCGAGATGTACTGGTTCGCCCGCGCCAAGAATTTCGGCAAGACCCAGGAGTACCACATCTTCGATTGCATCGAGTGCGGCTGCTGCTCCTTCGTCTGCCCGTCGCGCATTCCGCTCGTCCAGTATTTCCGTTTCGCCAAGAGCGAAATCTGGGCGCGCGAACGCGAAAAAAATGCGGCTGACCAGGCCAAGACGCGTTTCGAGTTCAAGCAGTTCCGCGAGGAACGCGAAAAGTCGGAAAAGGCCGAGAAACTGGCCAAGGCAGCTGCAGCCCAAGCCGCCAAGAAGGCGGCCGAGGCAGCCGCTGCCGGCGAGTCCGGTGCTTCGCCAGTTGGCGAAGCGCCAGCAGCCACTGCTGCGGTGGACAGCGAAAAAGAGGCAAAAAAGGCCGCCATCGAAGCCGCCATGGCTCGTGCCAAAGCGCAACGCGAAGCCGCCCAGCCAAAGAACACTGAAGCCCTGACCCCGGAACAACAGCGCGAGGTCGCCACCGTCGACGCCCGTCGCGAAGCGGCCGGTATTGCCGACGCACCGCCTGCCGAGAAGACCGAATAATGTTTGCACCCGCTCCTTTCCTGCTCAAGGACACCAGCGTCAGCCAGGTCATGACGCAGGTGTGCGTCGCCCTGATTCCGGGCATCGCTGCCTACGCCAGCCTGGTCGGCCCGGCCATCCTGGTTCAGATCGTGGTCGCCACGTTCGCTGCGCTGGCCGCCGAAGCCGTGATGTTGAAGATACGCGGCAAACCCTTGCTGATGTTCCTGACCGACGGCTCGGCCATCGTCACCGGCTGGCTGATCGCCTTGACCTTCCCGCCGCTCGCCCCGTGGTGGCTGGTGGTGACCGGCACCGTATTCGCCATCGTCGTCGCCAAACACCTTTACGGCGGCCTCGGCCAAAACCCCTTCAACCCGGCCATGGTCGCTTTCGCCGTGTGCATCGTCGCCTTCCCGGCGCTGATGTCGCAATGGCCGAGTGTCGGCTTGAAACTGGGTCTGGTCGACCAGATGAACGTCATCCTCGGCTGGATGCAGCGGGTCGATGCACTCTCCGGCGCTACTCCGCTGGATGCGATGAAAACGGCGCTGAAATTGGGCGAAGGGAATGTCGACGTTGCCAGCCTGTTGGCCAACCAGGACATTTACGGCAACTTTGCCGGCCGCGGCTGGGAGTGGGTCTCCGCTGGCTACCTGCTGGGAGGCCTGTGGCTGTGGCATCGCAAGATCATCACCTGGCAGGTGCCGGCCGCCTTCCTCGGTGCTTTGCTGCTGATTTCCGGTGTCCTGTGGCTGTACAACCCGGCCCAGTTCGCCAGCCCGCTCTTCCACCTGCTTTCCGGCGGTGCAATGCTCGGTGCCTTCTTCATCGCCACCGACCCGGTCTCCGGCTGCACGACGCCACGCGGCAAGCTGATCTTCGGCGCCGGCGCCGGCCTGCTTGCCTACATCATCCGCGTCTTTGGCGGCTATCCGGATGGCGTCGCCTTTGCCGTGCTACTGATGAACCTCTGTGCCCCGCTGATCGATTACCTCAGCCAGCCGGCCATCTTCGGCATGAAGGACAAGGCATGAGCGAAGCGAAAATCTTCTCCGCCCAGGGCATGGCCATACGGACTGCAGCGATCCTGTTCGTGTTCGTCATCATCTTCACCGGCCTGCTGTCAGGCGCTTATTTGTGGACCAAGCCGGCGCTCGAAGCCTCGGCTGCCGAGGCCAAGATGAAGCTGGTCGACGAGGTGCTGCCGCGCAGCGATTACGACAACCAGTTGCTGCAGGACGCCGTGCCCCTGCCCCCGACCGCCGAACTCGGCCTGGCCGAAGACAGCACCGTCTATCTCGCCCGCAAGGAAGGACAGCCGGTCGCCGCCGTTTTCGAAGCCGTGGCACCGGACGGCTACGCCGGCAAGGTTCGCCTGATCCTCGCCGTGCGCGCCGATGGCAGCGTCGCCGGCGTGCGTGTCACCCAACACAAGGAAACGCCGGGCCTGGGCGATTATGTCGAAGTCAAGAAGGACAAGAACAAGGCCCGTCCCTGGATCACCCAGTTCAAC
Organism: Azonexus sp. IMCC34839; assembly: GCF_047047955.1. GTDB lineage: Bacteria > Pseudomonadota > Gammaproteobacteria > Burkholderiales > Rhodocyclaceae > Azonexus. Next base: position 3,547,119 of record NZ_CP150631.1, on the reverse strand, counting down.
GGCATGGCGCTCGGCCAGATTGCCGACAAGGACTGGAAGGTCAAGAAGGATGGCGGCGCGCTCGACTACTACGCCGGTGCAACCGTCACCCCGCGCGCCGTGTCCAAGGCCGTATTCAAGGCGGTGAAGTGGTTCGCCGCCAACCGCGATTCGCTGTTTGCCGCAACGGGAGCCGGAAAATGATCACCCGTGACGAATTCAAGACCATCGCCCACAACGGCATCTGGAAGCAGAACACCTCGATCGCCCAGATCCTCGGCCTGTGCCCCTTGCTGGCGGTGACCACCAATGCGGTCAACGGCATCATGCTGTCGCTGGCCACCATCCTGGTCATGGCGATGTCCAACTTTGCCGTCGCCTCGCTGCGCAACCTGATTCCGCACGAAATCCGCATCCCGGTGTTCATCCTGATCGTCGCCGCGCTGGTCACGGTGGTCGATCTGCTGTTTAACGCCAACCTGCACGAACTCTATCTGGTGCTCGGCATCTTCATTCCGCTGATCGTCACCAACTGTATCGTGCTCGCCCGCGTCGAAGCCTTCGCCGCCAAGAACCCGCCGCTGCACTCCACCTTCGACGGCGTCTTCATGGGTGTCGGCATGTTGTGGACGCTGGGTCTGCTCGGAGCCATGCGCGAACTTCTGGGCAACGGCACCATACTGGGCGGCATCGACATGGTCTTCCCCTCGTTGCAACCGATCCAGTTGCTGCCGGAAAGCTATCCCGGCTTCCTGCTCGCCCTGCTGCCGCCGGGTGCCTTCATCCTGCTCGGCTGCATGATCGCCTGGAAGAACTGGATGGACGCCAAGGCTGCCGAACGCGCCAAGCTGAAGCCGCCCGAGCCCGTCGCCACCGCCGGCTGCCACTAAGCCCCGCCTTGCAAGTCGCACGCATACGCCAGACGCTGCACGAGATCGGCGCCAAGGATTGTCACGCCGAGCGTATCCTGCGCGCCTGGACGCAAGGTAAAGCGCTCGATCACGGTACGAAGCGTCAACGCGCCGAGGATTTTCTGCCGCTGCCGATCCGCCAGGCCCTGCCGGCGCTGAGCAACGATCTGGCACATCTCGCCCGCGTCCGCTCGGAACACCTTGGCGAAGATGGTTCGGCCCGCCTGCTGGTCGAACTGGGCGACGGCCAGACGGTAGAAAGCGTGCTGCTGCCGCGCGAGGGCGTATGCGTCTCGACCCAGGTCGGCTGCGCGGTCGGCTGTGTTTTCTGCATGACCGGCAAGAGCGGCCTGTTGCGCCAGGTGAGCAGCGGCGAAATGGTGGCGCAGGTGGCCCTCGCCCGCCAACGCCGCCCGGTGCGCCGCGTCGTCTTCATGGGCATGGGCGAACCGTCGCACAACATCGACAACGTGCTGGAAGCCATCGATACGCTCGGCACCTATGGCAACATCGGGCACAAGAACCTGGTCTTCTCGACCGTTGGAGATTTGCGCGTTTTCGAGCGTCTACCGCAGCAGTCGGTCAAACCGGCACTCGCCGTCTCCTTGCACTCGACCCGCGCCAAACTGCGTGCCGAGTTGCTGCCCAAGGCCCCGCCCATCGATCCAGCCGAACTGGTCGAGTTGGCCGAAATTTACGCGAGAAACACCGGCTACCCAATCCAGTATCAATGGACGCTGATCGAGGGCATCAACGACAGCGAAGAGGAAATGGACGGCATCATCCGCCTGCTCACCGGCAAGTACGCGATGATGAACCTGATCCCGTTCAACAGCATTGACGGCTTGCCCTACCGCCGCCCGGCGCCGGAAAGAATCGCTGCGCTGGCGGAAAAACTGAATCGACAGCGCATCCTGACCAAGCTGCGCAACTCCGCCGGGCAGGATGTGGATGGTGGCTGCGGCCAATTGCGTGCCCGTATGCTGGGCGAAAAGACGACCGCAGCCCAGCCCGTCCTGTTGCAGCCTAAGGGACGACGCTCAGCCGTCCAGCCCCTCAAGACGACGACCGGCCAGTAGCTCTGCCAACGCTTCGACCGGTTGGGGCCGGCCAAACAGGAAACCCTGGAACTGGTCGCAACCATGCTCGCGCAAGTAATCGCGTTGCGCCTCGGTTTCCACCCCCTCGGCAACGACCTGCATATCGAGCTCGTGAGCCATCGCGATGATGGCTGAAGCCAAGCGCACGCGCTCGCCGCTCTCGTCGATTTCGCAGACGAAAGAACGGTCGATCTTGAGCGTCTGGACCGGGAATTGTTTCAGGTAACTCAGGGACGAATAGCCCGTACCGAAATCGTCGATCGACAACTGAATGTGCAGTTTGCGCAGGGTCTGCAAGACCTGGATCGTATGACTGGAGTTGCGCATCAGCATCGATTCGGTCAATTCCAGCTCCAGCAACTGCGGCGGAATGCCGTGTTCGGCCAGGCAATGGGCGACCATGTTCGGAAAATCGGCACGCGCGAACTGGTTGGCCGAGATATTGACTGCAATCGGCACCGCCAGCACCCCGGCATCGAGCCAGCGACGCTGTTGCGCACAGACGGTCTCAATGGTCCATTGGCCGAATTTTTCGATCAGCCCGCTTTCCTCGGCGAGTGGGATGAAACGTCCGGGCGGAATCAATCCCTGTTCGCGATGCTGCCAGCGCATCAAGGCTTCGGCACCGACGATCTCGCCGCTCAAGGCATCGATCTTCGGCTGATAGTGCAGCACCAGTTCGTTGCGCTCCAGCGCACCGCGCAGGTCGTTTTCCAGCAGCAGTTCGCCCAGCGAAGCGGTATTGATTTCTGAAGAGAAGAAGCGGAAGGTATTACGCCCCTCGTCCTTGGCGCGATACATCGCGGCATCGGCCTTGCGCAGCAATTCGGATACCGTTTCGCCGTCGTCCGGATAGAGCGCGATGCCGGCGCTACCGCTGACCGTCAGTTGATGCCCGGCCAGCTGGTAGGGTTGGCAGATGGCCGCCAGCAGCTTGCGGGTCACATGCGTCGCATCCTGCCGGTGCTCCAGCTCGGGCAAGACAGCAACAAACTCGTCCCCCCCCTGGCGCGATAAGGTATCGGTATCGCGCAGCACGCCGAGGCCGCGCTGGGCTGCCTGGATCAGCAGTTTGTCGCCCATCTCGTGGCCCAGCGTATCGTTGATGTTCTTGAAGCGGTCGAGATCGATGAAAACGATAGCCATCGATTTCTTGTTCCGTTTCGATTTGAGCATTCCCTGATTCAGGCGATCCTCGAGCAAGAGGCGGTTAGGCAAGCCTGTCAGTGCATCGTGGTGCGCCAGATGATGGATGCGCGCTTCGCTTTGTTTGCGCTCGGAAATATCCTGGAAGACGCCGATGTAATGCGTCACCTGGGCGGCATCGTTGTAGACGGCAGATATCGACAGCCACTCCGGATAGATGCCCCCATCCTTGCGCCGATTCCAGATTTCACCTTGCCAGTGTCCCTTGTCGAGCAATTCGTTCCACATGGCCTGATAGAAGTCCCTGGACTGGCGGCCGGAACTGAGCATTCCGGGTTTCTTGCCCAGGACATCGACAGGCTCGTAGCCGGTAATCCGGCAGAAGGTCGGATTGACGGCAACGATCGCCCCGCTGGCATCGGTGATCGTCATTCCCTCGGCAGCATTGCTGAACACGTTGGCATAGAGCGCCAACTCGCCCTCGGTCCGGCGTTGCGCCTCGTAGCGCTCCTCCAGAGCGGCATGGGCCTGCGTCAGCGCCTGGGCATCCTGGCGCATACGGAAAACGGCATAAATCATGTATAGCGCCAACAACATCGCTATGCCATAAAGCAGCCCGCGATACGTCGTAGCAACCTGCTGTGCCTGTTCGTGTGCCTGGATGTAGAGATGGGTGATCTCCTCGGCCAGCACACCGGTCGGTGCCGTCACGATACCGCTGACCAAGGCATCGACTGCTGGCCGACGTTCGACGATCAGCCCGGCGTGTATCAGTAACTGGTTGAGCAGCAGCGCACTTTCACCTCGCCAGGTCGAAGTACGCAGTTGTCGAATTTCCTCCGGCAGACTCTCGGTCTCCACGCTGCGGCTTCCCGTGGAAACAGACAGGATCTTGCGGACGAAAGCCTGCAATTGATCGCCATGGGCGCTCTTGTGAAACAGCAAATCCTCGGCCACCCGAGGGAAATATGCCTCGGAGTTTCGCAGGATGGCGTGCGTCCGCTGGAAGCGATCGACATCATCTTCCTTGGCTTTCTGCGCTGCGATCAACTGCTCGATTTTTTGCCCCAGCTGCCGCTTGTGCGAAGCCGGCAAGGACGATGGCAGACGCAACAAATTGGCGCGTTCATCACGAATTTCCTGCAGGTGGCGAAGCACCGGATCGTAGTTCTGCAAGAGGTTGGCGTAGTTGGCTACGACCGCCGAATTGAGTTCGATGTCCGCCTCCTGCACATGGCGCAGGGTCAGCATGTAGCGATAGTGTTGTTCTGGTGAAACTTGATCCGCCCGGATATACAGCCAGGTCAGCAGGCCGATCAGGATGGCGAAGACAGCGATGGCGAAAACCCGGCGCTGGTGTTCCACAGGGCCAGACATGATCGTCATGGTTGCACCGCTTGCGGTACCGGGCCGCTCAGGGTTTTCAGGAAAGCGACAATCGCCTGGATATCCTGTGTCGACAGGTCGCGCCCCAACTGATATCGCCCCATGACGGATACTGCCGACTCCAGGGTCGGTGCCGAGCCATCGTGGAAGTAAGGTGCCGTCAGTTCGACGTTGCGCAGGCTCGGCACCTTGAAGACATGGCGGTCCTCTTCGCGCTGGGTTACGTTGTAGCGCCCAAGGTCTTCCTTGGTTACGCTCCTCCCGGCGAAGTAGTCGCCCATCACCCCGAACTTCTGGTACATGTTGCCACCGAGCAGCATGCCTTGATGACAGCTGGCACAGCCGTATTCGCGAAAACGTCGATAGCCGTCGATTTCGATTGGCGTCAGCAGTTGTTTCTCACCCTTCAAATAGCGGTCGAAACGACCGTTGGCCGTTACCAGAAAGCGCTCGTAAGTTGCGATGGCATGCGCAACATTGTCGGCGGTCAGGCCATCCGGGTAAGCTCTGGAAAAGCGCTCGACCAATCCTTTGTCCTCGCGCAGGCGGCTGAGCACCTGTCCCCAGTTCGAACCCATTTCCAAGGGATTGTGGATCGGTCCGGCGGCCTGTATTTCCAGGCTGGATGCCCGCCCATCCCAGAATTGAGCCAGGTTATAGGCAGCGTTCAAGACCGAAGGCGCGTTGATGCCTCCGACAGCGCCACCGATCCCTGCCGAGAATTGCAGGCCATCAACCCCACCCTTGGCGGGATCATGACAGGATATGCAGGCGACCGTGAGATTGTCGGAGAGGCGCGTGTCGCTGAACAATTGTTCGCCTAGCGCCACCTGCCCTGGGATGAGGTCGTCGAATGCTTGGAGCGGCAAGACAGGCTGCATGCCATCGGCAGGCACGACACTGCTACGACTAGGAGCCCCCAACGGGAAAGATTCATCTCGCCCGGAAAGCGTCAACCAGACAACAACTGCGATCAATGCTGCCACCACCAGCAGCGGGCGAAAATCCACACGACTCATAGTTAGAATTATCTACTATTCTCAGTGGAATATTTTTTAAACAGTGGTCTCGGCCAGCACCACGCAATTCCTGCCGCGGCGCTTGGCTTCGTAGCCTGCGTCGTCAGCTCGGCGCAACAGTGACAATTCATCCTCGCCGTCGATCAGCTCCGCCACCCCGATACTGACGGTACACCTCAGCTGCTGCCCACTTCCCGTTTCCAGAACCTTGGCGGCAAATCCTTCACGCAGACGCTCGGCCAGGTGAGTTGCCGCCGACAATCCGGTCTCAGGCATCAACACGACAAACTCTTCACCACCATAACGATAAGCGTGGTCACTGCCGCGCAGCGTATGGCGAATGACCTGAGCAAGGCATTGCAACACCCGGTCACCTTCAAGGTGACCATAGCTGTCGTTGATCCGCTTGAAATGATCGCAGTCGAGCATCATCAGCGACAACGGGCGATGGTAACGTCCGGCGCGTTCAAGTTCGCCCCGTAGCTGTTCGTGCAATTGGCGGGAATTGAACAAACCGGTCAAGGGATCAACCTGGCTCAGACGACGATAGCGCTCCTCGCTGTCACGCAGCGCTTCCTCGGCAAGGCGTCGCTCGGTAACGTCCTGAAGGGTTTCGATGGCACCGACCACTTCGCCCTGTGCGTTGCGTAGAGGCGCTGCCGTGAAATAGAGCCATCGCCCACCATCGCCAAAATGAGGGAAGAAGTCTTCCGCTTCGTAGCTGCCGGGAACAAGCAAGGAGGGACGAAAACGGCCATGATAGAGGCGATCTACATCTGCATCGTTCGCCCCTTCCAGTACCAGATCGGCCATGATGGCCCGTTTAGAGGGATAAAAGGCTCTCCATTGTTCCGAGGTTCCGACAATCCCGCTGGATGGAACACCGGTCATCGCCTCACACGCCCGATTCCAGTGCGTAACGCGGTGTTTGGCATCGATCACCAGGGTCGCGACTGAAGAGCCATCCACAATCTGCGCCAGATAGGCCTCGCTCTCCCGCAATGCGGCTTCGGAACGTCGCCGGTCAGTCACATCCAATATGGTTTCAATGGCCCCGATCACCTGACCCGCGCTATCGCGTACCGCCATAGCAGTCAGACATAACCAGCGTCCTCCATCACCGAATGCCGGAAAGAAGTCTTCGGCTTCGATGGCCCCTTCGACGGTTGTCGAATGCCAGAATTTCCCGGGATAGAGGCTGGCGATATTCTCGGTCGATGCGTCATCAATGATCAGATCGGCCATGATAGGGCGTGGCCTGTCGTAGAACGCACGCCATTGTTCGGTGGTGCCAACGACCTCGCTGGCTGAGAGGCCGGTCAGCTGCGTGCAGGCCCGATTCCAGTACAAGACGCGATGCTGCGCATCGATGACGATGGTAGCCACCGGATTGACTTCAACCAGTTGCGCCAGATCGATCTGGTTCTTCTCGGGATGATTTGTCATCAAAAACCCGCTCTCTCTGTCAGGTAAAATTGCGTTTTTTGCAATATCGCGCATTCTGCTGTCTGTGACAATCCGGTTACCATCAAGCCAGTGAAAAAAATCGATATCGAGCAGTTCTACTCCCGTTTGCGCGACGCCAACCCGGCGCCGACGACCGAACTTCATTATGCGACGCCGTTTCAGTTGCTGATCGCAGTAATCTTGTCGGCGCAGGCGACCGACGTCGGGGTCAACAAGGCCACTGTCCGCCTCTTTCCGGTGGCTCCCGATGCCTTCAGCATGCTGGCACTGGGTGAGGAAGGCTTGACCGAGTACATCAAGACCATCGGCCTCTACCGCACCAAGGCCAAGAATGTCATCGCGACCTGCCGCATCCTGGTCGAGCAGCATGGCGGCGAGGTGCCGCAGGCGCGCGAGGCGCTAGAAGCCCTGCCCGGCGTTGGGCGCAAGACGGCGAACGTCGTGCTGAATACTGCTTTCGGCCAGCCGACCATCGCCGTCGACACCCACATCTTCCGCTTGGGCAACCGGACCGGGCTGGCGCCCGGCAAGACGGTGCTGGAAGTCGAACAGAAGCTGCTGCGCGTCACCCCGGAGGAATTCAAGAAGGATGCCCACCACTGGCTCATCCTGCATGGCCGCTATGTGTGCAAGGCACGCAAGCCGGAATGCGCACGCTGCGTGGTTGTGGACCTGTGCCGCTTCAAGGGCAAGACGGTATGAAGGTCGCCAGCGGTCTGGCCTCTTCCCCGGAGGTGACGGCAGAACTCGCCGCCATCGCCGTTCGCCAGGCCCTGGAAAAAGCCGAACTCGAGCAAGCCGCCAACGTCCTCTTGTTCCTGACCCGCGATTTCCAGCGCCACGCCCAGGCGGCGGTTCTCGCGGCCGCGCGCACGGCTGGCTGCCTGCAGGTTGCGGGTTGTACGGCCAGCGGCGTGTTCACCGAAGCGGGCTGGCGTACCGATCAGCCGGCCGCCGCCGCACTGGTTCTCGGTCCACGAGCGGTCAAGTCGACCGGCGACCTGCGTATCTCTTTCAGCGGCCACAGCCGCCTGCCGTATGACTGGCAGGACGACCGGGCGCGCGCCGGCCTGCTCGATAGCGAGGCGACGACCTGGAGCCACGGCCGCATCGATCAGAGCGCGCTATCGGATTTACTGCTTGATGGGCTGCACGCCCACCCCATCGTCTGCCCCGGCTTGCGCCCGCTTGGCGACGCCCAAACCGTCGAGAGCAGCGCAGGCTACGATCTGCAGTGTCTTGGCGGCCATACGGCGGCCGACAGCTTGCTGCGCGCCTTGCCACCTGAAATGCGCGAGCGTCCACCTTTGCATGCACTCGCCTTGAGCCGAGGCGAAGGCCTGCCAGCGATTTCCCTGCTCTCAATCAATGGCGACGGCTCGCTGACGCTGGCCGACGAGATCGAAGCCGGCGAAAAACTGACCTGGTGCATGCGCCAAGCGCTCTACGCCGAGAGCGAAATGCGCAGCGCGCTGACTGCTGCGGTGCACGGGCAAAAAAAGCCAAAATTCGGGCTGATGTTTTCCTGCATCGGGCGCGGCCCCTTGTTCTATGGCAACGAAGATCGCGACCTCCAGGCCTACGTCGAATGCTTCCCCGGCTTGCCGCTGATCGGCGCCTACGGTACCGGGCAGATCGTTCCCGCCGCCAAGGTCAACCACCTGTTCCACAATACGGCTCTGACCGTACTTTTCGAAAGTCCAGATGTTTAATCCCACACGCGACCAGGTCCGCCAGTTTTTCTGCGACGCCTGGAGAAAACACGTCGAACGCCTGCCGTTGGTCGGCGCCGAAGTCACGGCTGCCGACATTGCCGCCCGCCACCCGGAATACCACGCCTTGCTGGCCGATGCCGAAAAGGCACTGGGCAAGGATTGGGTTCCCGAAGGCGGCGAGATGAACCCCTTCCTGCACCTCTCCCTGCACCTGGCTATTCACGAGCAGGTCAGCATCGACCAGCCACCGGGGATTCGCGCGGCTTTCGACAGCCTGCGCGCCCGCATGGAGCCGCACGATGCCGAACACGTGTTGCTCGAATGCCTCGGAGAAACGATCTGGCGCGCCCAGAGCCAAGGGCAAGCGATGGATGCGCTGGCCTACGTCGATGCCGTTCGCCGCAAGGCCAGCCAGATCTGAAATCGACCGTTGTAGAGCAAGATGCGCAGACGCAACGTCATCAAACAACTGCTGGGCTGGAGCCTGCTCCCCGCCTGGCTCTCCTTGCGCCCAGCCTGGGGCGATGACAAGGCGAAGGCCGGGCTAGTTCGGTTTCATGGTCCCGTTTTCATCAACGGGCGACCCGCCAGGCCCGGCCAAAGCATCCAACCTGGAGATACGGTCAGCACCGGGGTAGATGCTGAAGCTGTCTATGTCGTCGGCCAGGATGCTTACCTGCTCCGCGAGCGCTCGTCGGTGACGCTAACTGGCGACAAGTTGCGCTATGGTCTGCGCATTCTGACGGGAAAACTGCTTTCGGTTTTCGGCAAAGGAGAGAAGCAGATCGAGACCCCGACCGCCACCATCGGCATCCGGGGAACAGGCTGCTACATCGAGGCCGATGCTAAAGGCGTGTATTTCTGCCTCTGCTACGGTGAAGCGGAAGTGCGCCCTCTACGCCAGGCAGAAGTCATCGAACGCATCCAGACGGAACACCACGACCGACCGATTTTCCTGCCGACGAGCGGGAAGCAGGCATTATTAGCGGCCCGCGTTCGCAATCACCGCGATGCCGAACTGGTCCTGCTGGAAAGCCTGGTTGGCCGCATACCGCCTTTCGTCGGACAACCAGGCCTCGCTGATTACTAAAGCGGTCAGTTCGGAACCTGATAGTTGTTCTGGGTCATCAGATCCACCCCGCACTCCAGGCTTTCGACCCAGCTGATGAAGTCCTCGACCGCCTGCTTGCCGACGAAGCGCGAGCCGTGCTGCGGCACGATCTGATCGATGTCGAGCTGGCGCACCATGTTGGCCCAGAAGCGGCACACCTTGCGCGACACGATGTAGCGACGGTGAAAACCTTCCATGTAGCGGGTATGGCTGGAAAAGTCGGTAACCGGCTCGGCCGCCTGCTCGTGCGGCACCAGGGAAGCGCCGAGGTCGCCCGAGAAAAGAATCTTGGAAACCGGATCGTAGAACTGAAAATTACCTTCGGCGTGCATGAAATGCGCCGGTAGAGCGAGCACTTTGCACTGGCCGAGCTTGATCACGGCACCTTGGTCCGGAATACCGAGGATGCGGTCGGAAACGTCCTTGCCAGTAGTGAAATGGGGAACGAAGCGGGTCCACAGGCTGGAGATCATGACCTTGCAGTGCGAGGCGACGAACCACTTGTTCACGGAGGCGATGATGTCCGGGTCCGGGTGCGAGGCGAGGATGTAATCGAGATCCTTGGACGAGAAATACTTCTGCATGTCCATCAGCAACCCGGTATAGGTCATGTTGCCGCCCGGGTCGATCAGGGCGCCATGGCCGTGATCCGCAATCAGGAACTGGTTGGCCTGGACCGCGCCGGCGGCCGAGTCGTCGACCAGATCATAGAACGCGTGGACGATGTGATTACCATCATTGAATAGTTCGACGGCCATATTAACCCCTTATGACAAGGGGTCACATTATCTACAGATTGTCAGGCAATGACTAGTACGGAAGAACTAGATTCCGTGAGTTTTTTCGCATTCATTGGGTCAATAGTGACCAGTCGTTCATCAATGACGAAACAATATCCCGTGAAAATAACCGTCAGACGACTCACACATCGTCGGCCGGCGGCGCCACCTTGATCACTTCCTCGAGCGACGTCAGCCCCTGCGCCACCTTCAGCGCCCCGGAAATGCGTAGCGGACGCATGCCTTCGCGGTAGCCCTGCTCGCGCAGCTTGGGAATATCGCTCAGCGGCTTGATCATCTTGCGGATCTCCGACGAGTTGAGCAGGATTTCGTAGAGGCCGACCCGCCCGGTATAGCCGGTCATGCGGCATTCCAGACAACCGACTGGCTGCCAGAGTTGAGCGGGCTCACCCGATTTCCAAGGCGCCACCAGTGCACGCCAGGCCGCACGCTGCTCTTCGGTAATTGGCGCCGCCTTCTTGCAGTGCGGACACAGGGTACGCACCAGACGCTGCGCCATGACGCCGAGCAGGGTCGAGTTGATCAGATAGGCCGGAACACCGAGATCGAGCAGACGGGTAATCGCCGAAGGGGCGTCGTTGGTGTGCAGGGTCGACAGCACCAAATGACCAGTCAACGCCGCCTGGACGGCCATTTCAGCAGTCTCCAGGTCGCGGATTTCGCCGATCATGATGATGTCGGGATCCTGGCGCATCAACGCACGCACGCCATCGGAAAATTCAAGGTCGATGGCGTGATTGACCTGCATCTGGTTGAACGAGGATTCGACCATTTCGATCGGATCCTCGATGGTGCACACGTTGACCTCCGGCGTCGCCAGTTGCTTGAGCGTCGTGTACAGCGTGGTCGTTTTACCGGAACCGGTCGGCCCGGTGACCAGGACGATGCCGTTGGGCGACTTGGTCATCTGCTGCCAGCGCATCTGGTCGTCTTCGGAAAAACCGAGCGAACGAAAATCGCGGACCAGCACCTCGGGGTCGAAGATACGCATGACCAGCTTTTCACCGAAGGCGGTGGGCAGGGTCGACAAACGCAGTTCGACTTCCTGCCCGTCCGGAGTACGAGTCTTGATCCGGCCATCCTGCGGCCGGCGCTTCTCGATGACGTCCATGCGACCGAGCAGCTTGATCCGGCTGGTCATGGCGTTCATGACCGCCATCGGAATCTGGTAGACCTGATGCAGCACGCCGTCGATACGAAAACGCACGATGCCGATATCGCGCCGCGGCTCGATGTGGATGTCGGAAGCCCGTTGATCGAAGGCGTATTGCCACAACCAATCGACGATATGGATGATGTGCTGGTCGTTGGCGTCGTATTGCTTGTTGCCCTTGCCCAGTTCGACCAACTGCTCGAAGCTCGACAGACCAGAGGTCACCTCGCCCCGCGCCGCGGCCTTCTTGACCGATTTGGCCAGGCTGAAGAACTCGACGAGGTAGCGGCTGATATCCTCCGGATTCGCCATCACCCGGCGAATTTCCTTGCGCAGGATGGGCTTCAGTTCCTCGACCCATTCGCGGACGAAGGGTTCGGCGGTGGCGATCACGACTTCGCGCGTCGTCACCTGCACCGGCAGGATGCCGAAGCGCCCGGCATACGCGCTGGACATCACGTCGGCAACCCCGGTGAAATCGATCTTCAATGGGTCGATATGCAGATAATCCAGACCCGTCTTGGCAGCTAGCCACTCGGTCAGGTTTTCGAGATTGAGCAAGCGAACTGGTGGCTTGTTCGACCGCCACTTCTGGTCGGCGATAACGACCAGCGGATGGATCTTGCCGCCGTGCAGACGGCGCTCCACTTTCAAGGCCTCGGCGATATCCCGCTCAACCAGGCCATCCTCGACCATCCAGTCGAGAACCTCGGAAAGCGCCAGGCGATGCTCATTGACAGTCTGATTATTCATGGCGGGCAATATAGCATGCCGACAGCAAGGCTAAAGTCACTGGCAGCGCGGTTTTCCTCGATTTACACCGTTCTTGCGCTTGGTTTTTCGCCTTTTTGGCACGTGCACCGCAGCAGTCACGCTTTTTCGCGGGAATGCGGCCGCAACGGCTTCAACAAGAACTTCAGATCGTTGTGGTCGATCTCGTACATCAGTTGCAGCAAGCGCCCGATTTCCCCCGGCGGAAAACCCTCGCGGGCAAACCAGCCGAGATAATTGGGCGGCAGGTCGGCAATCACGCAGCCAGCGTGCTTGCCGAAAGGCATGGTGCGCGTTACCAGCAATTCGAGGTCTTCGGGCTTCATGGTCGCGCATTGTGCTTGCGCGGCGCCAAAAATGAAAGAAGCCGCCCTCAGGCGGCTTCTCAATTGGCGCGGAGGCCGACTTACTTGCCGGAAAGCGCCAGCATCAGATCGTTGATACGCTTGACGAAGCCGGCCGGATCGTCGAGCTGGCCGCCTTCGGCCAACGTGGCCTGTTCGAACAGCAAGGCCGCCCAGTCGTCGAAACGACCTTCCTCGTATTTCAAGCGCATCACCGCCGGGTGCTGCGGATTGATTTCAAGAATCGGCTTGGCATTCGGTGCCTTCTGGCCGGCCGCCTTGAGCAGACGCGCCAGGTTGCCGGACGGATCGTATTCATCGGCCACCAGACAGGAAGGCGAATCGGTTAGGCGATGCGTGATGCGAACATCCTTCACTTTGTCGCCGAGCGAAGTCTTGACCTTCTCGATCAGTTCCTTGAACTCGTCGGCCGCTTTCTCGGCTTCCTTCTTCTCTTCCTCATCCTCCAGCTTGCCGAGGTCAAGACCGCCCTTGGCCACCGACTGCAACTGTTTGCCTTCGAACTCGGTCAGATGGCCCACGACCCACTCGTCGACGCGGTCGGACAAGAGCAGCACCTCGATACCCTTCTTCTTGAAGATTTCCAGATGCGGGCTGTTCTTGGCGGCGTTGAAGGTTTCTGCCGTAACGTAGTAGATCTTCTCCTGGCCTTCCTTCATGCGAGCGATGTAGTCGGCCAGAGAGACGACCTGTTTTTCACCGTCACCATGGGTAGAGGCGAAACGCAGCAGGCTGGCGATCTTGTCCTTGTTGGCGGCATCTTCGCCGACACCTTCCTTCAGTACGCTACCGAATGCCTCCCAGAACTGGGCGTACTTTTCCTTGTCGGCGGCATCGTCGCTGTTGGCCAGCCCCTCCAGCATGGAGAGCACTTTGCGCGTGCAACCGGAACGAATGTTGTCGATGTCCTTGGATTCCTGCAGGATCTCGCGCGACACGTTGAGCGGCAGATCAGCCGAATCGACCACCCCGCGCACGAAGCGCAGATAGAGCGGCATCAGCTTCTCGGCGTCGTCCATGATGAAGACACGGCGGACATAAAGCTTCACGCCATGGCGGGCGTTGCGATCCCACATATCGAACGGGGCGCGCGACGGAACATAGAGGAGCTGCGTGTATTCCTGCTTGCCTTCGACACGGGCGTGCGTCCAGCACAGCGGATCCTCGAAGTCGTGAGCGACGTGCTTGTAGAACTCCTTGTACTGCTCGTCGTCGATTTCCGACTTGCTGCGAGCCCACAGGGCGTTGGCCTGGTTGACCGTCTCGTCCTCGTCGGTGATGACCTGCTCACCCTTGTCCTTGTCCCACTCCTCCTTCTTCATCACGATGGGCAGGGTGATATGGTCGGAATACTTGCGGATGATGGACTTCAGACGCCAGGCATTCAGGAAATCGTCTTCGCCATCGCGCAGATGCAGGATGACATCGGTACCGCGGCCGGTTTTTTCGACAATTTCGACGGTGTAATCGCCTTCGCCAGCCGACTCCCATTTTACGGCCTGGCCCGTTTCGAGACCGGCACGGCGGGAAATCACCGTCACTTTGTCGGCAACGATGAAGGAAGAGTAGAAACCGACGCCAAACTGCCCGATTAGATGGGCATCCTTGGCTTGATCGCCAGTCAGCGCCGAGAAGAACTCCTTGGTGCCCGACTTGGCAATGGTCCCCAGATGGGCAATCGCTTCGTCACGCGACAAACCGATACCGTTATCGGAAATGGTGATCGTGCGCGCCTCCTTGTCGAAAGCGACACGAATCTTCAGGTCGCCATCGTCGCCGTACAAGGCATTGTTGTTCAGCGCTTCGAAACGAAGCTTGTCGCAGGCATCGGAGGCGTTCGACACCAACTCGCGCAGGAAAATCTCCTTGTTGCTGTACAAGGAGTGAATCATCAGATGCAGCAGTTGTTTGACTTCCGTCTGGAAGCCGAGGGTCTCGCGATTAGCGGTAGCGGACTCGGACATGCTTGAAACTCCCAATCGAGATAACGACAAAAGGTGAGCTTCTAGATGGTGTCCCTGCGTGAGATTTCAAGCCCTGAAGCGATCTGAATTGAATTTTCTTTTTTAAATCTGCGATGAATTGTTGGCGTGAACGACAAAGCCCCCTGCAGCGTTGTGCTGAGGGGGCTTTTGAATGGGGAGCCTGGCGGTGA
This sequence comes from Azonexus sp. IMCC34839, assembly GCF_047047955.1. Classification (GTDB taxonomy): domain Bacteria; phylum Pseudomonadota; class Gammaproteobacteria; order Burkholderiales; family Rhodocyclaceae; genus Azonexus. The sequence goes on along the minus strand of NZ_CP150631.1, from coordinate 3,532,041 downwards.
CCTACTTTCGCGAGCGAGGTGCTCACTATCATTGGCGCTCATCTGTTTCACGGTCCTGTTCGGGATGGGAAGGGGTGGGTCCAGAAGGCTATTGCCGCCAAGCGTAACTTGTGTGTTTGTCGCTGTTGAGAGCGCCAAACGCAAAACGGTGTAAGAAGGTATGTTGTGATTGTGTTTTTTGAATTGCTTGTTGTTCAAGGTTATAGGATCAAGCCGCACGGGCAATTAGTATCAGTTAGCTTAACGCATTACTGCGCTTCCACACCTGACCTATCAACGTCGTGGTCTTCGACGACCCTTTAGGGAGTTCAAGACTCCGGGATATCTCATCTTAAGGCGAGTTTCACGCTTAGATGCTTTCAGCGTTTATCTCTTCCATTCATAGCTACCCGGCGATACGACTGGCGTCATAACCGGTACACCAGAGGAATGTCCACTCCGGTCCTCTCGTACTAGGAGCAGCCCCCTTCAAATATCCAGCGCCCACGGCAGATAGGGACCAAACTGTCTCACGACGTTTTAAACCCAGCTCACGTACCTCTTTAAATGGCGAACAGCCATACCCTTGGGACCGGCTACAGCCCCAGGATGAGATGAGCCGACATCGAGGTGCCAAACACCGCCGTCGATATGAACTCTTGGGCGGTATCAGCCTGTTATCCCCAGAGTACCTTTTATCCGTTGAGCGATGGCCCTTCCATACAGAACCACCGGATCACTATGACCTGCTTTCGCACCTGCTCGACTTGTGGGTCTCGCAGTCAAGCACGCTTTTGCCATTGCACTTTATGGGCGATGTCCGACCGCCCTAAGCGTACCTTCGTACTCCTCCGTTACCTTTTGGGAGGAGACCGCCCCAGTCAAACTGCCTACCATGCACGGTCCCCGGCCAGGATTCACTGGCCTAGGTTAGAACCTCAAACAAATCAGGGTGGTATTTCAAGGACGACTCCACCTGAACTAGCGTCCAGGTTTCACAGTCTCCCACCTATCCTACACAAACCGGTTCAAAGTCCAATGCAAAGCTGCAGTAAAGGTTCATGGGGTCTTTCCGTCTTGCCGCGGGGAGATTGCATCTTCACAAACATTTCAACTTCGCTGAGTCTCAGGAGGAGACAGTGTGGCCATCGTTACGCCATTCGTGCAGGTCGGAACTTACCCGACAAGGAATTTCGCTACCTTAGGACCGTTATAGTTACGGCCGCCGTTTACTGGGACTTCGATCAAGAGCTTGCACCCCATCACTTAATCTTCCAGCACCGGGCAGGCGTCACACCCTATACGTCCACTTTCGTGTTTGCAGAGTGCTGTGTTTTTATTAAACAGTCGCAGCCACCATTTCACTGCAACCCCATCGGCCTTCGAGCGCGAGGCTCTACAACCTACCGGGGCACACCTTCTCCCGAAGTTACGGTGTCAATTTGCCGAGTTCCTTCTCCTGAGTTCTCTCAAGCGCCTTAGAATTTTCATCCTGCCCACCTGTGTCGGTTTGCGGTACGGTCGATTCTAGACTGAAGCTTAGTGGCTTTTCCTGGAAGCTTGGTATCAATCACTTCAGCACCGTAGTGCCTCGTCATCACGCCTCAGATAATTCCCCCGGATTTGCCTAAGGGACACTCCTACACGCTTAAACCACCTATTCCAACAGATGGCTGACCTAACCTTCTCCGTCCCCACATCGCATCTAGAATCGGTACAGGAATATTGACCTGTTTCCCATCGACTACGCTTTTCAGCCTCGCCTTAGGGGCCGACTCACCCTACGCCGATGAACGTTGCGTAGGAAACCTTGGGCTTTCGGCGAGCGGGCCTTTCACCCGCTTTATCGCTACTCATGTCAGCATTCGCACTTCTGATATCTCCAGCATCCTTTACAAGACACCTTCACAGACCTACAGAACGCTCCCCTACCATATCTTTCGATATCCGCAGCTTCGGTGCACAGTTTGAGCCCCGTTACATCTTCCGCGCAGGACGACTCGACTAGTGAGCTATTACGCTTTCTTTAAAGGGTGGCTGCTTCTAAGCCAACCTCCTAGCTGTCTATGCCTTCCCACCTCGTTTCCCACTTAACTGTGTCTTGGGGACCTTAGCTGGCGGTCTGGGTTGTTTCCCTCTTGACAATGGACGTTAGCACCCACTGTCTGTCTGCCTTACTCGCACTTTCCGGTATTCAGAGTTTGCCATGGTTTGGTAAGTCGCGATGACCCCCTAGCCATAACAGTGCTTTACCCCCGGAAGTGATATAAGACGCACTACCTAAATAGTTTTCGGGGAGAACCAGCTATTTCCGGATTTGTTTAGCCTTTCACCCCTATCCACAGCTCATCCCCTAATTTTTCAACATTAGTGGGTTCGGACCTCCAGTACCTGTTACGGCACCTTCATCCTGGCCATGGATAGATCATCCGGTTTCGGGTCTACGCCGTGCTACTAAACGCCCTTATCAGACTCGCTTTCGCTACGCCTCCCCTATTCGGTTAAGCTCGCAACACAACGTAAGTCGCTGACCCATTATACAAAAGGTACGCAGTCACCCCACAAGGAGGCTCCCACTGTTTGTATGCATGCGGTTTCAGGTTCTATTTCACTCCCCTCCCGGGGTTCTTTTCGCCTTTCCCTCACGGTACTGGTTCACTATCGGTCGATCACGAGTATTTAGCCTTGGAGGATGGTCCCCCCATGTTCAGACAAGGTTTCACGTGCCCCGCCCTACTTTTCGCTAACTTAGTACCACAGCGATGTTTTCGCATACGGGGCTATCACCCACTACGGCCGGACTTTCCATTCCGTTCTGCTAACAAAGCTGCTATCACTAGCAGGCTTTTCCCCGTTCGCTCGCCACTACTTAGGGAATCTCGGTTGATTTCTTTTCCTCCGGCTACTTAGATGTTTCAGTTCACCGGGTTCGCCTCCCTTGCCTATGTATTCAGCAAGGGATACCTCAAAGAGGTGGGTTTCCCCATTCGGACATCGCGGGATCAACGTTTCGTTGCCAACTCCCCCGCGCTTTTCGCAGGCTTGCACGTCCTTCATCGCCTGTGATCGCCAAGGCATCCACCACATGCACTTAGTCGCTTGATCCTATAACCTTGAAGTCTCTTGCGAGACGGTTACAGGCAACTCAAAAAACTTTGTGCTGATCATCTACTAGCTGTAATAGACAATCAGATGCAATCACAACGTGTAGCGCTGCTCATCACAGCGTTACACAACCTTCTTCCGTTTTGTTAAAGAGCGTAGCAATTGATTTCTCAAAAGCCTGAGATAAACATCCGTTTATCTCAGGGTTCTGGTGGAGGATGACGGGATCGAACCGACGACCCCCTGCTTGCAAAGCAGGTGCTCTCCCAGCTGAGCTAATCCCCCGTTTTTGACGTTGGTGGGTCTGGTTGGAATCGAACCAACGACCCCCGCCTTATCAAGACGGTGCTCTAACCGACTGAGCTACAGACCCTCCGTCTGTTTGCTACTGATGAACAACCGATAGGTTGTGGGTGCCAGGATGCTTTCTCTAGAAAGGAGGTGATCCAGCCGCACCTTCCGATACGGCTACCTTGTTACGACTTCACCCCAGTCATGAACCCCACCGTGGTAATCGCCCTCCTTGCGGTTAGGCTAACTACTTCTGGTGGAACCCACTCCCATGGTGTGACGGGCGGTGTGTACAAGACCCGGGAACGTATTCACCGCGACATGCTGATCCGCGATTACTAGCGATTCCGACTTCATGCAGGCGAGTTGCAGCCTGCAATCCGGACTACGATCGGCTTTCTGGGATTGGCTCCACCTCGCGGCTTGGCAACCCTCTGTACCGACCATTGTATGACGTGTGAAGCCCTACCCATAAGGGCCATGAGGACTTGACGTCATCCCCACCTTCCTCCGGTTTGTCACCGGCAGTCTCGTTAAAGTGCCCAACTAAATGATGGCAATTAACGACAAGGGTTGCGCTCGTTGCGGGACTTAACCCAACATCTCACGACACGAGCTGACGACAGCCATGCAGCACCTGTGTTCCAGTTCCCTTTCGGGCACTCCCAAATCTCTTCAGGATTCTGAACATGTCAAGGGTAGGTAAGGTTTTTCGCGTTGCATCGAATTAATCCACATCATCCACCGCTTGTGCGGGTCCCCGTCAATTCCTTTGAGTTTTAACCTTGCGGCCGTACTCCCCAGGCGGTCAACTTCACGCGTTAGCTACGGTACTAAATGGTTTTACCCACCCAACACCTAGTTGACATCGTTTAGGGCGTGGACTACCAGGGTATCTAATCCTGTTTGCTCCCCACGCTTTCGTGCATGAGCGTCAGTATCGGCCCAGGGGGCTGCCTTCGCCATCGGTGTTCCTCCACATCTCTACGCATTTCACTGCTACACGTGGAATTCCACCCCCCTCTGCCGTACTCTAGTCTTCCAGTCATAAGCGCAGTTCCCAGGTTAAGCCCGGGGATTTCACGCCTATCTTAAAAAACCGCCTGCGCACGCTTTACGCCCAGTAATTCCGATTAACGCTCGCACCCTACGTATTACCGCGGCTGCTGGCACGTAGTTAGCCGGTGCTTCTTATTCCGGTACCGTCATCCACACCAGGTATTAGCTGATGCGATTTCTTCCCGGCCGAAAGAGCTTTACAACCCGAAGGCCTTCTTCACTCACGCGGCATGGCTGGATCAGGGTTGCCCCCATTGTCCAAAATTCCCCACTGCTGCCTCCCGTAGGAGTCTGGGCCGTGTCTCAGTCCCAGTGTGGCGGATCATCCTCTCAGACCCGCTACAGATCGTAGCCTTGGTAGGCCGTTACCCCACCAACTAGCTAATCTGATATCGGCCGCTCAATCAGCGCAAGGTCTTACGATCCCCTGCTTTCCTGCTCACAGAATATGCGGTATTAGCGTAACTTTCGCTACGTTATCCCCCACTGAAAGGTACGTTCCGATACATTACTCACCCGTTCGCCACTCGCCACCAGACCGAAGTCCGTGCTGCCGTTCGACTTGCATGTGTAAGGCATGCCGCCAGCGTTCAATCTGAGCCAGGATCAAACTCTTCAGTTCAATCCAACAAACTCGCAAATTCACTGACGGTAGATTTCTCTACCTATTACTCGGTGTATTTGCCTTAATACTTTTTTGCGACTTGCATCGCTTCGCATCAAGACACCCACACCTATCGGTTGTCCAAACTTTTAAAGATCAGTCGCTGCGCCGTTTCGTTTGATTCGTCAGCAGCAGAGAAGCGAGATTATGAAGCAACTACTCACTTCCGTCAAGCAGTTTCGAAAAATATTTTTTCTTGCTGCTTGCTCGCCTAACCCGCCGAAACGTCCGTCAGATCAGGAGAGCCGCGCATTCTACAGACTTAAAAAAACCCGTCAACCCCTTTCTCACACTTTTTTAAAACACATCCCAAAACACCCCAACCCCATACAAACAAAAAGGGCGCCCAGGCACCCTTTCTTATATATGTGAACCACTGAAACACTGATTGAGGTTGGCGAACTACTCTATTGCCTCATATACAACTTCAAGTATTTCAATCTCCCGCACACCAACCGGACTCTGAAAGCGCACCACATCGCCTTCACGCGCTTTGATCAACGCTCTGGCCAAAGGGGAAATCCAACTGATCCGCCCTAGGGAAGCGTTGGCTTCATCCACACCGACAATCGTATAGGTGTTTTCTGAACCATCGCTATCTGCGATGAGGACACGGGCACCAAAGAAAACCTGATCGTTGTCCCCCTGTCGCAAGGGATCGACAACCTCGGCAATATCCAGGCGCTTGGTCAGGAAACGAATTCGGCGATCTATCTCGCGCAAGCGCCGCTTGCCATAGATATAGTCGCCGTTTTCCGAACGATCGCCGTTTGAGGCAGCCCAAGCAACCACTTCGACGACATGCGGCCTTTCGCGCTTGACCAGATGCTCCAACTCGTCTTTCAGCCGAGCATGTCCAGCCGGGGTAATGTAATTGCGAGTCCCACTCGGAAGTTTCAGCGATGGCTCGAGTTCTTCATCCTCATCGCCATCGCTCTCCCTAACAAAGGCCCTACTCATCAATAACCGATGCTGTAGTGCTCGACATCGACCTTGATCAGCTCCCGGCCAAGAATGGCTGCGGTGTATTTGGCAAACTGCTCCGCCCACACCGGCTGATCGCGGAAACGGTTTTCTCCGGCGTACTTGGCAACGCTCAGAATACGATCGACAGCGAGAATCTTCCCGGTCGGCGTGGCGACATCGCATTCGAGAACGGTGAATTCGTGATCAAACCACTGGCGCGCCTCTTCGGCGGAAGCCCCCCCAGTGAATTTGAATTCGAATTCTTTTTCTTTGCCGAACGAGACAATCAAATGATGCTGCATTTCTCTCTCCTCCCTTGAACGGATCGAGTTATTCTAGCAAAACATCAAAAGCCGTCAGGAGCTTGAAATGGCATTACATCCGCTGAGCGACATGGAGGTCAGCGAGATTCGCGCGCAACTGCATGAATTGAAGATCGAGCACCGCGATCTTGATCAGGTAATCTCCCACCTGATCGAAAACCCGCCACCGGATGATCTGCTGATTCGTCGCTTGAAGAAGCGGAAGTTGCTATTGAAGGATCGCATTCTGCAGCTTGAGCAGATGCTCATCCCGGATATTCCGGCTTAACTCTCCGGATTCGGGTTACGGAAGAAAATCCAGTAAGCCCCACCGATAGCGCCTGCTAGGGCCAGTTCCCACAGAACCGGAACCGCCCAAACCAACCATGACAAGATCGCCAGCAGTAGTAGATAGGCCAGAACCTTCACTGCCGGTCAGAGTACCAGCGTACCTATCCACCAAGCCGCGGCAGCCATGACCGCGCTGCACGGGATCGTCAGAATCCAGGCCCAGACGATGCCACCGGCCACACCCCAGCGCACACGACGAGCGCCGCGAGTCGAACCGACACCGGCGATGGCGCCGGTGATCGTATGCGTGGTAGACACCGGGATGCCGAAGGCCGTGGCCAGGAACAGGGTGATCGCCCCGCCGGTGTTGGCGCAGAAACCGCGCGCCTGATTGAGCTTGGTGATGCGGTTGCCCATCGTCTTGACGATGCGCCAGCCACCGAACATCGTACCGAGACCCATAGCGGTATAACAGGCAAGCACGATCCAACCCGGGATGTGATCACCCGAATGAGAGTAGCCGGTCGCAATCAGCAACATCCAGATGATACCAATGGTCTTCTGGGCATCGTTGCCACCGTGACCGAGACTATAAGCAGCTGCAGAGAGCAGTTGGAAACGACGGAAGTGTTTGTCCACCTTGCGCGGCGCCATCTTGCGGCAAATCCACGACACGATGACCATCAGAAGCCCACCGATGACGAAGCCCAGGAAAGGCGCGACAAAAATAAAGGCAACAATCTTCAACACACCCGCGGTAATCAAACCATCAACACCAGCCTTGGATACAGCAGCACCAACCAGGCCGCCGACCAGGGCGTGCGATGACGAAGATGGAATCCCGTAATACCAGGTAATGACGTTCCAGACGATCGCCCCGACCAAGGCCCCGAAAACGACGTAGTAATCGACGATGGAGGGATCGATGGTGCCCTTGCCGATCGTAGTCGCCACCTTCAACTGGAACAGGAAATAGGCCAGGAAATTGAAGGCCGCCGCCCAGATGACGGCGTGATGCGGCTTCAGAACTCGCGTGGAAACGATGGTCGCGATCGAATTCGCTGCGTCGTGGAAGCCATTCATGAAGTCGAACAGCAAGGCGACGATCACCAGGGTGGAGACCACCCACAGGCTGACTTGTACGGTATCCATACCGAGGACCGGTTAGGAGTTTTCGAGAACGATGGCTTCGATGGTGCTCGCCACGTCCTTGCAACGGTCGGTCACCGATTCGAGCAACTGATAGATTTCCTTCAATTTGATGACCTGGCGGACATCCGGCTCCTCGCGGAAGATGCGCGACATGGCACCGCGCAGCATCTTGTCTGCATCCGACTCGAGGTCGTCGATTTCGTGGCACAGCTTCAGAATGGCAGGCGCGTTGTCCATGCTATGCAACAACTTCACTACCGACTGCACGTGGTAGCAGCTACGTTCGGTCACTTCGGCCATGGCCTTTGCTTCGGCCGGAACATGGCGGATATCGTACAGGGACATCGACTCGGCAACGTCCTGAATCATGTCCAGAATGTTGTCCATGCCGTTGATCAGTTCGTGGATTTCGTCGCGGTCGAACGGCGTGATGAACGAGGTGTGCAGTTGCGCCAGGGTGTCGTGCGTAATCGCATCCGCCTTGCTCTCGAGATCGTCGATTTCTTCGGCGTAGACATCGGCCTTTTCCGGTGCATCGGCCAGCGCTCCGATCAGGTTGGTCAGCGCCTTGCCGCCGGCGGCGATCAGCTCCGCATGTGCGTTGAAAAGATCGAAATACTTGCCCTCTTTGGGCATCAGACGACCGAACATGACAGTTCCGTGAAGTTATTGTTACAGACCGTCATTCTATCACGTCCCCCTGATTAACTCCGCTCCACCGTGCTCATTTCGGAGATATCGGTAAAATTCGGCATGGTCAAACTCAAGCTCTCCGCCGACGCTTTCGGCGACCGGTTCGATATCGCCACATTGCCTTTGCCGCGCCCGGCCACAGGCTACGCTGTGCAAATGCTCGATACCGATCTGTTGCTCAATCGTCGCACCGGCCAATTCATGCCCGTCCGAACACCCGGACTGGAGGCATCGTTCGAAAGTTTCGACAGCGCCTATGCCGCAGCCGAACATTGGATCGAAGCACACGGCGAAAGCCTGGAAGACCATCGCCTGGCCATCGTGCCGGTCGGCTACGACCCCATTCTCGAACGCCACGTTCTGATTTACGGCGTTCTCTGCGGTGCACCTTGAAATTTGGGCAAAAAAGGAAAGACGATGACGACATTGCGTTACCGCCCCCTGGGCAAAACCACTCTGAGCGTGCCCGACGTCTGCCTCGGCACCATGACCTTTGGCGAACAGACGGCAGAGGCCGACGCCCACGCCCAGCTCGATTACGCTCTGGGCCAGGGGATCAATTTTCTTGACACCGCCGAGATGTACGCCGTGCCACCACGCGCCGAAACCTGCGGCGAGTCCGAACGCATCGTCGGCCGCTGGCTGAAGCGCCAGGCCCGCGACAAGATCATCGTCGCCACCAAGGTCGCCGGCCCGAGCCGTAACCTCGACTGGATTCGCGGTGGCCCACCGGCGCTTGACCGCGCCAACATCCGGGCCGCCATCGAAGGCTCGCTGCAACGTCTACAGACCGACTACGTGGATCTCTACCAATTGCACTGGCCCGAGCGCAACCAGCCGATGTTCGGGCAATGGCAGTTCGATCCGGCCAAAGAACGCGAATGCACAAGCATCCGCAGCCAACTGGACGCACTGGCCGAGCTGGTCCGCGAAGGCAAGGTGCGCGCCATCGGGGTGTCCAACGAGCACCCGTGGGGCATCATGCAATTTACCCGCCTGGCCGACGAGTTCGGGCTGCCGCATATCGCATCGACACAAAATGCCTATAGCCTGCTCAACCGCACTTACGAAACGGCGATGGCGGAAACCTGCTTCCGTGAAAACGTCGGCCTGCTAGCCTACTCGCCGCTCGCTTTCGGTCACCTGAGCGGCAAATACCTGGCCGACCCGCAAGCCGAAGGCCGACTGACCCGTTGGCCCAACTTCGGTCAACGTTACGCCAAGCCCAACGTTGCCCCGGCCGTCGCCGCCTATGCCCAACTGGCCCAGCGGCATGGCCTGACACCGACGCAACTGGCGCTCGGTTTCGTTCGCTCGCGCTGGTTCGTCAGCAGCACCATCATCGGCGCCTCCAACTTGGCGCAACTCAAGGAAACCGTGGCCGCCACCGCGACACCGCTCTCCGAAGCCATCCTGGCCGAAATCGACGCCATCCACCTGCAATACACCAATCCCGCCCCATGACGGAATCGCTCTTCCCTCGCCTGGCCGAAGCGCTGGCCCTCACGGAAATTGACCAAAAACTCGCGTGCACCGCAGCAGTGCACGCCGATTGGCTGGCCGGTCGCCTCGACCACACCGACCCGGCCCCGGTCGAACTCAGTTGCGGCCGCCCGGCCCGCCCGGAACTCGTTCCCTTCCGCGCCGTACCGCAGCGCAACCCACGCACACTGGAAGGCCGTGCCCGCCTACTGCATGCCATCACGCACATCGAGTTTTCCGCCATCAACCTGGCACTCGACCATGCCGCACGCTTCCATGGTTTACCGAAGGCCTACTACGACGACTGGATCGAGGTCGCAGCGGAAGAAGCCGAGCATTTCGCGCTATTGCGTGACCGACTGCGCTCGCTCGGCCACGATTACGGCGATTTCCAGGCGCATGCCGGATTGTGGGAAATGGCCGAGAAAACGGCACACGACCCGCTGCATCGCATGGCTCTGGTGCCGCGTCTGCTCGAAGCACGCGGCCTGGATGCGACGCCACCGATTCAACGCAAGCTGGAAGAAGCTGGCGACGAAGCGAGCGCCCGCGCCCTCGACATCATCCTGCGCGACGAAATCGGCCATGTCGGCATGGGTGACCGCTGGTTCCGCCACCTGTGCGAGGAACGCGGGATCGATGCCGAGCAAACCTATCGCGCACTGCTGGCCCATTACGAAGCGCCCTGGCCACAGGCTTCGATGAACCGCGCAGCCCGTCTCGCCGCCGGTTTTACCGAACGGGAACTGGACGACTTGCTAAAGGGTGCGACCGCTCAAGCCGACTGAGGTTTCGACAACCACTCCAACAGAGCGGCGAACAGCGCATCCGGGTCGACCGGTTTGCCCAGGTGCGCGTTCATGCCGGCTGCCAGGCAAACCGCCACGTCTTCGTCGAAGGCATTGGCCGTCAAAGCGATGATCGGCACCTCGGCATACGCCGGCAAGGCGCGAATTTGCCGGGTCGCCTCCAGACCATCGAGTACCGGCATCTGCACATCCATCAGGATCAGGTCGTAGCGGCCTCGCTCTGCCAGCGCGACGGCCTGTTCGCCATCCTCCGCGGCATCGACCCTGAACCCGACATCGTTGAGCAACTCCAGCGCCACTTCGCGGTTGATCTCGTTATCTTCAGCCAACAGGATGCGCTTGCCGCTGTAGTCTTGCTGCAGGCGCTGCTCGACCGAGCACGCCTCCCCGACCCGACTGAGCGCTTGCTCACGACCGACCAGATTGAGCAAGGTGTCGTAAAGACTGGAGGCCGACACCGGTTTAGTCAGGATGGCATCGAAATGCTGACACTGACGGGCTTCGGTGGTCAATTCCGCATCGAAAGCCGTGACCAGCATGAACTTCGGACGATTCGTCAGACTCATGCTCTCCAGGGCATTAGCCACCTGCAGCCCATCCATTCCGGGCATCCGCCAGTCGAGCAACACCAGACGATAAGGATCGGCATTGCCATCAGCCAGCTCGATCAGGCCGAGAGCCTCTTCTCCACCCTCCGCCTGATCGACGCGCATGCCCAAGTGTTTCAACATATCGGCCAATACCAGACGCGCCTCGAACTGATCGTCCACGACGAGCACCCGCTTCTCGGCTAGGGAAGAAAGGCTTGGTCGCTTGACCAACTGCCGTCCATCGCGCCCGAGCTTGGCGGTAAACCAGAAGGTACTGCCTTGGCCCGGCGTACTGTCGACCCCGACCTCGCCGCCCATCATTCGCGCCAGGCGGGCGCTGATCGCCAAACCGAGACCGGTCCCGCCGTAGCGACGCGTCGTCGAGCTATCCGCCTGCTCGAACGCTGAAAACAGGCGACCCACCGCCTCCTGCGGGATGCCGATACCGGTGTCGCGCACTTCGAAACGAGCCAATACATGGTCGCCGAAGTCCTCCTCGATGACACCGCGGATCACGATGACCCCCTGCTCGGTGAATTTGACCGCATTACCAGCAAAGTTGAGCAGAATCTGACCGAGGCGTAACGAATCCCCCTGGAAGATACCGCTCAGCTCAGGCACCACATCGCGCACCAACTCCACCCCTTTGGCGGCCGCACGCTCAGCCGTCATCGAGCAGACCGAATCGAAAACCCGCTCGATGTCGAAACTGGCGTACTCCAGATGCAGCTTGCCTGCCTCGATCTTCGATATATCGAGGATGTCGTTGATGATCGACAGCAGATGCAGGGCCGCATCATTGATCTTGTCCAGACGCTGCAACTGGCCGGGCTGCACCAACTCCCGGCGTAGCAGATGCGTGAGACCGACGATGGCGTTCATCGGCGTACGAATTTCATGGCTCATATTGGCCAGGAAAGAGCTTTTTGCCTGATTGGCATGCTCCGCCACATCCCTTGCCTGCGCCAACGCATCGTTCGCTTCCGCCAGATCGCGGGTGCGTTGCGCCACCTTGGCATCCAATTCCTGCCCCCAACTGCGCAGAGCGCTCGTTTGCTCGTTGATGGTATCGAGCAAATGATCGAACAGCTGCCCCAAGCGGACCAACTCGTCGTCACCGGGCAACTCACCGACCCGCGCCCCAGAATCGCCCTCGCCAACCGCCCGCATGGTTATTTCAAGACGTTCCAGCGGACGCATGATGGTGCGCGTCAAACGTATCGTCACCAAGGTTGCCCCGACGGCGGCCAGGGCGACGAGGAAAAGCACCAGACCGATCGCCTTCCAGCGGAAGACGGCAAAAGGCTCCTCCGGAATGCCGACATAGAGCATCCCGATCCGCTTCCCCTGAAAATCGAGTACAGGATCGTAGGCCGTCATCGCCCAATGATTTACAACGAAAGCCCGCCTGACCCAGCTTTCTCCGCGATCGAGCACACTTTCCTTGACCACCTGCGATACCCGCGTACCCACCGCACGCTCGCCTTTGTTCGTCCTGACCGTTGTAGCGATACGCACATCGTCGAGAAACAGCGTCACCGTGCCGTTGACCCCCACCTGGCGAAGCCCCCCCGCGGACACAATTTCGCTCAGGTAATCGACAAACTCGTAATGCCAATTCAGCATCAGCCCACCAACTGCATAGCCAAGCAAGCGTCCCGTTTCATCGAACATGGGTGCGACGGCGATGACGAGCAGGCCGCGGGTTTCCTCTATCGCATCGTTCGGAGCAGCCATCGGCGTTTCGACCAATCGCAGGTGGGCACGGTCTGCCAAGCGAGGGGATAGCTTCTCCAAGCGTAAATGATCGATCACTTCCAGCCCAACGCCTGCTTCGGCCTTGACCAAGGATTCTCTAAGTACGCCCAGTTCGATATAGGGATCGCCTGCCACCATGCCCTCGCTGGCAGCGATCACCCCACCGTGACTATCAAGCACGGCAAGAAAATCAAAACCGAGGTTTTCCTGACGCGAGGCAAGCACTTCGCCCAGTCCGACATCGCCCAGCACTCCGGAAGCCAGGCCTCGAATCCGCTTGGAATTTGCCAGAGAACGAACCGCCGACAGGGCCTCGCCCTGCACATGCTGCAGATGGCTATGCGCCATCGCCAGATCGCTTTCAACCTTGTGCGCCAGCAGGCGATCGAAATAATTGTTGCCTACCAACAGCAGTATTGCTGCCAGCACCGGCAAAGCCACCAGCGGCAGAAGGGCAAGAATCCAAAGCCTGAATTTCAGCGAATGAAACCGAAATATGCCAGCTCGCCCGGAAATGGATTTTTCGCGAACGATGACTACTCTCCCAAGTCGTTTTACTTCGATATTTGTATCATTTTTCTAACTTTGAATAATGCGCCGAAGTCGCCCAAATAGCAACCGGAATGCTGAGCCTTCTCTCTTGCACCGGAATGGAGTAAAATAATAAATTCAATGCGTTGATGCATCGCCCGCAGTCTTTCGAAGCAGCCCCCGGTTCTATTTGCAGGTTTCACCCCATTGATTCAATCGCCCCCGGTATGGCTGCATCGGGGAACTCAGGCCGCCCGACCTTCGGGCCAATCCGTCGCCAACGCAACACCCGAGCGACGAGGAAAGGAAACAGCATCATGTCGTCACCCGAAAGCTTTGCCGATCTCGGCTTAAGCTCCTCCCTCCTTCAAACTTTGTCCGAAATCGGCTACGAAACGCCGTCGCCGATCCAGGCCCAGTGCATTCCCATCCTGCTCGATGGCCATGACATCCTCGGCATGGCGCAGACCGGTACCGGCAAAACCGCTGCCTTCGCGCTACCGCTGATGGAAACCATCGACATCAAGGTCGCCAAGCCGCAGGCCCTGATCCTGACGCCGACCCGCGAACTGGCCATCCAGGTCGCCGAAGCGCTACAAAGCTACGCCAAGAACCTGCCAGGCTTCCACGTCCTGCCGATCTACGGCGGCCAGAGCTACACGATCCAGTTGAAGCAACTGGCACGCGGTGCCCACGTCATCGTCGGCACGCCGGGCCGCGTCATGGATCACCTGGAGCGCAAGACGCTCAACCTCGACAACCTGAAAACCCTGGTTCTCGACGAAGCCGACGAAATGCTGCGCATGGGCTTCATCGACGACGTCGAGTGGATTCTCGAACACACGCCGGAACAGCACCAGACCGCGCTCTTTTCCGCCACCATGCCGGAGCAGATTCGGCGCGTTGCCCAGAAATACCTGGTCGACCCGCGCGAAATCAAGATCAAGGCCGCCACGGCCACCGTCGCCGCCATCCGCCAGGTCTACTGGCAGGTGTCCGGCATGCACAAGTTGGATGCCCTGACCCGCATCCTCGAAGTCGAAGACGATTTCGACGCCGCCATCATCTTCGTGCGCACCAAGACCGCCACCGTCGAACTCGCCGACAAGCTGAACGCCCGCGGTTACGCCGCTGCCGCGCTGAACGGCGACCTCAACCAGCAGATGCGCGAACGCGTCATCGATCAGCTGAAGTCCGGCGCTCTGGATATCGTCATCGCCACCGACGTCGCCGCCCGCGGTATCGACGTGCCGCGTATCAGCCACGTCGTGAACTACGACATTCCGTACGACACCGAAGCCTACGTGCATCGCATCGGCCGCACCGGCCGCGCCGGACGTACCGGCAACGCCATCCTGTTCGTGGCGCCGCGCGAAATCCGCATGCTGCGCACCATCGAGCGCGCCACTCGCCAGCCGATCGCGCCGCTGACCCTGCCGAGCCGCGCCGACGTGACCAACAAGCGCGTTACCGACTTCAAGGCCAAAGTTGCGGAGGTATTGAACGCCGAAGGCCTCGATTTCTTCGCCAATATCGTTTCGCAAATTGCCGAAGAGCAAAACGTTGGCGCCGAAGAAGTTGCCGCCGCGCTGGCGATGATGGCGCAGGAAGGCAAGCCGCTGCAGATCGCTGGCGAAGACCCGGCGCCACGTCCTTTCCGCGAACCGCGCGAACCCCGTGACGGTGACCGTCGCCCGGCCAGCTTTGGCGATCGCGAACGCAAGCCGCGCTTCGAAGAGCGCGGTGGCGACCGCCCCCAATTCGATCGCCCGCCCCGTCGCGAAGACCGTCCGCAGCGTCCGGCTCCGGCCGGCGACATGGTGCGCTACCGCATCGACGTGGGCCGTGAGCATGGCGTCGAAGTACGCGACATCGTCGGCGCCATCGCCAACGAAGCCGGTATCGACAGCCGCTTCATCGGTCGTATCGGTCTTTACGAGGAATCCAGCACGGTCGAACTGCCGGCCGGCATGCCGGCCGAAGCGGCCAACGCCCTGAAGCGCACCCGCATCCGCGGCGTGCCGATCAATCTGCGTCAGGACGAGGGTCGCCCGGCTTCCGCCGACGGTGAGCGCAAGTTCAGCGGCGAACGTAAATTCGGCGGTGAGCGTAAGTTCGACGGCGATCGCGGCGGCTTCAAGAAAAAGAAGTTCGGCGACCGCTGATCCCCCCCCAGGCCAGACAAAAGCCACGCCAGAGTGCGTGGCTTTTTTTCGTCCTAAATTCCGGCAGCGCCGCCCGGCAATAATTCCATACAAATTATTGCGAACAATTCCTATTTACAAACCGCGTTTCGATCATTAAGATAGGAATCGTTCTCAACACGAAAGCCTTTCATGCCCAGCCTGCTGATCAACACCCTGTTGGCCGGTTTTCTCTTCTGGCTGATGACTGTCGCCGCATCCCTGTGAATGGAGGAAGAAGCATGCCGTCTGCCGAATTGCTCGCCGGAGCCTTGAGTCTGGTACTGATCCATGACGAAACCAGCTGCCCGCACTCCGCGCTCAATGCCGCTCGCCTGTTGGAACGCATCTGCGAACTGGGCGATCTCGACGGCGAAACCCGCCTGTTGTGCGAACGCGCCAGCGAACGCCTGAGCCAAACGCAAACCCAGGAGGAACGCCATGCTTGCCCCGCTTAAAAACCGTGCCATCCTCGAACGCGCACCGGCCGACGAGGACGAGCTCTACCCAAGCGACAATGCCGTCGACGCCGGCCGTGTCGCCGAATTGGAAAGCGAAAACCTCGCACTGAAGTCCGCCCTGCGCCAGGCCCGCCAAAGCCAGCGGCGCAACGCAACGCTCCAGGCCAAGAAAAGCGTCGCCCAAACCAACGAAATCCTCCGTCTCGAAGAAGTATGCCGGCAGTTGCGCCAACGCCTCGCCAGCTACGAATCCGGCCAGGCGATCATCGAGCTCGGGCAGAAATTGATGGAACTGCGCGATGCCAACGAACAACTGATCAACGCCGCCCAGCGCGTCTGGACTCTCGACAAGACCCTCTGCGCCGCCCATCACGAATGCGAACGCCTGACCCGTGAGCGCGATCAACTCGCCCTTCGCCTATGCCGTCATGGCTGCAGTCGGCCGGAGTAGCCACTCCTTATCTCTCGCAACTTCGGGCCGGCTCGGCATTGCCGACCGGCCATTTTTTGCCTTTTTGGCCAGTACACCGCAGCAGTCGAGGTTTCATCACGACTGACCCCGAACCAAGCTTTGCCCGCCGCAAGCCACACGGAATTCCGGATAGCCAGCGCTAACACCGACTTTCATCGGAGATCACGCCATGCCCGACTTTCCCTTCCATGTCGCCGGCGGCCACTTCGGCCAGCCCAGTTCGCCCCTCGACCTCTTCGAACGCAAGCCGGCGATCCAGTCCGACGATGCAAGCCCGACCGTCGTCGGCTCCCGCCGCCGCAAGCTTTGGGAGGTGCCGCACAAGTTCCACTGCCCCATCGTCGGCACCTGCTTTGAAGTCGACGAACTGCGCGGCCTGATGAAGAAGGTCATGCATCTGCCGCCCAGAACCAGCGACTTCGTCCTGCACACCACGGCGGTTGGTACCTGCGAAACGCGCAGCCCGCTGGCCGAAATCCTGCACAAGCACCTGGAAAAACGCTTTCAACTGACCATCCGCCGCTTCGCCCAGGCGAAGAACGTCGAAGCCCTGGAAACCCTGTGGCGGGAAGCCACCGCCAGCGGCTGCGAAATACCGGCCGCGCTGTGGGCCACGTGGACGCATCCGGCTTGCGATGTCGTGCTGGAGCAGGCGGTCTACGGCGACATCCACATGATCCAGCACCAGATCGGCACCAGCACGCGGGCCGACCTGAAGACACTGAACCACCTGCGCCACGAGAATCAACATCTGCGTGCTCAACTGGAAAAAGCCCGTCAGGAAAACGAGGCCCTGCGCAGCGACAAGGCTTCCGCGACCCATGCGCTCGGCGCACGCATCGTCGAACTGCGTGCCGAACTGGCCGGCCGCGACGCCAGTATCGCCAAACTGACCGGACAGATCGAACAGTTGCGCGAAACGCTACCCGATCTCAAGGATCGCCAGACCCTGCTGCGCCGGGCAAGCGATGCCGAAGCTCGTACGGCAGCGCTCTCAGCCAACAGCGCCAGCCTCGAATACGAAATGAAACGCCTGCGCGAACTGCTCGGCCATGCCGAAGAAACCATCTCGCAACTCGCGTCCTGTGACGAATCGCCGACGCAAGAAAGCTCCGCTCAGAACGACGGTCTCTCCGGGAAATGCGTGTTGTGCGTCGGCGGCCGCTCCAATCTGGTCGACGCCTATCGCCAACTGGTGGAAGAACAAGGCGGCCGCTTCCTGCATCACGATGGTGGGCTGGAAGAAAGCCTGCACCGTATCGACGGCGTCCTGGCCGCGGCCGACCTGGTCATCTGCCAGGCAGGCTGCATCGGTCACAACGCCTATTGGCGGGTCAAGGAGCAATGCAAACGGACCGGCAAACGCTGTCTGTTCGTCAAGGGCAGCGGCGTATCGAGTTTTGGTCGGATCGTCGAAGCCGCGGTCGAAGCGGCGGTCGAACCCAAGTGAATATTGCGGCGCACAAAGTTGTTGACAATCATTCTCAACTCAATAGAATGAGAGTCGTTCTCGTTTGTATTTAATTTTCCATGAACAGCCAAACCAAAACCCCGCCTCTCGCCAGCCCGGTCGACAACACCGCCGCTCGCCCCCGCGTGGATAGCGAGCAATTGCTACGCGGTGCACCTGCCGTGGAAATCGAACACGCTGGTCAGCGTTACCTCCTCCGCGTCACCCGTGAAAACAAACTGATCCTGACCAAATAGTTTTCTCTCCGTTGTAAATCTCTCGTTCCCTGCAGCCAGCCAGCTCCCGCAAGCAAGCCAAGGGTTTTTTTGCCAGCCAACGGTATTTCTCGCCAGCCCAGCACCGACGTATGAGTTACGCCCTGTCCCGCCCCTCGAACGCCCAACGCAGCGGATTGCTCGGCATTGTCATCGGTCTTCATGTGGCCGTGGTTCTCGTCGTCCTTGCGGCTAAGACGATCGTTCCGCAGATTGCCGAGATCCCGTTGATCGTCGACATGATCCAGCCCACGGTCGACACCCCCAAGCCACCCGAGGCCAAACCGTTGCCGATGGCCAAGCCGCAGCCAGTCAAGCAGGTCAGCAAGCCACAGCAGCCACAGACCGTTCAGACGCCGCAACTCGAAACCACGATCAGTACGGTTCAATCTGCTGCCGCACCTGCAGTTTCGCCGGCTGACAACAAGCCCGCACCGCCTTCCCCTCCCGCCAGCGAACCTGTCAGCCAGGCCCGCTTCGATGCCGACTACCTGAAGAATCCAGCCCCGCTTTATCCGCCGCTTTCGCGTCGCATGGGCGAGGAAGGCAAGGTCATCCTGCGGGTGACCGTCAATGCGCAGGGCACCGCCGATAACGTCGAAATCAAGACCTCATCCGGTAGCAGCCGTCTCGACGATTCCGCCCAGAAGACCGTGCGCACCTGGAAATTCATCCCGGCCAAACGCGGCGACACCGCCATCCAGAGCGTCGTGCTGGTGCCGATCATTTTCAAATTGGAGCAATAGCCATGCAGGAAACCACCCAAAACGCCTTCGGCTTCGCCCACTTGTGGGCTTCTGGCGACATCGTCTCGCATAGCGTCGCCTACATCCTGGCAGCCATGTCCATCGCCAGCTGGTATCTGATTCTGGCCAAGGCCTGGGATTGGTATCGGGTACGCCGCGCCGCCAAGGCAGTTGGCTCTTTCTGGGCAGCCACCAGCGTGGCCGAGGGTATCGAGAGCCTGCGTGCAGCCGGTAGCGACAGCCCCTATGCCCAACTGGCCACCCAGGCCAATTGTTGCAACCACGATTGCGAAACGCTCACCGGCCGCCTGGCCTCCCGCTTCGACCCCGCCGAGCAAATGGAGCGCGCCTTGCGCCAGCAGTTGATGGTGACCCAGGCCGGCATGGAAAACGGCCTGACCCTGTTGGCCACCACTGGCGCCACCGCCCCCTTCGTCGGCTTGTTCGGTACCGTCTGGGGCATTTACCACGCGCTCGTCGCCATTGGCCTGTCCGGCCAGGCAGCGCTGGAAAAGGTCGCTGGCCCGGTCGGCGAAGCCCTGATCATGACTGCCGCCGGCCTCGCCGTGGCCCTGCCAGCGGTCTTCGCCTACAACGCCTTCACCCGCGCCAACCGCGTCGTGCTGGCCGACCTGGATGCCTTTGCCCACGATCTGCACGCCTTCTTCACCGTCGGCAAACCTTTCGTCGCCAATAGCGCCCAGATCCACCCGATGCGTGCCCGCGCCGCCACGGAGGCTGCATAACATGGCGATGGGCTCCTTCAATTCGCCCGGCAGCCAGATGCCGACGGCTGAAATCAACATGACCCCATTGGTCGACGTGATGCTGGTGCTGCTGATCATCTTCATCATCACCGCTCCGCTGATGACCCACTCGGTCAAGGTCGAATTACCGCGTGCCTCGAGTACCCCGACGCCGGAAAAACCGATGACCTTGCAGGTCGCAATCAACGCCGACAACAAGATCTTTGTCGGTAGCGATGCCGTGGATCAGGGGGCTCTGGAAGCCCGTTTCCGTGAAGCGGTCAATCAGGATGCCAACGTTGAAATGCATCTCAAGGCCGATCGCGCTACCCGTTACGAAGCCGTGGCCGAAACGATGAGCGCGGCCCGCCGTGCCGGCCTGACCAAGATCGGGTTCGTCACACAGCCCGGAAACGAGATGTAAGTCGCCCGTTCGTCAAATTTTTTTGTAGTTTTAAACCATCCTCAAGCCAGCCAGCCCCAAGCCAGCCAGCTACTTCGGATAGCCAGCGGCGTTGCGGTCAGCCAGCCAGAGACTTCCAGGGAGTCCTGCTATGTTGTCCACAAAAAAACTTATCTCCGCTCTGGCTTTATCCGCCGCCCTGGCCGCACCGGCCCTGGCTATCGAGTACCCGATCGGCGTGCCGCAGCACCGCGCCGGCATGGAAATCGCGGCCGTCTACCTGCAGCCGATCGAAATGGAACCGGAAGGCATGATGCGCAAGGCCTCCGAATCCGACATCCACATCGAGGCCGACATCCACGCCCTGGCCAACAACCCGAACGGTTTCGAGGAAGGCGCCTGGATTCCTTACCTGCTGGTCAAGTACGAAGTGTCCAAGATCGGCGGCGACTACAAGGTCGCCGGCGACTTCATGCCCATGGTCGCCAACGACGGCCCGCACTACGGCGAGAACATCAAATTGGCCGGCCCGGGCAAGTACAAGGTGAAGTACACGATCCTGCCGCCGTCGGAAAACAAGCAGGCGCACTTCGGCCGCCACACTGACCGCGCCACCGGCGTTCGCCCCTGGTTCAAACCGTTCGAAGTCGAATACGAATTCACCTACGTCGGCATCGGCAAGAAGGGCGGGTACTAAACCATGAAACTTGCCAAACTGACCGCCGCGCTCGTCGCGGCGGGGCTGGCCATGCCCGTGCTGGCCGGCCCCAAGGATGCCGAACTGCTGGAAAAACTGGCCGCTCGTCTGGAAAAGCTCGAAGCGCGCAACGCCGAGCTGGAAAAGCAGGTCAAGGAACTGAAGGACGAGAGTGCCGCCGTCACCGCTGGCCTCGACAGCCCGCGCCTGTCCCAGAACGAGCCGGAACTGACCGTCCGCCTGAAGGCGGTCGAGAAGGACGCGCTGGAAATGAAGAAGGCGGCCAAGATTGCCGAAGGCCTGGAAGGCATCAAGGTTGGCGCCTCGCTGGCCACGGTCGGCCAGCACGCCTACGGGTTGCCCAAGGACGTCGAGGGCGGTAGCAGCCAGCTCAACTACCGCGCCGACGTTTCGGTCGAGCTGCCCTTGCAGCCGGTTGGCGACATCGAGCACAAACTGTTCGCCCACCTGCGCATGGGCCAGGGTCTTGGCCTGAACGCCGCGTTCACCAACCTCGGCCACTTCGCCAGCGCCCCGAACGCCCTGGCCTTCCGTGCTTCCGGCATGAATCCGGATGACTCGGTGACCATCCTCGGCCAGGCCTGGTACCAGGCGGCGATTCCGTTGCCCTTCCTCGGCTTCAAGCCCTATTCGCGCGAAACGCTGGAGGTCACTTTCGGCAAGATGGACATCTTCGGCTTCTTCGACCAGAACGCCGGTGGCGGCGATGAGGCGAAGCAGTTCCTCAATTCCGTCTTCGTGCACAACCCGATGCTCGATGCGGCCGGCGAAGTGGGTGTCGATGCCAACGGCTTCCAGCCGGGTTTTGTCGTCTCCTACCTGAACTGGTTCAACAAGCCGGAACCGTGGCGTGTTTCCCTTGGCCTGTTCGGCACCGGCGAACGCGGTTCGAACTACCAGCGCAGCCTGTCGTCGCCACTACTGATGGTGCAGGCAGAGAAGCAGGTCAAGCTGTTCGGCGGCTTGACCGGCAACTACCGTGTCTACGGCTGGAACCGCAGCCAGGGCGTCGATTTCGACGGCAACCTGAACAAGCACACCGGGGTCGGCGTCTCGATCGACCAGCGCGTCGGCGACGGGGTGACCTTGTTTGGCCGCTACGGCAAGCTGCTCAAAGGTGAGTTGGCTTTCAACCAGGCCGTTACCGCCGGTATTCAGCTGAATGGCAGCTACTGGGGCCGCGCCGCGGATGCCTTGGGCATCGCCGGCGCCTGGCTGCAAGCGGGCAGCGCCTATCGCTCGGGCGAGAACGGCAGCAGCTGCCCGGCCGGTTACGACGATGCCGGCGTCTGCAACGGTACGGCCTTCAGCTTCACACCGCGTGGGGCCGAGAAGGTCGCGGAAATCTACTACCGCTACCGCCTGTCGCCGCAGTTCGAACTGTCGCCGGACTTCCAGTACGTCACCAACGGCGGTGGCAACAGCGACGCCAAGTCCGTCAAGGTCTTCGCCCTGCGCGCCAACATCTCTTACTAAGGATATTCATGAAACACGCTCTCGCTTCCGCGGTTTTTGGCCTTTTTCTGGTGTGCACCGCAGCAGTCGCCGACGATCTGCCGACCTACAAGGTTTTGATGAAGGACGGTCGGATTTTCCCGGAAACCGTCGAGGTGCCCGCCAACACGCGCTTCCGTCTGGAAGTGAAGAACGAAGGACCAGGCGCCGCGGAATTCGAGAGTATCGAACTGAAAAAGGAACTGGTCCTCGCCCCCGGCGTCACCCGGAGCATGGTCTTCTTCCCGATGAAACCGGGAACCTACAAGTTTTTCGACGATTTCCACCCGGAAACCGGACAGGCCAAGATCGTCGCCAAATAAAAAACCACCACAACGGAGAACAGCATGGGTAACGCCTTTTTCGTGGTCTGGCGGGAAAGCCTGGAGGCCTTCCTGATCGCCGGCATCCTCTACGCCTGGTTGCAGGCTAACGACGATACGGGCAAGGGCAAGCGTGCCCTCTTCCTCGGCCTTGGCGCCGGCGTCGGCTTGGCCCTGCTGCTGGGCTGGGCGCTGCTCACCGTGCAGGATGAACTGACCGGCGAAGCGTTGGAAATCTTCCAGACCGCCACGCTCTTCGTCGCCGCCGGCCTGATTACCCAGATGGTGCTGTGGATGCGCAAACACGGCCGGACGATCAAGGCCCGGCTGCACGCCGACCTGTCGGCCGCCGCCGAACACTCCGGCTTCTTCGGCGTAGCCGTGGTCGCCGCGCTGGCCGTGGCGCGCGAAGGCGCCGAAACGGTCATCTTCCTCTACGGCCTGGCCCAAGGCGGTGAAATGCAGGCGCTGGCCGTCGGCACCGTCACCGGCTTCGCCGCTGCCGGCCTGACTGCCTGGCTGGCCGCCAAGAGCCTGGCCAAGCTGAACATCGGCCTGCTCCTGCGCCTCTCCTCCATCCTGCTGCTGATCCTCGCCTCGGCCCTGCTCGTCGCCGCCCTCGACCGCCTGATCGGCGCCGGCTACCTGCCGCCGCTGCTCGACCCGGTGTGGGACACCTCGCTGCTGATCGACGATACGACCAAAGGCGGCAAACTGATTGCCGACTTTTCCGGCTACCGTGCCCGCCCGGCGCTGTCCGAGTTGCTGGCCTGGGCCACCTACTGGGCCGGTGTGCTGTTCGCCTGGAGGAGGACGTCCCGTGGCTGAACAAGTCCTCAAGTTCTACACGCACAAGCCGACCAGCGGCCGCCTTGAGCGCCTCGGCCTGTGGCTGCGCAAGTACCGCGGCCCGATCGTCGCCGTCCAGTGGGCCGTCGTCGTCGTTTATTCGGTCCTCGTCGTCATTCCCGCCTTCCTGCCCCTGCCGCCGGATCAGGCCCATATATGGGACAACCTGCGGCTGTTCGCCCAGTTCTGCTTCTGGGGGCTGTGGTGGCCGGGTGTGATGGTCGCTACCGTAACCCTCGGTCGCGTCTGGTGCGGCGTTTTCTGCCCTGAGGGCTTCATCTCCGAGCGCGTCAGCGCCTACGGTCGCGGCAAACCGCTGCCGCGCTGGCTCAAATGGTCGGGCTGGCCCTTTGTCGCCTTCGTTTGTACCACGGTATACGGCCAGCTGGTCAGCGTTTACGAATACCCGCAAGCGGCACTGCTGGTGCTCGGCGGCTCGACCGTCGCCGCCATCGTCATCGGCCTGCTCTACGGCAAGGAAAAACGCATCTGGTGTCGCTACCTGTGCCCCGCTTCCGGCGTCTTCGCCGTGCTCGCCAAGATCGCCCCCATGCACTACAAGGTTGATCGCGCCGCCTGGGACCGTTACGAAGGCGACTTCGAGCCGGTCAACTGCGCGCCGCTGGTCGATGTGCGCCGCATGACCAGCGCCGGCGAATGCCATAGCTGCGGCCGTTGCGCCGGTCAACGCGATGCCGTCAGCCTGTCCTGGCGCTCGCCCTTCACCGAAGTGCTCGATCCGCTCAACGAAGCCAAGACCGCGGATGCCATCACCTTGCTGTACGGCGTGCTCGGCGTGGCCACTGCCGCCTTCCAATGGACGGTCAGCCCCTGGTTCCTGCACATCAAGATGGCCCTGGCCGAGTGGCTGGTCGAACACGACCATTTCACGCTGTTGTCGGACGACGTGCCCTGGTGGCTGCTCACCCACTACCCGGAAGCCAACGACCTGTTCACCTGGCTCGACGGCAGCCTGATCCTCGTCTACCTGCTGGGCGGTGGCGCGCTGATCGGTAGCCTGCTGCTACTCGGCCCACTTGTCGCCAGCCGATTGCTAGCCACGCCGCAACTCAACTGGCAGCGTTTCTCGGTCGGTCTGGCCCCGATGGCCGCCGCCAGCGTCATCCTCGGCCTTTCCATGCTGACCGTGACGCACCTCAAGGCCGAGCATTTCTGGCTGGGCTGGCTGCCGTATTTCCGCGCCACCTTGCTGACCGCCGGTTGGCTGGGCAGCGTGACGCTCGCCATACTGCTGATCGCGCGCTCCACCGCCGGCATTCCCCGCCGCCTGATCGCCGGCCTGGCCATGCTGTGGCCGCCCAGCCTGATCTGCGGCATCTGGTACCTCGTCTTCTTCGTCTGGTGAAAACACTGGCCCTGCCGACGCCTGCCGAATCCGCGCCGAACATCCTGCCTGCACGCGTTTGGCAGGATGTTTTCGGTCTGCTGCTGACCCTGCTGGCGCTGATCGTTGTCGGCAAACTGGCGGTACCGCACACACCGCCAGCGCCGACGGTATTGTCACAGGCCCAATGCGACCCGCAACACGAGCGCTGTCGCCTTGCCCTCCCCGGTGACCTGCAACTGGAATTGCACTTGGCCGATGCCCCAGTCGTTCCCAACCAATCGTTCAGCGTGGAGATCGTTGCCGATCCTCGAATCCGCCTGCTCTCTCAGGAGATCCGCGGCATCGAACTCGACATGAGCAGCCCATCCGCCAACTTCAGCCTCGAGGCCTACGGCCACTATCGTTCTCCAGCCAACATTCCTCTGTGCACAACCAGCCGCATGACCTGGCGGCTCGCCATCCGCTTCGAGGTTGATGGACAAACTCTGGAATGGCCCTTGCTTTTCACGACAGAAACCGAGCCGCCTCAAGGCCGCAAGGCCTAGTTTGAGTTACAGTAGCAAATAATTGTCATTTATCTGACAAATCTGAACCACCTCATCATGCGCCAGTGACTGGCCCGTCCATCTTGAGCAACAGCAGCCCCTCCGTCATCGCCCTCGTCGGTCATCCGAACGTTGGAAAATCGGTACTCTTCCATCGCCTGACCGGCGCCTATGTGAATGTTTCGAACTATCCCGGGACGACGGTTGAAGTCACCCGTGCCAGCACCCGCTTCGACAAGGAAGCCATGCTGCTCGATACGCCGGGTGTGCTGGCCCTACCTTCGCGCAGCGACGACGAACGCGCCACCATGCGCGCACTGCTCAATGAAGACACCCGCTGCCTGGTGCAGGTGGGCGATGCCAAGAACCTGCGCCGGACGCTGACGCTTTCGGCCCTGCTGGTCGAACTCGGTCTGCCCATGGTGCTGGCGCTCAACATGCACGATGAAGCGGCCGCCCGCGGCGTCACGGTCGATATCGACGCCCTGGCCGAAGACCTCGGCATCCCGGTGCTGGCCACGGTTGCCACCGGTGGTGAAGGGATTGGCGAATTGACCAGCGGCATCGGCCATGCGCGCCCTGCCGTAGCAATGCTGCGCTACGACGCGGAAATCGAAAGTGATATCGCCCGCGTTGCCAATGCCATTCAACGCCTGGCGCCGCATCCGCGCCTCTCGGCGCGCGGCCTGGCCATCCTCTACCTCGGCAGCGACTCGGAAGTTGCCGAGTGGCTAGCCAACAAGGCCGGCAACGCCATGAGCGAACTCGAAGCCCTGCGCGCCGAGGCCGTGGCCCGCGCCGAGGACGACCTGGCCACCCTGCTAGCCCGTGAACGGACGGCCGCCGCCGACACCCTCGCAGCCAGCGTCATCCAGCGTGCCGCCAAGAGCAGCCCGCTACTGTCGCAGCGCATCGGCCAATATGTCGTGCACCCAGTATGGGGGCTGCCCATCCTGCTTGGCGTCCTCTTTGCCGTCTATGAATTCGTCGGCGTCTTTGGTGCGACCACACTGGTCGGTTTGCTCGAGGAAGGTCTGTTCGAACGCATCCTCAACCCGGCCTTCACCGATTTCGTCACTGCTGCGGTGCACTGGCCCTGGCTGGCAGAAATGCTCGTTGGCCAGTACGGCTTGTGGACCATGGGCATGACCTATGCGCTGGCCTTGATCCTGCCCATTGTCACCACCTTCTTCATCGCTTTCGGCGTGCTCGAGGACTCCGGCTACCTGCCGCGCCTGACCGTCATCGCCAACCGCCTGTTTGCTGCCATCGGGCTGAATGGCCGCGCCGTGCTGCCGATGGTCCTCGGCCTCGGCTGCGTGACGATGGCGACGCTGACCACGCGTATCCTACATTCGCCACGCGAACGCCTGATCACCACCTTCCTGCTCGCCCTGGCAATTCCGTGCTCGGCCCAGCTCGGCGTCGTCCTCGGCATGCTCGGCGGCGTCTCCTTTACCGCCGTGCTGATCTGGGCGCTGGCCATGGTCGGCATCCTCATCCTTTCCGGCTTCCTCGCCGCCAAACTGATTCCGGGCCGGCGCATCCCGCTCGTCACCGAACTGCCGCCGATGCGCCTGCCCATCCTCGGTAACGTGTTGAAGAAGACCGGCGGTCGACTGAAGTGGTACCTGATCGAGGTCATTCCGCTATTCCTGCTCGGCACCTTCATCATGTATTCGCTCGACAAGCTCGGTGTACTGCCCGCCATCATCGATGCCGGCGAGCCGCTGGTCACCGGTTGGCTGGGCCTGCCCAAGGAAGCTTCAGCTGCCTTCGTCATGGGCTTCCTGCGCCGCGATTTCGGTGCCACCGGCCTCTTTGCCATGGCCGAAAACCTGACGCCGCTACAGGCCGTGGTTGGCATGATCACGATCACGCTATTCATTCCCTGCTTCGCCAGCCTGATGATGATGATCAAGGAGCAAGGCACCAAAACGGCCCTGACCATGGTGGCCATGATCGTCCCCTTCGCCTTTTTCGTTGGCGGTATCTTCAACCTGATCCTGCGTGCCGTCTGGTGAAATCATGAGCCCGAAACACGAAGCCCGCCTGCCCCTCGCCTTCATCCCT
This sequence comes from Azonexus sp. IMCC34839, assembly GCF_047047955.1. Classification (GTDB taxonomy): domain Bacteria; phylum Pseudomonadota; class Gammaproteobacteria; order Burkholderiales; family Rhodocyclaceae; genus Azonexus. Next base: position 3,504,283 of record NZ_CP150631.1, on the reverse strand, counting down.
GCCGGCAGCGAAGTGCTGCTGGCCGCCTTCGGCGACGACATCGATCCGCTGCAACGCGAGCAACTGACCGCCTACGGCCTGGCCGAGTCGCGCCCGCTCAAGGTGCTGCAACAACGCCCGATGACGGTCATCCTGGCCGACGAAGTCGAGCTGGCCTTGGAGCATGTCGTTGCCCGCCATATCTGGGTGGAACGAAAGGATAATGAGAACGGTTCGTAATTAACTGTTTTCAAAGAACTTTTTACACAAACGCCGTTCGAATCGTTTGTCCGCGGACATACAATACGGGCTTGGGCAAGCCAGCCGAGGGTGCCAGCCAGCCCGCCCCTTACGACGAACCTCTGGAGAAAGCCATGAAGGGCGACAAGAAAATCATCGACATCCTCAATGCACTGCTGGCCGGCGAACTGACCGCAGTCGACCAGTACCTGATTCACGGCGAGATGTATGCCGACATGGGCCTGAACGAACTGGCCGAGAAATCGATCCACGAATCCGACCATGAGCGCCAGCATGCCCGCGCCCTGATCCAGCGCATTCTCTTCCTCGAAGGAAAACCCGACCTCACCAAGCGCGAACCGCTGAAGATCGGCAAGACCGTGCCGGAAATGCTCAAATCCGACCTCACCGTCGAATACAAGGTCGATGGCGAACTGAAGAAGGCCATTGCCGCCTGCGAAAAGGCCCAGGACTACGTCACCCGCGACATGCTCGCCGTGCAGCTCGACGACACCGAAATGGACCATGCCTACTTCCTCGAGAAGCAGTTGAAGCTGATCGAACTGGTCGGCCTCCAGAACTACCTGCAGAGCCAGATGGGCTCGGGCACCCCGGCTTAAGGAGCGACAGCGATGAAAGGCGACAAGAAGATCATCGAAGCCCTGAACAAGGTGCTGAAGAACGAGCTGACCTCGATCAACCAGTATTTCCTGCATGCGCGCATGTTCCGCAACTGGGGTCTGGAAAAACTCAACGACTACCAGTACAAGCAGTCCATCCGCGTAATGAAGGAAGCCGACGAGCTGATCGAACGCATTCTCTTCCTCGAAGGCCTGCCCAACCTGCAAAACCTCGGCAAGCTGCTGATCGGCGAAAACGTCGTTGAGTGCCTGCAGGGCGACCTGAAGTACGAAAAGGACATCCAGCGCCCGTTGCTGGTCGAATCGATTGCCCTGTGCGAACAACTGCAGGATTACGTCAGTCGCGACCTGCTGGAAGATCTGCTCGAAGGTTGCGAAAAGGCGATCGACTGGCTGGAAACGCAGCAGAGTCTGATCAAGGATGTCACCCTGCCGAACTATCTGCAGGCTCACATGGAGCCGGGCGAAGGCTGATTTTTCTCCGCCCAGACCCAAAAAGCCGCGCATTGCCGCGGCTTTTTTCTTTTATGGCCGATGGTGGACCACAATTTGCAAATCCATGACGGGAAACGGAAAAACACGGCCGTTTCTGTGACAAATCAAACAAAGTGAATTTCGTCGGAAATGGTATTGACACCGATTCTCATTTAACTACAATGCGAATTGTTCGCATTACTTATTCACCGTTCGCGGAGACCCGTCATGTACGTTTGTGTGTGCAAAGCCGTCACCGATCGCCAGATTCGCGAGGCCGCTGAAAGCGGTGCCCGCACGCTGAAGGATCTGCGCCGCGACCTCGGTGTCACCCGCGACTGCGGACGCTGCGCTACCTGCGCCCACGAATGCCTGCGCGAAGCCCACGCCACGATAGGCAAGGCGTCGCCGGCAATGTTGCAGGCTGCCTGAAGCTGTCACTTACCACTGACGAGCGACAAAGCTCGCTCCGCCCCCCTACACAAAAAAGGTCCGGCATAGCCCGGACCTTTTTTTGGGTAGCGACAACAATCGGGGCGGGACAGCACTGACGATAGCCGCCCCTCTTCCGCCAAAGCTTCCCGACTCAGCTTTCCTGCATCAGCGTCCAATGGTTATCGAGCGCCATCGGCTTGGGCCAGGCGAGAAAAATCGGCTTGGCTGTGGGGTGCCAGCGGACCATACCCAGCGCGGTGGACACCAACACTCCACCGCCAGGCTTGGGCCCATGCCATTCCGCCATGGCGTAGGATTCCGGCAACTCGACCACCGGGACAAGCTTTTCCGGTGCTCCGGGATGCCAGAGCAGAGCTCGCCCCACCTGGTTGCTCGAAAGGACGAAGCCACCGTTATAAGCTGCGGCCAGGTCGCCAGCGTAACCGACCCCTTCGCCACTCCTGCTCGGAATGCGCAGTTCGTCGCCCTCCAACACAGCCAAGATGGGTGCCATACGGCGTTGTTCCGCACTATCGTGTTCGGCCTGCATGGCAATACCGAGGCGACGCGTTCCATCCGGTGCCTCGCTCCAGGCCAGATGGCGCAGGCTGAGCCGACTATCGCCCGCGGTCCATTGTTGCAGGATTTTGCCGCTGCGCTCATCAAGCCGGGTCAGTGATGAATCCATGCGCGCCAAGTCGTATTTCTGGTCGGTACGCGTCCGTGCAATACCGCCATTGGCCACCACGAGCCGGCCCCGATCATCGATCAGCAACTGGTGCGGTTCCTTGCCGCCGCTTTCCCATTCGTCCAATTTTTTGAAGGTCACGCGGTCGCGTACGCCGATCTTGCCGTGGCCCGATGAAAAATCGGTTTCCGTGGTGTAGACGACGTCACCTCCCTGGCCGATGGCGACATGGCCATTGAGCAGTACCGAAGCCTCATTTTCCATCGTGAGCTGACTGGCAACCTGGCCATCCGGCGCGATGCGCATCAGCCAGGTACCAGGCCGTACTCCAACGACCAAGAGGCTGCCATCGGCCTCCGGGGTCAGGCCATGCGGGCGGGTAGGCAAAGGGACCGAATAGGCGATTTCCAGCTTCTTGCGGGCCCAATCCGCCACCAGTACCCCGGCGTGGTAAGTATCCGTCGGATTGGGGCCTCGCCAGGCAGCGGCAATCAGGGCGCGTTGCGGGTCCTCGGCGCTCCCGGCGATGCCGCGGCCGGCATGGGCGAGCATGCCGCAGACAGCCGTCAGTTTGAGAAATTCTCTGCGTTGCATGAATGACTTTCCAAATGAATTAGCGATATCCGGCACGGTCGAGTACCTTCTGAGCGACCGCAACATTCTTGGCAATACTGCCCAGAGGCAGATTGTCGGCCTTGAACTTGCCCATGGCTTCCAGCGCCGGATTGTTTGCTGTCACGCCGGAAACAACCGGCCATTCGTTATTGCCATCGGCGAAATAGCGCTGAGCTTCGTCGCTCGACAGGTATTCGAGGAACTTGACGGCGGCTTCCGGGTTTTTGGCCGTCCTGACCATCCCGGCGCCGGAAATATTGATATGGCTACCGCGACCGGACTGGTTCGGCCAGACGATGCCGACCCGTTCCATCATGCGGCGCTCTTCCATCTTCTCCGAACGGATCAGGCGAGCCAGATAGTAGGTATTGGAGATGGCAACACCACACTCGCCGGCGGCAACCGCCTTGATCTGGTCGGTATCGCCGCCGCGCGGCGGACGGGCGAAGTTGGCGACGACGCCGCGCGCCCACTCCTCCGTCTTGGCTTCGCCATCATGCGCAATCAACGAGGCGACCAGCGACAGGTTGTAGGGATGCCCGCCAGAGCGCGAACAGACCTTACCCTTGAGCTTTGGATCGGCCAGCGCTTCGTAGGTCGACACATCCTCGGCGCGCACAGCACTGCGGTTGTAGATGATGACGCGGGCACGAGTCGAGAAAGCAAACCACGTGTCGGTATGCAGGTGCGCAGGAATGCGGCTTTCCAGAATCTTTGATTTGACCGGCGCGAACAGGCCGAGTGAATCGGCCACGGCCAGCCGTGTCGCATCGACAGTAATGAAGACATCGGCCGGGCTGTTGGCCCCCTCGTTACGGATGCGCTCCATCAGCTCGTCTTCCTTGCCGTCGATCCGGTTGATCTTGATCCCGGTCTGTTTGGTGAAGTTGTCGTAGAGCCTTTCGTCCGTTTGATAATGGCGTGCAGAATAAAGATTGAGCACCTTCTCCTGCGCGAACACCGGGGACTGGCTGGCCAACAGAAGCAAGGCAAGGGCGATACGCGATTTCATCGTCAAACTCCGGCCGTCAGCCGCACTGCTGCGGTGCACGGCAAAAAATGGCAAAAAACCGGGGCCGCGTAATAGCGGCGAAGGTACGGCCCCGGTCGGTGAAGCTTAGAACTTGTATTCGGCGCTCAGGATGAAGCGACGCGCCTGACCGACGTAAGTGAAGCCCCCGTTGTCGTAGATCGCGTCGTAATACAGCTTGTCGAACACGTTCTGGATGTTGAACTTCAAGGCATATTTCGGTTGCTCGTAAGCCACCATCGCATCCCAGCGGGTGTAGGAAGGCACCCAGTTGGGGTTGAAGGCACCGGTACCCGTCGGCGCGCCGCCGTAACGCTTGCTCTTGAACTCCATGCCGCCGCCGACCTTGAAGCCAAACGGCAGCTGATAGGTCGACCACAGGTTGAAGGTCTGCTTGGGCGTATTGCGTGGCATCTTGCCGACGAAGTTGGCATTGCCGTTCGAGGGCGAAACCTCCCGGATCTCGGCATCGATCAGAGAGAGGCCACTGAACACTTCCCACTTGTCGGTCAGACGGCCGGCCACTTCAAGTTCAAGACCGTTCGACTCACGCTTCTTGGTAAGCAACGAATTGTTGATGCCGACATCGAGGTCGGTGTTGCGCTCCCAATCCTTGACCGCGTGGTAAAGAGCGACACGGAAAGCCAGTGCACCGTCGAGCAACAACCACTTGGAGCCGATTTCCGTCACCTTCGAACGCTCGGCGGGATAGATGTTGCCAGACAGTTGATAGAGGTCAGCGGTCGGACTGAACGAGTCGCTCCACCCCAGATAATAGTGCTGAGCGGCAGACGGCTGCCATGACAAGCCCGTGCGGTAGCTGTTCTCGCTGAAATCGCCGTTCAGATTGGTAACGGTGCTGCCACTGGCCGCACTGATCTGGGAGCGCATTTCGTCGCGGCGTATGCCGGCGGTCAGCTTCCAGTCCGGCACGAACTCGACGGTATCCTGCACGTAGGCGCTATAGGTATCGCCGTTATAGGTAGAAGGTGCCGTCGAGGTGTAATGGCCGGACTTATAGACCGGCCGAGACGACGTCCCCAAATTCTGCAAAGCCCAACGCTTCGAATCTTCCTTGAAGTATTCGACCCCGGTCAGCAACTCGTGGCGCATCCCAGCCAGCGTGAAAGCCGTGCTGAAATCGCTTTGCAGGGCAAAGTTGTCGGTATCGAATTCGCGTGTTTTCGCGCCACCGCCGCTTACACCCGGCGCCCCCCCTTGCGGCGCTCCGGCCCAATACGACCGGTGATAATTGGCGGCACGCGCTACCGTACGCCACTGCGTATCTGGCGAAATCTTGTACAGATAGCTCAAGGTCGAAACATTGGTCTGACTCTCGTCAAACTGACCGCTGACACCCCAGTAGTCCTTGTTTTTCGCATAGGTACTCTCGGGTTTCTTGGAGACGCTATTAAACGGTACACCGTAATCCGGGCGGTCGTTGGTCTGCAGCCACAAGTGGCTCAACACGATTTCGTGATTGGTTCCCAGACCGAAAGCGATGCTGGGCGCGATGCCCTGCCGATGAATTTCCGGTGTCGTTCCGGTGACCGGATTGGAGCGCCCACTTTCCTCGTCACGATTCATCATGTTCAAACGGAAGGCGGTGGTTTCGCCTAGACGCTGATTCAGGTCGGCCTTGGTCTCGAAGTAGCCGTTGCTACCGACACCGAAGCCCACCTTGTTGATACCGTAGAGCATCGGCGTCTTGCTCACCTGGTTGATCACACCGCCCGCCTGACCGCGACCGAACAGCATCGCCGCCGCACCGCGCAGGACATCGACCTGCTCGAGGTTGAAGACTTCGCGGTCGTACTGCGCCGTATCGCGAATACCGTCGAGATACATATCGCCGAAGGTGTAGAAGCCACGCAGGTTCATGTTGTCGCCGGATCGCCCGCCCTCGGCGGCATTGAACGACAGGCCGGAAACGTTGCGCAGCGCTTCACGCAGCGAGTTTGCATCCTGCTCTTCGATCAGGCTACGGGTAATGGTCGTGATCGCTTGCGGAATGTCGTGCGGATCCTGTACGACCTTGCCGACACGGGTTTTGGTGGCCAGCAAGCCATCCGGCTTCTCCGCTTCCGCTTTGACGGTCACAGCCCCTAGGGTTTTTTCCTCTTCCGCGGCAACGGCGGGACCGACAAAGTAAATTCCCGCCATGGCGGCAACCAGTGGAATCAATTTGATAGCCGGCTGTTGCGCTGCAATCCGTGCGGACGTCAGCCCCTTCCGACGACTCGTGGGGAGTAAGTTCATTTTCTTCCTTTATGCGCAGGCAAATTGCTAATTTGGCTGGCTGGCATAAAGGCTGGCTTGCCGGTGATTGAACCTCTGTGCGATGACTGACAGGAGACGACACGCTCACCGCCAAAAATAGCCCGTCTTACCGAAGGTAGACAAAGCAATAACGCAAATGCGAATTTATATCATTCGCAAAACAAATTCAACGCTTTTTTGCTAGGCCGATAGACCGCGGAGTTTCGCCAAGCAATGAAAAAAGGGCGAGGCCCAGCGAACCCCGCCGTCAGCAACCTGATCGTGCGGCAATGCGGCTCAGGCCACCTCAACCCCGACCGGACCTTCGCCGACTTCGCCAATCACCGAGACATGCGTGAAACCCTGTTGCAGGAAAAGCGACAGCACTTCGGTGACCGTATCCGGCGTGCACGACACCAACAGGCCACCGGAAGTCTGCGGGTCGGTCAGCAAGGCGCGGGCGGTATCGCCCAGGCCATCGGCCAGGGTCACATCGTGACCGTAGCTCGCCCAGTTGCGTCCTGAGGCGCCGGTGATGTGGCCCGCCTCGGCAAATTCGCGGGCACGCGGCAACAACGGCAGGTCGGCGAATTTCACCTGGGCCCGCACCTGGCTAGCGCGACAGATTTCGAGCAGATGCCCGAGCAGGCCAAAGCCGGTCACGTCGGTCAGCGCATGCACTCCATCGAGGCAGGCGAGTAGCGGCCCCGGCGTATTGAGCTGGGTGGTGCTGGCGATCATCGCCTCGTAATCGGCGGTGTGCAGCAAGTCCTTCTTCAAGGCGGCACTATAGACGCCGACCCCGAGTTGCTTGGCCAGGATCAGCTTGTCGCCCGGCTGGGCGCCGGCGTTACGCTTCAGGTGCTGCGGATTGACGATGCCGATGGCGACCAGACCGTAAATCGGCTCGACCGAATCGATGGTATGACCGCCGGCGATCGGAATCCCCGCTTCCTTACACACGGCGGCACCGCCTTCGAGGATCTTGCCGATGGTTTCCATCGGCAAAACCTTGACCGGCATGCCGACCAGCGCCAGTGCAAAGAGCGGCGTCGCGCCCATGGCATAGATGTCGGAAATGGCGTTGGTCGCGGCAATGCGCCCGAAATCGTAGGGGTCGTCGACGATGGGCATGAAGAAGTCGGTCGTCGCAACAATGGCCTGCTCGCGGTTGATCTGATAGACCGCTGCGTCGTCGCTGGTCTCGGTGCCGACCAGCAATTGCGGCGGCACGATGCCCGGCGGCATGCCCTTGAGAATCTGCTCCAGGACGCCGGGCGCAATCTTGCAGCCGCAACCGCCGCCATGGGAGAGTTGGGTCAGTCGGAGTTTTTCTTCGGACATCGCTGTTCTCTGGATTCGTATTTTTATTCGGCGTCGAAGCCGGCGTCCTCGATCGCGCCAAGCAGGGCGTCGCGGCTGACGGCGGCCGGATCAAAGCTCACCTTGGCCTCGGCCGCTTCGAGCGATACCTCAGCAGCATTCACACCAGCCAAGCCAGTCAGCACGCCGGTTATGTTCTTGACGCAACCCTGGCAGCTCATGCCGCCGATCTTGATCACGGTATTTTCCATGGCAAGCTCCTAGAAGATGAATGGCTGCCGGCGCAGCAGATCGGTCAGCGCCTCGGCCGGCAGTGGGCGGCTGAAATGGTAACCCTGCGCCATGTCGCAATCCATCTGGCGCAAGGACTGTAACTGGGCCGCCGTCTCGACGCCTTCGGCCAGCACGGTCAGGCGCAGGTTGCGCCCCATGCTGACGATGGTCGAGGCAATGGCCTGGTCGTCGGCATTGGTCACCAGATCGCAGACGAAGGAGCGGTCGATCTTCAGTTTGCCGACCGGGATGCGCTTCAAATAGGCGAGCGACGAATAGCCGGTGCCGAAGTCGTCGAGCGACAGTTCGACCCCCATGCGATGCAGCGCATTGAGCGTCCCCATATTGAGGTCGGCCTCGTTCATCACCGTGCGCTCCGTCACTTCCAGTTCGAGCAGGCTGGGGTCGAGGCCGGACATGCCGAGCGCTCCGGCCACCGCTTCGACGAAGCCGGCCTGACGGAATTGCCCTGGCGCCACGTTGACCGCCATGGTCAGCGGCGGCAAGCCGGCTTCGATCCAGGCCTGCGCCTGACGGCAGGCTTCGATCAGCACCCAGTCGCCGATCTGGTTGATCAGACCGGTTTCCTCGGCAACATGAATGAAGCGGTCTGGCATGATGCAGCCGAGATCGGGGTGCTGCCAGCGAATAAGCGCCTCGACGCCGACAATCAGGCCATTGCGCAAGCTGACCAGCGGCTGGTAATGCAGCACGAATTCCTTCTGCTTCAGGGCACGGCGCAGGTTGCTTTCCATCAGCAAGCGATCGAGCGTCGCCGTATTCATGTCGGCGGCGAAGAACTGGAAGGTGTTACGCCCCAATTCCTTGGCCTTGTACATCGCCACGTCAGCATTCTTCAGCAGCGTCTCGATATCCTCACCGTCCTGCGGAAAGACACTGATGCCGATCGATGGCGTCACCGTCAGGTCGTGTCCGCCGATGGCGAAAGGCTGCGAACACTCCTCGGCCAGGCGGCGGGCGATATCCGCCGCCGTCGCCGTATGCAGGCCTGGCATGACCAGCACGAACTCGTCGCCACCCAGGCGGGCCAGGGTATCGCCACGCCGAACAACGGTCCCCAGCCGCTGCGCCACGGCACAGAGCAGTTCGTCGCCGATGCTGTGACCGAGCGAATCGTTGACCCGCTTGAAGTGGTCGAGATCGACAAACATCACCGCCACCGGCGTACTGTCGCGTTCGGCCACGGCGAGCAATTGCGTCACCCGATCGCGCAACAGGCGGCGGTTGGGCAAGCCGGTCAGCGCATCGAACTCGGCCAGTTCGCGAATCTTCGCCTCGGCCGCCTTCTGCGACGTCAGATCGAACACGGTGCCGACGATGGCCGGCTTGCCGGCGAACCAGGACACCGCACCGAGTAGCGTCACCGGGAATTCGGAACCGTCCTGGCGCCGTGCCGTCAGCTCCAGACCAGCTCCACCGACGGTTTCGCCGGGCAGCCACTGCTGCACCAGCATCGGGTGGAATTCGGCACCGAACAGATCGAGCAAGCCGCGCGCCCCGACCAATTCATCGACGGAATAGCCAAAGAGCCGGCACAAGCAGGGATTGGCATAGACAACACGTTGGTCCTGCAGCACGAAGAGGCCGACCTGGACCGCATCCATGGCGCTGCGCAAGGCCACATCCGCCTGACGTGCCGCACCGCCACGCTGCGCGTAGCCGCCCTCGCCGGCCATTTCCTGCTCCAGCCGTCGCTTGATTACTGTTCCGGTCATCCAGATCGCCCGATTTATCCTGGTCAGCGCTTGGCGTTCGGTCGCCAGCGCTTGAGCAACAACGAATTCGAAACCACGGAGACCGAACTCATCGCCATGGCCGCCCCCGCCACCATCGGACTGAGCCAACCCAAGGCGGCAAGCGGAATACCGAGCGTATTGTAGATGAAGGCAGAGAAAAGGTTCTGGCGAATCTTGCGCAGCGTCGCCCGCGACAGATCGATCGCATCGACCACGCCGAGCAGATCGTTGCGAATCAGCGTCAGGTCGGCCGCTTCGATGGCCGCATCGGAACCGGCGCCGATGGCGAAACTGACATCGGCCGCCGCCAGTGCCGGCGCGTCGTTGATGCCGTCGCCGACCATGGCCACCAGCACACCATCGCGCTTCAATTCGGCAATCGCCGCCGCCTTGTCGCCGGGCAGGATGCCGGCACGAAACTCGTCCACACCGGCCTCGGCCGCAATCGCCGCGGCCGTCTGGGCGTTGTCGCCGGTCAGCATGACCACGCGAATTCCTTGCGAACGCAGGCGCTCGACGGCCTGACGGGAGGTCGGGCGCAGGGCATCGGCAATGCCAAAGAGGGCAAGCACGGTTTCGCCCTCGGCCAACACGATCACCGTCTTACCGGTCTGCTGCAAGGCGGCGACTTGCGCATCTTCGGCGCAGCCGATCCAGGCCGGCGCACCAAGACGCAGAGGTCGAGCGTCAATTTCGCCCTCGACTCCGCAGCCTGGCGTTGCCTTGAAATTTACGGTTTTTGGCAGGTGCACCGCAGCAGCGGCCTCGATCACGGCGCGCGCCAGCGGATGCTCGGAGTTGTGCTCCAGCGCACCGGCCCAGGCCAGCGCCTGATCGCGCTCGATGCCGCGCACGACAATATCAGTCACCACCGGCCGCCCCTGCGTCAGCGTACCGGTCTTATCCAGCGCCAGTACGCCGATCCGCTCGGCCCGCTCCAGCGCCTCCGCATTCTTGACCAGGATGCCGGCCCGTGCCCCCTGCCCGGTTCCGACCATGATCGCCGTCGGCGTCGCCAGGCCAAGCGCACACGGGCAGGCGATGACCAGCACAGCCACCGCATTGACCAACGCTTCGGCGAAATCGCCGGCATAGAACCACCAACCGAAGAAGGTCACGAACGCAACGGCACAGACGGCCGGCACGAAAATCCCGGAAATCTTGTCGGCCAGCCGCTGCACCGGCGCTTTCGACCCCTGCGCTTCGCCGACCATGCGGATGATGCCGGCCAACAAGGTGTGCTCGCCGACCCCGACGGCACGGCAGCGCAACGCCCCCTGCCCATTGGCAGTCGCCGCGAAGACACGGTCGCCTGCGCGCTTGCTCACGGGCATGCTCTCGCCGGTGAGCATCGCCTCGTCAAGGCTCGATTCGCCGTCAATCACCTCGCCATCCACCGGCACGCTCTCGCCCGGCCGGACGAGGAAGACATCACCCGGCATCAGAGCATCGACGGGCATTTCCAGCCACTGTCCGTCGCGCTCGACGCGCGCCGTCTTCGGCTGCAGGCGGATCAAGGCCTCGATGGCTTCAGAGGTGCGCGCCTTGGCTCGCACTTCGAGCAATTTGCCAAGCAGGACCAGCGTGATGACCACCGCCCCGCCCTCGAAATAGACGTGCTGTGGCAGCCCAAACAGCGTAACTACCGTCGAGAAGCCCCAGGCCATGCTGGTACCCAAGGCCACCAGCACGTCCATATTGGCCCCGCCGCCGCGCAGCGCCTTGTAGGCACCGTCGTAGAAACGCCAGCCAATCCAGAACTGGACAGGCGTCGCCAGCACCAGTTGCAGCCAGCGCGGCAATTCGTTGGAGTGACCGTGTTCGCCGAACATGAACAACATCTGTCCAGCCAGCGGCAAGGACAAGGCGACAGCGATCCAGAAGCGGACGATTTCCTGCTTGTAGGCCCGTTGTTTCTCGGCCTTCTCGCGTTCGCGCGTACCGGCGTCAACCAGCTCGGCCCGGAAGCCGGCCTTACCGACCGCGGCAATGACCGCCGCCTCATCAGCCGCGCCGGACAGGCGTATCCGCGCCCGTTCCGCCGCCAGATTGACGTTGGCCTGCATGCCAGGTTGGCGATTGAGTACCTTCTCCAAGCGTGTCGAACAGGCGGCACAGGTCATGCCGCCAATGGCAAACTCGACGACCCGTGGCTCGGCCGACTCGCTCATCGCACCAGCATCACCGGGCAAGGCGCCGAATGCAGCAGACGATTGGCTACCGAGCCCATGACCAGCCCGGCCACAGCGCCACGACCATGCGTACCCATGACGATCAGGTCACAGCCCAAGTCTTTGGCCATTTTGGCAATGATCTCGGCCGGCTGACCGACATGGATGTGGGTCGTATGGAAGCGGCCCGCCGCGTCCAGCTTCTGCTGCGCTGCCAGCAGCGATGCCTGGCTTTCCTCGAGATAGTAGGCTTTCAGCGTATCTTCGCCGACATGCGCCTGCACGCGACCGATGGGGATCGGCGGATGCACGTGCAACAGGTGAATTTCCGGCACCTCGCGGTACCAGGCGGCATGGGCGATCAGATGATCGACGGCGCGCAGCGCGCATTCCGAACCGTCGACCGGCAATAGAATCTTCATGGTCACTCCACGATCACAGCCAGCCCAACTGGCGCAGCAGGCCGAACATTCCATACAGGCCGAAACCGAGCACCAGCAGACCGGAGAAAGTGCGCACGACAGGCCGGCGCACGAATTCGTTCAGACGAGCCAATACGATGCCCGCCAGCAAAAGATTTGGCAAGGTTCCCAGGCCGAAAGCCAGCATCAGCGCAGCACCGCGCGTCGCCGAACCGGCGCTGAGCGCGCTGACCAGTGCGCTATAGACCAGACCGCAGGGCAGCCAGCCCCACAGCAGGCCCAGCGGAAAGGCCTGGGCCACGGTCTGTGCCGGTAGAAAACGTCGGGTCATCGGCTGCAGATGGCGCCACAGATGCTGACCGGCCCGTTCGGTAAAGGCCAGCGCCCGCGTCACGCCGAGCAGGTAAAGCCCCAGCGCGATCAACATCAGGTTGGCCAGCAGAAAAAGTACTTGCCGGATCGGCCACTGTTGCTCCAGCCCCAGGGTGGCAGCACCGAGCGCCCCAGCCAGAGCACCAGCCAACGTGTAGGAAAAGATGCGTCCGCCGTTATAGGCGAAATGCATGGACCAGCGTGCCGGCCCGCCCATCGACAGTGCACCGACGATGCCGCCGCACATGCCGACGCAATGCGTACCGCCAAGCAGGCCAACGAGGAACAGGGCGATGAAGCCGGAATCAGGCATGAAGCAAGCGAATAAAGGAAAGGCGCAGTTTACCGCGCCCTCCGACTCATCGCACGCGGATCAGATAACCTTGGAGTAGCGAGTGCGCTGGCGGTCGGCCCGCAGATAGCGGTCGAAAGCCATCGAGATGACACGAACCAGCATGCGTCCAGGCGGCAGCACGGTGATCCACTCGCGATCGATCTTCAGCAAACCAGCCCGCTCCATCTCGCGCAGATCGGCGATCTCGTCGGCGAAGTACTCGCGGAAATTGATCAGATGCGCGCTCTCGATACTCTCGATGGAGAGCTCGAAATGGCACATCAGCGCCTGGATGATCGAGCGGCGCAGAATATCGTCGGCGGTCAGCTCGATGCCGCGGAAAACCGGCAAGGCGCCAGCGTCGATGCGGTCGTAGTACTCCTCGGCCGTCTTGACGTTCTGGTAGTAGGTCGGGCCGACCTTGCTGATCGACGAGATGCCGAAGGACAGCATGTCGCAATCGGAATAGGTCGAATACCCCTGGAAATTGCGATGCAGGCGACCTTGACGCTGGGCCACGGCCAGTTCGTCGTCCGGCTTGGCAAAGTGGTCCATACCGATATAGACATAACCCGCTTCGGTCAGCTTCTTGATGGCCAATGCGAGAATCTGCATCTTGGTATCGGCGCTCGGCAGGTCGGCATCGTTGATCCGGCGCTGCGGCTTGAACAGGCTGGGCAGGTGAGCGTAGTTGTAGATCGACAGGCGATCCGGGTTCATCGCCAGCACGCGCTCCAGCGTCCGGTTGAAGCCCATCACCGTCTGGTGCGGCAAACCATAGATCAGGTCCACCGAGACCGACTTGAAACCGTTCTGACGGGCGGCGTCGATCACCAGCGCCGTCTCTTCTTCGCTCTGCACGCGGTTGACTGCAACCTGAACCTTCTCGTCGAAGTCCTGGACACCGACGCTCATCCGGTTGAAACCGAGCTCGCCGAGCAAGGCGACAGTTTCGCGATCGACCTTGCGCGGGTCGACTTCGATGGAGTACTCGCCACCATCGAGCAGCTTGAAATGCTTGCGGGTCTCGGCCATCAACTGGCGCATTTCCGAATGCGACAGGAAGGTCGGCGTACCACCACCCCAGTGCAACTGGATCACCTCATGCTCGCCGTCACGGCCTTCCAGCGCCGCCGCTTGCATATCGAGTTCCTTGGCGATGTACTTCAGGTACTTGGCGCTGCGCCCGTGATCCTTGGTGATGATCTTGTTGCAGGCGCAGTAGTAACAGATGGTGTTACAGAACGGGATGTGGAAGTATAATGACAGCGGCCGGCTGATCCCGCCGATGTTACGCTTGCCCAGCCAGAGCTTGGCGGCATCCGAGTCGAAAGCCTCGACGAAGCGGTCGGCCGTAGGATAGGACGTGTAACGAGGACCGTTGACGTCGAAACGGCGAATGATCTGTGGATCGAAGACGAGGTTTTCTGTTGCGAAATTCATTAAACATACCACCAAATTTAGGTCGGATTATGTGGGGATGCCGCGATTTTACGGTTGACATGGATCAAGCTAACGTAGGTTCCTGATGGCGCAAACACACACGATTCATCAAGAGATATCGCTGTCGGTCATCAAGACCGCCTGCTCCAACTGCAACCTGCGCGAATTGTGCCTGCCTTTCGGCCTGAGCATCGAAGAACTGGAGCGTCTCGACGATCTGGTTTCGACCCGGCGCCGGGTCAAGCGCGGTGACCATCTCTATCGCGCCGGCGAAGCTTTCGACGCAATCTACGCGATTCGCAGTGGTTTCTTCAAGACCGACGTGCTGCTCGAAGACGGCCGCGATCAGGTGACCGGCTTCCAGATGGCCGGCGAACTGCTGGGCCTGGACGGCATCAGTACCGAGCATCACACCTGCAATGCCATCGCCCTCGAAGACAGTGAAATCTGCGCCATTCCGTTCTCACGTCTGGAAAGCCTGTCGCGCGAAATTCATACGCTACAGCATCACTTCCATAAGGTGATGAGCCGCGAGATCGTGCGCGACCATGGCGTCATGATGCTGCTCGGCACCATGCGTGCCGAGGAACGCCTGGCCGCCTTCCTGCTCAACCTGTCCCAACGCTTCACGGCACGTGGCTTTTCGCATTCCGAGTTCTATCTGCGCATGACGCGCGAGGAAATCGGCAGCTATCTTGGCCTCAAGTTGGAAACCGTTTCCCGCGCCTTCTCCAAGTTTCAGGAAGAAGGCTACATCGCCGTGCAGCAGAAACACATCCGCATTCTCGACGTTAACGGCCTGAAGGCGCTGATGAATCATCACCGCGCCTGATCTTCGGATAGCGGACCCCAAAGGCAGGCCGGTTGGCCTGCTTTTTTTTCGCCCCTTTTTCTCCCAAGGCACCATCGGGTTGCTTCGTTTTTGAACAGTTGCTCAAGGACGATACGGGCAATGCAACACCCTTACTGCGCAAACCAAAAACCAATTTATTGATTTAAAACGAATTCACCATTCTTGCATCACCTGGCATGGAGCATGCGCTATGAGATGCGTAATCGCGGAAACCACC
The DNA here is from genome assembly GCF_047047955.1 of Azonexus sp. IMCC34839. Taxonomy (GTDB): domain Bacteria; phylum Pseudomonadota; class Gammaproteobacteria; order Burkholderiales; family Rhodocyclaceae; genus Azonexus. The sequence goes on along the minus strand of NZ_CP150631.1, from coordinate 3,488,757 downwards.
GAACGTTGCCGCGACGACATTTCTTCGCAAATCGAAAATTCAGGAGACAAAACATGCTCTACGCCGCTCCCGGCACCGCCGGCGCCAAGATCGCCTACAAGTCCCAGTACGACAACTTCATCGGCGGCAAATTTGTCGCCCCGGTCAAGGGCCAGTATTTCGACGTGATCACCCCGATCAACGGCAAGCCTTACACCAAAGCTGCCCGCTCAACGGCCGAAGATATCGAGCTGGCACTGGACGCCGCCCACGCAGCCTTCCCGAAGTGGGGCAAGAGCGATGCGACGACCCGCTCCAACATCCTGCTGAAGATCGCCGACCGCCTGGAAGCCAACCTGGAGCTGCTGGCCTACGCCGAGACTGTCGATAACGGCAAGCCGATCCGCGAAACCCTGGCCGCCGACATCCCCCTGGCCGTCGACCACTTCCGCTACTTCGCCGGCTGCCTGCGCTCGCAGGAAGGCGGCATCTCGGAAATCGACGAGAACACCATGGCCTACCACATCCACGAGCCACTGGGCGTCGTCGGCCAGATCATCCCCTGGAACTTCCCGATCCTGATGGCCGCCTGGAAGCTGGCCCCGGCCCTCGGCGCCGGCAACTGTGTCGTGCTGAAGCCGGCCGAATCGACCCCGATCTCCATCCTGATCCTGGTCGAACTGATCGCCGACCTGCTGCCGCCGGGCGTCCTCAACATCGTGAACGGCTTTGGCCGCGAAGCCGGGATGCCGCTGGCCACCTCGAAGCGCATTGCCAAGATCGCCTTCACCGGCTCCACCTCCACCGGCCGCGTCATCGCCCAGGCTGCCGCCAACAACCTGATCCCGGCCACGCTGGAGCTGGGCGGCAAGTCACCCAACATCTTCTTCGCCGACGTGATGGACAAGGACGACGGATTCCTCGACAAGGCCATCGAAGGCCTGGTGCTGTTCGCTTTCAACCAGGGTGAAGTCTGCACCTGTCCGTCCCGCGCCTTGATCCAGGAATCGATCTACGACAAATTCATGGAACGTGCCCTGAAGCGTGTTGCCGCCATCAAGCAAGGTTCGCCGCTCGACACCGAGACGATGATGGGCGCGCAAGCCTCGCAGGAACAGATGAACAAGATCCAGTCCTACCTGGCGCTGGGCAAGGAAGAAGGCGCCGAAGTGCTGATCGGCGGCGACCGCGCCCAACTCGGCGGCGACATCTCCGACGGTTACTACATCCAGCCGACGCTGTTCAAGGGCCACAACAAGATGCGCATCTTCCAGGAAGAAATCTTCGGGCCGGTCCTGGCCGTGACGACCTTCAAGGACGAAGCCGAAGCCCTGGCCATCGCCAATGACACGCTCTACGGCCTCGGTGCCGGCGTGTGGAGCCGTAACGGCAACGTCGCCTACCGCATGGGGCGAGCCATCCAGGCCGGCCGCGTGTGGACCAACTGCTACCACGCCTACCCGGCGCACGCTGCTTTCGGCGGCTACAAGGAGTCCGGCATCGGCCGCGAGACCCACAAGGTCATGCTCGACCACTATCAGCAAACCAAGAACCTGCTGGTCAGTTACGCCGAGCAGAAGCTGGGCTTTTTCTAAGCGTCTCCTCTTGCCTGATGACGGGCAAACCCCTTGGGGGGCGGGCAACCGCCCCCGTTTTTTCGGAGAAAGCCATGGTGCACCGCGTCACTGCCACCGCTCCTGCGCTCGAACTGATCGAGCAGCTGAAACAGACCTATGGCCCCGAATTGATGTTTCACCAGTCCGGCGGCTGCTGCGACAACAGCGCTGCCAACTGCTACCTGCCGACCGATCTCACCATCGGCCCCTACGACGTCCATCTCGGCGACATCGGCGGCGTGCCTTTCTATATCAGCGCCTCGCAATACGAATACTGGAAACACACGCAGCTGATCATCGACGTGATTGATGGTCACGGCGGCACCTTTTCCCTGGAAGGCAATACGGGCAAGGCCTTCCTGACCCGCTCCCGACTATTCACCGACGAGGAATGGGCCGAATTGCAAGCCGCCGGACTGGTCTGAATCCGGCCATGGCTGATACAAATTATTCTCACGGCAAGGCACGACCTGTGCTAGCTTACGTCTCTGATATTAAAAGACAAACTCCCGGGCAATCGCACCACGGAGGAGAGATGAGACAAACGCACGCCGTGGCGGACAGCCACGCCAGTCAACTGGAAATCGCCCGGCAACTGTTCTTTGCCGGCCGGCCCCTGCCCGAAGGTATGGTCGCCCCGGCCGTACTGCGTTCGTGGGAGCGCTGCCTGCGCTTCGGCCTCGACGACGGCCCGGACAGATCCGGCCCGATCCCACTCGATCGCCTCGCCCTGAAGACCGAACAGGAACGCAACCGTTGCCTGCTGATGCATGGCCGGCCGATCATGGAGCACGTTTACGAGCAGATTCGCGACTCCGGCTGCATGGTCATCCTGGCAGACGCCAACGGTCTGCTACTGGAAACCGTCGGCGACCCCGATTTCGTCGATCGCGCCGACCGCGTTGCCCTGTTGGCAGGTGCCTCCTGGGACGAGACCCTGCGCGGCACCAACGCCATCGGCACGGCCCTCTCCGAGGAAAGCCCGGTGACCATTCTCGGCGCCGAGCACTACCTGCGCCACAACGCCTTCCTGACCTGCTGCGCCAGCCCGATCTTCGGGCCGGATGGCCACCTGATCGGCGTACTCGACATCTCCGGCGACTATCGCAGCCACCAGCGCCACACGCTCGGGCTGGTGCGTTTCTCGTCGAGCATCGTCGAAAAACGCATGTTCGAGTCGGTCTACGCGCAAGACATCCTGCTCGCCTTCCACCCCGCCGCCGACTACCTGGGCAGCCCGAAGGAAGGGCTGGCGGCCGTTTCGCGCGACGGCCAGGTGCTCGCCATCAACCGACAGGGCCTGGAATTGCTGGGCATTCGCCGGGTGGATGCAGTGCACCGCGATTTTTCGATGGTTTTTGAAAGCAACCTGTCCGGGCTGGTCAGCCGCGCCCGGCAGAATCCGCAAAATCCGGCCGAAATCCGGGTCAACGGCCAATGCTTATTGGTTCAACTGCGCGGCACCCTGCCGCCGATCGCCGTCGCCGGCCGCATCATCGATACGCCGCTCCCCGTCCGTAGCGTGACTGCTCGCCCGCCGGCCGCCACACTCGACAGCCTGCTGACCGGCGATCCGCAACTGGAAAACGCCATCGACCGCGCCCGGCGCATCCTCGGGCGCGACATTCCTCTGCTCATTCAGGGCGAATCCGGCGCCGGCAAGGAAATGTTCGCCAAGGCCTTCCACCATAGCGGCCCACGTCGTGGCGGCGCCTTCGTCGCGCTCAATTGCGCCTCCATCCCGGAGACCCTGATCGAGTCCGAATTGTTTGGCTACCAGGGCGGCGCCTTCACCGGCGCGCTGAAGGAAGGCGCACCGGGCAAGATCCAACAGGCGCATGGCGGCACCCTCTTCCTCGACGAAATCGGCGACATGCCGCTCAACCTGCAGGCCCGCCTGTTGCGCGTCCTGCAGGAGCGCAGCGTGACGCCGCTGGGCAGCACGCGCTCGGTGCAGGTCGACATTTCCCTCGTCTGCGCCACCCACCGCAAACTGCGCGAGGAGGTCGCCCGCGGCAATTTCCGCGAGGACCTCTACTACCGCCTGAACGGCATGAGCATCACCCTGCCCGCCCTGCGTGAACGGACCGACATCCGTGCCCTGACCGCCCGTCTGGTGACCGAGGAAAGCGCCAACCGGGCCCTGCCGGTCGGCATCTCGCCCAACGCCATGCGCCGCATCGAGCAATACGCCTGGCCCGGCAACATCCGTCAGCTGTTCAACACCATCCGCCTGGCCGTGGCCCTGCTCGACGACGATGAAACCTTGATCGGCGAGCAGCACCTGCCAGATGAACTGTTTGAGATGCCGGCCCGCGCAACGAAAGCCGAAGACGACGCTGACAGCCTCGACGAAATTGGCCGCCTGGCCGCTCAGCGCGCCTTGGAAGCGGCCGGCGGCAATATCTCGGCCGCCGCCCGCCGCCTCGGCATCAGCCGCAATACGCTGTACCGCAAGCTCGGCAAGATGTAATCAGAAGAAGGGCAGCGGCTGCCGCGTCAGCGCCACGCTGACGATGTAGCCGTAAGCCAGCAGCGCCGCAACGAAGGCCCGGGCGCGGATGGCCGGCGTACGGCCGCGCTTGAGCGCGATGGCGCCGAGCACGATGTAGGCAAGCAGACCGAAGAATTTGGCGGTCAGCCACGGCTGCATGAAGGGATATTGCCCGCTTAGCCAGGCCATGGTCAGGGCACTGCCGAGCAGCGTGCTGTCGATGACATGCGGCAGGATACGCGCCGGGCGGCTGTGCAAGCGCGGCGAACCGATCAGCATCCAGTAGGCGCGCAGCACGAAACCGAGGCCGCTCAACACCACGCAGGTGACGTGCAGATGCTTCAGCGCAATGTAGTAACTCATGCCGTGGCAGTTTTCTCGTCAATCACGCGCAAATGCTCGCGGTAACGCCGGTAGGCCGAGAGCAGATTGAACCCCAACCAGCCACAGGCCACGGCAAAGAGCAGACCGGCCGGCCTGGCCAGCCACTCTGGCCAGAAAACCCCCAGCACCAGCAAAGCGACAGCCGCGGCATACGCCCATAGCTGGCGCTGTGTCGCCGTATCGGGCAACAGCTTGTTCATCGCCGGTGCCGCCACCTTGCCCTGACCCAGGCTCTGCAAATGCATCCAGGCCAGGAAAGGCACGATCTTGTACAGCATGCCGATGATGAAGGGCACGAAACCTCCGGCCAGCAACAGAACGCCGAACAAGGGCGTCCACCAGCGGTATTCCGACCCGGCCGGCCACACTGCTGCGGTGCACAGCATGAAAAGGGCAAAAATGCTCGCCCCCAAACCCAGCTGCCAGTAACGGTAAGTGGCATCGGCCCGGGCCCGCCGGCGCTTGAGCTGCAAGCGCAGGGTCAGGACGGCGAAAGCAATGCCGGCGGCGCCGACCAGCATCTGGCAAACGCGCACCAACCACTCTTGATCGAGCAGCACACCAAGGCTCCAACCGAACAGCCCGACCAGAACGGCAACCGGGAACCACCAACTGGGTCGCGCCGGGTAGCCCGGCGTCAATTGGAACATCGGCACCACCACATAGGACACCGCTGCCAGCAGCGTTCCGGCCCAGGCGCCCAAACCCCAGCCGGCATGCAGGTCGACCAGCACCATCAGCGGCCAGGCCCAGCCGTTGGCCAAGGCCAGCGCCAGCAGCACACCAAGCACGACCACGCCGGACAGACCGACCAGGGCCAGCTTGACCCCTCGTATGGTCGGGCTGGTGGTCGGCACCCCGCGCAAGGACATCCCGGCGGCAACCAGGAAAACCAGCACGCTCGCCCCGAGCAGCGCTGCAGCCGAGCGCAGCAGCCAGGGGGTACCGAACAGGAAACCCGAGGCCAGTCCGAGCACGCCCAGACTCAGGCCGAAATGAACGAGGCGGGCGATCTGCAGTGGCTGGGCGAGGTTGGCACCGGCAACCACCGGCAAAATCTGGATCAGTGCCCCCAGCATGATCTGCAGCATGAACCCAAGGGTGATCAGATGGGTCAGCGCCAGCGCCTCGGGCGTCCAGCGCGAGGCGAAAGCGGCCTCGCCGGTGAGCAGCAGGATGAGCCCGGCCAGCGCGGCGAACAATGGCCCGGTCAGGAAAAAGCGTAGCGGCGCAGCAAAGGGCGGTGCCTTTTCGAAGGAGAGCAGCGCCTGCATCCTGCCGGCCTCAGCGGGAGATCAGGATCTCGAAGGTGCCGTCCGGCAGCAGTTCGGTCTCGTAGTCGTGGCCGTTCTGGCGCAGCACCTTGTACAGCGGATGCGGCTCGCGGTAGAGCAGCAGCAACATCTTTTCGCCGGGCTGCAGGGTGTCGAGCATCTCCATCGTCGCCACGAAGGGCTGCGGTGGCTCCATATAGCGCGCGTCGACGACGTGCGGGGTCTTCGGGTGGCTCATGCTTCGGACAGCTCACTTTCAATGCGTTCGAGCAGCGGCGCCAGTTCGGCCGACAGGTGCTGGTCGCACATCGGATAAAGGATGTTCTCTTCCTTCATGTTGTGCTGCTGCATCATGATCAACAGGGTTTCCGCCTGACCGAGATACTCGTCGACATCGCCATCGGCCAGGGCCTGGGCCGCCGCGTCCATCAGCTCGCGCATCTGCACGTGCTCCATGCGCATGACCTGGGTCGGCCCCATGGTCATGCCGGTCTTGGCCTCGAAGGTCGGAAACAGGGTTTTTTCCTCGGTGGCGAAATGCGCCAGCATCGCCGACTGGAAATGCTGAAAGGCGGCCTTGGCGGCCTCCTGGTTTTTCTGGGCGATGCCTTGTTCGGCCTCGGCGAAGAAGTCGTCGCACCGACGATGATCGTCGGTCATGAAGGTACGGATGCTGGTCATGGTTCACTCGGGGCTAAGGATGGCTTCATTCTGGCGGCAGGCCCCGCGCTGCCGCCTTGACTGCCATCAAATCATTCCGGGTCAGGCGGCGACGATGCCCACCTGCAACTCATCGAACCAGTTGATGAAACGCTGCACGTCCGCCCCCTGGTAGATTGCTCCGTGCTGTGGGCAGAGCAGGTCGATCTCCATCTGCGAGACGCGTTCGCACCAGCGGCGCTTGGCTTCGTTCGACCCCATCCAGCGCCGATGAAAACCCTCGGCATGCTTGATATGCTCGTCGAAATTCTCGACGAACAGGCCATCCATGCCCGGCGGCAGCAAAGCCGCACCGACGTCGCCGGAGAACAGGATCTTGGCGATCTTGTCATAGAGGTGGAAGTTCCCGGAGGAATGCAGGTAATGCGCCGGCACCGCGCGCAGGATCAGGCCTTCCAGCGAGATATCGGTGCCTTCGTCGGGAATCGGCGCAAAGGTGTCGCCATTTCCCCCGAAATGCGGGATGAAGCTCTGCCATAGCCAGCTGACGTGGCAACGCATCTGCGGGTTGAACTCGAGCCAGAGGGCGAGCGAGGAACAGATGTCCGGATCTTGGTGGGATGCGAAAATCCCGGCCAATGCAGAGGGATCGAACTCCGACGACAAGGCCGAAAAGACCGCCGGAAAGACCTCGACACCGCCCGGATCGAGCAGCAGGCCACGCCCGCCGTTGGTCACCAGGTACTCGTTGGTATCGATCAGGTAGTTGGGTTTTTCCGGATCGCGCACGATGGCGACCCACTTGTGGTTTCCGTCCTGGAAGATCGTCTTGGTGGTCTTCAACTTGTCTTCTCCAAGCGTTTCTATTTGTTATCGAAAAAGGCCGAATGGCGCAGCGATTCGAGCGAACGGCGAATTTCCTCGACGACACCGTCGAATTCGCCCGAGACCTGGGCCAGCGAACCGGCGAAGCTCTGCCCGTAGGCCGCCTCGATCTTGGCCGACTTGGCCAGCACACCGCCCAGCTCAACCATCTGGAACGCATCCTCGAGGGCGCGCTTCAATTGCCGGCGCAAGCCCGCAAGCGCCTGCGCGTGCGCCTCGTCGAGACTTTCGCGGTGCGCCATGATGGCGGCCAGCTGAGCGTTCGACGAAAACTTCGCGGCTTCCTGCAGGCGCCGGGTGTAACGCCCACCCTGCAGCATGATCGAAACATTGGCTACACATTGATGGACCAGACCGGTCAGCGTTGCCATGCAGTTGCGCAGATCCTGCGAAAACACGCGCAGTTCGTTGGACAACACGCCGAAGCCCAGGGCCAGGGTTCCCGCCCGTTTGGCCAGGAAGATGGCATTGAGCGCCATGATGTTGATCTTGAAGGCGATATTGACCACCGCCTTGATCTCTTCGTTGATGCGCACGATGCGCAACAGATCGACCCCGGCCTTCGATGGCTGGCCGGCTGCCGTCGTCAGTGCAGTCGTCATCGGTCTCCTCTCCCCTTTTCCCGGGGCTTATTTTTCCAGTACGTAGGTGCCCGGCGCATCGGCCAGGGCGGGGAACTTGCGGTTCGCCGCGGCATAGGCCGGCACCAGATTGCCGGTGCGCTCGCCGAGCCAGGCCGTCCAGTCCTCCCACCAGGTACCCGGCTTTTTCTCGGCCCGCTCGAACCAGTGCTCCCAATGCTCGTTGCGCTCGGGTTCGGCAATCCAGTAGGCCCGCTTGGGCGGATTCACCGGCGGATTGACGATACCGAGGATGTGACCGGATGTCGACAGGACGAAACGCATCGGCGCCGCCACGTTGATGTATTTTCGGATGCGGTAGCACTGCTTCCACGGCGCAATGTGATCGTCCTCGGCGGTCACCGCGTAGAGCGGCTGGACGATCTGGTCGAGGTCGATCGATTCGCCGGCGATGGTCAGCTTGTCGCGCTTGATCAGGTTGTTGTGCAGATACATCTCGCGCAAATAGTAGGAGTGCATGGCTTGCGGCATGCGCGTCGTGTCCATGTTCCAGAACAGCACGTCAAACGGTGGCAGCGGCTCGCCGAGCAGGTAGCTGTGCACCCAGTAGTGCCAGACCAGCGGATTGGAGCGCAGCATGCGGAAGGAAGTCGCCATTTCGGCGCCGTCGAGGTAGCCCTTCTTGGCCATCGACTCTTCCAGCGCGTCGATCGCCGCCTCGTCGATGAAAACCTCGATATCGCCCGGATGGGCAAAATCGGTCAGCGTGGTGAATAGCGTCCAGTGCGCCACCGGCATCTTGTCCGGGCCAAAACGCTTGTTGGCCCAGGCCATATAGGTCGATACCAGCGTACCGCCGATGCAGTAACCGACCAGATGCACCTGCGACACCTTGCAGAACTCGCAGGCGACGCGCACCGCTTCGTTGACGCCTTCAACCAGGTAGTCGTCGAAGCGGACATTGGCCATTTCGTCGTCCGGATTCTTCCAACTGGTGATGAACACCGAGAACCCCTGGTCGGTCAGGTATTTCACCAGGCTCTTCTTGGCCGTCAGGTCGAGGATGTAGAACTTGTTGATCCACGGCGTCGTGATCACGATCGGCATGGCCCGCACTTTTTCCGTGGTCGGCGTGTAGTGGATCAATTCCAGCATGCGGTTGCGGAAGACCACCTTGCCCGGTGTCGTGCCGAGATCCTTGCCGACGGTGAAGGCATCGGGTTCGACCATCAGGATGTTCTTGGCCTTGGCGTCGCGCTGGAAATTTTCCCAGCCGCGCTGCAGGCTCTCACCGTTGGTTTCGACGAAGCGTTCCATCGCCACCGGGTTAAGCCAGAAGAAATTGGTCGGCGCCACCATGTTCAGCCATTTACGCAACCAGAAGGCGGAACGGCGACGCTCCTTGTCGGACAGCCCCGGCGTTTCGAAATACATGTCTTCGAGCCGGTGCGTGAAAGCCAGGTACCACTCCTTGATGATGTCCCAGGTCGCCGATTCGGTCCATACTGGGTCGGAGAAGCGTGCATCGTCGGCATTGGGGCGGATCACGTCGGTGGAAGGAATGCCCATCGCCCTTCGCATGACGTGGCTCTGCAATTCGACCAGGTCGCCGGAAAGCCCGCTCAAGGCCCGCGCCAGTTCCTGCGGGTGCATCATCCAGGCCATTTGGGCACCAAGCATGGAAGTCGTCACGCCGAAGGGATCCACCGCCTGGCTGACGGCCTTGCCCAGCGATTCCAGTGGACTGGGTTGATGGGTGTCGATACCGTTATTTTTTGCCGAACTGTTGCCAGACATTGCAGCCTCCGCACAAGAAGGGAATTGCCAAATATTACAACGTTAAACAGCTTCCAGCATGAGGCAGGTCAACCTCTGTCCAGCCAAGTTCGTCGCGGATAGCCTGGGCAAAATTGGCGGAAGCCGTCGGCTCGCCATGAACGACAAAAGTACGCCCCGGCGCCTGACGAAAACCGCGTAGCCAATCGAGCAAGGCGCGTTGATCGGCATGGGCCGACAGACCACCAACGGTATAGATGCGTGCCCGCACCGGCACCGGCTGGCCGAAGATATGGACCAGCCGCGCGCCATCGACCAGACGGCGACCGAGTGTCCCGGCCGCCTGGAAGCCAGCGATCAATACCGTGCACTCGCTGCGCGGCAGGTTTTCGCGCAGGTGGTACTTGATGCGCCCGGCCTCGCACATGCCGCTGGCGGAAACGATCACCGCGCCGCTGCGAATGGCGTTCAATTCCTTCGAGCGCTCGACGTCGGCAACGAATTCGACGCTGACCTTATGCGGATGCGCCTGCTGCCAGTCGAGCAACTGGCGCGTTTCCGGGTCGAGCAATTCGCGGTGGCTGGCCGTAATGCGCGTCGCCGTATTGGCCATCGGCGAATCGACGTAGATTTTCAGCGGGCTGATGCATTTGCGTCGCACCAGATCGACCAGCAGGTAGAGCATTTCCTGCGTCCGCCCGACGGCGAAGGCCGGGATGATCAGGTTGCCGCCGGCGGCACGCGTGCGCTCGAAAGCGGCGACGATTTCGTCTTCCGTTTCCTGCATCGAGCGGTGCAGACGATCGCCATAGGTCGATTCGATCAGCAGAACATCGGCCTGCTGCGGTGCACGCGCTGGATCGGGCAAAACCGGCCGATCCGGCATGCCGAGATCGCCCGAGAAGACCAGGCGGCGCGGCCTCCCCTCGCCGCTCACCACGACTTCCAGCGAAGCCGAACCGAGGATATGGCCGGCATCGCGGAAGCAAACGCTGACCGTGTCGGCAACCGCCACCGGTTTGCCGTAGGGCACCGGCTGCAGCAGGCTCAGGCTGCTCATCGCCTGCGCCACCGTGTATAGCGGAGCCTGCAGGCCGCGCTCGCCCTTGCCCAGGCGCCGGCGGTGACGCACTTGCCACTCGCTTTCCTTTTCCTGGATATGGCCGCTATCCGGCAGCAACACTTCGAGCAGGTCGATGCTCGCCTGCGTGGCATAGACCGGGCCGCGGAAGCCCAGGGTGGCCAATCGCGGCAGCAGGCCGGAATGGTCGATGTGGGCGTGGGTCAGCAGTACGAAGTCGATTTTCCTGACATCGAAGCCGAAATTGAGCGCCCGGATATTCTTCTGCCGCGCCTCGGGACCGCCCTGGAACATGCCGCAATCGACCAGGAAACGGATATCGCCGGTCTCGACCAGCGTACAGGAACCGGTCACTTCGCCGGCGGCGCCATGGAAACAGATTCGCATGTTTGAAATCCTCCCGACTTGGCGTAGCATGAACCTTGAAACGGCGGAATGCAACGCCAGCAGACCATTTCAGGAGGTTTTCGATGTTTAAGCATATTCTCATCCCGACCGATGGTTCCGAACTCTCCCGTGCCACGGCACAACGTGCCGTTTCCTTTGCCAAGGAAGCCGGTGCCCGCGTCACGGTGTTCTATGCCAAACCGGAATACCCCATCGCCTATTTTGGCGAAGGCGCACTGATCGACCCGACCACCCCTGAGAAATTCGCCGAACTGGCCGACCAACAAGCCAATGAATACCTCAGCGAAGTGCAGAAGTGGTGTGCCGATGCCGGCGTTCCCTGTGCCACCACCTCGGCGACCAGCGACATTCCCTACGAAGCCATCATCGAAGCCGCCGACAAGGCTGGTTGCGACCTGATCTTCATGGCTTCGCACGGCCGGCGCGGCATCAGCGGCTTGCTGCTCGGCAGCGAGACCAACAAGGTACTGACCCACTCGAAGATTCCGGTCCTGGTTTACCGCTGACCGAATACCCGGCATGGCCCGGGTATTACAAAAGCCATAACTTTATCGGGGGAAAGTGCGGTAATCTCAGCAGAGATCGATCCGCTCTTTCCCTTTTGCCATGTCAGCCCAACCGACCGAATTTCGCCTGAAGCACAAGATACTGGGGCCGGTCGGACTCGTTCTCGTCTTGCTCGTCGTCGCCTTCGCGGTCAGCTTCAAGTCCTATCTGCACCGGGTCGAGATTCAGCAGACGGAAGCCGCTGCGCGCGAAGCAAGCAACGTCTGGGAAGGGCTGCGTGATGAAAACGTTCGCAAGCTCGCCTGGTTTGCCTTGCGTTCGGCCGACGACCCGAATCTTCGTCAGGCCATGCGAGCGAATGATCGCGATGCCCTGCTCGCCCGCACCCAAAAAATGCTGGAAGGCATGCGCGAGAGCTTCGGGATCGGGCACTGGTATTTCATCAAACCGGACCGCAGCATCCTGCTCCGCGTGCATAATCCGGGGCGACACGGCGATACCGTCGACCGTCAGACCTTGAGAGATGCCGAAAGCAGCGGCAAGGCGACAACCGGCCTGGAACTCGGCGTCATGGGCACCTACACGCTACGCCACGTGCTGCCTTGGCGCGACGAGGGCAAGCTGATCGGCTATATCGAAGTCGGCATGGAGGTCGACTGGTTCGGCAGCCAGGTCAAGCAGATTCTCGGTCTCGAATCACTGACTGCCGTCACCAAGCGTTTTACCAGCGAAAGCAACTTCAAGGACGGCAGAACCAATCTCGGCCTGAGCGGCAACTGGCACGACCACCCGAGTTTTGCCCTGCTCTCGCAGACGGTGGACGAACTGCCCACCGGCCTGGCCGATGCCTGGGAAATCTTCCTCAAGACCGGTCGCCATAGCGTCGTCGCGGTCGACATGGATGGCCGCACCTGGTCAGCCACCTTCCTGGCCCTGCCCGATTACCAAGAGCGGCCGGCCGCCACCATGGCGGTGTTGCGCGACGTCACGGAAAACCGTACCGCCGCCAACCGCAGCCTTTTGCTCGCCGTCGCCTTCGCCGGCCTGACGGCAACCCTGCTCTTTTTCGGTTTGGCGCGCCGCCTGAGCGGGATCGAACGCAACCTGATATCCAGCCACGAGAAACTGGAAGCCAACGAGCAACGCTTCCGCGACCTGTTCTCGACCAGTTCCGACAGCTGGTTCTGGGAAACCGACAGCCAGCTACGCTTCAGCTTCGTCACGGAAAACATGGCGACTCTGCTCGGCATCGATACCGCACCGCTGATCGGCAAACGTCGGCAGGATTTGCTGGCCTCCGCCAGCCCGCAGGAACAGGCGCGCATGGCGGCACACGTGGCCGACCTGGAAGCGCATCGTCCCTTCCACCGCTTCGAATACAACTTCCGCTTGCCCGACGGCCGGGTCATCTGGGTCAGCCTGAACGGCGTGCCGGTTTTCGGTACCAATGGCGAATTCCTCGGCTACCGGGGATCGGGCACCGACGCCACCGCCCGCAAGGCGCAGGAGGATGCCGAACACGAGGCCCGCAGCTCCGCCGAAACCAAGTTCGAAATCGCCCATCTCCTTCAGGCAACCGACCGGCCACTGAAAAACCGCCTGGACGATGCCCTGTCAGCACTGGCCGGACTGCCCGGACTCGGCGGCCCGCGCAAGGCCGGCATCTTCCTGCTGACGCCGGGTGAGGACGAATTGTCGCTATGCACCACCCAGGGTAGCTACCCGCTATCCTTCCTGACCGGTGAACAACGCCTGCCGCTTGGCCGCTGCCTGTGCGGCAAGGCGGCCGTCAGCCGGGAAATCCTCATTGCCGACGACAGCGAGAGCGATCCCCGCCACGAGATTCGCAATCCGGAGATCGCCCGCCACGGCAATTACATCGTGCCGTTGCTCGTCGGACAGACCTGCCTGGGCGTCCTGTTCATCTACACCGATCCTTTCCCGATCCGCACGGCGGCGCGTATCGCCACCCTGAAGCAGATCGGCGAACTGTTCGCCCTGGCCATCGCCAACGATCGTGCCCTGCTCGCACAACAGGAAGCCTCGGCTCGCGCCGAAGCGGCCAACCGGGCGAAGAGCGAGTTCCTGGCCAACATGAGCCACGAAATCCGCACACCGATGAACGGCGTTATCGGCATGAGCGAACTGCTGCTATCGACCGAACTCGACACCGAGCAGCGCGAATACGCCGATATCGTCCGCGGTAGCGCCAATGCCTTGTTGTCGGTGATCAACGACATCCTCGATTTCTCGAAGATCGAGGCCGGCAAGCTCGATATCGAAACCATCGACTTCAACGTGGTCTCGATGTTCACCCAGACCTGCACCCTGCTCGCCGTCAAGGCCCAGGAAAAGCACTTAGTGTTCAATTACCGCGTGGCCCCCGCCGTACCGGAGAACCTGCGCGGCGATCCCGGACGCATCCGCCAGATCCTGACCAACCTGGTTGGCAATGCCATCAAGTTCACCGGCGAGGGCGAGGTCGACGTCGAAATCACCGTGGTCGGCGAAGATGCCACCTCGGCCACGCTGCGCTTTGCCGTGCGCGATACCGGGATCGGCATCGCCCCCGAGCAGATCGAGTTGCTGTTCAATCCCTTCTCCCAGGTCGACAGCTCGATTACCCGCCGCTTCGGCGGTACCGGACTGGGGCTATCCATCTCCAAACGCCTGGTCGACATGATGGGTGGGCAGATCGGTGTCGACAGCCTGCCGGGCCAGGGCTCCACCTTCTGGTTCACCGTACCGCTGGCCCGAGCCGAAGCTGCGGTCAGCCAGCACCTCGGCGACGACAGCGGCAACCTCGAGGCTTGCCATGTGCTGATCGTCGACGATCACGAGACGAATCGCCGCCTGTTGCTCGCCCTGCTCGCCAGTTGGGGCTGTCGCGTCGAGCAGGTGGCGAACGGACTAGATGCCCTGAAGCGCCTGCGCGAAGCGGCCGCAGGCGGCGACCCGTTCGAGATTGCCCTGGTCGATATGAACATGCCAAAGATGGACGGCGAAACCCTGGGCCATCTGGTCCATGACGACCCGAGCATCGCCAGCACCCGTTGCGTGATGCTGACCTCGGCCGCCATGCGCGGCGATGCCGAGCGCTTCCAGTTGGCCGGCTTTGATGCCTACCTGACCAAGCCACTGCAGGAAAACGTCATCCGTCAGTGCCTCCTCAGGCTGCGCACCGACAGTCAGGGCGACAAGCCGTCTCAGATCATCACCCGCCACAGCCTGGACGAAGCCGAACTGGCGCCGAGCGTGCGCATCCTGCTGGTCGAAGACAATCCGATCAACCAGAAAGTGGCGGCCAGCCTGCTCGCCCGCCAGGGACATCGCGTCGATCTGGCCGAGAATGGGCAACTGGCCCTCGAGCGGCTCGCCCAGGCGGACTACGACGTCGTCTTGATGGATGTTCAGATGCCGGTGATGGATGGCTTCGAAGCGACGCGCCGCTTGCGTAGCTCGACCAGCGTGCGCAATCCGCATTTACCGGTGATCGCCATCACCGCCAATGCCATGCAGGGCGACCGTGAGCTCTGCCTGGCCGCCGGCATGAACGACTACGTTTCCAAACCGATCAACGACCGCGAGGTGCGTGAGGCGCTCGCCCGCGTCCTCGGCCTGGAGACGCTAGCGGCTTGAGCAGTGATGCTCGCCGCGATGAATGGCGCAGAGCACCCGGCCGTTACTCAGATCGACGAAATCCACTTCTTCCAGCTGGCCGACCAGATAGCGCTTTTTCAGCGTGAAATCGACTGGGCGGGCATGGATCGCCTTCCAGTAGGTGGTGCTTTCGCTGAGAACGGGCTCGATCAGGCGCGCCTTGGCGCGCAAGCCGACGTGGCCGGCCAGGGTCGCCGGCAGATCGGCCGAGAAACCGGCATCGTCGTCGACGACGCGCGGGTAGAAATCGTAGAGATTGGCAAAGGCGAGGAAATAATCGTAGCGCCAACTCACCTTGGTTTCTTGCGGGTCGCCGATCTTGTCCTCGTTGCGGTACTCGCCCCGCTCCTCCCAAACCGACTGCAACGGCAGGAATTTGAAGCGGTAGTAGTCGTCCACCGCAGGGTCGGCGAGCGGCTGCCAGCTCCAGCCTTCGGCGATATTGTTGAACGCCATGCGGTAAAGCACCTCGATGCGACCGGCGCGCTCTGCCTCGGCAAGACCCGAAATGCCGCTCAGATCGACATCGACCTCGACGGTACGCCCGATGGCCTGACTGGTTCCGGTAGACTGGATTTCGGAATATTGCCGCGCCGCCGGCTCGGCGGCCTGGGCGGAAGCAAAAAAGGCGGCGACCGTAGTCGCCGTGAAGATATATCTGAGGAAAAACATATCGACTTGAAACGCTTCCCAAAGAAGAACAAGTCGGAGGCAGTTTGCCGACGGCACCTGGCCTTGCCCATGATTCATATCAACAAACGACGATATGGCTCAGAGCTGCGTCTGGGTGACGGCTTTGCGGAAACGGATCAGGGCAATCAGGAAAAAGGCGGCACCAACCCCAGTCATCATCAACAGGTCAGGCCAGACTTCGAGTAGGCCGGCACCGCGATAGAGGATGCCCTGCGCCAGACGGACGAAATAGGTGGTCGGGGTCGCCGCCATGATGTGGCGAATCGCTTCCGGCATGCTCTCTTGCGGCGTCACGCCACCGGACAGCAGTTGCAGCGGCACGATGGTGATGATGATGAGCAGGCCGAGCTGCGGCATCGAGCGGGCGATGGTGCCAAGGAAGATGCCGATGGAGGCCGCCGAGAACAGGTAGCAGGCAGCCGCCGCGAGGAAAAGCGGCACCGAACCCGCCACTGGCACCTGCAGCACGCGTTGGACCATGACGAGCAGCGCAAAGGCAACGCCAAGCAGCACAGCCAACCCATTGGCCCAGATTTTGGCCATCATGATCTCGAAGGGCGTCAGTGGCATGACCAGCAGGTGCTCGATGGTGCCGTGCTCGCGCTCACGAATGAAGGCGGCGCCGACCAGGATGATGGTCAGCATGGTGACGTTGTTGATCGCCTCCATGACCCCGCCGAACCACAAACCGGTCAGGTTGGGATTGAATCGCGCCCGCGTCGTGATGCGGATCGGCGACGTCGCCGAGTCGCGCCGCCCGGTCAGGTATTCACTGACCTCGCCGCTGACGATCTGGCTGATGTAACTGGCCCCGATGAAGGCCTGGCTGATGAGCGTGGCGTCGATATTGAGCTGGATTTCCGGTTGCCGCCCGGCGCTCAGGTCACGCTGAAAATTGGACGGAATGACCAGCACGAAGGCGTATTTGTTGTTGTTCATCGCCGCATCGACCTGATCGAGCCTGATCAGCTCGGGAGCCTTGAAGTAAGGCGGATAAAGCGCCCCGGCCAGGCGGGTAGACAGCGGCGAGACATCCTCGTCGACGATGGCCACCGGCGCATTGTGCAGCTCCTGCGACACGCCGGTCGCCGCCTCGTAGATGGCGCCGGAGAAGGCCCAGACGATCAGGCCGAGCAGCACCTTGTCGGCAGCCAGACTGCGCAGTTCCTTGAGGCCGAGGCGGAAGATGTTGGTCCAGGAGAAGCGTGCCACCTTATTTCTCCTGCTTCTTGAGCAGACTGACGCTGGCCAGCGTCAGCACCGGGATGAAGGCGGCCAGCGCCAGCAAGGACGGCCACAGTTCGGCAAAGCCCAGGCCCTTGGTGAAGGCACCGCGGCAGATCAGGATGAAATAGGTGGCCGGATAGAACTGGCCGACCCAGTAACTCCCTCCCTGCAACGACTCGACCGGCGTGGTCAGGCCTGAGAATTGCACGGTCGGCAGCATGGTCACGATGGCCGTGCCGAACAGTGCGGCGATCTGCGTCTTGGTGAAGGTCGACATCAGCAGCCCCAGGCCGGTGGTCGCCGTCACATAGAGCAAGGCACCGAGCGTCATGGCCAGGAAACTGCCCTTGACCGGCACGCCGAAGACCAGCACGGCCTCCAGCATCATCAGGAAGTAGCTGGTCATGCACACGGCGATGTAGGGCAGTTGTTTGCCGATCAGGAATTCGAGCCGCGTCACCGGTGTGACGTAGAGGTTGGTGATCGAACCCAGCTCTTTCTCGCGCACCACACCGAGCGCCATCAGGATGGCCGGGATGAGCAACATGAGCAGCGGAATGACCGCCGGCACCATGGCATAGACGCTCTTGAAATCCTGGTTGTAGCGGTAGCGCGACTCGATGCTGAAAGGCTGTGCCGCCTCCAGCCCCGCCTGTTCGCGCAGCAGGCGCTGGACGTATTCGCGGTGCATGCCTTCGATGTAACCGCGCATCGTTTCGCCGCGATAAGGCATGGCGCCGTCGACCAGCACGCCGATTTCCGGTGCCCGCCCCCGCCGCAGGTCGCGCCCGTAGTCGGCGGGAATCTCGATGGCCAGCGAGACCTCGCCGCTCTTCATGCGTCGGTCGAGGTCAGCTTCATCGAGCAGGTTGGGCCGTTGAATGAAGTAGCGCGAACCGGCGACGTTGGAAATGTAGTCCCGGCTTTCCGGGCTCTGGTCGCGGTCGAGCACGGCGAAGCGCAGGTTCTCGACATCGAAGGACATGCCGTAGCCGAGCACGAACATCATGATGACCGAACCGAGTAGCGCAAAGCCGAGGCGGATCATGTCGCGGCGCAATTCCAACGCCTCGCGGTAGGCATAGCCGAACAGGCGGCGCAGGCTGAAGGCGCTGGCATTACCCGGCCGTTCGCCGGCGGGTGGCGCTTCGGTTTTTGCCGTTTTTGCCTCGTGCACCGCAGCAGTCGCTTCCAGCATGCCGGAAGCCTCCTCCAGATAGCCGATGAAGGCCGCTTCCAGCGTCTTTTCGCCGCGCGCCGCGCACAGGGCCGCTGGCGTGTCGCTGGCCAGCACCTTGCCGGCATGCATCAGCGAAATGCGGTCGCAGCGCTCGGCCTCGTTCATGAAATGGGTCGAGATGAAGATGGTGACGCCCTTCTGGCGCGACAACTCGACCAGCAGTTCCCAGAATTCGTCGCGAGCCACCGGATCGACGCCGGAGGTTGGCTCATCGAGGATCAGCAGCTTGGGCTCATGAACCACGGCCACGGCCAAGGACAGGCGCTGGCGGATACCGAGCGGCAGGTCGGCGGCCGCTTTATCGGCGTATTCATCCAGCCCGAAACGCTGCATCAATTCGGCGATGCGCGGGCCGCGCCGTGCGTCCGGCAGGTGGAACAGTCGGGCGTGCAAGTCGAGGTTGGCCGCCACTGTCAGCTCACCGTAAAGCGAGAAGGATTGCGACATGTAGCCGACCTGCTTGCGCGTTTCCAGGTCCTTGGCGTCGACCGTCTTGCCGAACAGCTTGGCCTCGCCGGAAGTCGGCGGCAGCAGGCCGGTCAGCATCTTCATCGTCGTCGTCTTGCCGCAGCCGTTCGAACCGAGAAAGCCGAAGATTTCGCCTTCGTCGATCTGGAAGCTGACCCCATCGACCGCGACGAAATCACCAAAGCGCTGGGTCAGCCCCTCCGCCTCAATGGCATAGCCAGGGCTACTATCCACCCAGGGCGGAATGACCAGTTCCTGATGCGCCCGCCGCTTGTCTTCCGGCAGCAACTGAATGAAGGCGCCGTCCAGCGTGGCCTGCCCGGTTTGCGCGCGCAGTTCGGCCGGCGTGCCGGTGCCGATCACCTTGCCGTCGTCCATCGCGACCAGCCAGTCGAAGCGCTCGGCCTCCTCCATGTAGGCGGTGGCAACCAATACGCTCATGCCCGGCCGGCGGGCGCGGATGCTGTCGATCAGCTCCCAGAACTGGCGGCGCGATAGCGGATCGACGCCGGTGGTCGGCTCGTCGAGGATCAGCAGGTCGGGATCGTGGATCAGCGCACAGCACAGGCCGAGCTTCTGCTTCATGCCGCCGGAGAGTTTGGCCGCAGGTCGGTCGGCGAAGGGCGACAAGCCGGTGGCGGCGAGCAGTTCGGCGATGCGCGCTTCGCGCTCCGCCCTGTCTTGGCCAAACAGACGGCCGAAGAATTCGACGTTCTCGAACACCGACAGCGTCGGGTAGAGATTTTTGCCCAGCCCCTGCGGCATGTAGGCGATACGCGGCTGCACCGAGGCGCGGAAATGGCGCTGGCTAATATCGCCACCGAGTACCTCGACCTTGCCGGTCTGAATCTGCCGCGCCCCCGAAACCAGCGCCAGCAGCGAGGATTTACCGACGCCGTCCGGCCCGATCAGGCCGACCATGCAGCCGGCCGGCAGCTCGATGCCGACACCGTCCAGCGCCGCCACGCTGCCGTAGCGGTGGCTGACCTGGCGCAGACGGGCGACCGGTGTGCGGTCCATGGCCGCCCTCCGCTACTTTCCTTCGATCTGCAGGTTGGCCGGCCAGGTAGCGTTGGCGTCGAGCTTGACGTAGGCGACGCCGGGCATGCCGCCCTTGGCCAGATCGCGATGCGCCGCCAGCCAGGCCGGATCGGCCTTCACTTTCAGGCGGAACATCAGTTTCTCGCGCTCGGTTCGCGTTTCCACTTCGCGTGGCGTGAATTGCGCCTTGGCCGCGACGAAGCTGACCTTGGCCGGAATTACCTGCCCTGCCAGCGCATCGAGCACGATGCGCGCTTCGCTATTGACCGCCACCTGCCCGGCCTTCTCGGTCGGCAGGTAGATGGTCATATACATGTCGGACAGATCGACCAGGGTCAGCGCCTTGCCGCCCGCCGCCAGCACCTCGCCCGGCTCGGCCAGGCGATAGAGCACGCGGCCGGCAATTGGTGCCTTCAGCGAAGTATCGTTCAATGTCGCCTTCAGGCTATCCACCTTGGCCTGCGCTACCGCGACGGCCGCATCGGCCTCGGCCACCCGGCTCTGCGCCTGCGCCATACCGGCCATTGCACCTTCCATGCCAGTCTGGTCGGTATCGAGCTTGTTGCGGCTGATGAACCCCTTGCCGACCAGTTCCTCGGAACGCTTCAAGGTCTTGCCGGCCAGCGAAACGTCCGAACGCGACTTGCGCACCCCGGCCCGCGACTCATCGACCGCCTTCTGCGCCTGGATCACCTGCGCTTCGGCCGCCCGCAACTGGGCACGCAGATCGTCGGCATCGAGGCGGCCGACGACAGCATCGGCCTCGACACTATCGCCCTCTCGCGGCCCCAGCTCGGCCAGCCGCCCGGCAATCTTGGTCGCCACATCGACCTCGGTCGCCTCCAGGCGCCCATTGCCAGAGGCAAAGCCCGGCGGCAGCGCATTCTGGCGTTGCTGGTAGAGATAAAACCCGCCTGCTGCGGTGCACAGGACGAAAAGGGCAAAAATCGAAATTCTTTTTAGGCTTGAGCGGTTCATACGACACCTGTTCAGCTACTGACCGATGGGTCATTAATTGATTCGATTATAGGCCCGGCCCCGCCTGGCGCCAACAACGATCCTGCGCTTTCGCCCTTTGCTCGGACTTTTTCTCAGCTCAGTGACCGCAGGCCGGCGCACTACCATCCATCCCACGCAACTCCGGGCGCTGAAACGTGCTGCGCACTTTGCCGCTGCGACCATCGAACAACACGCCAAAACGTGCCATCAAGCTCCAGTCGTCGCAGAACAGCCACTCCCAGGCCAACTCGTCGCGCGCCTCGTAATACACGGTCCATGCAGGATTGGGCGGCCCGATCAGGTGCAGCACGCTGTCCTTGTCGTCGATGCCGCTACGAATGCGGGCGAAATGCGCCATGTCGAGCACTTTCTCGACCTGCTGCAGCTTGCCGTCGGCGCCAATGTGCACCATGAAGGTTTGCGTCGCAGCCGGGCCACGCGGATAGGCCAAGCGCTCGCCGCCTCCCTTCTCCTGCCAGCGCATGGCCGGCTCGCCCATGCTGGCCAGCACGCTATCCCGTCCATCGATACCGGGCCGCAAACCGCGCCCGTCGTAGGAAACGCAGCCGGCCAGCAATAGCGAGCAACTCAGCAACCAGGCAAGAAAACGATTCATGGGTGAAATCCAAGCACGTTGAGACCAGGCTTCCAGCAGAAATGCCCCGTCACCTCAGGTTTTCCGGGGTTCGCTCGCTGCGGGAAGCTTTCCCATTTTGCCATCGGGCCGCACTAAGCCGACGAAACTCGCGCCGACCAGGCCTCACCGTTGGCCTCACGACAGAGTGCCTGCAACAAGACGAAGGCCTGCTGCACACGTTTTTCGGCCATTTCCGACAACGGCTCGCCCAGCTCAAAACTCTCGCCGCGCACACACAACACGAAGGAAGTCGGCGGCTCGCTCCCTTCGGTCTGACGATAGACCTGTAGCACCGCCTCAGGCGGCAGTTCGTGCGTCGTGTGGGTGATGCCGGCGACCGCTTGAACCTGCCGGAAGCTGAACGGTGCCGGCGTGCCCTCGCCGGCATCGATGAACAGCGCCAATTCCCGCCCCCGCAAATCGAGCGCGTGTTCGATTTGCAACTGGAAGTCCTCGATCAGTTCGAAGCCTTGCGCCAGGCCTTCCCGATCCAGCCAGACGAGCAGACGCTCGAACAACACCGGCCCGATGGCATCGTCGCCCCGACTCGGGTTGCCGACGGCAAAGACGACGACCGGCGCGGTCATGCCCGGCTCAGGCTGTGCACCAATGAGCCTTCCGCATCGACCAGTTCGACCTCCAGCGGCATCTTGCCCAGCGCATGCGTCGCGCAGGACAGGCAGGGGTCGAAAGCGCGGATGGCGACCTCGATGTGGTTGAGCAGCCCTTCGGTGACTTCACGGCCGTGCAGGTAGCGATGCGCCACGTGGCGGATAGCCTCGTTCATCGCCTGGTTGTTGTTGGTGGTCGACACGATCAGGTTGGCCATGGTCACCACGTCGTTCTCGTCCACCTGATAGTGGTGGAACAGCGTGCCGCGCGGTGCTTCGATGACGCCGACGCCTTCCATCTGACGTTCGCCCTGCACCATCAGATCGTCCGACAGCAGGTCGTCGTCGTGCAGCAATTCCTTGATCACCTCGGCGGCATGCAGCATCTCGATCATGCGCGTCCAGTGATAGGCCAAGGGCGCGTGCATCGGCGTACCGCCGGCGTAATCGACGAACTCCTTGCGCTCGCTCTCGGCAAAGGGCGTCGAAATCTGGTTGCAGTTCTGCACCCGGGCCAGCGGGCCGACCTTGTACCAGCCGTGCGCCTTGCCCAGCGAACGGAAGTACGGGAACTTCATGTAGCTCCACGAGCGCACTTCTTCCTCGATGTACTCCTGATAACGCTGGTAATCGACGTGATCGAAGATCAACTCGCCGTTGTCGTCGCGGGCGCGCAACGTGCCGTGGTAGAAATCGAGATCGCCGTTGTTGCCGACCAGGGACATGAAATTGGAGCGGAAGATGCCGAAGCTGTTGTACAGACCAGGATCCTGCGTATGCACCTTCTGGATCAGCTTTACCGCATCGCGCGACCACTGGATGATGTGATAGATGTCCTTCAGCAGTTCATCGCGCTCGGCGACAGTCAGCGACTTGTTCACGCCGCCCGGCACGGAGCCGGTGCCATGCACGCGCTTGCCAGCGGTAACGCGGATCACCTCCTGGCCGAACTTGCGCAACAGCACGCCGCGCTTGGCGGTTTCCGGGTGTTCCATGGCGACACCAACGATGTTGCGCTTGGTCACGTCGCTATCGAAGCCGAACAGCAGGTCGGGGGAACACAGGTGGAAGAAATGCAGCGCATGCGACTGCAGCATCTGGCCGTAATGCATCAGACGGCGCAGCTTCTCGGCCGCCGGCGTCAGTTTCTTCGCGCCGACGATGACGTCAAGCGCCTTGGACGCCGCCAGATGGTGAGACACCGGGCAAATACCGCACAGGCGCTGGACCATGACCGGCACTTCCCAATACGGGCGGCCCTGGATGAATTTCTCGAAGCCCCGGAACTCGACGATATGCAGGCGCACCTGATGCACCTTGTTCTGGTCGTCGAGCAGGATGGTCACCTTGCCGTGGCCTTCGACGCGCGACACCGGATCGATGGCGACACGGCGCAGGTTTTCCGGGTGTTGGGCGGTTTCCAGATTGAAAGTCATACCATGCTCCCTATTCCTGAGGCCATCGCCCCAGGACGCGAAAACGAGACGAAGACAGTGCAAACAGCACGGCGAGGCGAAGTTGACAAAGTCATGGGGCGATGGCCTCAGGAATTCAGTCGTAGTGCATCAGGCCGTGGCCAAGCGACGGTTCCTTGCCGGCCAGCAGATCGGTCAGCACCTTCCAGATGGCGTCACCGGACGGCGGGCAGCCGGGAATGAAGTAATCCACCTTGACCACCTCGTGGATCGGGTGCACCTGATTCAGCGGCAAGGGCAGCTCCGGATCGTTCGGGATCATGCCGTTGGCCAGCCCCGGACTGGTGTGATAGACCTCTTCGAGGATGGTCGTCAGCGGCAGATGATTGCGCTGCGCCGGCAGGCCGCCGGTCACGG
Source organism: Azonexus sp. IMCC34839 (assembly GCF_047047955.1). Taxonomy (GTDB): domain Bacteria; phylum Pseudomonadota; class Gammaproteobacteria; order Burkholderiales; family Rhodocyclaceae; genus Azonexus. The sequence goes on along the minus strand of NZ_CP150631.1, from coordinate 3,464,704 downwards.
CACAGGCGCCCAGGGCGATCAGTATCTTGCAGTTCTGGCGGAACTCGCGCAGCACATGCACGTTCTCGGCATTGCACAGGCCGCCTTCGATGATGCCGATATCGCAATCCGGACTGCAATGCTTGATGTCAGTCAGCGGCGAGCGGTCGAACTCGATGTGTTCGAGCAGGGTAAACAAGCGCTCGTCGATATCGAGAAAGGACATGTGGCAGCCAAAACAGCCGGCCAGTGAGGTCGTTGCCACCTTCAGTTTCTTCTTGGCGCTCATGTCACTTGCCCTCCGTCACGACATCGTCGATCGGCGCCTTGTCGTACTTGCGTTCGCCGATGGGCACGGCAAAGCCCTGGTGCTTCTTCAGGATGACGCCGACCGGGCAGACCTTGGCCGCCTTGTCGTCGAGCGTGAAATCGGTGTCGCCCAAACGCCCCGATTTGGCATTGACGATCAGATGCGTGCCGATGCCGCGTCCGGACAGCGCAAAAACATTCTTGCCATCGACGTCGCGGCTGGCCCGCACGCACAGCGAGCACAGGATGCAGCGATTGAAATCGAGCAACACATCCGGGTGCGAGGCATCGACTGGCCGATTCGGGAAGAAATGATCGTAATGCGGGCTCATCATGCCCAAGTGGTAGGCCGTGGCCTGCAGCTGGCACTGACCACTCTTCTCGCACGAAGGGCAGAAATGATTGCCTTCGACGAAGAGCATCTGCGTCAGCGCCCGCCTTTCGGCGTTGATTTCCTCGGTCTCGCTTTCCACCACCATGCCCGGTGCGGCGCGCATGGTGCAGGAGGCTGTCTGCCGGCCGTTCACCTTGACCGTACACAGCTTGCACGAACCGTGCGGCTTGAATTCCGGGTGATAGCACAGATGCGGAATGAAGACACCGGCCGCTTGCGCCGCCTGCAGGATGGTCTGCCCCTCGGCGAAGGGAATGGACTTGCCGTCCAGGGTGAAATTCAGGCTCATGCTGCACCTCCGTGTACGCTGCTCAGGTGCGCGCCGGCATCGTCGCGCCCGGTCATCTGGCGAGCTTGGGCCAGCGCGCTGTCAAGATCGAAAGCCGGCACGAAGTCTTGTTGCATCATGCGTTTTTCGTAGGCCGGCCGGAACTTGGCCAAGGTATCGAGCACCGGGTTGCAGGCAGTATGGCCGAGGCCGCAATGGCTCATCGATTGCAGCAACAGATTTAGCTTCTCGATTTCGGCCAGGTCGTAGGGCGACCCGGCCCCCTTGTGCAGCTTGTCCATCAGATTCTTGAGCAGCGAGGTGCCAACCCGGCACGGCGTGCAGAAACCGCAACTCTCATGCTGGAAGAAATGCACGTAGTTGCGCGCCATTTCGAACATGTCGCGCGACTGGTCGAAGACCGTGTAGGCGCCGGCCGTCGGAATATCCTCAAAGCCAATGATGCGCTCGAACTCGTTCGGCGCCACGCAAACCCCGGATGGCCCGCTAACCTGAACGGCCTGCGTATCCTTGGCGCCACAATCCTCGAGCACTTGGCGGATGCTGACGCCAAAGGGGTATTCGTAGATACCCGGCCGTTCGCAGTCGCCGGACACCGACAAGATCTTGGTGCCGGCCGAGTGTTTGGTGCCCATGCCGGCATACCACTCGCCGCCGTTCAGGGCGATCATCGCGGCGGCGGCGAAGGTTTCGACGTTGTTTACGATGGTCGGCTGGTCGAGATAGCCGTTGGTCACCGGGAAAGGCGGCCGGTTGCGCGGCGTGCCGCGCTTGCCTTCGAGCGACTCGATCAGGGCCGATTCCTCGCCGCAAACATAAGCCCCGGCCCCGAGGTGAATCTCGATATCGAAATCCGCGCCCGGAATCCCCAGGATGTTTTCGCCGAGCAGTTTCTCCCGCCGACGGTGGATCAACACGGCATTCAGATGATCGAGCAGGTAGCGGTATTCGCCGCGCAGGTAAAGGAAGCCGCGCGTCGCACCGACGGCATAGGCGGCCACCGTCATGCCTTCGAACACCAGATCGGGGAATTTCGAGAGCAGTACGCGATCCTTGAAGGTGCCCGGCTCGCCTTCGTCGGCATTGCACACCACGATGCGCTGATGCCCGGCTTTGAGCGGCGCATTGCGGCAGGCTTCCCACTTCAGGCCGGTCGTGAAACCAGCGCCGCCGCGGCCACGCAGATTGGCGCGCTTGATCTCGTCGAGCATGGCGATCGGCCCGCCGATGCCGCTGGGCAAGCCTTCGCGCCAGGAGCGCATGTTCGAGGCCATCAAACCTTCGTCCGGCGCCCTTGCCCGCGCGGCGCGCAGGGCATCGCCCGGCGTCAGGTCGCTACTGAGCAGGATGTCGGCGCGGCGGATGTTGTCTTCGATCTTGAAGAACTCGGCCGGCCATTGCGTCATCGGCACGCGCTCGCGGATCAGCTCGGCGATGCGGTCGATGCGCTCTTCCGTCAATTGGCCGATGGCGTAGTTATTGACCAGCAGGCCCGGCCCCTGGTCGCACAGGCCGGTACAGGAAGTCATCGCAACGCTGACCAGCCCGTCCTCCGAAACCTTGCCCGGCTCGACCCACAGCGCATTGCACAGGCGGTCGCGCAGGTCGCGGTTGCCGCCCATGCGGTCGGTCACGTTGTCCGAGAAGAGCACGCGGTACTTGCCACGTGGCTGCAGGTAAAAGAAGGAATAGAAGCCGGCGACGCCTTCGATCTTGGTGCGCGGTACGCCGAGCGTGCTTTGCAGGCGGTCGATCGCTTCCGGCGATATCCAGTCGCAGGCTTCCTGAATCTCGCGCAGAATCTGCACCATGCAGGTGGCGTCCCGCTTGTAGCGAGCAACCACGCGATCCACGACGCCGGCGACGGCTTCGGCATGCATTTCGTTGATAGCCACGACATTCCCCCGCGAAGTCTTATGACGAAGGAAAGCGTAACACCATCAGGTTTCGGTTTTTTGTCGAATATCAAAGAGAAGTTGTTTCTCCCTGACAGCGATCTGACCCATGTCAACTTTCAGCAATCTGATTGTGCAAGAATGATGCTGCACTACAGCATGTATTCAGGCATGAAAACACGTAACACTCATGCAAAATTGTTGCATTGCAGCAGCATTTCTGAACTTTAATAAGAGGAAGAACAGCATGACCACGACGGAACAAACCCTGCTCCCGCTGGCTGGCAAAAAAGGCCTGATCACCGGCGTCGCCAACGACAAATCCATCGCCTATGCCGTGGCCAAGGCCATCGTCGCCCTCGGCGGCGAAATCGCCCTGACCTACCAAAACGAAAAGACCGCCAAGTACACCCAGCCGCTGGCCGAAGCGCTGGGCGCCAAGCTGTTCGAACGCCTCGACGTTTCCGAACCGGGCTGCCTGGAAGGCGTTATCGCCAAGTGCGGCGAAACTTTCGGCGAACTCGACTTCGCCATTCACTCGATGGCTTTCTGCAACGCCGACGACCTGCACGGCCGCGTCATCGACACCACCGAGGAAGGCTTCGATGCGGCGATGAACGTTTCCTGCCACAGCTTTCTGCGCATGGCCAAGGCGCTGGAACCGCTGATGAGCCATGGCGGCTCGCTGATCACCATGTCCTACCTCGGCGCCGAGCGTGTCGTGCGCAACTACGGCGTCATGGGGATCATCAAGGCGGCGCTCGAATCGGCCGTCCGCTACATGGCCTATGACCTCGGCCCCAAGGGCATCCGCGTCTTCGCCGTGTCGCCCGGTCCGATCATGACCCGCGCCGCCTCCGGCATCGCCAACTTCAACAACCTGCTCGAATCCGACGCCCAGAAGGCACCGCTCGGCCGCACCGTGACCATCGATGAAGTCGGTGCCCTGACCGCCTTCCTGTGCACCTCGGGCTCCTCGGGCATGACCGGGCAGACCATCTACGTCGACGCCGGTGCCCATATCGTCGCTTAAGCCGTAGAAAGTCGTCTGCTGCGGTGCACGCGGCAAAAAGGCAAAAAACCGGGTGAGTGAAGGCCCGCCTTCCTCACCCCGCTTTGGGAGAAAACGATGGCAGAAAACGACGGACTGATCGCCGACCCCGTCCCCGACCACCCCTTGCTGAACGGGCGCAAGGAAATCGGCCGCGGCGAAAGCACCATCGTCCTTGAGGCGCCGACCGTCGACGGCCAGGAACGCGTCTACAAGGTGCTCTCCTCGCCAACCGACTACGCCTATTACACGGCGCCCGACCGGCCAACCGGCCGCCATTTCCCGGTCGTCTTCGCCGATCACGGTACCGCCGGCAAATCGAGTCGTGGCTTTCCCTTCCACATCGTCGAGGTCGAACGCCTTTACCCGCTGCCCGGCCAGGGCGAAGCGGCCGATGTGGCGACCAAACTGTGCACCTCCTACTACGATGCCTGCATGATGTGGCGCAACCTGGCGCAGGACATGGGCCGCATCGCCCTGCATCACCTGACCGTCACGCCCATGGGCTGGACCGACGCCGTGCAGGAGTCGCTGCAGGCGCTGGAGAGCTTCACCGACGAATACGGCGCCCTGCCCGACCTGATCAAGGCCGACAACCTGATGATGCGCAAGGACGGCACGCTGGTTTTCTCCGACCCGGTTTTCATGGAATAGACGCCGGCCATGACCATCAACCATATCCAGTACACCTCGCGCAAACTGGCCGAACAACTGCGCGGCTCGCCCTACATGGCAGTCATCTCGATCACCGATCCGACGACGCCGGAAGCCAAGCTCGACCCGCTGTTCCGCCACGTGCTGCGCCTCTCCTTCTTCGATGCCGTGCCGGCCGACGAATTCATGCCGTCACTGCCCGGCCTGTTCGACCGAACCATGGCCAAGCAGATCGATGCCTTTCTCGGCGAACTGCATGCCGCCCCCTTCGATATCTCGCTGATGGTGCACTGCGAATACGGCGTCAGCCGCTCGGCCGCCGTGGCGCTCTTTGCTGAAGCGCTGACCGAAGCCCCGCTAGACGCCCGCGAATTTACCTACGAAGCCAACCAGTGGGTGCTCGACCAGCTGCTCGCACTGCATCCGGGCCTCGACACCAGCCCGCCCACACCGCTGGTCAGCCAGGAACGCCGACGGGCACGACGTGAATAGTTCCATCGCTTCCATTCCAATTGAGTGCTGCACCGCAGCACCCTATACTTCTTCGAATCATCCTGACGTAGCGGAGCGCGTATGAACACCCAGACCGAACAACGCTATCTGATCAACAAGACCTACGAAGAAATCAAGATCGGCGATTCGGCCAGCCTGAAACGCACCTTGATGCCGGAAGACGTCAAACTCTTCGCCGTACTGACCGGCGACGTCAATCCGGCAGTGGTCGATCCCGGCTATGCGGAGAGCGGCATGTTCCGCGAGGTGATCGCCCACGGCATGTGGAGCGGCTCGCTGATCTCGACCGTGCTCGGCACCCAATTCCCCGGCCCCGGCACCATCCTGATCGACCAGAGCCTGCACTTCGCCCGCCCGGTGACCATCGGCGACACGATCACCATTACCGTCACCGCCAAGCAGAAGTTCGACCACAACAAGCACGTCATCTTCGATTGCGTGTGCACCAATCAGGAAGGCCTGCAGGTGGTGCGCGGCACGGCAGAAATCCTGGCGCCGACCGAAAAGGTTGCTCGCCTGGAAGAAGTGCACATGCCGGAAATCCGTATCGACGACAAGCACGAGCGCTACACCCACCTGCTGCAGCGCGTGAAGGGGCTGGAGCCGATCCCGACCGCCGTCGCCCACCCGTGCGACAAGGAATCGCTGAAGGGACCGGTCATGGCCTTCCAGGCCGGCATCATCGAGCCCATCCTGGTCGGCCCGGAAGCCAAGATCCGCGCCGTTGCCGAAGAAAACGCCATCGACCTGACCGGCATCCGCATCGTCAATGCCGCCCACAGCCACGACTCCGCCGCACTTGCCGTGTCGCTGGTGCGCACCGGCGATGCCGAGGCGCTGATGAAGGGCAGCCTGCATACCGACGAACTGATGGGCGAAGTCGTCGCCCGTGCCAACGGCCTGCGCACCAGCCGCCGGATCAGCCACGTCTTCGTGATGGACGTGCCGACCTACCCGCGCCCCCTGCTGATCACGGACGCCGCAATCAACATCGCGCCGACGCTCGAAGAGAAGGCCGACATCATCCAGAACGCCATCGAACTGGCCCACGTGATCGGTATTCCCGAGCCCAAGGTGGCCATCCTGTCGGCGGTCGAAACGATCAATCCGAAAATCCAGTCCACCCTCGATGCCGCCGCCCTGTGCAAGATGGCGGACCGCGGCCAGATCAAGGGCGGCATCCTCGATGGCCCGCTCGCCTTCGACAACGCCGTTTCCATCGTCGCCGCCAAGACCAAGGGCATCAAGTCGGCCGTCGCCGGCCACGCCGAAATCCTCGTCGTGCCCGACCTGGAATCCGGCAACATGGTCGCCAAGCAACTCGAATACCTCGCCAACGCCCTGACTGCCGGCATCGTGCTTGGCACCAAGGTGCCCATCGTTTTGACCAGCCGCGCCGATTCCGCCGAAACGCGCACTGCCTCGTGCGTCATCGCCGCGCTGATCGCCCACGCCAACCGCAGTAACGGAAAAGCCTGACATGAAACAAGCCATCCTGACGATCAACGCTGGATCGTCCTCCATCAAGTTCGCCCTCTTCCCGCTCAACCAGCACATTTCGCCCCAAGCCGAGGTCTCCGGCCAGATCGACGGCATCGGCACCAATGCCACCAAGATGGTGGCCAAGGACAAGGCCGGTGAAAAGATAGCCGACCAGATGATCGCCGGCGAACGCGTGTCGCATGACGTCGCGTTCGATGCCCTGCTCAAGTGGTTCCAGGCCACCCAGGCCGGCTGGCAGATCGTCGCCGTCGGCCATCGCGTCGTCCATGGCGGCGAACGCTACAGCAAGCCGACGCTGATCGACGACGTGGTCCTCGGCCACCTGGAAAGCTTCATCCCGCTCGCCCCGCTGCACGAACCGCATAACGTGGCCGGCATCAAGGCCTTGCAGAACCTGCTGCCCGAGGTGCCGCAAGTCGCCTGCTTCGATACCGCCTTCCACCGCACGCAGCCGGAAGTCGCCCAGACCTTCGGCCTGCCGCGCGCGCTGACTGCCGAAGGCATCAAACGCTACGGCTTCCACGGTCTCTCTTACGAATTCATCGCCCGCGCCCTGCCGGAGCATTCGCACCGCGCCAACGGCCGTGTCGTCGTCGCCCACCTCGGCAACGGCGCCAGCATGGCGGCCATGGTCAATCGCAAGTGCGTCGCCACCACGCTCGGCTTCTCGACCATCGACGGCCTGATGATGGGCACCCGCTGCGGCAACCTCGACCCCGGCGTCGTCCTCCACCTGATGGAGACGAAGAACTACTCGGTCAAGGACATGACCCGCATCCTCTACAAGGAATCGGGCCTGCTCGGCGTATCCGGCCTCAGCCAGGACATGCGTACCCTGCTCTCCAGCGACAAGCCGGAAGCGCATGAGGCGGTCGACCTGTTTTGCTACCGCATCGCCCGCGAACTCGGCTCGCTCGCTGCCGCAGCCGGTGGCCTCGACGCTCTGGTGTTCACCGGCGGCATCGGCGAGCACGCCGCCGAGGTACGCCGCCGCGTCTGCCTGCTCTCCGAATGGTTGGGCATCCGTACCAATCCGGAAGCCAACGCACGTCACGACATCGTGATCAGCGCGGGCAACAGCACGGTCGACGTACTGGTCATTCCGACCAACGAGGAATGGATGATGGCCCACCACGCACAGACCCTGCTCGCCCTCTAAAAAATATTTTTATTGCATAAGCCCCAGCGAAAAAACTCGCTGGGGCTTTGTTTTTTTGGGCTTTTCCAGGCCATGACATAGGCAATCCAACCCAAGACACAACACCCCGTATTTAGTCAACGGATTGTATCCACCCACTAGATATAGTAGATTCCTCCTCCACCACACCACTAACATCGAACTGTCGAGAGGAGCCTTAATGAGCAAAGTCGCCGAGCAGCTTTCACTGACCGACATTCCCGCACCGCCGCAATTCGCTCCTCTGCCCGAGCAGGAAATTTCCGGCGAAGTGCTGGTCGAAAAGTACGCCAAGGGCAAGGAAACCAATGTGCACGACGTGCGCAAGCGCGTCGCCTGGGCACTGGCTCAAGTCGAACAGGAAAAGGACCGCGCCCATTGGGAAGCCAAGTTCCTGTGGGCCCAGGAAAACGGTTTCATCCCGGCCGGCCGTATCAACTCCGCCGCCGGTACCGACCTGCAGGCCACGCTGATCAACTGCTTCGTGCAGCCGGTGGGCGACTCCATCGTCGAGACCACCGATGGCAAGCCTGGCATCTATACCGCCCTGGCCCAGGCCGCCGAGACCATGCGTCGTGGCGGCGGTGTCGGTTACGACTTCTCATCCATCCGTCCGCAGGGCGCCCACGTCAAGGGCACCCAGTCGCGCGCTTCCGGCCCGGTGTCGTACATGCGCGTCTTCGACCGCTCCTGCGAGACTGTCGAATCCGCCGGTGCCCGCCGCGGCGCCCAGATGGGCGTGCTGCGTTGCGACCATCCGGATATCGAGGAATTCATCCACGCCAAGGACCACGGCGATCTGACCAACTTCAACATCTCCATCGGCGTGACCGATGGCTTCATGGAAGCCGTCGATGCCGATACCGATGTCGAGCTGGTCCATCGTGCCGAGCCGAATGTCGAAATGAAATCGGAGGGCGCCTACCAGCGCGACGACGGCATGTGGGTATACCGCAAGGTCCGCGCCCGCGACCTGTGGGACCAGGTCATGAAGTCCACCTACGATCACGCCGAACCGGGCATCCTGTTCCTGGATCGCATGAACAAGGACAACAACCTCAATTACTGCGAAGTGATCGAGGCCACCAACCCCTGCGCCGAACAGCCGCTGCCGCCGTATGGCTGCTGCTGCCTGGGTTCGATCAACCTGACCCTGTACGTCAAGAACCCGTTCTCCGAGCAGGCCGAATTCGATTTCGACGGTTTTGCCGAAGTCGTCCGCACCTCCACCCGGATGCTCGACAACGTGCTCGACGCCACCCACTGGCCGCTCGAGCGCCAGCAGCAGGAAGCCGCCAACAAGCGCCGCGTCGGCCTTGGCTTCACCGGCCTGGGCGATGCCCTGGCCATGCTCCGCCTGTGCTACGACAAGCCGGAAGCTCGCGCCATGGCTGCCCGCATCAGCGAATTCATGCGCGACACCGCCTATCTGACCTCGGTCGAACTAGCCAAGGAGCGCGGCGCCTTCCCGTTGTTCAACGCCGAGCTGTATCTGTCCGGTGGCAATTTCGCTTCCCGTCTACCGAACGACATCAAGGCCGAAATCCGCAAGCACGGCCTGCGCAACTCGCACCTGCTGTCCATCGCGCCGACCGGCACCATCTCGCTGGCCTTCGCCGATAATGCCTCGAACGGTATCGAACCGCCGTTCTCCTGGACCTACAACCGCAAGAAGCGGATGCAAGACGGCACGATCAAGGAATACTCGGTTGAAGACTACGCCTGGCGTCTGTACAAGCATCAGGGCGGCGACGTCGCCAAGCTGCCGGAATACTTCGTCACGGCGCTGGAAATCTCCGCCAAGGCACACGCCGACATGGTGGCTGCGGTTGCCCCGTATATCGATACCTCGATCTCCAAGACGGTCAACGTGCCGGCCGACTACCCGTACGAAGATTTCCAGGATCTGTACATGCAGGCCTGGAAGGCCGGTCTGAAGGGTCTGGCCACCTATCGTCCGAATAGCGTGCTCGGTTCCGTCCTCTCGGTCGAACCGACCAAGACCGAAGCCGCCCCGGCGGCCGACGCCAAGGCGCCGCAGGATTTCGTCTCCGACGCCAACCGTCGCCTGTCGATCAAGAACCTGCCGGCCCCGGTGCTGGCCAGCCTGCGCTGGCCGGGCCGCCCGAGCCTGCCGGAAGGCAACCTGTGCTGGACCTACATGGTCGACTCGCCGATCGGCAAGTTCGCCCTGTTCGTCGGCCACGTCGAACCGGAAGGCCGTGCCTGGCCGTTCGAAGTCTGGGCCAACGGCCCGGCCGAACCGCGTGGCCTGGGCGCCGTCGCCAAGACCCTGTCCATGGATATGCGCGCCAACGACCACGGCTGGCTGGAGATGAAACTGGATGCCCTGGCCAAGACCCCGGGTGATTCCTTCGAAATGCAAATGCCGCCGCATGGCGAGCGCAAGCGCATGCCGTCCGTCGTTTCCGCCATGGCCCAGGTCATCCGTTGGCGTGTCGAACAACTCGGGGCCTTCGGTCACGATGGCCCGACGCCGGTCAAGGATGCCCTGTTCAGCGCCAAGGAACCGAAGACCGGTACCGACGGCACCCTGTCCTGGACGGTCGACGTCAGCAACCCCTCCACCGGCGAAGACTTCGTCCTCGGCCTGAAGGAAATCACGCTGCCGGACGGCACCTCGCGTCCGTACTCGATGTGGCTGTCGGGCAACTACCCGCGCGCCCTCGACGGTCTGTCCAAGCTTCTGTCGCTCGACATGCGCGTCCTCGATCCGGCCTGGATCGGCATGAAGCTGCGCAAGCTGCTCGACTACTCCGAGCCGCTCGGCGATTTCATGGCCTTCGTCCCGGGTTCGCGCAAGCAGCAGACCTACCCGTCGACCGTCGCCTACATCGCCCAGCTGATCATCCACCGCTATGCGATGCTCGGCATCCTCGACGAAACCGGTTTCCCGCTGCAGCAGATGGGCATCCTGGAAGCGCCGGAAGACACCACCAGCAACAAGGTGCTGCCGACCCAGGGCAAGCTGTGCAGCGAGTGCGGTAACCACACGATGATCCGCAAGGATGGCTGCGATTTCTGCACCGCCTGCGGTGCCGTCGGTACCTGCGGCTAACCGGTAGCAAGCCAGATGGAACAGGCGACTTCTCCCAACGGAAGTCGCCTCCATCAGCCCCGCGATCGTCGATCCGGGGCTTTTTTATTGCCCTAGCCCGAAGATGGAGCCCTTTCCCTCTTTCGGCCAATGGATTCCCCCACTGACAGTACGGTAAACTTCGCCGTTTATCCCAAACACCTACCACCATCGTGACCGAAGCAGTTCAGCAGCGCCTCGACGCCTTTCGAGCACAACGCCGTGTCCAGGCCGGTTCGCTGATCATCACCGCCTTCGGCGATGCCATCCTGCCGCGCGGCGGACGTATCTGGCTCGGCAGCCTGATCCGCCTGCTCGAGCCGCTGGAACTGAATGAGCGTCTGATCCGCACCTCAGTATTCCGGCTGGCGAAAGAAGAATGGCTGCGCACGGAAACGATCGGCCGCCGCGCCGATTATGTGCTGACCCCCTCCGGCCGCCGCCGTTTCGACGAAGCTTCCCGCCATATTTACGCAGCCCATGCGCCGTTGTGGGATCGCCGCTGGCGGGTCATTCTCGTCGTTGGCGACGTGGAGCCGAAACTGCGCGAACAGCTCAGGCGAGCACTGTTCTGGCAGGGCTTTGGCATTCTTGGCAACGACTGCTTCGTGCACCCCGGCGCCGACCTGCCCACCGTGCTCGACGCGCTGATCGCCGAAGGCCTGGGTGCGGCCCTGCCGGCGCTGTTTCCGCTGTTCGCGGCCGACGCCCCCGCTGCCCAGTCGGCCAGCGATGCCGACCTGGTCAGCCGCGCCTGGGACCTGGGCGGACTAGCCGAGGCCTACGCGGGTTTCGTTACTGCCTACCAGCCGATTCTCGACTCCCTGCGTCGTGACCAAATGGCGGAAATCTCCGATCAGGATGCCTTCCTGCTCCGCCTCCTGCTCATTCACGATTACCGTCGCCTCTTGCTGCGCGACCCGGAACTGCCGGAAGTGCTGCTGCCGCCCGACTGGACGGGGCAGCAGGCCCGCCTGCTGTGCAAGGAGTTGTACAAGCGACTGGAGACAGGCTCCAATCGCCATCTCGACCGGGAGATGTGCCTGGCCGACGGCAGCGTGCCGATTGTCGACGCTTCCCTGCCGGAACGCTTCCCGCAATACGATCCGCTGATGGCCTGAGGCCGCTCAGCCGCCCCGTTTCTTCAATTCGGTGAGCGGTATGACGTCGGGCATGACGATACGCTTGCGGTCCGCTTCCATGGCAACCAAGGGCGCCGTTTCCACCATGGTCGCCAGGCAACGCCGCGTCAGGTCCTGATAGGTTTTCGTCCCTTCGGCCTTCCAGGCCATTTCCTCGTCGCTCAGCGGGCGAATGACCTTGGCCGGAACGCCGGCCACCAGCACCCCGTCGGGCACGACTTCGCTGGCCTTGACGAAGGCTGAAGCAGCGATGATGCTCGCCTCGCCGATTACCGCGTTGTCCATGATCACCGCATTCATGCCGACCAGGGCGTTGCGGCCAACACAACAGCCGTGCAAAACGGCACCATGGCCGATATGGCCGTTTTCGCCGACCACGGTATCGGTCCCCGGAAAGCCATGCATGACGCAAGTGTCCTGCAGATTCGCCCCCGCCTCCAGGATCAGGCGCCCGAAATCGCCGCGCAGACTGGCGCAGGGACCGACGTAGCAGCCGGGGCCGACGATGACGTCGCCAATCAGTACGGCGCTGGGGTGAACGTAGGCCGTGGGATCGACCACCGGCACGATGCCGTCGATGGCGTAAACACGCAATGAAGTCATGCTGCAACTCGCTTTCAAAAGTTATTTGGCAATTATAGAATTGATTCCGAATAACAAAATTAGGGAGATCGTATGAGCGACGATATCGACAACAAACATGGCGTCCAGTCACTCGAAATCGGCATGAGCATCCTCAAGGCCATGGTCAACGGCCAGCGCTCGATGATGCTCAAGGAAATCGCCGCCGCCGCCGACATGCCGGCATCCAAGGTACACCGCTATCTGGTCAGCCTGATCCGGGCCGGCCTGGTCGAACAGGATCCGATGAGTTCGCGCTACGACCTCGGGGCTTTCGCCATGAATATCGGCCTGGTCGCACTCGACCGGCTCGATCGCGTTCGCCTGGGCCTGAACACCATCGCCGACATGCGCGACGAAATCAATCAGACCACCGCCCTCGCCGTCTGGGGCGACAAGGGCCCGGTCATCGTGCGTTGGGAGCGGCCGCGCCGGCCGATCACCGTCAATGTGATCACCGGCACGGTGATGGATTTGCTCTCCTCGGCCACCGGCCGCGTGTTCGCCGCATGGATGCCCAAAAAGACCGTCGCCCCGCTCATCGCGGCAGAAATCAAGGCACCCGACGTTCCGCCCGAGCTCAAGACCAAGACCGGCATCGAAACGATGCTGGCCGACATCCGCGACAAAGGATTTGCCGATACTGCGGGCTTTCATCGTGTGCCTGGCGTTGCGGCCGTGGCAGCTCCAGTCTTCAATTTCAAGAACGAGATCACCATGGCGGTCGTTGTCGTTGGCGTGCAGGGAATGTTCGACATGAGTGCCGATGGCCAGGTAGTAACCAGCCTGAAAAGCCATGCCGAGGCGCTCTCGCTCCGACTGGGCGCCCACGGCACCCCGAAGGTTCCGGTATAAAGCAGGCAGCCAGCTAGCCAAAAACACCAAATTTAATAAAATATTAAAAAAGATTACGCAGATGGTCGAACTTTAGAGTTATGATCACCGAAAAAGGAGGCGACAATGACCGGAGCATTGCATTCGGCGGTCGAAATCGAGCAGCCGGCCGCCACCATCCTGATAGTTGACGACACACCGCAAAATCTGACGATTCTCGGTGAATTGCTGTGCCCCTCCTACCAGATCAGAGCCGCCAACTCGGGCGAACGAGCCCTGCGCGCGGCTCGCACCGGAACACGTCCCGACCTTATCCTGCTCGACGTCATGATGCCCGGCATGGATGGTTACGAGGTGCTTGGCAAGCTTCGCGCAGACCCGATGACGGCAGATATCCCGGTTATTTTCATTACCGCCATGTCGGCATCCGAGGACGAGGAACGCGGCCTGCAGCAAGGTGCTGTCGACTATATCTCCAAGCCGTTCAATCCCGCCGTCGTCTTGGCCCGCGTCCGCACGCAACTTGAACTCAAGCAGGCACGGGACCGTTTGGCCCGCGAAAATGACTGGCTGGAGCAAGAAATTTCCCGACGCATGCGCGAAAACCTGCTTATCCAGGATCTAAGCGTGCGCGCACTAGCTTGCCTTGCGGAAGCGCGCGACACTGAAACCGGCAACCATATCGTGCGTACGCAACTCTATGTTGAAGTACTGGCCCGCCATTTAGTCGAGCACCCAGCCTTCAGCTCTGCGCTGAGCGGTTCTCGCTTGGAAATGGTGGTCAAAGCCGCTCCTCTGCACGACATCGGTAAAGTAGGTATCCCCGATGCAATTCTGCTCAAGCCTGGTCGCCTAACGCCGGAAGAGTTTGACATCATGAAAACCCATCCGCTCATCGGTGCAGATGCCATCGACCGGGCCATCGCACAGTCGCTTGCCGGCGCCGATACGGGTACGGCCGAGCTGGCCGATGGTGCCTTTACCTTCCTAAAAGTGGCACGCGAAATTTCGCTCGGGCACCAGGAAAAATGGGATGGCAGCGGCTATCCAGCCGGCCTCTCGGGTGCCGAGATTCCGGTCTCAGCGCGTCTGATGGCCTTGGCTGACGTATTCGACGCACTGATCAGTCGCCGCGTCTATAAGCCGCCAATGTCCCTTGACGAGGCAACTCGAATCATCCTCGATGGACGCAACAAACATTTCGATCCTGACGTGGTCGATGCCTTCGTGGCTTGTCGCGATCGCTTTGCGGAGATTGCAGCCCGCTTCCCGGACCATGAAACGGAAAGTACGGGAGAAACCCGATGAATCTGATATTGAAGCGCATGATGCTGCTCGGCATCGCGATTGCCGCATTTGGAGCATGGGCAGCAGACCCGATGGCGACGGCGCCGAGCTCTGCACAGAAATTCGCCGAAGTGTTGGCGACCCCGGATCTGCTCAAGCAACTCCGGAACGGAGGTTACGTACTCTACCTCCGGCATGGCCAGACCGACAACGCGCGTCCTGACCGATTTCCCTCCGTCGACCTCAACGACTGCTCGACACAACGGCCGCTGACCGAGGAAGGACGCAAGCAGATGCTGCGAGTTGGCGAAGCGGTGCGCAAGGCAGGTATCCCGCTTGGCGAAATTCGCATCAGCCCGTTATGCCGGGTCCGAGAATCGACTGCGGCAGCCTTTCCGGCAAGTCAACCGAGCATCGACAATGATCTGATGTATACCGCCAACCTGACTAGCGAGCAGAAAGTGCCGATTCTCACCAACACCCGACGCCTGCTCTCCGAGCCAGTGCCCGGTGGGCGTAATCGCCTTCTGGTTGCGCATGCCCCCAACCTGATGGACCTCATCGGGTATTTCCCCAAGGAGGCGACTCTGGTCGTCTTCCGGCCGCTCGGGGTTGCCGGCTTCGACTACGTTGCCAGCATTCCACCGTCGCACTGGGCCGAACTGCAGCACTGAGCCGTCCATGGATGCCAACACACCGCGTCCGCGCCTCTCGCCCTACCTCCTGATTTTTTTCTTGCCCGTGGTGCTGGTTGCGCTATTGGCCGGCGGGCTCAATCTTGTCTCGTTCTACAAACTGCGCCAGGCACACCTGGCCAGTAGCCAGCAGCAAGCTGGCAATCTGCAGAAGGTTAAGCAGGCCACCGATTTCAATCATGAACTGGCTGCGATCCAGGAGTTGGTCGCAACTGCGCTTGAAGAGGCCGCGGCGGGACGACTGGACGAAGCCGCAACCTACGCCACGCATACCCGGGTTGTCGATCGCCTGGCCTTGCTCGAGCAGCAACTCCCCGTGTTGCGCACGGCCGAAAATGCTGCGGCAATGCGGGATGTCGAGGCGCATTTCCAGCAATACCGCAAGCTGGTCATCGAAGCCACAGACCTCGCCGCGATCAATCCACCGGGCGCGATGCGCAGTGCCTACCAGGCCGCCAACCAGTACCTTTTCCTGTCCCAGCATTCACGTGAAGTTTCAGGCGCCGCAGTCGACAAGGCACTAACCGGCAGCGTCGAGCAGGAGGCCCTGCTCGCCGGGCACGCCGTGCAGAACGTTATGAGCGGTGCAGGTCTGGTGCTACTGCTCTTGTTGGTCTCGATCCTGCTGATCCGCCGGTTGATCCGCCGCCTATCAGGCCTGACCGAGGCGCTCGAGGCCTTGGCCCATGGGGAGACGGATCCGGCGACCTTGCCCATCGTCGTGCGTGCGGCAACTGACCCGCGTAGCCTTTTACGCGACTTGGCGCAAGCCGTGCTTACCTTCCGCGACACCAGCCTGGCGCATCGTCAGGCACAGCATGAGCTTGGCGAGCGCATGAAGGAACTCTCCTGTCTGCTTGAGGTATCACGCATCACGCAGCAGGATGACATGCCGGTCGCCGAGATGTTCGAAGTCGTAGCCCGGCGCCTGCCGGCCGCCTTTCGCTTCCCCGCGCTGGCCAGTGCTCGCATAGAGTCTACTGACCAGAATGCGGGGCAATTGGCAGATGGCAACGAATTGGCGGCCCCCTTCCTGGGAGTCGATGGGACTCCCAGCCGCGTCGTGGTTGTCTATGCTGGCAGCCTGCCAACGGAGAGTGGGCCGCCATTCCTGAGCGAGGAAAACGACTTGCTGGTTGCCGTCGCTGCCCACCTGGCCACGGCCATCGAGCGACGGCGCACGCTGGCCGCTGAACGCGATCGGCAGGAGTTACTGGATGCTGTGATTGCCGAGGCACCGGATGCCATTGAAATCATCGATGCCGAAAGCCTTCGCTTTATCGAGGTCAACGCCGTCAGCTGCAGACTGCTTGGCTACAGCCGTGACGAAATGCTCGGCATGCCGCTCAGTGCGATTCAGGCCGCTCGCAGCCACGAAGATCTTGCTGCACTGGCCGCCACCATCAGCATCGGGCAAACGATCGAATTCGAGAACCGGCACCGCGGCAAGGATGGCCGATTGCTCGACGTACGCGTCAGAGTACGTGGCATCCGACAGAAGGGGCGCAATTACCTGGTTGGAATCTGGCGCGACGTAACCGGGGAAAAACTTGCTGCCGCCGAGATCAACAAACTTTCGCTGGTCATTGAGCAAAGTCCTAACCCGATCATCATTACCGACCTCAACTCACGCATCGAATACGTTAACGACGCTTTCACGGTGAATACCGGTTTCAGCCGGGCCGAAAGCCTTGGCCAGACCCCGAGCCTGCTCAAGTCGGGACGTACGCCGAGCGAAACCTACCGCGACATGTGGGCGACCCTGCATGCTGGCAACACGTGGCGAGGGGTATTCTTCAACCGGACCAAGGATGGCAGAGACCAGATCGAAGCCTCGATCATCATTCCCTTGCGCCAGTCGGACGGCGAGATCACCCATTACGTCGCGATCAAGGAAGACATCACGCAGAAACAGCAGATGAGCGACGAGTTGGAGCGCCACCGCACCCAACTCGAACAACTCGTCGAAAGCCGGACAGCAGAACTCAACGTGGCGCTGCGCGAACAGAATGCCTTGTTCGATGCGGCCAGCGCCGGCATCGTCCTCATGCGTGATCGTCGCATTGTGCGCTGCAACCGGCGCCTGGACGAGATGTTCGGCTACGCGCCCGGAGAGCAGATCGGCCAACCAACACGCATCTGGTACATCGACGATGCGGCAAGCGAGCAGGCAGGACGCGAGGTCTACGAACAGATCTGGCGCGGCGAGATCCACGTCCGGGAGCAACAGGTCGTGCGCCGCGATGGCAGCCGCTTCTGGGTCCGTATGTCCGGACATGCCGTCGACCCGGAAGACCCCTCCAAGGGCATGGTTGGCATCATCGAGGACATCACTGACGAGCGGGCAGCTGTCGAAGCATTGCATCTTGCCAGCGAGGAACAGCAAGCGATCTTCGACACCGCCAACTCCGGCATTGCCTTGATCAGCGAGCGCGTCATCCGGCGCGGCAACCGGCGTCTGCACGAAATATTCGGCTGGCCGCAAGGTCAGATGATCGGCCAGCGCACCACACTCTGGTATCCAGATGCCGCTTCCGAGGCGGCTGGCGGCGGCGAGGTCTACGAAATAATCTGGCGCGGCGAGGTCCACCGTCGCGAGCAGCAACTGATGCGGCGGGACGGCAGCCTGTTCTGGGCACGCCTGACGGGGACTGCAGTCGATATCGAGGATCGGAGTAAAGGAACGGTCTGGGTCATCGAGGACATTTCCGTCGAACGCGCAGCCATCGAGCAAATGCAAAGCGCGCGCGAATTGGCTGAAGCCGCGGCACGGATGAAATCCGATTTCCTGGCCAACATGAGCCACGAAATCCGCACCCCGATGAATGCCATCATTGGCATGTCTCACTTGGTCATGAAGACCGAGCTGACGCCGCGCCAGCGTGATTACTTGGGAAAGATCCAGGCATCGAGCCAGCATCTGCTCGGCATCATCAACGACATCCTCGACCTGTCGAAGATCGAAGCCGGCAAGATGATCGTCGAGCACATCGAGTTCGAGCTCGACCAGGTATTTGAGAATGTTGCCGGCCTGATCGCCGAAAAGGCAGCGGCCAAGGGCCTGGAACTGATCATCGACGTCGCGCCCGATGTGCCACGCGGCCTGATCGGTGATCCGCTACGTCTCGGGCAGATTCTGATCAATTACGCCAACAATGCCGTCAAGTTCACCGAGCACGGCGAAATTGCGATCCAGATAAAGCTGGCGGAGAGTTTGGCACAGGACGTAGTGCTTCACTTCTCCGTCCGCGACACCGGCATCGGCATCGAGCCTGAGCAGCGTGCTCGTCTATTCCAGAGTTTCGAGCAAGCCGATAGCTCAACGACACGAAAATTTGGCGGAACCGGCCTGGGCCTAGCCATCTCACGCCAACTTGCTGAACTGATGGATGGCCAGGTCGGAGTGGACAGTACGCCGGGACAAGGCTCCACTTTCTGGTTCACGGCCCGCCTCGGCCGTGGCACGGAAAAGGTGCGTAACCTGCTGCCAGACCCGGATTTGCGCAACCGGCGGGTACTCGTCGTCGACGACAATGAATCTGCCCGTGAGGTGATCTGCGACATGCTCCGCAGCATGTCGCTCAACGTCAGCGCGGCCGCCTCCGGACGCACCGCGATCACCGAGATCGTGCGTGCAGCTGCGGTGAACCAGCCTTACGAGGTGATTTTTATCGACTGGCAGATGCCGGTACTGGACGGCATTGCCACAGCACGCGAGATTCACGCTGCCCTCAATACAACCATGCCACATCTGATCATGATCACCGCCTACGGTCGGGACGAAATCATGAAAGCGGCCGGCGATGCCGGTTTCGAAGATGTGCTGATCAAGCCTGTCACTGCCTCTCTGTTGTTCGATACCGTGCTGCGCACCTTGCGCGGCCTGCCGGTCGAGTTTCGCTCCGGCCAGACCGGACTGGTACCAGCCGTCGACCTATCACCGATCGCCGGTGCTCGCGTGCTGTTGGTCGAGGACAACGACCTCAATCAGGAGGTCGCAACTGCACTGCTCGAGGACGCCGGCTTCGTCGTCGAACTGGCCAGTAACGGTGCCGTCGCCTTGGAAATGCTCCGCGCGCGTGGTGTTCCGCTGGACTGCGACATTGTGCTGATGGACATGCAGATGCCGGTCATGGACGGCCTGACGGCGACGCAGGAAATTCGTCGCCTGCCGCACTGTGCCGCATTGCCCATTGTTGCGATGACGGCCAATGCGATGTCCGGTGACCGCGAGCGCTGCCTGGCGGCCGGCATGAACGATCACATTGCCAAGCCAATCGATCCGGAGGACCTCTGGCGGAAGTTGCTATGCTGGATTCCACCCCGCGCTACAACGACCTCGTCCAGGCAGCTCAGTGCCCCGCCGGAACCAGATGCGGTAGCGGCGCTTGCTGCCAGCCTGCCGCCGGCACTGGCCGAAGTGGAGGGGCTGGATGTGGCGACTGGCCTGCACCAGGCCATGGGCCGCACCAGCCTATACCTCTCGCTGCTCCAACGTTTTGAGAAGGCGCTTGCCGACTTCCCGTCGCGCAGCGCCAATTTGGTCGCAGCCGGAGACCGTGCAGCCTGCGAGTTACTGCTGCATACCCTGAAAGGCATCGCCGCCCAGGTCGGTGCCCGGCCACTGTCTGCCCAGGCAGCGCAGCTCGAGACGCTCACTCGCCAGGGTAGCTTGCCCAGCGCTGACGACTTGGCGGCCATGTCCACCGCGGTCACAAAACTGCACGATGCGCTCCACCCGCTACTGGCTTTGCCTGAGGCCACAGAAAGCAAGCCGGGCGTAACGATAGATCCCGACAAGTTGCAGGAGATCTGCCGTACGCTGGCACGCCAGCTGCGCAGCGACGACTACATGGGCACTAGCACACTCGCCAACAACGAGGCAGTGCTGCGCGCTGCCATGGGCGATGCCTTTGGCAAAATGCAGGCGTGCATCAACGAATATGAATTCGCCGCGGCGCTGGTTCATCTCGAAGTCTACGCGGCCAGTGCGGGGATCACGCTGTAGCCTGTAGCCAGGTTCTGATGTCGAGCCCAACCCGGAAATGCCGGCAACGCCGCCCTGGCAAGCTCGACCGTTCGATCCCCATCCACCTGACCTTAGTACGACTGGCGTTCAACCACGGCATCGTGGATCGAGATCCCCAGCACACCTTGGCCTGCCGCGCTTTCCATGGACGACGCCAGCTGCCCCGTGGTAGTTGCCGGATGGCGGCTGACCTTCCCCGCTCAGGCCAGCCAGGCTGGCGGGCGCTTCTCCAGAAAGGCAGCAATGCCATCCTTGGCCTCGTCGGTCGCACGCTGGCGGGCAATGCGGCGAGCAGTTTCCTCACTAATGATTTCATCGATTTTTTGCCCGTGCACCGCAGCAATGAGCGCCTTGGCCGCCTTTTGTGCCTGCGGACCACCCTGCAACAGGACATCGGCCAGTTGCGCCACGACGGCATCGAGTTGCTCCGGAGGAACAACCTCGCCGACCAGGCCGATGGCCAGCGCACGTTCGGCCGTGATCCGTTCGGCGCTCTGAAAATAGCGCAAGGCATGACGCGGGCCGATGGCGCGCAGCACGTAGGGGCTGATCGCCGACGGGATGATGCCGAACTTCACCTCGGAGGTGGAGAACACCGCCGTCGTGTCGGCAACCGCCATGTCGCAGGCGGCAGCGAGACCCGTGCCGCCGCCGAGCGCCGCCCCCTGGATGCGCGCAATGGTCGGCTTGCCCATCTCGGCCAGGGTCCGCAGCATGCCGGCGAAGCGGCGAGCGTCTTCGAGGTTTTGCTCGGTGGTGAATTGCGCGGCACGCTTCATCCAGTTCAGGTCGGCGCCGGCCGAAAAGTGCCGGCCACGACCGCCAAGCACGACGACTCGTACGCTCGCGTCGGCATCGAGTTCGCGGCACGCGGCATCGAGTTCGGCGATCAATTGCTCGTCGAAGGCGTTGTAGACGGACGGCCGGTTCATCCAGATCGTGGCGACCTTGCCGGCCCGTTCGATTTCCAGCGTTTCGTACATGGTGCTCATCCTCAGCGATGCTTGAAAGCCGGCTTGCGCTTCTCGACGAAGGCGGCCATGCCTTCCTTCTGATCCTCGACCGCGAAGGCCGAATGGAAAACCCGGCGTTCGAACAGCAGCCCTTCGTTGAGCGAGGATTCGAAGGCGCGATTGACCGATTCCTTGATCATCATGACCACCGGTAGCGAGAAGCCGGCGATGGTCTGGGCGGCCTTCAGGGTCTCGTCGAGCAGTTGGTCGGCCGGGAAGATGCGGGCGACCAGGCCGGATTTTTCGGCTTCAGTGGCGTCCATCATGCGGGCAGTCAGGCACATATCCATCGCCTTGGCCTTGCCGACCGCGCGCGGCAGGCGTTGCGTGCCACCGGCACCGGGCAAGGTGCCCAGCTTGATTTCCGGCTGGCCGAACTTGGCCGTGTCGGCGGCGAAGATCATGTCGCACATCATCGCCATTTCACAGCCACCGCCCAAGGCGAAACCAGCCACTGCCGCGATCACCGGCTTGCGTGCCGTCTTGATGCGCTCCCAGTTGCGGGTGATGAAATCGGTCTTGTAGGCATGCATGTAGTCGAAATCCTTCATGAAGCCGATATCGGCCCCGGCGGCGAAGGCTTTCTCATTGCCGGTGATGACGATGCAGCCGATGTTTTCATCGCTTTCGAAGCGGTCCACCGTAGCAGCGATGCCATCGACCACTTCGTTGTTCAGGGCGTTCATCGCCTCCGGGCGGTTGATGCGGATCAGGCCGACGCGGCCGTGGATCTCGCTGAGGACGAGTTCGCTCATGTTCTTTCTCCAAAAAAGTGGCCGCCGGGCATGACCCAGGCGGCCCAAAGTGCAGTGTCAGATTCATGGCACCGGACCAACCCAGTGCGTTGGAATGGGTTTGCTTACTGGACGATATTCCAGTCGCCGTTCTTCACTTCAAGCAGGCGGAAAGCGGAAAGATCGAGCCCCATGTGATCGGTCGGCGACATGTTGAAGGTGCCGCTGGTGCCGACGAAGCCCTTGGTGGCTTCGAGCGCGTCACGCACCTTGGCCTTGTCGGTGCCGCCGGCGCGCTTGATAGCATCCACCGCCAGCATCAGGCCGTCATAGGCATAACCGCCAAAGGTCGAGACATCGCTCTTGTAGGCTGCCTTGTAGGCTTGTTCATAGGCGGTCACCACCGGCTTCTGCGGATCCTTGGCCGGCAGCTTTTCCGGGATCAACTGCGCCGGCGACGGCAGACGAACACCTTCGGCAGCGGGGCCTGCCAGCTTCAGGAATTCGTCGGAAGCGACGCCGTGCGACTGGTAGAGCGGCAGCGTGATACCAAGTTGCTTGTAGTTCTTGGTCACGATGGCCGGCCCCTGCCCCAGACCGAACACGAACACGGCCTGGACCCCCGGCGTGGTCTTGATCTTGGTCAGCTGCGGGCTCATGTCCGTATCCTTCGGACCGTAAGTCTCGTTGGCTACCAGAGTGATGCCGTACTTGCCGGCGACCGCTTCCGTTTCCTTCTTGCCGGAGGCGCCAAAGCCGGAGGTCTCGGACAGCAAGGCCACCTTGGTCAGGCCGCGCTTCTTCATGTCCTCGAAGACCTTTTCCGCCGCCATGCGGTCGGTGTGCGGCGTCTTGAACACCCACTTCTTGACCGGCTCAACGATGACCACGGCACCGGCCAGCGAAACGAACGGAATACCAGCCTTCTCAGCCAGCGGTACGGAAGACATGGTGGCGCCGGTGGTGGTGCCACCGACCAGAACATCCACCTTGTCGTCCTCGATCAGGCGCTTGGTGAAACCGTTGGCCTTGTTGGCATCGCTGCCATCGTCGTAATGCACCAACTGTAGCGGACGACCATTGACGCCACCCTTCTTGTTGATGTCCTCGACATAGAGCTGCAACGTCTTCAGTTCCGGATCGCCGAGGAAAGCCGCTGGCCCGGTGACGGACAGGACAGAACCGATCTTGATCGGATCGGCAGCGAAGGCGCCGAAAGCGCCAAACACCAGGGCGGAACCGGCAACGAGCTTCTTGATGCTGTGCTTCATGGGTTTGTCTCCTCTGTTGGAATAATTTCAAACACGCTCGATCACCATGGCGATCCCCTGTCCGACACCAATACACATGGTGCACAAGGCATAGCGGCCGCCACGGCGCTTGAGTTCGTAAGCCGCGGTCGTCACCAGGCGGGCGCCGCTCATGCCGAGCGGATGCCCTAGGGCGATGGCGCCGCCGTTGGGATTGACGCGGGGCTCATCGTCAGCCAGACCGAGGTCGCGCATGACCGCCAGGCCTTGTGCGGCGAAAGCCTCGTTCAACTCGATGACCTCCATCTGCGCCAGCGTCAGCCCGGTCTGGGCTAGCACCTTACGCACGGCCGGTGCCGGGCCGAAGCCCATGATGCGGGGCGGTACGCCGGCCGTCGCCATGCCGACAACGCGCGCCAGCGGCGTCAGGCCGAATTTCCCGGCCGCGTCGGCCGAAGCCAGCAACAAGGCGCAGGCACCGTCATTGACCCCGGAGGCATTGCCGGCGGTCACGCTCAATTCGGGTCCATTGACCCCCTTCAGCTTGGCCAGCATCTCCAGCGTGGTTTCCGGACGCGGGTGTTCGTCGGTATCGATAACCTTAGCATCCCCCTTCTTCTGCGGAATCACCACCGGCACCAGTTCGTCGCCAAAACGCCCGGCAGCGTGAGCGGCTGCCCAGCGCTGCTGCGAGCGCAAGGCGAAGGCGTCCTGGTCGGCGCGGCTGATCTTGAACTCCTCGGCCACGTTGTCCGCCGTTTGCGGCATCGAATGGGTTTCGTACAGCTTCTTCATCAGGGGGTTGATGAAGCGCCAGCCGATGGTGGTATCGAAAATCGCCGCCTGGCGCGAGAAAGCCGACTCCGCCTTGCCCATCACGAACGGGGCGCGCGACATGCTCTCGACCCCGCCGGCGATCATCAGGCTGGCTTCGCCGGACTTGATCGAGCGCGCGGCCAGACCCACCGCATCCATGCCGGAGCCGCACAGGCGGTTCACCGTGGTACCCGGCACTTCGATGGGCAAACCGGCCAGCAAGCCGGACATGCGGGCGACGTTGCGATTGTCCTCGCCCGCCTGATTGGCGCAGCCGTAGATGATGTCATCGACCGCCGTCCAGTCGACCTGCGGATTGCGCTCCATCAGCGCCTTCAACGGAATGGCGCCGAGATCGTCGGCGCGCACCCCGGACAAGGCGCCGCCGTAGCGGCCGATGGGCGTGCGGATGGCATCGCAAATGAAAGCTTCGGTCATCGTCATTTCCTCAGTTCTGCTTCGGGCGCTCGTCGAGCACGCGCTTGGCCTTGCCGACCAGCGTGCGCGGAATGGCGTCGAATTCCATGACGGTGATCTTGGTCGACACGCCGATGATGGTCTTGATCCGGTGCTGCAGTTCCTTGGCAATGGACTGGATTTCGGCCGGGCTCAGCTTGCCCGAGAGTTCGCGCTGGACTTCACAACGCACTTCCAGGTTATCGAGGTGGCCGTCGCGGGTGACCACAACCTGATAATTGCCCGCCAGGCGCTTGTCGCGCAGGATCTGTTCCTCGATCTGCGTCGGGAAAACATTGACCCCGCGGATGATCAGCATGTCGTCGGTACGGCCGGTGATCTTGCCGATGCGGCGGAAGGAACGGGCAGTGGGCGGCAACAGGCGGGTCAGGTCACGCGTGCGATAGCGGATGACCGGGAAGGCTTCCTTGGTCAGCGAAGTGAAGACCAACTCGCCTTCGGAACCGTCAGGCAGGACTTCGCCGGTTTCCGGATCGATGATCTCGGGGTAGAAATGGTCTTCCCAGATCACCGGACCATCCTTGGTTTCGATGCATTCACAGGCGACCCCCGGCCCCATGACCTCGGTCAGGCCGTAGATGTCGATAGCGTCAATGCCGAGCTTCTTCTCGATCTCGGCGCGCATGCCCTCGCCCCACGGCTCGGCACCGAAAATACCGACCTTGAGGGAAATGTCTTCCGGCTTGATGCCCAGACGCTCGAACTCCTCGGCGATGACTAGGGAATAGGACGGCGTGACCATGATGGCATCCGGCTTGAAATCGACGATCTGCTGGACCTGCTTCTCGGTCTGGCCGCCGGACATCGGAACCGCCGTGCAACCCAGGCGCTCGATGCCGTAATGTGCCCCCAGACCACCGGTGAACATGCCGTAGCCGTAGGCGTTATGCACCATGTCACCGGCACGGACACCGGCCGCACGCAGGGAGCGGGCGATCAGATTGGCCCAGTTGTCGATGTCGTTCTGCGTATAACCGACGACCACCGACTTGCCGGTCGTGCCGCTCGAAGCATGCAGGCGAACCACCTTCTCGCGCGGTACGGCAAACAAACCGAAGGGGTAGTTGTCGCGCAGGTCCGTCTTGGTCATGAACGGGAATTTGCCGAGGTCGGCGAGTTCCTTCAGGTCATCGGGCGTAACGCCCTTTTCCTGGCATTTCTTGCGATAGGCCTCGACGTTGTCGTAGGTATGGCGGACCGACCACTTCAGACGCTCGAGTTGTAGCGCCGAAATTTCTTCGCGGCTGGCCGTCTCGATCGGTTCGAGATCGCCGGGCAAGGGTTTCTTGACTGTCATGTTTGTCTCCTCCGTGGGTTCGCGCAGACTCAGTCGGCCTGCTGCAATCCGGCGATCACTTCGCCGTTGATGCGATAACTCTTGCCCCGAAACAGGGCGATGGTCTTGCCGTGGTTGTTACGCACGGTAATGTCGTAAACGCCGGTGCGCCCGGCCGCCGATTGCTCGACGGCTTCCGCCTCCAACGTCTCGCCTTCCTTGGCCGGGGCCAGGAAGTCGATATGGCAGGCCGAGGCGACGGTGTTCTTGTTGTAGCTGTTGCAGGCGTAGGCAAACGCCGTATCGGCCAGGCTGAAAATCATGCCGCCATGGCAAATGTGGTGGCCGTTGACCATGTCGGAACGAACCACCATGGTGAGCAAGGAAGCCCCCGGCTGGACGCGAACGATCTTGATACCAAGCGCCTGGGCAGCACGGTCGCGCGAGTACATCGCCTCGGCGGTGGCATCGGCCAGTGCTTGCGCCTCGGCCGGGCTGAGTTTCGGTTCAGTCATGAATATTCCTTCCGGCAAATACGGCACGCTGGATCAACGGTGAAATGCGGTAGCGATCCTCGCCGTAGCTGGCAGCCAGGTTGGCCAGGACATTGCGGATCACGGAGACGCCCACCTGATCGGCCCAGGCCAGCGGCCCCTGCGGATAATTGACCCCGAGGCGCATGGCCTGGTCGGCGCCCTTTTCGGTGCACACGCCCTGATTGACCGCATCGGCGGCTTCATTGGCCAGCATGGCCACGGTGCGCATGACGACCAGACCTGGCACGTCGAGAAAACGCGAGACGGCAAAACCCGTCGCCTGCAGCAGGCCGATGGCCGAGGCGATCGCCGCCGGGTCGCACTGCTCTGCCGCCGCGAAGGCCAGGCGGGTGGCCTTGGCATAGTCCAGTGCCAGATCGATCAGCACGGTATTGGCGACCCCGGTTTCTGCGGCCCGCTGGGTGGCAGTACGGCCGTCGGTTACGTAAATCTTGGCCAGGCCGATTTCGGCGATACGACCGTCGCAGTCCGGAGCCCGGGTATAGGAGCGGCTGGCATCCTGCAGCCGCTCGACCAGGATTTCCGCCAACTCCGACTCACCGAAAATGGTGATCTTTCCGGCAGGCGTCTGGGCGGCTTCGGTCTGTGGCTCTGGCTTGACGGCCCCATCGCGGTAATCGTAGAAACCGCGTCCGGACTTCCGGCCATAAAAGCCGGCATCGACCAACTCCTGCTGGATCAGCGAAGGCAAAAAGCGCGGGTCGTTGTAGAAGGCCCGCCAGACGGAATTGGTCACGGCGAAATTCACGTCGTGGCCGATCATGTCCATCAGCTCGAAGGGCCCCATGCGGAAGCCGCCGGCTTCGCGG
Organism: Azonexus sp. IMCC34839; assembly: GCF_047047955.1. Lineage (GTDB taxonomy): Bacteria > Pseudomonadota > Gammaproteobacteria > Burkholderiales > Rhodocyclaceae > Azonexus. The sequence continues at coordinate 3,437,303 of NZ_CP150631.1, read as the reverse complement.
CAGCAGGCATCGATGGTGGCGTAATCGGCCGCACCTTCCTGGGCAACGCGCAGGGCTTCGGCATAATAGGGACGGGCCACGCGATTGACGATGAAACCCGGTGTCGACTTGGCGTGAACTGCCGTCTTGCCCCAGGCATTGGCCGTGGCGAACAAGGTGTCGGCCACTGCCTTGTCGGTGGCAAGGCCGGAGACGATCTCGACCAGTGCCATTAGCGGCGCCGGGTTGAAGAAATGCAGCCCAGCCAGGCGTTCCGGTCGCTTCAGTGCGGCACCGATGGCCGTCACGGAAATCGACGAGGTATTGGTGCCGAAGATGCACTCGGAGCCGACGATGGCTTCGAGGTCGGCATACAGCTTTTGCTTGGCTTCCAGGTTTTCGACGATGGCTTCGACCACCAGTCCGGCATCGGCCAGGTCCGACAGTTGATTGACGGCAACCAGGCGCTGCCCGGCCGCCTCGGCCGCTTCGGTGTTCATCTTGCCTTTTTCGGCCAGCTTGGCGAACTGGCTTCGGATGCCGGCGACGGCGCGAACCGCCGCATCGCTGCGCGCATCGAGCAATTTGACCGTATGCCCGGCAGCGGCCGCCACTTGGGCGATACCAGCGCCCATGGCACCGGTACCGACCACGGCGACGATGGTCTGTTGAGGAAGGGGTGCTTGGCTCACGCTTTCACTCTCCGGTGAAATTCGGCGCACGCTTTTCCATGAAGGCCTGGACACCTTCCGCGTAATCCGGGCTCCAGCCCAGCTCGCGCATGAAACTGCCCTCGAAGGACAGTTGCTGCTCCAGCGTGTGGCCCGGTGCGGCATGCATGGCCTGGCGAGTGCGCACCAGCGCCTTGGTCGGCATGACCGACAACTGCTTGGCCAAGGCGTCGATGCGGCCGGCAAAGTCGGCATCCTCGACGCACTCCCAGATCAGGCCCCATTCGGCAGCCTTTTCGGCCGGCAGCTTGTCGGCCAGCAGGGCCAGACCCATGGCCCGAGCCATGCCGACGCGTTGCGGCAGGAACCAGGTGCCGCCGGTATCCGGAATCAGGCCGATCTTGGAGAAGGCCTGCAGGAAGGACGCCGATTTCGTGGCGATGCACAGGTCGCAAGCCAGCGCCACCGAGGCGCCAGCCCCGGCCGCAATGCCGTTGACCGCCGCGATGGTCGGCACACGCAGGCTTTGCAGGCGCAGGACCAGAGGCTTGTAGTTGGCTTCCACGACATTGCCGATGTCCGGCATCTTGCCATTGACCATCGCCATGTCGGGATCGGCCAGATCCTGACCGGCACAGAAGGCTCGGCCAGCCCCGGTCAGTACCAGCACGCGGATGGACTTGTCGGCCTGGACGGTATCCAGCGCCGTCCGCAATTCGGCGTGCATGGCGCCGGTGAAACTATTCAGCTTGTCCGGTCGGTTCAGGGTCAGGCGGGCAATGCCAGCCTCGACGGTGAAGGTGATGTTTTCGAAGCTCATGCTGCGTTCTCGATGTGATAGCGACGTTGGACAACCACGAAACGGTTGGCGACGAAGGCGGCATCGGCGTAGGAAGCATTGGCGGCCGGGTTGCCGCCGGTGCCGTGGTAGTCGGAATACGCTGCCGACTGGTTCACGAAGACGCCACCGGTCAGGTTGATCGACAAGGCCACCTTGGAACGCAAGGTCGCTGCGGTCATCGCATCGATCACTTGCGGCTTGGTCGAGTAGATGCCGGCGGTCAATGCACCATGGGTGGACACGATGCGCTCGGACAAGGCGATCGCAGCAGCGGTATCGGGCACCTTGACGATGAAGCTGATCGGGCCGAAGCGCTCTTCCATATAGGCATGCTCGTCCGCCGCATCGCAGGCCAGCAGCACCGGGGTACGCACCGTGGCGTTCGGGAAGTCCAGATTTTCCAGCTTGGCCGAGGCCAGCACGACCTTGCCCAGCGTGCCGCTATCCGCCATTTCGATACGCTTCAGGGTATCGGCCGATTGCACGGCACCGAGCACGGCCAGGGCGACTTCCGGCTTGGACAGGAAGCCAGAGACGGCCTTGGCCAGATCGGCACAGACATCGTCGTAGGACTTGTGGCCGTCTTCGGTCTCGATGCCGCCGGCCGGCACGAAGATGGCCTGCGAGGTGGTGCACATCTGACCGGAGTACAGCGACAGCGTAAACGCCAGGTTGCGCAACATGGGTTTGTAGGCATCGGTCGAGTCGATGACGATGTTGTTCACACCGGCCAGCTCAGCATAGACGCGAGCCTGGCGGCAGTTGTCGATCAGCCACTGGCCGAAGACGTTGCCACCGGTGAAATCGATGGACTTGACGGCTGGATGGGTGACCAGCTTCTGCGTCGTGCCGCGATCAGCGGTCACGCACAGGGTGACCAGATTGGGATCGATGCCGTTTTCGGCCAGCACGGTGCGGATGGTGCGCACCGTAATCGCAGCCGGCAGGATGGCGTTGCTGTGCGGCTTGACGATCACGGCGTTGCCGGTCGACAAGGCGGCGAACAGGCCGGGATAGGTATTCCAGGTCGGGAAGGTGCCGCATCCGACCACCACACCGACGCCCTGGCCGACGATTTCGAAATGCTTCTTCATGACCAGCGACGGGTTCTTGCCCTGCGGCTTGTCCCAGACGGTTTCGCTCGGCACGAAGCTCTGCTCGCGATAAGCGTAGGCCACGGCTTCGAGGCCGCGATCCTGGGCATGCGGCGAACCGGCCTGGAAAGCCATCATCCAGCCCTGGCCGGTCGTCATCATGACCGCGTGCGCCAGTTCGAAGCTCTGCTTGTTCAGGCGAGCAAGGATTTCCAGGCAAATGCCGGTGCGGCCATCGGCGCCAACCTTCTGCCAGCCAAGCATGGCTTGCTGGCCGGCAGCAATCAGCACCTCGTGCTCGCAAACCGGGTACTGCACATTCATGTCGATGCCGTAAGGCGATTGCTCACCGCCCACCCAGGATTTCTGCCCCGGCTGGTCCAGCACGAACTGCTTGCCCAGATGTGCCTCGAACGCCTTCTTGCCATCTTCGGCTGCCGTCTCGCCGTAAGTCTTCGGGCTCGGCATCTCGTTATAGGCCGACCAATAGCCACGCGTGGCAATCGCATTGAGGGCGCCATCCAGCGTGGCGCGGTGTTTCTCCAACAGGGGGTGCGACATCGATATCTCCTTGGCGATATTCATTCTTCGATTTCGGCAGGCACCGGGGCATGCCAACGTTGCCACACGATACGAACATACAAACCAAAAGTCAATTCAAAGTATCGTAAATTTTCACAAAAACCACCATTCCGATTCATACAACTTATTACACAACTCAATATTTATCATTATAAAACAGTACTATATAAAATTTGTTAGCCAAACAACCGGCCGTGATTCCGAATTGCAAAATTCGTTCCGAAAATTATTTTCTACGTTCTGATACAAAATTTGTTGACATGAAGCATCTATGCGTATCATTATTCAACCACACCCACCGAGCCAGGTGGTGTTACCAACCACGAGACCCCGATAGGAGGAGATATGGCCAGCAATAAGGAACGTTTTGCCGACAAGATGGAATTTCCGCCGGCGATTGAACAACCGAACGTGTATCCGCTGTCCTGGAATAGCAAGACCAAGAAGTTGCAGGAAGTCTGGGAAGCCGCCCTGCGTGAGAACTGGGACCCGGAAAAGTTGCCCTGGGACACCCTGGACGTCGATAGCTACACCTGGGAAGAACGCGAGTCGATCGCCTACTGGTGGAGCCTGCTGTCGGTGTTCGACGCTTCCGCCCCCCCGGTTTTCGCCGAAGCCCTGATCAAGACCTATGAAGTGCACGAGGAAGATCCGGTCCGCAAGTGCTTCTTCTCCGTCACCCGTGACGAGCAGAACCACGAAATCATGTGCGGCCTGGCCATCACCAAGATGCTCGGCCATCCGGATCCGCTGACCTACCAGCCGAAGACCGAACTCGGCAAGCGTCTGCAGAAGAACGTGCAGTGGCTGTACTTCAATGGCGCTCGTTACTGGAACGGCTACAAGCAGGCCGTGCCCAAGTACGACCTGGCCGTGCTGTTCAGCTCCTTCCTGATGGGCGAGATCGCTGCCGCCACCATCTTCAAGCAGATGTTCGACAACTCCCGCGAAGCCGTCTTCAAGGAAGGCTTCAAGAACATCGGTCGCGACGAAGGCCGCCACATGGCCATCTGCATGGCCGTCATGGAGCGCGACTACCCGGGCCTCAAGGAAGAAACCAAGGCCATCGTCACCAAGCAGATTCGCGCCGGTTACCTCTTCCTGTCCGCCGTGCTGTTCGAGCCGCCGATGGAATTCTGGGACCTGCCGGCCGACTTCATCGCCAACCAGCGTGAAGCCGAGGAAGTTGCCCGCGGTGCCGGCTTCGGCATCCCGACCTACGAGATGAAGCTGCAGAACTGGAAGAACGCGATGATCAACCTGAAGGGTGTGCTCGATCGCTACAACATCCCGTTCCCGGCCATTCCGGAAGTTGGCATCACCGGTCAGGAAGTCAGCGACATCGACATGGAAGACATCATTCCGGTGTTCTGATTCGTCGCAAGGTCATTCCCGCGAAGGCGGGAATCCAGGGCCGCTGCTACTGCCTGCGGTGCATTTCCTGGATCCCCGCCTGCGCCCCGAAGGAAGTGCCCTTGGGGTGCGCGGGGATGACGAAATGGAAGTCCGGCCGGTGCCCCGCAAGGGGTGCCGGCTTTGCCACAACAGAGAGCAACACCAGATAACAAGGGGAAGACAAAAATGGCACGAATCATCATGCAACCCTCCGGCAAGTCCGTCGACTGCGCCTATGGCGACACCGTCCTGATGGCGCTGGAAAAAGCCGGCTACGCCCTGCCCAACAACTGCCGTGCCGGCGCCTGCGGCGAATGCAAGGTCAAGGTCACTTCAGGTCAGTTCGACCAGGGCATGGTGCTCGACATGGCCCTGTCGCAAGACGAGCGCAAACAGGGCTTCGGCCTGATGTGCATGGCCAAGCCGATTTCCGAGGAAATTACCATCGAGTGGGGCACCGAGGATGCCAAGCCCAAACTCTTCCCCCCGCGTGAGGACGCCCTCTTCGTCGTCACCGACAAGAAGCAGATCGCCGCCCGCGTCGTCGAGGTTCGCCTGCGCCCCGTCGGCCAGCCAATCCGCTACTGGCCTGGCCAGTACGTCACCGTCGGCAACCCGCGCGCCGATGTGCCGGCCCGCGCCTATTCCATTTCCAACGCACCGCGCCCGGACGGCGAACTGGTGCTACAAGTCGCCCGTGCCGAAGGCGGCGTGACCAGCAACTGGATTCACGACAGCCTGGGGATCGGCGACAGCGTCAAGATTTCCGGCGCGTACGGTACTTTCATCGGCGATCCCTCGGTCGATACGCCGGTCCTTTGCATTGCCGCCGGCACCGGCCTCGCCCCCGTGCTTGCCCTGGCCGAAGCGGCGCTGCGCCGAGGCTTCCGCAAGCCGGTCACCATGCTGTTCTCGGCCCGTACCGAAGAGGACGTCTATAGCCGCGGCATGATGGCCTGGTGGCGCACCAAGCACCGCAACTTCGACTACAAGGTCACGCTGACCCGCGAGGAGAAGGAAGGCTTCCTGAAGGGACGTGTCGATGTGGTTCTGCCGCAACTCTTCCCCGACCTGTCCAAGCACACCCTGTTCATCGCCGGCAGCCCGGAATTCGTCGATGCCAGCGTGGCCGCCGCCAAACTGCTCGGCGCCAAGGACGAACTGATTCACACAGAAGGCTTCTTCGCCCAACAGCAGCCGGTGGTCGCCGACGACGACCATCTGCTGAAGCTCTGATTTTTTGCCTTTTTGCCCAGTGCACCGCAGCAACCCCCTACAAGAATACGGAGACGACACGATGAGCACTCGCCTGTTGGCAGGAGGCGCCCGATGCTAGCCCAGTTCCTGCAATTCCTCTTTTCCGGCGTCACGGTCGGCGCCACTTACGCGCTGGCCGCGCTCGGCTTCACGCTGATCTACAACGCCAGCAATGTCATCAACTTCGCCCAGGGCGAATTCATCATGCTTGGCGGCATGCTGGCCGTGCTCTTCACCCAGGCCGGCTTGCCGCTGCCGGTTGCGCTGGCCCTGGCCATCATCGTGCCGGCCATCGTCGGCGTGCTGATCGAAAAGCTGGCCATCGAGCCGGTCAAAGGCGCCGAAACGGTCACCCTGATCATCATCACTATCGGCGCATCGCTGGTCATCCGCGGCCTGGTCGCCGTCTTCCTCGGCAAGAACACGCACAGCCTGCCGCCCTTCTCCGGCGACACGCCAATCGAGATCCTCGGCGCCACGCTGTTGCCACAGAGCCTGTGGGTACTCGGCGTCACTGCGCTGGTCGTCGTGGCGCTGTGGTATTTCTTCAACCGCACGCTGCAGGGCAAGGCCATGCTGGCCACCTCGGTGAACCGCCTGGCGGCCGAACTGGTCGGCATCAACACCAGCTGGGTACTGTTCATGAGCTTCGCCATGTCGGCGGCGCTCGGTGCGCTGGGTGGCATCCTGCTGACGCCGATCACCATGACCTCCTACGATGTCGGGATCATGCTCGGCCTCAAGGGCTTCGTCGCCGCCGTGCTCGGCGGGCTGGGCAATGGCCTCGGTGCCGTGGTCGGCGGCCTGCTGGTCGGCATACTGGAAGCGATGGGCGCCGGCTACATTTCCTCGGCGTACAAGGATGCGATCCCCTTCGTGCTCATCCTTTTCATCCTCTTCTTCATGCCGCGCGGCCTGTTCGGCGGTAAATCGACGGATCGGGTGTGAGCATGAAAAAGAACGTCTATAACGGCCTCTACCTGGTCATCGCCATCCTGCTGTTGCTGCCCTTCGTGCTGCCCAACAGCTTCTACCTCGACCTCGCCGTGCGCATGGCGATCAACGCCGTGATCGTGCTCGGGCTCAACCTGCTGATCGGCTTTGCCGGCCAGATCAGCCTGGGCCACGCCGGCTTCCTCGGCATCGGTGCCTATGCCTCGGCCGTGCTGCCGACGCACTTCGGCTGGCATCCGCTGCTCGCCATGGGCGCCGGCGCTGCCGCTACCGCCGTGCTCGCTGCCCTGGTCGCTCGTCCCATCTTCAAGCTCAAGGGCAACTACCTGGCGATGGCCACACTCGGCCTCGGCATCATCATCAGCATCGCCCTGCGCAACGAAGCGCAATGGACCGGTGGTCCGGACGGCATGCCGGTGCCGGCCATGGGTCTGTTCGGCTTCGAGCTCTCGAACGACAAGCAGTGGTATTGGGTCGTCGCCATCCTGTTATCGGTGTCGGTCTGGGCTTCGCTGAACCTGATCGACTCGCCCTTCGGCCGCGCCCTGCGCGCGCTGCACGGCTCGGAGGTCGCCTCGCAGGTGGTCGGCGTCGATATCGTCCGTTACAAGGTGGCGATCTTCGTACTATCGGCCGTTTTCGCCAGCCTGATGGGCAGCGTCACGGCCCACTACGTCGGTTTCGTCAGCCCCAATTTTGCCGACTTCTTCCATTCCATCGAACTGGTCACCATGGTCGTCATCGGCGGCATGGCCTCGGTCTATGGCTCGCTGGTCGGCGCCATCCTGCTGACCGCCCTGCCCCAGGCACTGGCAACGTTCGAGGGCTGGGAAACCGTGGTTTTCGGTGCCATCCTGATGGGCTGCATGATCTTCCTGCCCAAGGGCCTCGTACCGACGCTGGCCGCCAAGTTCGGGAAGGGAGAGTGAGATGAGCCTGCTAGAAGTCAAAGACCTCTCCATTCACTTCGGCGGCGTCAAGGCCGTGCAGAACGTCAGCTTCAACATCGATGCCGGCATCGTCTATTCGGTCATCGGCCCGAACGGAGCCGGCAAGACGACACTATTCAACCTGATCACCGGGGTATACAAGCCCACCACCGGCGAGATCATGCTGGATGGCGAAGCCATCCACGGCAAGTCGCCCAACCAGCTGGCCGTGCGCGGCGTCGCCCGCACTTTCCAGAACCTGCAGATCTGCATGAACATGAGCGCCATCGAAAACGTCATGGTTGGCGCCCACCTGCGGCTGGATCGCAATCTGGTCAAGGCGGCCCTGCGCTTCCCCGGCCTGCGCAAGCGCGATCGCGAGCTGCGCGACGAAGCCGCACAGTTGATGGATTTTGTCGGTTTGGGCGAGTACACCGCAGCACGGGCCGATGCCATGTCCTACGGCGCGCTGAAACGCCTGGAAATCGCCCGCGCTCTGGCCATGAAGCCCCGCCTGATCTTCCTCGACGAGCCGGCCGCCGGCCTCAATCCCAAGGAAACCATCGAAGTCGATCACCTGGTGCGCAAGATCGCTGACTCCGGCGTGACGGTGGTGCTGGTCGAGCACGACATGAAGATGGTCATGAACCTGTCGGACCGCATTCTCGTTCTGGACTACGGCAAGAAACTGGCCGAAGGCAGCGGTGAGGAAATCCGCAAGAACCCCGATGTCATCGCCGCCTATCTCGGCGCTCACGCATAAGAGGAGAACCGCATGGAATCCCTACGCATCATTACCGAAGAGCACCAGAACCTGTGGCGCATCGCCACCACGCTGGACATGGTGGCCGACGAGATCGACGCCGGCGGCAAGGTCGAGCATCCCTTCTTCACCTCCGTGTTCGACTATATCGAACAGTTCATGGACCGCGCCCACCACGCCAAGGAGGACGAATTTCTCTTCCGCCTGCTGCGCCAGCGCTCGACCGAGGCAGCGGCCGTTCTCGATCGCCTGCAGGCCGAGCACCGCAACGGCCCGGAAAACCTCAAGGACCTGCGCGCCAAGCTGGCCGCCACGGCCGGCGGCGGCGAGGCCAACCCGGCCTTCACCGCCGCCCTGCGCAATTACACCGGCGCCATCAAGAGCCACATCCGTAGCGAGGAAAAGGACGCCATGCCCCTCGCCCGCGAGGTGCTGACCGCCGATGACTGGGCCGAGATCGACCGGGCCTTCCTCGACAACGACGATCCGCTGTTCGGCGGCAAGGCCCGCGCCGAGTTCCGCGAACTCTTCCACCGCATCGCCAGTCTCGCCCCCGAATCCATCGGCCTCGGCGCCCACAGCGCCGGCGAACTGCAACCGGGCACCAGCCCCGCTGGCGGCGACGTGTTGCTGTCGGTCAAGAGCATGGAAAGCTGTTACGGCCGCATTAAGGCACTCAAGGGTATCGACCTCGAAGTGCGCAAGGGCGAACTCGTTGCTTTGGTTGGGGCCAACGGCGCCGGCAAGACCACCTTCCTGCGCACCCTCTCGGGCGTTCAACCGATGAGTGCAGGCCGCATCGTCTTCGATGGCGAAGATATTTCCAGCCTGCGTGCCGACCTGCGCATGCGCCGTGGCATCTGCCAGAGCCCGGAAGGCCGCCAGGTGTTCGGACCGCTGAGCATCGAGGACAACCTGCGCCTTGGGGCCTACACCCAGCCCAAGCATCAGGTGTCCGAGGACATGGAGAAAATCTACGCCATGTTCCCCATTCTCAAGGAAAAGCGCCACCTGCCGGCCGGCACGCTCTCAGGCGGCCAGCAGCAGATGCTGGCCATCGGCCGCGCCCTGATGGGCCGCCCGAAGATGTTGCTGCTCGACGAACCGTCGATGGGCCTGGCCCCGCTGTTGGTCGAGGAAGTGTTCAACGTGGTCAAGACGCTGAAGTCGCAGGGCATGACCATCTTCCTGGTCGAGCAGAATGCCTTCGCGGCGCTGGCCATCGCCGATCGCGGCTACGTGCTGGAGACCGGTTCGATCACGCTGACCGGCACTGGGCAGGAGCTGATCGCCAACGAACAGGTGCGTGCCGCCTATCTCGGCATGTAAGTACCGACCATGACGCATTCGCTTCTTACCCCATGCCGTCTCGGCGCGCTCGAACTGAAGAACCGCGTCGTGATGGCGCCGCTCACCCGTTGCCGCGCCGACAATCCCGAAGCGGCGCCGACACCGCTGATGGCCACCTACTACGCGCAACGAGCCGGTGCCGGGCTGATCGTTTCCGAAGGCACCATCGTCTCACCTCGGGGTCGTGGCTATCTGAACAGCCCGGGCATCTGGTCCGCCGCTCAGGTCGGCGGCTGGCACCGCGTCACCGATGCCGTGCACGCTGCCGGCGGCCGTATTGTCTGCCAGCTGTGGCATTGCGGCCGCATCTCCCACCCGCAATTGACCAGTGGACAAATTCCTGTGGCGCCCTCCGCCATCAACCCGGAATGGCGCGTTCAAACGCCAGATGGCCCGATGCAGACCGTCACGCCGCACGCACTGAGCCGCTCCGAGATTCACCAGATCGTCGAGCAGTTCGGCGTTGCAGCGGAAAACACCATGCAAGCCGGTTTCGACGGGGTCGAACTGCACTCGTCGAACGGCTACCTCTTTCATCAGTTTTTCTCGCGCTGCTCCAACCAACGCGAGGACGAATACGGCGGCTCCCATGAAAACCGGGCCCGCTTCTTTTTCGAGGTGCTGAACGAAGTCGCCCGCCACGTACCGATGGAACGGATCGGCTTCCGCCTGAACCCGATGCTCAATCGTTTTCACGGCATCGCGGTCGACGCGGACACCGTGCCGATGTGGTCCTACCTCGTCCAGGAAGCCAGCCGCTTCCCACTGGCCTACCTGCACCTGACCGAAGTCGTCCATCCACGCCAATTGCTGGATAACCCGCATGGCCTGAGCGATGTCGCAGCCCATTTCCGGCCTTTGGCCGCCATGCCGCTGATCGACAACGGCGCCCTCTACCCGTTCAAGGCGGCCAGGCGCATCGAGGAAGGATTATGCGACGCGGTGGCTTTCGGCCAGGCCTGGATCGCCAACCCGGATCTGGTCGAACGCATCGCCAACGGCTGGCCGCTGGCCCCGGCCGACCCGACGACCTTTTACAGTGGCGGCGCAAGCGGCTACATCGACTATCCGCGCAGTATCAAAATGGGCAAAACCGCCGGAACGAGCGCCCTGGCTTAAGCCAAATTCGTTATTGGGCGACTGCTGCGGTGCACTCGCCAAAATAGGCAAAAACCGTGGTCAGGGCTTGTCCAGCCAGAACAGCGAGGTGATGGTCTTGGCATCGGTAATCCGCCCGTCCCACACAGCCTGCTTGGCGTCGGCCGGCGACAGTTCGACCACTTCGAGAAATTCGTTGTGGTCGAGCTGCTTCTCCCCGGCCAGCTTCAAACCGCGCGCCGCGAAAATCTCGATGCGCTCGTCGGAATAGCCGATGCACGGATGCATCACGCCGAGGTATTCCCATTCGCTCGCCGTGTAGCCGGTTTCTTCCAGCAGCTCGCGTTGTGCCGTGTCAATGATGGCCTCGCCCGGATCGATCTTGCCCGCCGGCAACTCGAGAAAGACCCGGCGTAACGGATAGCGGAACTGGCGTTCGAACAACAGGTTGCCGTTGTCGAGGAAGGCCAATACGACAACTGCTCCGGGATGCGTGATGTACTCGCGCACCGACTCCTTACCGTCCGGCAGCAGCACCCGATCCATGCGTACATGCAGCAAGTGTCCCTTGAACACGGTTTCGCTGGAAATCTCGGATTCGATCAGATGTTGGTCGTGCGACATGGCGGAATCTCCAAATGAAAACGCCCCGACTGGCGGGGCGTTTTTTAGTGTCAGTTCGATTTAGAGCGAACGCAGCAGCGCGTAGGCACAAAGCGACATGATGATCTGCGGCTTCAGGCCAAGCAGTGCGACGGCCAGGCCGTTCGCCGAAATCATGGCACGCATGCCGAACGGTGCAGTGATCGGGGTTTCATCAACCGGCTCGTCGAAGTACATGATCTTGACGACGCGCAGGTAGTAGAAGGCACCGATCAGCGAGAACAGGACGGCAACGATGGCCAGCCAGATGTAACCGGCAGCAACGACAGCCTGCAGCACCGAGAACTTGGCGAAGAAGCCGATGAAGAACGGCACACCAGCCATCGAGAACATCAACATCAGCATGACGCCGGCGAACCACGGGGAACGCTTGTTCAACCCCTTGTAGTCGTCCAGGTTCTCGGCTTCGAAACCGGCACGTGCCATCAGCAGGATGATGCCGAAGGAGCCGGCAGTCATCAGCACGTAGGCGATGACGTAGAACATCGAGGAGCTGTAGGCGTTCAGCGCGTAGCGGGCGTCGCCACCGACCACGCCGGTGACGATACCAAGCAACATGAAGCCCATGTGCGAAATGGCGGAATAGGCCAGCATGCGCTTCAGGTTGGTCTGCGCGATAGCCGCCAGGTTACCGATGGCCATGGATAGCACGGACAGGATGATCAGCATCTGCTGCCAATCCTGAGCCATGGTGATCAGGCCATTGACCAGCAGGCGCATAACGATGGCGAAGGCAGCCAGTTTCGGGGCGGAACCGATGAACAGGGTGACCGAAGTCGGGGCACCGTGATAGACGTCCGGAATCCACATGTGGAACGGCACGACACCCAGCTTGAAGGCCAGACCGCCAACCAGGAAGACCAGGCCGAAGACCAGTACGGTCTTGTTGACACCGCCAGCCATCAGACGCTCACCGATGCCGGTGATTTCGAGTGTGCCAGTGGCACCGTAGATCATCGACATGCCGTAGAGCAACAGACCGGAAGCAAGTGCGCCAAGCACGAAGTACTTCATCGCGGCTTCGGTGGACACCACGGAGTCGCGGTTCATCGCCACCATCGCATAGAGCGACAGGGAGAGCAGTTCAAGACCGATATAAACCGTCAGGAAGTGATTGGCCGAAATCATGACCATCATGCCCAGGGTCGCGAACAGCGCCAGCACGTAGTACTCGCCCTTGTTCATCGTCTCGCGGTCAGCCACGTAGCCACGCGAATAGAGCATGACGACGGAGACGGCGATGTACAGCATCAGCTTCAGCACATCGGCCATCGCATCATGCACGTACATGTTGCTGAAGGTGTAAACCGTCTGCGAGACAGCTTCCAGGCCCTGGCCATTGTCGAAGAAAATCGCCGAAACGTACGGTGCACCGCGCCAGACGACCAGGGTCAGCAAGGTGACCTGGGTCAGGCCGTAGGTAACGGTACGACGGGCATCCTTGACGAAGACGTCAACCATGAGAATCGCCAGCGCCATGAACGCCAGGAACAGCTCGGGTGCGGCGGGCAGGAGATCGGGGACAACGAAATTGTCGAACATGTCGGCTACCGTTTATTGAATCTTGCTGATATTGACGTGGTTCAGCAGCTCGTTAACCGAGGCATGCATCACTTCGGTGAAAGGCTGCGGATACACACCCATCCACAGCGTGCAGATTGCCAGCACCGCCAGGATCAGGAATTCGCGCTTGTTGATGTCGGTCAGTTCGGCCACGTGATGATTGGCGACGTCGCCGAAGATCACGCGCTTGTACATCCACAGGGTGTAGGCCGCGCCCATGATCATCGAGCTGGCTGCGGCGAAAGCCACCCAGAAGTTGAACTTGACAGCGCCCAGAATGACCATGAATTCGCCGACGAAGCCGGAGGTAGCCGGCAGACCGGCATTGGCCATCGAGAACAGCATGAACAGGGCAGCAAACTTCGGCATGGTGTTGACCACACCGCCGTAATCGGCGATCTGGCGGCTATGCACGCGGTCGTACATGACACCGATACAGAAGAACATGGCGCCGGAAACGAAACCGTGCGACACCATCTGCACCAGCGCACCCTCGATACCCATGGCGCTGAACATGAAAAAGCCCAGCGTCACGAAACCCATGTGGGCGATCGACGAATAAGCCACCAGCTTCTTCATGTCGGCCTGAACCAGGGCGACGAAGCCGATATAGACCACGGCGATCAGCGACAGACCAATCACCAGGCTGCTCAACTCATGCGACGCGTCCGGTGCGATCGGCAGCGAGAAACGCAGGAAGCCGTAGGCGCCCAACTTCAGCGCGATGGCTGCCAGCACGATGGAGCCGCCGGTCGGCGCTTCAACGTGAGCGTCCGGCAACCAGGTATGCACCGGGAACATCGGCACCTTGACCGCAAAAGCAATCAGGAAAGCCAGGAACAGCCAGATCTGCGCGTTGAGCTGCAGCGGGAGCTTGTGCCATTCGAGGATGGAGAAGCTGCCACCGGACTGGATGAACAGATACATCAAGGCGATCAGGAACAGCAAGGAACCGAACAGCGTATAGAGGAAGAACTTGAACGCGGCATAGACGCGGTTCGGACCGCCCCAGACACCGATGATCAGATACAGCGGAATCAGCGAGGCTTCGAAGAAGACGTAGAACAGCACGCCATCAAGCGACGTGAAGATGCCGTTCATCAGGCCCGACATGATCAGGAAAGCCGCGTTGTATTGAGCGACGCGCTTTTCGATAACCTCCCAACCGGCCGCCACCACGATGATGGTGATGAAGGCGTTGAGAACGACGAAGAGCATCGAGATACCATCGACACCAAGGTGGTAGTTGATGTTGAAACGCGGAATCCAGGTTTTCAGTTCAACGAACTGCATACCGGCGGTAGCGACATCGAAGCCGGTCCACAGCGGGATGGTGGCGAGGAAACCGGTGATCGCACCGACCAGGGCGATCAAACGAGCCAGCGGAGCATTCTTGTCACCGCCCGTTGCCAGGACAATAAAGCCGGCAACGATCGGAATCCAGATTGCGAAAGATAGCAGTGGGTAATTCGACATGTTAATCCTTGCTTTTCTGCGAACTATTCACGCTAGGCGCGGTTGATCCACAGCGTCATCAGCACAAAGATGCCGATGATCATCGTGAAGGCATAGTGATAGACATAGCCCGTCTGGAAGAAACGGGTAACCGAGGCGATCCAGCCAACCAGCTTGGCCGAACCGTTGACGATCAGGCCATCGATGACCGCCACGTCGCCGCCGCGCCAGAAAGCCTTACCCAACACGCGGGCGCCACCGGCGAAGACGAATTCGTTGATCTTGTCGAAGTAGTACTTGTTCTCGAACAGGGTGTTGATGGCCGAGAACTTGCGCTGGATGGCGGCCGGAATATCCGGACGCTTCATGTAGAAGAACCACGACACCACGACGCCGGCCAGTGCCAGGAAGAACGGCAATGTGCTCAAGGCATGGACGCCCATGGCAACAGCTCCGTGGAACTCCTCGGCCAGATGTTCCATGGCCGGGTGAGCATGCGCGTCGATGTGGATCACGCCCTTGAAATAATCGCCATACAACATCGGCTCGATGGCGAAGTAACCGATGGCCAGAGACGGGATCGCCAGAAGAACCAGCGGCAGAGTCACGACCCACGGGGTTTCGTGCGGCTTCTGTCCCGGCGCCAGACCATGGTGATGGTCGTGCGCAACTTCTTCATCTTCGTGATCGCCATGATGCTCATGGTGATGGGCATCGTCTGCCTTACCGAAACGCTCTTCGCCATGGAAGACTAGGAAGTACATACGGAAGGAGTAGAAGGCAGTGACAAAGACCCCAGCGAGCACGGCGAAGTAAGCAAAGCCAGCACCCGGTTGACCAGCGTGATAGGCCACAGCAACCGCTTCAATGATCGAGTCCTTGGAGTAGAAACCGGACAGGAAGGGCGTACCGATCAGGGCCAACGAGCCGATCAAGGAGGTAATCCAGGTGATCGGCATGTACTTGCGCAGACCGCCCATATTACGGATGTCCTGATCGTGGTGCATGCCGATGATGACCGAACCTGCCGCCAGGAAGAGCAGCGCCTTGAAGAAAGCGTGCGTCATCAGGTGGAAGATGGCGACCGAGTAGGCGGAAGCACCGAGGGCAACCGTCATGTAGCCCAACTGGGACAGCGTGGAGTACGCAACGACACGCTTGATATCGTTCTGGATGATACCGAGGAAGCCCATGAACAGCGCCGTAATCGCACCGATCACGATGACGAAGGACAGTGCCGTGGTCGACAACTCGAACAGCGGCGACATGCGGGACACCATGAATATACCGGCCGTCACCATGGTCGCCGCGTGAATCAGCGCGGAAATCGGAGTCGGACCCTCCATGGAGTCCGGCAGCCATACGTGCAGCGGAACTTGAGCCGATTTACCCATCGCGCCGATGAACAGGCAGATACAGGTGACGGTCATCAGAGAGACGGTGGCCCATTCGCGATCAGCGAACAGGTTGATGGTCGTGTTGGCAAATTCCGGAGCCTTCTGGAAGACGGTCGCGTAGTCCAGCGAACCGAAATGGGTCAGCACAAGGCCGATACCAAGAATGAAGCCGAAGTCGCCAACGCGGTTGACCAGGAAAGCCTTCATGTTGGCGAAGATCGCCGTCGGGCGTGTGTACCAGAAACCGATCAGCAGGTAGGACACCAGACCCACCGCTTCCCAACCGAAGAAGAGCTGCATGAAGTTGTTGCTCATGACGAGCATCAACATCGAGAAGGTGAACAGCGAGATATAGCTGAAGAAACGGTTGTAGCCCGGGTCCTCGTGCATGTAGCCGATGGTGTAGATGTGAACCATCAGGGACACGAAGGTGACAACAAGCATCATCGTCGCAGTCAGGGTATCGATCAGGAAGCCAACCTCGAACTTGTAGTCGCCGCTGGTCAGCCAGGTGTAGACCGGGCCATTGAAGGCATTACCGGCCAGCACATCCTTGAAAATCATCACCGACGCGATGAAGGCGATCGCGACGCCGGCAATGGTCACCGTATGGCCCAGCCAGCGCGGGATGACGCGACAGAACAAACCGGCGATCATCGCGCCGAAAAGCGGCGCCAGCGGAACGAGCAGATAGAGTTTTTGCATTTCCATGTTTAACCCTTCAGGCTGCCCAGGTCATCCACATGGATGCTCTTGAGGTTGCGGAACAGCACGATCAGGATGGCCAGACCGATAGCGGACTCGGCGGCAGCGACGGTCAGGATGAAAAAGACGAAGATCTGGCCGGAGAGGTCACCCAGATAATGGGAGAAGGCCACGAAATTCATATTCACCGCGAGCAGCATCAATTCGATGGCCATCAGCAGTACGAGCAGATTCTTCCGGTTCAGGAAAATCCCCACGACGCTGATCGCGAACATGATCGCGCCCAGAATCAGGAAATGCGAGAGTGTCAAAGTTAGCATTGGCGCCTCTGGATTCAATCTTTTTCAACCGGCATCTGCAGGACGCGGATACGATCCTTCGCCTTGACGAAGACCTGCTGATTCGGGTTGGTGTATTTGGATTTCTTCGGACCGCGGTAAGTCAGCACGATCGCGGCAATCATGCCCACCAACAGGATGATGGAAGCCAGTTCGAACGGATAGACGTAGTCGCTGAACATCAGCGCGCCGATGCTCTTGGTGTTGGAGATACCCGCCGGCACAACGGCTTCGGCAGCCGGCACCTGGAAGTACTTGCTACCCAGAATCAAGCCCATTTCTGCAACCATCAACAAGCCAAGCAAGGCGCCAAGCGGCAGATAGTTCCAGAAGCCTTCGCGAATCCGGTCAATGTTGATATCCAGCATCATCACCACAAACAGGAAGAGAACCATCACCGCGCCGACGTAAACCAGAATGATCGCGATGGCGAGGAATTCCGCCTGCAATAGCGACCAGATGCCGCCACAGGTGAAGAAGGCCAGAATCAGGTGCAAGGCGGCATGGACCGGGTTGCGCGCGGTAATGACGCGCAGACCGGCGAAGATCAGAATCGCCGAGAGAAAGAAGAAAACGAAAGTTTGAAAATCCATCTGAGTCACCTGTCAGCGGTAGCGCGAATCAAGTTCGCGGTCCTCTGCGATCTGTTTCTCGTAACGGTCGCCGTTGGCGAGCAACATCTGCTTGGTGTAGTAGAGGTCGCCACGCTTTTCACCGTGGTATTCGAAGACGCGCGTCTCGACGATCGCATCGACCGGGCAGGCCTCTTCGCAGAAGCCGCAGAAGATGCACTTGGTCAGATCGATGTCGTAACGCGTCGTACGGCGGGAGCCATCATCACGCGGCTCGGCCTCGATGGTGATGGCCATCGCCGGGCAGATTGCCTCGCACAGCTTGCAGGCAATGCAACGTTCCTCACCGTTGTTGTAGCGACGCAGGGCGTGCAAACCACGGAAACGGAAACTTTGCGGCGTCTTTTCTTCAGGATACTGAACGGTGATCTTGCGGGCGAAGAAATACTTGCCCGTCACCGACATCCCTTTCAACAACTCTTTGAGGAAGAGGCTGTTGAAGATTTCCTTCATCGAACCCATTAGTCTCTCCTCACTTCCAGATATTCAACGGCGACATCATCCAGACACCGACAACGACCAGCCAGATCAGACAAATCGGCACGAACACCTTCCAGCCCAGGCGCATCAGCTGGTCATAGCGATAACGCGGGAAGGTTGCACGGAACCACAGGAACAGGAACAGGATGAACGCCATCTTGGCGAACAGCCAGAGGATGCCATCCGGCAGGAAGCCGACCGGAGACAACCAGCCACCGAGGAACATGATCGAGGTCAGTGCGGCGACCAGAATCATGTTGGCGTATTCGGCCAAGAAGAAGACGGCGAAAGCCATACCTGAGTATTCGACATGGAAACCGGCAACAATTTCCGATTCGCCTTCGGCCACGTCGAACGGAGCACGGTTGGTTTCCGCAACACCGGAGATCAGGTACACCAGGAACATCGGCAACAGAGGCAGCCAATTCCAGGACAGGAAGCCGAGACCGAAGCTGGCGAAGCGCCCTTGATCCTGAACACTGACGATATCGACCAGGTTCAGGCTGTTGGAGACCATCAGCACACAGATCAGCGAGAAGCCCATCGAGATTTCGTAAGAAACCATCTGGGCGGCAGAACGCATCGCGCCGAGGAAAGCGTATTTGGAGTTGGAAGCCCAGCCAGACAGGATGATCCCGTACACGCCCATTGAAGTGATGGCCATGATGTAGAGCAGGCTGGCGTCGATGTTGGCCAAGACCAGATAGTCGTTGAACGGAACGACCGCCCAGGCAGCCAGCGCCGGCGCGATGGCCAGCATCGGAGCAATGATGAAGATGCCCTTGTTGGCGCCGCTCGGTACGACGATTTCCTTCATCAACAGCTTCAAGCCGTCGGCAATCGGCTGGATCAGCCCCCAGGGACCGACCCGGTTGGGACCGATACGAACCTGCATGTAACCGATCACCTTACGTTCGGCCCAGGTCAGGTAGGCGACGCTCAGCATCAGCGGAGCGACAATCAGAACGATCTTCAGCAATGCCCAGACTGCAGGCCATGCCGTGCCGAAAACCCCAAGTCCGAAGTTCATCAGCGCATCCATTTATGCACGCTCCACAGAAATCTGGCCGAACATCTCGCCGAGCATGGCGGTGGAGGCATGCGCAGCGGAGACACGCACGCAGCCGGCCGGAACATTGTTATCGATCTTGGCAACCAGGGTCGCAACGCCCTCACCTTGCTTGACTCGAACTTGAGCGGCGTCGGCGATACCCAACTGGTCGGCAGTCTGCTGATTCAGGCGAGCCAACGGGGCCTTGGCATCAGCAGTTTGTTGCAGCGCAGGAGCGCGACGCGCCATTGGATCGGCAAAGTTGATCGGCACATCGGCGATGCGTTGCAGACCTTCGCTCTTCGCCGGCAGGCCGAGCGAAATACCGTTCAGACCGTTGCTCAAATTCGCGACAAATTCATTGCCCTTGCCAAGCACCTCATCGCGGACCGCCTCGCTGGACTCGTAGCCAAAGCCTTCGAGGTTCAGCACATTACCCAGCACTCGCAACACCTTCCAAGCCGGACGAGCGTCACCACGCGCCTTGACCACACCGTTGAAACTCTGGATGCGTCCTTCGATATTGACGAAGGTACCCGAGGTTTCGGTGTAGGGAGCGATCGGCAGCATCACATCGGCGTATTCCAGGGCCGGCGCATGCTTGAAGGCCGACATGAAGACGACGAGGCTGGCTTGCTTGAGCGCACCCAGGATCAATTGCGGATTCGCGCAATCGAACTCCGGTTCGATGCCCATCAGGACGTAGCCCTTACGCGGCTGTTCGAACATCTGGCGGGCATTGGCATTGCTCGGCAACGCCCAGGCGACATGGCCACCGACGACATTGGCGCCTTCGCCCAAGAAGCCGACCTTGGCACCGGTCAGTTCGCTCAGCTGCAGCGCAAGAGCGTGCAACTGGGTGGCCGCTGCCGACTGGGTCGCCACATTGCCGAGGAAGACCGCTTTATTTTCACCTTCGCACAGGCTCTGTGCGATCGAGCGGGCGACATCAGTCACGACGGCAGCCTCAAGGCCCGCCGGAAGGGACGCGCCCTTGATCTCAGCGGCAGCCTTGACCACGCCAGCCAGTGCGGCGGCCAGTTCGGCGGGAGCCACGATCTGCGAGGCATGCAGGTTGATCAGTTGATCGTCACCGGTAACGGTCAGCAGGCTGACCTTGGTAAATTTCTTGGCCGCTTGGCGCAGACGCTGAGCGATCAGCGGATGGTCCTTGCGCAGGAAGGAGCCGACCACCAGAGCGGCATCGAGATCCTTGATTTCGGCGAGGCGCATACCCAGCCACGGAGCACCGGCACGCTTGAAGTCGGTACCGAAATCGAGCTGACGCGGACGGAAATCGACATTGCCGCTACCGAGGCCCTTCATGACCTTGCCGAGCAGGAACATCTCTTCGACTGTGGCGCTAGGAGCCGACAAGGCTGCCAAGGCATCGCCACCATGCTCGCGGGAAATATCTTTCAGGCCATGGGCAACGTAGTCCAGTGCAACGTTCCAATCGACTTCGCGCCATTCTCCGCCCTGCTTCACCATCGGCTTGGTCAGACGCTCGTCTGAATTCAAGGCCTGGTAGGAGAAGCGCTCCTTGTCGGAGATCCAGCATTCGTTAACCGCCTCGTTCTCACGCGGCAGAACGCGCATCACATTGTCGTGCTTGACCTGAACGACCAGATTGGCGCCAACCGAATCATGCGGGCTCACCGACTTGCGGCGTTGGAGTTCCCACGAGCGTGCGGTATAGCGGAACGGCTTGGAGGTCAGCGCACCCACCGGGCAAAGGTCGATCATGTTGCCGGATAGTTCGGAATCCACCGAACGCCCGACGAAGGTCATGATCTCCGAATGCATATTCCGGTTGGCCATGCCCAGTTCCATGACACCGGCGATCTCCTGCCCGAAGCGAACGCAGCGGGTGCAGTGGATGCAACGGCTCATTTCTTCCATCGAGATCAGCGGACCGACGTTCTTGTGGAAGACGACATGCTTTTCTTCGGTGTAACGGCTCTTCATCGGGCCGTAGCCCATGGACATATCCTGCAACTGACATTCGCCACCCTGGTCGCAAATCGGACAATCCAGCGGATGGTTGATCAGCAGGAATTCCATTACCCCCTTCTGGGCCTTGACGGCCAGTTCGGAGTGCGTGAAAACCTTCATGCCGTTGGTAACCGGCGTCGCACAAGCCGGCAGTGGCTTGGGCGCCTTTTCGACCTGCACCAGGCACATGCGGCAGTTCGCCGCGATCGAAAGTTTCTTGTGGTAGCAGAAATGCGGGATATATACGCCCACCTGCTGCGCGGCGTCCATCACCGTGCTGCCGTCGGGCACTTGCGCCTTTTTGCCGTCGATTTCGATTTCTAGCATGTCGCTACCTTGTAGCCAGTTCTATCTAACTAACCCGAGACCCACATCAGGCCGGAATCTTGTGAAAACCGCTGCCGGCCCATTGAACATCTTTCGGCACCACGCAGGTTTTGTGTTCGATGTGATATTCGAACTCACTGCGGAAGTGCTTGAGGAAGCTCTGTACCGGGAACGCAGCCGCATCGCCCAGGGCGCAAATAGTCCGCCCTGCGATATTGCCGAGCACGCTGTTGAGGAGATCAAGATCCTCAGGCTTGCCCAGACCGTTTTCGATACGGTGCACAACCTTGTACATCCAGGCGGTACCTTCACGGCACGGCGTACATTGACCGCAGGATTCTTCGTGGTAGAAGAACGACAAGCGTTCCAGCGCCTTGACCATGCAAACAGATTCGTCCATGACGATGACAGCACCGGACCCGAGCATGGAACCCGCCTTGCTGATGGAGTCATAATCCATCGTGCAGTCCATCATGATCTCGCCAGGCAACACCGGAGCCGAGGAACCTCCGGGAATCACCGCCTTCAGCTTGCGGCCGCCACGCATGCCGCCGCACATTTCGAGCAGGGTCGAGAACGGCGTGCCGAGCGGTATTTCGTAGTTGCCCGGGCGATTGACATGGCCAGACACGGAAAACAGTTTGGTGCCGCCGTTGTTCGGCTTACCCAGATTCAGGAACTCTTCGCCCCCCATGTTCAGGATGAACGGAATGGAAGCAAAGGTTTCGGTGTTGTTGATGGTCGTCGGCTTGCCATACAGACCGAACGATGCCGGGAATGGCGGCTTGAAGCGCGGCTGGCCCTTCTTGCCCTCGATCGATTCGAGCAGCGCAGTTTCCTCGCCGCAAATGTAGGCACCGTAGCCATGGTGGGCGAACAACTCGAAGTTGAAGCCGGAACCGAGGATATTCTGACCGATGAATCCGGCAGCGCGAGCTTCGTCGAGCGCAGCTTCAAAGCGCTGGTAGATTTCCCAGATTTCACCGTGCACATAGTTGTAGCCACGGTTCGCACCCATCGCATAGGCAGCGATGGCCATGCCTTCGATAACCGCATGCGGGTTGTAGCGCATGATGTCGCGGTCCTTGAAGGTACCCGGCTCGCCTTCGTCGGTATTGCAGACGACGTACTTGTCGCCAGGGAAGGAACGCGGCATGAAGGACCACTTCAGGCCGGTCGGGAAGCCTGCGCCACCGCGACCGCGCAGTACGGACTTCTTGACTTCGCTGATCACCTCTTCCTGGGAAATATTGTTCTCCAGGATACGGCGCAGCTGCTTGTAACCACCGCGGGCAACGTATTCCTGCAGTTGCCAGCCATCGTCACCCTTCAGACCGGCCGTCAGGACCGGATTGATCGCTCCGAGCAGGGCCATTTATTTGCACTCCTCAAGCAGTTTGTCGATCTGCTCGGGAAGCATATGACTGCACATCGAGCGGTTATTGACGATCATCACCGGCGCATCGCCACAAGCCCCCATGCACTCACCTTCCTTCAGCGTGAACTTACCGTCAGCCGTGGTTTCGTTGTAGCCGATACCCAGCTTTTCCTGCAGGTAGGCACCGGCGTGATAACCACCGGACAGTGCACAAGGCAGGTTGGTACAAACGGTGATCTTGTACTTGCCGACCGGCTTCAGGTCGTACATGTTGTAGAAGGAAGCCACCTCGTAGGCCGCGATCGGCGGCATACCGAGGTAATTGGCAACGGCTTCGATCGCTTCCGGCGGCAACCATCCCTTTTCTTCCTGGGCATGGGCCAGACACGCCATCACCGCCGACTGTTTCTGGTCGGTGGGATACTTCGCGACTTCGCGCGCAAATTTCTGTTGGGTTTCAGCGGAAAACATCAGCGGTCGATCTCGCCAAAAACAATATCTTGGGAACCAATGATCGTGACAACGTCGGCAATCATGTGGCCACGGGACATCTCATCCATACCAGCCAAGTGGGCATAGCCGGGCGCACGGATCTTCATGCGGTAAGGCTTGTTCGCACCGTCGGAAATGAAGTAGATACCGAACTCGCCCTTCGGGTGTTCGACAGCGGCATAAGCTTCGCCTGGCGGGACATGAATACCTTCGGTGAAAAGCTTGAAGTGATGAATCAGCTCTTCCATGTTGGACTTCATGTTTTCGCGCTGCGGCGGAGCCACCTTATGGTTCTCGCTGATCACCGGACCGGGATTCTTGCGCAGCCATTCGATACACTGCTTGATGATCCGATTGGACTGCAGCATCTCTTCCATACGGACCAGGTAGCGGTCATAGCTATCGCCATTTACGCCAACCGGTACGTCGAAATCGACCTTGTCGTATGCCGCGTAGGGCTGTTTCTTGCGCAAATCCCAAGCAATCCCAGAGCCGCGCAGCATCGCACCAGTAAAGCCCATTTGCAGCGCACGTTCCGGGCTGACCACACCGACGTTGACCAAGCGCTGTTTCCAGATACGGTTATCGGTAAGCAGCGTGTGGTATTCGGCGTGATATTTCGGGAAACGATCAGTGAAATCTTCCAGGAAATCAAGCAGGGAGCCGCTGCGGTTGTCGTTCAGCTCCTTCGCCTTGCCTGCGCTGGTCCAGGTCGACTCCTTGTACTGCGGCATGCGATCCGGTAGGTCGCGATAGACACCGCCCGGACGATAGTAGGCGGCATGCAGACGTGCCCCAGAGACAGCCTCGTAGGCATCCATCAGATCTTCGCGCTCGCGGAAGGTATAGAGCGCCATCGTCATCGCCCCGACGTCGAGCGCGTGACAGCCGATCCACAACAGATGGTTCAGGATACGGGTGACTTCGTCGAACATCGTACGGATGTACTTGCCGCGCTCCGGCACTTCGACGCCGAGCAGCTTCTCGACAGCCAGGCAGTAGGCGTGCTCGTTGACCATCGGCGAAACGTAATCCAGGCGATCCATGTAAGGCACGGACTGAACCCAGGTACGTGTTTCGGCCAGCTTTTCTGTCGCCCGGTGCAACAAGCCAATATGCGGGTCGGCACGCTGCACGACCTCACCATCCAGCTCGAGAACCAGACGCAACACACCGTGCGCCGCCGGGTGCTGCGGACCAAAGTTCAGAGTGAAATTACGAATATCAGCCATGGGCCGCATCCCCGTAGGTGTCTTCGCGCACGATGCGCGGGGTGTTTTCACGCGGCTCGATGGTTACCGGCTGGTAAATCACACGAGCCTGATCCGGGTCATAACGCATCTCGACATGACCGGAAATCGGGAAATCCTTACGGAACGGATGCCCGATAAAGCCATAGTCGGTCAGAATGCGACGCAGGTCATCATGACCGACGAAGGCGATACCGTAGAGGTCGAAGGCTTCGCGCTCGAACCAGTTGGCGCTGCTCCACACCCCGGTTACGGTATCGACAGATGGAAATTCGTTGTCGTCGGCAAATACGCGGACCCGCAAACGCCAGTTATTGGTCACCGACAGCAAATGAGTGACCACCGCGTAACGCGCGCCCGCCCAGGCACCATCGCCAAAAGCGGAGTAATCGACACCGCACAGATCGATCAACTCTTCGAAGCCGAGAGTCGCCTGATCGCGCAAATCCGTCATTACAGCAAGGTAATCAGCCGCCGAAACCTCAATGGTCAGCTCGCCCAAGGCCAGCTTCAGAGATTTGAGCTTATCGCCAAAATGCTGCTGCAGATTCTGGCTCAGAGTTTCCAATTTTGCAGACATACGGGATCAGCCTTGCAATTAACGAGCGATGGTATTGGTACGGCGAATCTTGTTCTGCAACTGGATGATGCCGTACAACAAGGCCTCGGCCGTCGGAGGACAGCCCGGAACATAGATATCCACCGGCACGATTCGGTCACAGCCACGCACCACGGAATACGAATAGTGGTAGTAACCACCGCCATTCGCACAGGAACCCATGGAAATCACCCAGCGCGGCTCCGCCATCTGGTCATAAACCTTGCGCAACGCCGGAGCCATCTTGTTGGTCAGCGTCCCCGCCACGATCATCACATCGGACTGACGCGGACTGGGACGGAAGACCACACCAAATCGATCCAAGTCATAACGGGAACAGCCCGCATGAATCATCTCGACCGCACAGCATGCCAAGCCAAAGGTCATCGGCCACAACGAGCCGGTGCGCATGTAATTGATCAGTTTGTCAGCCGTGGTGGTGACAAAACCTTCCTGGAGAACGCCTTCAATAGCCATACCCGTGCCTCATTCCCATTCCAGCGCACCCTTGGCCCAGGCATAGATATAGCCCACGACCAGAATGGCAACGAAAACCAGCATTTCAACGAAACCGAACATCTTGATCGAATCCGTTGCAACGATGTCCTTGAAAATGGTCGCCCACGGAAACAGGAAGGCCACTTCAAGATCGAACAGAATGAAGAGAATGGCAATCAGGTAATAGCGCACATCGAACTTCATGCGCGCGTCTTCGAAAGCCTCGAAACCGCACTCGTAAGGGGAGAGCTTTTCAGGGTCCGGCCGATTGGGAGCAAGCAAGAAGCCCATCGCAACCGGCAGGACACCAATTGCGACCCCCACGAGGACGAACATCAGGATTGGAAAGTAGTTTTCCATGATCCGCCGCCAATATTCAGTTTCTTGTACGAAACAGCAAGCCTTACGGCCACTGCCCCAATTATTGGTGCCGACGGCGAGACTCGAACTCGCACAGCTTGCGCCACTACCCCCTCAAGATAGCGTGTCTACCAATTTCACCACGTCGGCACTGCTTTTTAGCTCACCTGGCGAAGATACACACCAAGCGAGCCCCTTGCGTTACTTCGGTATATCTTTGGCCTTGGAACCCGCATCAGCAGGCGCCGTAGCCGGTTCGCCGCCAGCAACAGCCGGTTGCGAAACAGTCTGCGATTGTACTTGGTCTTGCATAAGACTTCCAGTCGTTTTTGGACGATTGGAAGCAACATAGGCCAGAGTCAGACTAGTCACAAAAAAGACGGTTGCGAGGATTGCGGTAGTACGACTGAGGAAATTCGCCGACCCCGTTGCACCGAACAGACTGCCCGATGCGCCGCTACCGAAAGCCGCACCCATGTCAGCCCCCTTGCCATGCTGCATCAGGACCAAACCGATAATCGCCAAACCGACCAGAATATGGACGGTCAAAACCACAGAAAACAACCAATTCATAGAATCACCACCTATCAGACTACTGCCCGGCAAATTGCCAGAAAATCACCTGCCACCAGAGATGCGCCACCGATTAACCCGCCATCAATATCCGGCTGGGCAAACAACTCGGCTGCATTCTGCGGCTTGACGCTACCGCCATACAGAATTGGCAACCCTGCCGCAACGACAGAATCCAACTCGGCAACCCGAGAGCGCAGAACTGCATGCACCTGCTGAGCTTGCTCAGGAGAGGCTGTCAGCCCAGTTCCAATCGCCCACACAGGCTCGTAAGCAAGCACCGCCGAAGACAAAGCCGCTACACCAACCCGGTCGATCACCGCCTGCAATTGAGCGAGCACCACGGAATCGGTCGCCCCCGCCTCGCGCTCAGCAAGCGTCTCCCCAAGACACAACACCGGAACAAGCCCAGCCTTATGCGCCGCCTCGAATTTGGCAGCAACCACGGAATCCGATTCGCCGTACAAGGCACGCCGTTCGGAATGGCCAACCAGCACATACCGACACCCCAAGTCGACCAACATCGACGCCGAAACCTCACCGGTATAGGCACCGGAGTGATGCTCACTCAGGTTTTGCGCACCGAACTTGGCCTGACTTCCCGCCAACAACCCGGCCACCTGCGGCAGATACGGATACGGAGGACAGACCACAAGCTCACAATCCAAGCCCGCCATACCATTCAATAGCTGCTCGAGCAAAACCGCATTCTGCTGGAGACTGCCGTGCATTTTCCAGTTTCCAGCGACAATTTTTTTACGCATGAGCAACGGCATTCGACGGACCAAAAACTTTCGGATTATATCGATCCGGTCTGACCAGGGTCAATACAACTGCTTACCTAGGAAGCCACATCCCTGACCACTGCAGCCAAGGCTTCTGCCGTAGCCTGCACTTCTGAGGCATCCTCGCCCTCGACCATCACTCGCAGCAGCGGCTCGGTGCCCGATGCCCGGAGCAATATCCGCCCCCGACCGGCCAACTTGCTTTCGGCAGCCGAAATGGCGGCGGCGATTTGCGAATCGTCGCGCCAGGGAAAGCCGCGACTCATCGGCACGTTGATCAATTTTTGCGGATAGAGACGCAAACCGCCCAATAGCGATTTCAAATTCTCCCCGGCACGGCGCAATGCGGCCAGCACCTGCAAGCCTGCTATCGTCCCGTCACCAGTCGTATGGCAATCTAGCGCCAGGATATGCCCGGAGTTCTCGCCACCGAACAACCAGCCTTTTTCGTGCAACATCTCGACGACATAGCGGTCACCCACCGCAGCCCGGGCAAACGGAACATTCATCTCACGCAGAGCATGCTCCAGGGCCAAGTTGGTCATCAGTGTCCCCACCACACCGGCCACAGGGCCCTCATTTTGGCGGCTACGCACGATGGCATAGAGGAGCTGGTCTCCGTCGTAAAGATTGCCTTCGGCGTCCACCATTTGAATCCTGTCTGCATCGCCATCCAGCGCAATACCCAGATCGGCGCGATTGGCCAATACCGCTTCGCACAGCGCCTTCGGCGAGGTCGCACCCACGCCGTCGTTGATATTCAGGCCGTTAGGCTGGGCGCCAATCGTCACCACATCGGCACCGAGCTCATGAAAGACCGCTGGCGCAATGTGATATGCCGCGCCATGGGCGCAATCGACCACAATTTTCAGGCCGCGCAGATCGAGATCATTCGGAAATGTGCTCTTGCAGAACTCGATATAGCGCCCAGCCGCATCGTCGATCCGCTTGGCGCGCCCCAACTCGGCCGGAGCGACACACGTCATCGGCTCATCGATCGCCACCTCGATCGCCCGCTCGACATCATCGGGCAGCTTTGTACCCTGCGCCGAGAAAAACTTGATTCCATTATCGTAGTAGGGGTTGTGCGAAGCCGAGATGACGATGCCCGCCTGCAAGCGTAAAGCACGGGTCAAATAAGCGATGGCCGGTGTGGGCAAGGGCCCGACCAGGCAGACATCCACCCCAGCTGCCGCAAAACCTGCCTCCAGCGCCGACTCGAGCATGTAGCCGGATAGACGCGTGTCCTTGCCGATCAATACTGCAGGACGTTCACCCTGCGGCATTGCGCTCTTTGACAACAGAACCCGCCCAGCCGCATAGCCGAGGCGCATCACGAAATCAGGGGTAATAGGTGCCTGCCCGACACGCCCACGCACACCATCCGTACCAAAGTATTTTCTAGTCATTTTCTCTCCCTTCGATGGCATGCCAGACCGTCAATGCATCCTTGGTCGCCGCCACATCATGAACTCTTATGATCGCCGCTCCCCGCTGAGCGGCAAGCAATGCTGCAGCCACGCTGGCTGCCTGTCGCTGTTCGACCGGACGCCCAGTCAAGGTACCGAGCATCGTTTTCCGCGACACACCCACCAGAACAGGCAGGCCTTCCAGCTCAAACCGATCGAGCGCTCGGAACATGGCCAGATTGTGCTCCAGCGACTTGCCGAAGCCAAAACCGGGATCAAGCACAAGGCGCTCGTCAGACACTCCGGCCTGGATGCAACGCTCCCTCGCGCCAGCCAGATATTGCCGGACTTCCCCTACCACGTTGCTATAGTTTGGCGCCTGCTGCATGGTTCCCGGCTCGCCCTGCATATGCATGACACACACAGCACAATCGCTGCCGGCAACCACCCGCAAAGCCTCGGGATTTTCCATGCCGCAAATGTCGTTGATCATCGTCGCCCCCGCTTCCAGGGCTGCCGCCATGACTCTCGGCTTATAGGTATCGACCGAGATCGGCACGCCCCAGCGGGTAATTTCACTAAGCACCGGCAACAGGCGGCGCAACTCCTCGTCCTCCGGCGTGGGAATGGCGCCCGGCCTGGAGGACTCCGCGCCGATATCGAGCAAATCCGCGCCAGCGTCGAGTTGGCTACGGGCATGTTCGATGGCATGACCGATGTCGTGCGCCAAGCCATCCCCGGAAAACGAATCCGGCGTGAGATTCACGATGCCCATCAACAGGGGGCGATCCAACGAGAGGCGGTACGCCCCGCAATGCAAAATACTCATGGCAAAAATAAAGGCCGGGATTACTCCCGGCCCGCATGGTTCAGTTCAAATCAGGCGGTTGCCGCTGCACTCGGCTCTGCGCCGCCGGTCGAATCGTTCGCCCCGGTCGGGCGCACCGAACCGGACGACGGCTTCGGCGGACGCGGCGGCTTACCGGCCATGATGTCGTCGATCTGCTCGGCATCGATGGTTTCCCAGTCGAGCAAGGCCTTGGTCATCGCTTCCACCTTGTCGCGATTTTCCTCCAGCAGCTTGCGCGCGAGCGCATATTGCTGATCGATAATGCGGCGGATTTCGGAATCGACCTTCTGCATGGTTGCTTCGGAGACATTCTTGTGCTGCGTGACCGAGCGGCCAAGGAAAACCTCGCCCTCGTTCTCGCCGTAGACCATGACTCCCAGATCCGACATGCCATAACGGGTGACCATGTCACGCGCCATCGACGTCGCACGCTCGAAATCGTTCGAAGCGCCGGTCGTCATCTGGTTCATGAACAACTCTTCGGCAATGCGGCCACCAAAGAGGACGGCGATGCGGCTCATCAGGTATTCGCGATCGTAGGCGTAGCGATCCTGCTCCGGCAACTGCATGGTCAAGCCCAAGGCACGACCACGCGGGATGATGGTGACCTTGTGCACCGGATCGGACTTCGGCACCAGTTTGGCCACGACGGCATGACCCGACTCGTGGTAGGCCGTGTTCATCTTCTCCTCCTCGGTCATGACCATGCTGCGGCGCTCGGCACCCATCATGATCTTGTCCTTGGCCTTTTCGAAGTCTTCCATGTCGACCAGACGCTTGTTGGAGCGAGCTGCAAACAGCGCAGCTTCGTTGACCAGGTTGGCCAAGTCCGCACCCGAGAAGCCCGGCGTGCCGCGAGCGATGATGTCAGCCTTGACGTCACCGGCAATCGGCACCTTGCGCATGTGCACCTTGAGGATTTCCTCGCGACCGCGGATATCCGGCAGCGGCACGACGACCTGACGGTCGAAGCGGCCCGGACGCAGCAGCGCCGGGTCGAGGATGTCCGGACGGTTGGTTGCGGCGATGACGATGATGCCGGTGTGGCCTTCGAAGCCATCCATCTCGACCAGCAGCTGGTTCAAGGTCTGTTCGCGCTCATCGTTACCACCACCCAGGCCAGCACCGCGATGGCGGCCGACGGCATCGATTTCATCGATAAAGATGATGCACGGCGCGTGCTTCTTGGCATTCTCGAACATGTCGCGAACGCGCGCGGCACCGACGCCGACGAACATTTCGACAAAATCGGAACCCGAGATGCTGAAGAACGGCACCTTGGCCTCGCCGGCGATGGCCTTGGCGAGCAGGGTCTTACCGGTACCCGGGTTGCCGACCATCAGCACGCCCTTCGGAATCCGACCGCCCAGTTTCTGGAACTTGGAAGGATCGCGCAGAAAATCGACCAGCTCCTGCACCTCTTCCTTGGCCTCGTCGCAACCGGCGACATCGACGAAGGTAATGGTGTTCTGCGCCTCATCCATCATGCGGGCGCGCGACTTGCCGAAGGAGAATGCGCCGCCTTTGCCGCCACCTTGCATCTGGCGCATGAAAAAAACCCAGACACCGATCAACAGGATCATCGGGAACCAGCTGACGAAGATGTTCATCAACATGGATGGCTCTTCTTCCGGCTTGGCTTCGATCTTGACGCCGTTCTTCAGGAGGTCTGAGACCAGCCAGAGATCGGGCGGGGCATAGGAAGTCATGCGCTTGCCGTCGGAGGTCGTGGCCTTCAGGGTACGACCTTCCATCACCACCTTGGCGATGCGCCCCTGCTTCACCTCTTCGATGAACTGGGAGTATTCGATGGTTCCCGTCGCGACCTGACGATTGTTGAACTGGTTGAACACTGTCATCAGTACCAGACCGATGACCAACCAGATCGCGAGGTTTTTGAACATGTTGTTCAAGCTTGCTCTCCTTCTGCGGCGTCGAGCGATAAAAGCTGCATTCTAAACAAATCTGTCAGCGCAATACACGGCCGAGCAGATAAAGCTCGGGACTGCGATCACGTGAAGCATCGGGTTTGCGCACCACGACGGTCTTGAACGTCTCGCGCATCAAGCGCACGAAACCCTCGTAATCCGTTCCCTGGAACACTTTGACCAGAAATGCGCCATCGGGTTTCAAGTGGGCTTTGGAAAACTCCAGACCCAGTTCGGCCAGATGCATCACCCTCGCCTGATCGACCAAGGGCACACCGGACATATTGGGGGCCATGTCGGACATTACAAGCCCCACTTCTCGATCGCCGAGTTTTTCTTCCAGTTGATGCAGCACATCATCCTCGCGAAAATCGCCTTGAATGAACTGTACACCGTGGATCGGGTCCATTTCGAGCAGATCGAGCGCGAAGACCATGCCATTCTCGCCGACGCGCTTGACGGCCACCTGCGACCAGCCGCCTGGCGTTGCACCAAGGTCGACGACTACCTCGCCACGCTTCAGCAGCTTGTCCTTGTCGTCGATTTCCATCAGCTTGAAAGCCGCGCGGGAGCGCCAACCTTCCTTCTTGGCCAACTGAACGTAAGGATCGTTCACATGCTCCTGCATCCAAGCCTTGCTGGTTCTGGTTCTCTTCATTCGGTAAAATGCCGTTTTTGAAAGGTTTATTTACGATGCTGCAATTATCCTCTATCGAGCGCCGCGAATTGCGCGCCCGCGCCCATGGCCTGAATCCGGTCGTCTCCATTGCCGAAAACGGCCTGACCGATGCCGTCCTGCGCGAGATCGACATCTGCCTGAAAGCGCACGAGTTGATCAAGATTCGCGTCTACGGCGACAGCCGCGACGACCGCGAGGCCTATCTGGCGCAAATTTGCGAACAACTCGACGCCGCTGCCGTACAACACATCGGCAAACTGCTCGTCGTCTACCGTCCGGGACCGGTCGACGCGACTGCTGCGGTGCACGGTGCAAAAACGGCAAAAAACAGACGTTCCGGACCGCGCCGTACCAAGCGCAGCTTTCAGGGCTGATCAGCGCAGCCCGCGTTCGCTCCAGACAACCAGCCAGAGCCCGAGCAGGCTCTGGACGAGGTAAAGGATGCTCGACACCCCGTGCCAGAAAACAAAGCGCTCGCGCCAGGCGCTTTCCATCACATCGAGCGGCAAGGCATCCGATTTCATCTGCGCCATCAACGGCTGAATGCCGAACTGACCAACAGCCAGCAAGACGCCAGCGGCCAGCACCAGCCAAAACACACTGCGACGAGGCGCCAGCCTTTTCCACCGCACCGACAGAAAAACAGCCAGATAAGCCGCGGCAGCCAGGCCGACCCAACCCATGCCGGCAAACAACTTGCCGGCGACCATGCCGGCCAACTGGCGATCGCCCAAGCTGGCGAACAAGGTCGGCACCACCAGATAGCCGACCACCCACAGGCCGCCCACCCACAAGGCAATCGCGGCCAGATAGAGGGCTTCGGCGACGCGGCGCAAGAAACTACTCGTAGCGGACGTCGATCACTTCGTATTCGCGCATGCCGCCCGGGGCTTGCACCTGCGCGATGTCGCCGGCGTACTTGCCGATCAGGGCGCGCGCCAGCGGCGACGACACCGAGATCTTGCCCGCCTTGATGTCGGCCTCGTCCTCGCCGACGATCTGGTAGGTCACGCTGTCGCCGCTATCCTGATCTTCCAGCTCGACGGTGGCGCCAAAAACGCAACGGCCATCAGCATCTAGCAGCTTCGGATCGATGATTTGGGCGTTGGACAGCTTGCCCTCGACTTCCTGAATACGCCCCTCAATGAAGCCCTGACGCTCCTTGGCAGCATCATATTCGGCGTTTTCCGACAGGTCGCCATGCGAACGCGCTTCGGCAATGGCGGCGATCACCCACGGACGATCCACAGTCTTCAGGCGATGCAGCTCCTCACGCAGTTTTTCGGCCCCGGTAACGGTCAGCGGTACTTTGCTCATTTCAAATCCCAGCAAAAGCAAAACCGCCGGCGCCCGAAAACAGGGCTACCCGGCGGTTCAAGGTTGGTCTTAGTGCAGCTGCGCGTGCAGCGCCTGGATCGGATACACCACGAGTTCGCCCAAGTGGCGGATACCTTCCGCCGCCGCCTCGGCCCCCCAGATCGTCGTGTACATCGTGACCCGCGCCTGCAGGCCGGACGTACGAATGGAACGCGAATCGTTGATCGCCTGGCGCTTCTCTTCCACCGTGTTGATGATCAGTGCAATCTCGTTGTTCTTGATCATATCGACGATGTGCGGACGGCCTTCGGTCACCTTGTTCACCGCTTGCACCGGCAGACCGGCCGCCTCGATGGCGTGCGCCGTACCGCGCGTGGCGACCAACTGGAAGCCTGCAGCGTTCAGATGACGGGCGATCTCGATGGCCTTGGCCTTGTCGCCGTCCTTAACCGACAGGAAGACCTTCCCGGCACGCGGCAGCTTGACGCCAGCCGCCAGCTGCGACTTGACGAAGGCTTCGGCGAAGGTCGTGCCTACGCCCATGACTTCCCCGGTGGACTTCATTTCCGGGCCGAGAATGGTATCGACGCCCGGGAACTTGACGAAGGGGAAGACGGCTTCCTTGACCGAGAAATACGGCGGGATGACTTCCTTGGTCACGCCCTGCGCCTTCAGGCTCTTGCCCGACATGCAACGGGCGGCGATCTTGGCCAGTTGCAAACCGGTGGCCTTGGAAACATAAGGCACGGTACGCGAAGCACGCGGATTCACTTCCAGCACGTAGACTTCGTTGTCCTTGATGGCGAACTGCACGTTCATCAGACCGCAGACATTCAGCGCCTTGGCCATCAGTTGGGTCTGACGACGCAGCTCATCCTGGATGGCAGCCGACAGCGAATAAGGCGGTAGCGAGCAGGCGGAGTCACCCGAGTGCACACCAGCTTGTTCGATGTGTTCCATGACGCCGCCGATGATGACATCTTCGCCATCGGACAACGCATCGACGTCACACTCGACGGCATCGTTCAGGAAGCGGTCGAGCAGGACCGGCGAATCGTTGGAAACCTTGACCGCTTCTCGCATGTAGCGCTCGAGATCCTTCTGCTCATGGACGATTTCCATGGCGCGGCCACCCAGCACGTAGGACGGGCGAACGACCAGCGGATAACCGATTTCCTGTGCCAGACGCAAGGCTTCCTCTTCGGTACGGGCCGTACGGTTCGGCGGCTGCTTCAGGCCGAGATCGTGCAGCAGCTTCTGGAAGCGCTCACGATCTTCGGCAATGTCGATGGATTCCGGGGTCGTGCCGATGATGGGCACGCCATTGGCTTCCAGCGCCAGCGCCAACTTCAACGGGGTCTGGCCACCGTACTGGACGATGACGCCTTCCGGCTTCTCGATGGCGCAGATTTCCAGCACATCTTCCAGCGTCAGCGGCTCGAAGTACAGACGGTCGGAGGTGTCGTAGTCGGTCGAGACGGTTTCCGGGTTGCAGTTGACCATGATGGTCTCGTAACCGTCTTCGCGCATTGCCATGGCGGCATGCACGCAGCAGTAGTCGAACTCGATACCTTGGCCGATACGGTTCGGGCCACCGCCCAGCACCATGATCTTCTTCTTGTCGGTCGGGTTGGCCTCGCACTCGTCCTCGTAGGTCGAGTACATGTAGGCGGTGTTGGTCGAGAATTCGGCGGCGCAGGTGTCAACACGCTTGTAGACCGGGCGCACGCCCAGTTCATGACGGCGCTTGCGGAACTCGGACTCGGTCGTCTTCAGCAGATAGGCCAGGCGACGGTCGGAGAAGCCCTTCTTCTTCAGGAAGCGCAGCTCTTCTGCGGTGCACGAGGCCAAATCGCGTTTTTCCACGGCCAGTTCGAGATCGACGATCTCCTTGATCTGGACGAGGAACCACGGATCGATCTTGGTCAGATCGAAGACCTTTTCCACCGACATGCCGACACCGAAGGCATCGGCCACGTACCACAGGCGATCCGGCGACGGACGGGCCAGTTGCTCGTCGATGGTTTCCGGATCGACCGACTTCAGGTTGAAGCCATCGACACCGACTTCGAGGCCACGCAGGGCCTTCTGCAGCGACTCCTGGAAGGTGCGGCCCATGGCCATCACTTCGCCGACCGACTTCATTTGGGTGGTCAGGGTCGAATCGGCCTGCGGGAACTTCTCGAAGGCGAAACGCGGCACCTTGGTCACGACGTAGTCGATGGACGGCTCGAACGACGCCGGGGTCTTGCCGCCGGTAATGTCGTTGGTCAGCTCATCCAGCGTGTAGCCGACGGACAGCTTGGCGGCGATCTTGGCGATCGGGAAGCCGGTGGCCTTGGAGGCCAGCGCCGACGAACGCGAGACGCGCGGGTTCATTTCGATAACGATGCAGCGACCATCCTTCGGATTGATCGAGAACTGCACGTTGGAACCGCCGGTATCGACGCCAATTTCGCGTAGCACGGCGATGGAGGCATTACGCAGCAGCTGGTATTCCTTGTCGGTCAGTGTCTGGGCTGGGGCAACGGTGATCGAGTCGCCGGTGTGCACGCCCATCGGATCGAGGTTCTCGATGGAGCAGACGATGATGCAGTTATCCGCCTTGTCGCGGACGACTTCCATCTCGTATTCCTTCCAGCCAAGCAGCGACTCTTCGATCAGCAGCTCGTTGGTTGGCGAGGCTTCGAGACCGCGCTTGCAGATGGTCTCGAACTCTTCCATGTTGTAGGCGATACCACCGCCGGTGCCGCCCAGCGTGAAGGACGGACGAATGATGGTCGGGAAGCCGATGGCGGCCTGCACCTGGTAGGCCTCTTCCATGCTGTGCGCGGTGGCCGACTTGGCGGAACCGAGACCGATCTTGGTCATCGCGTCCTTGAACTTCTGGCGATCCTCGGCCTTGTCGATGGCTTCCTTGGAAGCGCCGATCAGTTCGACGCCGAACTTCTCGAGCACGCCCTCGCGGTCAAGATCCAGCGCGCAGTTCAGCGCGGTCTGGCCGCCCATGGTCGGCAGCAGCGCGTCCGGGCGCTCCTTCTCGATGATCTTGGCGACGACCTGCCAGGTAATCGGCTCGATGTAGGTCACATCGGCCATTTCCGGATCGGTCATGATGGTCGCCGGGTTGGAGTTCACCAGGATGACCTTGTAACCCTCTTCGCGCAGGGCTTTGCAGGCCTGAGCGCCGGAGTAGTCGAATTCGCACGCCTGGCCGATGATGATCGGGCCGGCGCCGATGATGAGAATGCTTTGAATGTCTGTACGTTTCGGCATCTTATTTCTCTCTCTGTGCCGCTGCTTATTGCGCGTTGTTGAGCGCAGCCACGCCACGCGTCATGGTGTCGAGGAAGCGGTCGAACAGGTAGGCCACGTCGTGCGGACCGGGGCTGGCTTCCGGGTGCCCCTGGAAGGAGAAGGCCGGCACATCGGTGCGGGCAATCCCTTGCAGCGAACCGTCGAACAGCGACACGTGCGTCGCCCGCAGGTTGCTCGGCAGCGAATCCGGATCGACGGCAAAACCGTGGTTCTGGCTGGTGATCAACACTTGGCCGGAATCGAGATCCTTGACCGGGTGGTTGGCGCCATGGTGACCGAACTTCATCTTCAGCGTCTTG
Organism: Azonexus sp. IMCC34839; assembly: GCF_047047955.1. Lineage (GTDB taxonomy): Bacteria > Pseudomonadota > Gammaproteobacteria > Burkholderiales > Rhodocyclaceae > Azonexus. The sequence continues at coordinate 3,400,050 of NZ_CP150631.1, read as the reverse complement.
GCGCCGGAGGCCAGGGCCAGCAACTGATGGCCGAGACAGATGCCGAAGGTCGGAATGCCACGATCGAGGAACTCGCGAATGGCTGCAATGGCGTAATCGCAAGGCTCCGGGTCCCCCGGGCCATTGGACAGGAAGACACCGTCCGGCTTCATGGCGATCACGTCAGCCGCCGGCGTTTGCGCCGGGACGACGGTCAGTTTGACACCGCGTTCGGCCAGCATGCGCAGGATGTTGCGCTTGACGCCGAAATCGTAGGCGACGACATGGAAACGCTCTTCGCTACGCTGTTGGTAGCCCTTCAGCGTCCATTCGGCTTCAGTCCAGGCGTAACCTTCCTTGGCCGATACGACCTTCGCCAGGTCCATGCCCGCCAGGCCCGGGAAGGCCTTGGCCATGGCCAGCGCCTTGGCTTCGTCCACTTCGCCAGCCAGGATGCAACCGGCCTGCGCACCCTTTTCACGCAGAATACGGGTCAGTTTGCGGGTATCGATACCAGCAATGGCGACGATTCCGTGCTTCTTCAGGTAGGACGACAGGTCGTCCTGGCAGCGCCAGTTGGAAGCGCGCTGCGGCAGGTCGCGAATGACCAGACCGGCAGCGTAGTTGGCATCGGATTCAAAATCTTCCGCATTGCAACCGGTATTGCCGATGTGCGGATAGGTCAGGGTCACGATCTGGCGGCAGTAGGACGGATCGGTCAGGATTTCCTGGTAACCCGACATGGCGGTGTTGAACACCACTTCGCCACTGGTGACACCATCAGCGCCGATGGATTGGCCCTTGAATACCGTTCCGTCGGCGAGGGCGAGAATGGCGGGTGTGAATGAGGGCAGCAGCGACACAACGCTCTCCTGATATTTTCTGCTTATTGATGTGCCAAGCGGGAAGGCTCGCGCCTCCCCGCTTGTGCAATTTTTAACCTTCCTATTTTAGCCGAAAAGAGGGTTTTCAGGCAAATATCAAGGAATTACACGGCGTTCGACGAAGCCGGAAAGCAAGGGACGCAACTCGGACATCTCCTCCTCAAGGCAGGCGCACATCTGGCGACAACACCCCCAATCGAGGCCCGAAGAAACCATCGCTGTATGCTCCAACTCCATTGCCTGAGCACGAGCGCTTTCAGCATGGAACATCGCCAACAACCCCTTGATGGTATGAGCGTGCATGCGCAGATCGACAGCAGACTCTTCTTCGATCGCCTTGCGGATGCGTCCGAGGTGCTCATCCCACTCGGCCAACAGCATCTGTGCCATCGTAGCCAACAAGTCAGCATCGCCGATATCGCGCAATGCCGCCGCCAGATCTAGCCTGGCCACCACCTTCTGCGGCGTAGCGACCGCCAGCACGTTCGCCGGTTCGAATTCCTCGCCGGTCGCCCGCGCCAACGCGGCAAACAACTCATCCGGTCGCAAGGGCTTGGCCAGGTAGTCGTTCATCCCGGCTTGCAGACAACGATCACGGTCGCTGGCCATGACGTTGGCGGTCATGGCAATGATATAGACCGGGCGGAAATCGTTGGACACCACCCAGCTACGCCGCATCTCATGCGAACGGATGATCTCGGTCGCTTCGACCCCACCCATCACCGGCATCTGCATGTCCATCAGGATCACGTCGAAGCGCCCGGAACTGAAGGCATCGACCGCCTCCATGCCGTTATTGGCCACCGTCACGCGATGCGAATGCCGTTGCAGCAGGCGGGTAGCCAATTCCTGATTGACCGGATTATCTTCAACGAGCAGGATATCCAGTTGCCTCGCTCCCGTTGCCTGCTCTTCGATCTCAAAGGGAGCCAGAACATCCGCCACTCCCTCAACCCCACCTTCAGCCAAAGCCAGCGCATCGAACAGATCATCACAGCCAATAGGCTTGATCAGATGCGCAGCCACACCCATTTCGCGCAAACGCGCCAAATCCTGCCGTTGATTTTCGGCAGTCAGCATAACTACGACCTTCTCGCTCGCCTTGGCTGCACACAAGGATTCGGCCAGCGCAAAACCCGCAGCCCCTTCCATGCCTGCATCGATCAGGATGTAGTTGTACCTCTCTTCACCCGCACGACTTAGCCGAACCGCCTGCTCGGCTGCTTGCACAGTATCGACAGACGCTCCGACCAGGCCAAGCCCGGCCAAAACCTCCAACAGATACTTCGCTGCCGATGCATTATCCTCGGCCACCAGCACGCGACGACCTCGCTGCGGAAAGACACGAACCGCCTGCTGCGCCAACTCTGGCACAAGCGTAAAGCTCGCCGTAAAACTGAACACCGAGCCGATATCCGGCTGGCTTTCCAGACTTATCGCGCCCCCCATCAACTCAACCAGACGCGCAGTGATCGCCAAACCCAAGCCAGTACCACCGAAACGTCGGGTCGTAGACACATCGGCTTGGGAGAAGGCCTCAAAAATTGCCCGTTGCTTGTCCGGCGGCACACCGATACCAGTATCAGAAACCGAAAAACTCAACGCAATCCGCTGCCCATCTCTTTGCCCAAGGCTGACACGAACGACGACCTCGCCTTTTTCGGTAAATTTGATCGCATTGCCAACCAGATTGATGATCACCTGACGCAAACGCGTCGGATCACCGACAACGCGCGCCGGCACATCCGACTGAATGTCGGCGATCAATTCCAGCCCCTTTTTATGCGCATCAACCGCCAAAACCCGGACCGCCTCCAGCACCGTATCGGAAACCGAGAACGGCAAAGCCTCGAACACCATCTTGCCCGCCTCAATCTTCGAGAAATCGAGGATGTCATTAACGATCGTCAGCAAGGACTCGGCTGAAGACTTGACGGTTTTCAGGTAATGGCGCTGCTCAGCATCCAGTTCGGTATCCAGCGCCAGCTCGGTCATGCCGATGATGCCGGTCATTGGCGTACGGATTTCGTGACTCATGTTGGCCAGGAAGGCTCCGCGCGCCTTGTTGGCAGACTCCGCCGCCTCCTTGGCCGCAATCAGCTCGGCCTCAGCCTGCTTCATCGGACTGATATCGCGCTGCAAGACCAGCATGCGAACCGGCTTGCCGTCAGCATCTCTTGCCGCGACGGCACCGCGCAACAGGAACCAACGCCATTGCCCATCCTTGGCCTTCAGCCGGCACTCCGCCTCGAAGTAACGATCTTGCCCTTGGGCATAGGACGAGATACGCCGCTGCAAATTGCGCAGGTCATCCGGATAGACCAGGCGCTGCCATTGCATCAAGGTATTGTCGAGTTCGTCCTGCGCATACCCGAGCATTTCCTTCCAGTGACGCCCGGATTCGATATTACCGGTGGCAAGATTCCAATCGGTCAGGGCATCCCCCGAAAGCAGGGACTGCCAGTGGTTCAAGCCACCATAAGCGGTATACGCCGCATCGACCAAGCCAACCAACCTCTCCAGGCCATCAGCCAGTTGAGCCAGCCCGGCGCCGGCCACGGCCGAGAGAAGCTGCCTGAGCCGCTGCCCACCCTCTCCGCCGAAGGCTTCATCGAGTTGGCGGGAGAGCAGCTTCGATTTCATGGCGATTTAACGAAGTCCGAGGACATCCTGCATGTCGAACAAGCCGTTCTTGCGCCCGGCAAGGAAGCGGGCCGCACGCAGACTGCCCAATGCGTAGGGCATGCGGCTGCTGGCCTTGTGCGTCACCTCGACGCGCTCACCGATACCGCAGAACATGACGGTATGGTCACCGACAATATCGCCGCCGCGCACCGTAGCGAACCCGATGGTGGACGGATCGCGCTCACCGGTTACCCCTTCGCGACCATAGACGGCGCACTCTTCCAGCGAACGCCCCAGCGCATCGGCCACCACTTCGCCCATGCGCAAAGCGGTACCGGACGGTGCATCGATTTTCAGGCGGTGATGCGCTTCTACAATTTCAATGTCGTAGCCTTGATTCAGGATGCGTGCAGCCGTGTCGAGCAGCTTGAACACCAGATTGACGCCGACCGCCATATTGGGCGCGAAGACAACCGGGATATCCTTGGCCGCTTCGGCAATGATCGCCTTGCCATCGACTTCGAAACCGGTCGTGCCGATCACCATGCCTACGCCAGCCTTGCGGCACAGGGCAAGATGGGTCAAGGTGCCTTGCGGACGGGTGAAATCGATCAGGCAATCGATCTTGCTCAGCCCGGCCTCCAGATCGTCCTCGATCAGCACCTCGCTGGGCAAGCCAACCAATTCACCCGCGTTCTTGCCGATGGATGGGCTACCCGGCAAATCGAATGCCGCCCCCAGTTGTACCCGGTCATCCTTCAGCACAGCCTCGATCAACATGCGCCCCATGCGGCCGCTGGCCCCGACGATACCAATACGCGTCAAACTCATTGCTTACAATCCAAAACTGTTCATCAAACGACGGAAGAAGCCCGGCTCCTCCCGCGGCGGCAAGGGCTTGTCCGCCAGTTCCGGCGGCAGCGAACCCAGGTCGACCAGACGCGAGTTGGTGGTTGGAACAGTCAACTCACCGGTCTCGGCAACCAGTACATCGCCACCGACGCGCTCCAGGCGACCGTCGGCGTCGAAGAAAACGACAAAACGGCGCGACTCGACCTGGCCGGTCTGACCGTTCTGAAAGCGATAAACGTAGTCCCAGCGCTGCTGGTGAAAAATATCCGTAACCAGCGGAGTTCCGAGGATGTAACGGACCTGATCGCGCGTCTGCCCAGGTTTCAGCTGGGCGACCATCTCCTGGCTCAGGACATTGCCCTGCTGGATGTCGATCTTGTATTCCTTGATGAAGCCAGGCTTATAAGAGCAGGCGGAGAGCACGCCGCAAAAGGCGGCTGCTATCAGAAGGCGGGAACGGTGCATGCAGGTTTCCGGAATTTTTGAATCGGCTTTGAAGCGTTATATCATACCCGAAATAAACACCTCGCCTGCCCCAACAGAAAACAGGAAAAACGACGATGAGCGACCCCCAAAGCCTCAAAAATATGGGGCTGAAAGCCACCTTCCCCCGCCTCAAGATTCTCGAGCTGTTCGAGAAAAGCACGATGCGCCACATGACGGCGGAAGATGTGTACCGAATGCTGATCGCCGAAAACATGGATATCGGACTGGCCACCGTCTATCGCGTACTGACCCAGTTCGAGCAGGCCGGCCTGCTGGAGCGCCATTTCTTCGAATCCGGCAAGGCCGTTTTCGAGATCAACCGCGGCAAGCACCACGACCACCTGGTCTGTATCGATTGCGGCCGGGTCGAGGAATTCTACGATCCGGAAATTGAAAAACGGCAAAACGCCATTGCCAAGGAACGCGGCTTCACGATTCAGGATCACGCGCTGTATCTGTATGCCCAGTGCACCAAGGAACAGTGTCCGCATCGCGCCGCCAAGGACGCAGACAAGTCCTGATTCCCGACACCGATGTTTGATACCGCTTTCGCGCCGGGAGCCTGGCTCTCGTCGGCTGGCACCACCTTTTTACTGATCGCGCTGGCCGAGTTCGGCGACAAGAGCCAACTCGTCTGCATGACGCTGGCTGCGCGCCACCGCGGCCTGCCGGTCGTGGCCGGCGCCGTTGCCGCTTTCGCAGTACTTAATCTGCTCGCCGTGCTGTTCGGTGCGGCCGTCGCCGCCTGGCTGCCGGAATGGGTGGTCACCGCCGCTGTCGGAGCCCTCTTCGCTTTCTTCGGCATCAACGCCTTGCGTTTCGAGGATGAAGACGATGACGAAGAGATCGAGGAAAAGCCCGGCCACGGGATTTTCGCCACCACCTTCCTGCTGATTTTCCTGGCCGAATTTGGCGACAAGACGCAGATCGCGGTCGCCGGCATGGGCAGCGCAGTGGATGCGACTGCCGTCTGGGGCGGCGCGACACTGGCCCTGGCGACGACTTCGGTGCTCGGCGTCTTTGCCGGCCGACGCCTGCTGAACCGCCTGCCACTCAAATGGATTCACCGCATCAGCGGCGTCTTCTTCCTGATCCTGGCCGCGCTCGCCGCCGCCAAGCTCATCGGCTGGTTATAAAACAGCTTCGGTTTTTTGCCTTTTCAGGCAGTGCACCGCAGCAGTTCGCGCGCATGCTGCAAAGTGATGTCGGTAATCTCGACGCCGCCCAGCATGCGGGCAATTTCCTGCACACGGCCGCCCTGATCGAGCGGCTGGATGGCACTCAGGGTCACGCCTTCGCGCGTCGCCTTGCTGACCTGCCACTGCCAGTCGGCCTGCGCCGCGACTTGCGGCAAATGGGTCACGCACAGCACCTGACGCTCCTCACCCAGCTCATGCAACAGGCGCCCGACGATCTCGGCCACGCCGCCGCCGATACCGACATCGACTTCGTCGAAAATCAGCGTCGGCACCGCGGCCGAACGTGAGGTCAGAACCCGAATGGCGAGGCTGATGCGCGACAGCTCCCCGCCGGAGGCCACCTTGGCCAGCGGCTTGGCATCGTTGCCGGCCAGGCCGCCGATGCGGAATTCGATTTGTTCCAGGCCATAGGCCGCACCGCCGTCGACCGGCATCAAGACCACTTCGAAGCGACCGGAGGCCAAGGCAAGCTGGCGCATGACGGCGCTGACCTTGTCGCCCATTTCACTCGCCGCCTGCCGACGCCCCTTGGATAACTCTTCGGCTTTGCGCATGTAAAGTTTCTGCGCTTCCGCACGCTTCGCTTCCAGCCCGGCCAGATCGGCCGAAGCCTCCAGTTCGCCCAGACGCTGCTTCCAGCCGACAAGCAAGGCCGGCAATTCCGGCGGCGGCACGCGGAACTTGCGCGCCGCACTCATCACGGCATCCATGCGCCGCTCGACTTCGGCCAGGCGCTCCGGATCGAGATCGACCCGGTCGGCGTAACGGCGCAGCGACGACACGGCCTCAGTCAATTCAGCCTGCACCGATCCGAGCAGTTCGGCGACTTCGGCTAGCGCCGGGTCGTAATCGGCCAAGCCGGCCAAACGGGTGGCCACGCTGTCGATCTGGCGCTCACAAGCCGCGTCATCCTCGGCCAGCACGCCGAGCGCGAACTGCGCCCCCTCGATCAGGCTGGCGGCATGACCCAGGCGACGGTGCTCGACGTCCAGCGTCGCCCATTCCTCCTCGCCAAAGGCCAGCGTATCGAGTTCGCCGATCTGCCACTCCAGCTGCTCGCGTTCGCGCAATAGCGCCTCCGCCCCTTCGCTCGCCGTTTTCAAGGCCTGATCGGCCTCGCGCCAGGCACGCCAGGCCGCGCCAACCTCGCGCGCCAAACCGGTCAGGCCAGCATGGGCATCGAGCAATAGACGCTGGGCATCGCTGCGCAGCAAGGATTGATGCGCATGCTGGCCATGGATATCGACCAGCCACTCGCCAACTTCGCGCAATTGCTGCACCGTCGCCGGCGAACCGTTGATGTAGGCGCGCGACCGGCCGCCGGCGTCCACCACGCGACGCAGTAGCAGTTCGTCCTCGCCTTCGAGATCGTTACCCTTCAGCCATGCCGCCACCTCGGGCAGTTTGGCGACATCAAAAGTCGCCGCCACTTCCGCCTTGTCGCAACCGGCACGGACGACGCCGGCATCGGCGCGTTCGCCAAGCGCCAGCGCCAGGGCGTCGATCAGGATGGACTTGCCGGCCCCGGTTTCACCGGTCAAGGCGCCAAAACCAAGGTCGAATTCGAGTTCGAGGCGGTCGACGATGACGAAATCGCGGATGGTCAGATGGCGTAGCATCAAGGCCCCTTCGGCCGTTCGCTCCACTGCAGCTTCTGGCGTAGCATCGCGAAATAGCTGTAGCCGGGCGGGTGCAGGAAGCAGATGGTGTGCTCTGAGCGACGCAGGCGTACGCTATCGCCGGGCTCCAGGTCGAGCGTCACTTGGCCGTCGAAGTGCACGCGCGGATCGTCGGCGTGCGTCACGCGCAACTCGATATCGGCGTCGTCCTTGACGATGATCGGCCGGTTGGTCAGCGCATGCGGACACAACGGCACCAGCGCGATGCCGGTCAATGTCGGATGCAGGATCGGCCCACCGGCCGACAGCGAATAGGCGGTCGAACCGGTCGGCGTCGACACGATCAGGCCATCGGAGCGCAGGTTGTAGATGAATTCGCCGTCAATGAAGAGCTCGAATTCGATCATCCGGCCAATGGCTCCCTTGTCGACCACGACATCGTTGAGGGCCATGTTGGCGGCGATTTCCTTGCCGTCGCGCATTACCTCGGCCGCCAGCAGCATGCGGTTTTCCGGCTTGAAGCGGCCGTCGAGCATATCGTCCATGCAGGTCAGCATGTCGTCGCGCGCGATATCGGTCATGAAGCCCAGGCGCCCCTGGTTCACACCGACCAGCGGCACGCAATAGCGCGCCAGACGACGCGCCGCGTTGAGCATGGTGCCGTCGCCGCCAAGCACGATGGCGAGATCGGCATGCGCGCCGATGTCGTTGAAACCGCAGGTCACCCAGCGCGACAGATCGACCTGCTTGCCGATCTGCTCGGCCGTCTCGCGCTCTATGAATACCGTCACGCCACGCTCATGGAGGTACTCGGCAAGCTTGCGCAGCGACTCGGCGATCTCGAGGCTGTGGTACTTGCCGACCAGGGCGATGGTGCGGGGGGAGCGGAAGGAGCCGAAGCTTCTGTTCATGGGGCCGAATTCTTGCATAAAAATCGCGTTGCCGTGCCCCCCGGTTCTTTTTGTACAATCCACCGCATGATTGACGATCGTTCGCGTACCCTGCTGAAGACCCTGGTCGAACACTATATTGCCGATGGGCAACCGGTCGGCTCGCGTGCTCTATCCAAGTTTTCCGGCCTCGATCTGTCACCGGCGACCATCCGCAACGTGATGGCCGACCTCGAGGAAGCCGGCTTCGTCGCCAGCCCGCACACTTCGGCTGGCCGCGTGCCGACCGCGCGCGGCTACCGCCTGTTCGTCGATAGCCTGCTCACCGTTCGCCCGCTCGAAGCGCGACAGATGGACGAGATGGAAGAGGCACTGAACGGCCTGCCGTCGAATCAGATCATCTCGAATGCGTCCCAACTGCTCTCCAGCCTGACCCATTTCGCCGGCGTCGTCATCGCGCCGCGCCGACAGAGCGCGCGCATCCGCCAGATCGAATTCCTCAGCCTGTCGGAAAAACGCATCCTGCTGATCATCGTCACCGCCGACGGTGACGTGCAGAACCGCATTCTGAATACCGAGAAGGCCTATTCGCCTTCCGAGCTGACCAGCGCCGCCAATTACCTGAACCAGAATTTCGCCGGCCTCGATTTCGAGCAGATTCGCCATCGCCTGACGCAGGAAATCCAGCGCCTGCGCGACGACATCAAGCCCTTGATGGCCCTGACGCTGGAAGCCGGCGATGCTGCCATGGCTGACAACGCCCCTTACGTCATCTCCGGCGAGAAAAACCTGCTCGATGTCGAGGAGCTATCGTCGAACATGAAACGCCTGCGCGAGTTGTTCGACCTCTTCGAACAACGTTCCAGCTTGATGCGCCTGCTCGACGTTTCCAACCGCGCCGAGGGCGTGCAGATTTTCATTGGCGGCGAATCCGGCATCGCGCCGCTCGACGAATGCAGCGTCATCGCCGCCCCGTACGCTGTCGACGGCCAGGTCGTCGGCTCGGTCGGCGTCATCGGGCCGACCCGCATGGCCTACGAACGCGTGATCCCCATCGTCGATATCACCGCCCGCTTGCTCTCCAGCGCCCTCTCCTACAAGCAGGACTAAATGCCCCGTTACCTTCCCGAGCCGCCGTATCGCCACGGCCAGACGGCGACCACCGCCATCGTTCTGGTCAATCTCGGCACGCCCGACGCCCCGACGGCGCCGGCGTTGAAACGCTACCTCAAGCAATTCCTCTCCGACCCGCGCGTCGTCGAGATTCCCAAGTTGCTGTGGTGGCCGATCCTGAACGGCATCATCCTGAACACCCGGCCAAAGAAATCGGCCGCCAAATACGCCTCGGTCTGGATGCCCGACGGCTCACCGTTGCGCGTCCATACCGAACGCCAGGCGAAGTTGCTGAAAGGCTACCTCGGGCAGCAGGGTCACCAGGTGATCGTCGACTGGGCCATGCGCTACGGCCAGCCGAGCATTCCCAGCGTGCTGGAGCGGCTCAAAGCCGCCGGCGCGTCGCGCATCCTGCTGGTGCCGATGTACCCGCAATATGCCGCATCGACCACCGCCACCGTGATCGACGAAGCCAGCCGCTGGTTGTTGCAGACGCGCAATCAGCCGGAAATGCGCTTTGTCCGCAACTTCCACGACGACGCCGGCTATCTCGATGCGCTCGAGCAAAGCGTGCGTCGCCATTGGCAGTCGGCCGGCCCGCTCGGTAGCGGCGACCAATTGATCCTCAGCTTCCACGGCCTGCCGAAGCGCAGCCTCGATCTGGGCGACCCGTATTTCTGCGAATGCCAAAAAACCGGCCGCCTGCTCGCCGAGCGCCTTAACCTGACCGAGAGCCAGTACAAGGTCTGCTTCCAGTCGCGCTTCGGTAAGGCCGAGTGGCTACAGCCCTACACCGCACCGACACTGGAGGCCTTGGCCCGCCAGGGTGTAAAACGCGTCGACCTGATCTGCCCCGGTTTTGTCGCCGATTGCCTGGAAACCCTGGAAGAAATCGCCATGGAGGGCAAGCAGGATTTCCTGTCGGCCGGCGGCAAGGCCTACCACTACATTCCGGCGCTCAACGAGGACGACGCCTGGATACGCGCCCTCGCCGACATCGCACTCCGCCACCTACAGGGCTGGCCGACGCAGCCCACTGCCGATGCGGCTGCGCAGCAACGCGCGCAAAAGCTCGGCGCGAATACTTGAAATCGGCTGCGCCAGCCATATATCAGAGCAATCTGATATAGAGGAGCACGCATGTCCGAACCCATCCATGTCGTCTGTCCGCACTGTGCTGCGGTGAACCGGCTATCCGGGGCAAAAATCGAGGACGCACCGCAATGCGGCCAGTGCAAGCGGCCGCTCTTCGTCGGCGAACCGCTCGAACTGACGGCGGCCAATTTCGAGCGCCACATTGCCCGCAACGACCTGCCGGTCGTCGTCGACTTCTGGGCGCCCTGGTGCGGCCCCTGCCGGATGATGGCGCCGACCTTCGCGCAAGCCGCGCGCGAGCTCGAGCCGCGCATTCGCCTGGCCAAGCTCAATACCGAGCAGGAACAACAACTGGCTGCGCGCTTCAATATCCGCAGCATTCCTACCCTGGCAATATTTTTTCAAGGCCGCGAGATCGCCCGCCAGAGCGGCGCGCTGGACCTCGGCACGCTGAAACGCTGGCTACAACCGCATCTTTACAGGCCTTAACTTCCCGACATGGGGGCCGTTAACACAGGGAGCAACACTGCTCTTTGGAGGCCCCCATGAAAATCGCCAGTTCCACGATCGCCTTGAGCGCATCGCATGCCTATGCCCAACAGCGCGAAGTCAGCGAATCCCTGACTGTCACGATCGGTCGCCGTACGCCGACCGGAAACGACTCTGACGCGGCGCCTTCCAGAGACAGGGTCAGCTTGTCCGGCAATGCGCCACACCCCGCCCCTCAAGGCACTTCAAACGAAATCGCAAAAAGCGACCAGGATTCGGAAATCGACAAGGACCCGAAACTGAGCCTGATCCGTAGCGTCGTCGAGATGCTGCTTGGCCACCGTTTGCGCCTCTTTGACGTCAAGGATTTCGAGCGCACCGTGGAGGAAACCGAAGCCCCGGCATCGTCATCACCGGCCGAAACGCAGAATGCCCCATCCGCTGGCTTCGGAATCGCCTACGACTACCATTCCACGTATAGCGAAGTGGAACAAACCACCTTCTCCGCCAGCGGTGTGGTCAACACCGCCGACGGACGTGAAATCAGCTTCAACGTCAACCTGTCGATGTCGCGCAGCTATTACGAGGAAACCAATGTCAGCATCCGCCTGGGCGACGCCGCAAAAACGACTGATCCTCTGGTACTGAACTTTGCCGGTACGGCAGCACAACTGACCGATCAGCGTTTCTCCTTTGATCTGAATGCCGATGGACAAAAGGAACAGATCAACTTCGTCGCGCCGGGTAGCGGCTTTCTGGTTTTCGACCGCAACGGCGACGGCAAGGTCAATGATGGCCGCGAGCTGTTTGGACCAACGACTGGAGAAGGTTTCCAGGAACTGGCTGTCTTCGATGCCGACCAGAATCAATGGATCGACGAAAACGACGCCATCTACGATCAATTGAAGATCTGGACCCGCAACGCCGAAGGCAAGGAGGTGCTACGCTCGCTACGCGAAGCGAATGTGGGCGCCATCAATCTGAGCCATGTCGCCACGCCATTTTCGATCAAGAATGCGGCCAACGAATTGCAGGCCCAGATTCGCACTTCGGGAACATTTTTGCAGGAAGATGGCAACGCTGGCACAATTCAGCAAATCGACCTGACTGCGTAGCGCTGACCCGATAGCAGCAAAGCGCCGCAGCCAATAACAAGGGGGAAACATGTCGCGCATTGCCGATCTGAAAATCTGGATCCGTCTGACTGCAGCAATCTGGTTGGTACTTGCCCTGATCTGGGCCGGCGCCATCGTTTGGACCACGCAGGTCAACCGTGATACCGCCATTCGGCAAGCTCAGGATTTCGCCCAGAGCATCCATGAAATGACCATGGCCGGTCTGACCGGCATGATGATCACGGGCACGGTCGGCCAACGTGAAGTCTTCCTCGACCAGATCAAGCAGTTGTCCATCATCGACGACCTGGAAGTCATGCGCGGCGAGGCCGTGAGCAAGCTCTACGGCCCCGACACCAAGAGCAAGCGCAGCCCGGACTCGCTGGAAAGCCAGGTGATGGCTACCGGCAATCCTTACCTGGCTGTCGAAAGCACTGGTGGCAAGTCTTTCCTGCGCGTCATCAACCCGACCAAGGCTTCCAAGAACTATCTCGGCAAGGACTGCATCCTTTGCCACCAAGTACCGGAAGGTACGGTGCTGGGCATCGTCAGCATGAAGGTTTCGCTCGACTCGGTTGAATCCGCGGTTTCCTCTTTCCGTCTGAAAATCGCCGGCGTCGCGCTGGGTGCCCTAGGCGCCCTGCTTGTCATCATTTACCTGCTGACCCACCATTTTGTCACTGCCCCGCTGGACGAGTTGCGCACCGGTCTCTCCGATATCGCGCGCGGCGAAGGCGACCTGACCCGTCGTCTGCCGGTCAAGGGCAAGGATGAAGTCGGCCAGGCCGCCATCGTCTTCAACGAGATGATGGAGAAATTCAACCATCTGGTCCGTCAGGTGCGCGATTCCGCCACCCAAGTGTCGACCCGTGTCGCCGCTCTCACCGATAACGCCGATCGCGTATCGCAGAGTTCGCACCAGCAGAACGACAAATCGAACGAAGCTGCCGGTGCTGTCGAACAACTGGTCGCCAGCATCTCGTCCATCGCGCAGAGTGCCGAACTGGTCCAACACCAGTCGCAGGAGAGCCTCTCCCGCGCCCAGGAAGGCAGCAAGACGCTAAACGTATTGCTGGGCGAGATGAACGTTGTCGAACGTGCCGTCAAGGAAATGGCCGACTCGGTCAACAACTTCGTACGCAATACCGAAGCCATCACCCAAATGACCCGCGAGGTCAAGGACATTGCCGAACAGACCAACCTGCTCGCACTGAATGCCGCCATTGAAGCGGCCCGCGCCGGCGAACAGGGCCGCGGCTTTGCCGTGGTCGCGGATGAAGTGCGCAAACTGGCCGAGAAGTCGTCCCGGTCCGCCAGCGAAATCGATGCCATCACGGCCAACCTGAGCGCCCAATCGGTCGCCGTACGCCGCAGCATCGAAGAAGGCCTGGACCACCTGGCCAGTAGCCAGTCGGCAGTCTCCTCCGTTTCCAGTGTGCTCCAGGCCACCAACGGCTCGGTGACGGAAGTCGGTCACGGCCTCGATAACATTGCCGCCGCCACCGAGCAGCAGCGCCGTTTCTCCGGCGACGTCGAAGCCAGCATCGAAGCCATCGCCGGCATGGCACGCGAAAATACCGGCACGGTCGAGCAGACCGCGGGCGCGGCACACGACCTGAAGCAACTGGCCGATGGCCTGTCCAGTCTGGTGGGGCGCTTCAAGGTCTAAACCCTAAAGCTCAAGCACACGACGGCCTCCTGATGGAGGCCGTTTTTACATGGGGGTCAGCTCAAGCCCGCCGACCGGGCGCGACTTGGAGTAGGCCGACGAACCGTCGGTCTGCACCGCCGGCTGCCCTTGGGCGGCGGCAATCTGGTTCACTTCGCGCAGGCGCTTGATCATCTTGGTGAGCAACGCGTCACGCATGCGCCCAACCAACTCTTCCGAAGCCAGCGATATTGCAGACGCGTTGACCTCCAGGAACAAGGTTGGCTCCAAGGTGGTCACGGTGGCGTGGCGCAGGTCGCTCTTCGGATGCAGGTAAGTCACCTCGCCGATCGGCTCGCCTGCGCCCAAACGGCACAAGGCCTTGCCGGCGATCGAAACCTCGACGCAACCGGAAATGACGATACCGAAGGTGTCGCTGTTTTCCCCTTCGCGAATGATTGCCACATTCGCGGAAACCTCCCGCCACACCGACACACGCAGGATTTCCCACAGCTCGACATTCTCGAACTCGACAAAGAAATCGAGCCGGCGCAGGGTTTCGAAATGCCGCGTGTCCTTCTCTACTTCATCGTCGCCGACGATCTGGTAACGCACGGCAGAGAGATCCTTGGCGAATTCGGCGCCATTGCGGTAGCGGTTGTAGAGATCCTTTTCCAGCGCCTTGCGCACCACCGGGTTGAGTCCTTCCGGCAAATTCGGGTTGAGCGCAGTAACGGCAGGCGCATCGGTATTGATGATGCGATAGACCAGGGTCGCCTGATTGTTGGCGCGGAAGGGCAGGCGCCCGGTCAACAGCTGGAACATGACGACGCCCAGCGAATAGAGGTCGGTCTTCTGGTTGAGCGGATAGCCCTTGATCTGTTCCGGCGACATGTAGGCCGGCGAGCCGACGCCCATGATGAAGGTCGAATCGCGGTCGAGATCCTTGTTCAGGTTCAGCGCCAAACCAAAATCGGCGATCTTCGGTTCGTCGTTGGCGGCGATCATGATGTTCGCCGGCTTGATGTCGCGGTGGATGATGCCCTGGCGGTAGGCCGAATCGAGCGCCATGCAGCACTTGAAGATGATGCCGATGACGCGATGCATGGGCAGCAGCTTGTCGATGCGGCAATGCTGCTCGAGGCTGAAGCCATTGACGTACTCCATGGCGAGATAGGCGAAATCCTCCTCGACCGCCGTTTCATAAACCTCGACGATGTTCGGGTGATGGAGGCGCTTGGAGACCATGCCCTCGTTCTGGAATAGCTTGCGCATGCGGCGGGACATCGCCGCACTGTCCTGCCCGAAGCGGATGACCTTGACCGCCACCTGGCGATCGTTATCCGGGTCGTCGCAGAGATACACCGTTGCCGTCGCACCCTTGCCGAGTTCGCGAACGACGCGGTATTTGCCAATTTGCTCCATGCCAATGCGTCAAAAAAACATATTTGGCGATCCTAGCATGTGTGCCAATCGAGGGCAGCATTTCTCTTTTCAAGAAATATTCGTTTGGTGGACTTGAAACGGGAAAGGCCGGCCTCATATAGCAGCAAGATTTTTTGGAGAAACCGCGAATGTCCACCCCGGAAAACACCCAGGAAGCCATGCTGGGCAACGAACCCGCCGTCGAACAAGCCGCCGCGCCGGCCACCGACAACGTCGACACCATTCCGAGCATCGAGGAGCAGTTCAAGGCCCTCGAACTGAAGGCCGCCGAGCACTACGACGCGTGGCTGCGCGCCAAGGCCGAAGGCGAAAACATTCGTCGCCGTGCCCAGGAAGACATTTCCAAGGCGCACAAGTTTGCCGTCGAGAAGTTCGCCGGCGAACTGCTGGCCGTCAAGGACAGCCTGGAAGCCGCGCTGGCCGTGCCGGAGCAGACCGTCGACAGCTTCAAGTCCGGCGTCGAGCTGACCCTCAAGCAACTGGTTGCCGCCTTCGAGAAGAACGCGCTGAACGAAGTCAATCCGGCCGGCGAGAAGTTCGATCCGCACAAGCATCAGGCGATCGGCATGGTGGACTCCGACCAGGAAGCCAACACCGTCGTCACCGTCCTGCAAAAGGGCTACATGATCGCCGATCGCGTGCTGCGTCCGGCGCTGGTCATGGTCGCCAAGGGCAAGTAAGCAATTTTGGCCATTTTTGCCTGTGCACCGCAGCAGAGGCTTGAAATTGGTTAACGAATCCCCAATTCACGAACATCGGTAATTCATTTTTAGGAAAACGAACATGGGCAAGATCATCGGCATCGACCTCGGCACCACCAACTCCTGCGTCGCCATCATGGAAGGCGGCCAGCCGAAGGTTATCGAAAACGCGGAAGGCGCACGTACCACCCCCTCCATCATCGGCTACACCGAAGACGGCGAAATCCTGTGCGGCGCCCCGGCCAAGCGCCAGGCCGTGACCAACCCGAAGAACACGCTGTACGCCGTCAAGCGCCTGATCGGCCGCCGCTTCGAGGAAAAGGAAGTGCAGAAGGACATCGCCCTGATGCCCTTCAAGATCGTCAAGGCCGACAACGGCGACGCCTGGGTTGAAGCGCGAGACAAGAAAATCGCCCCGCCGCAGGTTTCTGCTGAAGTGCTGCGCAAGATGAAGAAGACCGCTGAAGACTACCTCGGCGAGGAAGTTACCGAAGCCGTCATCACCGTGCCGGCCTACTTCAACGACAGCCAGCGCCAAGCCACCAAGGACGCCGGCCGCATCGCCGGTCTGGAAGTCAAGCGCATCATCAACGAGCCGACCGCTGCCGCCCTCGCCTTCGGCATGGACAAGGTTGCCGGCAAGGACAAGAAGATCGCTGTTTATGACTTGGGCGGCGGCACCTTCGACATCTCCATCATCGAAATCGCCGACGTCGATGGCGAAAAGCAGTTCGAAGTGCTGGCCACCAACGGCGATACCTTCCTCGGCGGTGAAGACTTCGACCAGCGTCTGATCGACTACATCATCGACGAATTCAAGAAGGAATCCGGCGTCGACCTGAAGAAGGACGTGCTGGCCCTGCAACGCCTGAAGGAAGCCGCCGAAAAGGCCAAGATCGAGCTGTCCTCCAGCCAGCAGACCGAAGTTAACCTGCCCTACATCACCGCCGACGCCTCCGGCCCGAAGCACCTGGCGCTGAAGATCACCCGCGCCAAGTTCGAGTCGCTGGTCGACGAGCTGATCGAGCGTACCGTCGCCCCCTGCCTGACCGCGCTGAAGGATGCCGGCTGCAAGATCGGCGACATCGACGACGTCATCCTGGTCGGCGGCCAGTCGCGCATGCCGAAGGTGCAGGAAAAGGTCAAGGAAGTGTTCGGTCGCGAGCCGCGCAAGGACGTGAACCCGGATGAAGCTGTCGCCGTCGGCGCCGCCATCCAGGGCGGCGTGCTGCAGGGCGAAGTCAAGGACGTGCTGCTGCTCGACGTCACCCCGCTGTCGCTGGGTATCGAAACCTTGGGCGGCATCATGACCAAGCTGATCCAGAAGAACACCACGATCCCGACCAAGGCTTCGCAAGTGTTCTCGACCGCCGACGATAACCAGTCCGCCGTGACCATCCACGTGCTGCAAGGCGAGCGTGAAGTCGCTTCCGGCAACAAGAGCCTGGGCCAGTTCAACCTGGAAGGCATCCCGCCGGCCCCGCGCGGCACGCCGCAGATCGAAGTCATCTTCGACATCGACGCCAACGGCATCATGCACGTCACCGCCAAGGACAAGGCCACCGGCAAGGAAAACAAGATCACCATCAAGGCCAACTCCGGCCTGAGCGAAGAAGAGATTCAACGCATGGTCAAGGACGCCGAGCTGCACGCCGAGGAAGACAAGAAGGCGCACGAGCTGGCCGACGCCCGCAACCAGGCCGACGGCATGGTGCACATGGTCAAGAAGTCGCTGACCGAATACGGCGACAAGCTCGACGCTGGCGAGAAGGAAGCCATCGAAGCGGCCATCAAGGATGTTGAAGAAGTCCTGCGCGACGGCGACAAGGATGTCATCACCGCCAAGACCGAAGCCCTGTCGGCTGCAGCCCAGAAACTGGGCGAAAAAATGTACGCCCAGCAACAGGCCGAAGGCGCTGCCGCGGGTGCTGCCGGTGCCGGCGCCCAGCCGCAAGGCGAGAAGACCGTCGAAGGCGACGTCGTCGATGCCGAATTCACGGAAGTGAACAAGGACAAGAAGTAAGCCTGACGCAATAGCCCGGCGCCGAGCCTTCCGGAACCTTCCGGCGGCGCTCGGCGCCTTTGTCACATAGACGGGACTGAACATGTCTAAACGCGATTTTTACGAGATTCTCGGCGTCAACCGCGATGCGTCGGACGACGAGATCAAGAAGGCCTACCGCAAGCTGGCCATGAAATACCATCCAGACCGCAATCCGGATAACCCGTCGGCCGAAGAAAAGTTCAAGGAAGCCAAGGAAGCCTACG
The DNA here is from genome assembly GCF_047047955.1 of Azonexus sp. IMCC34839. GTDB lineage: Bacteria > Pseudomonadota > Gammaproteobacteria > Burkholderiales > Rhodocyclaceae > Azonexus. The sequence goes on along the minus strand of NZ_CP150631.1, from coordinate 3,381,641 downwards.
AAATCCTGTCGGACAGCCAGAAGCGTGCTGCCTACGACCAATACGGCCACGCCGGCGTCGACCCGCAAGCCGGCATGGGCGGCGGTGCCGGCTTCGGCGCCGGCGGCTTCGCCGACGCCTTCGGCGGCATCTTCGACGAAATTTTCGGCGGTCGCGGCGGCGGTGGTGGCGGACGTTCCAACATCTACCGCGGCGCCGACCTGCGCTACAACCTGGAAATCACGCTGGAACAGGCCGCTCACGGCACCGAGACCAAGATCCGCATCCCGACCATGGAGGAATGCGATGTCTGTCACGGCTCCGGCGCCAAGGCCGGGACCCAGCCCAAGACCTGTCCGACCTGTAACGGCTCCGGTCAGGTTCGTCTGCAACAAGGTTTCTTCTCGATCCAGCAGACCTGCCACAAGTGCCACGGCACCGGCCGCTTCATTGCCGACCCGTGCAAGTCCTGTGGCGGCGCCGGTCGTATCAAGCAGCACAAGACCCTGGCGGTGAAGATTCCGGCCGGTGTGGACGAAGGCGATCGCATCCGGCTCGCCGGCGAAGGCGAACACGGCGTAAACGGTGGCCCACCGGGCGACCTCTACGTGCAGATTCACCTGAAACAGCACCCGGTCTTCCAGCGGGACCACAACGACCTGCATTGCGAGATGCCGATTTCCTTCACCACCGCAGCCCTGGGTGGCGAAATCGAAATCCCGACCCTGGATGGCGCCGCAGCCATCAAGATTCCGCCGGAAACCCAGTCCGGCCGCGTCTTCCGTCTGCGCGGCAAGGGCATCAAGGGTGTGCGCAGCCATACGCACGGCGACCTGATGTGCCACGTCGTGGTCGAAACCCCGGTCAACCTGACCGAACGCCAGAAAGAATTGCTGCGCGAACTGGAAGACAGCAGCAAGGACGACAGCGCCAAGCACAACCCGCGCTCAAAGTCCTGGATGGATAAGGTCAGGGAATTTTTCGGAGAATAATTCCCTGACCTTACGGTGAGGGCTAACCTTCACCGCCAAAATAAAAATCCGCCCACCTCACCGGGGGCGGATTTTTTGCATTTTGGGGGAGTGCACCGCAGCAATCGGGCAAAAAGTCGGCGAATACAACAGCGGAATACCTAAAACGGCTATTTTTCTGCACCAGATGGGCGTTTCCGCCCATATAATTCGACGGTTACCTGGCAACCGATAGCGAGAACCCGATGAAAGCGATTCGCCTCACCCTGGCTGCATGCATCTTTGGTCTGACGAGCCTCCTGCCTGTCCATGCCGAAACCGGCGTCACCGATTCGACCATCACCCTCGGCATGTCGGTTCCGCTGACCGGCCCGGCCAGCGCTCACGGTCAGGAAATCAAGAATGTCGTCAGCGCCTATTTCGACCAGGTCAACAAAGCCGGGGGCGTCAATGGCAAGAAACTGCAACTGGTGGCACTCGATGACGGTTACGACGCGGCCAAGGCCGTCGCCAACACCAAGACGCTGATCGAAACCAACAAGGTCTTCGCCCTGATCGGTTATTACGGCACCGCTTCGATCACCGACTCGATGAACAACGTCTTCGGCCCGGCCGGCGTACCGATGATCGGGGGCATCTCCGGCGCCATGTCGATCCGCCAGGCGCCGTCGGCGAACCCGAACAACAAATTCATGTTCAACCTGCGCGCCAGCTACGCTGACGAGGCCGAAGCCATCGGTACCCAATTGGTCACCCTGGGCATGAAGAATATCGCCGTCTTCTACCAGAACGACGGTTTCGGCAAGGCCGGCCTGGAAGGCCTGACGACCGCGCTGAAGAAGCACAATCTGGCGCCGGTGGCCACCGGCACCGTCGAGCGCAACTCCGAAGACATCGCCAAGGCCCAGGAGGCCATCGCCAAGGCCAATCCCCAGGCGGTGGTCATGGTCACCCTGTTCAAGCAGTCGGCCCTGATGGTGAAAGGCTTGCGCAAGGCCGGTCTCGGTCCGATGTTCATGACCCTGTCGCCGGCCGGCCCCGAGCAACTGACCCAGGAACTGGGCAACGACGCCCGTGGCATCGGCATTTCCCAGGTCATGCCCTACCCCTGGAACGACACGGTCGCCGTGGTCAAGGACTATCAACGCCTGATCGGTAAACCGACGGCACCGTCCTACATGGGCATCGAAGCCTTCGTCATGGCCAAGACGGCGACGGAAGCCATCCGCAAATTGGGCAAGGATCTGACCCGCGAAAAGCTGGTCGCCACGCTGGAGGGAATGAATCAGGATATCGGCGGCTACCGCGTCGCCTTTGGCCCGAACAACCGTGCCGGCTCGCATTTCGTCGAACTGACCGTGCTCGGGGCCAACGGAAAGCTGATGAAATAAGCATCCTGCCAATCTTCTCGAAAAACGGGCCGCCGGCTATCGCCGCGGCCCGTTTTTCTTGGAGCCCCGCTCCGCCACCGAGCCCGCAAATGTGCTCTCAGCGACACACTATGTAAGCAAGTTGTCAGCTAGGCAGGCCATCCTCCCCTCAGCCATCGAGCTATTCCACCAAGAAGACTGAGGAGATCATGAAGACATTCCGCCATGCCGCCATCGCGGCGCTACTCGCCTTGGGCGCTGCCCAGGCCGGTGCAGAAACCGGCGTCACCGATTCGACCATCACGTTGGGCATGTCCGCCCCCTTCACCGGCCCGAACGGCGTTTACGGCATGCAGATGCGCGAGGCGATGACCACCTACTTCGACCAGGTCAACAAGAGCGGTGGCGTCAATGGCCGCAAAATCGAGCTGGTGACCATCGATGATGGTTACGAAACCGACCGGACCGTTGCCAACACCAAGTCCCTGATCCAGGAAAAGCAGGTGTTCGCCCTGATCGGCTACTACGGCTCGTCGCCGACCACGGAAGCCATGAACAAGGTCTTCGGCCCGGCCAAGGTGCCTCTGGTCGGCACCATTTCCGGTGCCGGCACGCTGCGCGAAGCACCGTCGGCCAATCCGAACAACAAATACATGTTCAACGTCCGCGCCAGCTACGCCGACGAGGCGGAAGCCATCGTTACGCAGATGCTGGCCTTGGGTCTGAAAAACATCGCCGTTTTCTACCAGAATGACGGCTTCGGCAAGTCCGGCCTGGATGGCGTGACCAATGCCCTGAAGCGTGCCAACCTCGCTCCGGTAGCCGTCGGCACGGTCGAACGCAACTCCCTCGATGTCAGCAAGGCCGTCGAAACGATCGGCAAGGCTAACCCGCAAGCGGTGGTCATGGTCACTCTGTACAAGCCGACTACTGCTTTCGTCAAGGCGATGAAGCAGGCCGGCCAGTTCCCGATGTTCATGACCCTGTCGCCGGTCGGCGCCGAAGTGCTGGCCCAGGAACTCGGCAACGATTCCCGCGGCATCGGCATTTCGCAGGTCATGCCCTACCCGTGGAACGACACGATCGGCGTCGTCAAGGATTACCAGAAGCTGCTCGGCAAGCAGAAGGACAAGTATTCCTACTACGGCCTGGAAGGCTACATGAACGCTCGCCTGATGACCGAAGCCATCAAGAAGCTGGGCAAGGATGTAACGCGCGACAAGCTCGTTGCAGCACTCGAAGGCATGCAGAACTTCGATCTCGGCGGCTTCAAGATCAGCTACGCGCCGGATAATCGCCTGGGTTCTCGCTACGTCGAACTGACGGTGGTCGGCGCTGGTGGCAAGGTCATGAAGTAAGCCCCGCCGGCACAACAAAAAAGCCCGTCATTCGACGGGCTTTTTGTTTTTCTGGCCGGCCGCTCAGGCGCGACGCCAGGTCGTTCCCTGCGGGCTGTCGTCAAGCACAATGCCGGCTGCTTTCAACTCGTCGCGAATACGGTCGGCTTCGGCAAAATTCCTCGCCTTCTTGGCTACGGCACGATCGGCGATCATCTGCTCGATGGCGGCCTCGTCCAGGCCACTCGCACCGGCACCGGCTTGCAGATAGACCTGAGGTTCGCGTTCGAGCAGGCCGATCACAGCGGCCAGCGCCTTCAACAGGCCAGACAGCCCGCCGCTCTTCTGGCGATTGGCTTCGGCGGCTAATTCGAACAGCACCGCGATGGCGCCGGAGGAGTCGAAATCTTCGTTCAGGGCAGCGGCGAAACGGGCGGCAAATTCATTGCCCCAGTCGATATCCACCGCTGCCGGCGGGACGTCGCGCAGCGTGAAATAAAGGCTGTCCAGGCTACGCTTGGCATCATCCAGGTGCGCGTCGGAGTAGTTCAGCGGGCTGCGGTAATGGGCACGCAGGATGAAGAAGCGCACCACTTCAGCATCGTACCTCTCGAGCACTTCGCGAATGGTGAAGAAATTGCCCAGCGACTTCGACATCTTCTCGTTGTCGACGCGGACGAAACCGTTGTGCATCCAGTAATTGACGAAGGTGCAGCAATTGGCGCCTTCCGACTGGGCAATTTCGTTTTCGTGGTGCGGGAATTGCAAATCCTGGCCGCCGCCATGGATGTCGAAGTGCTGACCAAGCAACTTGGAGCTCATGGCCGAACATTCGATATGCCAGCCCGGCCGGCCATCCCCCCAGCGCGAAGGCCAGGCCGGCTCGCCCGGCTTGGCATGCTTCCACAGCACGAAATCGAGCGGATCCTGCTTGGCCGAATCGACCTCCACCCGCTCACCGGCACGCAGGTCATCGAGCGACTTGCCGGACAGCTTGCCGTAGCCGGGGAACTTGCGCACCGCGTAATTCACATCGCCATCGGTTGCCTGGTAGGCCAAGCCATTGGCCTCCAGCTTGCTGATGATGTCCTGCATCTCCGGCACGTACTCAGTCGCGCGCGGCTCATGGTTCGGACGCTGCACGCCGAGCGCGTCGGCATCCTCATGCATGTAGGCGATGAAACGGTCAGTCAGTTGCTGGATCGTTTCACCATTCTCGGCGGCACGCTTAATGATCTTGTCGTCGATATCGGTGATGTTGCGGACATAGGTCACGTCGTAACCGGAAGCCTTCAGCCAACGATAGACCATGTCGAACACAACCATCACACGGGCATGCCCGAGGTGACAGTAGTCGTAAACCGTCATGCCACAGACGTACATGCGGACCTTGTTCGGTTCGATCGGGGTGAAAACCTGCTTTTCTCGCTTCAGGGAGTTGTAGATCTTGAGCATGCGGAGAGGATTCTGGCTGCGGCCGGCACCGTTAAACCTATGGAAACACCGGCTGATTTGGTAGAATCGTAGGATTGTGTAATTTGAAAAATTATAGCATGGCGATGATCTCGACCTCCCTGCATCCGTCCCGTTTCCAGCACCTGAAGACCCTGCGCGCCCTGGCCGTCGGCCTGGCCATCGGTTTTGCCGCCCCGGTCTTTGCTGACAACCTGCCGGAAATCCAGCGCCTGATCAAACAGGGCCAATATCCGCAGGCCATGGACAAGGTCGATGCCTACCTGAGCAGCCGTCCCAAGGATGCGCAAGGGCGCTTCCTGAAGGGCCTGATCTACACGGAAATGAACAAGCCGGGTGATGCCATCGCGGTATTCACCAAGCTGACCGAGGATTATCCGGAGCTGCCCGAGCCTTACAACAACCTGGCCGTGCTCTACGCCCAGCAAAAGCAGTACGACAAGGCACGCACCGCGCTTGAAATGGCCATCCGGACCCATCCGTCCTACGCCATCGCCTACGAGAACCTCGGCGACATCTACGCCAAGCTGGCCAGCCAGGCCTACGACAAGGCACTGCAGCTCGATAACGCCAACACGGCGACACAGAACAAACTGGCCTTGATCCGCGACCTGATCACCACTTCCGGCAAGGGTAACGTCAAGCCGCAGGCCAGCGCGCCGGCAATCGTCGCCGCCCCGGCAACAGCCCCCGCCAAACCGGCAACCCAGCCGGCACCGACTGCGACCGTCGTGGCTACCGCACCGGGTGCAGCCGCCGCCCCGGCGACGGCCAAACCAGTGGAAAGCAAGCCGGCCCCGGCTGCTGCCCCGGCGCCCGCGCCGGCACCGACTCCGGTCCCCGCCGCTCCGGCCAAGGCCGATGCCGCCAGCGAAGATATCGCCAAGGCCATCAACGCCTGGGCCAGCGCCTGGGCACGCAAGGACATGAAGGCCTACTTCGCCGCCTACGCCAGCGACTTCAACACGCCCAAGAGCATGTCGCGCAAGGCCTGGGAAGACGAACGCGAAGATCGCATTGCCGGCAAGCCGGGCAAGATCTCCGTCACCGTCGATGAGCCGCAAATCAACGTCAATGGCGACAAGGCAACCGCCAAGTTCCGCCAGCACTACAAGGCAGGCAGCCTGAGTACCTCGACGACCAAGACGCTGGTCCTCGTACGCGCCGGCGGCAAGTGGCTGATCAAGGAAGAAAACTCGCGCTGATGCAGGGCCGCAAACTACTCGCCCTGGCATTGATCGCTTGCCTGGCCAGTACGGCTTGGGCCAAGCCGGAGGGCAAGTCGTCGAGCAAGGGGGCAAAGCCTGCCAAGCCCGAGACGAAAAAGACCTCGTCGCGCAAAACGACTGCAGTCGTTGCCACGGCGGCGGCTGCAAGCGGCGGCGCCATGCTGGTCAAGGCCGCCACACCGACGACGGCACGTCTGCCTGGCACGGTCTCGGACTCCGGTCCTGAAACCCAATTGGTCAAAATCTTCGCCGAGATCGAGGCCAACCGCCTGAGCGAGGCTTTGCAGCTGACCGAGGCCTTGCTTCGCCAGTACCCGAACTACCGCCTGGCCAACCTGATCAAGGGCGATCTATTGTTGGCCCGCACCCAGCCGATCCAGAATTTTGGCGCTTTGAACGGTGCACCGCAGGAGAAGGTCGCCGACCTGCGCGCCGAGGCCATCGCCCGCCTGAAGGGGTATCGCGAGAAACCGCCCAAGGATTTCGTGCCACGCTACCTGCTGCAGATGCAGCCTGACCAGCGCTACGCCGTCGTCGTCGATACCAAGCGTTCGCGTCTCTATCTTTATGAGAATGACACCGCCGCCGGCGGCCGTCCGCGCTTTGTCGCCGATTACTACGTGACCCAGGGCAAGCTGGGCGCCGAGAAGATGGTCGAGGGCGACAAGAAGACGCCGATCGGGGTCTATCACGTCACGGCCAATCTACCCAAGCAGAAGCTGGCCGATCTCTACGGTAGCGGTGCTTTCCCGCTCAATTACCCGAACGAGTGGGACAAACGACAGGGCCGTAGCGGCAGCGGTATCTGGCTGCACGGCACGCCGTCCGACACCTTCGCCCGTCCACCGCGTGCCTCCGACGGTTGCGTCGTGCTGACCAACCAGGATCTGGACGCGGTCTCGAAGAATCTACAGGTTGGGGTCACGCCGGTCATCATCAGCAACTCGGTCGAATGGCTGTCGCTGGATGACTGGAACAAGGAACGCACGGATCTCAACAAGACCATCGAGAACTGGCGCGCCGATTGGGAAAGCCGTGATAACGAGCGTTTCCTGCGCCACTACTCGAAGCGATTCAAGGCCGGCAGCCAGGATTTCGAGCAGTTCGCTGCCCAGAAAAAGCAGATCAACGGCAGCAAGGAATGGATCAAGGTCAAGGTCGATAACCTGTCCGTGTTCCGCAATCCGGGCAAGGAAGAAGTCGTCGTCGTCACCTTCGACCAGGACTATCGCAGCAACAATCTGAACAACCAGATGAAGAAGCGGCAGTACTGGATTCGTGAAGACGGCAAGTGGAAGATCATTTACGAAGGAAGCGCCTGATGTTGAAACAAGCCTCCGCGCTGGCCGCCGGCCTGCTCGCCGCCCTTTCGGTCTGGGCCGCCCCGACCGTCGAGATGACCACCTCGCTGGGCAAGATCACGCTTGAGCTCTATCCGGAAAAAGCGCCGAAGACGGTCGAGATGTTCATGTACAACGCCAAGCATGGCTTCTATGAAGGCACCATTTTCCACCGTGTCATCGACAACTTCATGATCCAGGGTGGTGGTTTCCTGCCGGCCATGGAAGAAAAGAAGCCGCGCACCCCGGCTCTGCAGAACGAAGCCAACAACGGCCTGACCAATGAGCGCGGCACGCTGGCCATGGCCCGCACCATGGACCCGCACTCGGCCAAGGTCCAGTTCTTCATCAATCTGAAGAACAACGACTTCCTGAATCACCGCTCGCCGGCCGACGGCCGCACCTGGGGCTATGCCGTGTTCGGCAAGGTGACCCAGGGCATGGACGTCGTCGACAAGATCGCCAAGGTACCGACCGGCAATGCCGGTTACTACCAGGACGTACCGGTCACGCCGGTCGTCATCCAGAACGTCAAGATCATTTCCGAAAAGTAAGGACACCCCAACCATGTCGCAAGTCAAGCTGACCACCAACCACGGCGCCATCACCCTCAAGCTGGATGCCGAAAAGGCCCCGAAGACCGTCGCCAACTTCCTGGCCTACGTCGAAGCCGGCCACTACAACGGCACCATTTTCCACCGCGTCATCAAGAACTTCATGATCCAGGGCGGCGGCTTTGCCCAAGGCATGGACCAGAAGCCGACCAATGCGCCGATCGAGAACGAGGCCGCCAACGGCCTGAAGAACAAGCGCGGCAGCATCGCCATGGCCCGTACCAACGATCCGCATTCGGCCACCGCCCAGTTCTTCATCAACACCGTCGATAACGACTTCCTCGACTTCAAGGCCCCGAGCGGCCAGGGCTGGGGCTACTGCGTCTTCGGCGAAGTGACCGAGGGCCTGGACGTGGTCGACAAGATCCGTGCCGTCGCCACCGGCAACAAGGGCTTCCATCAGGACGTGCCGAAGGAAGACGTGGTCATCGAGAAGGCCGAGATCGTTTGATCCTCTTCATCTCCGACCTGCACCTGTCGCCCCGGTCCCCCGGGGCGACTGCTTTGTTCCTCCGCTTTTTGCGCGAACGGGCGCGTAACGCCCAGGCGCTCTACATTCTCGGCGACCTGTTCGAAGTCTGGGTTGGCGACGATGTCAGCGACGACTATCACCAGCAGATCATCGCCGCCCTCAAGGCAGCCAGCGATGCCGGCCTGCAGATTTTCGTCATGCACGGCAATCGCGACTTCGCGCTTGGCGAGGAATTCGCCCAGGCCGCCGGCGCCCGCCTGCTGCCCGACCCCTACGACCTCGCCTTGCCCGAATGGTCCTTCGTGCTATCTCATGGCGACGCCCTGTGTCTGGATGATCCGGCCTACGTTGCCTATCGTGCCAAGGTGCGCGATTCTGCCTGGCAAGCCAGGATGCGCGCCAAGCCGCGCTGGATGCGCGCCCTGCTCGGTCGCTACATCCGCTGGCGCAGCGCCCGCAAGAAGCGCCTCGAACAACGCTACAGCGACCTCGACGGCGCGGCGACCGACGATTTCCTGCGCGACCATAGCTACGCCACCTTCATCCACGGCCACACGCACCAGCCCGCCAAGCACGACCACATCGTCGACGGCATCCACGTCGAACGCTGGGTAATGGCCGACTGGCACGAAGACCGCGGCGAATGCCTGGTCTGGGACGGTGAAGCGCTGACCCGCGAAGCCATCCTTCCTGAAAATCGGCCCTAAAGGCATGTCCACCGCAGCACTGGCCCTCGAGACCCTGCGCGACGTCTTCGGCTACCCGGCCTTCCGCGGGGCGCAGGCCGAGATCATCGAACATGTCGCTTCAGGCGGCGATGCGCTGGTATTGATGCCGACCGGCGGCGGCAAGAGCCTGTGCTACCAGATTCCTGCCCTGCTCCGCCCCGGTTGCGCCGTCGTCGTCTCGCCGCTGATCGCGTTGATGCAGGACCAGGTCGACGCCCTGACCCAACTCGGCGTCAAGGCCGCCTGCCTGAACTCGACGCTGGACTGGCGCGAGGCACAGGCCGTCGAGCAGGCCATGTTCAGCGGCAGTCTGGACCTCGTCTATATCGCTCCCGAGCGCCTCTTGCTCGACCGCACGCTGGCCATGCTCGATGCGCTCTACGAGGCCGGAAAGCTCGCCCTCTTCGCCATCGACGAAGCGCACTGCGTGTCGCAATGGGGTCACGATTTCCGCCCGGAATACCTGCAGCTCTCCGCCCTGCACGAACGCTACCCGAACGTGCCGCGCATCGCGCTGACCGCCACCGCCGACCAGGCGACGCGCAACGAGATGCTGCAACGCCTTGGCTTGGGCGAAGCCCGCGTGTTCCTCTCCAGCTTCGACCGGCCGAACATCCGCTACACCGTGGTCGAAAAGGACAACGCCAAGAAGCAACTGCTCACGTTCCTGACCGGCCGCCAGGGCCAGACCGGTATCGTCTATTGCCTGTCGCGCAAGAAGGTCGAGGAAACCGCCGAATGGCTTTCCGCCCAAGGCTACCCGGCGCTGCCTTACCATGCCGGCCTGCCCGCCCCGGAACGCGCCGCCAACCAGCGCCGCTTCCTGCGCGAAGAAGGCCTGATCATGTGCGCCACCATCGCCTTCGGCATGGGCATCGACAAACCCGACGTTCGCTTCGTCGCCCACCTCGATCTACCGAAAAGCATCGAGGCCTACTACCAGGAAACCGGCCGCGCCGGACGCGACGGCGAACCTTCCGAGGCGTGGATGACCTACGGCATGCAGGACGTGGCGCTGCAGCATTCACGTATTGCCGAATCGGGCGCCAGCGAAGGCCAGAAGGTGCTCGAGTCACAACGCCTGACCGCCCTGCTCGCCTACTGCGAAGCCCCGCGCTGCCGCCGCCAGGTGCTGCTCAATTATTTCGGCGAAGAACGCGAACCCTGCGGCAACTGCGACGTCTGCGCCGATCCGCCGGAACTTTGGGATGGCACGCAGGCCGCGCAAAAGGCGCTGTCCGCCATCTACCGCACCGGCATGCGCTTCGGCGTCACGCATCTGACCGACGTGCTGCGCGGCAAGCAGAATGACCGCATCAAGCAATACGGCCACGACCAATTGCCCACCTTCGGCGTCGGTAGCGACCTCGACGAACACGCCTGGAAAAGCATCTTCCGCCAGCTCGCCGCCGCCGGCCTGGTGCATGTCGACATGGCCGAGCACGGCGCACTGCAGCTGACCGACGCCGCCCGCGAAGTGTTGAAGGGCCAGCGCAACGTACAACTGCGCCGCCCGGTCAAACGTAAATCCACACCCAGCCGCTCAACCACTCGCACGCCGGTCAGCGATCTTTCCGCCGCCGACGAAGCCTTGTTCCAACTGCTACGCAAGTGGCGCTCCGAAACCGCCAAGGAGCAAGGCGTGCCGGCCTACGTCATCCTGCACGACAAAACCCTGCGCGAACTGGCCGAAGTCCGCCCGACCAGCCACGGCCTGCTGGCCAGCGTCAGCGGCATGGGCAGCGCCAAGATCGAGCACTACGGGGCGGAGTTGCTCGATCTGATTCGCAACGAGGGCTGAAGGGCTATCTGCGATGTCAGTGCCCAACGCCACATCCAAGGAAGCAAATTCTCCACCGCCTAATATTGGCGTCGCAATCCTGATCGCCTTGGGCGGAGTCATTGCAATCCTCATGCTGCTCGGTATCGAAAGAGCCCGTCCATCGATTGCCGCCTGCAAGAACGGCCAGCTCCCACTGACCACCATACAAGGCAACGTGCGTAAAGCAGGGGAAGACTATTACTTGGTTAGCGAAGGCAACTGGCATCTGCCGCAAAGCCGCTGTCCCGGCAAAATCCGGAAAGCCTGCCTGGAGGAAACCGGTAATGCAGAACTCTGGCTGTACGCCCATCTCGGTGCCGGGGTCAGCGCCAGAATCTGCGCCCATGGCATAGTCGATTACACTGTCGCCGAACGTAGCTTTTCCCGCTGATCGCATCCTCCATGTCATCTCCAAAACTCTCTGTCAGCCTGGCAGCCATTGTCTCTGGCGCCCTGATCGTCTCCGGCATCGCTCCCTACGACCGTGCCACCTGGTGGATGGAAGTGGCCCCGGCGCTGATCGCATTGCCGTTGCTGATCGCCACGCACAAGCGCTATCCGCTGACCGACTTGCTTGCCGTGTTGATCGCCCTGCATTGCCTGGTGTTGATTGGCGGCGGTGCCTACACCTATGCCCGCGTGCCGCTCGGCTTCTGGTTGCAGGATTTACTCGGCACCGTGCGCAACCCCTACGACAAGATCGGGCATTTCATGCAGGGTTTCGTGCCGGCGCTGATCGCCCGTGAAATCCTGCTGCGCGGCGCTTACGTGCGCGGGCGGCGCATGGCCGCCTTCCTGTGCATCTGCGTGGCGATGATGATCAGCGCCTGTTATGAGCTGATCGAATGGGGTGCCGCCGTGGCCATGGGCCAGGGTGCCGACGAATTCCTCGGCACGCAGGGCGATGAGTGGGATACGCAATCCGACATGCTGATGGCGCTGATCGGTTCAAGCTGCGCCATGCTTTTCCTGTCCCGCTGGCACGACCGCCAGTTGGCGAAATTCAGCCAAAACGACTGAAGCGGCGGCACCGCAGACTGACTGCTGCGGTGCACTGGCCAAAACAGGCAAAAATCAAATGCAGAGCGCGTCCGGGTCGGCCCGCATCAGGCGCTTGTTCATCTTGCCGACACTGGTCTTGACCAACGTCTTGACGAAACGCACCTGCAACAGCACGCCGTAACGCGAGATGCCTGCCGCCTCGATGGCGTGCGCCGCGTAGTTGCGCAGCGCGTGCTCGGTGATCTGGCCGACCTGCTCGGGCTTGAGCAGAACCAAAGCGAGCGGGCGTTCTCCCCACTTCTCGTCCGGCACGCCAATCACCGCCACTTCATGCACCGCCTCGTGCTTGGCGATGATGTCTTCAAGCTGCAGCGAGGAAGTCCATTCGCCGCCGGTCTTGATCACGTCCTTGATGCGGTCGGTCACCTTCAGGTAGCCGGCCGGGTTGATGTTGCCAATGTCGGCCGTGTGCAGGTAGCCGCCGGCCCACAACTCTTCCGAGGCTTCCGGCGCGGCCAGATAGCCTTGCGTCAGCCAGGGCGAACGCACCACCACCTCGCCGGTCGCCTTGCCGTCGTGCGCGACATCGCCCATCTGCGGATCGACAATGCGCAGGTCGACCAGCGGCAGCGGCCGGCCGGTCTTGGCGCGAATGACCGCCTGCTCTTCCGGCGTGCGATCCAGATCGGCGCTTTCCAGATGCGCCATGGTCAGCACCGGGCAGGTTTCCGACATGCCGTAGCCGGTGAACAGGTCCATGCCGCGCTTCTGGGCGGCAATCGCCATCGCCTCGGGCATCGCGGCGCCGCCGATCAGAATCTTCAGGCCGGTGAAATCGGTTTGTTTCGCCTGCGGGTGACTGAGCACCATGTGCAGGATGGTCGGCACGCAATGCGAAAAACTGACGCCCTCGTCGGCAATCAAGCGGCAGATCACATCCGGCTGATAGCGTCCGGGATAAACCTGCTTGACGCCCATCATCGTCGCCAGATACGGGAAGCCCCAGGCGTGCACATGGAACATCGGCGTCATCGGCATGTAGACGTCTTCGCGGTGGATATGGCCCTGACGGTTTGCGCCACCCAGCGCACTGGCCACGCCCAGGGTATGCAGGACGAGCTGGCGGTGGCTGAAATAGACGCCTTTCGGGTTGCCAGTGGTTCCCGTCGTATAGAAGGTCGTGGCCTGGGCGTTTTCGTCGAAATCCGGGAAGTCGTAGTCCGGTGAAGCGGCGGCAAGCATAGCTTCGTATTCACCGGCGGCGGCCATCGGCGCCTCCGGCATCGCCAATTCGTCGCTGATCAGGACGAAGGTCTTGACCGTTTCCAGCTTGCCGGCAATCTCGGCCAGGATGTGGAAGAACTCGCTGTTGACCATGACCACGTCGGCCTTGGCGTGATTCAGCGTATAGAGGATCTGTTCCGGGCTCAGACGAACGTTCACCGTCTGCAGGATGGCGCCCATCATCGGCACGGCGAAGAAAGCCTCGAGATAGCGGTGGCTGTCCCAATCCATCATCGCCACGGTCTGCCCGGACTCGACGCCCAGGCCGCTGAGCATATTGGCCAGCCGGCCGATGCGCTCGTTCAGCGTGCGGTAGTTGTAGCGCAGCCGCCCCTGGTAGGTGATCTCTTGCTCTGGTGCGCAAGCCAGCGGCGTCAGCAGCAGCTGCTTGATCAGCAGTGGATATTGATAGGCAGACGGCGTCGACTGGACGAGTTTGACCGGCATGGCATTCTCCCTGAAGCTTTTGTTATGAATTGATGACAGCAATCAGGCGATTCTACTCGCGGCCCGCGTGGAGAACAGCACTTCGGCGGCGGAGGAACGCTTTACGGGCGCAGGTGTTGCTCGGCTACACCAATGAGCTCAGCCGACAGCGTGGCCGATTGCAGGCTGCGCCGGAAGGCCTCGCGTGCCTCCTGCGTTTTGCCGTCGGCCTCCAGGGCCAGACCCAAGCCAAGCCACCAGCGCCCTTCTCCGGGCGCCAAGCGAGTCGCCCGCTGGTAATGACCGACAGCCGCTTTCGCCAAGCCGAGCCGTGTCTTCACGTGGCCCTGGAAGCCGGCATAGTCGGCATTGTTCTCGGCATGTGCCTGATGACGCGCCAAGGTCTTGTCGGCGGCAGCCAGATCGCCGTGTTCGAGTTGCAGACGGGCAAGCGACATCGCCCAGCCAATCTGCGTCGGCTGGCCATCCAGCCCTTCCTGCAGGATCTGCATCGCCTCATCGGTCTTGCGGGCTTCGAGCAAGCCACGAAGCAGTAACTGGCGCGCCGGCACAAAGCCGGCATCGAGCTTCAGAGCGGCCTTCGCTGCTTCCATCGCCTCGCTACCTCGCCCGGAAGCCAGAGCAATCTCCGCCTTGCGGAATTCCGCTTCGGCCCGATCGCGCGGGGTCAAAGGCAGGTTGCTCTTCTCGATCTTGGTCGGGCCGGATGTCGTTGCCGGAGCCAACTGCGCGGGAGCCTCTTTGGCTGGTGTGCTTTCGGCCACCTGCACCGGCGTATTTTTCACCGGCATCGCCACCGGGTCCGGCACGGCAACCAAAGGTTCCGCCGGAATGGGCACCGACGTCAGGCTGGAGGCCAAACGCAGACTTTCGGAAATTGGCTCTTCCGGGTTGTCCACCGCAGCAGTCGACGTTTCGGCGGGCGCGACTGGAGCAAGCGGTTGCACGACGGGTTTGCGAACCTCCTCCGTCATGCCGAGCAGTGGCAGCAACTGGCCATTGACGTGCAAGCCAGCCGCCACCAGGCCACACAGCGGCAACCCGAGCAACAAGAAGGTCTTGAGGAATTTCCCCTCACGCCGCGGCATGCTCGGCAAGGCGCGTATCTCGCGTTGCAGGTTCTGGCGCAACAGATCGTCCGGCCGCTTGGCCTCGAGATCGCGCAGCATGTCGTTGATCAGGCTCATCTCACCACCATCCAGGGGACGAAGCCCCTTCCGTATCCGCTGCCGCTCGCTTTACGTGCACTGGTTTGACTGCGTGCAGCCCTTCGCCATACGCCGCCAACAAGGACTTGTGAGCCAGGATGTTCAGCAGACGCGGCGTACCGCGGCTGGCTCGGTGCAACGCTCGCACCGTCCGCGGCTGAAAAATGCCTTCGCCACGATAACCGGCGACGCGCAAACGGTGTTCCAGATACTTCCCGACTTCCTGGTGATCCAGACCGGTCAGCTTGTAGTGGAAGGCAATGCGCTGCAATAGTTGGCGTATCGAAGGCTCACTCAACTTGGCATCGAGTTCCGGCTGGCCCAACAGGATGATCTGCATCAGCTTGCGCTTTTCGGTTTCCAAGTTGGACAACAGGCGCAGCGACTCGAGGGTCTCCAATGGCATGGCCTGCGCCTCGTCGATGCACAGGACGACTCGGCGCTCCGCCGCTGCATGTTCAAGCAGGGCGCGATTGATTTGCTTGAGGAGGTGGTAATCATCCACATCCGTGCTTACCGCCAACGCCAATTCCTCGGCCAAAGCCAACAGCAAGGTCCGCGGCGACAGATAAGGATTGGGCAGATAGGCGGAAACGGCGTTTTCCGGCATCGCCTGAAGCAAGCGCCGGCAGAGCAATGTCTTGCCGGTACCGACTTCGCCGGTGATCTTGATGAATCCCTCACCACTACCGATGGCGACCAGCAAGGTGTTCAGCGCTTCCTGATGACTGCGCGTGATGACGGTGTAACTGGTGTCCGGGGTGATGCCGAAAGGCAGCTCACTGAGTCCGAAATGCTCCAGATACACCTTCAGCCCTTGGTCCTATGGCTCATTGAAATTGCAGACGACGTGCCGTACGGGGATCAAGCTCCTGCATGCGATCCTGCGTTTCGGCGGCAATGTCGCGCCAGCTGTTTTCGTCCTTGATCACCGTCGAACGCAACAGGATGACCAGCTCACGCTTGGCGTTGGCAATGCTCTTCTGACCGAACAACAATCCGACACCTGGCACGCCACTGACCACTGGCAAACCCGTGCGGCTATTCTGTTGGCTCTGGCTCATCAGACCACCGATGGCAACGACACTTCCATCCTGGACACGGACCACGCTATCGGTTTCCTTGATCGTGCTCGAAGCGAGCGGCAAGGTGAATGTTCCGAGGTCGCCCAGGTCGACGTTCTTTGTCTTTTCCTGAACCACGCTGACCGACGGGTGAATATGCAGGATGATATTGGCGTCGTTGTCGATCTGCGGAGTTACGTCGAGCGCAATGCCGGAGAAGAAGGGCTGGAGGTTGATGTTCGGTGTGACCACGTTACCGGAGGCACTGGTCGTGGTATTGGTACTGATACCGGTGACAAAATAATCGTCAGTACCCACCTTCAGAACGGCCTTCTGGTTGTTCGTCGTCGCGATACGCGGACTGGACAACACCTGCACATCACCTTGACCTTCGAGGAAGTTAAGCAGGGCGCCAAAATCCTTCGACTGGAAAGTCAGGCCAAAGAAACCCGAAGCATTGGAACTGCTTGTCAGGCTACCGTTCACCCCGGGCGTCGCAGATGTCAGCCCGGAACCGGAGAGGGTTCCAGTGCCCCGAATCGTTGCTCCCGGCGACATGATGCCCAAGGCAAAGCGATCCGCCACACCGGCGAACTGGCTCCAGTTGATGCCGGTCTGGAACTCATCATTCAACGCCACTTCGAGAATCTTCGCCTCCAGCATGACCTGGCGCTCGACGACCAGCTGGGTCGCCTTCAGGTAATCCTCGACGGCGCGGATTTCCGCCGGGTTGGCCTTGACCAGTACAACCCCCGACGTCGGGTTGACGATGATGTTACGGCCCTCTTGGTTGCCCACAAGCATGCTCAAGGCTGCCGACAATTCCTTCCAGAAGTCGTAATCAGAAGTTGTTTGCACCCGGGCGCTGTCCGTCACCCGTTGCTGCGTCGGAACACCGGTCGTACCGCCCATGGTGTTGCTGACCTGTTGCCCGGTCGCCGTACCGGCACTGCTCGTCGGCGTCGAGGTCGTCGGCGAACTGCCGGTCACGCGCATGTCGCTCATGCCCTGGCGACGATTGGCCAGATAGTTGATCTTGAACAGGCGGGTTTGCACCGTATTCGGTTGCACATAGATACGATTACCCTGGAAACGATAGTCGTAACCGTAAACTTCCTTCAGTGCTTCCAACGCCTCTCGGACCGTGGTGTTCTTCAGGTTCAGGCTGACGTTGCCGCTCAGCTCGGGCGGGAAGAGCACGCTATATGAGGTATCCGATACCAAGGCGGTCAACACCTGCGTTACCGGGGCATTGTTGACTGCCAGATTGAAGCGCGACTCCGGCTTCTTGGCCACCGGCGCATCCAGTTGCAGCGGCGGCAACATCGCTTGGCCGACCACGTCGGCACTGGCCGACTTGGCGCGGCTGCTGGCTGCGGCAGCGACATCCCGGTTGGCCCGGTCGAACGCATCACCGCGGCTGACGTATTGGTTGCTACAGGCCGTCACGGCGAGGCCGGCGAATGCGATCATCCAGAGCTTGCTCATGGCGAATCCTTAAGCTGCCCGCTTTTCCCCGTTTTACGGGCCTTGGGCGTCACAATCATTTGTTTATTGACTTCAGGAGTCAGATAAAGATGGGTCAGCCCATCCGGCCCCTGCAATACCGCTTCTTTTTCAGTCAGGCGAACCAGGGTGGCATCGCCAAGCTTTCCGCCGAGCGCCACGGTCTGGCCACCGATGAGAGCTATCGGTTTGCCGCGCTGCGGCAACATGACTGACTGCAAACGAAACTCGGTTTCAGTGCTCGTTGTCACCGCGCCGGACTCTCCGCCCCCCAGCCAGCCGGCCGGCGGACGCGTCGGATCGGCCGTTTGCGCCCATGCCATCCCGACAACCAGGCACAGGGCAAGACTTGCCACGTTTTTCACAGCGCCAGCCATGTACGCTCCGAACTCAAGGTATAAACGGTCAAGGTCATTTCGGCCCGCGGATAGTCCTTGACGCGATAATTCAAACCGCCCCACAGCAGCCGTTTGTCCAGCTTTTCCAACTGGGCGACATAGGATTGCAACTCGCGGTAGCTGCCCTCAATCTTCAATTCCACACCGTGACGATAGAGGTCGAAAACCCGCTCCGATGACTTATCCTTCGCCTTTTTCTCGCCTTCGTTCGCACCCCCGAGCACACTCTGCGGTGCAAGCGTCTTCAGGCTAACGAGACGGAGCCCGGGCTGGCGTGCCAACAGGCGTTCAAGGAGTTGATTCATTTCTTCCGGCGGCACCAAGGCGGCACCGAAATCCTTGATTTGCTGATCGAGCTTTGTGCGCTCCGCGGCCAGGGCAGCCAATTCGGCCTTCTTGCCGGCATCCGGGTCTTGCTGCAGTTGGGCTTGCAGCGCAGCGACTTGTGCCTGCATCTGGTTAATCGACGCTTCCTGTCCCGCCACCTTGGCCTGCAGCGCTTTGCGCTGTACGGCCTGAGGCTCGAGCCAAAGCGCATTGATCATCAATGCCGGCCCCAACACCATCGCCATTGCAATCAGAAGACGCTCACGCCGTGACCACACGTTGTAACGTGCTTGAAGTGCCTGCCAGCGCTGATCGATAGCCATCACTCGCCCCCCTTCGCAGCCATCCGCTCAGTGGTCAGGGCGAACTCGACGAAGCGCGGACCAGGCTTGGGTTTGTTGTCGCTGGCAGCTTGCGCGGCCGGCCCCTTTTCCTGAACGGGATCGACTGCCTTCATATCGAGCGCGGCAAATTTACGGCCGGAAAATGCGGGCTCATCATTGAGTTTGGCAATATAAGCGGGCAGCAGAGACGAATCTGTCAGACGCCCCCGAATCTCAACAGCCTGCCCCTGAAAGCCGAAGGCGGTCAGCCAGACACCATCCTTCACCTGCCGGCCAAAACCTTCCATCAGCACGGAGTAACTTGAGGCTTCATCCGCTTTGCCTTGAGAAATCACCTTGACGACTTCGCGCCGCTGCTCGACCGCCAACTGCTGTAGCTCGAGCTCTTGCGCCAGCAGCGGACTTTCCTTGCGCGAGGCGACACTCTGGCCGAGGGTCTGCACCTGCTGTTGAAGCAACGCCAAACTCTGGCTCAGTTCACTATCCCGGTCACGCAAAGCCTGGCTACTCATGTTACCGAGTGCACCAACACCCACAACGAGAACCAGCAATCCCCCGGCCACGCCAGCCACCACCGGCAAGGCCAACCAGTCGAAACGCCGGCGAAGCTCCGGGAGAATCAGATTGATCTGCTGGCTCATGCGGCACTCCTCAAGGCAGCGCCAATCGCCAGCAAGCCCTGCGCCTGACGCTCCGGAGAACGTAGCTCGGGGATCGATTCGAAATTTGCCACTTGGGCCATGTCCACCGCAGCAACCGGCAAATACAGGTTTTCCGCGAGCGTAGCGACGGTGCCGGCACAATCGTGCTCGGCCGCGACAATCAAACGAGATACCGAAATGAAGCCGTATTGGCGGTCGAAGTTATCCAGCGTACGTTGTAATTCGAGCGCCAAGCGCTCAAGCATCTGACGGCGACGCTCTTCGTCAGCCTGCGCCAACGCTTCGGCCGACACCTCGATACGCCGCGACAGATAGAGTTCGCCGCGGAAAGTAATGACCAGCAGGCTGTCGTTGCCGCTCAAAGCCAGAAACGCCAAGCCGCGATTGGGCTCCTCGAACAGCGCAGCCACGTTGCGCACGGCCATTTCCGGGATATCGATGGCATCCAGTTGCAACTTGGCATCGCCAAACATCGCCATCTGCTGACCAACCACGGTCGCCGGCGCGGCTACCGCAAAGACGTTTTCCTGCCGCCCCTCGGTGGGAATGGAAGCCACGGCAATCGCCGCTCCATCCACCGGAAAATCGACCATATCCTTCATGCGCCAGCGCAGGGCCTGCACCCGCTCGCCTTCCGGCACGGCAGGCGCCTCCAGTTGGAGCAAGCGGTAATCGTTCTCGTCAAGCAGGGTCGTGCAACGATAACGCTTCAAACTGCGGCTCTGACCAAGGCGTGACAAGGCATCGTCTACACCGCGCTCAACGCGAAAAGAGTCGAAGGCCCTTATTTCCGGGCGTTTCCCTACTTCAGAAATGACGTGCGCAAGATCGATGCGGTCGCCGCTACGCACGACAGCCATCCACCCTTCCGCCAGTTTCACCCCAAATTTGGGCCACATGCACAAGCACCTAAAGTTTTTTCGTAAGGATAGCCACTAACATACTATTTTTCAATGATTTTTTTAAAACAAAATATCAAATATGAAGCGCGCATCGCCGTCACTAAAGAGTGCGGTGAGCAATACAAAAGTTAGCGGCATAATACTGGGTATCGAATTAACTCCGCAGGGGCAAACCATATGCCTGCTTCGCAACAATCCAGCATCCATAGAACATATTCCACATTCTTGTCATATGGAATGTTCCTTGAGAGACTTCAAAGAACTTTGCAAGTCAGCTTGCTTTGCCTCATTTTCCTGAGTTCTCCATGTTGGGCATTAATCAGTATTGACTCAGTTACGCTGGATGGAGGTAGCAGTCTCGGCATTGCCCCAGGAGCGACGTTTCCAATTCAGGTTTCCGCGACCAACGATGCCACCAACAACTGGCAATCCACCTCTTGGCGGATAGCAAGCACCAGCGGCGCCATGACTTGCATGGATCATGCCGACCATTTTGGCAGTGGTAGCAGCGCATCTGAAACATTGAGCGTCACTGCACCAAACGTCGCCGGCACCTACAACACCTATATCTCCGTTTCCAGTAATGACAGCTGTACCGGAACACTCACCACGACAACATTAGCCAACAGCATTACGGTTGCCGCCCCCACCTTAAAGAAAGTGTCGAGTGCGGCCTCCGCCGGGGTCGGAGACACCATCACGTTCAAGATCACAGCGACCAATCCACTGTCGATCCCCCTTAACAACGTCACTGTCACCGATACCCTCCCCACCGGGATGAGCTATGTCGCCGATGTAACTTCACTGGGTAGCACGACGACATCCGGTCAGATAGTCACCTGGAACATCCCCTCCATTCCTGGCAGTAGCAGCGCTCAGATGACTCTGGTCGTTACGGTCAATCAAAAAGGAACACTCGTAAACTCGGTAACTACAGCGGGGTTAAGTACTCCGGTCACAGCCTCGGTAGTCGTCTTGGAAAGTGTTGTCACTCACTTCCGCATGGATGAAGCCGCTAGTTCCTGGAAAGGAACAGCCGGGGAGGTTCTGGATAGTGGCACGACATCCCTTTCCGCCAGGCGGGTTACCACTAGCACTCCGACCACTACCAACGCCGTCGCCCCCAATCCAACCATCGAGTCTAGTAACTCCAGCGTCGTTGGCAGCTTTTGCAATGCCGGTAACTTTGATGGGAAAGCCTACATTCAGGTGCCACATACGACCGACGTCGAATACAAGCAGCAGTTATCAGCTACGGCCTGGATCTACCCTAAAGCCTATCCAACCGGAAGTGGCGGAAACGACCTGAACACCATTCTTTCAAATGACCAAAACTACGAATTCCACCTGAACCCAAGCGGAAAACTTTTCTGGTGGTGGAACGCGAGTTCTCTGACATCAAACACCACGATTCCATTGAACAAATGGACGCATGTGGCCATTACCCTGAATTCGTCATCCGGCGTCCGTAGGCAGCGTATTTATATCAATGGCGTTCTGGATAGCAATGTCGGAAATTGGCAAGGAACACTCAGTTCCAATCCTTGCGACTTTTTCATTGGCGGCGACATTGCGACAGACGGGCAATGCTCGCTGCTTTCATCGCGTAGCTTCAAAGGCATGATTGACGAGGTCAAGCTATACAAATCCGAACTGACCGCCTCAGAGATCGTCGCCGACATGACCCTCGGACGAACATGCTCTGGGGATTTTGACCATATTCGCATCGAGCATGATGGCAATGGCTCGATTTGCTATCCAGAGACAGTGACTATCAAGGCTTGCATGGATAGCTCCTGCACTCGGCTTTATCCGGGCAAGGTCACGGTTACCCTTTCCTCGACGGGATGGAGCAGTAACCCAATCAGTTTTACCAATGGATCAACGACACAGACATTGACGATTGGTAGCAGCCAAACCTACACATTGGGCACCGATAGCGTATCGCCGACTCCCTCCAACCAAACACGCTGTTTCAATGGCTCGACTGAAACCTGCACGCTGACCTTCGCGTCTGCGTCTTGTAATTTCGACGCAGTTGAAACCAGTGCCCCCCCCCGCACCCGGATTTTCACGAAGCTCTCCGGAACCAATTTCAACCTGGATCTTCTCGCACTAACCTCCAGCTCTACAGTTAATACGACTTATAAAGGGTCGGTAACGGTCGATCTGGTCGATGCCTCCTCATCCAGTTGCCCGACCACGGCTGCCCTGGGTAGTGCGCAAACTGTCACTTTCGCCAATAGCGACAAGGGGAGGAAGAACGTCAGCTTCGACCTCAGCCGCTACTCGGGTGGCTCATCCACAGCCGCCGCAGCACGGAATGTGCGCGTTCGAATGACGGCAGGATCCAGCGCGCCAGCCTGCTCAACTGACAACTTCGCAATTCGTCCCAGCCAATTTGCTATTTCGTCCAGCATGACCAACAGCACTCTGACTGGCACCCCAAAAGCAACCGCGGGCACGGCCTTTACGCTGACCGCCAACTCCGGCGTGAGTGGAGGCTATTCCGGCACACCACTGCTCGATACCGGCAAAGTCTACGACCATAACGGCACGGCTATCGCCACCGGAACACTTTCTGGCAGTTTTAACGCTGCGACCGGAATATCTGCAGTGGGCAACTCGTTCAAATACCTTGATGTCGGAAACATCCAGCTTGATAAGGACGCTGTCATCGACTCTAGTTTCACCGGAGTCGACCAGACATCCGACTGCATTGCTGACAGCACGTCAAACTCGCTTGCCAGCGGCAAATACGGATGCAATATCGGAAGTGCCTCGTCGGCTAAATTTGGGCGCTGGTACCCCAGCCACTACTCCTTCGCAGGCACTCTCACGCCGTTCTGCAAGTCCACCAATTTCACCTACATGGGTCAGGACCAGCTTGCCGCTTCGCTTGTTTTGAAGGCCCATGCCAGCACGGGTGCTACCGCATCCGCTTCTGACCCGGTTACCAGTCGATACACCTCGGGCTACACCAATCTGGCCGGAGTGACTTTCACTGGCGATAACAACGGCACCTCCGTTGCCACAAGCAGACTGACCTCCCCCAATCTTCCGACCATGCCCAATACTGCCCTCTGGGCGAACGGTATCTTTACCTTGAGCGACACCTACGTTTTCTCTCGCCTCGCCAGCCCGGATGGCCCCTACGATTCATTCAAGTTGATCGCTACTATCAGCGATCCGGATGGCTCCGCCTTGATCGGCACAGCAACGCAGAAAGCCACCAATACAACCAGCCTGCGCCATGGCCGCCTGTGGATCGGCAATGCCTACGGCTCAGAAATGCTCGATCTTGCGATTCCGTTTGAAGCGCAATACTGGACAAGTGGGGGCTACTACGCAACGAACCGCTCGGATAGCTGCACGAATTTCAACGTTAGCAGCATCATGCTGTCGAACTTCTCCGAGAATCTGGCGGCCTGCGAAACCCAACTTTCACCCATCGGAACCCAGACGCTAAGCGGAGGCAAATTGAAGCTGAAGCTCACTCGCCCAGGACTGGATGCCAGCAACGTGCCAAATCGGGGCAGCGTTTTGCTCACGCTGAATACTGGTAGCACAGCCAGCGGCACAACCTGCGTAACATCCAGTTCGTCTTCAGCCACGGCGGCGTCCATTCCATGGTTTGGCAGCAACCCTTCCGGGAAGGCCACCTTTGGAATTTCACGCTCGCCCTATATCTACTATCGGGAAAACTTCTGACCCACAGGTTTCAGCAATCATAGGGAGGTGCCGTGATACCTGAGTCACGGCATTTCTCAACCGTCACTTCGACCTGTCGCTCGATACCTGGTTGCTTCACTCCTGTCGCGGTAGCACGCGAAACGATACGGAATATTCTTAGGCTACGCCCGGCTTCCGTGGTATCGGTGCTCGAACAACTTACGGTGACGTTGTGCCCAGGTATCGGCGGGTTTGAAGTCGCAAAACACGGGGGCAGACTGGCGGTCTGCGCATTCGGGTCCAATTGGAACATGCCCCACTCTGCCCCGGCGCGCGCCGCCTGATAAGCGCGCGAACCACCGATATCCGCCGCCATGTTGGCGTGCGAAGTTGAAACCATCGTCGCGATGGCTGCTGCCAAGATGGACATCAACAACAGCAGGAATATTGCGGTCACCACTGAAATACCTCGCTGCTGCGGTGCACTGGCTGTTTTTGGCAAAAAACTTGTCATGGCGTATTCAGAATTTCGACCTGATGCAGCAACTGAACCGACTCCGCATTTCGGGTCAAGGTCAGGCGTAAGACTGCCAAACCATTGCGTTGCAAAACCGCAGGCGTGTAGGTAAAAACGCAATCGGAGACATCGGTGACAAGGATGTTGCTGGTACCGCCCAAAGTAGAGAAATCAGTCGGCTGCGCAGCGATGAAATCATAGCCGGCGCGTCGAATAATCGCCCCGGAAACCGTATCGCAGACGTAGGAAACTGGCTGTTGGACAATTTGAAAACGACTTTGTGGCGAAGCGAAGGGAAACTGCTGATTCGGTGCAGCAGCCAACTGATAACTGATGTTCGATACGGAACCAGGTGCTGTCGTAATCTCTCGGAGATTCGTGCGGGAATAGACGTTTGCCCCCAGCTGGCCAGTGTTATAGACGACCAGATAGCTACGATCTACCGGCGTTATCGCTACTGGTATTCTGACCTGAGGTCCCAGCACATCAAAGCTGTTATCAGAGGTACTAGAAAAATCGAGAATATCCCCAGTTCCGGTATTGCTCAGCGCCGCCCGATAACGCCCTGCATCAACAATCGGTACGAACTCCAGAATCTTACCGGTTCCATCCACTCGAACGCTGTTAGGTAGAGCCCCCTGCAAATCACGTGCAATCCTGCGAAGAGCGGTATCAGCAGCATCGGATAACTCTGCTCGGTTCCCCACATCAATATAAGCATCAATCTGCTGCCGACCAAACATTGCAATCATCGAAACGATGATTCCGGTAATGACGATCGAAATGATCATCTCGACCAAGGTAAAGCCCTGGATCGAACCGGATGTTGAGAAAGTATTAGATACGCGGCGCATAGCGGAAGCGATAACCGGTCAGCGAATAAGACTCCTGCCCCGTGCAATCCACCGGCGGAGTTCGGCAAACCATCACCGTAATGGCCAACGCAGCATCGTTCGTCGCTGCCCCGAAAGTGCTACCCACTTCCGCCATGCTGACCTCGGCGCGATATCCATTGACCGCACTGGTACCACTGGGATCGGCAACGTTATTCATCGAGAACCCGGCGTAGTCGCGAACATTGTCGTAATTCTCTCCGGCACCACCACGAGACTCGCCGGCAGTTGCGCCCATCGTATTTTGGGGCTGTGCGCAATCGCCATACGACTGCGCCGTAGATACCGCCGCATCGCCTGGGTCGCACCAGGTAAATGGCTGATGAAGCACTTCACTCAGCAAGGATTCGGCAATCGCCGCCATCTGCTTGGTCTGCATGGGGTCCGCACTATGCTTGACCATCGGTCCTATGGCGGAAACCAACGCCATCACGCCAACACTCATGATGACAATGAATACAATCAACTCGACGAGAGTAACTCCCCACTGGAGAGATCGCCTAGTGGACATATCCCGTTTCCGCCTCAACAGTGATTGCCAAGTTAGCCGGCAAGCCATTGATCGAGATTACTCTCCCGGGATTCGTTCGGCCGGCCGTATCAAACTGAATAGCTGACGGCGTACCCACAAAACTCGCCTTTCCATCTGCACTAACATTCAGCGCCACGCCGTTGGGGCCAATTAAGGTTTGTGAATCATCACAGTTGGTATCTGCGAAATTCTTGGCTATCTTAAATTGCGCACCGTCGCCCGAAAAGGTTACACAGACCACTCGATGGGCTGCAATAGCCGATTTCTGTGCATACCTCAAACTGGCTAGAACCCGATCTCGAAACCCTCGCTCATCCAATCCAGTCGACATGAGCTTCGGCAAACTTACAGCAGCCAGTACGCTAACGATCAGAATTACAACAATCAGTTCAAGGGTAGTAAATCCGCCCGTATGTCGTCCCCAAGCAGAAAACCCGCCTTTTGGCGGGTTTTCTGAGGAAGCGCGTGACCTCAACAGGCAAGCCATGTTTCAATCGGATCAAACTTGGCTTAGTTGGTACAAGGAATGTAAGCCAAGGCTTCTTTACCGTTCTTACTAGTAATTTTACAGTCAATCGTAACACCTGCTCCGCAACCCACAGTCGTTCCTGCTGTAACAAGATACTGGTTGTCGTTTGCCGGAGTACCGGTAAAAATAAGAGAAACGCTACCGGACACAATATTGGCTGAGCCTGCAGCTTTCAGCGAGTTGGTGTTTCCCAAACAGGCATCAGTGGTATCCGAGATTGCTTTTCCACTTGCGTTTCCAGCCTTCACGGCACCATAGTTGATCGAGCCCCACGAAGATACCGTACCCGCAACTCCCTTGGTTGCAGCTTGCTCAGCATCTCCCGTCAGATCAACAAACTTCGGCAATGCCGTCGCTGCCAAAATCCCGAGAATAACGATCACAACGATCAGCTCAATCAGCGTAAAACCTTTTTGTACAGCTTTCATTTGTTTAACTCCCAAGAAAAATCAACAACCGGAAACCGTCAGCCCGCTGATCGCAGCGGCCGAATTGGCCTGCGTTGGTTGGGCGTAGGTGAAGAAACAGGTCGAGGCATCGGTTGCCCCAACCACACTAAATGTCGCAATGCCGTTGGACGCCGAGTACATGTACCCTTCCGCCTCCAACTGCGTTTTATTCGGATTGAAGATGCCGGTCAGGCCAGCGGCGGAAAGAATACCGGCCGAACCACCGACAGCGCTGGCTTCCGGATAACCGTAAACCATGTAGATCAAACCGCTTTCGGTGCACACCGTACCGTTCAGGCCATTGCTGTTGTTGGCCGTGCCTCCACCGACGCAGGTATTGGCATCGGCCACGCCGCCACGCGAAAGGGTGGTTGCATGGACCAGTGCTGCCGCAGCGGAAACGCTGCCCCGCGCAGCCTGCAGCTTGGCGATGCGTGCATCGCGCTGCAGATTGACGAAGCGCGGCAAAGCGACTGCCGCAAGGATGCCGAGAATGATGAAGACAACGATCAATTCGATCAGCGTGAAGCCACGCTGACGGGAAGTGCATCGCATACCGTTTTTGCCTGTCATGTTGACGTTCTCGGCGGGAAAGCACGTAACTTTAGTCATACCCACTCTCTTTCACAAGCATCTCTACTACTTTTTACCTAGCCTTAACAAACCAACTCCCGCCATCACCCCTCGCCCATTCTCCCGGCTTGCTGAACGAGTCAGGCGGAATTGGGCAAGATGTCCGTCACGAAAGCTATATACCAATTCCTTGGAGCGTGTATCGAAATACCAAACGCCGTTGCTTGCTGGCGGCAGATCCAACGCCCCGACATAGTTGGGCGGACGGTTGGCAATCCAGTCCAGTGGATTGTCGCTGTCCGGCAAACGGCCGCCGAAGGCTTCCCGATGCGCGACTCTTTCCAGCAATTGGGAGCGGATTGAGGCCGCTTCGGCCTGCACAGCGGCTTCCTCCATGTTGCTCTGAATATCGTTGAGCACAAAGAGCAGCAGCGTTGCCAGAATGCTGACAATCACAACGACAAGCGCGAATTCGTAATAGCGCCGCATCATCTTGCCTCATCGCTTGAGCGCCACTTTACCGAGGTCCCACATCGGCAGGAAGATGCCAAGGGCAAGGATCAGGACCAGAATACCCAGGCAAACGATCAGGATCGGCTCGATCTGCTGGCCCAGCGTCTTGAGTTCGTACTCGACTTCGCGCTGATACATCTGGCCGATCTCT
This sequence comes from Azonexus sp. IMCC34839, assembly GCF_047047955.1. Classification (GTDB taxonomy): domain Bacteria; phylum Pseudomonadota; class Gammaproteobacteria; order Burkholderiales; family Rhodocyclaceae; genus Azonexus. The sequence goes on along the minus strand of NZ_CP150631.1, from coordinate 3,353,333 downwards.
TCCATCATGTCGTCCAGCGCACCGGACTCTTCGCCTACCGCCACCATCTGCAAAACCACGGGCGTAAAGAAATTGGATGCGATGGCGGCGCGCAGCACACTTTCGCCACGCTCAACGGTGTCTCGCATGCTTTCGATCTTGCTGGCGACATAGGTGTTATCGACCGTCTGCGCCGAATTGGTCAACGCCTGCATGACGGGCACGCCGCTACGCGTACCGAGCGCAAAACTGCGCGCGAAGCGGGCCATGGCTGCCTTACTGACGATCTTGCCGGCGATCGGAATGCGCAAGGCAATCGCCTCCCACTGCATGCGCCCGGCAGTCGTCCCCACCCACGCGCGAAAACCAAAGACGGCAGCAATCAAGCCTACGAGCATGGCCGGCCACCAGGCCACCATGAAGTCGGAAAAGCCGAGCAGCAACCTGGTCATCAGCGGCAATTCAGCGCCAAATCCCTGAAACACCTTGGCAAAGGCCGGGATAACGAAGAGGTTGACCACGACGATAGCCGCCGCCATGGCGATGACAACGAACATCGGGTAACGCAAGGCCGACTTCACCTGCTCGCGCATATAGCGCTCGAACTCCATGTGCTCGAACAAGCGCAGAAAGATCTCGTCAAGCAGGCCGGTTGCCTCGCCGACGCGCACCATCGAGACATAGAAGGGCGTAAACACCTTGGGATGGCGAGCCAGCGAAACCGAGAGTTCGCGCCCGGCTTCCAGGCTTTCGCGGACATCGCGAATGACGTCCCGCATCGCCGGGTTGGTTGCCGACTCCTGCAAACCGGTCAAGGCCCGCATGATCGGCACGCCGGCCTTGAGCAAAGTATGAATCTGGCGAGAAAACAACAGGATGTCGATATGCTGGACGCGCGGTCTGAATAGCGTAATCCCGCTGGCGACGCTGGCCGCTTTGGCTTTAGTTTCCGTAATAGAAAGGGGGGTGACGCCACGCCCGAGCAACAGGTCCGCTACATTGCCCGCCGTCGCCCCTTCGAGGACTCCCTCGATCAGCTTGCCGCCGGCATCCCGGCCACGGAAGGCGAAATTGGCCACCTGCGCTTACTCCTCGAACTGGTTGCTGACCCGCATGGCCTCGCCAACGGTCGTCGTACCGGCCAACACCAAGCGTACAGCATCGCGACGCAAGGTTTCACCGGCCATCTGCTGACGTGCAGCACGCATGAACTCACCGGGATCTTCATGGTTGAGCGCCTCGACGACGTGGTCAGACATTTCGAGGAATTCATAAACCCCGGTGCGCCCCTGGAAACCCGTATTGGCGCAGTGGGTGCAACCGCGACCGTGATGGAAGCGATGCTCACCGCTGCTATTGCCCAACTCGTAACGCAACCATTCTTGTTCGTTCGGCGTCGGCTGATATTCTTCGCGGCAATTCGGGCAAATCACCCGCACCAAGCGCTGAGCCACCACCATATGCACCGACAAGGCCACCATGTAGCGCGGTACGCCCATGTCGAGCAGGCGGATCGGCGTCGAGATGGCATCGTTGGTGTGCAGGGTGGACAGCACCAAGTGGCCAGTCATGGCCGCGCGCATACCGATTTCGGCCGTTTCCTGGTCGCGCATTTCGCCGATCAAGACGATATCGGGGTCCTGACGCAGCACGGTACGCAGCACGCGGGAAAAGGAAAGATCGATCTTCTCATGCACCTGCACCTGGTTCAGGCCGGGCAGGCGGTATTCGACCGGGTCTTCGACCGTGATGACCTTTTTCTCAGTACTGTTCAGTTCGTTCAGCGCCGCATAGAGCGTTGTCGTCTTACCGGAACCGGTCGGGCCAGTGACCAGCACCATGCCGCTCGGCCGTTTCAGGGAATAGCGAAAGCGTTCCAGCACGCGTGGCGGCATGCCGATCCGCTCGAGGCCGAGCAACCCGGTGTTCTGGTTGAGCAGACGCATGACGACCGATTCGCCGAACTGGGTCGGCAAGGTCGAAATACGCACGTCGACCGGATTGCCGCGTACTTTGATGTTGAAGCGGCCGTCCTGCGGCAGACGTTTTTCCGAGATATCGAGGCCAGACATCAGCTTCAATCGCAGCGCCACGGCTTGGGCAATCTTGGCATCGGCCTCGGTCTGCACATGCAGCACGCCGTCAATCCGGAAACGGATACGTAGCGATTTTTCCTGCGGCTCGAAGTGAATATCCGAAGCGCGCAGACGCATGGCTTCCTCGAACACGGTCTGCAACAGCTTGACGACCGGTGCATCTTCGGCGCCCGGCGTCAGACCAAGCAGATCGCCGAACTCGATCGGCACATCGCCCAGTTCGGCGGTCAGCTCCTTGGCCAGACCGGTAATCTGTTCGCCGCGATGATAGACGCGGTCGATCATGGCCAGCAACTGGCTCTCGGTGACCACCGCCAGATCGATTTCGCGCCGAACCTGGCGCGTGATTTCGTCGTAGGCCTGCAGGTCGGTCGGATCAGACATGCCGATTTGCAGCCGGCCGTCGCCCGTCTCGCCCAGGACCAAAGCACGGAAGCGCCGCGCTGGCGCTTCAGGCAATAGTTTGATCAGATCCGGCTTCGGCGCGAAATTGCCGAGATCGATATAGGGAATCCGCAACTGGCGAGCCAGGGCCTGTGAGATGCCCGACTCGGTAACATAGCCGCTTTCGACGAACACCCGCCCCAACTTGCGCCCGGTACGCTTCTGCTCATCGAGCGCGATTTTCAGTTGTTCTTCGGTCAACAGTCCTTGCTGAATCAGCAAGTCGCCGAGACGGATTTTTTGCGGGGGGGGCATCCCTTCCTCCAAAACGCCTTAAGAAAACGCTTTAATGGTTTGAAGTATCAGCGTAATTTCATCAGCGTAGACGGTTTTTGACAGCCCGACAAGTCGGGCTTTGCCAAAAATGTCACACTTCCGCCCACTTAGTGGTGACGGGCACCACTTCGATGCTGCTGCGGTGTACCGCCTTTTTTGCCCGATTTTTGTGAATCGCTTTTTCCGCCGCCCTGCGGCTTACGCGGCCCGCGCGGCGGCTGGGGCGGACGAGGTGCAGCAACGGCCGAAGGCTCGAAGCCTTCGATCTCCACGCGCTCCAGGCTGCGCTTGATCAGCCTTTCGATATCCTTCAACTGTCCGCGCTCATCGTGGCAAACCAGCGAAATCGCCTCGCCTTCCATACCGGCGCGCCCGGTACGGCCGATGCGATGGACGTAGTCCTCCGGCACATTGGGAAGCTCATAGTTGATCACGTAAGGCAGCGCATCGATATCGATGCCGCGCGCCGCGATGTCGGTCGCCACCAACGCCGCCAGCTTGCCATCCTTGAATTCGGACAACACCCGCGTGCGCGCCCCCTGCGATTTGTCGCCATGGATCGCTGCCGCCTTGATACCGGCCTTTTCCAGCGTCCGTGCCAGCGCATCGGCGCCGTGCTTGGTGCGGGCGAAAACCAGCACCTGATGCAGGCTGCGCGTGGTAAACAGGTGCTTGAGCAGGTCCTTCTTCTGCTCACGGTTGCATTCGATGACTTTCTGCGTCACGGTCTCCGCCGCCGTGTTGCGCGGCGCGACATCAACCGACACCGGCTTGTGCAGCAGACCGCTGGCCAGTTCGCGGATATCCGGCGAGAAAGTAGCCGAGAACAAGAGGTTCTGGCGCTCCTTTGGCAGCAACGCGATGATCTTGCGAATGTCGCGGATGAAGCCCATGTCGAGCATACGGTCGGCTTCGTCGAGGACGAAGATTTCGATGGCGGACAGATCGACGTTTTTCTGCTGCACATGGTCGAGCAGGCGGCCCGGCGTCGCCACCAGGATATCGACGCCGCGACGCAGATTGGCGATCTGCGGATTGATGCCAACGCCACCGAACACTGCCAGCGAATTGACCGGCAAATGCTTGCCGTAGGTCCGCACACTTTCCTCGACCTGGATAGCCAGTTCGCGGGTTGGCGTCAGTACCAGCACGCGCGGCGTACGGGCGATGCGCGACAGGCGGTCGTTGGCGCCAAAGGCCAAGCGATGCAAGATGGGCAGCGTGAAACCGGCCGTCTTGCCGGTACCAGTCTGTGCCGTCGCCATTAGGTCATGCCCAGCCAGCACGGCGGGAATCGCCTGTTGCTGGATCGGCGTCGGCGTGTCGTAGCCCTGTTCGGCCACCGCACGCTGGATTTCGGGCATCAGGCCCAGATCGGAAAATTTCATTTCAGGCTCCAAAACGCCACACCCGGCCGCAGCCGGGTGTGGCGTCGTTAAATGTTGGGCTGGCTCAGATCAGCGCCAGGCCGCGTTCCAGATCGGCTTGCAGGTCTTCGACCGCCTCCAGGCCGACGGCAATGCGCAACAGACCATCCTTGATACCGGCAGCGACACGCGCTTCCGGGCTGATACGACCATGTGTCGTCGACGCCGGATGCGTAATGGTCGTCTTCACATCGCCGAGATTGGCCGTGATCGACAGCAGGCGGCAGTTATCCACTACTTTCCACGCCTCATCACGTCCGCCCTTGATCTCGAAGGAAACGATGCCGCCGCCGTTCTTCTGCTGGCGCATGGCCAGTTCGTGTTGCGGATGCGAGGCAAGACCGGGATAAAACACGCGCGCCACCTTGGGATGGCTTTCCAGCCAAGCGGCCAGGCGAGCTGCATTGGCCGCTTGTGCCTCGACACGCAGCTTCAACGTCTCCAGCCCCTTGAGCAGCACCCAGGCGTTGAAGGCGGACAGGGTCGGCCCCGCCGTGCGCAGGTACTTGAACACCTCCTCGGTCAACTTCTTCGGCCCGCACACGGCGCCACCCAGCACGCGGCCTTGACCATCGATATACTTGGTCGCCGAATGAATGACCAGATCGGCGCCCATTTCCAGCGGCTTTTGCAGGATCGGGGTGCAGAAGCAGTTATCGACGGCGACGAGGATGTTGCGTGCATGGGCGATGTCGACCAGCTGGCGCACATCGGCAATTTCGGTCAGCGGATTGGATGGTGTTTCCAGGAAGAACAGCTTGGTTTCCGGACGGATCGCCGCTTCCCAGGCCGCAGGATCGGTGTGCGACACGAAGGTGGTCGTAATGCCGGTACGCGACAGGATGTTGCTGAACAACTGCACAGTCGCACCGAACAGACTGTTCGACGCAACGATGTGGTCACCACATTTCAGATGCGCCAGCACCGCCGCCATGATGGCCGACATGCCGCTCGCCGTAGCGACGCAATCTTCCGCACCTTCAAGGGCGGCGAGGCGCTCCTCGAACATGGTGACGGTCGGGTTGGAGAAGCGGGCGTAAACATTGCCCTCCTCTTCGCCGGAAAAGCGCTTGGCAGCCTGCGCCGCGCTCTGGAAGACAAAGCTGGAGGTCAGGTAAAGCGCTTCAGCGTGTTCACCGAACTGGCTACGCTCCTGCCCGGCGCGAACGGCCAGCGTTTCCGGACGGTAATTCGGGGTATCCGCCATCTCAGTCCTGCCCGCTGGCCAACCCAAGGACCAACTGCTGAGAGGCCTTGCCGTCGCCGTCTTCGTCGCTCTTGCTGCCCTTGCCGCCGCGCTTGCCTTCGACGGCGTCGAGATAGTATTCGTCGATATCGCCGGTGATATAGCAACCGTCGAAGCAGGAGGCATCGAACACCGTCAGGTCCGGGCGCAGTTTGGTAATCGACTGCTTCAGCGCTTCGATATCCTGATAGACCAGCGCATCGGCACCGATTTCGGCAGCGATCTGGGCATCGGTACGGCCGGTGGCGATCAGTTCGGCACGGGTCGGCATGTCGATACCGTAAACGTTCGGGAAGCGGACCGGCGGTGCGGCGGAGGCGAAGTAAACCTTGGTCGCCCCGGCGGCACGGGCCATTTCGACGATTTCCCGGCTGGTGGTGCCGCGCACGATGGAGTCATCCACCAGCAGCACGCGCTTGCCCTTGAATTCCTGACCGCAGGTATTCAGCTTCTGGCGTACCGACTTCCGACGCATGGCCTGGCCAGGCATGATGAAGGTGCGACCGACATAGCGGTTCTTGACGAAGCCCTCGCGGAACGGAATGTCGAGAGCATGCGCCAGCTGCATGGCCGATGGCCGACTGGAATCCGGAATCGGAATAACGACATCGATCTCGTCGACCGGAATCGTCTCCTTGACCTTCTCGGCCAGCAGTTCGCCCATGGCCAGACGAGCTTCGTACACCGACACGTTGTCGATCACGGTGTCCGGACGGGCCAGATAGACGTATTCGAAGATGCACGGTGCGTACATCGGCTGCTGCGCGCACTGGCGACTATGTAGGTTGTGGTTCAGATCGATGAAGATCGCCTCGCCCGGCTCGATATCGCGCACGGCCTGGAAGCCCAGGGTATCGAGCGCGACCGACTCGGACGACACCAGATACTCGGTACCTTCCGGCGTCTTGTTCTCGCCGTAGATCAACGGACGGATGCCGTGCGGATCGCGGAAGGCCAGCAGGCCATAACCGGAAATCATCGCCACCACAGCGTAGGCGCCGCGACATCTGCGGTGCACACCCGCTACAGCCTGAAAAATGGCGTCCACATCCAGTTCGTAGCCCGAAGCGGCTGCTTGCAACTCGTGCGCCAGCACGTTGAGCAACACTTCAGAATCGGAATTGGTGTTGATGTGCCGGCGATCCAGGCGGAACATCTCGTCCTTCAACTGCTCCGCATTGGTCAGGTTGCCGTTGTGACCGAGCACCAGGCCGAAAGGCGAATTGACGTAGAAGGGTTGGGCCTCGGCGAAATTCCACGCCGAACCGGCCGTCGGATAACGCACGTGGCCAATGCCCCAGTTACCTGGTAGGGCGCGCATGTTGCGGGTGCGGAACACGTCGCGCACCAGCCCCGGCCCCTTGTGCAGGTGGAAAGTATTGCCTTCCGCCGTGGCAATCCCGGCTGCATCCTGGCCACGGTGCTGCAGCACCATCAGACCATCGTAGAGCAACTGGTTGACCGGCGTCGTCGCCATGACTCCGAGAATCCCGCACATATCGTTTCCTGCCTAACTAAATCGAATTCGTTTTGCCAAATCGTCCGGTAGCCAGGGTTTGACCACCAGAACCGCTGTTTCCATCGGCTGCGCCAGCATTGCATCCTTCCACCAGGCCTGCTTTGGCAGATTGGTCATGCCGCCCAGGCCGACCAATACCATTACCACCAGCAGACCACGGACCACGCCGAAGACCATGCCCAGGATGCGGTCGGATACCGACAAGCCCAGGGCTTTCACCATGCTGTTCACCAACATCCGCACCAGCGCCATCACCACCAGCACGCCGACAAAGAGCAATACGCAACCAGCCAAGGTCCGGATCGCCGGATCGGCGATGCCGGCAAACACCACTTGCCCCGCCCAGCCGCCGAACTCCAAGGCCGCAATCACAGCCAGCACCCAGGCGGCCAGCGCAATCAACTCACCCACCACGCCTCGCCATAAGCCGAACAGCAGCGACAGGCCAATGATGCCGATCACCACGTAATCGAAAATCGTCATGGCTTGGCCGCAACGACTCCGGAAACGCCAATACGCTTCATCTTTTCCAGCGCCTTGTCGGCCGCTTCGCGACTCGGGAAGGGGCCGGCCCGCACCCGCGTCTTCTTGCCTTGCGGCGTATCGAGCGGCTCGCTGAAGGTTTTGATGCCCTGCTCGCCCAGCTTGGTTTTCAAATTCTTGACGTTCTCTTCATTGGAGAAAGCGCCGATCAAAATCAGGAACTCGCCCCCCTTGGCCGCACTGGGTTTGGCTTCGGCCTGCCCGGCGAGGATCGCGGCGGCACGCTTGGCATCGTCGGCCTTGGCTGGCTCAGGCTTAGGTTGCTGTTTGTCGGTAGGTTTTTCCGGCTTGGCGGCGGGCTTTTCGGCAGGCTTGTCGGTCACTTTTTCGACCGGCTTGGCCTGCGGCTTGTCGGAATTCGTTTCGACAACGCGCGCGGTCGGCTTGGCTGCAGCTTCGCTTGGCTTGGGCTCCACAGCTACCGGCTTAGCCGGCTTAACCTCTTCGCCAACCGCTGCCACCGTTGCCGTCGGTTTCTCGACCGGCGCCACCGCTGGGGCAGCAAACTTGGGGGCAAAGGGCTTATCGTCCTGCCCAGGAATGCGAATCTCGACTTCCTGCACCTGTTGGCGCGGCTCATGATCCATCACCATCGGCAGCACAATCGCTACGATGGAAACGAAGAAAAGCGCCCCCACCAAGCGGCGGCGAGCACGTTTCTTGAGCAGCAACTGCGCGTCGTTGTCTTCCATGACCTAGGATTTTTTCCGTAGCGCCTCGAGCGCCCCAGCGACCGTATAGAACGAACCAAAGGCGAGAATTCTATCACTTTCGGCGGCAAGCCCCTTGGCCGCCAGCATCGCCTCCTGCGGCGACGGGTAGCAGATCACCTCGCCGCCAAGCTTTACGGCCACGATGATCCCGGCCAGATGCTCGGCGCTGGTTCCGCGCGGACCGCCCAGCGAGGCAACATGCCAGACATCCACCTTGTCCTTGAGCGGCAGCAGCGCGCCGGCCGCATCCTTGTCGGCCAACATGCCGATCACCGCATGCGTCCGGTCAAAAAACCCCATGCAGGAGAGGTTGTCGGCCAGCACGCGGACTGCCTGCGGATTGTGGCCCACATCGAGCACAATAGCGGGCTTGCCCGGCACCACCTGGAAACGCCCGGGCAATTCGGTCTCGATCAAGCCAGGTCGAATCGCCTGCATGGTCACCGGCAGCTTGTCGTTGAGCGCATCGAGCGCCGCCAAAGCAGCCGCAGCATTGAACAACTGCGTCGGACCGCGCAAGCCAGGGTAGGCCAGCGAACGCTTGACCAGCCCAGCGCGCGAACGGCACCACCAGCGCCATTGCAGGCGGTTTTCCTGGTCTCGCTCGAAACCAAAGTCGCGACCGATCAAGCGCAGGTCGGCACCAATCTGCTCGGCGTGCGCCAACAAGCGTTGCGGCGGATTGGCGTCGGCACACAAGGCCGGTTTTCCCGCACGGAAAATTCCGGCTTTCTCGAAACCAATGCTGTCGCGGTCCGGCCCCAGCCAATCGACATGATCCAGGTCAACCGTGGTAACGATGGAGACATCCGGCTCGTAGGCATTGACCGCGTCCAGCCGACCGCCCAGGCCAACCTCGAGCACCGCCGCCTCGACCCCGGCTTCGGCAAAAACTTCCCAGGCCGCCAGCGTACCGAATTCGAAATAGGTCAGTGCCACATCGCCCGCCGCCAGCCGCGCCGCTTCGACACGAGAGAAAGCGGCACACAAGGCGTCATCCGAGGCTGGTTGACCGTTCAGGCGAACCCGCTCGTTATACGCCAGCAGATGCGGCGAGGTATAGCAACCAACGCGATAGCCGGCTCGGTCGATGATGTTTTCCAGATAGGCGCAGGTCGAGCCTTTGCCATTCGTGCCGCCAACAGTGATGACCGGGCAGAATTCGCTCTGCCCCAAAGCCGCCTTGACCCGCAGGATGCGGTCGAGCCCCAGCTCGATACCGGCCTGCCCCTTGGGATGAAGCCCTTCGAGGTGGGCCAGCCAATCGTTCAGTGTCTTCAAGCGGCGGCCGGCAGTTTCTGCAACAAGGCCAACGTACGCGCCACCTGATCGCGCAACTCGCGGCGATCCACGATCATGTCGATGGCACCCTTTTCGAGCAGGAACTCTGAACGCTGGAAGCCTTCCGGCAACTTCTCGCGCACGGTCTGCTCGATGACGCGCGGCCCGGCAAAGCCGATCAAGGCATTCGGTTCGGCAATGACCACGTCGCCGACGAAGGCGAAGGACGCCGAGACACCACCCATGGTCGGATCGGTCAGGATGGAGATGAAAGGCATGCCGACCTCGGAGAGCTTGGTCAGCGCCGCCGTCGTTTTCGCCATCTGCATCAGCGAGAACAGGCCTTCCTGCATGCGAGCACCGCCGGAAGCGGTGATGCAGATGAAGGGCATCTTGTGCTCGACCGCAATCTGGACGCCACGGACGAAGCGTTCGCCGAGTACCGACCCCATGGAACCGCCCATGAAATCGAACTCGAAAGCAGCAGCGACGACCGGCATGGTCTTGATGGCGCCCTGCAGCACCACGAGCGAGTCGGTTTCGCCGGTCAGCCGATTGGCTTCCATCAGGCGATCGGGATACTTCTTGGAGTCCTTGAACTTGAGGCTATCGACCGGCACCACTTCGGAGCCGATCTCGAAGCGGCCTTCCGGATCGAGCAGCAAATCGAGGCGCTGACGCGAATTCAAGCGGTTGTGGTGACCGCACTTCGGACACACGTTCAGGTTCTTTTCCAGATCGGTCGCGTAGAGCACCGCCTCACAGGAGGGGCACTTGCTCCACAGGCCTTCCGGCAGGTTGGAACGGCGCTGCGCGCCCTGTTCGCGCTTGATCTTCGGGGGCAGAAGCTTGGTCAGCCAACTCATTGTTTCACCTCATCCACGCCGCGGCGAATTTCGGCGACCAACGCACGTACGTTGGCACAGACCGAGTCCGCGGACGATTTTTCAATTTCTTCGATAATCCGGCTGCCGACCACGACGGCATCGGCAAAAGCGGCAATGCGGGCGGCCGTTGCCGCATCGCGAATACCAAAACCGACACCGACCGGCAGTCCGGTCTTTTCGCGGATCGCCGGCAGGCGCTCGGCGACCGCTTCGACATTCAATGCCGAGGAACCGGTCACCCCGGCCAGCGAGACGTAATAGACATAACCACTGGCGATTTCCGCTGCCTGCGCGATGCGTGCTGCTGTGGACGTCGGTGCCAGCAGGAAAATCGGATCCATGCCATTGGCCTTCATCGCCGCGCCAAAACTGGCTGCCTCCTCCGGCGGATAATCGACCACCAGTACGCCATCGACGCCAGCCTGCGCAGCAGCCTGGGCAAACTTTTCCAGGCCCATCGCCTCGATGGGGTTGGCATAGCCCATCAACACGACCGGCGTTGCGGCATTTTTCTGCCGGAATTCGGCAACCAACTGCAGCACCTTGCGCAAGGTCATGCCACGCGCCAAGGCGCGCTCGGAAGCGCGCTGAATGGTCGGACCGTCGGCCATCGGATCGGAAAACGGCACGCCGAGCTCGATGACATCGGCCCCGGCCTCGACCAGCGCAAGCATTAACGGCACAGTCAGCGCGGTATCGGGATCGCCGGCGGTGATGAACGGAATCAGGGCCTTGCGGCCTTCGCCTTGGAGGCGAGCGAAAGCGGATTGAATGCGCGACATCAGAACTGGATCCCCGACTTCTCGGCCACGGTATGCATATCCTTGTCACCCCGACCGGAGAGGTTGACCAGCAGAATCTTGTCCTTGGCCAGCGTGGGTGCGAGCTTCATGGCATAGGCCAAGGCATGGCTCGACTCCAGTGCTGGAATGATGCCTTCGAGTCGGCACAGGTCGTGGAAAGCCTTGAGCGCCTCGTCATCGCGAATGGGAACGTACTCGGCACGCCCCAAATCCTTCAGCCAGGCGTGCTCGGGACCGACGCCGGGGTAGTCGAGACCGGCGGATACCGAATGCGTCTCGATGATCTGCCCATCCTCATCTTGCAACAAATAGGTGCGATTGCCGTGCAACACACCGGGCACACCAGCCGTCAGCGAGGCCGCGTGCTTGCCGGTTTCAACGCCTTCGCCAGCCGCCTCGACGCCAATCAGACGCACGCCATCAACATCGATGTAGGGATAGAAGATACCCATGGCGTTTGAACCACCACCCACTGCCGCAATGACGGCATCCGGCTGGCGACCGGTCATCTCCGGCATCTGTTCCAGACACTCCTCGCCGATCACCTTCTGGAAGTCGCGTACCAGCATCGGGTAAGGATGCGGCCCGGCCACCGTACCGATGATGTAGAAGGTGTCGTGGATGTTCGTCACCCAGTCGCGCATCGCTTCGTTGAGGGCATCCTTGAGCGTCTTCGAGCCGGACTCGACTGGCACGACGGTCGCACCCAGCAATTTCATGCGATACACGTTGGCCGCCTGACGCTTGACGTCTTCTGCACCCATGTAAACCACGCATTCCATGCCGTAACGCGCCGCGACCGTTGCCGTGGCCACGCCATGCTGGCCGGCGCCGGTTTCGGCGATGACGCGCGGCTTGCCCATGCGCTTGGCGAGCATGGCCTGTCCGATGCAGTTATTCACCTTGTGCGCGCCGGTATGGTTCAGATCCTCTCGCTTGAGATATATCTGCGCACCGCCGAGTTTTTCGGAAAGGCGCTTGGCATGATAGATCGGCGACGGACGGCCGACGAAGTGCTTGAGTTCGTATTCGTATTCGGCACTGAAAGCCGGGTCGGCCTGCGCCTCGGCATAGGCCTGCTTCAGTTCATCCAGCGCGCCGAACAGGGTTTCGGCAACAAAAACGCCGCCGTAAGGACCGAAATGGCCCTTGGCATCGGGGTATTGATACGGGGTGTCAGACATGGCAAAACTCCTTGAAAAATTGGACAAAAATGAGTTAGTCCGCTTTCAAGGGTGATTCGCCAGATGGCGCCGCCAACAGGTCCGGGTGATTCCCCCAGCCGATTCCCGCATGTTGTTCCTTATCCTTCGTTGATGGCTGCATCCGCCGCACGCACTGCGGCGACGAAAGCAGCAATCCTGTCGTGATCCTTGATGCCCTTGCTCATTTCCACCCCAGAGGACACGTCCACCGCAGCAGGCCGCACCCGCCGAACGGCATCCGCCACATTCTCCGGATGCAAGCCGCCCGACAAGATCAGGTGGCCTGGCAAGCCCGGCGGAATGAGTGTCCAGTCGAAAACATGCCCGCCGCCCCCATAGCCCTCGACAAAAGCGTCAAGCAACAATCCCCGGGACTCGGGAAATGAACCGGCGAATTCTACCAGATCAAGCCCGGGCCTAACCCGCGCAGCGCGGATATAAGGTCTTGAAAATTGACGGCAATACGCCGCGTCCTCGTCGCCATGGAACTGCAACAGGCTGATCGGGACGCTGCCACAAGTCGCCTTGACCTCTGCGGGTGCTGCATTAACAAACAATCCAACGACCTCGACGAAAGGCGGAATCACCGCCGCCAAGCGAGCCGCTCGCAGCGGATCGACATAGCGCGGGCTCGGCGGATAGAAGACAAAGCCGATGGCATCTGCTCCCGCTGCCACCGCAGCCAAAACATCTTCCTCACGGGTCAGTCCGCAAATCTTGATACGTGTCCTCATGCCAGCATCCCATCGATCAAGTCGTCGTCCGGTTGCGGCAACTCCCAGTGAGCCTCGTAGATGGGGCCGCGGAAATACAGCCCATCCGGAGAGAAGGTCGGGGCCGCCAACTTTCGATCCTTCATTGCCAGTAGCTCATCCACCCAGAGTGGAGGATGGGTACCTTTGCCAATATAGACCAGGGTTCCGACGAGGTTGCGCACCATGTGATGCAGGAACGCGCTGGCCTCGAAATCGAACACCAGCATCGCCCCACAAGCCCGCACTTCAGCCTGGGTCATCGTCTTGACCGGGGTTTTCGCCTGACATTCTGCCGCCCGAAAAGCCGAAAAGTCATGTTCGCCCAACAAACGACACGCCGCATCCTGCATTGCACCCAAATCGAGCGGGAGGTGATGCCAACCGACACGCCCTTGCCACAAGCCGGGACGTTGCGGCCGGTTGAGCAGTAGATAACGATAGCGCCGCCCGCGCGCACTGAAGCGCGCATGAAACTCGTCACCGACGGGCTTCGCCCAGCGTACTGCCACGCCATCCGGCAGATGGGTATTGACCCCGCGCACCCACGCAGACAGTGGACGTTCCACTTGCGTATCGAAATGCGCCACCTGATGTGTCGCATGCACGCCCGCATCGGTCCTGCCGGCACAAACGACGCCTGTCGGTTCTCCGGCGATTACCGCCAAGGCTGCTTCCAGAGCATCCTGAACGGTCGCCGCGTTCGCCTGGCTTTGCCAGCCACGAAAGGCAGTTCCGCAGTATTCGATACCAAGGGCAATTCTCACCAGAACACCACCATTGCAAGCATTACAACACCCAACAACACTGCCGAAGCATCGCGCCACGACCAGCTTGGCATGAGCAACTCAAGCCGCTCCGGCCCCTCAAGCATTCCCTGATGCAGCAACATCCTGCGCCATTCGCCACGGACCAACGGTTTCTGCAAATTGGACAGGACTAGCGACAAGCGTACTGCCACTCGCTCGGTATTCAACACGCCCCAGCGCTGCAAAGGATGAAACAAACCCCATAAGCCCTCGATGATTCCATCGCGCCCGGCCTTGGCAAAAAGCCAGGCAAGACAGAGCAGCATGACAGCCAGTCGGGCCATATGCAGATTCGCCTCTGCGATACCTTCGTATGTCACCATCCACGGCGAGTCGAATACGGCCTCGCCCGGCATGTTGTAAGCCAGAATCAACCACAGCATCGCAAATAGCCAGCGACTGCGCCACAAAAAACGCCTCCACCGCTCAAACACCCCGCTTATCGGCAACGCCAGCACCAGCAGCGTAGCCAACAGCCCATAACCGGCGTACTGCGTGGCGACGACAGCCAACAGCCAGAGCAGCAAGACAGACGAAGGATGTAACAAATCGGAGCCCCAAAAAGCACACAGCCCCTTGCGGGGCCATGTGGCTATCTGCAAACGGTTATTTTAACCGCCGATGCGGGCAAGTATCGACTGCGCCTGCTCGACGAGATCGGCAGAGCCCTCTCCGACAACCTCTTGCAGCAATTCGCGGGCACCTTCAAGGTCACCCATTTCTTCATAAGCCTTCGCCAGATCGAGCTTGGTGTTGACCTCTTCCCAATGCGCGTCATGCTGAACAGCAGCCCCCTCTGATTCCACAGGAGCTTCGGCAGCCGCCGGCGCTGGGCTTGGCTCAGCAGACAGGTCCAGATTTATCGACCCGATATCGAAATCGGATGCCATCGGCTGACCCAAGAAGACGGAATCAGTCAATTTGACGTCAAACTCCAGTGAATCATCGGGCGCCCCGGTGTTCACCATCGTTTCTGCCAACTTGGGATTATCGACCTCCAGCGCACTGCTAAAGGCGGAAGAGTTGACCAAGGTTGCCGTACCGGAATCGGCGGCAAAGTCATTGGAAACGACCGTAGCCGTGCCAGCGTTACCCAGATCGAGATCGAAATCGACCACACTCTCCAGCTCAGCAGGCTCTTCAGCCTTTCCGGATTCCTGTTCCGGAGACTCCAGACCGACGAAAGTACTGACACCGATGTCGACATCATCACCGGCCGCAGGCGAAACCACGAGGGTTCCCTCCGGAGAGAAATCCGGCGCTGAGGCAAAAGCCGGCTCAGCCTCCAACTCCTCGACCGTAGCGGGCGGCAATTCAAAGCTAGGCACTTCTTCCGGAACAGAACTCGGCACTGCAGCAGCAAACTCGCTACCCAGATCGAAGTCCAACGCGTCGCTACCGGAAATTTCCGGCGCGGCAACATTTTCCTCTACCGCAACCGGAACCTCCGGAGAACCGAGATCGAAGTCGAGGCCGACCATTTCTTCGTTTGCGGGAGCTGCCTCAAATTCCGCAGGAGCGGGTTCGCTAGCAGCCAACGGGGCCTCTGGCGCGACCAACGGTTCTTCTGCCGGCAATTCCAGTGCCGCTTCCGCCATCTGAGAAAGCGCCCCCGGCATGGCCAAGGTCGCCTTGACATCAGGAATGACTGGCGCAACCTCTGCTGCAGGCACTTCCGCCTGGGTAGCAGAACCCGAATAAAGTGGATTGGCCGGATCCAGACGAGCTCCCAAGGCAGCGACCTTTTGCCACTCAGAACCAACACCACCGGTTTGAGCGTACAACTCGCTCGCCAGGGTTTCGAACTGTTTCACACTGCCGCGATTGGCATAAATCTCCAACAGCTTGGCATGGATCGCCGTACGCTGCGGATCCTTCTGCAGCGCCTCGAGCAGAATTTCCTCAGCCTGAGTATCGCGCCCATAAGCCATATAGACATCGGCCTCGGCCACTGGGTCGACTTCATCGGTATCGATCGCCCCCGGGCCGGTTTGGCTGAAATCTCCCGTTTGCGGCGGCGTATTTCCGGTATCAACGCTTTGCCCCCCCGTCATGCGGAAAACCGAGTTCGGCCCCAGGCTGGACGGAGCCGGAACGGCAGTAGTCTCTGCCGAGGAAGAACCACTGCGCCGACGCTTGACCAGGAAAAAGCCAGCCAACAGGGCGAGCAGCCCACCTCCGGCTGCCAAGGGCAACGGGTCTTCCAGCAGTGCATCGACCAAACTTGGTTCCGGCGGAGGCGGCGGCGGGGGAGGTGCAGGCTTTTTCGGAGCAGGCGCGGGGGCGGGTGGCGGCGGCGGAGCTGCCTCGACCGGCTTCACCTCTTCCGGCGCCTTGGCAGGCTCTGCCGGCTTCTCAGCGGCAACAGGTCTGGCTTCTTCCTGCGTCTTAGCCACGGATTCAACCTTGGGTGGCTCGACCGGCTTGGGTGCCTCAACCGGTTTAACCGACTCAACCGGCTTCGCCTCTTCCTTTTTCACCTGAGCCTGCTGCACTTCGGCCAACTTCTGGCTCTTCAGCTCCAGAAGTTTCTGCAGTTCACCGACATTCTTTTCCAGCAGCGCAACGCGATCCTGAGCCTCTTTCAAGGCCTTTTCCTTGGCGACGCGCTCGGCATCATCCGCAGCCGGAGCGGCCTTACCACCCTTGGCGGGCGTATCGGTACGAGCGACCTTGACCTGATCCCTGACCTGATCGGCCGGCGCAGCCTTCTCCTCCACCTTGGCCGTTATTTTCCCGGAGCTGACCTGCCCAGCGGCATCGTCCTTGGCCGCTTCCTTGGCGGTAGCGGACGCCAATTTTTGGCGATATGAATTCCAGTCACCCGCATGAGCGGTATAAATCTTTTTTGCCTCAGCTTCAGTAACCGCTTCGACAGCCGACTTTTCCGGGATATTGAGAATCGCCCCAGCTTTCAAGCGATTGACATTATTGCCGACAAAAGCATCTGGGTTGTTCTTGAACAAGCCGACCAGCATCTGCTCGAGGGACACCCCTTCGTACTTGCTATCGGCTGCGATCTTGCGCAAGGTTTCACCTTGCTTGACCACGTGCGCATCCGCATTTTCTGCAGGGGTAGCGGCTTTTTTCGCTGGCTCCGCAGCAGGTTTCGTCGGGGTAGCAACTCTAGGAGCCGGGGATTTGCCCTCTGCCTTGGCTGCAGGCGCGGAGACAACCTCCACCACTTTGGCTTCTGCCGTCTGACGCCCCATCGGCTTAGCTGCAACATCGGCCGGCGGATCGAGCAGGAATGTGTACTCGCGCACCAAACGACCGTTGGTCCAATTCAACTCAATCAGGAAGTCCATGAACGGCTCATTGATCGGCCGCGACGAAGTCACCTTGATGACAGATTGACCGTTCGGCCGCTTATCGACGGCAAAACGGAGATCCAACAAGACCGAACTGAAATCGACGCCAGCCTGCTTGAATGCTTCCTGCGGCGCCAATCTGGCTGTCATGCCAGACAACTCCTCCTTGGCGGCACCGATTTCGACCTCGGCGCGTAGCGGCTGACCGAGACCGGACAATACATTGAGCTTACCCAGCCCCGCTGCATCAGCGGCAAACGGCAGGAAAGACATGCCAGATGCAACCGCCAGAGCGATGGCATTTTTCTTAAATTTATACCGATTAGTTTCGTTCACGGCGAAACCCTGAGTGTCAATTTGGGACTTTCAAATTAACATCATGCACTTAGCAATGCAAGCTAAACCTGCTTCTCATAGCCCGCAATTTGCATATTCACAACAAATAAAAAACGGGGCCGCAGCCCCGTTAACATATTTACCAAATATTACATCAAGCATCGAGCAAAATGCGCAGCATGCGGCGCAGCGGCTCGGCCGCCCCCCACAGCAACTGGTCGCCGCAAGTGAAGGCAGCCAGATATTCCGGGCCCATCGCCATCTTGTGCAGACGACCGACCGGAACGGTCAAGGTGCCGGTAACGGCAGCCGGGGTCAATTCGCGCTCGGAAATCTCGCGATCGTTCGGCACTACCTTGGCCCACGGATTGGCCTTGGCCAGCATATCGCTAATCTCGTCCAGCGGCACGTCCTTCTTCAGCTTGATGGTCAATGCCTGGCTATGGCAACGCATGGCGCCGATACGGACACACAGACCGTCGATGGGAATCGAACCAGCCGTACGGAACGCCGGCTTGCCGAGAATCTTGTTACATTCGGCACCGCCCTTCCATTCTTCCTTGGATTGGCCGTTCTCATACGGGACGTCGATCCAGGGAATCAGCGAACCGGCGAGCGGGGTATTGCGGAAGTTCTTCTTCGGGAAGCTGTCGGAACGGATGGTTTCGGCCACCTTGCGGTCGATGTCAAGGATGGCGGAGGCCGGATCAGCCAGCAGATCCTTGACCGAGTCGTGAATGACGCCCATCTGGGAGATCAGTTCGCGCATGTTCTGCGCGCCGGCCCCGGAAGCAGCCTGGTAGGTCATCGAAGTCGCCCACTCAACCAGATCGTTCTGGAACAGGCCGCCCAGACCCATCAGCATCAGCGAGACGGTGCAGTTGCCACCGATCCAGTTCTTACCGCCCTTGGCCAGAGAATCCTTGATCACATTCATGTTGACCGGATCGAGGATGATCACGGCGTCATCGGCCATGCGCAGCGCCGAAGCCGCATCGATCCAGTGGCCATTCCAGCCGGCAGCGCGCAACTTCGGGAAGACCTCCTTGGTATAGTCGCCACCCTGGCAGGTGATGATGATCTCGCAAGCCTTAAGGGCATCGATATTGGACGCATCCTGCAGCGGCAGGGAGGCTTCCTTGCCGCCGAACGCCGGAGCCTTGCCGCCTGCGGCAGAGGTGGAGAAATACACCGGATCGATATGGGCGAAATCACCCTCTTCGACCATGCGCTGCATCAGCACGGAACCGACCATGCCACGCCAACCGACCAGACCAACCTTCTTCATGAAAACCTTCTCCCAATAAAATCCGTATAACGCACGAACCCGACTAGCGGATTACGCCAGCGCTGCCAGAACCGCGTCGCCCATTTCCTTCGTACCCACCTTGTTGGTACCACGCTCGTAGATATCGCCAGTGCGATAGCCTTGGGCCAAGACCTTCTTGACGGCACTTTCGACACGCACGGCCTGCTCTTCGAGGCCGAAGGTGTAACGCAGCATCATCGCCGCCGACAGGATCGTTGCCAGCGGATTGGCCACACCCTTGCCGGCGATGTCTGGTGCCGAACCATGTGAAGGCTCGTACAGGCCTTTGTTCTTGTCGTCGAGCGACGCCGACGGCAGCATGCCGATGGAGCCGGTCAGCATCGATGCCTCGTCGGAAAGGATGTCGCCGAACATGTTGCCGGTGACCATCACGTCGAACTGCTTCGGCGCCTTGACCAGTTGCATGGCGGCGTTGTCGACCAACATGTGGCTGAGTTCGACATCCGGGTAGTCCTTGGCCACTTCGATCATCACGTCGCGCCAAAGCTGGGTACATTCCAGCACGTTCATCTTGTCCACCGAGCACAGCTTCTTGTTGCGCTTCTGGGCTGCCTGGAAGGCGACGTGGCCGATGCGGCGGATTTCCGACTCGCTATAGACCATGGTGTTGAAGCCGACGCGCTCGCCGTTTTCCTCACGCACGCCACGCGGCTGACCAAAATAGATGTCGCCGGTCAACTCGCGCACGATCAGGATATCGAGACCGGCAACCACTTCCGGCTTCAAGGTCGAAGCATTGGCCAGTTCCGGGTAGAGAATGGCCGGACGCAGATTGGCGAACAGGTTCAGATCCTTGCGAATGCCGAGCAGGCCGCGCTCTGGACGCTGCTCGCGCGGCAGGCTATCCCATTGCGGACCACCAACTGCGCCGAGCAGCACGGCATCTGCTTCGCGGGCGAGCTTCTGCGTCGCTTCCGGATAGGGATTACCGGTCGCATCGACCGCACCACCGCCCAGCAGGGCCGTTTCCATCTCGAACTTGAGATCGAGCGCCTTGAGGACGCGCACCGCTTCGGCGGTAATTTCAGGACCGATGCCGTCACCCGGCAGGACGCAAATCTTCATGTTCTCTCCTTGTTACGCGAACAGCCAGGGCTGTTCGATGCGGCGCTTGGCCTCGAATTCCTTGATCTTTTCGGCATGGCGCAAGGTCAGGCCGATATCGTCCCAGCCGTTGAGCAGGCATTCCTTGCGGAAGGCGTCGATCTGGAAGGGAATGGCATGGCCATCCGGACGAATCACCACCTGCGCCGGCAGGTCGACAACCAGCTTGTAACCCGGATTAGCTTCAACCTGCCCAAACAGCGCATCGACCTCGTTGGCCGGTAGCACGATGGGCAGGATGCCGTTCTTGAAACAGTTATTGAAGAAGATATCGGCAAACGATTCGGCGATGATCGCCTTGAAACCGAAGTCGAGCAGCGCCCACGGGGCATGCTCGCGCGAGCTGCCGCAACCGAAGTTGGCACGGGTCAGCAGCACTTCGGCGCCCTGATAGCGCGGCTGGTTCAGCACGAAATTGGGGTTCTTCGGGCGCTGCGAGCAATCCTGCCCCGGCTGGCCAACATCCATGTAACGCCACTCGTCGAAGGCGTTCGGCCCGAAGCCGGAACGCTTGATCGACTTGAGGAACTGCTTGGGGATGATGGCATCGGTATCGACGTTGCTGCGATCGAGCGGCGCCACCAAGCCTTCCAGACGAACAAACTTATCCATTTACTCCACCACCTTCTGTACGGCTTCGCCACCCTTCTTGATGGCGCCACCGACCACTTCACCTGTCTTGTTCATTGCACCTTCGACCGCCTGACCGCCCTTCTGCAGGGCCTCGCCAGTTTTCTCGACGCCGACGGCGACATCTTTCTTGACGCCCTGCGCCGTGTTGCAGGCTGCCAGGAGACAGAGAAAACCGGAGAAAATCAGGCTACGCATCGAACGCTCCTCAGAGGATGTCGCGCACGTCGGCGAAATGCCCGGCCAGCGCCGCGGCAGCCGCCATGGCCGGACTGACCAGATGGGTACGACCACCGGCGCCCTGACGCCCTTCGAAATTGCGATTCGAGGTCGAGGCGCAGCGCTCGCCCGGCTCCAGACGGTCGGCGTTCATGGCCAGACACATCGAACAGCCCGGCTCACGCCATTCGAAACCGGCAGCGACGAACACCTTGTCCAGCCCCTCCTCCTCGGCTTGACGCTTGACCAGGCCGGAACCCGGCACGGCGAGCGCCAGCTTGATGTTCGAAGCAATGTGGCGCCCCTTGAGCACGACGGCAGCTTCGCGCAAATCCTCGATACGCGAGTTGGTGCAGGAACCGATGAAAATCTTGTCGACCGGAATCGACTTGATCGGCGTATTCGGATTCAGCCCCATGTATTGCAGGGCGCGTTCCATGCCCTCGCGCTTGACTGGATCGGCCTGCTTGGCCGGATCGGGCACGATGCCATCAACCGACACCACCATCTCCGGCGAGGTCCCCCAGGTCACTTGCGGGCGGATTTCCTCGGCCTTCAGGTTCACCACCTGATCGAATTGCGCGCCGGCATCGGAGTGCAGCGTACGCCAGTAGGCGACGGCCTTGTCCCAGGTTTCACCGGTCGGAGAGAAGGGACGGCCCTTCAGGTAATTGATCGTCGTGTCATCGACCGCGACGAAGCCCATGCGCGCACCGGCTTCGATGGCCATGTTGCACAGGGTCATGCGACCTTCCATCGACAGACTGCGAATGGCCGAGCCGCCGAATTCGATGGCGTAGCCGGTACCGCCGGCCGTGCCGATCTTGCCGATGATGGCCAGCGCCACGTCCTTGGCCGTCACGCCCTTGCCCAATTGCCCTTCGACGGCAATCAGCATGGTCTTGGACTTTTTCTGCACCAGGCACTGCGTCGCCATCACGTGCTCAACTTCGGACGTACCGATGCCGTGCGCCATGCAGGCGAAAGCGCCGTGCGTCGAGGTATGCGAATCGCCACACACCACGGTCATGCCAGGCAGGGTCGCGCCATTTTCCGGACCGACCACATGGAGAATGCCCATGCGCGGATCCTTGAACGGGAAATACGCCAGCGCACCAACTTCGCGGATGTTGGCGTCGAGGGTCTCGACCTGCAGGCGCGAGATCGGGTCCTTGATGCCTTCTTCCCAGTGATCGGTCGGCGTGTTGTGATCGGGTGTCGACACGATGGACGAAACGCGCCACGGCTTACGGCCGGCCAGCTTCAAGCCTTCGAAAGCCTGCGGACTGGTCACCTCGTGCACTAGGTGGCGATCGATGTAGATGAGGGCCGTGCCGTCCGCTTCTTGATGGACGACGTGGTTATCCCAAAGCTTGTCGTAAAGAGTCTTCGACATGGAACTCAAAGTAGGCCAGAAAGCTTTGGATTATTGCACAGGATCGTCGGTTTTTTGCCATTTTGGCCCGTGCACCGCAGCAGTCACATGCAGCCAGCGCCAGATGCAGTACAAGCCCAGCAAAGCGAAGGCCGCACCGAGCGAAAAGGTCCATCCCGCCCCCCAGGCATCCCAGGTTCTTCCGCTGATGAGTGCGCCGAGCAAACCGCCGGCACCGAAGGTCAAGCTGGAATACAAGGCCTGCCCGCGCGCCTGCGCCTTGCCGGGAAACCACTGGCTCACGGCAGCGATGGCCGATGCGTGGTAAGCGCCGAAGGTAAAGGCATGCAGCAACTGGGCGAAGACCATGACGGCCAGCGATTCCACGCCCCAGCCGATCAGCACGAAGCGCAACGCCGCCGTGGCAAAGCAGAAGAGCATGATGTGCCGCAACGAAAAGCGCCGCGACAGCTTCGGCATCGCCATGAAGACGACGATTTCGGCCAGCACCCCGAGCGACCACAACAGGCCGACACTCGTCTTGCTGTAGCCATGATCGGCCAGATGGATGGAATAAAAGACGTAATAAGCGCCATGCGCCACCGACATGGCGAAACATGCAAGCAGGAAACCGCGCACGGGGCCGGCCTTGAGTATCTCGCCAATGGCCGGCGCCGATTCGTGATGCTTGATGTGCGGCGCTTCGGGCAAAACCGTCGCAAACGCCAGAATACCCGCCAGGATCAAGGCGCATACCCACAACACTCCAACCGGCGGCACACGATCGAGCACCGCCCCGGTCGCCATAACTGCAACGATGAAGCCGATCGAACCCCACACACGCAACTTGCTGTAGCGCCCAGACTCTTCGCGCAAATGATCGAAAGTCAGCGCCTCGACCAACGGCAACGCAGCGCTCCAGAAAAACGCCAGCACCGCCATGGCCAGCAACATGCCCGGCAGTTTGTCGAGCCAGAAAAAGGCGAGGAACCCCGCGAGCCCAACCGCTCCAGCCAGCCGGATGACCGCCAGCCGATGCCCGAAGCGATCCACCACCCAACCCCAGACATTGGGGCCGAATAGGCGCATCAACTGCATCTGCGACATCAAAAGTCCGATGTCCCAGGCAGAAAAATTCAGCGATTGAAGATAGAGCCCGAAATACGGCGAGAACGCGCCGATGAAGGCAAAGTAGAAAAAGTAGTAACCCGAGAGGCGCCAGTAGGGCAAAGCGTGCATCCGGCGATTTTACCGGATGCACCCTCGGGCGAGGCTGCGCTTCTTACTTGGCAGCCTGTTGGCCAGCGCGGTAGGCCAGCAGAATGTGGTAGAGCTCGTCCTTCAACTTGACGCGCTGCTTCTTCATATCTTCGATGGTGAAGTCGGCGACCGGCATGTCGTTCTCTTCCAGATCCTCGACGCGGCCGGTCAGACGGTGATAGGTCGCGAACAGTTTGGCGAAGTGGGCATTCCCGCTCTTCAGCGCATCGATGGCATCGGCCATCTCGGGGAATTCGGAATGGAGGTCGTGGTGATCGACTTGCATGATGGGCTCCCTAAGTGCAGCGTTCTACTAAAAATTAACGTCGAAAAGCTTTCGATTCTATGCGATTTTCCCTGCGATGCGTGGGGTCTTGCAGTCCACATCGCCACATTGGGCACGATGGCGCAACGCGTGATCCATCAACACCAGCGCCAGCATGGCCTCGGCAATCGGCGTCGCCCGAATACCCACGCAGGGGTCATGACGCCCTTCGGTCGCCACTTCGATGGCCTCGCCATCGAGATTGATCGAACGGCGCGGCTGAGCGATGGACGAGGTCGGCTTGATCGCCATATTGACCACGATGTCCTGCCCGGTCGAAATACCGCCAAGGATGCCGCCGGCGTGGTTGCTGGCGAAGCCTTGCGGTGTCATTTCGTCGCCGTGCTCGCTGCCTTTTTGCGCCACGCTGGCAAAACCGGCACCGATCTCGACGCCCTTCACCGCGTTGATGCCCATCATGGCGTAGGCAATCTCTGCATCGAGGCGGTCATAAACCGGCTCACCCCAGCCCACCGGCACGCCGCGGGCAGTGACGGTAATCTTGGCACCCACGGAATCCAGTGATTTGCGCAGGCCATCCATATAGCTTTCCAGCTCCGGCACGATGCCGGCGTTCGGCGCGAAGAAGGCGTTGCCGTCGATCTCTGCTTCCGCAACAAAAGGAATTTCGATCGGACCAAGTGCGCTCATCCAGCCGCGGATGCTCACGCCGTAACGCTCGTTCAGCCACTTGCGGGCAATCGCCCCGGCCGCCACGCGCACAGCGGTTTCGCGCGCCGACGAACGACCGCCGCCGCGATAGTCGCGAAAACCGTATTTCTGGGTATAGGTGTAATCGGCATGCCCCGGACGGAAGGTCGAAGCGATATTGCCGTAATCCTTGCTGCGCTGATCCTGGTTGCGGATCAACAGCGCGATCGGCGTTCCGGTCGTCTTGCCCTCAAACACCCCGGACAGGATTTCCACGGTATCCGGCTCACGGCGCTGGGTGACATGGCGCGAAGTACCCGGCTTGCGGCGATCCAACTCAGCCTGGATATCGGCTTCACACAGCGCCAGCCCCGGGGGGCAACCATCGACCACACAGCCGATACCCGGCCCATGCGACTCGCCAAAAGAAGTGACCGTAAAAAGGGTACCGAAAGTATTACCGGACATAGGGTGCTGCCAATATTCAGGGAAGTACGCAGTTTATCACGCTCCATGCCGAGCTTTCGGGAGCCAATGCCCCGATTTCAGCCTCTCGGACAATGAAAAAGGCGGCCATAGCCGCCTTTCGTGCGAATCCCGGAATCTCACGCCGGCGTTTCGTCCGGCCAGTTCTTGATGTAGTTCTTCAACATCTTGTTTTCGAAGCTCTGCTCTTCCAGCACCGCCTTTGCCACATCGAGGAACGAAATCACGCCGAGCAGCACGCCGTTTTCCACGATGGGCAAATAGCGCGAGTGCTTATCGATCATCAGGCGGCGCAGATCATTCGCTTCCATGTCCGGATAGCCGGTTGCCGGCTCAGCCATCATCACCTGACCGACCGTCACGTTATCCGGCTGCATGCCGCTTTGCTTCATAGCGCGCAGCACCTCGCGGAAGGTCAGCATACCGACCATCTTCCCCCCTTCCATGACCACCAGGGAGCCAAGATCGAGATCCGCCATTAGATCGATCGCAGACGCCAGCGACTGTTGCGGCGTCGCGGTGTAGAGCGTTCCACCTTTGACGCGAAGGATTTCCCGAACCAGCATCGAACGAACCTCAGTCAGATTTTGATGCCAAATATTAGTGCATCGACTCCTGCTTCGCAAAGCCCTAACCGCCTCCCGACCCAGAGAATTCCGCAAGGTTCAAAATATGATTTTTAATAAAATTAATCGCAGATATTAAAAATAATTATGGCATTGACACTTGCACTTTGTCATACATGCATATACACTTGGTCATATTACCTAAGTCATATAGCGCTAGGATGCTTGGGTACCCTAATGACACTAGCGAATGGAGATTGAATGATGACCACCGTCAAGACCATCGAGAAGATCGACGCTCGCGAAATCCGTCGCAAGCTTGGCCTGAACCAACAGCAATTCTGGTCCACCCTGGGCGTGACCCAGAGTGGTGGTTCCCGCTATGAAAGCGGCCGCAACATGCCGAAGCCGGTACGTGAATTGCTGCGCTTGGTACATGTCGAACAAATCGACATCAAGGGCATCAAGCGCGAAGACTGGGAAGTGATCGAGTACCTGAAGTCGCAGGAACCGGAACTGTACAAGTCGCTGAAGAAGTCGGCACGCAGCCACGCCAAGAAGGCCGCCTGATTTTTGCCCCAAACGGGGCGTGCACCGCAGCAACGGGCATTACGGGGAAACAGTCACCCGGATGCCCGTTTCTTTTTGTATCTGCTCGGCAAAAGCCTCAAGCTCGTCGGCCGGCAAGCGGCTCAGGCGCGGAGCCTGCGGCTGCATGGAAGGACGTGCCAAACCGTAGAGGTGAACACCGGCAACTTGCGTCGCCAAGGGCCGTAGCAAATCGCAATAGGCCTGCCGCGAAGCCGTCGACGGTGCCACGCCATCCAGCGCAAACCAGCAGGTCTGCACCCAGGTCGGCGCCAGATCGGCGCAAATAGCCAAGTGGCGCGCCGTTTTATCCAGCGCTTGCTGAATACCGTTAACTTCCGCCACCTCATCCGCTAGCGCGCGATCGATTTTGAACCAGACTTCGCCGCCCATTGCCGATAACTCACCAATTCCTTGCTGTACCTCGGCTCGATGCAGCAAGCTACCGTTGGTGATCAGCCGCACCGGGAGCTTGCCGGCCAAGCCAACTCTCTCCAGCACGCCGCGAACGCAGCGAATGGCTGCCAGGAATTCTGGGGCGCTCGTCGGCTCGCCGTTACCCGAGAAGGCAATGTCCTTCAGTTGCCGCACTTCCGGCGCAACATGGCGCACCATGAAATCGCCGTGCAGTAGATCATCGAGGAAGCCCGCCAACTCCCGCTGCAGCCGCGGCAAATCGAGCGGTGGCGGCCCGCCTCGTTGCAGGTTTTCGACCTGACAATAAACACACGCCCAATTACAGGCATTGTTCGGATTCAGGTTGATACCCACCGAAACCCCACCGGCGCGGCGCGACACGACGGGATAGACGTAGAGCAGGCCGGCGCTGTCCCGGCGATGATCGTTAGTGCTGAGCATGGCACATTGTATAATCCGCGACCGCTTTCGAAAGCAATACCATCATGTTGATTACCCGCCGCCTCGAATTCGACGCCGGGCACCGGATTCCCGACCACAAAAGCCAGTGCCGCCATCTGCACGGGCACCGCTACGTCATCGAAATCACGCTGTCGGGCAGTGTCATCGACAAGGCCGGCGATGCGGCCAACGGCATGGTCATGGATTTCTCCCAGGTCAAAGACCTGGCCAAGGAGCACTTGGTCAATGAATGGGATCATGCTTTCCTTGCCTACGCTGGCGACACCGCCATCGTTGATTTTCTCAACTCCCTGCCCGGCCACAAGACGGTAATCCTCGATCGCGTACCCACCGCTGAAAACCTTGCACGCATTGCCTTCGAGCGCCTGGATTCTGTATACCGCGACACCTACGGCAACCACCTGCGCCTGGAACAGGTACGTCTGTACGAAACCCCCAACTGCTGGGCCGACGCACTACGTAGCCGGCTGGATTAACCCCCTGTACGGCATCTTGGCATTCGGGCATCATCAGTCATAGTCCGGACGCCGCAAGAATCCGAGTCAGTCCGGCACAGGGGGGCTCGTCAAGGTGGCAACAACCAGTTCATCACCGTCGAAGACACGCCCGCTGACCGGCTTGGTACTGACCGGCGGCGGCGCCCGCGCTGCCTATCAGGTGGGTGTCCTGTTGGCGATTTCGAAGCTTTCCAGCAACCGACGCCACAATCCATTTCCGATTCTCTGCGGCACCTCGGCCGGCGCCATCAACGCCGCCAGCCTGGCCTGCCTAGCCGACAACTTCGGCAAGGCCGTTTCTCGCTTGGCCAACGTCTGGCGCAACATGCATGCGTCGCACATTTACCGTGCCGACCCGGCCGGCATCGCTACCTCCGGTGCGCGCTGGCTATCGCTGATGGCCTTCGGCTGGCTCATTCGTAACCAACCGCGCTCCCTGCTCGACAACTCCCCACTGCGGACCCTGCTCGAACATCATCTCGACTTCCCCGGCATCGAGCGCAGCATCGCCAGCGGTGCGCTACACGCGGTCAGTATCTCCGCATCGGGCTACGAATCCGGCGAAAACATCAGCTTTTTCCAGGCCCACCCTGGCACCCAGCCCTGGCAACGGGTCCAGCGCATCGGCATTCGCGCCCAGCTCGGCATCGACCACCTGCTGGCGTCCAGTGCCATCCCTTTCGTCTTCCCCGCCATGCGCATCCATCGCGAATACTTCGGCGACGGCTCGATGCGCCATTTGGCGCCGATCTCCCCGGCGATTCACCTCGGCGCCGAGAAAATTCTGATCATCGGCGCCGGACGCAAACACGAAACCCAGGAAAGACGCTCCGAGGGCGCCTATCCGTCGCTGGCGCAAATTGCCGGCCACGCACTGTCCAGCATCTTCCTGGACAGCCTGGCGGTCGATATCGAGCGCATGCAGCGCATCAATCGAACGCTCTCGGTCATTCCACCGGAGGTTCGTGCAACAGCCGGACTGCCGCTTAAACCGATCGACTCGCTGATCATTTCCCCATCGGAACGGCTCGATCGCATCGCAGCTGATCACGCCAAGGCTTTGCCGCGCTCGGTCAAACTCTTATTGGGAGGATTGGGTGCCATGAATCGGCGTGGCGGTGCGCTGACCAGCTACCTGTTGTTCGAGAAACCTTACACCCGCGCGCTGATCGACTTGGGCTATGCCGATACGCTCGCCCGCGACCGGGAGGTCGGTGACTTTCTCGAACTATAAGCGTAGGAATTGGCGGGGCCGGTGAGATTCGAACTCACGATGCCTTTCGGCACGCCGGTTTTCAAGACCGGTGCATTCAACCGCTCTGCCACAGCCCCGTGCGGCGCGCATCATATCACAGCCCAACCTTCCACCGCAGGAGCAGGGCTTCCAATGATTGAAACTTCTCTGGCCGTCCGCTAGTCTTACGCTTCAACTGAAACAGCAAAAGGAGTCTGCTGAATGACCACCAATTTCGAAATTGCCCGCCAAACCTCCGGCGATCTTGCTCAACAGCAGAATCGCGTACTGCGCAACACCTACATGCTGCTCGGCCTGTCCATGGTCCCGACGGCCATCGGCGCACTGGTCGGCATTCAACTGGGGTTCAGCTTCTTCGCCGGCAGCCCGCTGATCTCCTTCCTGCTCTTCCTGGGCATTTCCTGGGCTTTCATCTGGGGCATCGAAAAAAACTGCAACAGCGCGACGGGCGTCGGACTTTTGCTTGCCTTCACCTTCTTCATGGGACTGATGCTGTCTCGCATCCTGCAATTTGCCCTGGGCTTCTCCAACGGAGGCTCAATGATCGCCTTAGCCGGAGGAGGCACCGCTGCGATCTTCTTCACCCTCTCTTCCGTCGCCGCCGTCAGCAAACGCGACTTCAGCGGCATGGGTAAATTCCTCTTCGCTGGCCTGATCGTCGTCCTGCTAGCCTCCGTAGCCAACATCTTCTTCCAGATCCCAGCCCTGTCTCTCGCCATTGCCGCAGTCGTCGTCGTACTCTTTTCGTTCTACCTGCTCTACGATATCAGCCGTATCGTGCAGGGTGGCGAAACCAGCTATGTCAGCGCCACCCTCGCGGTCTATCTGGATCTGTACAACATCTTTGTCAGCCTGCTGCAACTGATCATGGCACTGACCGGCGAACGCGACTGATCGCTCCCCTTTCAGTAAAAAGGCGGCCAAGGCCGCCTTTTTCATTTCCGTTCGAATAGTGCAATCGATTCGACATGGGCCGTATGCGGGAACATATTGACCACGCCGGCCGATCTAAGCGTATACCCTTTGACCTGACAGAGCACCGCAGCATCGCGAGCCAGGGTCGCCGGATTGCAGGAAACATAGACGATTCGCCTTGGCGCCTCTGCCCCCAGGGCCTTGACCACCTCGATCGCCCCCTCGCGCGGCGGATCAATCAGCATTTTGTCGAAACGCCCAAGCCTGCCGAGAGACTCTTCAGTGCAATCGAAAAGATTGGCCACCCCAAACTCCACCTTTCCCGCCAAGCCGTTTCGCTGTGCACTTTCCTGGCCCCGCTTGACCAAGCCCGGGCTTCCTTCGATGCCGACAACCGTCGCACCGGAACGTGCAATCGGCAGCGTGAAATTACCCAAGCCACAAAACAGGTCTGCGATCCGTTCTCCGGGTTGTGGATCAAGCATTCGCAAGGCTCGCCCGACCAAGACCCGATTGACCGCGTGGTTCACCTGCGTGAAGTCGGTCGGTCGAAACTCGAAAGAAACATCGAACTCCGGCAAGGAATAAGTTAGCGCCGGCCCCGGCAACGGATAAAAGCGCTGCGCAGTATCCGGCCCTTTCGGTTGCAGGTAGATCACCACTTGATGACGATCGGCGAACTCCTTGACCAGTGTCTCGTCTTTCTTCGTCAGAGGCACCAGAATGCGCAAAACGAGCACCGTACACTCTTCCCCAACAGCGACTTCAACTTGCGGCAGACGATCGAAAATTGAGAGCGCACCGAAGAGTTCTCGCATGGGCATCAACAGATCGGATACGTGCGGCGGCAGAATCGGGCAAGTACGGATATCGGCAATGTAGCTGCTCCTCCGTTCATGGAAGCCGACCAGCATGCCACCTTTGTTCGGCACGTTGCGAACACCGAGACGAGCTTTGTGGCGATAACCCCAGGCTTCGCCGTGGATCGGAGGCAACATGGTTTCCGGGCGTACCCGACCGATATGCCACAAGCTGTCTTCAAGAATGCGCTGCTTCACTGCCACCTGGGTGGACGGCTCCAGGTGCTGCATCGCACACCCCCCGCAAATGTTGAAATGGGGACAACTCGGCTCGACCCGAGCATTGGACGGCTTGATCACCTCAACCAGATGAGCCAGCTCGTAATTTGGCTTGCGGCGAAAGCTGGCATATTCGACAGTCTCGCCCGGCAGAGCACCATCGACAAAGATGGCCTTGCCTTCCTGACGGGCAATTCCTCTCGCCTCATGATCCAATGACTCTATGATCCCGATCGGCACGCTCGTCTCCGAAAAAAGCGCGAATTCTATCAATCGGTTACACTAAGCGCCATGTCTCGCGAACTGATCACCTCCTGGGCTGACTACCAGTTGGCCATAGACCGCCTGCTGGCGATGGCCGAGCACTCGATCCGCATTTATGACGAGGATTTGCTCGCCATGAAGCTCGACACCCCTGCGCGGATTGATGAACTGAAACGACTCCTGCATTCAGGCCAACGCGATGCGCTTCATATTGCGGTGCGCAATGCCGAACCACTACGCCATCAGCACCCGCGCCTCGCCAATCTCTTTTCGACTTACACACACCAAATTTCGGCGCAGCAAACACCCGATCAACTGGCCCATTTGCGCGATGCGATGCTATTGGTGGACGGTCGGCACGCTCTGATCCGCTTCGACCGCGACCAAGCACGCAGCAAGTTGCTGATCGATGAAGCTGACGAAATCCACCCCTATGCGAACCGCTTTGCGGAAATCTGGGCTGAAGGCGGGGAACCAGCAACGGGATCTACACTCGGCCTGTAATATTCCGTTACCATTGCGCAGCGCACCAATACGTCGTCAATCAACGAAACAGTGCTATACTTACAGTCTGATCAGGTAGCTCCTGATCTCCGATAATTCAGATTTTATTGGTTCTTGTCGATAAGGAAATCCCATGAACAAGTCTATTCTCGTTGCTGCCCTGCTCGCCGTTGCTCTGACCGCTTGCGGTAAGAAGGAAGAACCGGCTGCCGCCGCCCCGGCTCCGGCCCCGGCTCAACCGGCCGCTATGTCTGGCATGGAAGCCAAGCCGGCTGAGCAAGCTGGCATGGCCGGCATGCAAGGCATGGAAGCCAAGCCGGCTGAGCAAGCTGGTATGGCTGGCATGCAAGGCATGGAAGCCAAGCCGGCTGAACAAGCTGGTATGGCTGGCATGGAAGCCAAGAAGTAATCAGGCTTCGCCGCAACGAAAAACGGGGCTTCGGCCCCGTTTTTTTGTGCACCTGATTTTGTTGCGCTTGTAAAAGCTGCACACATCGATCCCATCGAGCAACAAGTAAACAAAAAAATCCCGGCATTCGCCGGGATTTTCTACTAGCAGACCAAGCTATTACTGAAGCTGCTGCAGCAATAGGTTAAGGATGCGCTTGGCAGTTTCGGACCTGTCGGTACCACCTTCACTGGTCAAAACCTGGACAGCGCTTTGCCCACCAGCATCACTCACGTGGATACGGTACTGAACTTGCGCGCTAGCCGGTGCCGAAGTGCTCTTCCAGAAGGCCAGCTTGGACATCCAGCCTTCGTCCTTCTTGCGATTATCCACTTCCGGATCGACATAGCGGACGAAATACAGCCCTCGCGAACGATCCCTGTCCTCAACGGTGAACCCGACACGATCCAGGGCCAAGCCTACACGCCGCCAGGCACGATCAAAACGCTCGTAGACATCCAACTTGCCGCCATCCGCCGCCGCCAGTTTGGCCTTGGGTTCAGCCTTGACCACTGCCGCCAGGGACGCTTCCGCGCGCTTTTCGTCGGCACCAAGTCGAACCATTAGGCGCCGCAGCATTTCGGCTTCCAGTTCCGGATCGGCCGGACGCGGCTGCCAGCGCGTATCGTCCTTTGCCGAGGAAGTATAAACCTCCTCCATCCCACGATGACTGATATAGATATCCGTCGTACCCGGCTCTGCGCCTGGTTCGAAACGTGTGCGGAATTTATCCCGCTCACCGGTCGAATAAAGCGTATCCAAAAGCTTACCCAAAGTACTGCGGATCAAGTCATCGGGAATTTTTGCCCTGTTTTCAGCCCAATCAGTTTCCATCACCCCCGCATCCGGGCGCTCGACCGAGATAATGAAGCCCAACTCCTGCCAGAACTCCTTGACGTTATCCCAAAGCTTATCCGGAGGTACTGCAACAACCAACCAGCGCTGACTACCTGAGCGCTCAACACGAATTTTATCGACTTGCGGTAGAACGGTCGAATTCTGCGTTTGATTAGTTACAGATCGATCCGCGCTATAGGCAGAAAATGTCGCACTCCCCTTCCCTCCGGTATCGGGGACAGAATACCGCTCATCCCGTGAAACCTGAGACAAATCGGGAGGAATCTCCAAGGTTGGCGCCCTGCCAGCCGACTTGTAGTCGATCTTGCGCGACTCGGGCATAACACTGCACCCCGCCGCAGCGACGGCAAACAAGGTCAGCACCAAGCCAGACAGACGACGATTCATATGCATCTCCTCAGCTGACCAGACCGGCTTGTTGCAGAGCAGCAAGCACTCGTGCTTGAGCCGCGTCAGACAAGGTCGTCAAAGGCAAACGAATACCGCTCGGCATCAGGCCGAGCTTGTGCACCGCCCACTTGACTGGAATGGGATTGGCTTCGCAGAACAGGTCACGATGCAAACCCAGCAACTTGAAATGGATTTCGCGGGCCTTGGCAAGATTGCCTTCGGCTGCGGCAACGCACATTTCATGCATCATCCGCGGAGCAACGTTTGCCGTCACCGAGATATTGCCGTGAAAGCCCATCATGATGGTCGACACACAAGTCATGTCGTCGCCGCTATACAGTGCAAAATCCTTCGGTGCCCTGGCGATCAAATCGCAGGCACGATCGAAATTACCCGTCGCATCCTTGACGCCAACGATTCCCGGCACCTGCGCTAGACGCAGGATCGTGTCGTTGGACATATCGGCCACCGTGCGGCCAGGCACGTTATAAAGCAACATCGGCAGATCGACCGCCTCGGCAATGGCCTTGAAGTGACGATACAACCCTTCCTGCGTCGGCTTGTTGTAGTAGGGAACTACAGAAAGCGCCATATCGGCGCCAGCCTTCTTGGCAAATTCGGTCAATTCGATGGCTTCCGCCGTCGAGTTCGCTCCCGTTCCTGCAATGATTGGAATCCGGCCTGCGGCGTGCTCCACCGTCACCTTGATCAGTTCGCAATGCTCTTCGAGATTGACCGTCGGCGACTCACCGGTGGTACCAACGACGACGATCGCGTCCGTACCTTCCCGTACATGAAAGTCGACCAGGTTGCGTAGCGAGCCGAAATCGAGACTCCCATCCTCATGCATGGGGGTGACGATGGCAACAATGGATCCAGTAATCATGACCTAATTCAGAGAAAATGATCTGAGGATTGTAACTGAAGGCCCTGTACCGCGGAATGCTGGTCGGTAACAGAATGTATTTATTTTGGCCTCCAAGTCAGCCGACCTTGTGCAACACGCATTTCTCCGTCAGGCAGCAGCAACGCCGGATGCCTATCTGGTGCCGCCTGCCGCAACTGCCTGACGAATTCGGCAAGTCTTGGCGCATCAGGGGTTCGCCAGCCAAGCTGGCGCAGGCGGAAGCGCAGCATATTCTTGATCCGCTCAGTCGAGAGTTGGCGCAATTGCTTTATTTGAACTTCATCGCCAAGTGCCACATGCGTCCAATCCTGTGCCGCCAACTCGTCGAGCAAGGCTGACGCCTCGGCAAAGTTTTCGGCAGCCTGAGCGAGACCCGACTCGGCACCAGGAAATCGAGCCGCCAGCGTCGGCAGGATTTCATGCCGCAAAAAATTGCGGCTGAAAGAAATATCTGCATTGCTCTCATCGTCCACCCAGCTCAACCCATATTCCTCGGCGTAAGCTTCGATTTCGGCTCGCGAGACCGAAAGCAAGGGGCGCAGGATGCGCTTTCCTAGATATTTGCGCTCGACGGGTATTGCCGCAACACCGACCACACCGGCACCGCGCAGCAAATTGAAGAGCAGGGTTTCCGCCTGATCACCCCGGTGTTGGGCCAACAAAAGAAAATCGGCATCACATTGAGCAAAGGCCGCATAACGGGCCCGGCGAGCGGCAGCCTCAAGGCCCTCACCGCCGGCGCGGTCGACTGCGACGTGACGCACGCAAAGCGGAACATCAAGTCCGCTACAGAAGGCCACGCAATGCGCTTGCCAAGCATCTGCATTGAGCGAGAGACCGTGATGCACATGGATAGCCGAAAGTTGAGCCGAGAAGCGGCTCTTGGCAAGCAGATGCAAGAGCACGACGGAATCACAACCACCGGACAAGCCAACACAAAGTCGGCTATTAGGAGTGACGCGTCCGGCCAGAAACGCGTCAACCCGGCTCGACAAATCAGGCGACTGCTTGTTCCTTGTAGCGGCCATAGCTCATCAGCCGCTCGTAGCGCGCTTCAAGAAGCTCCGCTGTCGACAGGTCAGACAGCTGCTTGAGCGCATCCTGCAGCGCCTTTTTCAGGTTCTGCGCCATCGCTACATGGTCGCGGTGCGCGCCGCCCATCGGCTCGTTGACGATACGGTCGACCAGCCCGAGCGTCTTCAGACGCTGCGCAGTAATGCCCATGGTTTCGGCAGCTTCCGGTGCCTTTTCAGCACTCTTCCACAGAATGGAAGCACAGCCTTCGGGCGAGATGACGGAGTAGGTCGAATATTGCAGCATCTGCACCACGTCGCCGACGGCGATGGCCAATGCGCCACCGGAACCGCCCTCACCAATGATGGTGACGATCACCGGCACCTTGAGTTCGGCCATGACATAGAGGTTGCGCCCGATCGCTTCCGACTGGCCACGCTCCTCCGCGTCGATGCCGGGATAGGCTCCTGGCGTGTCGACGAAGGTCATCACAGGCAGGCCGAACTTCTCGGCCAGCTTCATCAAGCGCAATGCCTTGCGATAGCCTTCCGGACGCGGCATACCGAAATTGCGATAAATCTTTTCCTTGGTATCGCGACCTTTCTGATGCCCGATCACGACAACCGGCTGGCCGTTGAAGCGAGCCAGTCCACCGACGATGGCGTGATCGTCGGCAAAGGCGCGATCGCCATGCAGCTCTTCGAAATCGGTAAAGATCAGTGAAATGTAATCGAGCGTATACGGCCGTTGCGGATGGCGCGCCACCTGGGAAATCTGCCAGGGCGACAGCTTGCCGTAGATATCCTTGGTCAACTGCGTGCTCTTCTGCTCCAGACGCTCGATTTCCTCGGAGATATCGACGGCGGAATCATCCTGCACAAAGCGCAGCTCTTCAATCTTTGCTTCGAGGTCCGCAATGGACTGCTCGAAGTCGAGAAAACTAGTTTTCATGGACAACTCGTTTCTTAAACTGGCGCGCATTTTAACCCAAAGGGCGGCAAGCCGCCGTCTCAGTACTCAACTGGAACCGGATCGAGGCTGCGCCAGAGATACCAGGTCGCCACGGTACGCCACGGCTGCCAGCGTTTGGCGAATTCAGCCAACTGTCGCGGCGGTTGCTTTTCCCCCTCGAAATAATGCTCGCGAACGGCACGCTGTACACCAAGATCATCGACGGGAAAGATATCCGGCCGCATCTGATTGAAGATCAGGAACATTTCAGCCGTCCACCGACCAATGCCGCGCACGGCACAGAGCTCCTGGATCAGCGTTTCATCGTCGAGACCGTGCCATTCAGCGGGGTTCAATTGGCCGCCGGAAAAATGCCGCGCCAGATCGCAGAGATACTCGATCTTGCGCTGCGACAAGCCGCAACCCGCAAGCCCCACCTTGCCCAAACGGACAACACTGTTCGGCTCAACTGTTCCGACTACCGCAACAAAACGCCCCCACACCGCATCGGCCGCCTTGACCGAGATCTGCTGCCCAACGATCGAACGGGCCAGGGTGGAGAAGGGATCGCCGCGAGAAACCAGCGACAGTCCCGAATATTTTTCGATAAGGGCAGCCATCACCGGATCGCTACGGGAGAGGTCTTGCGTTGCCGATTGCCAATAGTCGGGAGCCATGGTTAGCGATTATAGGACGCAAGTCAGTATTGATCGGAATCAGAACAGGCATTCCAGTAAATGCTAAAATTCGCAATGAAAACAAATTGAATCATCATGCATAGAACAGCATATTTTTTGCACCCGTTGCTGGGAGCAGACGACGGATGGCATGCTTTCCTCGTCGAATCGACTTCAGAAGATGCAGCATCCGATCTCTTCGAACCGTTGACGCGCGCCTTGCAGCGGAATGAGTTCGACCATCGCCAACCTTGGTTTATCCCTGCGGGCTGCGTGATACTCGACGCTGCATGGGGGCAACCATTTATTCCCACATTTGCAGCCACCCCTGCAAATAGTGAAATTGCTCGGTTAGCCGAGTTGGAAGCTGGTCTGCGCCAAGGCAAAGTGAAATTAGGACTGGTCGCTTCGACGGGAAAAGGCCTGCCGGGCAGTGGCGAGTGGGACTATCTGATGATTGCTAGCAGTCATGCCCGCAGCCTGCCGCCATTCACCTTGCTCGGCATGGCGACACGCACCGCCGTGGTGATGACCGATCTGCACAATGCCCAGGAACGGCAGTGGGCCTTGACCAATGGCTGCACGATGACGACCGGCGAATTTCTCGTCATCCCCAACGGTGACAGCAAGCCGGCCGACACCTCGCGCCTTCGTCTGCTGGAATTACTCGGCCTGGTTGCGGCCGATGCCGAAACCAGTGAACTGGAGGCGATCCTGCGCCAGGAGGCGAAGCTCTCCTACAGCCTGCTTCGTCTGGTCAATTCGGCGGCCATTGCGCCGCGTACCGCGATCACGAGCTTCGGCCAGGCGATCAACCTGCTTGGCCGCCGCCAGCTTCAGCGCTGGCTGCAATTACTGGTCTATGCCGATTCCGAACATGGGCACCACCCCAGCCCTCTGCTGCAGAAAGCTGCCAGCCGCGGCCGGCTCATGGAGCTCCTGGCCGCTCGATTCCCCGAGCTCGCGGAGCTGCCCGACATTGGCGACACAGCCTTCATGATTGGCGCTTTTTCGCTGCTGAACGTCCTGCTCAACATGCGCATGGCGGATATTCTCGAACACCTGCCCTTGCCGGAAATCGCCCACACTGCGCTGGGCGCGCGCAGCGGTGTACTGGGCCAACTGCTCGAAGCGATCGATCTGGCCGACCGCCGCGAATTGGGCAAGGCGGCCGACATGCTGGCCAATCTGGAAATTGACGGTACCACCTTCCTCGATGCCCAACTCGGCGCCCTGAGCTGGGCCGGGAAAATTCGCGCCGCTTAACCGAAACGGCCGCTCAGGAAGGGGTTGTACTGGCGCTCCTCGCCAAAGTTGGACATCGGGCCGTGGCCGGGAATGAATTCCACGTCGTCGCCGAGCGGGAACAGGCGCTCCTTGATGGAACGGATCAGCGTGGCATGATCGCCGCGCGGAAAATCGGTGCGGCCGATCGAGCCTTGAAACAGTACATCGCCAACCTGGGCCAGACGACTCGGTGCGTGGAAGAAAACGACATGGCCCGGCGTATGGCCGGGACAATGCAGCACCGATAGCTCGATCTCACCGAAGCTGACGGTATCGCCGTCGTGCAGCCAGCGATCCGGCACAAAACCCTGCACATTCGGGAAGCCAAACATGCGGCTCTGCTGCTGCATGCCATCGATCCAGAAGCGATCCTCTTCATGCGGTCCCTCGATGGGCACACCGGTACGTTCGGCCAAGGCCGCCACACCACCGGCGTGGTCGATGTGACCATGGGTCACCAGGATTTTCGCCAGTGTCAGCCCCTCGCTTTCCAGTGCCTTCAGGATTCGCTCGATATCGCCCCCCGGATCGATCACCGCCGCCTGACGGGTTTTCTCGCACCAGAAGATGGTGCAGTTCTGTTCAAAGGGTGTAACGGGAACGATGGAATAACGCATGGCGACGATCGAAAAGGTTGAACCGCCGCCATTATCGCATGCAGCGGCCTTGCCCCTGGCGCCGCCCCCCCTTAAACTCCCGGCCATCGGGGGGAACACCCCAGAGGGGACTTTAATGCTCGATCACGCCTTGCCGGATATCGAATCCTGGGTTCTGCTGTTCAACAGCAACAGCCTGCCCGTGCTGCGCATCACCAAGCGGCGGATCGACGAAATGCGCGCCAACATGGACCGCGTCGATGCCCGCGAGCTGGCCCGCGTGATCCTGCAGGACCCGATCATGACCGTGCGCGTGCTGGCCTACATCCAGCCCTTCCGCGGCCGCGCCCTGCAGCACGACATCACGACTATCGCCAGCGCCGTCATGATGGCCGGCATCGAACCCTTCTTCCGGCGTTTCGAGGAGTTGTTCACGGTCGAGGACCAGATGAAGGACGGCGGCACGCCCGCACTGCTCGGCGTCCTGCAGATCATCCGCCGCGCCCAGCGCGCTGCCGACTACGCCCAGGAGTGGGCCCGGTGGCGCCACGACATCAACATGGAAGAAGTGCGCATCGCCGCCCTGCTGCACGACCTGGCGGAAATCCTGATCTGGTGCTCCGCACCAAAAATCGGCCTAGCGGTCCAGGAACAGATGAAGAACGAACCCGGTCTGCGCGGCGTCGATGCGCAGAAGCGCATCATTGGTTTCCCGTATCTCGATGTCCAACGCGAGCTGTGCCGCGTCTGGCACCTGCCGGAACTGCTGCAAACGCTGATCGATGACGACAACGCCGCCCAGCCGCGCGTACGCAACGTCACGCTGGCCGTCCGCCTGGCCCGCCATTCGGCACATGGCTGGGACGATCCGGCCCTGCCCGACGACTATGCCGAAATCGGCCAGTTGCTCAACATCACGCCAGAAGCGGTCCGCCAGCGCCTTGGTCTCGAACCGATGCCGGCCCGCGAAGCCGACGGCGAACAACTGTCGTAAGCCAAATTTCGCTCTGATCGGCGGACTGCTGCGGTGCACTGCCTGAAAAGGCAAAAAACCAAACCGCATCCCGGGATGCCGAGCCGGCCGCGTCACTCCGCCAAGTCAGCTCAGCCCTGATTGGCGGCCCGCGACTCCAGCGCTTCCCAACGCTCCAGCAAGACCAGCAACTCGTCGTCGATCGCCGCCAGGCGTTCGGCGGCCTGCTGCGCCGCCGCCGGGTCGGTCTGGTAGAGCGCCGGATCTTCCAGCTTGGCGGTCAGCGCGGCCTGCTCGGCCTCCAGATCGGCGATCTTGCCGGGCAAGGCTTCGAGTTCGCGTTGCTCCTTCCAGCTCAACTTGTCGCCCTTCGGCTTGGCCGGTTCGACCGGCTTGGCCGCGGGTTTCGACTCGGCCTTCGGTTTCTCTGCTTCCTTCGGGACACTGGCTTTGTAAGCCGCCCAATCGCTATAACCGCCGGCATATTCCTTCCACACCCCATCGCCTTCGGCAGCGATGGTCTGCGTCACGACGTTGTCGAGGAAAGTCCGGTCGTGGCTGACCAGAAAAAGCGTTCCCTCATAGTCCTGCAACAGCTGTTCGAGCAACTCCAGCGTTTCGATGTCGAGATCGTTGGTCGGCTCGTCGAGCACCAGCACGTTGGCCGGCTTGGCAAACAGGCGGGCCAGCAACAAGCGGTTGCGCTCACCGCCGGACAGAGAACTGACCGGCGAACGCGCCCGCTCCGGCGCGAAGAGAAAGTCTTCAAGGTAGCCGATGACATGCTTGCGCGCGCCGCCGATCTCGACGTAATCCGAGCCCGGCGAAATCACGTCGGCCAGGGTCGCGTTCGGATCGAGTTGGGTACGGAACTGGTCGAAGTAGGCGATTTCCATCTTCGTGCCTTGGCGCACCGTGCCGGAATCCGGCGTCAACTCGCCGAGGATCAAACGCAACAAGGTGGTCTTGCCGGCCCCGTTCGGACCGATCAGGCCGATCTTGTCGCCGCGCTGGATGCGCGTGGAGAAATCCTTCACCACGTCGCGATGGCCGAAGCGCTTGCCGACATGCAGCAGCTCGGCGACCAGCTTCCCACTCTTGTCGCCGGCATCGAGTTGCAGATGAACCTTGCCCATGCGCTCGCGCCGCGCCTGCCGCTCGGCGCGCAAACGATCCAGGCGCTGGACGCGGAAGACTGCGCGCGTACGCCGTGCCTCGACGCCCTTGCGAATCCACACCTCCTCTTCCTTCAGCAGCTTGTCGGCACGCGCATTGGCCAGCGCCTCTTCGTGCAGCATCGCTTCCTTGCGCTGCTGGTACTGCGTGAAATTGCCGGGGAAGCTTGCCAGCTTGCCGCGGTCGAGCTCGACGATGCGCGTGCACACGCGATCCAGAAAGGAACGGTCATGGGTGATGAAGAGCAGCGTCACGCCCGTCTCGATCAGCATGTTCTCCAGCCACTCGATGGCGCCGATATCGAGGTGGTTGGTCGGCTCGTCGAGCAACAGCACCTCCGGTGCCACGGCCAAGGCCTGCGCCAGGGCCAGCCGTTTCTTCTGCCCGCCGGACAAGCTGCCGACGCGCGCCTCGGGGTCGAGGCCGAAGCGGGCGATCACCCGCTCGGCCTGCGCCTCGTAGGCCCAGGCCCCGCGCGCTTCCAGTTCGTGCTGCAGCTTGTCCATGCGCGCCAGCAGCACCTCGTGATCGGCATCGCCGTCGGACAAGCGATGCGACACCTCGTGGTATTCGGCCAGTAGCTGCGAGGTCTCGCCCATGCCGGAAACCACCGCCTGGAACACCGAGGACTCCGCATCAAAGGGCGGCTCCTGCGGCACGTAGCCGACGCGGATACCGGGTTGCACCCAGACCTCGCCATCATCCAGCCGTCCCTTACCGCTACCGGCCGCCATCGCCGCCAACAGCGACGACTTGCCGGTCCCGTTGCGGCCGATCAGCGCGACGCGCTCGCCCGGATCGAGCTGGAATTCGGCATGATCGAGAAGCGGCACATGGCCGTAGGCAAGGCAGGCGTCGTTGAGTTTGAGATAAGGCATATCGGCAAATAAAAACGGCGCCCCGCTGGGCGCCGCGTTGGGAATGTACGGATTTTAGCCGCTCAGGTCCTAAAGCGCGAAAGCTGAGCCTGCAATTCGGCCGCCAAACGCTGCAGATTCTGCGCCCGTTCCGCATTCTGCGAGGCTCGCGCGTTGCTGCCTTCCGCCGCCTGGGCGATGTTTTCGACCAGACGGGCGATTTCCTGGCTGGCCGCGCTCTGCTCGCGCGTCGAGTCGGCGATATCGTGCACGACATCGACCGTTTCCTGCGTGCGTTGATCGATCGTTCCCAGCGACTCCCCGGCACCTTGCGCCAGCGACACGCTCGCGCTCATGTTGCCGCTGACCGCCCGCATGCGCTCGACCGCCCCAGCAGTCTCCTGCAGAATCGCCCCGACCGTGGTCGAAATTTCCTGGGTCGACAAGGAGGTCCGCTCGGCCAGCTTGCGCACCTCGTCCGCCACGACCGCGAAA
The DNA here is from genome assembly GCF_047047955.1 of Azonexus sp. IMCC34839. Taxonomy (GTDB): domain Bacteria; phylum Pseudomonadota; class Gammaproteobacteria; order Burkholderiales; family Rhodocyclaceae; genus Azonexus. Next base: position 3,311,150 of record NZ_CP150631.1, on the reverse strand, counting down.
CCTCGTCCCTGCTCACCGGCTCTTGCTGCCTCGATGGCCGCATTCAAGGCCAGCAGATTGGTCTGCTCGGCGATTTCGCGGATGACGCCGACCACGCTGGAGATCTGCTTGGAACGCTCACCCAGCGATTCGATCAACGCGGCCGACTCGGTAATGTCACCGGCCACCCGCTCGAGTTCCGCCATCGCCTGACCGACCACCTCGCGGCCACCGACCGTCTCGGTCTTCGCCTCTTCGGAAATTTGCGCCGCGTGCATCGCGTTGTCGGCCACATGTGTAATGCTGACCGACAGTTCTTCGACCGAGGCTGCGATGCCACTTGCCGACTGCGAAGCCTGCGCCGAACTTTCGAGAGCCCGCCGGGCCGCTTCCTGCAATTCGTTGGCGGCGACCCCGACCTGCTGCGAAGTCGTCGACACCCCCTGCACCAGCCCCCGCATTCCCTCGGCCATCAAATTGAAGGCATGGGCAATGGCATGGACTTCGTTACGGCTGGAAGCGTCGGCATCCTGCATCACCGCACGCAGGTCGCCCGAACTCACGCGCGCAGCTTCCTGTACCAACTGCGCCAAGCCTTTCAGACGGGAATTGACCACCCAATAGATGACGACAGCCAGCACCGCACCCGACACAAGGCTGATGATCAACAGCAGGTTACGTAAGGCCTGACTCTCTTCGAGATACTCGTCCAGCCAACTACCGGTTGCCACCGTCCATCCCCAGGCCGACGACGTGGCAGCGACAACGATTTTCTCGCGCTCCACGCCTTTTTCGTCGGCTAGCTCATAGCGGATCATGCCATTCTGCTTGCGCAACACCTCGAGAATCGCGTTCTTGGTTGCAGCCGGAATATCGAGTTCGGCCACAGTTTTTTCCTGAAACTTCGGATGGAGAACAAACTCACCGATCGTTTTCTCGTCGGTCGGTCTGATGATGTAGACATAGCCCGTCTTGCCGGCCACGACGTTACCGAATTGACTGCGGATTCGTTTCAGTTCGCCATCGAGAGCGATACGCACGGAAACCGCCCCCCACACCTTGCCGTCGGCGCCCTTCAAGACCTTGACGGTGCTGAAGTTGTACTTGCCACCACGGATTGCCAGTCCCTGGTAGTCCTGCCCGGCCAACACGGATTTGGCCACTGCATCGCCATCGGCCAAGGGAACGCCATTCATCGACTTGCCTTCCTTGTCCTTCAGCAGCGTACTCAGGCGATAAACCTTATTGTCCTTGACCGCCAGGAATGCCGCTTCATCCCCCGTCAAGTCGCGGAAGGATTTCAGCAGCCTCTCGTTGGCATTCAACACCTCGGCACCAATACGAACGACAGGCAGGTCGACCTCTCCGACGCGCTGGATGCCCTGGCCCAACTCTGGTTTGCCCCCCGCAAAACGCAGAAAGAAATTGGACTGAGCCTCGCCGCGAACCTTGACGGCATCAAACAGCGAATCGAGCATGCCCGCCATCAACTTGGCCTCATGCTCGAGGTTATGTTCGGCCACGGCGAGTGCGGCGCGATTCGAGTTGCGCTGCACGATCAATGTCATGACAGAAAAGACGACGATCAACGCGAGAATGGTGATGACAATCAGTTGTTGCGCGACTGGACGACGCTGGAATTGTGCGAGCATATCTCTCTCCGAATTATTTTTTTATATTTGCCAATTTAGCATATTTTCAGATAAGGCAACCTACCCTAATGGGTTATCCCCCGTTACAATGCGCGCCTGCCGACAAGCATGTTCGCCTCCATAGTTAAATGGATATAACACGCCCCTCCTAAGGGCGAATTGGTGGTTCGATTCCACCTGGGGGCGCCAAGACCGTGAAATCCCCTGAATTCATCCCCTGCCACGACGTCGATATCAGCGAAGAAGACGGCATCCGTTACCTGCATTTCGGCTCCGACTGGGTGCAGGGCGCCATGCGGATCGCCCGCCCGTGGTCACTGGAACTGGCTTATACCCGCGAGATGATGGCCGGGCTGTTGCTGCGCCAGGCGGCCAAATGGCCGCGCCGGGCACTGCTGGTCGGCCTTGGTGCCGGTTCGCTGGCCAAGTTCATTTATCGCTACCTACCCGATTGCCGGATCACGGTGGTCGAGATCAATCCGCAGGTGGAATTCGTCGCCCGCCAGTATTTCAAGCTGCCCTACGATCCGCCGCGACTCGACGTGGCGATTGGATGCGGTGCCGACTACATGCTTTCCGGCAAACGCCAGTTCGACTACATCCTGGTCGATGGCTTCGACCCCGACGCCAACGCTGGCGTGCTTGACACCCTGCCGTTCTACCAGGCCTGCCGCGCCCGTCTGAGCGACGACGGCCTGCTCGCCGTCAACCTGCTGGGCCGCAACAAGGGCTTCAAGGGCAGCGTCGAGCGCCTGAAGCAGGCATTCGATGGCCGGGCGGCAGTCTTTCCTTCGTGCGACAGCGGCAACACCATCGCCTTTGCCACCGGCGGCCAGCCGGTCGACGTCAGTCTGGATGCGATGCGCGAACGCGCCACGGCGATCAAGAAGGATTTCCGCCTCGATCTGCTGCCGACAATCAGCCGCCTGCAACTTGCCTATCCCTTGCCGGAAGGGTGTTTACGCATCTAGTTGGTGCATTTTCTTGCGTTTTGGCCGTGGTCTTCCTATAAAGAAAGTGATCCTCCACCCATAACGATCACAAGGCGGACATAACAATCAATAGCGAAAAACCGGAGATCAGCCGGTGTGATTGTCCATTTGCCGAAATTGGAGGAGCCAATGTTGTCTATTCAGGACGTTCTCGACTATTGCGATCTCGACCGCGGCGAAATCGAAGCCGTGGCAGAGCACGAACATCTCCCGATGACTGTTGCAGCCGAAATGGGCGAATCGCTGTTATGTACGCCCGAAGGCGTCTTTCGCCTGCACGCCATGATCATCGAAAACATGCAGCAAGCCCTGGAGGCTGGCCACTACGAACACGTCAAGGAATTGGCGCAGACCTACGAACACTTGCAGCGGACACATCCGCTGCCCATGCATTGAGTTGATCCTCCTCCCCTGAGGACTGGCCGGCCACATGCCGGCACGAGGCCTCGGTCGCAACGACCGGGGCCTCTTCCTTTGCTTTTTGGCCCAAAATGGCAGTGCACCGCAGCAATGTGCTGCGGCTGGCCTCAGTTGCCGCGCTGCTGCCCGAACCCGTGCTCGACGGCGTAAAGCGCCACTTGCACCCGGCTCGTCATGTTCAGTTTCTTGAAGATGTTCTGCACATGAATCTTTACCGTACTCTCGGCCAGATCAAGCTTGCGGGCGATTTCCTTGTTGCTCTCGCCCAGCGCCAGGCATTCGAGAATGTCGCGCTCGCGCGGCGAGAACTTGTCGCGATCCGGCATGGCCGATTCGGCCTTGGGTGGATTGCGCACGCCCTGAATCAACTTGGCCGTCATCTGTTGCGACACCACCGACTCGCCCTGGGCGGCACGCCGAATGGCATCGACCAAGGTATCCGTCTCGATATTCTTCAGTAAGTACCCACTCGCCCCCGAACGCAAGGCATCCATCAAATCCTGCGCATCTTCCGACACGGTCAGCATCAACACGCGGACTTCCGGCATTTCCTCGGCGATAACCTTGACCGCCTCCAGCCCCGAGACGCCCGGCATGTGCAGGTCAAGCAGGGCTACATCCGGTTTCAGCGAACGGACCCGCTTGATGCCCTCCAGCCCGTCGCCCGCCTCGCCAACCACCTCGAAGTCCTCGTTACGCTGCAGTAGCGACTTGATGCCGCTACGGAACAGGGTGTGGTCGTCGACCAACAGAACACGGATTTTTTCGCTCATTTAGCTTGTCTCCCTCGTTTCCCTCGGCAGTTTGAAGACGACTCGCGTCCCTTCGCCTGGCTTTGATGCAATGTTCCACTCGCCACCGATCCGGTGGGCACGTTCGCGCATGATTTTCAGACCGACGTGGCGATCTGACAATAATTTCGGCTCGGTTTCCGGATCGAAGCCCTGACCGTTGTCTTCAACGACGATTTCGAGATTGCCGCGCACCCGACTCACGGTAATTCGAACGCGAGTGGCCGAAGCATGCTTGCGGATATTGGACAAGGACTCCTGCACGATATGCATGATCTGAATTTCGTCGGTCGACTGCAGCGGTGGCGCGCTGCCGATGCGGTCGAATTCCGTTTCGATACCGGTCTGTCCCTCGAATTTCTCCAGCGCCGCATTGATCGCCGCGTCGAGATCGGCCTGGTCCATGCGCGTGCGGAAATGCACCAGCAATTCGCGCACGTCGTCGTAGCTTTCCTGCACGCCTTCCCGCAACTGGCCAGCGGTCTGCATGGCCTCTTCCAGACGGTTCTTCTTCAGGGAATCCTGCAGCAACTGCACCTGAATGTTCAGGAAAGCCAGCCCCTGGGCAATCGAATCGTGCAACTCCTGGGCCAGCAGATTGCGCTCTTCCGAAATGGCCAATTCCTTCTCGCGCGACTTCAGGCGCTGGTTCTCGATGGCGACGCCCAAATGGTGTCCGAGCGTATCGAGCAGGCGCATCTCCTGATCCGAAATCGCCTGCGGTCGGCGGAAGTAGATGTTGAAGACGCCCAGTTGCTGACGGTCGTACACGATGCTGAAGGCTGTGGCGGTCCCGAAGCCCTCACGAATACAGGTGCGCAGCTTCATGCCGGCCGGCGGATGCGCCGTATCGAAAGCCGCCGGCAAACCGCTCTGCACCACTTCGCCGCACAGACACTCGCCGCAGTTCAGTTCGGCTTCACGAGCGATGAACTCCTCGGACAAACCATCCGATGTCATCAAATGCAACTTCTGCGTAATCGGTTCGTACAGGCGCACAGCACCGGCATCAGCGCCGAGCGCCGACTTGATCTGCTCGAGGAAACCCGAGCATAAGTCATCCAGCGGCGCCGGCTCGCTGAGGAAGGCCGTTACCGAATACAGGATGCTCAGTTCGCGGTTGCGCTCGGCCAGACGGCGTGTCTCGGCCTCGACGCGCTCTTCCAGCGTGCCATAGACGTTTTGCAGGTGTTCGGCCATCTGGTTGAAACCGTGCGCCAGATTGCCCAGTTCATCGTCGCTGCGGACCGGCACGCGCACCGTCAGATCGTTGGCACTCATCCGGCGCATGCCGGCGTGCAGCTTGCCGACCGGCACAATGATCAGGCTGACGAAAAAGCGGATCAGGATGAAGGTACCCAGCACGGCCATCACGACCAGCACCGCCTGCACGGTGCGCAGCAGGTTGGTGTCGCTGGCGTAGCTGTTCTCCATCGCCAGCACCAGGTCGTCGATCCGGCCAACGAAGGGTTCAAGCTCGTTATCGAAGCTATCCAGGGCCATGGCCCGCTGCTGCGTATTGCCGACGAGATAGTCGCGCACCAGTGGCCGGATGAACTCGCCCCAGGTCTGCTCGACTTCCCACAGGCGCTTTTGCACATCGGGATTGCGCGGCGCCGCCAAGGGTCGTGCCGGATCGCCCAGCTGCAAATCGCGCAGCACCTTGTCGAAGCGCTTCAGTTCCTCTTCGATGGCGCGCATCAGCGTTTCGCCGGGGGCTTGGCTCTCCAGGCCCCGGGCCATCAGATGGCCGATGCGGTAGGTCCGCATGCGCTGGCTGCCGCCGTCGTTGATCGCTGCGGCAACGCCTTCCAACTGCCAGGAAATGACCAGCGTCAGACCGATCGCCGTGGTGGCGATGATCAGAAAAACCATCAACATGCCGACGATTTTGCGGGAAAGCTTGCCGGGCTTGGCGAACATCTACGGGGTATCCATCAACAAAGTGCCCAACCATAGTCGGCCATACGCCGACTGGCAAGAACCTGCATCAAAAAAAAGCCCGCCGGTATAACGCGGCGGGCGAAAAGTCGCTAATGGAGAGAGCAGCGACGATGGATACCAAAAACTTAAGCAGCTTCCTTCTCGACATGCGCCTGCTTTTCGTACAGGAACTCCAGCACGGCGGCGCGGCAGTCGATGTAGGCCGGATCGTGCGCCAGGGTCAGGCGATCGCGCGGGCGCGGCAGCTTGACTTCGAGCACTTCGCCGATGGTGGCAGCCGGGCCGTTGGTCATCATGACGATCTTGTCGGAGAGCAGCACGGCCTCGTCGACGTCGTGGGTGACCATGACGACGGTGGCCTGCGTCTTTTCGCAGATCTTCATCAGCTCGTCCTGCAGCTTGGCGCGGGTCAGCGCATCCAGAGCACCGAAAGGTTCGTCCATCAGCAGCACCTTCGGTTCCATAGACAGGGCGCGGGCAATGCCGACGCGCTGCTTCATGCCGCCGGAGATTTCATGCGGATACTTGTGCGCCGCATGGGCCAGGCCGACCAGTTCGATGGCTGCCTGAGTGCGCGCCTTCAGCTTCGGCTTCCCTTCCTTGGCGCTGAACACACGCTCGACCGCCAGATAGATGTTCTCGAAGCAGGTCAGCCAGGGCAACAGGCTGTGGTTCTGGAAGACCACCGCCCGTTCCGGACCCGGGCCGGCGATTTCGCGGCCATCGCACAGCAAGGCGCCGGAAGTCGGCTTGGTCAGGCCGGCGATCAGGTTGAGCAAGGTCGATTTGCCGCAACCCGAGTGACCGATCAGGGCCACGAACTCACCCTTGGCGATGTTGAGATTGATTTCGCGCAGGGCGACGAACTTGCCTTTCTTGGTGTCGAAAGTCTGACCGACGCCTTCGATGCTGACGAACTTTTCCATGATGACGGCTCCTTACGACGATTCTTTGGTCAGTTTCTTGGCCAGCAGGATCAGCGCCTGTTCGAGGATCAGGCCGACGATACCGATGACGAAGATGGCGATGATGATGTGCTCGACCTTCAGGTTGTTCCATTCGTCCCACACCCAGAAGCCGATGCCGACACCACCGGTGAGCATTTCAGCGGCGACGATGACCAGCCAAGCGGTGCCGATGGAGAGGCGGATACCCGTCAGCATGTAGGGCAGCACGGCCGGGAAGAGAATCTTAGTGACGATCTTCCACTCGGAGAGTGCCAGCACGCGGGCGACGTTCAGGTAGTCCTGCGGCACGCGCTGCACACCTTGGGCGGTGTTCATGATCATCGGCCAGATGGAGCAGATGAAGATGGTGTAGGTGGCAGCCGGATCAGCCTTCTTGAAGACCAGCAGACCGATCGGCAGCCAGGCCAGCGGCGATACCGGACGCAGCAGGCTGATGATCGGATTGACCATGGCCGACAGGAAGGCCGAGCGGCCTAGGATGAAGCCGAGCGGAATGCCGACCAGTGCCGCGAAGCCGAAGCCGATGGCGACGCGCTGCAGCGAGGACAGCACGTTCCAGCCGATCCCCTGGTCGTTCGGGCCGTTGCGGTAGAACGGGTCGGAAAAGAGCGCCACTGCGGCATCCCAGACTTGGGAAGGGCCGGGGATGGAGCCGCCCTTGTGGGTGGCAACGTGCCAGATGCCAATCAGCACCATCATGCCGAGGATGGGCGGCAGAATGGCGCGACCGAAGGCCGCCAGCTTTTCGCCGATCGGCACACCGCTCGGAGCGGGAAGAGTTTTTTCCATTTTCGATTCCTTGACCGGCTCTGCCGCAGGCGCGGCGACCGATTTGCTGGTTGTGCTGCGGTGCACTGCCGTTTCCGGGCAAAAATCACCGTTCATCGTCGTTGCGTTCATGTCGTTCTCCTAAGCAGGCACCGCCCCCTGCCGAAGCAGGGGGAAGTGGCGACTCACTCGACTGAAATCAGGCCTTGACCTTGAAGCCGTCGGCGTACTTGGCCGGGTCCTTGCCGTCCCAAACCGTGCCATCGATCATCTTGCTGCTACGCATGTCGCTCTTCGGCAGCGCGACGCCGGCGGCAGTAGCGCCCTGCTTGTAGATGTCGATACGGTTCACCTGCTTGGCCACCTCGAGGTACTTCGGGTGATCCTTGAGCAGGCCCCAGCGCTTGTGCTGGGTCATGAACCACATGCCGTCGCTGAGGTAGGGGAAGTTGACCGTGCCGTCGTTGAAGAACTTCATGTGGTTCTTGTCGTCCCAGCTCTTGCCCAGGCCATTCTGGTAACGGCCAAGCATGCGGGCGACGATGACCTCGGTGTCGGTATTGACGTAGGACTTCTGCGCAATGGTCTCGGCCGTCTTCTGCTTGTTCGCCAGCGAGGCATCGATCCACTTGCCGGCATCGAGAATGGCGGCGACCACGGCACGGGCCGTGTTCGGATTCTTCTGCACCCACTCGGCGGTGGTGCCAAGCACCTTTTCCGGATGGTCGGTCCAGATGTCCTGCGTCGTCACGGCGGTGAAGCCGATGTTGTCCATGATGGCGCGGTTGTTCCACGGCTCGCCGACGCAGAAGCCGTCCATGTTGCCGACGCGCATGTTGGCGACCATCTGCGGGGGTGGCACGGTGATGGTCTTGACGTCCTTCATCGGGTTAATGCCCTGCGCCGCCAGCCAGTAATACAGCCACATGGCGTGCGTGCCGGTCGGGAAGGTCTGGGCGAAGGTGTATTCGCGCTCCTTCTTGGCGATCAGCTTGGCCAGGCTCGGGCCATCGATGGCGCCCTTGTCCTTCAGCTGGTTCGACAGCGTGATGGCCTGGCCGTTGTTGTTCAGGCTCATCAGCACGTTCATGTCCTTCTTCGGCCCGCCGATACCCAGCTGCACGCCGTAGATCAGGCCGTACAGCACATGGGCAGCATCGAGTTCGCCGTTCACCAGCTTGTCTCGCACCGAAGCCCAGGAGGCTTCCTTGGACGGGATGATCTTGATGCCATACTTCTCATCGAACTTGTTGACCGCGGCCATCACGACGGAGGCGCAATCGGTCAGCGGGATGAAGCCAATCTTGACTTCCTTCTTTTCGGGGGCGTCCGAACCGGCGGCCCATGCGCCGCTGCGAACGCCGGGAGGAACCATGGCCATCAGAGATGCTCCCAAAGCGGTAGATACGAAATCACGACGAGAGAACGACGGAGTTGCTTCCGGTGCCAGTTTCTTGTCTTCCATTGCTTGCTCCTAGATCACGAGAATCAAAAAACAAAATGGGCGTCTCATCCTGGCTGCCGGTATTCGGCAGCTGGGATGGACGCCCTTGTCCTGTGCGCTGGCTTTCGCCCCACGCTCGCCCGGCCGCCTTTGACCGTGCGTTTTGATTTCTCTATTGCAACGGCCGTGCCAGGTGTAGTTCAAAAGGATTAGTTATTTATAACTACTTTGTTTTCAAGCACTTGGAGAACAATTTCAACCCAGGAGGCATGCACTGTTGCAGTGCAAAAAACAGTGCATCCGCACAATAACGGTGAGCGTCAGAGCAGCACCTTGGCCATGTCGATGACGTCCTTCGCCACCTTGGCCATGGTCTGCCCACGCTCCATCGCCAGCTTGCGCATGGCGTGATACGCCTCTTCCTCATCCAGGCCACGCGCCTTCATCAGCACACCCTTGGCCTTGTCGACCAGCTTGCGGTCAGTCAATTTCTTTGAAATATCCTCGAGTTCCTGGCGTAGGGCCAGGTTGTCCTCGAACTGGACGCGCGCCACATCGACGATCGGCTTGATCCGCTTCGGATCGAGGCCATCGACGATATAGGCTGAAACGCCCGCCTTGACGGCATCGCGGATGGTTTCCTGGCCGTCTTCCTGGGTGAAGATCACCACCGGACGCGGCATGTTGCGGTTCATCGCCGCCAGGTTTTCCAGCGTATCGCGGCTGGGGCTGTCGGTATCGATCAGGATCACATCCGGCTTGAGCTTCTCGACCTCTGAGGTGAGATTGGCTGCATCGGCCAGGATGGCGGCGACTTGGTAACCGGCAAGCGCGAGTCCGGCGCAGATTTCGCCGGCTCGGGTGCGGGATTCATCGATGACAAGTACGGTAAGCATGCCTGCCTACCAGCAAATTACAGGCCAGCGAATTCCAGAGCTGCGGTCGCCATCGCCTGGACGACGATTTCGTTCTCGCCGATGGCGCCGCTCAACGAAAATTCGACACCGGGATGCTGCTGGCGCAACTGTTCGAGCAACTCCGGCACATCCCGTTTCAGGTGACCGCCCTGCGCGATGAACATCGGCAGCACAACGATCTTCCGCGCGCCCTGCGCGATCACGCCATTGACGCAATCAAGCAGCGTCGGCGCCATGAACTCCAGGAAAGCCAGTTCCACCGTCACACCCGGCAGACGCTGACGAATCTCCGCCTGAACGCGGCGCATCGGGTTGGCCCACTCGGGATCGCGGGCACCATGGGCAAAGAGAACGAGAGCGGTAGTCACTTGAAGCAGGCCATTTCGGTTGCAGAGCGACTGATGATACTGCCGATTCCTACGAGCGAATCAAGCCTTGATCAAGAATATCCCGAGCAGGACGGTGCAGCCGGCAAGCACACCGGTCCGCAAGCGCCCCTCGCGGAAAACCAGATAGCCGATCAGCACCGCCAGCACCACCGAGCTCTCGCGCAAGGCGGCGACCATCCCGACCGGCGCCTGCGTCATCGCCCACAGCACGATGGCGTAGGCAGCGGTCGAACACAGGGCACCGAGCAGGCCGATAGGCCAGCGCCGGCGGAAGTAAGCCAGCATCTCGCCTCCATGACGGCGGTAGCCGAGCGCCAAAGCGATCCACGGCTCCAGCGCAAACAGGCAGCAGGCATAGGCCAGCGGGTTGCCCGACTGACGCGCGCCGATGCCATCGACCAGCGTATAGGCGGCGATGGCCAGGGCGTTCTGCAACGCCGCCCGACTCGCTGGGTGACTGATCAGATGGCGCGGCGTCTGGCCGCCGGCAAAGCCGATGCCCAGCACGCCGGCCGACAGGCACAGGATGCCGAACCAGCCCTGCGCCTTGGGCATTTCGCCGAGCATCGGCACGGCCAGCATGGCGACCAGCAAGGGCGGCACGCCGCGCATCAGGGTGTAGCTCAGGGCCAATTGCCCGCCGTCGTAGGCGCGCATCAGCCAGACGATATAGACGGTGTGGATGGCGGCCGAAGCAAGCACGTAGGGCCAACTCGCCGGGTCCGGCAAGCCCAGGATCAACACGGCCGGGATCGCCAGCAGGCCGCTGCAGGCATGCAGCAACAGGGTGTACAAACCCTTGTCGCCAGCGCCACGGATCAGCGCATTCCAGCCGGCATGCAGCAAGGCCGCCCCGAGCACGGCGACCACGACACCGCTGGCCATGCCGCTTTCAGGCATGGCTCTCGGCGGCGACGGCCTCGATCAGCGTGTTCAGCGCCCAATCGAGATCGCTCTCGGCAATATTCAAGGGTGGCGCCAGCACCAGTACGTTCCCCTGCCCGACCTTGAACGACAGGCCGGCACTCAGGCAGCGATAGAGCACGGCCTCGGCCAGATCGGCGGCACTACGTTCGCCGACCGCGCACAGTTCGACACCGATCAGCAACCCGGCACCGCGCACCTGGGCAATCGCCGGCAGCGTCGCCTGCGCTGCTGCCAGCTTGGCGACAACCTGTTCGCCGAGGCGGCGACTGCGCTCGAGCAAGCCTTCTTCCTCGATCACCTCGAGCGTCGCCAAACCGGCGGCGCAGGTGATCGGGTTCTTTTCATGGGTGTAGTGCCCGAGCGAGATCTCCTGCCCGACATCGAACTCACCCCGCGCCACCAGCGCGGCCAGCGGCAGGCTGCCGCCGCCCAGGCCCTTGCCGAGGACGACCATGTCCGGTTCGATGCCATAGCGTTCGATGGCGTAGAGGTAGCCGGTGCGGCCAAGCGCAATCGGAATTTCGTCCAAAATGAGCAGTGCACCGTGGCGGTCGCAGGCGGCCCGCAAGCGATGGAAGTAATCCGGCGGCGGAATCTGCACGTCGGTGCAGCGGATGGTTTCGACGACCACCGCCGCCACGTCGCCTTCCTTGCCCAGGCAATAATCGATGTAATCGGCACAACGTAGCGCGCAACTGCCGCCGCAGCCGAAGACGCAATGACCGGGATCGTGTGGCGGCACGTGTTCCGCCCCCGCTAGCAACGGCCCGATGCCGCGCCGGAAGACAGCCTCGCCGCCGAGCGAGATGGCATCGAGCGAAGCACCGTGGAAGCTGTCCCACATCGAGATCGTCTTGTGTCGTCCGGTGACCAGGCGCGCCAGCTTGAGCGCCATGCCGATGGCCGACGTGCCGCCAGGCGCAAACAGGAGCTTGGCATTCGGCATCGGGGCCGCCTGGCACAGCCGACGTGCCAGTTCGATCGCCGGTTCGTTGGTATAGCGGCGCGGGCTGAACGGCAGCGTGGCCAGCGTTTGCTGGATGGTCGCGACGACATGCGGATGGCCGTAACCGACCTGGTGCAGGCTATTTCCGTGGAAATCGAGAATACGTCGGCCCGCCGCATCGATCAGCCAGCTGCCCTCCGCCCCGCGCAGCGCATTGAGGCAGGGCGTGGACATCGACTGATGCAGGAACCAGCGTGAATCTTCCGCCAGCATGGCCTGCGTCGTCGGATCGATGTTGGCCGCCTGCCAAAGGCGCCGGCGCTCGCCGAGATTGACGTCGCCTTCGCTGGCGTCGGCGATAGGTTTCACGCGGCGTCCTCGTGGCCAGCATGATCCTCGGCATGAATTTGCAGCATGCGCTGGCGGCCGCCTTCGGCGTGGCGATAGAGCAGTTCTGCAGCCAAGCTGCCGTCGCCCTGGGCCAGGCTATCGACGATGGCGCTGTGCTCGTCGGCGAAATTGGGAATGGCGCGCGGCGCCAGCAGGTTGCGCCGGCGGAACAGCGCCAATTGCTTGACGATGCGGCGATAGACGTCGATCAGGCAGGCGTTTTCCGTCATCGCGACGATCTGGTCGTGAAAGGCCAGGTTCAGGCGGTGGAAGGCATCGACGTCGTTCTCCTGCGCGGCCCGCTGCATGTCGTCGCCGTATTTCCGCAGGCGCTCGATCTGCGCCGGCGTGATCTTGCCGGCGAGCAGGCGTCCGGCGGTGGCATCCAGCCCGGCCCGCACCTCGTAGATCGCCGCCGCTTCGCCGATATCGACCTCGCGCACGAAGGCGCCGCGGTTCTTCTCCTGCCGCACCAGGCCCGACTCCTCCAGCATGCGGAAGGCTTCGCGCAGCGGCCCGCGCGACACGCCGAAGCGCTCGGCGATGGCCATTTCGTTCAGTTTGCCGCCCGGCTTGATCTCGCCGGACAGGATCATCTTCTCGACGGCCTCGGCCAGCAGGCGGGTCAGCGAGGCGGATTGGACGAGCGCCAGCATCTTGTCGGGCTCGTTGGCGGGATTGTGCAGATCGGTGGGCATGGTGGGCGACGGTTCCGAATGAGATTCCGAACCTATTCTAAACATTTTTGAAGACATTAGATTGTAAACAATCTGCAATATACAAAAGCTAGGATGTTCGACAGTCTAGTAGCCGCTCATGTCAATTCGATGACAAGACGGCCGCCGACCCAGCTACCCCAACCCCATTCTGGAGGAATGTCCGATGTCCCTGAAGCTCATCGCTCGCTGCCTGGCCGCCGCCGGCATCTCGGCCGCGCTCTGCCTGCCCGCTTATGCCGACAAGACCGTACTCAATGTCTACACGGCGCTCGAAACCGATCAACTGAAGGCCTATCAGGAAGCCTTCAACAAGTCCTACCCGGACATCGAAATCAAGTGGACGCGCGACTCCACCGGCATCATCACCGCCAAGCTGCTGGCCGAGAAGGCCAAGCCGGTCGCCGACGTGATCATGGGCGTGGCCGCCTCCAGCATGGTCGTCTTCGACCGCGAGCAGATGCTGCAGCCCTACGCGCCGGCCAACCTGAAGGCGATCAACCCGCGCTACCGCAATGCCGCCGCCGTGCCCACCTGGGTCGGCATGGACGTCTGGGGCGCCGCCATCTGCTACAACGTCGCCGAGATGCAGAAGCAGGGCCTGCCCCGCATCGAAAGCTGGAAGGACCTGCTGAAGCCGGAATTCAAGGGCAAGATCGTCATGCCCAACCCGAACTCCTCGGGCACCGGCTTCCTCGACGTCACTGCCTGGCTGCAGACCTTCGGCGAGAAGGGCGGCTGGGACTACATGGACAAGCTGCACGAGAACATCGCCGTGTATACCCATTCCGGCTCCAAGCCCTGCGTGATGGCCGGCAACGGCGAATTCCCGGTCGGCATCGCCTTCGAATACCGCGCCAACACCGTGCGCAGCAAGGGCGCCCCGATCGACATCATCTACCCGAAGGAAGGCCTGGGCTGGGATGTCGAATCCATCGCCATCGTCAAGGGCACCGACAAGCTGGATGCCGCAAAGAAGCTGGCCGACTGGGCGAGCACCCGCGAAGCCAACGAGCTGTATGCGAAGAACTTCGCCATCACCGCGATTCCGGGCATCGCCACCCGCCTGAAGCACGTCCCGACCGACTACGAGCAGCGCCTGGTCAAGAACGACTTCGTCTGGATGGGCAAGAACCGCGACGCCATCCTCGGCGAATGGCAGAAGCGCTATTCCGCCAAGTCCGAAGCCAAGAAGTAATCACCTCCGCCCCGGCTCCGGCCGGGGCGCCAACCTGGCAATCCGCATGGCTCATCTGGAAATTCGCGCGCTGCACAAGCGCTTCGGTCAGTTCACCGCCCTCAATGACATCGAGCTCGATGTCGAAAAAGGCGAATTCGTCGTTCTGCTCGGCCCCTCGGGCTGCGGCAAGACCACTCTGCTGCGCACCATCGCCGGCCTGGAGTTCCAGGATGGCGGCCGCATCGTTCACGCCGGCCAGGATATCTCCCGCCTGCCCGCGGCGAAACGCGATTACGGCATCGTCTTCCAGTCCTACGCGCTGTTTCCCAACCTCAGCGTGGCCGACAACGTTGCCTACGGCCTGCGCGCCAATCGCCACAACAAACACCTGATCGGCCAGCGCATCGAGGAAATGCTGGCGCTGGTCGGCCTGCCCGGAACGCAGGAAAAATACCCGGCCCAGCTCTCCGGCGGCCAGCAGCAGCGCATCGCCCTGGCCCGCGCCCTGGCCACTTCGCCCGATCTGCTGCTCCTCGACGAACCGCTGTCGGCGCTCGACGCCATCGAACGCGTCCGTCTGCGCGGCGAGATCCGCAACCTGCAGAAGCGCCTCGGCGTCACCACGTTGATGGTCACCCACGACCAGGAAGAAGCGCTGGCCATGGCCGATCGCGTCATCGTCATGCAAGGCGGCCGCATCGAACAGGTGGGCGATCCGAAATCCATCTACAGCCAGCCGGCCAACGCCTTCGTCGCCGATTTCATCGGCCGCGCCAACGTCCTGGCCGGTACCGCTGGTGGCGACGGCACGGCCGATTTCGGCGGCCTGCGCTTGCGCTACAACGGCCAGGCCGGCAGCGGCCCGGCCCGTTTCTATGTCCGCCCCGAGGATATCCGCCTGTGCGAAATCCTCGATCACACGCGCAATTCCTTCTACGCGCAAGTACGCAAGGCGGAATTCCTTGGTTCCTACTCGCTGGTCACTGTGGTACCCGACGCCGCCCCCGCCCTCGCGCTGCAGGTGCAATTCGCCACCAATTACCTGCGCGGCCGCGAAATCCACCCCGGCGCCCTGCTCCGCCTGGCCATCCCGCCCGACACCCTGCTGCCCTTCCCGGAAACTGCCTGATGCGTGCCGCCACCCTGACCGGCGATTCGTTGATCGACCGCTTCGCCGGCAAGCTTCCGACCCTGCTGATCTGGCTGGCCGCCACGCTGCTCGCGCTCTTCCTGCTGCTGCCGCTCGGCGCCCTGCTCATCGGCAGCGTGCGCGACAACGCCGGGCAATGGGGCGTGGCCCGTTTTGTCGAATTCGTCGACACCCCCGGCATCGCCACCGCCATCGCCAACACCTTGCGCATCGGGCTGGCGGTCACGGCCATCACCGTGCCGCTCGCCTTCCTCTACGCCTACGCATTGCAGCGTGCCTGCCTGCCCGGCCGCGCCATCTGGCGCACGCTGGGCCTCGCGCCGCTGCTCGGGCCGTCGCTGGTCGGCGCGCTCGCCTTCATCCAGTGGTTCGGCAACCAGGGGCCGCTCAAGTCCTGGCTGCTCGGCAACAGCGTCTATGGTCCGATCGGCATCGTGCTGGCCACGGTGTTCGCCGCCTTTCCGCATGCCTTCATGATTCTCACCGTCGCCCTCGGCACGGCCGACGCCCGGCTCTACGAAGCGGCCGACTCGATGGGCGCCTCGCGCTGGCGCAAGTTCGTCACCATCACGCTGCCCAGCGCCAAATACGGCCTGATCAGCGCGGCCATGGTGGTTTTTGCCTACGCCATCAGCGATTTCGGCATTCCCAAGGTGATCGGCGGCAACTACCAGGTGCTGGCCGTTGAAATCTACATCCAGGCCGTCGGCCTGCAGAACTTCGGGCGCGGTGCCGTCGTCGCGCTGGTTTTGCTGCTGCCGGTGCTGCTCGCCTTCATCGTCGACTGGCAACTGCAACGCCGCCAGCAGGCCGGCCTGAGCGCCCGCTCGGTGCCCTACACGCCGCGCCCGGACCGCCGCCGCGACTGGCCGCTGTTCGTCTTCTGCCTGGCCATGGGGCTGGCCATGCTGGGCGTAGTCGGCATGGCCGCCTACACCTCGCTGGTCCGTTTCTGGCCCTACAACCTGGAGATGAGCTTCGACCACTACGTCTTCGGCCTGGGTGAAGCAGGGGTGCTGGAGGCCTATACCAACAGTTTGAAGATGGCGCTGCTCACTGCACTCTGCGGCACGCCGCTGATCTTCTTCGCCGCCTGGCTGCTCGACAAGACGCCGGCCGGCAGCGGCCCGGTCGGCGCCGGCATCCGCGCCATGGCCGCGCTGCCGATGGGCGTGCCAGGACTGGTGCTGGGCATCGGCTACATCCTCTTCTTCAACCACCCGGACAACCCGCTGAACGGGCTGTATCACACGCTGACCATCATGGTCGCGGCCAACGTGGTGCATTACTACACCTCCTGCCACCTGACGGCGCTGACCGCCCTGAAGAGCCTGGACCGCGAATTCGAGGCAGTCTCCGCCTCGCTCAAGGTTTCGCCCTTCGTCACGCTGTGGCGGGTGACGCTGCCGGTCTGCCTGCCGGCGGTGCTGGAAATCGCCCGCTACCTGTTCATCAACGCCATGACCACGGTGTCGGCGCTGGTCTTCATCTACTCGCCGCAGACCCTGCCGGCCTCGGTTTCCATCCTGAACCTGGACGAAGCCGGCGAGTTGGGCGCGGCTGCCGCCATGGCGACGCTGATCGTGCTGACCACGGCCGGCGCCAGCCTCGCCTATTCCCTGATCACCCATCTGCTGTTCAAGCGCCGCCAGGCCTGGCGCGGCCTGCGTCGCTGAACGCAATAAAACACTTCGGAGAGAACATGAACCTGATCGACCGCGACCCCTTGCTCCTCACCCCCGGCCCGCTGACCACCTCGCTGCGCACCAAGCAGGCCATGCTGCACGACTGGGGTTCCTGGGATGCCGCCTTCAACCGCATCACCGGCGAGGTCTGCCAACAACTGGTGGCCATCGCCCACGGCGAGGACAGCCACGTCTGCGTGCCGCTGCAGGGCTCCGGCACCTTCTCGGTCGAGGCGGCGCTCGGTACGCTGGTGCCGAAGGGCGGCAAGGTGCTGGTGCCGAACAACGGTGCCTACTGCGCGCGCATCCTGAAGATTCTCGGCGTCCTCGGCCGCCAGGCGGTCGAGCTGCCTTTCGCCGAGGATAGCCCGGCCGACCCGGCCGCCATCGAAGCCGCCCTGGCCGCCGACCCGGCGATCACTCACGTGGCGCAGGTGCATTGCGAAACCGGCACCGGCATCCTCAACCCGCTGGCCGACATCGCCGCCGCCGTGGCCCGCCAGGGGCGCGAGTTGATCGTCGATGCGATGAGTTCCTTTGCCGCCCTCGACATCGACCTGCGCAGCACGCCGATCACCGCCCTGATCGCCGCCTCCGGCAAATGTCTGGAAGGCGTGCCCGGCATGGGCTTCGTCATCGTCCGCCGCAGCGCCCTCGAAGCCGCCGCCGGCAATTGCCATTCGCTGGCCATGGACCTGCACGACCAGTGGCAATACATGCAGAAGACGACGCAATGGCGCTTCACTCCGCCGACCCACGTCGTCGTCGCGCTGCACGAGGCCCTCGCCCAATACGCCGAGGAAGGCGGACTGACCGCCCGCGGCGGCCGCTATGCCGCCAACTGCCGCACCCTGGTCGACGGCATGCGTAGCCTCGGCCTCGAACCCTTCCTCGACCCGGCCGTGCAGGCGCCGATCATCGTCACCTTCCACGCCCCGGCCAGCCCGGCCTACGACTTCAAGACCTTCTACGCCAAGGTGCGCGACAAAGGTTTCATTCTCTATCCGGGCAAGCTGACCCAGGTCGAGACCTTCCGCGTCGGCTGCATCGGCGCCCTCGACACCCACGACGTCGCCAAGGTGGTGCACGCCGTCGGCGCCACGCTGCGTGAAATGGGCGTTTTGGTCACTGCTGCGGTGCACGGCTGAAAAAGGCAAAAAACCGATGCAACGCGACATCCTGATCGTTGGTGCCGGCATCTTCGGCGCCAGCATTGCCTTCCACCTCGCCCGCGCCGGCCTCGGCGAGCGCGTGCTGCTGCTCGAACGCGGCCAGCCGGCCGGCGGCGCGACCAGCCGCGCAGCCGCCCTGCTCACCCAGGTGCGCGACGACCCCGCGCTGATCGCCCTGGTCCAGGAAACCTTCCGCGCCATCGCCACGCTGGAAGACGAATTCGCCGAGGACGTCGGCCGCCGCACGGTCGGCGCCCTGCACGCCGGCCCGGCCACGCAGGCCGACGCCTTGCGCGCCATCGCCGCCCACGCCGCTCGCTTCGGCATCGCCGGCGAGTGGCTGGAAGGCGACGCCGCCCGCACCGCCGTGTCCCGCCGCGCCCCGTGGCTGGCGCCCGAGCAGGCGGCCTGCGCCGTCTTCTTCCCGGACGAATGCTTCGTCGAGCCCTACCTGTTGTCCACCGCCTACCAGCGTGCCGCCGGCCAGCTCGGCGTCAAACTGAGGCTGGATAGCGACGTGTGCGCCATCCGCCATGCCGACGGGCAGACGCAGAGCGTCGAGTTGACCGACGGCACGCTGCTGCCGGCCAGCATCGTCATCAACGCCGCCGGCGCCTGGGCCAACCTGCTCTCGGTGCCGCTAGGCCTGCCGCTGCCGATGGCGCCGGTGCGCAGCCAGTACTGGATCAGCGAGCCGGCCGAGTGCTTCCCGCGCGACGGCGCCATCGTGCTGCTGCCGGAAATCCGCGCCTACGCCCGGCCGGAAGTCGGCGCGCTGCTTTTCGGCGTGCGCGAGAAGACCCCGGTCGCCGCCGACCCGCGCACGCTGCCGGCCGACCTCGCCGGCTTCGTCTTCGACCCGGACGACGCCGAAGGCTGGAACAACCTGGCCGAAGGCGCCGACTACCTGCTGCCCTATTTCCCCAGGCTGGAAAGCCTGGGCATCGCCCACTACATCACCGGCCCAAGCAACTACACGCCGGACGGCCGCCTGATCCTCGGCCGCCATCCCGACATTGGCGGGCTGTTCGTCGCCACCGGTTGCAACGGCAACGGCATCGCCTTTTCCGGCGGCGTCGGGCGCTTCATCGCCGACCTGGTGTGCGACCGCCCCGGCTTCCTGCCGGCCGACCTCGCCGCCGGCTTCGCCCCGGCGCGGGTCGGCCAATTCGATCCCTTCTCGCCCGAATTCCTCAACGCCTGCGCCGCCACCCGGTCGAAAAAGCGCTCGGGCTGAACCCACTATTTTCCCGGAGACAACATGTCCGACAAGCAACTCGCCGCAGTGATCTTCGATTGGGCCGGCACCCTGGTCGATTTCGGCTCCCTCGCCCCGACCCAGATTTTCGTCGACGCCTTCGCCACTTTCGGCATCACCGTCAGCCTCGCCCAGGCCAGCGGCCCGATGGGGCTGTCCAAACGCCACCATATCCAGTCGCTGCTCGCCGTGCCCGAAATCCAGCAGCAATGGCAGGCCAGGTTCGGCCGCCCGTCGAGCGAAGCCGACATCGACGAAATCTACGAACGCTTCATGCCGATGCAGATCGCCAAGGTCGGCGAATATTCCGCCCCCATTCCAGGCGCCATCGACACCCTCGCCGCGCTGCGCCAGCGCGGGCTGAAAATCGGCTCCTGCTCGGGCTACCCACGCCAGGTCATGGAAGTCGTGCTGCCCTTGGCCAAAGCCGCCGGCATCGTCGTCGACCATGCCGTGGCCGGCGACGAACTACCGGCCGGCGGCCGCCCCGGCGCCTACATGGCGCTGGCCAACCTGCTCGCCCTGGCCATTCCCGACGTGTGCCGCTGCGTCAAGGTGGACGACACCCGCCCCGGTATCGAAGAAGGCCGCAACGCCGGCATGTGGACTGTCGGCCTGGCACTCTCCGGCGCCCCGGCCGGATTGACGCCCGCCGCCTTTGCCGCCGCCACTCCGGCCGAACTCGACGCCATCCGCCAGCGCGTTCGCACCGAACACCTGGCCGGCGGCGCGCATTACGTGATCGACAGCGTGGCTGATTTGTTGCCGGTGCTGGATGACATCGAGCGGCGGCTGGCGGCGGGCGAACGGCCGTAAGCGTCTGAGGTGCACCAGCCGGTTTTTGCCCATTTTGGCCGGTGCACCGCAGCAGTGCCCTGCTAGTGCAATAACAGCAGCAACAGAATCAAATTCAACGCCAGCGACCCCGCCGCAACCAGCTTCCAGAACTTCAGCGGATTACGCTCGGCCAGCGGCTGCCGGCGAGGGGCCGAGATCGGGCGCGTGGCGCCACGCTCAAGCGCAAGCAAAAACTCCTCGGCCGTTTCGAAGCGATCCTTGGCCTCGCGCGCCACGGCCTTGAGCAGGATGTTTTCCAGCCAGCCGGGGATTTCAGTGCGCCAGCGGGTCGGGCGTTCCGGTTCGGCGAATTTCGGCTTCTGGAAGGGCTCGATCTCGCCGTAGGGATATTTGCGCGTCAGCAGGTGGTAGAGCACGACGCCGGCGCTGTAGAGGTCGAAGCCCTTTTCCGGCGCGGCGCCTTCGAACAGCTCGGGCGCCATGTAGGACGGCGTGCCGGCCGGGCCGGGCACTTCGCCCGGTTTGAGTTCGGCCAGGCTCAGCGCGACGCCGAGGTCGAGGATGCGCAGCACGCCATCCTGGCCGAGGTGCAGGTTATCGGTCTTGATGTCGCGGTGCAGGATGTCGAGCCGATGCAGCGTGGCGATGCCCTTGAGCAGCGCGACGCCGAGGCGCACGACATCGCCCACCGGAAAATGCTGGTCGGCATCGAGCCGCGCCTGCAGGGTTGCCCCCGCGTGCCAGGTCATCAGGTAATAGAGGCAGCTGCGCTGCTCGTGCGGCACGATCTGCGGGAAGCACGGCGAAATCGCCCGGCGGGCGCGCCAGGCTTCCATCAGCAGGCCGGCGATGGCCGGCGCGTCGCCTTCCAGCGTCGATTGCAGGGTTTTGAGCACGAGCTGCTGGCCGTTGCGCTGGTTGCGCACGCGGTAGAGCAGCGTTTCGCGCGCATCGTGCAGGATGTCCTCGATCACCAGCCCGTCGACTTCCTCACCGACCTTGAACTTGCGCGGCACCGGCAGGTGCGCTTCGCTCTCCAGGCTATCGCGCAGGTTGGCCGTGGGCAGCGCCAGCACATCGACGACCACGGCCGTCGCGTTGTCGTGCCCGCCCTGCGCCACCGCCAGGCTGGTCAGCGCGGCGGCGGCCGCCTGCGGCTCGGGATGATCGAGCAGCACCTCGGCCATCAGGGCATCGGGCAGCACGCCATAAACGCCGTCGGAAATCAGCAAAAAACGGTCGTGCACCGCAAGATCGCCATCGGCGAAGTCGAGCAGCACGCGCGGGTCGAGGCCGATGGCGCGCGATAGCACGTTGTTCAGCTCCGGGTGCTCCCAGGTGTGATCGACGGTCAGCTGCTGGAACTGCCCGCCCTGCAAGCGGTAGATGCGGCTGTCGCCGATGTGCGCCGTGTAGTAGCGCGTGCCGCGCAGCACCAGCGCCGACAGCGTCGTCGCCATGCCGGTCAGCTCGGCGTTGCGGCTGCCTTCGGCGATGACCCAGCGGTTGAGCGCGGTGCACACCGTTTCGACCGCGCGCGGAATCGACCAGGTATCCGGCGTCGCATAGTAGTCGGCGAGCAGGCCGCGCACCGTGTATTCCGCCGCCTCGCGCCCGCCCTTGTGGCCGCCGATGCCATCGGCCACGGCGGCGATCATGCCCTTGTTGTCGAGCTCCAGCCCGGCCGGCGTGGCCACCCCGCAATAATCCTCGTTGCGCTCGCGCGGTCCGGTCAGCGAAGCATGGCCGACAGCAACCTGTAATGGCATGTTCTTCCCCAAGAAAACGGGGAGCACAGGCTCCCCGGTTCGGTCTGTATGGCTACTCTATGTCAGATCTTGGCCGCCGTCAGGTGGCTGGCACCCCAGGTGGTGCGCCAGCGGGTCTTCACGCCGGTGAGGCCGACCAGGGCCAGCACGGCCAGCGCGGCGAAAATCAGGAAGCCCATCTGGTAGCTTCCGGTCATCTGCTTGGAGTAGCCGAGGCTGGAAGCCAGGTAGAAGCCGCCGACGCCGCCGGCCATGCCGACCAGGCCGGTCATCACGCCGATTTCCTTCTTGAAGCGCTGCGGCACCAGCTGGAACACCGCACCGTTGCCCATGCCAAGCGAGAGCATGGCGCAGACGAAGACGACCAGCGCCATCCAGGCTTCCGGCAGTCCGAAGCTGACGATGGCCAGGAAGATGGCGGCGAATACGTACATCACGGACAGCGACTTGACGCCCCCAATTCGGTCGGCCACGTTGCCGCCAATCGGGCGGACCAGCGAGCCGGCGAAGACACAACCGGCGGTGAAGAAGCCCGCCATCTTCGGGTCGAGGCCGTATTGCGTGTTGAAGTAGATGACCAGCGACGACGCCAGGCCGACGAAGCCGCCGAAGGTCACCGAGTAGAAGAACATGAACCACCAGGCATCCTTGTCCTTCAGCACCTTCAGGTACTCGGCCATCGTCTTGGGCGGCGGCGCATCCGGCGCATCCTTGGCCATGACCAGGAAGACGACGAAGACGATGGACAGCGGGATCAGCACGATGCCGAACACGTTGGTCCAGCCGAAAGCGGCCGCCAGGCCCGGCGCGAACAGCGCGGCCAGCGCGGTGCCCGAGTTGCCGGCACCGGCAATGCCCATCGCCGTGCCCTGATGCTCGGCCGGATACCAGCGTGAAGCCAGCGGCAGCGCGGCAGCAAACGAAGAACCGGCAACGCCGAGGAAGATGCCGAGGATCAGCACTTCGCTGTAGCTATGCACGCCGACCAGCCAGGCGTAAGTGAGCGCGCCGAGCACGACGATCTGGCCGATGATCGCCGCCTTCTTGGGCGACAGGCGGTCGACCAGAATGCCCATGACGATGCGCAGCAGCGCCCCGGCCAGCACCGGCGTGGCGACCATCAGGCCCTTTTCGGCATGCGACAGGCCGAGGTCCTTGGCGATACCAACCCCGAGCGGCCCGAGGAGTACCCAGACCATGAAGGCCAGGTCGAAATAGAGGAAGGCGGCCAGCAAGGTCGGCGTATGCCCCGCCTGAAGGAAGGATTTCTTGTCCATGATATTGACTCGTAAAGGGCTGAAAAATCGGGAGACGGCCGAAGCCATCCAATTGGGGTGCGCACGTGAAACCGTTATCACCGCCCGACGCCCTTGCCGGGTAATGCGCGAGTTGATCCTCTATGAGCAACCCGCGTGCCAGAAATTAAACCAATGATTTAATGGGATTTTGTTAAAAATAACTAGTTCTTTTTAACTAATTCTCGATGCACCAATGGCGCGCACGAGGAGCCAGGGAGGTGCATTTTTCCAAGGTGGAACGAGAAAACCGCTGACGCAAACCTAGTCGGGCTGGGCGGTGGCTTAACTGCTCTGTCCATCAGTAAAACCACACCCGCTAGCATGGACATGACGAAGTCAACGTAAAACACCAAAAAAATTTGTAGAGTCTGACACAAAAATCAGATTGTCTCTTCAGGCTAAGCGAATCAGGGAAAATGGGTACTCAACAAAAACCGCACATCATTGGCATTGGTGCGTCAGCAGGAGGTCTGGAGGCAATCACTCAACTCATTGCCCACCTGAAACCAGATCTGCCCTGTGCCTATGTAGTACTTCAACATCTTTCCCCGACCTATCGCAGCATGATGGTCGATATCCTGAGCCGCGAGACCTCACTCAAGGTCCGAGAGGTAACGGATGGTGAACACCCCCAGGCGGCGACGATTTACGTCGTACCTGCAAACAGCAACGCTGTTCTCAAGGAAGGTCGTCTACGTCTGGTGGCAGCCCCACCCGAGATCGTACCCAAACCGTCGATCAACCAATTCCTGATATCGCTTGCCGCTGAAGAGGAAGAATCCTCCATCGGGATCGTACTCTCCGGTACGGGATCGGATGGAGTAGCGGGTTTGCGGACAATCCAGGCAGCCGGCGGCATCACCTTCGCTCAATCACCAGAAACAGCCAAATATGACGGCATGCCCAGAGCCGCTATCGATGCTGGCGTCGCCGACAATATTCTGCCTCCGGAAGCTATCGCGCAACGAATCCCCGAGTTGCTCGCCATGCCGCAGCCCTCACCGGAGCTAACGCAACCTGACTTGGTCAACCAGTTGATTGAGCGCCTGCGCGAGCGGCTCAAATTCGACTTTTCCGGTTACAAAATAGGTACGCTGATGCGGCGCATCCGGCGCCGTGAAGTAGCGACCGGCAGCCAGGATTTGGCAGCCTATCTGGGCTACATCGAAAGCAATCCTCAAGAACTTGAGTTTCTGGCCCGTGACATCCTGATTTCAGTCACTGCCTTCTTCCGGGACAAGGAGGCTTTTGAAACTCTGGCCCGTTTGATACAGACAATCTGCCAACATAAGCAACCCGGTGGCGAAATCAGAATTTGGGTTGCTGGATGCGCCAGTGGTGAAGAAGCCTATTCGATTGCCATGCTGGTTGCTGAAGCCTTGGGCGATCGATTAGTACAGTATCGCGTGCAAATCTTTGCCACTGATATCGATGAGGAGGCACTCAACGTCGCCCGTCGCGGTGTCTATCCCGCCGCAGCGATGGCCGAAGTTTCTGGCGAGTTGCTTGAACGCTATTTCCATCCCCAGAACAATTCCTACGAAGCCAGCAAGGCGCTGCGCGACATGATCGTTTTCGCGCGACACAACTTGGTTTCAGATCCGCCATTCCTGCGTTTGGACCTGGTTTCCTGCCGCAATGTGTTGATTTACTTTGATACCGCACTGCAGTCGAAGGTTCTTCAAACCTTCCATTTCGGCCTGCAGCGCGACGGGCACCTGTTTCTGGGCCGATCCGAAAGCGTGGCGCAGGCAGACCAGCTCTTCTCTGCGATCGATCGTCGGGAGCGACTCTTCCGTAAAGCCGGCGATAACGTGGTCCACGCGCCAACCGTGCTGGCCCCGATCCGCATCCCAGGGCAACGGCAGGACAGGAAGATCGAGTTACTGCTGAGTGCGCTGGTCAGTCACTTCGATGCCGCAGCCATTCTTTGCGACCAAGAGGGCAATATCCTTCACAGTGCAGGTAGCGTCGAACGCTACCTGCAGTTCCCATCAGGTTCGGTTCGCCTCTCGGTCACAGAAATTGCCACTGCCAAACTTCGTGGCGAGCTGCTGGCGATGTTCCATCGCGTTCGTGTCACGAATCAGGGACAGCGCAGCCGCCAACGCAAAATTGGTGATGCGCTGATACGCATGTATGTTGAGCCGGTTGGTGACTTTGGCAGATCAACCATGCTGCTGGCTCTCTTCCAGCCGGACCGGAAGGAGGAAGAAACAGCCCGAACACAGGAGCAGATAAAAGAAGTCAGTACCCGTGATGTCGAGGATGAACTTCTTGTCACGCGTGAGCATCTGCAAGCCCTCGTCGAAGAAATGGCAACGGCCAACGAGGAAATGCAGGCTCTCAACGAGGAGGCCCAGGCTGCTAATGAAGAACTCCAGGCAACCAATGAAGAACTCGAAGCAGCCAACGAAGAGCTTCAGGCTACCAACGAGGAGCTGATCAGTCTCAACGAAGAGCTCAGCGTCAAGACAACCGAACTGGCGAACCTGACCGAGGAATACGCACATTTATACGATGCCCTCCAGTTTCCGATCCTGGTCTTCGACCGCTCTTCCCAACTGATTCGCTTTAATGCACCAGCTCAAAGGTGCTTCAGTCTGCGGCAAACGGCACTCAAGCAGCACATCTCCCGGCTGAAACTAGGACGAGCCCTCGATTCATTGGAAGTACTGATGGGACGTGCGCTGGCTCATGCTGACCGCGAGGAGCTCACTGTCGAGCAGGACAACCGTGTCTATCGCCTTTCCGTGATTCCAGGGCTCAACAAGTTTGGCGAGTCGATTACGCTAGTTGTCACCCTGATCGATATCACAGACCTCACCTTGGCCCACTCCCAGCTGGAGGAGTCCCAGTCCCGTCTTTCTGCATTGATGGCCAACACCACAGTCATCTTTGCGATGAAGGATCTATCCGGCAACTATGTCTATGCCAATCGGCGATTCCTTGAGTTTTTCAAGATCGAAAACCAAGCTTATGTTGGCAAGAATGACTTCATGTTGCTTCCATCCAACGTCGCAGCCGATCTTTGGGGACTTGATCTGACTGCTTTGCGCGAACGCAAGCTGGTTACGGGAGAGCATCTACTGGATCTGGGTGGAAAGACCTTCCACCTGCGCAGCACACATCAGATTTTGACCAATAGCAATGGAGTACCCACAGCCTTGATCATGGAAGCCGAAGACATCACGGCTTCGGCTCAAGCAGAAGAGCAACTTCGCATTACCGCCAGGGTGTTTGATCAAGCCGGCGAGGCCATTGCGATTACCGATCCCAAAGGAAACGTACAAACGGTCAACAGCGCCTTCACTCGCATCACCGGCTACGATCTGCACGAGGTAAAAAACCGCCCGATATCGATTCTGAAATCCGGTCGACAAAGTCACGACTTCTATCAAGCCATGTGGCTTTCCCTGAACGACACCGGATTCTGGCAGGGGGAAATCTGGAACAAACGCAAAAACGGTGAAGTCTATCCCGAATGGCTGACCATCAACCGCATCGACGCCCCCGATGGCACGATCGAGCACTACATTGCTGTTTTCACCGACATTACGCTGATCAAGGACTCTCAGCGCAAGGCTGAGTACCTGGCCACGCACGACCCCTTGACCGGCCTGCCCAATCGCGCCCTTTTCCATGACCGTCTACGCCACGCACTGGCTCAGGCACGCCGGAACAAGGACCGTATTGCTCTCTTGTTCATTGACCTCGACAACTTCAAGACCATCAATGACACCCTCGGACACGACATCGGCGACGATCTCCTCAAACAGGCCGCCACACGGCTACGCGAAGTTGTGCGCGATGTCGATACGGTGGCCCGCCTGGGCGGTGATGAATTTACGGCGATCCTGACCGAATCCAGCAGCGAGATCGCCGAGCAGGTGGCTCGCCGCATAAGTGATGAATTGGCTGCCTCCTTCAATATCGAGCAACGTACGCATTTCGTTTCTGCAAGTATTGGCATAGCCTTCTATCCGGATGATGGCCAAGACTCAAGCAGCCTCGTCAAAGCGGCCGACGCAGCGATGTATCGCGCAAAGGAAAAAGGCCGAAACTGCATCGAATATTTCAAACCGGATCTACAGGTCAAGCTGCACAAGCGAGCCGCTATCGAAAGCGCCTTGCGGGAAGCCCTGCGTAGCGATCGTCTTCGCCTGGTCTATCAACCGAAATTCGACCTTCGGAAACGACAGACAATTATCGGTGCCGAAGCATTGCTCCGCTGGAGCGATCCTGAGCTGGGCAACGTATCTCCGGCTGAGTTCATCCCCATTGCAGAATCAAGCGGTCTGATCTTGGACGTCAATCGGGTGGTAGTGAAACTGCTGCTGGGACAACTGGGGGTCTGGCAGAAATTAGCCGTCACGTGCCCGCCCATTGCTCTGAATGTATCCCCGCGCTGCATGCAGGAATCAGGCTTCGCAGATAGCATCCTGAAGGAACTCGTAAAGACATCGATTGCTCCAGCAATGCTGCACATCGAGATCACGGAAGGGGCCCTGCTGGAGAACAGCGGTACGGTTACCAGCAATCTCGACACCCTCAACAAGGAGGGCATCAAAATTGCCATCGATGACTTTGGAACAGGTTATTCGTCTTTGGGATACCTCAAGCGACTTCCCTTGGCTGAACTGAAAATCGACAAGAGCTTCGTTGATGGATTAGGGCAGGACCACGAGGATGAGGCTATCGCACTTGCTATTCTCGGCCTGGGTAAAGCAATGGGCTTGAGAACAATCGCGGAAGGCATCGAAACAGAGCGCCAGTATGCCTGGCTGGCCGAACATGAATGCGATTACGGACAAGGCTACCTGCTCGCCAAACCGCTTGAAGCTGAAGACTTCGAGGATCTCTTGGCGCGGAGTGAGCATCGTGACTAAAGGTTTTATTTCGCAGTGCGAACAGGAGGCTTTGCATCGCTCGGGAATGATCCAGCCCCATGGCTCATTGCTCATTTGCTCGGCAGACCTTCAAGTCACTCACGCTTCCGGCAATATTGCCGAGCATACGGGTAGGGAACCACACCGCTGGCTCGGCCAGAAGTTACCCAAGGAACTGGCTTCTCTGGACGAGATGTTGTCCAAGGAGCCCGGCGCCCGCACTATCGTTAGCAGGACGCTGGATGATCAACACTCGTTGGATGTCGTTGTAACCCGCTCCCAGCATGGTGGCCTGATACTGGAACTCCTGCCATGCCTGGAAGAATGGGTACTGGATATTCCCAAGCCGCCTATTCTGCCGCCCCCGCCGGCCAGCAATGAAGAATTGCTGTCGCTTCGCCGTGCTCTACTCGCGCAAATTGCCAAGCTGACCGGGGCTCACCGGGTCATGTATTACGCCTTTCATCCCAGCGAAGACGGAGAGGTTCTGGACGAAATCTGTGACGACACAGTGGCCGGAACCTACCTTGGCTTGCGTTACCCGGCCAGCGACATTCCCATGGTGGCACGCCAACTCTACTTGAAGAACCCATGGCGAAGCATTCCGGATGCCCAAGCAGCCCCCGTGCCGATCCTGTCTCTAAATGCCGATGCTCTGGCCGACCTCACGTGGTCGGACCTGCGCAGTGTGTCTCCCGTACATGTGATTTATCTCGCCAATATGGGCGTAAAGGCAGCGCTATCGTTCCCCGTCGCCGTTGGCGGCGGACTGACAGCACTCGTCTCTGCACACTATCAGATACCAATCATCCTTCCGCCCCGCTTGCTTGATAACCTGTCGCAACAGGTCAGGAACTTCGCACATGCGCTCGCTCTCTGGCAGTCCCAGCAGCGCATTCGGCTGATTGACGGGCTCAATCGCCGCCTTGAAGCCTTGCAGCATGTTATTCGGCGCCATGGCGACCCGATTTCCGCTTGGCCGGAATTGGCTCAAGGGCTAATTGAGGAATTTGATGTCGACGGCGCCACGCTATGCATCGATCAACAGCATGCCAACGCTGGCTCCGCCCTCGAACCCATGCCGCTCGCTGTCCTGGACGACTGGTTCGGCGAGCAATCGGATGAAGCCGTATGGTGCAGCGATCATCTTTCCGGAGAGGTGCGGGCATTTCCGCTGTCCGAGATCGCCGGGGTAATGGCCGTCAGGATCAGACGCCCCGGCAATCGAAGCATTCGGATTTACCTTAGCCGGACGGAATATATCCACGATGTCAGCTGGGGCGGCAACCCCCACAAACCCGTCGAGTATCATGATGGCCAGTTGGGCATTGCTCCCCGCCGCTCCTTTGAAAAATGGGTGGAACGACGGATTGGCTACAGCCGCCCATGGAGTAACGAAGCCCGCCTCCTGGCATTGCGTTTACGTGATGTCCTGCAACAGGGACTGGTGTGGTGACAACTCATACCGATAGTGCAATCCATCAGGCATTACGTGAGGCCACCCGGCAATCTCATGCCCAGCTAGACCAACATCCAATAATGGCCGGACTGCTGTCGCCAACTGTCGACATTCAGCACTACGGCAATGCCCTGGCTGTGCTTGCCGCACCACTCCACCTTCTGGAAACACGACTTGCGGAATATCTCGCCAGGCATGGCCTGGAAACGACCTGCCCGCCTCGCCTTCCCCTGCTCCTGCAAGACTTGGCAGGCTTGGGCAGAGAGGCCATCGAAACAGCCTGCGCCCCCCCTGAACCGGATAGCGACTCTTACCGACTGGGAATTCTCTACGTCCTCGAAGGCTCTCATCTCGGCGGTGCCGTGATTGCCAAGCACCTCGCCCGTTGCCTGCCCGATGCGCCGCGGCAATACTTCTTTTCATCCGGCAATCCCTTGCCTCGCTGGCAAGCCTTCTGGCGACACGCGGGCGGCCTGAACGATTGCTGTAATCTGCCCGAGATCATCGCCGGCGCCATGGACACCTTCGCCTTCTACGCGCAGCACTTTAATGCTTGCCACCCTGACGCGCATCCCAACGCATGACATGACGGCCGCAACTACGTAAGCATCGAACAAACGAGTCATCCGCAGAAACAGAAATGGCGCCAGATCAACCGGCGCCATTTTCATTTTTTGCCCTTTTTGGCCTGTGCACCGCAGCAGTGACTACGGCAGCCCAATAGAGGCCTTTTCAGGACAAGCTCACACGGCCAGGAAGACTTCCCCGCCCTCGACCTTCACTTCGAACTTGCTGCACGAACCGACATCGGGCGCCACCGCGTGGCCGTCTTCGAGGCCGATGTTCCAGCCATGCAGCGGGCAGGTGACTTTCTTGCCGTGCACGATGCCTTGCGACAGCGGGCCGTTCTTGTGCGGGCACTTGTCGTGCAGGGCGAAGACTTCGTCGTCGGAGGTGCGGAAGATGGCGATGTCGCCGCCGCTGGCGCGCTCGACGACGCGCGAGCCGAGTTGCGGGATGTCGTCCAGCTTGCAGATCAGTTTCCAGTTGCTCATGGTTGTTCTCTCGTAATCGTTGAAATCAGGCTTCGAGCTTGATCGGGATGAATTGCTTGATCGGCTGTTCTTCGCGCGAGGTCGCCCACGGGTCCTTGGCGTCCTTCAGCGCGTCGAGCAGGCGCTGGTAGTAGGCCTTGCGCCCTTCTTCGTCTTCGAGAATCTTGCTCTTGATGTAGTCGAGGCCGACGCGCTCCATGTAGTGGCAGGTGCGCTCCAGGTACCAGCCTTCTTCGCGGTAGAGCTGCAGGAAGGCGCCGGAGTATTCCATGACTTCTTCGTCGGTCTTGACCTTGCACAGGAATTGGGCGACTTCGGTCTTGATACCGCCATTGCCGCCGATGTACAGCTCGTAGCCGGAATCGACACCGATCACGCCCACATCCTTGATGCCGGCTTCGGCGCAGTTGCGCGGGCAACCGGAGACGGCGAGCTTGACCTTGTGCGGGGCGTACATGTCGAACAGCATCTTTTCCAGCTTGACGCCCATGTCCATGGCCAGCTGGGTGCCGAAGCGGCAGTGTTCGGCGCCGACGCAGGTTTTCACGGTGCGGATCGACTTGCCGTAGGCGTGGCCAGAGACCATGCCGGCGGCGTTGAGGTCGGCCCACATGCGCGGCAGGTCTTCCTTCTTGACGCCGAGCAGGTCGATGCGCTGGCCGCCGGTCACCTTGACGGTCGGCACGTTGTACTTCTCGGCCGCATCGGCAATGGCGCGCAGTTCGGCCGGCGTGGTCAGGCCGCCCCACATGCGCGGCACGACGGAGTAGGTGCCGTCCTTCTGGATGTTGGCGTGGGCGCGCTCGTTGATGAAGCGCGATTGCGGATCGTCCTTGGCTTCGTGCGGCCAGGAGGAGATCAGGTAATAGTTGATGGCCGGGCGGCACTTTTCGCAGCCGTTCGGGTTCTTCCACTCCAGCGCCTTGAAGACGGCTTCCTTGCTGGTCAGATGTTGGCCGAAGATGGCTTCGCGCACGGTCTTGTGCGAATGCTCGGTACAGCCACAGATCGGCTTGGTGTCGAGCGCGGCCGGTGTGTAAGCGCCGCCGATGGTGGAAGCGAGGATCTGCTCGACCAGGCCGGCACAGGAACCGCAGGAGGACGCGGCCTTGGTGTGCTTCTTGACCTCGTCGAGGGTGAACAGGCCCTTCTCCTTGATCGCCTTGACGATGGTGCCCTTGGTCACACCATTGCAGCCGCAGACTTCGGCGCTATCGGCCATTTCGGCGGCCTTGCTGTTGCCGGCGTGGCCGACGTCGCCGACCAGGTTCTGGCCGAAGATCAGCGAGTCGCGCATGTCGTGGATGTCACGACCGTCCTTTAGCAGCTGGAAGTACCACGGGCCGTCGGCCGTGTCGCCGTACATGACGCCCCCGACCAGCTTGTTGTCCTTGATCACCAGCTTCTTGTAAACGCCGCCGTACGGGTCGTTCAGGACGATTTCCTCGTAGCCTTCGCCGCCCATGAATTCGCCGGCCGAGAAGAGGTCGATGCCGGTGACCTTGAGCTTGGTCGAGGTGACCGAGCCGGTGTAGCGGCCGATGCCGTAGCCGGCCAGGTGGTTGGCGGCAACCTTGGCCTGCTCGAAGAGCGGGGCGACCAGGCCGTAGGCGATGCCGCGGTGGCTGACGCATTCGCCGACGGCGTAGACCTTCGGATCGTAGGTCTGCATGGTGTCGTTCACCACGATGCCGCGGTTGCAGTAGATGCCGGACTTCTCTGCCAGCGCGTAGTTCGGGCGGATGCCGGCGGCCATGACGACGAGGTCGGCCGGAATCTGCATGCCGTCCTTGAAGCGGATGGCGGCGACGCGGCCGGATTCGCCTTGGATCAGGGCCTCGGTGTGCTTTTGCAGCAGGAACTTGAGGCCCTTGTCTTCGAGCGACTTCTGCAGCATCTTGCCGGCGACTTCGTCGAGCTGGCGTTCGAGCAGCCACGGGCCAATATGCACGACGGTGACGTCCATGCCGCGCAGCTTGAGGCCGTTGGCGGCTTCGAGGCCGAGCAGGCCACCGCCGATGACGACCGCGTGCTTGTGCTTGGTCGCCGCATCGATCATCTCGTCGGTGTCCTTGATGTCGCGGTAGCCAATGACGCCCGGCAGGTCGTTGCCCGGAATCGGCAGCATGAAGGGCGTCGAGCCGGTGGCGATGAGCAGGCGGTCGTATTCTTCCTCGGTGCCGTCCTCGGCGATCACCTTGCGCTTGACGCGGTCGATGGTCTTGATCTGCTTGCCGGTGTGCAGCTTGATGTTGTTCTCGGCGTACCAGTCGAGCTCGTTGAGGATGATGTCCTTGACCTGCATTTCGCCGGCCAGCACCGGCGAGAGCAGGATGCGGTTGTAGTTCGGGTGGGGTTCGGCGCCGAAGATGGTGATGTCGTAGTGATCGGGCTTGATCTTCAACAACTCTTCGACGGTGCGGACACCGGCCATGCCATTACCGATAAGGACGAGACGGGGTTTGCTCATGATTGACTCCAACGTTGCGCGCACCAGCCGGTGCAAAATTCGTTTTCAGCGCATGACGTCGTTGCCATCTAACCGCCCCCGTTGGCGGTTGATTCGCTGCATCTGGATCACTCAATGCAATCCGTGTGCCAACAACTTAATTCATTGATTTTTGGCCTTTTTGGCCAGTTCACCGCAGCAGCGATGCACCAGATGCGTGCACCGCTCGCCAGAGCGGTGCAGCCATTTCAGTTGCCGCCGGTGGCCATACCGGTCAGTTCGACGGCGACGATGGCCTTGGCCTGATTGAAATCCTCCGCATAACCGCTGGCGTAGAGGCAGCAGGCCAGCTGGTTGGCCAGCGGCTTGGGCAGCGGCAGCTGCTTGTCGAGCACGCGCTTGATCCAGCGCGCCGTGCTCGCCGCATCGGAAGCTTCCGGCAGGTTGGGCAGGGCGCGCAGGCTTTCGTGCTCGGCTTCGAACAAGACGTCCACCACGCCGTCGTGGATGTACTCCAGGCGCGGGCGGCGCTTCGGGTTGGCGAAGGGCTCGCCTTCGGTACCGCGCAGCAAGAGGCCGTTTTCGCCGCGGGCGACGAGGATGTCGCGCATCAGGTCGAGGAAGTCCGGATGCGTTGCCGGCGAGACCAGCACTGGCTGGCCGGCGAAGGGGTTGAGCATCTTGACCAGGCTGTGCGCGCTGTTGCGCACGCCCATGCGGCTGCGCAGCGAGAGCAGTTGATGCACGCCGGGGCAGAGCGCGGTCAGTGGCACGAAGGCCAGGCCCTTCTCGTCGAGCTGGGCTTGCGCCTGGGTCGACGAGGTGGCCGGCATGATACCGAGTTCGCGGAAAATCAGTCCGGAGGTCACGCGGCCAAAGCCTTCGAGCAGGCCGTGGACCACGACCGGGATACCGAAGCGTTGCAGCAGCAAAGCCAACAGCGGCGTCAGGTTGGCCTCCTTGCGGGCGCCGTTGTAGGTGGGCAGCACCACCGGGCGAACGCGGCCGTGCGGCATGTCGAGGCGATGCACGCGCTCGTCGATGGCTTCGAGGAAGCCGAGCATTTCGTCGAGCGACTCACCCTTGACGCGCAGGCCAAGGATGATGGCGCCCATTTCGAGGTCGGGCACGCCGCCATCGAGCATCGCCGCGTAGAGCTGGCGCGCGTCTTCCAGCGGCAAGTCACGCGCCCCTTGCGGGCCGCGACCGATTTCCTTGATGTATTGTCCGTAGCTCATTTTGTCTCCTCGCGGTCAGCTCAGGCGGCCGCCGCGTGTTTGGTGCCGTATTCTGCCACCATGCGCTTGATCTCCGGAACGCAGGAACCGCAAAAGGTCCCGCACTTGAGCTTGTCCTGCAGCTTGGGCAGATCGGCGCCCTGCGCCAATTCGGCCGCGATCTGCGTATCGCTGACGTCGGCGCACTTGCAGACGATATTGCGCGGCGCCATGGTGACCGGCGGCTTGGCCGTCGGCGCCAAAGCGAAGCGGACCAGCGAGGCATCCAGCTCATCTTCGGCCATGGCCTGCTTCAGCCAGGTCTGGGCCAGCACTTCGCCGGCCAGGCGTACGCCGAACAGACGCCCTTCACGCACGATGGCCTTCTTGGTGATGTTGCGCGTAGCGTCGGCATAGACGATGGCACCCTCCTCGCTATCGAGTCCGAACAACTCGTCGAGTGCTTCGATGGTGGCGGTAGGAATGGCTTGCGGCGTCGCGGCGCGGAAGACAACCAGCGGCGTTTTCCGGCCATAGAGGCCGACATTGGCGTAGGGGAAATCCTCCAGCAGGTCGCGCGCCCGTTCGAGCAAGGCGAGCGCTTCGCTTTGCCCGACGCAACGGCGGATGACGGCGATCGGGTAAGGCAGGTCCATGCGGGCGATCTGCACCGCGGCGTGCTTGAGTTCCGGCTGCTTGGAATACGGGTCGGTCGCGTCGCAAGCCAGCGCATTTACGCCCGGCGTGTTCATGAACTGGTTGCCCCAGTGCATCGGCATCCAGGCGCGTCCCTTGACCAGGCCGGCACGGTCTTCGACGCGCACGATCATTTCGCCGCGACCGTTGGTGACCCTGGCCAGATCACCGCTTTCCAGCCCACGATGGCGCATGTCGCACGGGTGCATGGCGAGCAGCGGTTCGTCTTCGAGATTGAACAGACGGGGTACCGTGCCGGTCCGGCTCATGCCGTGCCAATGGTCACGCATACGCCCGGAGAGCAGACTGATCGGCAATGCCGGTTCCGGCGTATCGGCCGTCGGGCGATGCTCGATCGGCACGAAGCGCGCCTTGCCGTCGGCGGTCGGGAACTTGCCGTCTTCGTACAGGCGGACCTTGCCGCTGGCGGCGCCTTCCGGGAAGGGCCATTGCTGCGGACCGGCCTTTTCCAGCAAGGCGTAGCTCAGGCCGGTGATATCGAGATCACGGCCGCGCGTCGATTCGCGGTGCTCGTTGAAAATGGCTTCGAGGCCGTCGTACGGGAAGAGCGTGTCGGTCGCCGCATTGCCCAGGCGCTTGCCCAGACGGCGGGCAAAATCGACGACGATATCCCAGTCGTGACGGGCTGCGCCCGGCGGCTGCACGGCCGGCTGCACGCGCGTGATGCGGCGCTCGGAATTGGTCACCGTGCCGTGCTTCTCGCCCCAGCCGCTGGCCGGCAGCAGGAGGTCGGCGTAGTCGGCGGTGTCGGTGTTGGCGTAGGCTTCCTGCAGCACGACGTATTCGGCCTTGGCCAGACCGGCGCGCACGCTGGCCTGGTTGGGCAACGACTGGGCTGGGTTGGTGCAGGCGATCCACACGGCCTTGATCTCGCCGGTTTTCAGGGCTTCGAACAGGTCCACCGCAGACTTCCCAGGTTTTTCCGGCACCGACGGAATGCCCCACAGCTTGGCGACCTCGGCGCGATGTTCCGGATTGGCCAGATCGCGGTGGGCGGACAGCAGGTTGGACAGGCCGCCGACTTCGCGCCCGCCCATGGCATTGGGCTGACCGGTCAGCGAGAACGGGCCGGTGCCGACCTTGCCGATCTGGCCGGTGGCCAGATGCAGGTGGATGATGCCGGCGTTATTGTGCGTGCCGTGCGCCGACTGGTTGAGGCCCTGGCAGTAGAGCGACAGCGAGGCGGGACTCTGGCCGAACCAGCGGGCAGCCTGGACGATGGCGTCGGGAGACAGCCCGGTCAGCGCACTGGTCACTTCCGGCGTGTAGCCGCGGACGATGGCGTAGAGGGCGTCGAAGCCGGTAGTGTGGGCATTGATGTAATCGCGGTCGACCAGCCCGTCGGCGATCAACACGTGCAGCATGCCGTTGAACAGCGCGATATCGCTGCCCGGTTGCAGCGGCAGGTGCAGATCAGCGATTTCCGCCGTTTCCGAGCGGCGCGGATCGGCCACGACGATTTTCAGGTCAGGATTGGCCGCCTTGGCATCCTCGATGTAACGGAAGACGATGGGGTGAGCCACGGCCGGGTTGGCGCCGGCGATGAAGATCATCTTGGCCTGCAGGATGTCCTCGTAACTGCACGGCGGCGCATCGGCACCGAGCGTCTGCTTGTAGCCGGCGACGGCTGACGACATGCACAGGCGGGAATTGGTATCGACGTTGTTGGTGCCGATCAGCCCTTTGGCCAGCTTGTTGAAGACGTAGTAGTCCTCGGTCATCAGCTGGCCGGAGATGTAGAAAGCCACGGCATCCGGGCCATGCTGCTCGATGATGTCGGCGAAACGCTCGACGACCTGATCGAGCGCCTTGTCCCAACTGACCGTCTCGCCCTTCTCGCCGCGCTTGGCGCGGACTTCGGGCTGCTTCAGGCGATAGGTGTCATCGGCCGTCTGGTTCAGGCTGGCGCCCTTAGTGCACAAACGACCGCGATTGGCCGGATGCTCGGGGTCGCCGCGCAGGCCGGTGATCTTGCCGTCCTCGGTTTCGATCAACACGCCGCAGCCGACGCCGCAGTAGCAACAGGTGGATTTGATTTCGGTTTTCATGATTTTCCTTCCGCGCACCCTTTTAGCAACACACATGCCACGCTTAAAAATCATGAACTTAGAAAAACAAAAGGGAAATTCCACTTGGGAATTTCCCTTTTTTGGTGCGTGCACCGCAGCAGCCGAACTTATTTGATGCGCTGCAGCTTCGGACGCCCTCCTTCTGGGCGGGGCGGCTCCGGCGGTTCGTCGCCAGCCGATTCTTCGGGCACGGCCTCGGGCAGATCACCTTCGGCAAAAACGCCTTCCGAACCGACCTCGAAGGCCATGCCGGCACCGTTTTCACGGGCATAGATGGCGGAGACCTGCTCAATCGGCACCGACAGCTCACGGGCGATACCGCCGAAACGGGCCTGGAACTCGATCAGTTCGTTGCCCATCTGCAGCTTGTTGGTCGCGTCGGGACCGACGTTGAGCACGATCTGCCCATCGCGCACGAATTCGCGCGGCACCTGCGTGCGACCATCGACCTGGACTGCGATATAGGGCGTATAACCGTTATCGCAGCACCATTCCCAGATGGCACGCAGCAGGTAGGGCTTGGTGGAAGGCAGTTCCATCCTTACTTGCGCATCGCCTTTTCGGACGGCGTCAGCGCGTCGATGAAGCCCTGGCGGCTGAAGATACGCTCGGCGTACTTCATCAGCGGTGCGGCAGCCTTGCCGAGATCGATGCCGTAGTGGTCAAGACGCCACAGCAACGGGGCAATGGCCACGTCGAGCATGGAGAACTCGTCGCCCAGCATGAACTTCTGCTTGCTGAAGATCGGGACGATTTCGGTCAGGCGGGCCTTGATTTCCTGGCGGGCCTTGTCGGCCGCCTTGGCGTTCTTCTCGATCACTTCCATGTGCGAGAAGATTTCGCGTTCCATGCCAACCAGCAACTGGCGGGCACGGGCGCGCATGATCGGATCAGCCGGCATCAGTTGCGGATGCGGAAAGCGCTCGTCGATGTATTCGTTGATGATGTTCGGTTCGAACAGGACCAGATCGCGCTCGACCAGTACCGGCACGCGGTTGTGCGGGTTGATCGCGGCCATTTCTTCCGGCTTGTTGAACATATCGACATCGATCACCTGAAAATCCATGCCCTTTTCGAACAGGACAATACGGCAGCGATGGCTGAAGGGACAGGTGGTACCCGAGTAAAGATTCATCATAGATGGTCACCCTCAAAATGAGATTCGGCATCGGGGGTTGGCCGAAGCCGAACCCGCGATGCCGTTAGCCGATCCTTAAAGGATCAGTGAATGTCTTTCCAGTATTCCTTCTTCAGGGCGTAGGCCACGACGAAGAGGACTGCCAGGAAGGCCAGTACCAGGAAGCCCAGAGTCTGACGGAACTCTTGCTGCGGCTCGCCCATCCAGACCATGAAGCCGACGAGGTCGGAAACCGCCTTGTCGAATTCGGCCGGAGCCATGGTGCCCGGCACGGCCAGTTCCAGCTTATGCGTTTCGTGATTCAGCACTTGCTGGCCTTGCAGACCGTACAGGATATGCGGCATGCCAACGTTCTCGAACACCACGTTGTTCCAGCCGGTCGGACGCTTTTCGTCACGGTAGAAGGAACGCAGGTAGGTGTAGAGCCAGTCGGCGCCAGCCTTCGGCGCACCGGCATCGCCACGGGCACGGGCGATGATGGTCAGATCCGGCGGGGTCGCGCCGAACCACAGTTTCTGCTCGTCGGCACGCGCCGCGACAGCCATCAGGCCACCGATCTTGTCGGAGGTGAACATCAGGTTGTCCTTGACCTGCTGCTCGGACAGACCGAGGTCGAGCAGGTTCTTGTAGCGCATGTAGGAAGCACCGTGGCAGTTCAGGCAGTAATTGACGAACAGCTTGGCACCGTTTTGCAGTGCCGCCTTGTCACTGACCGAACCCGGCCACTTGTCGAGGTGGACGTTGCCGCCGCTGGCAAAAGCCAGCATCGGCGCGAAGAGCAATGCGATAAGGAATTTTTTCATTTTAGGCATCCTCTCACTTGAACGTCACGCGGTCGGGAACCGGGCTGAACTTGTCCATCCGGGACCACCACGGCATGCCAAGGAAGAAACCGAAATAGAACACCGAACAAATCTGCGAAACCAGTTCACCCATCGGCGACGGGGACAGGGTACCCAGATAGCCAAGGACGATGAAGCAGACGACGAAGATGGTCAGCAGGGTCTTGTAGATCGGGCCGCGATAGCGGATCGACTTGACCGGGCTGCGATCCAGCCAGGGCAGGAAGGCGAAGATCACCACCGAAGCGCCCATGGCAACGACGCCCCAGAACTTGGCATCAAGACCGAACAGCGGATAGGTGACCGCACGCAGGATCGAGTAGAACGGCGTGAAGTACCACACCGGCGCAATGTGCGGCGGGGTCTTCAGCGGGTCAGCCGGGTAGAAGTTCGGGGTTTCCAGGAAGTAGCCGCCGCCTTCCGGTGCGAAGAAGAGCACCGCGGAGAAGACCATCAGGAAGACCACGACACCGACGATGTCCTTGACCGTGTAGTACGGATGGAACGGGATGCCGTCGCGCGGAATACCGTTTTCGTCCTTGTTCGCCTTGATTTCGATACCGTCCGGGTTGTTCGAGCCGGTTTCGTGCAGCGCCAGAACGTGCGCGGCAACCAGACCCAGCAGAACGAGCGGGAAAGCGATGACGTGGAAGGAGAAGAAGCGGTTCAGGGTCGCATCGCCCACGACGAAGTCGCCGCGGATGACGATGGAGAGATCCGGTCCGATGATCGGGATGGCGGAGAACAGGTTAACGATCACCTGAGCCCCCCAGAAGGACATCTGGCCCCACGGGAGCAGATAACCGAAGAAGGCCTCGCCCATCAGCACCAGGAAGATGCCGACGCCGAACAACCAGGTCAGTTCACGCGGCTTGCGATAGGAACCGTAGAGCAGGCCACGGAACATATGCAGGTAAACCACGATGAAGAAGGCCGAAGCACCGGTCGAGTGCATGTAACGGATGATCCAGCCACCCGGCACGTCGCGCATGATGTACTCGACGGAAGCGAAGGCGACCGGCACGCCATTGGCGTTGATCGCTGCATCCGGTTTGTAGTGCATGACCAGGAAAATGCCGGTGACGATCTGAATGACCAGAACCAGCAGGGCCAGCGAACCGAAGAAATACCAGAAGTTGAAGTTCTTCGGAGCATAGTACTCGGACAAATGTCCCTTCCACATCGACGTCGC
Source organism: Azonexus sp. IMCC34839 (assembly GCF_047047955.1). Taxonomy (GTDB): domain Bacteria; phylum Pseudomonadota; class Gammaproteobacteria; order Burkholderiales; family Rhodocyclaceae; genus Azonexus. Next base: position 3,270,570 of record NZ_CP150631.1, on the reverse strand, counting down.
CGGGAAACGGGCGTCGAACCACTCCAGGAGATTGCCGCCGATCGAGCCGTCGGACTTGTACTTTTCGTAAGTGCCACCAGCCATGTTAAGCCCCCTTCTTGTCTTCGCCGATCAGAATGCGTGTATCGGCGAGATACACGTGCGGCGGAACTTCGAGATTGGTCGGTGCCGGCTTGGCCTTGAACACGCGACCGGCAAAGTCGAACGTGGAACCATGGCAAGGGCACAGGAAGCCGCCCAGCCAATCGGCGCCCATACCTTCTTCGGCGCCCTTCTTGAACTTGGAGGACGGCGAGCAGCCGAGGTGGGTACAGATACCGACCACGACCAGAACTTCCGGCTTGATGGAGCGGGTATCGTTTTGAGCGTAAGCCGGCTGCTGATTCTTTTCCGACTTCGGATCGGCCACTGCATCGGCCAACTTGGGCAGCGTGTCCAGCATGTCCTTGGTGCGGTTGATGATCCACACCGGCTTGCCGCGCCACTCGACGGTCATCATCTGACCCGGCTCGAGTTTGCTGATATCGACTTCGACCGGTGCGCCTGCCGCTTTGGCGCGTTCGGACGGAAGCAAACTGGAGACGAACGGAACAAGTGCGCCAACCGCACCAGCCCCGCCCACGGCTGCAGTCGCAACGACCAAACGCCGCCGCCCGCAGTCCACTTTTCCTTGATTGCTCATAACGCTGACCCCTAAAGGAATTGGATGGGATTAAAAACAAACACTAAATTATACGACATCGGAACCTTCGAAAAAAGCCGCTGTCACGATGAACAGCTCTTTCTCTCGCGCAATGCCTGCGCCAAGGTTCCTGGATCCACGTATTCGAGTTCACCTCCAACCGGAACTCCACGTGCGATACGCGTGACGGTAATGCCCTTCGGTTTCAGCATTGCCGTGATGTAATGAGCCGTCGCTTCGCCTTCATTGGTGTAATTGGTCGCCAGAATGACCTCCTTGACCTCACCGTCCAAGGCCCTGGCCAGAAGACGATCGAGCCCCAGTTCTTTCGGTCCGACACCATCCAGGGGGGAAATACGCCCCATCAGCACGTAGTACAACCCCGGGAAAGCCAGGGTCTGCTCCATCATGTTCAGATCGACGGGCGTTTCGACCACGCACAACAGACTCGGATCGCGCCGCGGCGAAGCGCAGCGCTCACAGATATCGGTTTCGCTGAAGGTATTGCAGCGCTGGCAGTGACGCACATGCTCGAGTGCATGCAGGATCGCGTCACCGAGCCGCTTGGCGCCAGGCCGATCCCTTTGCAGCAGGTGATACGCCATGCGCTGCGCCGACTTTGGCCCGACCCCGGGCAAGCAACGCAGCGCCTGAATCAGGGCTTCGAGCCCGCTCGGATTCACTTAGAACGGCAGCTTGAACCCAGGAGGCAGGTTCAAACCGGCTGTGAAGCCGGACATCTTTTCCTTGGACAGCTCCTCGCCACGACGCATTGCATCGTTGACTGCCGCCGCGACCAGGTCTTCCAGCATTTCCTTGTCGTCCATGACCGACTGATCGATGCTGACGCGACGAACTTCATGGGCACAAGTCATCACGACCTTGACCATACCGGCGCCCGACTGGCCTTCGACCTCGACCTGAGCCAACTGGTCCTGCGCCTTCTTCATGTTTTCCTGCATCATCTGGGCCTGCTTCATCAGGCCAGCCAAACCACCCTTCATCATGTTCTTTGCTCCGTTAGGCGATGGGTTTGATTGAAGACTGCACGATCGATGCGTCACAAGAATCGATCATGTCACGCACAAATGCGTCTTGTTCGATTGAATTTACAGCCGCATCGAGCCGTTGCTGACGTTGCCGCCCAGCCACAACCGCCGGCGTTTCGCTATCATTTTCGCCAACCTCGATACGTAGCATGATGGCGCGACCAAGATAGTCCGATAGTGCCTGCTGCAACTTTTCCGGAGAAGGCTTCATCTGCAAGTGAGCACGACTGGGGGCTAGGCGCAAAATACACTGCCCTTCGGTCAGACTTCTCAATTCGCAGTTCTGCGCCAACTCTCGCGCCAAACCGCTGATTGCCAGGGCACCGACCATCGCATGCCAATCGTCACCGACTTCCGCGACAGGACGCACCGGGGCTTTTTCTCTAGGGGCTTCTTGAACAGGGGCTGGGCTAGCCGAAACCGCTACGGGGACCTCGGTTCTTTTCGGTCGCGCAGAGGCAATATTGGCAACCACATCGGATACGGAAGCCGGCTTGAAGGCATGCAGGCGCAGCAAGGTCATCAGGAAACCAGAATATTCATCCGGAGCACTGGCCAGTTCCTGGCGCCCGATATTGGTAATCTGATAGGCCAACTGTATGAATTCTGCCGGCAAGGCCGCTGCCAACTCCTGCAGACGAGCCTTATCCGGATCGTCTTCCAAAGACGCCGGTACGCATTGAGCCACTTGCAAGCGCGTGAGCAGTGATGCGAGCTCCTGCAAGGCCGAATTGAACGACAGGCTGCGCATTGCCATGTCGGCTGCGACGGCCACCAAGGCCTGGGCATCTCCGCCGAGCAGTGCTTCCAGAATGGCAAACAGGAAATCCTGATCGACGGAGCCCAGCATCGCTCGGACTTGGGATTCATCGACCACACCGGCGCCATGCGCGATGGCTTGATCCAATATTGACAAGGCATCCCGCATACTGCCCGCCGCCGAGCGTGCGATGAGTGCCAGCGCCGGCTGATCGAACTGAATGCCTTCGGCTTCGAGGATATGCGACAGATGCCCGGCAATGGCCGGAACCGGCATCTGCTTCAAATTGAACTGCAAGCAACGCGACAGCACGGTAACCGGAATCTTCTGCGGATCCGTCGTCGCCAGAATGAACTTGACATGCTCCGGCGGCTCTTCCAGGGTCTTCAACATGGCGTTGAAGGCAGACGTGGAGAGCATGTGCACTTCGTCGATCACATAGACTTTGAAGCGGCCGCGGGTTGGCGCATAGACGGCATTTTCCAGCAACTGCCGCATCTCATCGACGCGGGTATTCGTTGCCGCGTCGACTTCGAGCAGATCAACAAAACGGCCACCATCGATTTCCTGGCACGTCGAGCAAGTTCCGCAGGGATTGGGCGTGATGCCTGTTTCGCAATTCAGCGCCTTGGCCAGGATTCGGGCAATCGTCGTCTTGCCGACCCCCCGCGTTCCGGTGAACAGATACGCATGGTGCAAACGCTGCTCGGAGAGCGCGTGCGTCAGAGCACGTACGACATGCTCTTGACCGACAAGCGTTGAAAAATTGCGCGGTCGCCACTTGCGCGCAAGAACCTGATAACTCATGCGCCCCACACCAAAGCAGAAAATGGAAATGGCGAGCCTAACCCCCGGCACTTGCAGTCAATGGCTGTGGCTGCTTCCTTCCGGACCTGACCAGGTTCACCACCCTGCAATGCGGGGAGACCCGCCGGTGCGAATTCTAGCATAGGCCGGATGGTGCCTCATGTTGCAGGGCGAATTATTTTCGCTGCTTTGTCTTTGAGGCGTGAACGACAAAGCCCCCTGCAGCGTTGTGCTGAGGGGGCTTTTGAATGGGGAGCCTGGCGGTGACCTACTTTCGCGAGCGAGGTGCTCACTATCATTGGCGCTCATCTGTTTCACGGTCCTGTTCGGGATGGGAAGGGGTGGGTCCAGAAGGCTATTGCCGCCAAGCGTAACTTGTGTGTTTGTCGCTGTTGAGAGCGCCAAACGCAAAACGGTGTAAGAAGGTATGTTGTGATTGTGTTTTTTGAATTGCTTGTTGTTCAAGGTTATAGGATCAAGCCGCACGGGCAATTAGTATCAGTTAGCTTAACGCATTACTGCGCTTCCACACCTGACCTATCAACGTCGTGGTCTTCGACGACCCTTTAGGGAGTTCAAGACTCCGGGATATCTCATCTTAAGGCGAGTTTCACGCTTAGATGCTTTCAGCGTTTATCTCTTCCATTCATAGCTACCCGGCGATACGACTGGCGTCATAACCGGTACACCAGAGGAATGTCCACTCCGGTCCTCTCGTACTAGGAGCAGCCCCCTTCAAATATCCAGCGCCCACGGCAGATAGGGACCAAACTGTCTCACGACGTTTTAAACCCAGCTCACGTACCTCTTTAAATGGCGAACAGCCATACCCTTGGGACCGGCTACAGCCCCAGGATGAGATGAGCCGACATCGAGGTGCCAAACACCGCCGTCGATATGAACTCTTGGGCGGTATCAGCCTGTTATCCCCAGAGTACCTTTTATCCGTTGAGCGATGGCCCTTCCATACAGAACCACCGGATCACTATGACCTGCTTTCGCACCTGCTCGACTTGTGGGTCTCGCAGTCAAGCACGCTTTTGCCATTGCACTTTATGGGCGATGTCCGACCGCCCTAAGCGTACCTTCGTACTCCTCCGTTACCTTTTGGGAGGAGACCGCCCCAGTCAAACTGCCTACCATGCACGGTCCCCGGCCAGGATTCACTGGCCTAGGTTAGAACCTCAAACAAATCAGGGTGGTATTTCAAGGACGACTCCACCTGAACTAGCGTCCAGGTTTCACAGTCTCCCACCTATCCTACACAAACCGGTTCAAAGTCCAATGCAAAGCTGCAGTAAAGGTTCATGGGGTCTTTCCGTCTTGCCGCGGGGAGATTGCATCTTCACAAACATTTCAACTTCGCTGAGTCTCAGGAGGAGACAGTGTGGCCATCGTTACGCCATTCGTGCAGGTCGGAACTTACCCGACAAGGAATTTCGCTACCTTAGGACCGTTATAGTTACGGCCGCCGTTTACTGGGACTTCGATCAAGAGCTTGCACCCCATCACTTAATCTTCCAGCACCGGGCAGGCGTCACACCCTATACGTCCACTTTCGTGTTTGCAGAGTGCTGTGTTTTTATTAAACAGTCGCAGCCACCATTTCACTGCAACCCCATCGGCCTTCGAGCGCGAGGCTCTACAACCTACCGGGGCACACCTTCTCCCGAAGTTACGGTGTCAATTTGCCGAGTTCCTTCTCCTGAGTTCTCTCAAGCGCCTTAGAATTTTCATCCTGCCCACCTGTGTCGGTTTGCGGTACGGTCGATTCTAGACTGAAGCTTAGTGGCTTTTCCTGGAAGCTTGGTATCAATCACTTCAGCACCGTAGTGCCTCGTCATCACGCCTCAGATAATTCCCCCGGATTTGCCTAAGGGACACTCCTACACGCTTAAACCACCTATTCCAACAGATGGCTGACCTAACCTTCTCCGTCCCCACATCGCATCTAGAATCGGTACAGGAATATTGACCTGTTTCCCATCGACTACGCTTTTCAGCCTCGCCTTAGGGGCCGACTCACCCTACGCCGATGAACGTTGCGTAGGAAACCTTGGGCTTTCGGCGAGCGGGCCTTTCACCCGCTTTATCGCTACTCATGTCAGCATTCGCACTTCTGATATCTCCAGCATCCTTTACAAGACACCTTCACAGACCTACAGAACGCTCCCCTACCATATCTTTCGATATCCGCAGCTTCGGTGCACAGTTTGAGCCCCGTTACATCTTCCGCGCAGGACGACTCGACTAGTGAGCTATTACGCTTTCTTTAAAGGGTGGCTGCTTCTAAGCCAACCTCCTAGCTGTCTATGCCTTCCCACCTCGTTTCCCACTTAACTGTGTCTTGGGGACCTTAGCTGGCGGTCTGGGTTGTTTCCCTCTTGACAATGGACGTTAGCACCCACTGTCTGTCTGCCTTACTCGCACTTTCCGGTATTCAGAGTTTGCCATGGTTTGGTAAGTCGCGATGACCCCCTAGCCATAACAGTGCTTTACCCCCGGAAGTGATATAAGACGCACTACCTAAATAGTTTTCGGGGAGAACCAGCTATTTCCGGATTTGTTTAGCCTTTCACCCCTATCCACAGCTCATCCCCTAATTTTTCAACATTAGTGGGTTCGGACCTCCAGTACCTGTTACGGCACCTTCATCCTGGCCATGGATAGATCATCCGGTTTCGGGTCTACGCCGTGCTACTAAACGCCCTTATCAGACTCGCTTTCGCTACGCCTCCCCTATTCGGTTAAGCTCGCAACACAACGTAAGTCGCTGACCCATTATACAAAAGGTACGCAGTCACCCCACAAGGAGGCTCCCACTGTTTGTATGCATGCGGTTTCAGGTTCTATTTCACTCCCCTCCCGGGGTTCTTTTCGCCTTTCCCTCACGGTACTGGTTCACTATCGGTCGATCACGAGTATTTAGCCTTGGAGGATGGTCCCCCCATGTTCAGACAAGGTTTCACGTGCCCCGCCCTACTTTTCGCTAACTTAGTACCACAGCGATGTTTTCGCATACGGGGCTATCACCCACTACGGCCGGACTTTCCATTCCGTTCTGCTAACAAAGCTGCTATCACTAGCAGGCTTTTCCCCGTTCGCTCGCCACTACTTAGGGAATCTCGGTTGATTTCTTTTCCTCCGGCTACTTAGATGTTTCAGTTCACCGGGTTCGCCTCCCTTGCCTATGTATTCAGCAAGGGATACCTCAAAGAGGTGGGTTTCCCCATTCGGACATCGCGGGATCAACGTTTCGTTGCCAACTCCCCCGCGCTTTTCGCAGGCTTGCACGTCCTTCATCGCCTGTGATCGCCAAGGCATCCACCACATGCACTTAGTCGCTTGATCCTATAACCTTGAAGTCTCTTGCGAGACGGTTACAGGCAACTCAAAAAACTTTGTGCTGATCATCTACTAGCTGTAATAGACAATCAGATGCAATCACAACGTGTAGCGCTGCTCATCACAGCGTTACACAACCTTCTTCCGTTTTGTTAAAGAGCGTAGCAATTGATTTCTCAAAAGCCTGAGATAAACATCCGTTTATCTCAGGGTTCTGGTGGAGGATGACGGGATCGAACCGACGACCCCCTGCTTGCAAAGCAGGTGCTCTCCCAGCTGAGCTAATCCCCCGTTTTTGACGTTGGTGGGTCTGGTTGGAATCGAACCAACGACCCCCGCCTTATCAAGACGGTGCTCTAACCGACTGAGCTACAGACCCTCCGTCTGTTTGCTACTGATGAACAACCGATAGGTTGTGGGTGCCAGGATGCTTTCTCTAGAAAGGAGGTGATCCAGCCGCACCTTCCGATACGGCTACCTTGTTACGACTTCACCCCAGTCATGAACCCCACCGTGGTAATCGCCCTCCTTGCGGTTAGGCTAACTACTTCTGGTGGAACCCACTCCCATGGTGTGACGGGCGGTGTGTACAAGACCCGGGAACGTATTCACCGCGACATGCTGATCCGCGATTACTAGCGATTCCGACTTCATGCAGGCGAGTTGCAGCCTGCAATCCGGACTACGATCGGCTTTCTGGGATTGGCTCCACCTCGCGGCTTGGCAACCCTCTGTACCGACCATTGTATGACGTGTGAAGCCCTACCCATAAGGGCCATGAGGACTTGACGTCATCCCCACCTTCCTCCGGTTTGTCACCGGCAGTCTCGTTAAAGTGCCCAACTAAATGATGGCAATTAACGACAAGGGTTGCGCTCGTTGCGGGACTTAACCCAACATCTCACGACACGAGCTGACGACAGCCATGCAGCACCTGTGTTCCAGTTCCCTTTCGGGCACTCCCAAATCTCTTCAGGATTCTGAACATGTCAAGGGTAGGTAAGGTTTTTCGCGTTGCATCGAATTAATCCACATCATCCACCGCTTGTGCGGGTCCCCGTCAATTCCTTTGAGTTTTAACCTTGCGGCCGTACTCCCCAGGCGGTCAACTTCACGCGTTAGCTACGGTACTAAATGGTTTTACCCACCCAACACCTAGTTGACATCGTTTAGGGCGTGGACTACCAGGGTATCTAATCCTGTTTGCTCCCCACGCTTTCGTGCATGAGCGTCAGTATCGGCCCAGGGGGCTGCCTTCGCCATCGGTGTTCCTCCACATCTCTACGCATTTCACTGCTACACGTGGAATTCCACCCCCCTCTGCCGTACTCTAGTCTTCCAGTCATAAGCGCAGTTCCCAGGTTAAGCCCGGGGATTTCACGCCTATCTTAAAAAACCGCCTGCGCACGCTTTACGCCCAGTAATTCCGATTAACGCTCGCACCCTACGTATTACCGCGGCTGCTGGCACGTAGTTAGCCGGTGCTTCTTATTCCGGTACCGTCATCCACACCAGGTATTAGCTGATGCGATTTCTTCCCGGCCGAAAGAGCTTTACAACCCGAAGGCCTTCTTCACTCACGCGGCATGGCTGGATCAGGGTTGCCCCCATTGTCCAAAATTCCCCACTGCTGCCTCCCGTAGGAGTCTGGGCCGTGTCTCAGTCCCAGTGTGGCGGATCATCCTCTCAGACCCGCTACAGATCGTAGCCTTGGTAGGCCGTTACCCCACCAACTAGCTAATCTGATATCGGCCGCTCAATCAGCGCAAGGTCTTACGATCCCCTGCTTTCCTGCTCACAGAATATGCGGTATTAGCGTAACTTTCGCTACGTTATCCCCCACTGAAAGGTACGTTCCGATACATTACTCACCCGTTCGCCACTCGCCACCAGACCGAAGTCCGTGCTGCCGTTCGACTTGCATGTGTAAGGCATGCCGCCAGCGTTCAATCTGAGCCAGGATCAAACTCTTCAGTTCAATCCAACAAACTCGCAAATTCACTGACGGTAGATTTCTCTACCTATTACTCGGTGTATTTGCCTTAATACTTTTTTGCGACTTGCATCGCTTCGCATCAAGACACCCACACCTATCGGTTGTCCAAACTTTTAAAGATCAGTCGCTGCGCCGTTTCGTTTGATTCGTCAGCAGCAGAGAAGCGAGATTATGAAGCAACTACTCACTTCCGTCAAGCAGTTTCGAAAAATATTTTTTCTTGCTGCCTTATTTATTTCTCAAAACAAAACGCTCAAAAACTTCAAGCGCCTTGCTTTTGGTTGCGGGGGCAGGACTTGAACCTGCGACCTTCGGGTTATGAGCCCGACGAGCTGCCAACTGCTCCACCCCGCGTCCGAGAGAGGGGCGCATTATCCAGATACCGCCCCCTATCGTCAAGCACCCACGCGAAAATTGTTTAACTTATTTTTCGACCCACTCAATGAGCGAAGCCCACTGGTCGACATCTTTGCGATGCTTTGCACGTGGCGGGTCGAATACTGTCGCCCCCGCTGCCGCCACATTGACGTAGTTCTGCGTATTACGCAGGTAGCCAACGATAGGGAGATCGAAGTGGCGGAGGAATTCTTCAAGCATGCCGGCAGCACGAGTACGCGGATCGACACGCATCGCGACGATACCGATCTTGTTACGCACCCCACGCACTTCGTTGCGCATGGCGTTAAGGAAGTCTTCGGTGGCCGCCATATCAAATATAGAGGGCACAAGCGGAACTAGCACCTTATCCACCACGCGCACATAGTCGGACAATTTATAGCCCTGTAGCCCCGCCGGCGCATCAACGACTACCCAATCCGCGTCCTTGGGAAGATTCAGAACAATCTGATTACCAGCAAAGAACCCCGACACCCCCGGCAAAGCCTCGTCGCGAAAAGCCATCCAGCGGAGAGCTGACTGCTGACGATCCAAGTCGCACAATGTGGTCTTCTGCCCCTTGTTGGCAAAATACCCCGACAGATTGGTTGCCAAAGTTGTCTTGCCTGCCCCGCCCTTAGGATTTGCCACAAGCACTGCACGCATAAATATCTCCCTAAATTTGTAATGGAAATTATATTCGCCACCTAACATCTGCCATAGATGCATAGAATGTAGCTTTTGCTTCCGATCACGAATTTATGATTACCAAGGTATCGAGCGACCGCCAAGGCATCCAGTCGGTAGAGGTAGGATTCCGCCTGCTGCGAGTATTAGCATCGACCAACCGGCCAATGATGTTGCGCGACATCGCCAAGGGCGCGGGAATGCCCGCCGCCAAGGCTCATCGCTACATGGTCAGTTTCATGCGTATCGGCATCGTCGAACAAGATGCCAGTAGTGGCCGCTACGATCTCGGTGCTTATGCCCTCGAACTCGGGCTTTCCGGCTTGGGCCGGCTCGACCCCGTCCGCTTGGCTAGCCCTATTCTTGAGGCACTCTGCGAGGAAATACACGAAACGGTTGCACTCGCGGTTTGGGGCACCCATGGCGCGACGATTGTCCGTATCGTTGATGCTGGAGGTCCGGTCACCATCACGCTTCGTCCCGGCACTGTGCTGTCCTTGTGCAAATCGGCAACCGGCAGGGCCTTTGCGTCCTTTTACAAGTCACCGTACCTCAAACAAATGCTGGACGAGGAACTGCGTCAGGAATCCGAAGCCTCCAAGACTGCGATCACCACCGTCCGCCGCAACCTCGAGAAACAACTGACGGAGATTCGCGGCCACGGGATCGCTCGAGCAACTGGCAGCCTAACCCCAGGAATCAACGGCTTCAGCGCGCCAGTTTACGACCACACTGGGAGCATGGTCGCAGCAATAACATCGTTGGGGTCAACCGGGGAGTTCAGCGTTGACTGGGATAGCTCGGTCGCCAAGGCGATGTTGCATGCAGCGCAAACGCTATCTCACCGCTTGGGCTACGGCCACGCCAATTCTTGAGATGGTGCCCCCGCTCGGAATCGAACCAAGTCCTGATGATTACAAATCAACTGCACGACCTTCATGCTACGGGGGCACAAAGAAAGGCCGCGATTATAGCCTGACCGAAAGAATTTCAATATGGCCACGCTGACCAATCCATTCGAAATCGCCCGCGAGACCCTGCGCCAACTGGCGTCCCGTCGGGTTGCCCCGACCCCGGATCATTACCAGACGCTGTATCACGAGATCGCTGGCACCAAGCCGGCGAACGATGCGACCTTCCCCGATAAGCAACTTCGCTCGTTGGCTGCCGCGTTGCCAAAGTCTTCCCCGGATCAACTTAGACTCGCTCGTCTACTTGATGAATCCATCAAAGCAGGCAATTGGGAAGACTACAAAACGCATTTAAGTGAATTCGTCGTCAATCTCACTGAAGCCCAAAAGCTCACCTGGTCTGACCTTATCAGCGACCTGTTGAAACAATGGGACGCCCGGCACGTCGGCCTCACGTCGGCACGTAAACGTGAATCGCTAGAACATGTGCTCACCAGTAGCGGGGCAAATCCCGAAACCCTGTTCACTCGCCTGCAAAACCTATTGCGTTCGTGGGGCCAAGGCAAGGAACTGGAAAACGGCGGCGAAAGCTCCATCGGAACCACCTCGGAAATTCGTCTTTCCGAGCAGTCCACCGCAGCAGAGTCCGAATTGCTTCCGGAGTTACGCGAACTCTTCGCTTTCACCCTGGAAACCGCGATTGCCACCCAACTGGTCGAAAGCCCAATGCTGGCCAGCGACGCCAAGATACTGGCGAATGACATTCGCACCGCCGTACGTTCGGAACAACTTCAGGAGTTTCTCACCCGCCTCAAACGTTTCGCCTTCAAGTTGGAATTGCTCGCCGAGGATCAAGCAGAACTCCGGCAAAGCCTGCTAGGCCTGTTGCGCCTGTTGGTCGAAAACATTACCGAGTTGGTGCTGGATGACCGCTGGCTCCACGGCCAGATCGAAGTGGTTCGCGACATCATCGAAAAACCGCTATCGCAACGCTCGATAGACGATGCTGAGCGCCGCCTGAAAGAAGTCATCTTCAAACAGAGCCAACTGAAGGCCAGCTTGGCTGAGGCCAAGGAAGCCATCAAGAGCTTGCTCGCCGGCTTTGTGGACCACTTGGCCAACTTTGCCGACGCCACGTCTGAATACCACGACAAGATAGAGGTTTGCGCAGCGAAGATCAGTTCGGCCGACAACATAACCGAGCTAGAGAATGTTCTGGGCGAAGTCATGAAGGAAACCCGGGCCATTCAATTGAATGCACTCCACTCTCGCGACGAACTGCGCAACACCCAACAGAAGGTCAAAGAATCTGAAGCGAGAATTCAGGAACTCGAGCGCGAACTGGAACAAACCAGCGACTTGGTCAGGCATGACCAATTGACGGGAGCACTCAACCGTCGCGGACTCGAAGACATGTTTGCCAAGGAAACGGCTCGCGCCAAACGGCACGACACCGCGCTGTGCGTCGCCCTCCTCGACATCGACAATTTCAAGAAACTGAACGACTCGATGGGGCACGATGCCGGCGATGCTGCACTGATTCACTTGGCCAAGGTCTGCCGCGAAACGTTGCGCCCTCAGGATACCGTCGCCCGTTACGGTGGAGAGGAATTCATCATCCTGCTCCCCGAGACCCACCTGGAAGATGCCGTCAAGGCGCTGACCCGATTGCAGCGCGAACTCACCAAGAAGTTCTTCCTGCATGGCAACGACAAGGTGCTCATCACATTCAGCGCCGGCGTGACCCAGATGCAAGACAACGACGTGCAGAATACGGTGATAAAACGTGCCGATGAGGCGATGTACCAAGCCAAGAAGACCGGCAAAAACCGGGTCGTTGTCGGCTGATCAGCCCACGGCGAGAGATATATACTACGAACGAATAACGCACTGGAGGCAGAATGTTCGATAACAGCAGCCTGTTGGTCGCCTGCGGCACCGGCTCCTTCGAACGCCAATTCATCGCTACGGTCCTGCAGCATTACAAGCCGCGCCGGGTCATCGTCGATTCACGGGATAGACTGAAGCGATACGAAATGCAGCAGGAGTTTATTGTCCGCACGCTTCTGGAAATGCTTAATCCATGAGCACAAAGACTTCGATCATAGTTCAAGCACGCATGAGCTCATCTCGACTACCCGGCAAAGTACTCATGCCGATTGCCGGGCTACCCATGCTCGCTTACCAAATCGAACGACTTAGGCGTGTGAATCGTGCAAACCTAATCATAGTCGCCACGACAACCCAAATCGCGGATGATCCTATTGTGGCTTTCTGCGAAGCAGAGGAAATTTCTTTTATTCGAGGATCTGAGCACGATGTTCTTTCGCGTTATCACAAAGCCGCTCAGCACTTCTCCGTCACAACCGTGGTGCGAGTAACTTCAGATTGCCCGCTGATTGATCCACAGTTAATAGACGATGCCATTGCCGCTTTCGAAGATGGATCATGTGACTACGTATCTAACACGATTGCGCCGACCTGGCCCTACGGAATGGCCGTAGAGGTCTTCAGTACCAAAGCGCTTGCAGAAGCCCAAACAGAATCCCGAGACGCATCCGAGCGCGAACACGTCACTCCTTTCATTTATTGGCGCCCCGGCCGATATCAGGTGAGATCCCTAACCAGAACACCAGATCTGAGCCAGCACCGTTGGACAGTCGATACCCTCGAGGACTTCGAGTTAGTGCGCCGCATTTTTGAGACACTCCACCCGACCAAGCCAGATTTTGTCATGGAAGACGTCCTTGCACTGCTCGCTGAGCATCCTGATTGGGAAGACATCAATCGCCATGTTGCCCAGAAAACCATAGCACCGCAACGGACAATTAACTATGACGCCCCATAGAACAGAACAGGAAGCTTTTTGGGCCGGAGATTTTGGCACTGTTTACATCAGCCGCAACATTAGCCGCGAACAACTCCATCGATCGAGACGGCACCATGCAGGGCTATGACTTGGCTCTCATTGAAAAGTGACTCAAGCCGTCAATCTACCCGTGATTGCCTCTGGCGGGGCGGGCAACCACGAACACATGCCCCAGGCGATCTTGGAGGCACGTGCCTCCGCAATAGCGGCCGCCAGCATGTTCCACTTCACAGAACCTGAAGGAGGCTATGCCGTTGGCACTCCTCTTATGATGTCACCCGACAGACCAATCTTTGCCGCTTGGCTCGGTACCCTAATTACCCCCCCCTCCCTGCTTCGCGGACTAGCCAAGCGCAGCCGGATGCTGGTCGATGGACATGGAGTACGCCGTGTCGCCGAGCGCATGCTGCCTACCCACGTGGTATTCCGCACTGCCAGTCAGGATGATTGTTCCTACCTTCTGCGCCGGCGCGACGATCCGACGGTACGCGCTGTCTCACACGCCACCTCGGAAATCGATTTAGCAACGTATTCCGCCTGGCTTAAGCGTACTCTCGATAACCCCCATCGCCTATTACTGATTGCCGAACTCAAAGGCGAAGCCATCGGAGTCGTTCGCTTTGATCAGGCTCGCCCTCAAGCGCCGATTTCGGTCTATCGAGTTCCCGGACGCGTGGAACGCTGCAGCCTTGTCCGCGCGACTAGCGACTGGATCGCTGCACAATATCCGGAAATTCGCCGCATCGTTGCCGAGGTCTTACCAGACAACGCCGCCTTTCAAGTCGCAGGTTAGCACGACAAAATGTACACACAGGCCCTCGAACTGGAAACGCCATGAACGAATACGCCACCACGTTGCCCGAACCGCCCCCAAAAAAACAGGGTGATCACCGAATTGAGACTCGCTTTACCATCACAGGTCGACCTATTGGCCGCGACGCCCCCCCCTTCGTGATCGCCGAGATGTCAGGCAACCACAATCAGTCGCTTGAGCGCGCACTGGCGATCGTCGAAGCTGTAGCAGCAGCAGGTGCGCACGCATTGAAAATTCAGACCTACACGGCCGACACGATGACCCTGGACTGCAACCGAGGGGAATTCTTCATCGACGATCCTAACTCGCTTTGGCAGGGAAAGTCGCTCTACAGGCTATACCAAGAAGCCCATACCCCTTGGGCATGGCATGGCCCAATCTTCGCGCGTGCGCTTGAGTTAGGTCTGATTCCCTTCTCGACACCGTTCGACGAGAGCGCAGTCGATTTTCTAGAAACGCTTGACGTCCCATGCTACAAGATCGCCTCCTTCGAGAACACCGATCTGCCGCTAATTCGTAAGGTAGCAAAGACCGGCAAACCGATGATCATTTCAACTGGCATGGCCTCGGTAGCAGAACTAGATGAGGCTGTACGTACCGCGCGTGCAGCCGGTTGCCATCATCTAGTACTGCTTAAATGTACCAGCACCTATCCTGCAACACCCGCTGATACCAACCTGCGCACCATACCGCACCTGCGTGAATTGTTCGGCTGCGAAGTAGGTCTATCAGACCACACCATGGGCGTCGGAGCTGCAGTTGCCAGCGTAGCGCTCGGCGCTACCGTCATCGAGAAACATTTCACCCTGTCACGCGCTGATGGCGGCGTCGACTCTGTTTTCTCCCTAGAACCCGACGAAATGCGAGCACTAGTAGTCGAAAGCGAAACGGCTTGGCAAGCACTGGGCACGGTAAACTATGGCGCCTCAAAGGCTGAGGAAAATAGCAAAGTCTTTCGACGATCAATCTATGCATGCCGCAACATCGCAGCCGGCGAGCCTTTGACTCCGGAAAACATTCGCATCATTCGTCCTGGATTTGGTTTGCCGCCATGTTATTACGACATATGCGTCGGCCATACGGCACATGTCCCTATCGCTCGAGGAACGCCAATCGACTGGTCGCTACTCGCCTGACCCAATTTTTCTGCCATTGGCTACTTGTGTTTCCGAAAGCCAAATAGTCAAATTTCGCACAACCCACACATTTTCGCATTTATCCGAAAGCTTCTCATGCGCGCCATCCAAAATCCTTATCAAAACACCATCCACCGCGCGGCCTACGATTTGATCTGCAACGCTCTACTTGTTGATGCCCACGAACTGCTAATCGAATCTCTGCAGGCAGATGAAAATAATGACGAGACTTGGCAGTTGCTCGGCATGATCGCCGCAGTCCAACATGATGCTGAAACGGCCGACACTCTCCTCGGACAAGCTCATCGCCTAAATCCCGAAAATCCGCTTACACTCAAGCTGCTCGGCCAGATCGCACTGGAACGCAACGACCCTGCTAGTGCAATCAAGTGGTTTAACCGGGCGAAAAACCAAGCCCCAGAAGATTGCGAGATCAACGCAGCCTTGGCACTTGCCTACTCTGCTGACGGCAAGAGCAAAAAAGCCTACGCATATTTCTCGCAAACGGCACTTGAGGGCGAACAACGTCCAGAATTTCTATTTAACGCCGGACTGTTCTGCGTCAACGACGGACGCCTAGAAGAAGCACGCAAGCTCTTCGTTAAACTGCTCGACTTCGACCCACAGCATCTTAATGCCCGCCTGAAGCTAATCCAGATACTGCAGAAGCAGGATCGCAAGGATGAGGCCGTTGAAATCCTGCGCAGCGCGCTTGCACTGGAACCTAACAACGAAGCACTGCTAATCGAATTAGCAGAGTCGCTTTTCGAGCAAAAGAAAGACGAACATAGAGACGAGGTGCTAGGGCTAGCTGAGCGCGACTGGCACGATCAGGACTGCCTCATTCGCTCACTTTATCTCTTGGCAAAGCTAGCCGAGCATGAAAAGCGGTATGCCGAGGCAGAAAATTACTTCGAAGCGGTAACCAAGCTGGCTTCGATGAACCCAAGGGTGAGACTAGGTGCAGGAGAATACTTCCTTTCACGCATCAATTTTGCGCAAGCTTTCACTAACTTCATCGCAGCCCACGGCTGTGCCGGCGATGACGAGCGGGTGCGTATCGAGGCCGTACTTGGTGTCGTACGCTGCGCCTACCGTTCGGGTGCTGCCGAGCTCGGCGAAGCCTTCCTAGCAGAGCACCTAGACGGAGAAAACACCGAAAATCGACACAAGCGGCTGCTTCTTCTGGCATCGTCACTGATCCAGGACAAGCTGCTACCTCAGGCAGAAAAATACCTGCGGACTATAGTTGGTGAGGATGCAGAACACCGCACGGCTCATGAGTACCTCGCACAAGTGCTTAACGAACAGGACAAGAACGACGAAGCGTTCGACTTTCTCTTCGAGGCTGTCAAACGCTTCCCTCGTTCCTACTATCTGCATTTCCAATTATCTGTAGCCTGCATGCGCATCGGCGAGTACGAGATTGGCATCCGCCACATTCGACGTGCGCTACGCCTGAAGAAGAATAACTACGAAGCACGCGGTAACCTAGCTGTACTGCTCGCGGAATCCGGGCAACCGAGCCGAGCTCTGCGTATCTATAACAAATTGTTCGAGGAGGACCCCGAGCACCATTACGCGGACCAGCTCCGCATGAACCGTTCAATCACCCTTATGGCACGCGGGCGAACAGAGGAAGGCCTTGAGGAATACAACATCCGGCACCGTCTCTACAAGAACCGAGAACGACACACATTCGAGAACGTAGATGGGAAATACCCGTCTTTTGCCGGGAAACGTGTACTAGTCATCTGCGAGCAGGGTATAGGTGACGAGATCCTATTCTTACAGTTCGTCCCGCAACTCATTGAAGAGGGAGCTCAGAGCGTAACCGTTGAGGTTTCACAGAAACTCTTGCCCCTCTTCCGCCGCTCCTTCCCTAGGTTAATATTCGTCCCTCGCCAGAAGCCTGCGCATCCTCTATTTAAGGATCGTTTCGACTGCCAAATCGTGATGGGAGATTTGATGCAGCGTTATTTTCGAAAACACGGTAGCATCAATGTACCACGTAGGCCGTTCCTCATGCCGGACCTCCAGCGGGTGGCCTGGTGGTCTGATCGGCTTGAAAGGCTGAAAACCAGCCAGCGCACGATCAACGTTGGCATTGCTTGGCGTAGCAGCCTGCAAACCGGTCGGCGCAAGCAGTTCTGGCCACCAATGGAGCAGTGGGAGCGACTGATGCAGAACGATCGGGTAAATTGGATTACCCTGCAATACGACCACAAGCCGGAGGAACTTGACCGCCTACGTGAATGCAATGTCCACCTGCACACATTTCCCGAAGTAGACCAGTTCGATGATATTGACGAAGTCGCTGCGGTCACCCGAGCACTTGATCTCGTTATCTCCGCGCCAGTTTCCGTGCCGATGATCGCGGGCGCGGTAGGCACCCCAGCCTGGGCCTTTGAACCCCGCTTCGAATGGAGTCTGTTTGGCACCCGACGTATCCCAATCATGCCTTACATGCGCCCCTTCATTCGAGGCTATCGAGAAAGTTGGGAAAGCACCGTCGATCGCCTGCTCGCTGCACTCGAACAACGCGTCGAGCGCACGCAATCCTAAACTACATACAACCAACAAATACTGGCCCGCTAATTGCTTCATTTTGCGCTACCAAACCAAGTCTAGGAGCAAGCCATGCCTCAGATCATTAATACCAATATTGCCTCGCTGAACGCACAGCGCAATTTAAACACCTCACAAGGGGCACTTCATACGGCACTTGAGCGCCTTTCTTCGGGCCTGCGCGTCAATAGCGCCAAAGACGATGCTGCCGGTTTATCTATCGCCACCCGCATGACCGCTCAGTCCCGTGGCATGTCCGTTGCCATTCGCAACGCCAATGACGGGATTTCCCTCGCCCAGACTGCCGAGGGTGCCCTTGGACAAATTAGAGATCACCTCATGCGCATGCGTGACCTCGCCGTCCAGTCAGCCAACGCCACCAACACCGCGGGGGATCGCTCCGCACTCAACGCCGAATTCAGCCAATTGCAAGCAGAAGTCGCTAGAATCATTGTACAAACCAAGTTCAACGGCAAGGAAATTGTCGGCGCCAGCGCTGGCTCAAATGAATTTCAGGTTGGAGCAAACGCCGGAGAGAAGGTCACCGTCACAACCACCAACCTATCCGCAAATACCGATTTTCTAAGCGTAGTTAACAACCTCTCAATCGGGGTAACCGTAGACCGCGCAAGCGAGGCCCTAGTACAGCTTGACGCCGCCTTGGTCACCGTCAATGCGGAACGCTCAACGCTGGGTGCCGCGCAGTCACGATTCGAAGGCATCATCAGCATGCTTCAGGTTGCCCGCGAGAACCAGACCGCAGCCTCCAGCCGCATTATGGACGCTGATTACGCAGCTGAAACCGCCAGTCTTACCCGAGCGCAGATACTTCAGCAGGCAGGGACTGCGATGCTCGCCCAAGCCAACGCACTTCCAAACAACGTGCTTTCCCTGCTCCGCAACGGCTAATCGACAACCGTTTTGCTCTGAAATCATGCGCGGCGATGTTAAGCGCCGTGCATGACTGATTTCCTAGCACAGGCGGATAGCTGCAGATCTTGCCGAGCAACAAATACGCACCAAAAGAGCGGCAATATCTGCCGCTACTGTGTAACAGCAGGGATTTCTTTGCCGCCAATTTCCTCCTAGTTACCCCCCTGTCGGAAGAGAACCTTCCCCAACAAACTAGGCAATCAATTTTCGACATTCCAAAATTTCCGCCCCTGAGGCACCCCAAGTAAAGGGGGCACCCGGGAATCTAGTAAAGTCCGTTTCCAAGAAGGAGAATGGGCTTGAAGCTGCGGTTATCGGAAGAGCAGACCATCGGGTTTCTGAAGGACGCAGAGGCTGGCGTACCGGTCAATGAGCTGTGCCAGCAGCGCCGATGGCAACGAATCCGGGGGCTGAGCCGATGCCGGCGAGAACGTTACTCTGACAGCTAAGGACCTGACTGCAACCGCTCCCTTCTACTCTGTCGTCTCAGCAAGCATCCAGGTCGGCGGAGCAAACGGGAACAATACGTCCACAGCCCTTTCCTTCATCGACACGGCACTAACCCCACGACGTCCCCCCGTTTTCAGTAGCAGAGGGCTTTAGAGTCCGGAGGTAATTTACCCGATTTTTGGGTGAGTGATTTGGCATAAGCCGCAGGCGTCAAACCGCCCAGGGATTTTTTTGGTCGTTCCCCGTTGTATTCACGGCGCCAGCCTTCAATAACAATCTGAGCATGGCGTAGGCTGGTGAACCAGTGTTCGTTCAGGCATTCATCCCGGAAACGCCCATTGAACGATTCGATATAGGCGTTCTGATTCGGTTTGCCCGGCTCAATGAGAAAGAGTTGAACGCTACGGGCATGCGCCCAGGTCAGCATGGCCCGACTACAGAACTCCTTGCCGTTATCCGTCCGAATCGCCTTGGGCAACCCTCGCGTCTTGGCCAATTGATCGAGTGCTCTGGTCAGTTGCATGCCACCGATCGCACGCTCCGGAACGATCGCGACCGCCTCGTGCGTTGCGTCATCCACAACAGTCAGGCTTTTGATGACGCGCCCTTCCGCTGTCCGGTCGAACACGAAATCCATCGACCAGACCTGATTGGCGGTCGAAGGGCGCTCTAGCGGGTGACGATCTGACACCGGGATCTTCTTCCGCTTTCGCCTTCTCACTTGCAGGCCGGCCTCAGCGTAGAGCCGATCCACCCGCTTGTGATTCACCACCATGCCAGCCTGCCGCAGCTTCAAGTAGATCATCCCGGCCCCGTAGCGCCGATGGCGTTGGGCGAGCGTGACAATCTGCTCCTTTAAAGCCGCATTGCGATCCGTCACCGGCCGGTAACGGAATGAACTCGGACTCATACCAATGAAGCGAAGTGACCTCCGCTCGCTAGGCCCCTTGTCGATCAGATAGCGCACCAGATCACGTCGCGACGGTGCGCTCACCACTTTTTTCGCAGGGCTTCCTTGGCGATCTCGTTTTCCAGCATCGTTTCGGCCAGTAGCTTTTTCAAGCGCGTGTTTTCCGTTTCGAGTTCCTTGAGCCGCTTGGCGTCCGACACACTCATCCCGCCAAACTTGCTGCGCCAGAGGTAGTAACTCGCTTCCGAAAAAGCGTGTTTGCGGCACAACTCCGCTATCGGCATCCCTGCCTCCGCTTCCCGCAGAAAACCAATGATCTGTTCTTCAGTGAATCGCTTCTTCATGTCCAATCTCCTTATCGTGACAGATTGGACTCTAAAGTCAGCCGCTACTCAATTCCGGGGGGACGTCGCCCACGTCAATTTCGCGCACTCGACGCTTGGTATCGCCCAGTCACGCTTCGAAGGCATCTTCTGTCCCTGCCCCTACGTTTTCCTTTGGATGAGGTGACATGAGGATTACGAAAATAAGTCAGTTTGTTTTGGCTCTGGCGAAATTTCCAAATCCCCCTCAAGTTCCATTCGCAAACGCCGTTAATGGAAATAAGGCCCCCAAAAACAAGGGGCCGTCAATTATGAAACCCCTCTGCCAAAGGAACGCATCATGCCTCAAATCATCAATACCAACATTGCTTCGCTCAACGCCCAGCGTAACCTCAACACCTCGCAGAGCGCTCTCAACACCGCACTTCAGCGCCTATCTTCCGGCCTGCGCGTCAACAGCGCCAAGGACGATGCAGCCGGCCTCGCAATCGCCACACGCATGACCGCTCAATCCCGCGGTATGTCCGTCGCCATCCGAAACGCAAATGACGCTATCTCCATGGCGCAAACTGCTGAAGGAGCGATGGGCCAAATCCGCGACCACTTAATGCGTATGCGGGACCTTGCCGTCCAGTCCGCCAACGCCACCAACACTGGCTCCGACCGTTCCGCCCTGCAGGCGGAATTCAGCCAGTTGCAAGGAGAGATCAGACGCATCGTTGAACAGACAAAGTTCAACGGCAAGGCAATAATTGCCACATCGGCCGGCAGCAACGAATTTCAGGTAGGTGCAAATGCAGGCGAGAAGGTCACCGTCACGACTACCAACATGTCTGCCGACACCGAATTCGTCAGCGCTGCCGACAACCTGACGATCCAAGAAAGCGCCGGTGTCGCGAGTGCTGCGATCGCACAGATCGATGCCACGCTGACCAAAATAAACTCTGAGCGCTCGACGCTTGGTGCTGCGCAGTCACGTTTCGAAGGCATTGTATCCGTTCTGCAGGTAGCCCGCGAAAACCAGTCCGCAGCCGCCAGCCGCATTATGGATGCCGACTACGCATCCGAAACAGCCAGCCTCACCCGCGCTCAAATCCTGCAGCAAGCCGGCACCGCCATGCTCGCCCAGGCAAACGCCCTCCCCAACAATGTACTCAGCCTCCTGCGCGGATAAACAGCGTCACAAAGATGAAAGGCGGCAGGATTTCCTGCCGCCTTTTTTATTTCCGCCCCCATGCATCACCCAGTTTGAACGAACACCTAAAGTTTTCACCACAAACGGCGTTAATAAATTCAAGGCCCCCATTTCAAGGAGGCTATTGATTATGACAACCTTCTGCCAAAGGAGCGCATCATGCCTCAAATCATCAACACCAACATTGCTTCGCTCAACGCCCAGCGTAACCTCAACACCTCGCAGAGCGCCCTCAACACCGCACTTGAGCGCCTATCTTCCGGCCTGCGCGTCAACAGCGCCAAGGACGATGCAGCCGGCCTCGCAATCGCCACACGCATGACCGCTCAATCCCGCGGTATGTCCGTCGCCATCCGCAACGCAAATGACGCCATCTCCATGGCGCAAACCGCCGAAGGCGCTCTCGGCCAGATCCGCGACCACCTGATGCGTATGCGGGACCTCGCCGTCCAGTCCGCCAATGCCACCAATACATCCGGCGATCGCTCTGCTCTCCAGGCTGAGTTCAGTCAGCTTCAAGCCGAGGTGACTCGTATCATCGACCAGACCAAGTTCAACGGCAAGGCTGTAATTGCCGGCAGCGCCGGTGACAATGAATTCCAGGTCGGAGCTAATGCCGGCGAGAAAGTTACTGTGACAACCAAGGACCTGACTGCAACCAGTGCCTTCTACTCTGTCGTCTCAGCTGGCGTCCAGATCGGCGGAGCAAACGGCGACAATGCATCCGCAGCCCTTTCTTTCATCGACACGGTACTAACCACAGTCAACTCTGAACGCTCGACGCTTGGTGCTGCGCAGTCACGTTTCGAAGGCATTGTATCCGTTCTGCAGGTAGCCCGCGAAAACCAGTCCGCAGCCGCCAGCCGCATTATGGATGCCGACTACGCATCCGAAACAGCCAGCCTCACCCGCGCTCAAATCCTGCAGCAAGCCGGCACCGCCATGCTCGCCCAGGCAAACGCCCTCCCCAACAATGTACTCAGCCTCCTGCGCGGATAAACAGCGTCACAAAGATGAAAGGCGGCAGGATTTCCTGCCGCCTTTTTTATTTCCGCCCCCCATGCATCACCCAGTTTGAACGAACACCTAAAGTTTTCACCACAAACGGCGTTAATAAATTCAAGGCCCCCATTTCAAGGAGGCTATTGATTATGACAACCTTCTGCCAAAGGAGCGCATCATGCCTCAAATCATCAACACCAACATTGCTTCGCTCAACGCCCAGCGTAACCTCAACACCTCGCAGAGCGCCCTCAACACCGCACTTGAGCGCCTATCTTCCGGCCTGCGCGTCAACAGCGCCAAGGACGATGCAGCCGGCCTCGCAATCGCCACACGCATGACCGCTCAATCCCGCGGTATGTCCGTCGCCATCCGCAACGCAAATGACGCCATCTCCATGGCGCAAACCGCCGAAGGCGCTCTCGGCCAGATCCGCGACCACCTGATGCGTATGCGGGACCTCGCCGTCCAATCCGCCAATGCCACCAATACAGCAGATGACCGTTCTGCATTACAAGCAGAATTCCGCCAACTTCAAAATGAAGTGAACCGGATTATTTCCCAGACGAAATTCAACGGCAAAGCAATCCTCGACACAGAGGCCGGAACGAATTCGTTCCAAGTTGGCGCCAATGCAGGCGAGAAGGTCGACGTAACAACAGCTACCATTGGCCACAACACCAACTTCTCTCCAGCCGTCAATGTCATCTCGATCGGCGGCGCAGCAACTTCTGCTAATATCGATAGCGCGATTGGCGCACTCGACACAGCCCTCACACAGGTCAACTCTGAGCGCTCGACGCTTGGTGCTGCGCAGTCACGTTTCGAAGGCATTGTATCCGTTCTGCAGGTAGCCCGCGAAAACCAGTCCGCAGCCGCCAGCCGCATTTTGGACGCCGACTACGCATCCGAAACAGCCAGCCTCACCCGCGCTCAAATCCTGCAGCAAGCCGGCACCGCCATGCTCGCCCAGGCAAACGCCCTCCCCAACAATGTACTCAGCCTCCTGCGCGGATAAGGCAAAGGCAACAAATTCTGGGGGGCTCGAACATATTAAGAGTTCAATGCCCCCCCGCACAGAGTACCGATAAGGAGTTTCTTTTATGATGCCCATCCCTTCAATCAACGGCGATGTCAGCCCACTCCAGTCCCGTGGCGAAAAGCTCCTACCCAACCCATCCGCATCACAGGTTGTTAGCAATTCCATGTCAACAACGCCACAAACCGAAGTGGGCTCGTTACAGCAAGTTGGAACTGCCGCCGAGAGTTTGCGCAACGCTACCGAACGTATCAATGCTTTTGTCCAGCCTGTAAGCAGCGACATCACCTTCAGCATAGATGAAGAGACTGGCTCAACAGTAGTCAAGGTGATTGACCGCGAAACCAAGGACATTCTTCGACAGATTCCTTCCGAAGAAATTCTGAGCATTGCCAAAGCACTTGATAGACTACAAGGACTCCTCATTCGGCAAAAGGCGTAGAATAACCATTGATTCATTCGGAGATCTTATATGGCGACATTTTCCTCTCTAGGCGTTGGATCGGGTCTTGACGCAGAATCTTTGGTCTCCCAGTTGATGAAGGTTGAACGCCAACCCATCACTCTTCTTGACTCGAAGGAATCTGCAACCAAGGCCAAGCTGTCAGCCTACGGTACTCTGCGCAGTTCAATTGACGCTCTTAAATCTGCCGCTGACACTCTTAGCGAAGCAAATAAACTTTCTGCATTTAAAACCACACTGGGCGATGCGAGCATCGTGACTGCTACCACAAGCGGGACCACCTCCGCTGGCACTTACTCAATAAATGTTATCCGCCTAGCCACCAGTGAAAAGCGGATTAGCGCTACGAATTTTTCTGGCCACAACGAAATCGTTGGCGCCGGCACACTAGGAATAACAGTCGGCGGAACAACAACCAATATTTCACTAACAAGTGCCACAGCGACTCTGTCTGATGTAAAAGATGCGATAAACGCCTCCAATGCAGGGGTGACTGCCAACATTATCACAGGGGACTCTGGTACCAAGCTCGTTCTATCAGCGAAAAATTCAGGCGAGCCGGTTAGCATTACAGCCACCGACGACAATCTTGGGGATGCAAAGGATTTCGCCCGACTTTCCAGTTTCAACCTGGTTGGTTCGGCCGCTCAAACAGCCCAAGTTGAAATTGACGGAGTGCTCGTTACATCCAATAGCAATACTGTGAGCAGCGCGATTGGTGGTATCACATTCACGTTGACAAAGCTGGGCACTACTTCGCTGACGGTTGCCCGTGACCCCTCCACCATAAAAACTGCTGTTGAGAATTTTGTCAAGGCATACAATGACCTGCAGACACAAGCAAAGTCACTGACCCAATACGATACAAACACAAAAACAGCAAGCACTCTCACTGGTGACTCCTTAGTCCGCAATGTGCAATCCCAACTCTACGAAGCCGTCAGCCAACCACTCTCTGGCTTGACGGGAGTATTTTCACGACTCTCAGATCTTGGCATAAGCATTCAGTCAGGTGGAAAGTTAGCGCTTGACTCAAATAAACTCCAAAAGGCAATAGACAAAGACTTCGATAGTGTTGTGAGCGTACTTACTGGCTATGGTGGCGCCCTAGAAACCAAGGCTCAGCAGATGACCACAGCAGGAGGCATACTTGCAGGGAAGACAGAGAGTCTTAATGGGATCATTAAGGATATCGGCCTTCGTCGGACAGCGCTCGAGCAACGCATGGAAATGATAGAGAAGCGCTATCGGGCTCAATTCACATCACTTGATACTCTGATTGGTTCAATGAAGACAACCAGCAACTATCTTTCTCAACAACTAGCCAACCTCAGTACTTGACCTGAATCATAATTAGTATGCTTGGACATCAAACGAATCCTATTTCAGCCTACACCCAAGTAAGCACAGAAACATCGGTAAACTCAGCCGACCCTCATCGACTGGTGCTACTGCTGTTTGAAGCTGCATTAAGCGCCATTTCAATTGCCCAAGTCGCCATTGAAACAAACGACACCGCCACCCGGGGCACCGCGATATCCAAAGCAATCGATATAATCAACAACGGCTTGCGAGCAAGTCTTGATCTCGAAGCAGGGGGAGAGTTAGCAGCCAAGCTTGGCTTATTGTATGAATACATGTGCAATCGTCTTCTGCTAGCCACACTTCGAAACGACAAGTCCATACTTAATGAGGTTGCCGAACTCCTGTCCGAAATCCATGAGGCATGGGTCGCAATAGGCTCCGAAAACAGCTTCAAATAATTATTTAGTCGATGGCGAAAGCAGATTATCTTCGTCTCAGGGAAATCTCCTTGAAAATACGTCAAGCAACCGCCTCTGAGGCTTGGGACTTGGTTGATTTGCTCAATCAAGAACAAGTCGAACTGCTTAAGACGATCCCCCCACCATCCTCATCAGATCAAGATATCCTATTCGACACCCTGTCCAACATTCAGCTATCCATAAGAGAAGCAGAAGAACGCAAAAACCAGATTGCCGGTCTAATTTCCTCTTTGTGCAACAGAAAATCTAAAAGTAGCTAACTTCTGTTCTCCTCTTTTTTCATATCACCCCTGAAGTATCTTCTTCCATCGCTGCAACCATAGCTCCTGTTACCACGAAAGCTCACCCAGCCAATCTGGACCGATCTTGGTCGATTTGGATATGGCCTGCTTGATAGCGTGATTAGGTGAAAAGCGAATGATTCCATCCGACATCGCTAGCGCGCTGCGCTTGCAGCTATCCGAGCAAGCCAAGCTGTCGGCAGAACAGGCCAAAAACCAGCCAGTTGTGACGGCTCAACGCATTACCGATGCGCTGAGTGACCTGCAGCCGGGTCAGAGAATCATGGCGGAAATTCAGGCCCTTCTGCCCGACGGGAGTTACAGGGCAGTGGTGGGGCAACGAGAAGTGACGCTTGCACTGCCCTTCTCCGCAAAAGCCGGCGACAGTCTCGAACTAGAGGTTGTCGATAACGATGGGCAACTAACCTTTGCCATCGCGACAAACCTTCCCCAAAACGAGCTAGCTGGACGGCAGACCGCCTCCACCAACACTTCGCTCAGCCAGACCGGAAAACTAATTGGAGATCTCATCGGGAATGTGGATGATCCTAACCAACGAGCGAGCCCTGCACCATTGAATAGCAACATTCCACTAGCGGAGGACTTTCCAGTACGAGGTGCTGATTTGGCAATAGTTCTGAGGGAAGCATTGACCAAGAGCGGAGTTTTCTATGAGGCTCATCAGGCGCGCTGGGTGGCAGGTGAGCTGTCGACCGATACTTTGCGCCAGGAGCCGCAAGGAAAATTCCCCGCAGTGGCTGCCGAAACAATGTATCAACCTCGACCCGAGGCAGTTTTACAGGGAACACGACCACTGGTTGTTGCCCAAGACAGTAGCCCCATCCCTCAGGAAATCAGGCTTATTGTCCAGCAACAACTCGACGCACTGGCAACGCAAAACTACGCCTGGCAGGGTCAGATATGGCCTGGGCAACAAATGCAATGGGAAATATCAGAAAACCCAAAGCGCAAATTGCAGGAACAGGTTGACTCCATCAGCCACTGGCAAACACGGATACGTCTAACGTTACCCAGCCTGGGGAGTATCGATGCCGTTCTGCGCTTGCAGCAAAATTGTGATGTTGAGATTTTCTTAACAGCCACGTCGTCAGCAAGTGAAACGATCCTAAGAAAAAGGATTAGCGATCTCAGCAACCAATTCGAGACAAACGGCCTGCGCTTGGTGCAGGCTAACTTTTCTGATGCCCCCCCCCTTGACGAGTGATGCGACACGGGAAGCGGTGGCTCTTGCCTACGGCAAGACTGACGCAGCCCCCCGCGTAATTGCAAAGGGGAAAGGACTGATTGCAGAACAGATCATAGCCAGCGCGAAAGAACACGGGGTATATGTACATGAGTCACCAGAGCTGGTCGCGCTATTAACCCAGGTGGATCTTGACGAGCACATACCTCCACAGTTGTATTTAGCAGTCGCAGAATTGCTGGCTTGGCTGCACAACATTGAACACGACCAGCCCCCCCCCATTACCCCAAAGTCATCCCTAGCACCCAGGCATGATGGATAATTTATCCATTTTTTTGTTTGCCGAGAATGACTGCCGAGATACCAGTCAAGTTAATGTGTGGGCAGCACGCCTTGGTGACGGATCGTGCCACAACTGACCAGCGAGAGGTTTGGAGGCATGTCGGTTTCGCATGCACAGAGGCACAAGAATCGCAAATCGGAGAACAGCAAAAAACGGCTACTGGCTGAACCAATCCTTGTTGCTGTGGCACTGGAAGCTACGCCAGCCCGAAAACGACGCCCCCAGCCACCCGTCAGGTAGTTGCGGACGTTACATCACGTGTGTTAAGCACCAGAAAAGCACGAAATTTTTCGACTTAGCGGATTAGATAACGCTAAACTTGCATGTTCATCACGTCCTGATAGGCCGTGACGAGTTTGTTTCGAACCTGAACCATCTCCTGGAAGGAGACACTGGCCGTTTGCAGAGCGATCATGACCTCATGAAGATTCTGGCTAGTGTCGCCGGCGGCAAGTTTTTCCGCCATCTGATCTGCCTGCTTCTGTGTCTGGTTTACCTTGTCGATCGAGTTTTGCAAAACCTGGGCGAAATCCACCCCACCAGCATTGGCCGGCCCACTCTCTTGAACATTACCGGAAGCCTGAGTTGCCGTACTTCTCAATACGGACAACATCTGCTCGATCCCTTTGGTATCCATCACTCACTCCTGATTAACAGGACAATAAAAGCAATTTCCAAGCCAACACTAGCCATTGAAATAACCTTCATCTCTATACTGCTGCAACTTGTAGCGCAGCGTACGCTCCGATATCCCCAGACGCTCAATTGCCAACTTACGAGAGCCACCAACCTCGGTCAAGGTTCGGAGAATATGTTCGCGCTCCAAGTCTTTCATATTATCGACCCTTTTTTCCCTTTCTGGAGCGTTTTCCACAATCCCGCCCCCGGGTTCCTGCTGAGGAGCCGGCATCGATCGCGCCAAGGCAGGCGCGGCCGAAACCGGAAGACGCAAATCCGGCACTTCGATCTGGCTACCGACAGCGAGAATCAACGCCCTTTGTACGACGTTTTCCAACTCGCGGATATTCCCCGGCCAAGCATATTGAGCAAGCGCCTTCTCGGCCGCGACAGAGAGAGTGATGCCTGAGCGCCCCATCCGCGGGCCATGCTCACCAACGAAATGGCGCGCAATCGGAACAATATCGTCAGGGCGGTCGCGCAAGGCGGGAATGGCTACCGGAAAGACATTCAGGCGATAGTACAGATCCTCACGGAAGACACCCTTGGCCACCGCCTCGGCCATATCGCGGTTAGAGGTCGCGACGATGCGAATATTCAAGGAAATCGGTCGCTTCCCCCCAACTCGCTCCACCTCTCTTTCTTGCAGCACCCGAAGCAATTTGGCTTGCAGGCCTAGAGGCATTTCGGTCACCTCATCGAGCAGCAGCGTCCCATTGTCCGCCTGCTCAAACTTACCGGCTTGAGCCTGCTGAGCACCGGTAAATGCGCCCTTTTCGTAACCGAACAAAGTCGCCTCAAGGAGATTATCAGGAATAGCCGCGCAGTTAATCGCGACAAACGGCCCAGCGCTTCGCGCCGATTGACGATGAATGAAGCGAGCAACCACTTCCTTGCCAACCCCCGACTCACCGGTAAGCAAGACCGTTGCATCGGTCTGCGCAACACGCTTGGAAAGCGCAAACAACTCACGACTTGCCGCATCTTGCGCCACGACCTCACCAGACTCTCCCGCCTCCGGCAGTTCGTATTTGTTTATGTGCGCCAGCAGCGCCTGCGGCTCAAAAGGTTTAAGCAGAAAATCACAAGCCCCGGAGCGCATGGCATCTACCGCCTTCTCAACTTCCGCATACGCTGTCATCAATACGACCGGCAGATGCGGCAAGCGCTTGCGGATTTCCTTCAGCAAGGTGATGCCATCCATTGGCATCATGCGTACGTCGCTGACCACAATGGAAAACGCCTGACTCTCCAAGGCCCGCAGGGCAGCCTCTCCACCGTCCACGGCCACAAAGTTCCGCCCGGCCAATTCCAAGGTGTCGCTGATAGCCTCGCGCAGACTGGGATCATCCTCGACCACGAGGATGGGCAAGCGATGTTCAAGCGTTTTTTTCATGCTCCGTCTCCGCCGTCGCCAACGGCAAGGTCATTACGAATTCAGCACCCTCACCATCGCCGCCAGCAAGCTCGATGGTGCCACCATGCGCCCTGGCAACCCCAAGGGCAATCGCCAAGCCCAGGCCTGTTCCCTGCCCCTTGGTCGTAAAGAAAGGTTCGAATATCTTTGCCTGCATGGCGGGCGACACACCCGGTCCGCTATCCCTGACCCCGAAAAGGATGAGATCGCCGTTGCGTTTTCCGTAGAGGCAAATATTGCCGCCGGCCGGTGTCGCCTGCATGGCATTCTCCAGCAAGTTGATCAGAGCGCCAAACAGCGCCTTACGGCTGCCAACGATTTTTGCCCAAAAACACTCGTCCACCGCAGCAAAGGCAATTTCGCGCTCGCGCATCAGCGGCTCGACAGTCTGAGCGGCCTCGGCAAGCAAATCGCCAGCGTCCATCACGTCACGCCCGATGCTCTCTCCGCGCGCAAACAGCAGCACATCCTGAATCAAACGCTCAAGCCGGCGTAGCTGCCCCGTCGCCTTCTCGGAAAATTTCATGCGCGCTTCGGCGGAAACCTCTGGCATACCAAGATTGGAAGCATAGAGGAGCGCGGCCGCCAAAGGGGTGCGAAGCTGATGCGCCAATGAGGCAGCCATCTCACCCATAGCCACCAAGCGCTGATTTCGCTCAAGCTCGGCCTTCATCCGATGCGCGGCAGTAATATCGTGCACCAGCAAAATCTTCCCACCCGCCGACGGCAAGGCACTCTCGGCGATCGATACTCGCCCCTCGCCCAAGCCCCATTCACCAAGCGTCATGGTGGGCTCCAAATGCCGACTGGCGACGTCTCCCCAATGCCGCCCCATAACGTCAGCGCCAAACATCGAAATCGCCGCCGGATTGACCGCAACAACGTTCGCCCTTTGATCGAGCAACACGACACCGGCGGGCAGCGCATCAAGGAGTGAAGACAGCCTCTCGGACAAGGCCTCCTTTTCCTCATATTGCCGTCGCAGCTCGCCATTCGCTACTGCCAGTTCTTCGGTTAGCGAAGCCACCTTGGTCTGCAACGCCTCATAGGCATGCGTCAGTTCGGCTGACACCTGATTGAAAACGGCAAATGCCCTTTGCAACTCAGCAGTCTTGGAGTCGTTGTTATCAGTCACGCGAACAGTTCTTGCCTAAGCAGTAAAAAAGATAGGGTGAATTCACCCCGGCTAATAGTAGAATATTTCTAGGAAAATTTGGCTTCCCTTTTGATTCTTCTTCTGTTTCAGCACTTTTCAACCACCGATCAATGGCAGCAACTACCGATACCTCCGCAGACGCCGTAACCGACAGCAGCCCGGTTGCGCGCGTGCGAGAAGCCTTTGATCGGCTGGGCAACCAGCAGAAACTTGGGCTTCTCGTAGCCTTGGCGGCAGTCGTTGCACTGATCGTTGGGTCGATCTTGTGGAGCCGCCAACCGGAGTGGAAAGTCCTGTTTTCCAACCTGACAGAAAAAGACGGTGGCGCAATTGTTTCCATCCTAGAACAGCAAAATGTGCCCCATCGCTACAGCGATAACGGCGCACTTCTGGTCCCATCGGAACGGGTACATGAAGTACGGCTGAAACTCGCTTCGCAAGGTCTGCCTCGAGGCGGCCTGGTCGGTTTTGAGTTGATGGAAAATCAGAAGTTCGGCGTCAGCCAGTTTGCCGAACAAGTCAACTACCAGCGTGGACTGGAAGGCGAGTTGGCACGCACCATACAGTCGATCGGTGCAGTGCAGTCCGCACGCGTCCATCTGGCCATCCCCAAGCCATCGGTCTTCATTCGCGATGAACAAAAACCTACGGCTTCCGTACTCCTCAGCCTCTACCCTGGACGAGTGCTTGACCCTGCTCAGATTGCCGGCATTACCCACCTCATTTCGTCGAGCGTACCGCAGCTTCCCGCCTCCAATGTCTCGGTCCTCGACCAGAACGGCGCCCTGATCTCCCAACTCAAGAGCAAACTAACGGAAGCAGGTCTCGACCCGACCCAAGTGAAATACGTCCACGAGATCGAAGAGGGCGTCATCAAACGCATTGAGGAAATCCTCAAACCCGTTCTTGGGCCAGACAACTATAAGGTGCAGGTTGCAGCCGACATCGATTTCTCTCAAAGCGAGCAGACGGCGGAAAGCTATCGTCCGAACAGCACGCCAGAGAGCACAACCATTCGCAGCCAGCAGAATAATGAATCCGCGAGCGTCAATCAGGCGACGGGAGGCGTTCCCGGCGCGCTGACCAACCAACCACCGGTCCCCGCCACGGCACCACTCACCCAACCTCCTACCGGCACAACACCGGGCCAACCGGCAAAATCCGGCGAAGCCACCGGGAAAATTGACGCCGCCGGCATCACTGCACCACTTAATGCCGCCGGCCAGCCAATCAACACAACAAAAAACTCGACAATCAATTACGAAGTCGACAAGACCATTCGCTACACCAAGCAGGGGGTCGGTGCTATCCGCCGCCTGTCTGCCGCTGTGGTCGTCAATTACCGCAAAGATGTCGACAAGACTGGCAAACCGATCACGAAGCCGCTCGCCGACAATGAAATGAAGCAGATCAACGATCTCGTCAGAGAGGCAATGGGCTTCAACAAGGAGCGCGGTGATTCCATTTCAGTTGCCAATGCGCCATTTACCGCAATCGACAAGAGCGAGAGCGAGCTGCCGCTCTGGAAAGACCCGGAAAACATCTCTTACGCCAGAGACCTCCTGAAGTATCTGGTAATCGCCGGCATCATTGCCTTCCTCTATTTCAAGATCATCCAGCCCTCGCTACGCACCATGTTCCCCCCACCAGAAAGTGCTGCCGAAGGCGAAGGCGCCGTAGGAGGTATTCCGGGAGGGGTTTTTGGTGAAGGCATCATCGAGCCAGGTGAGCCGGGGGCAGAAGGGGCAGAAGCGAAACTCGATCCTTATGCCATCAAGGTTCAGAAGGCTCGCGACATTGCCGATCACGATCCAAAAGCCGTGGCAAATATCATTAAAGACTGGATGGGTGTAAATGCCGGCTAACCTTGATGAAGGCGTTGAAAAGAGCGCAACTCTGCTGATCGCCCTCGGAGAAGACCATGCCGCCGAGGTCTTGAAACTGCTGGGACCTCGCGAGGTACAAAAACTCGGGCATGCCATGGCCACGCTCAAATCGGTACCCCGCGCCAAGGTCGAAGCCATTCTGGATGAATTTCACCAAATCGCCGAAGAACACGCCGCAGTTCACGTCGATACCGACAGCTATATCCGCTCCGTGTTGACCAAGGCCCTGGGCGACGACAAGGCAAACAACCTGATCTCCCGCATCCTGAACAGCGGCGAGACTTCAGGTATCGAAGGTTTGAAATGGATGGACGCAAGCACCGCGGCCGACCTAATCAAAAATGAACACCCGCAGATCATCGCGACTATTCTGGTCCATCTGGAACACGACCACGCCAGCGAAATCCTCAATCACTTCACCGAGCGCCTGCGTAACGACGTTGTATTGCGCATTGCCACGCTTGAAGGTATCCAACCAGCAGCACTGAGAGAACTCAATGATGCGATGACACGCATCATGGCCGGCTCCGCGAGCATGAAGAAGACGGCGATGGGCGGGGTGCGGACGGTAGCAGAGATACTCAACTTCATCGGCACAGCAAATGAAACATCGGTTGTCGATGCCATCCGCGAATACGATCCAGATTTGGCTCAAAAGATTTTGGATGAAATGTTCGTTTTCGAAAACCTGATGGACATCGACGACCGCTCGATCCAGCTAATTTTGCGCGAGGTCCAATCCGACTCTCTGATCCTCGCACTCAAAGGCGCCTCGCCAGATCTGCGAGAGAAGATTTTCAAAAACATGTCTCAACGTGCCGCCGAAATGCTCCGCGAGGATCTCGAATCCAAGGGCCCCGTCCGTCTTTCCGAAGTCGAGGCAGAACAAAAAGAAATCCTCAAAGTCGTTCGCCGTTTGGCGGACGAAGGCCAGATCGTTCTCGGCGGTGCTGGCGGCGAGCAGATGATCTGAGGCTGAAATCAGCATGGTCATCCCAAAAGAACAATTGGCGGCATATGAGCGCTGGGAAATTGGCTCATTCGACAGAAAACCCAGCCCACCACTGGTTGAGTCACCTGAACCAGCACCGGTTACGGTGACCGAATTTCCAGAGGAATACCAACCGGAAGTCTCCCTTCCCACAGCAGAAGAAATCGAGCGTATTCATGAAGAAGCGCGAGCCAGCGGCTACTCAGCGGGATACGAAGAAGGTAAGGCCCAAGGAGAGCAGGCAGCGCGGGAACAAGCCGAGGAGCTACTTAATAGCATTAACGACATACTGAGAAGCCTCAGAGAATCCCTGCACGATTTCGATCAGCAGGTTGCTGAAAATCTCCTGCATTT
This sequence comes from Azonexus sp. IMCC34839, assembly GCF_047047955.1. Lineage (GTDB taxonomy): Bacteria > Pseudomonadota > Gammaproteobacteria > Burkholderiales > Rhodocyclaceae > Azonexus. The sequence continues at coordinate 3,236,162 of NZ_CP150631.1, read as the reverse complement.
AGGCGTTGAAATCGCGTCGCAAATCACCCGCTCCATCGTGCATACGCGATCTGATTTATTGCTCCCAGTTATCCGGGAAGCAATCGCCGCCCTCCCTCTTCATCATGGTCACGTTGTCCTGTCATTGAACCCCAAAGATGCCAACCTGATTCGCCCATTACTGGGCGAACAATTCGCGCAAACAGGGGCGCAGTTGCTTGAAGACCCCAACGTAAGCCCTGGTGGCTGTTTGGTCCGTGCTGGCTCCAGCGAAATAGACGCCTCGATCGAAACACGATGGAAACGCGTACTGGAGACCATTGGCACCACTCCGCAAGATTGGCTAATCAACTGAACCACGTGACCGAGCACATCGAGCGCTGGAAAAGCTTTCTCGACAACTGCGCCCAAGCAGCTGGGAATGCTCAACCTCTTTGGCCTATCGGCAGACTGACGCGTATCAACGGTCTAGTGATGGAAGCCGCCGGCCTCAAGTTGCCACTGGGTAGTTCATGCAAGATATATCCAATCACAGGGGCCCCCGTTGAAGCCGAGGTTGTTGGTTTTGCCGGAGAAAAACTGTATTTAATGCCATCAGATGACGTCTATGGACTAGCACCGGGCTCCAAAGTCGTGGCATTCGAAACGCCCGGATCACCTCCTCAGATAGGCGCACCACCTCCGCTACGCCGAAGGGCAATAGATCGAGCAAAGCAAGTCCCAGTCGGCGATGAGCTCCTTGGCCGCATTCTTGATGGCGTAGGGCGCCCACTGGATAATCTTGGGCCATTGGTTGCACCACTATCAAGATCGCTCCAGAGCCGACCGATCAACCCGATGGCCCGAGCAACAATAGAAAAGCCGCTCGACGTCGGCGTTCGCGCCATTAACGCCTTGCTGACTGTTGGACGCGGACAGCGCATGGGACTTTTCGCCGGCTCCGGGGTTGGCAAATCGGTACTGCTTGGCATGATGGCCAGATATACCGAGGCCGAGGTCATCGTTGTTGGCCTAATCGGCGAACGGGGCCGCGAAGTCAAGGAATTCATCGAACAAATTCTCGGCGAAGAAGGCATGCGCCGCTCTGTCGTCGTGGCTGCGCCTGCAGATACCGGCCCTCTGATGCGATTACAGGGTGCAGCATACGCCACGACCATTGCCGAATACTTTCGTGACCAGGGAAAACACGTTCTACTGATCATGGATTCCCTTACCCGATATGCGATGGCGCAACGAGAAATCGCGTTGGCTATCGGGGAGCCTCCTGCAACACGCGGCTACCCACCATCTGTATTCGCCCGCTTGCCGCAGTTAGTTGAGAGAACTGGCAATGGCCCGGAAGGAGGCGGCTCAATAACCGCCTTTTATACAGTTCTGGCAGAAGGCGATGACCAACAAGATCCGATTGCCGACTCCGCCCGCGCCATTCTGGATGGACATATTGTTCTGTCACGAACCCTTGCCGACGCTGGACACTACCCAGCCATCGACATTGAGCAGTCAATTAGCCGCGCAATGGTCAGCCTGATTTCACCTGAGCATTTAGAGCAGATTCGCAAATTCAAAGTACTGTTCTCCCGCTATCAGCGTTCACGAGATTTGATATCCGTTGGCGCCTACGCCCCTGGGAGCGACCCTGTTCTAGACCAAGCCATTGCAGCCTACCCAAAGATGGAACGCTTCCTCCAACAGAACCTTGCCGAACAGGCTAGCTTCCCTGACAGCGTACAGATCTTGCAAAATCTTCTGTAATTGACAATGGCTCAAACTTTTTCCTTGCAACCTTTGCTGGAATTAATGCAATCCCGCACCGACGAGGCGACAAGAAAGCTGGGGCAACTCCTCGCAGCCGAACAGAATCAGCGCAGCCGCCTGCAGATGCTGGAGCAATACCGCGAGGAATACGCGCAACGGATGAGCGAAGCGGTTCGGAATGGGCTCACTCCAACTGCCCTTCTGAATTTTCAGAGCTTCATTTTTCGCATCGACGACGCCATTGCGCAGCAACGCGTGGTGGTAGCAAACTCGGAAAAAAATACGCGCCAAGGACAGCAACAATGGCAAGAACAAAATAAACAGTTAAAAGCTATCGACACACTTTCGCAGCGACACGACCTCCGAGAACGCTATCGGGAAAACAGGTCTGATCAAAAACTACAGGATGAATTCGCCGCCAGACGTTTCCGTACAGAGGAAGATGACGGCAGCTAGGCACTGAATTTGCTTAATTCACGACATTGATACTGTCCCTCAGCAAATTCATGACTATCACTGTCACGCCCGGCCTGCCACCCACCACCTCTCAGGCATCTTTCTCCGGCGCAGGAGGCGCCGAGGCGCCTCTGGAGGCTGGAACATTCGCAGGCCTTTTGCTAAGTCAGATGCAAACCAGCAACCCGGAACTCGCTTTCAAGCCGAATTCGGGCTCCAGTACGCAAATAACACCCAGTGAAGGCAAAAAGGAAGCCGCGGATGAGGACGAAGAGGCCATTGGAGTCTCCGACCCATCCGTTCTCGCCATGTTAGCCCAGGGGATGCAACAGGCTCAACCAACACCTGCAAACACAGACAAGTTCTCCCTTGAGCAAAATCCCCCCCCCGTCATCGGGGCTATCAACAGCACAGTGACTTCAGTGCATGTTGGTCAAGCATTCACCTCCTCAGCAGAAGCTGAAACGATCTCCGGCGGATTAACCCTATCTACTACAGACAATAAATCTGCGCCGGAAACAGCGGCAGATTTTGCCGCCCCTCAATCGTCGCCAGAGTTCAGCGCCAATTCCGCTAGCTCTGCAATGCCCCATTCGACTCTGGTTCCCAAGGAACAACCCACCGAGATTAGCAGCCCAATTCATTCGGAGAAATGGCCAGCCCAGTTCGGAGAAAAACTGGTTTGGCTTGCCAAGAATGAGGTTCAAACAGCCCAAATCAATATCGCCCCACCTCAACTCGGACCGATTCAAATCAACCTCACGCTGACAGGTGACCAAGCTACTGCGATCTTCGCGTCACCTCACGCGGAAGTACGGCAGGCCATAGAAGATGCAATGCCCCAACTCAAGGAAATGCTTTCATCTGCCGGGATCAATCTTGGACAATCTGATGTCGGATCCAACATGACCCAGCAACAAACGTTCTCAAACGGCTCTCAAGGCAGCCAGAGCCCCAAAAACACAGACGAAAACGCTATACTTCCCGGCAATAACTTGATGAGCGACATCTCACCGTCAACCTCGATTAGACGAGGCAACGGGATGGTTGATTTGTTTGCCTAATAGAAATATGCATAGAGGGTAATACATGGCCAAAGATGCTAAAGCCGTAGAAGAGGGAACCGAGCCTCCCAAGAAAAGCAAAAAACTGCTGATCATCATTTTGGCTGTCGTCCTCCTGATTGTATTGGGGGGCGGCGCAGCATTCTTCTTGCTGAAGAAAAACGACCACGGCGAAGACGACGAAGAAGTAGCGGAAGAAGTTGCCAAGCCAAAGAAGAAAGAAAAGAAAAAGGATACGCACGCACTTCCGATATTTGTAAACATGGATCCTTTCACGGTCAACTTGGTCCCGGAAACCGGTGATCAATACTTGCAAGTAGCGCTTTCACTTGAACTTGAAGACCCAGCCGAGGAAATTGCGGTGAAGGCTCAAATGCCCAAAATTCGCAACAATGTGACCTTGCTACTTTCATCCAAGAAAGCCTCCGAGCTGTTACCGAAGGAAGGCAAGGAGCATCTGGCCGAAACCCTAAAGGACGAGATTAATTCTGTAATCGAACCGCCAAAGAAAAATAAAAAAGGGGAAATCATTCCGCCGGAAGGCCCCGTCAAGTCCGTACTGTTCACCTCATTCATCATTCAATAACAGGTAATGGCCGGCGACTTCCTCTCCCAAGACGAGGTTGACGCCCTACTCAAGGGGGTCACCGGCGAAACCGACGAGCCTGAGGAAAGCGCAGGCGAAGGCGGTGGCGTTCGTTCATACAACATCGGTACGCAAGAGCGTATCGTTCGCGGACGCATGCCAACGCTCGAGTTGGTGAATGAACGCTTTGCGCGCTATTTGCGTATCGGACTATTCAATTACATGCACCGGAATGCTGAAATTTCGGTGGGGCCGATCCGGGTCCAAAAATACAGCGAATTCATTCGGAATCTGGTTGTTCCGACCAATCTCAACCTGGTTGTCGCCAAGCCTCTACGGGGCACGGCATTGTTCGTCTTTGACCCCAATCTTGTGTTTCTAGTCGTAGACAACATGTTTGGCGGAGATGGCCGCTTTCACACCAGAGTCGAGGGACGGGATTTCACACCGACCGAACAGCGCATCATTCATGGCTTGCTGACTGTTGTCTTTACCGAATACAGTAAGTCGTGGAAGCCGGTATATGACATCAATTTCGAATACGTTCGATCCGAAATGAATTCGCAATTTGCGAATATTGCCACTCCATCGGAAATCGTTGTCTCGACAACTTTTACGCTGGAATTCGGCGGGGCTACTGCAGATATGCACATCTGCTTCCCATACTCGATGCTGGAGCCGATTCGAGACTTGCTTTACAGCACGATGCAAAGCGACCAGCTTTCCTCAGACAAACGCTGGATTGGCACGCTAAGAAAACAACTTCAAGGTGCTGAGGTTGAAATTGTCGCCCAACTGGCTTCTGGAAAAATCACCCTGGGCCAAATTCTCAAGCTGAAGTCAGGCGATGTGATTCCTATCCATATTCCGGAAAAAATCGAGGTTCTGGTTGATAATGTCCCCCTGATGGAATGTGCTTACGGCCAGCAGAACGGTCAATATGCGCTAAAAGTGGAACGCTTCATATCCTCAAACCCGGAGGGCTCTCCCGTTGAGCCTAGCCCAGGGGAGCAACATGGCTGACGAAATGGAAAATATCGAAAACACTTCAGCGGAAGGTGAAGATCAGATCAGCGAAGATGACTGGGCCGCCGCAATGGCGGAACAAGTCACCGCGGATGCTGCTATGACTCCCCCGGCGCAGCCTGCCAACATATTTCCTTCGTTCGGCGATGGATCAGGAAATAGTGGGATGATGAATGAACTCGACATGATTTTGGACATCCCTGTCCAAATTACGGTCGAATTGGGGCGAACCAAAATCACCATCAAAAACTTGCTTCAACTTGCTCACGGCTCCGTTGTAGAGCTCGATGCAATGGCTGGAGAACCTATGGATGTATTGGTCAACGGAACCTTGATCGCACAGGGCGAAGTCGTTGTGGTCAACGACAAGTTCGGCATCCGTTTGACCGACATCATCACGCCGTCAGAGCGGATGCGCAAACTCAATCGATAGAATGCTTGAGTGCCGAAGAACGCCAATGGGCTACTCCAGTCCGCTTCTCACCAATACCTTCCTCGCAGCAGTTTCTCTGACTCCGCTTGTTGGTTATGCCGCAACCGAGGTGGACAGTCCGGGCATTCCGTTGTGGTCTATCTTGCAAACCGTGTTGGCATTGTTCTTGGTCATCGGATTAATGATTACGACCGCTTGGTTGGCACGTAAACTTGCCGGTGAAAGACGCTTCGGCAATCAAGCCATAAAAATTGTTGGCGGAATAGCTCTAGGTCCCCGTGAACGAGTTATGTTGCTCGAAATTGGAGAGGAATGGCTGGTAGTCGGTGTAATTCCCGGTCAAATTCGGACATTACATCGCTTGCCCAAGGGCAATATTCCATCTTCCCAACTGCCAATGCAGGCAAATAAATCGTTTGCAGATTGGTTACAGGGCATTTCGCGCAAGCATGCTGATGAATAAAAAAACGTTTATTGGTACATGTTTGCTTTTAGTCAGTGGTTTGGCTGTTGCGCAGGCCAGTAGCGGGCTACCTGCTTTCACCAGCTCTCCCTCGCCGGGTGGTGGCACAACCTATTCGCTGTCGATTCAGACGCTGGTTCTGCTGACTGCGCTAACCTTTTTACCCGCAGTAGTATTAATGATGACCGGTTTCACCCGCATCATCATCGTACTTTCTTTGCTACGGCACGCACTAGGAACGCAAACTTCGCCCCCCAACCAGGTACTCGTTGGCATGGCTCTGTTTTTGACATTCTTCGTGATGAGCCCAACGCTGGAGAAAGTCTATACGGAGGCTTACCTCCCGCTTTCAGAGAACAAGATCAATGTCATGCAAGCAGCGGAGCGGGCAGCGATACCAATGCGAAGCTTCATGCTGAAGCAAACCCGCGAGTCGGACCTGGCTCTCTTCGCAGGCATTGCAAAAATTGACAAGATCAACACCCCAGAGGAAACCCCTTTAAGGATATTGGTGCCGGCGTTTGTTGTCAGTGAACTGAAGACCGCGTTCCAGATCGGCTTCATCATTTTCATCCCGTTTCTCGTCATTGATATGCTTGTTGCCAGCATTTTGATGTCGATGGGCATGATGATGATGTCCCCCGTGATGGTAGCCCTACCCTTTAAGCTGATGCTATTTGTGCTGGTCGACGGCTGGCATCTGGTTTTAGGCTCACTTGTACAGAGTTTCGCACCATGACCCCGAATACCGTCATGGAAATTGGCCGCCAGGCGATCGAGGTAACATTACTGTTAGCCGCACCGCTCCTGCTTACAGCACTCGTATTGGGCCTGATCATCAGCATTTTCCAGGCGGCCACTCAATTGAACGAATCGACCCTTCAGTTTGTTCCCAAACTGATTGCCATGTTCGTCGTTCTGCTATTAGCTGGCCCCTGGATGCTCCAATACCTGGTCGATTATATCCAGCGACTGTTCTCAAGCATTCCGCAGCTGATCGGCTGAAATGATCACCATAGGATCCGCTCAGCTTGACGCTTGGATTGCCGCCTATTTTTTCCCCCTCGCACGAATCCTTGGCTTTATCTCCGCCGTTCCGCTATGGAGTTCGGCCTCAATTCCAGTACGAGTGAAAATCATGCTTGGCGTTGGGATTGCTGTGGCTATAGCCCCGATTATTCCTTCACCCCCCAGTGTTCAGGTCGGCACACTAAAAGGCCTAGCAGTGATGGTGGAGCAAATGTTGATAGGCATAGCGATGGGCTTTGCCGCCAAGATCGTATTCGCTGCAATTGACCTTGCCGGCGAATACATCGGTTTTCAGATGGGACTTAACTTTGCAACTTTTTACGACCCTCTGAACGCGTCGCAAACGCCGGTAACCACCGAGTTTATAAGCTTGCTCGGACTACTCGTATTTTTATCGATCAATGGCCACCTAATGTTCTTCGCGACGCTGGCGCATAGCTTTTCCGCAATGCCAATCGGAGGCGCATTCTTTGGCAATTCAGTCTGGAGCAGCTTGGCTCAGCTAGGGGCAAAAATCTTCGCCACCGGGCTGCTACTGGCGCTGCCGGTAATCGTTGCCCTGATGATCATCAACATTGCATTAGGCGTATTGACGCGTGCGGCTCCACAGTTGAATCTTTTTGCCCTAGGTTTTCCGCTAACGCTGACGGGCGGATTCATCACCCTTGCTCTCAGCCTGAACTATCTCGCCACCCCGTTGCAACATCTATTTGAGTTCGCCATCGAGGCAATACTCGGCGTCAGTCAAGCGCACCCTTAGTTCATGGCATTCATCATGAATGAGTCGGCCTGTTGGCGTTGCACCAGACGCACGACCCCATCAGCAACCCGTCTCGCCCCGATGGTTTCCGAATCAATACCTTCGGTGTATTCCAAAATCTGATAGTTACCGAAACCTTGCTCATACTGCAGTTGAGAGGCTCTGCGCTTTAGAATCTGAATTGACTCCCCCGCCCCTCCGGTATGGTATCGCTTCATTTTCATGGATAAACGATACGTATCGTCGTTCAATCGAGTTTCCTCGATTTGCCAGTTTGGCGCCAACGGATCATACACTAAGTAGATCGCCGCAGCAGCCACAGCCACATTCGCCAAAGTGGACAGTTTCAGTGATGTTTTTGCGGTCAGCTGGATGGCCTTGTCCGGAATCAATGGCTTGACGTCGGCACTATTGCCTATTGAACTACATGCAGAACAAAGCGCAGCTGCTGACAGCACCCCCAGCCAAGGCTTGAATAAATCAGCTCTCATATGTACTGGAACAAGCTAAGTTTTGCGGTCTGAGAAAAAGTCGCTTGTGCCGCTTCAAGCTGAATTTTTTTCTGCGTCACCTCGGAAATTGCCTTGGCATAGTCCAGATCCCGTAAACTGGATAGTTGCGCATCATATTCAACGCCACGCCCCTGAGTCACCGTTCCCAAAGTTTCCAGCGAAGACATCCGAGCGCCAACCGAAGCGCGGCTACGACTAACCGTCTCAATTGAAGACAGGATGTCCGATAGTGCTTGAGAATATGCTGGATTCGCACTAACTGCCCCCGGCGTATTCAGTAGATCGACCAAATTCTGGATCGAATCGAACATGCTTCGCCCAGTGGGCACTCCCGTCGCATCAGCGATACGCATGAATACGCTGCTACCAGGCTCGTTCGTCGCCATGTCCTCACTGGCACTGATCTGTAGTCGCAGAACTCCATCATCACCGTTGTAATCGACATATGTCTGGGTCAGGCTATATGGAGAAACCGAAGTAGCATTTTGCGTAAATGGAGGGGTTGTCGACTCAAACCCCGCAAAAATATACCGTCCAGCCCCATCCTGTGAGTTTGCCAAAGCAAGGATGCTGGTCAGGCGTTGTTTCAATTCAACGGCAATTCCTGCTCGCTCCGAATCAGAATATGTCCCGTTGCCAGCAGCGACTGCTTTTTCATAGATGCTCTGCAGTTCATCATTGACTCCGCTTAACACATTGTCGAGAGATCCAAGCTTGGTTTCCGCCGTCTCTTGGTTCTTAACGTACAACTCGTTTACCGACTTAGCTTGACTGACTAATAGCGCCTGAGCGGAGCCCACCGGATCATCTTGCGGTGTAACGATGCGTCGACCGGTAGAAATCTGGTTTTGCAAGGAATAGAGGCTACCCGTCAAATTTTGGAGCCCACCTACACCATTGCTATAAATCTGATTTGTTGAAATTCTCATGATGTGCTCTGTTCCTTACCGAATCGACAGCAAGGTGTCGAAGAGTGTCGAAGCTGTCTGCAAAATTTTTGCAGAAGCCTGGTAGGCCTGTTGATACTGAATGAGTTTTGCCGCCTCCTCATCCAGATTCACACCGGAAACCGCCTCTTTTGCCGCAACTGCCTGATTCAATAAAACCGTTTGAGCCTCTGAGGATACCGTGGCCGAATACGCCTTGTTACCAATGTCATTGACAAACGAGGCATAGTTATCCTGGTATGTCGCCGTTCCGGAAAGCATCGTGTTTTGAATCTGGAGACGGCCTAGCCGGAGAGCATTGCTCCCGTCTTCCGCGCCGGTGGTGTTGATGTTTCGTTGTAGCGTAATCGTGTCGCCATTGGCCGGCACACCGGAAACCGTCATGGATATCCCCGTCCAACCACTGATAGCATTGTTGATCGACATTGCTTGGCCAGAAGAATAGGGAATTGAGCTGCCATCAGGCAGGACAAAACTATTGGTGCCAGAATTGTAAGTAAGCGTGAGATTAGCCGCCCCCATGGTGTAACCGTTGGCAACGGACACTCCTTGGACCTTGCCACTCCCCGTATTAGTCAAAGCCGCACTTGCACGAGCCGGTGTTGCCGCCGCGATCAAGCGCGGATCTGCCGCCAAGGTGTCATTCACCGAGAAAAGACGAGCTGCCGTGCGTGTGGGCTGAATCAAATAGCTATCGCCAACGGCAAATGTTCCACCAACCGCCGGACTCAGGGTAAAGCCCTGCGGATCTGTCGCCAAGGCTGTATTGATCGCACCAATCGTCGCACCGGACCAAGTGGTGTTGTCCGATAAACGCTCAAGGGTAAAGGTCGCACCATCGTAGGAGAGGCGATAATCGCTACCCGTCAGATTGGTATAGAAATTCGTTCCGTTACTAGAGGGTGCCGTCAGCGCTGCAGTTACCGTGGAGGCAGTTGCCGAGTTGCGGGTATCTGCCAACACGGTAGGCTGTGTCAACGAGAAGAAATTGGAAACGAAGGCGGCGCTACTCGAGGTATTCCCCAACATGTCTTGCCCTAGGGCATGTTGGGCATTGAATGTTTGCGCGACAGAGGTGGCCATCATCCCCAGCTGGTTGAAGGCCGTATCCAGTGCATCCCTCCGAAAACTTAGCAAACCGCCCAACTGACCGCCGCTAATCAGCGACTCGGGCAGTTCAAGAACATTGCCGGTTGCACCTTCGAGGCCGACGGAAATCCGTGTCGGATCTGCACCCGACGGCCCCGCAGCCAACCTTGTGTAGTCACCACGTACCACCAACTGCTGTCCGGTACCAACGAAGACATTGTAGGTACCATCGTCGTTTGTACTAACCCCAACCTTGACCAGCTTGTTCAACTCTGCCACCAACTGATCACGTTTATCGAGCAATTGGTTATCCGGCTGGTTGTTCAATGAGCCAGTCGAGAGGATCTGTTTGTTGATCTCGGCAATCTGTTGCGTGTAGCTGTTGATCGAGTTAACCGTACCCTTGATCTGAGCATCGACACCGGTTTGCACTTCCGCCAAGCGGCTATAGACACTCTGAAACACGCTCGTCATCGTCTGAGCGGCGCTAACCATCGACTGGCGAGCGGAAACGGACGAGGGAGCCGCCGAAACGGCTTGAATAGCATCGAAAAAGTCCTGCATTGCGGGACTGAGGCCAGCCTCCGCATCGGCTAGCATATTGTCGATCTGGGCGATTTGCGAGGAATAGGTTTCCAAAGCACTCATACGGCTTTGCGCATTAAGCACCTGAGTCGTCAGCGCCTTGTCATACATACGGGCAACGGTGACAACGTGAGTACCTTGGCCAATGCCGCCGGCACCAGTCATCACCGTCGGATTGGAAGCCTGGACTACCCGCTGGCGTGAGTAACCATCGGAACTGGCATTCGTGATGTTGTTTCCGGTAGTCATCAAGCCGACTTGAGCGGCGTTGATACCGGTAACTGCAATGCTGATTAGTCCACTAGCCATTTACGATCTCCTTCCACCCCTTCTATAACGGATGGACGCAATATTTCTTGACCCTTATCCGAGCAACGCAAGGCGAAGCGTAGGGCCGTTGATGATCTTGCCGAGCTTGTCCGCGTAAGCCGGGTCGGTTGCATAGCCTCCCCGTTGCAAACCAGAAGCAAACTGCGCGCCATCCTGTGAACCAATTACGCCGTTGAAACGCGGGTTGTTGCGCAAAAGACCAGCATAGTCTCGGAAAGCTTCTTCATAAGACCCATAGGCACGAAAACGCTGGACTGATTGCTGCGGCTGACCATCCACGTACTCCGTGGTCACGGTATCCACTGTCGGCCCACTCCAGCTTTTCCCAGCCTTCACACCGAACAGGTTGAATGACGACGTTCCATCTTGGCGACGGATTTCACTTTTGCCCCAGCCGCTCTCCAGAGCAGCATGTGCCACCAGAAACTGCGGAGCTATCCCGGTTGCCCGGGAGGCTTCCACGGCATAAGGCCAGACACGGCCGACGAATTCCTTCGAGGATGCAGGCACATCGCCGACTGCTGCGGTGGACACGGCATTTTCGGCAAAAACCGACGGATAAGCCGCCGAAGTCGGCAACTTGCTAGGGACCGACACATATTGATAATGGCGACCATCCGGTGCAGCCATCGGCAAACTATTGCCGGCAGCTTTCGCCGCCGACTCCACAGCGTTACCAACTTCACCCGATGTATTCAGGTTTCGCCCCAGCTGCTGCTCGATCAATCGGGCAAAACCCAAGCCCTTTCCCGATGTCGCCATGTTCTGCGCTAACTGCTGATCCAGCAGGCCGGTGTAAAAACGCGACTGATCGCTCTCCATCAGGCCATCTTGGGGAACCGTGTCGCGCATGCTCTTCATGACCATCTGCAAAAACAGCGTCTCGAACTGCTGCGCGGCCGCCTTCAAACCCTCTTGCGGATTTTTGGCGAACTGCTCACGCACATCCTGAGCAGACTTGACGTCGAAGGCAGCCCGGTTGGGCTGGTTCTGAATGCTACCGGCCATTTCTCAACCCGATCAGATGATTTCCAGATCGGCACGCAATGCGCCTGCCGCTTTCATCGCCTGCAGAATTGCCAGCAAATCCATCGGGTTGGCGCCTAGCGCGTTCAAGGCCTTGACGACGTCGGCCAAGCTCGCTCCGGCCTTGACGTTCATCAGGCTGCCATTGTCCTGCTTGACCTGGATATCCGCGGACTTGCCAAACTGAGGCTGACCTCCATCAACGACGACCGAGAGGTTGCCATGGGCAACGGCACAAGGCTCCAAGGTCACTTTCTGGTTCATGACCACAGACCCGGTACGCGGATTGACGATCACCCTGGCCAGACCGGGCACCGGAGTGACCTCAAGATTCTCGACACGGCCTAGGAAAGCGACTCGTGCGTCGGAATCATCCGGCGCCCTCACGGCAATGCGACGACCGTCGATCGCCTGCGCTGTTCCGGGCGCAACACTGCGATTGATCGCATCGACAATGCGCTGCGCCGTACCGAAATCAGCGCTATTCAGCTCATAGTAAATCGCACCACCCTGGCCAACCGCGGTAGGAACAGCCCGCTCAACAGTCGCCCCCGCCGGAATGCGCCCAGCAGAAAGATGATTCACGGTAACCTTTGAGCCCCCCGAAGAAGCCCCTGCCCCGCCCACCAGCACATTACCCTGAGCGATTGCGTAGACTTGACCATCGCCGCCTTTAAGCTGCGTCATCAAGAGCGTGCCGCCACGCAAACTCTTCGCATTACCCATAGACGAAACTGTGACATCCACAGGCTGCCCGGGCTTGGCAAATGGCGGCAGGTTTGCCGTCACCATAACGCCGGCCACGTTCTTCAATTGCAGCTTCTGCGTTTGCTCCTGGGTAAGGTTCAGCCCCATCTGCGACAGCATGTTGCCGATCGCTTGCGTCGTAAAAGGCGTTTGCGTGGTTTGGTCGCCGGTGTTATCCAGACCAACCACCAAGCCATAACCGATCAACTGGTTGTTACGAACACCTTGAATACTGGCCAGATCCTTGATGCGTTCCGCCGATGCCGGGGCAGAAAACAACGGCAAAACGCAAACGGCCAAAATTGCCGTTTTTCGGAACCAATTGCCGCTTTTTTCCAACATGTCGTGCCTCCAGGAGACTATCCTCAGAATGGCATTACATTAAGGAAGAACCGTGCCAGCCACCCCATGATCTGTCCTTCGCTCACTTGACCAGAGGACTTGTATTCAATTCGAGCATCGGCAATCTTCGAGGACTCGACCGTATTGAAGGAATCGACATAGCTGGGATTAACCACGCCGGAGATTCTTACGAACTCTTGCTCATGGCCCACAGCCACCTGCTTTTCCCCCGAAACCAGCAGGTTTCCGTTTGGCATCACATCAATAACCGTCACCGTCATGCTGCCGGTAAAGACATTGTTGTTCGCGGCTTCGCCCTTGCCACTAAAGGCATTGGCACTGGAGGCATTCAGGTCAAGTCCGAGCAAACCCTTGCCCGGCAATCCGCTTAGACCACTGACTGACGCCGTGGAGGTATTTGATTTATCCAGCTTGGTATTCGACTTCGTCGAAGCGGTCGTGCTCTCGGTAATTTTCACCGTAATCGTGTCGCCGATATAACGCGCTCGCCGATCCTCAAACAACGGACGCCCCGTTCCCACTTGATAGATCGAGCCGTTAGCGATCTGGGATTCCATGCGCGGCATTGGGCGCGCTGTCATCGGTTGGTGAACATTGGTCGGAGGAACCGAAGTACAACCGGCCAGCAGCAACATCCAGGCGATATGCTTAAGCGGCCTCATGATTACTCCTTACAGTTGAGTCAGTCTACCCAGCATGGCATCCGAAGTTGAAACCACTTTCGAATTCAGCTCGTAGGCACGCTGCGTTTGAATCATCGTCACGAGCTCTTCCGCCACGTTAACGTTCGAGGTCTCGACATACGTTTGATTTACCAAGCCAGCACCATTCGTGCCCGGGGTATTCGGGGTTGGCGTACCGCTCGCAGCGGTCTCGAGAAAGAGATTCTGGCCTATGCTCTGCAAGCCAGCCGGATTGATAAAGGTCGCCAGCTGGATATTCCCGATCTGCGTCGTGGCAGCCGTACCCGACTGGGTCACGGAAACAGTACCATCGGTACCAATGCTGACAGTCAAAGCGTTTGCCGGGATCGTGATATTCGGCTGCAATGGATAGCCATCCGAGGTAACGATCTGCCCCTGGTTATCTTTCTGAAATGACCCATCCCGGGTATATGCCGTCGTCCCATCCGGAAGCAGAATCTGAAAGAAACCATTACCGGAGATTGCGACATCAAGGGTGTTATCGGTTTTCTGCAAATTACCCTGAGTAAAGATACGGGCGGTCGAGACCGGACGCGCACCAGTACCCAATTGCAATCCCGCAGGAACCTGGGTCTGCTGCGAAGACTGGGCACCTGGCTGACGAATCGTCTGATAGAGCAAATCTTCAAACACCGCTCGCGCACGCTTGAAGCCATTGGTACTGACGTTAGCCAAGTTGTTTGAGATCACGTCCAGCTGGGTTTGCTGGGCATCTAGACCGGTTCTGGCGATCCACAGGGAACGAATCATGATTGCTTCCTATCAGGAATTCAGCGACAGCAGCTGATCTGCACGCTGCGCGTTGGTATCGGCGGTCTGTAACATCTTGACCTGCATTTCGAATTGGCGTGACAGACTAATCAAATTGATCATGGAGTCCGTTACATTGACATTGCTGCCTTCCAGCGCCGCCGGCGCCAGGGTCACTCGCTCATCTGCCGGAGCAGCCTCGCCATTGCGTAATCTGAACAAGCCATCAGCACCTCGCACCAAGTCCGCTTCTGGTGGATTAACCAGCTTGATTCGGCCGATCGCATTGGTGTTGTTTCGCGTGCCAAACGTCGGCACAACCGAAACGGTACCATCCGGGGCAATCTCAATCGTGTTATCGGGCGGTATGTTTATTGGCCCGCCATCACCTTGCACGGTATAGCCGCTTTTCGTCTGCAACAGACCTGTCACATCAACATCGAGACTGCCGGCGCGCGTATAAGCTTCCGAACCATCCGGCAACTGGACGGCGATCCATCCTCTACCGTTAACCGCCACATCCAGATTACGCCCCGTAAACATCAACGGGCCTTCATCCAAAACGTCGCTGACGGAAGCGTCAACAACGAAGGCCCGCGTCGGCATACCCTCACCTAAAATCGGAACCGCCCGGAAACGATGCTCCTGCGCCTTGAAGCCAATCGTACTAGCATTGGCAAGGTTGTTTGCTGTACCGGCCTGCTGCATGAACGCATGCTTGGCGCCAGTCATCGCGGTGTAAATCAGGCGATCCATTGGATTAGGGCTCTATCTGTTAGCGGATATTGACCAGGGTCTGCATGATCTGGTCCTGAGTCTTGATTGATTGAGCGTTGGCCTGGTAATTCCGCTGTTGAACGATCATATTTACCAACTCCGCCGTGAGGTCGACGTTCGAGTCCTCGACAGCACCGGACTGCACCACACCCAAGGTCCCGGACTTTGGCGTACCAACCAAGGGCTGCCCCGAGTCCGAGGTTTCGATGAAATCGTTGTTGCCGATCGCCATCAATCCATTGGGGTTACGGAAATTCGCCAGCACAAGCTGGGCCAGATTGCGCGTTTGCCCGTTGCTGTAAACGCCTTGCACAACGCCATCCTGCCCGACCGTCATACTCGTCAGCTGCCCGGCGCTATATCCATCCTGGGTCTTCTTTGAGTTGGCAAAGTCGGCACCGTATTGGGTCGAGTCGGTGAAATCAAGATTGAAGGATAGTGGGGCCGCACTGTTCGGCGGAGTCGTCGGATCCGCCGCAATCAAATCAGCGGTGACACCAGCCAAGTTCACCGAGAAGCCGGCAATCGGCATTGGCAAGGTTGTCAATTGGCCGCTTGAGTTGAAGTTTAGGGTTCGAGGAGAACCCGGCACATTAGCCTCACTCGTACCATCGACCTGAAAATGCACTTGCCACTGCCCTGCAGTTGCCGTCTTAACAAAATACATCGTCATGGTGTGTGCATTACCAAGACTATCGTAAATCGTTACTGCATCCGTAAAGTTATACGTATTGGTTTGCGGAGCATTGACCCCCGTTGGGGCGGTCCACGCCACCGCCGGAACTTGCGCAGTTGAATCGAGATTCAAGGCATACGAAACACCGATATTGGTCGAGCCGGTAGCGCGCGGCGGAATCGGGGTCGGGTCAATCAAAATAGCAGTCGGAGTAGAAGGAATGATATTCCCACCGGCATCCGCCAAATAACCGGTAAGGTTCTCCCGCTTATCGTTGACGACATAGCCTTGAGCATCCAGATGAAACTGGCCGTTTCGGCTATAGCGAATCGCCCCGTCCTGACTCAAGCGGAAGAAGCCCTGACCGTTGATCGCGATATCCAGCGAGTTGCTGGTTGTCGTGATATTGCCCTGGGTAAACTGCTGGGCAATGGCACTCAGGCTGGAGCCGATGCCGATTTGTGAGGCGCCTGCGCCGGTAAGGGATGCCGCATAAACATCGGCGAAATGTGACACCGCAGATTTGAAACCAACCGTACTCGCATTAGCGATGTTGTTGCTGGTTACGTCCAGCGCTTTGGAAGAAGTATTGAGGCCACTAAGCCCTTGTTGGAATGCCATCGCTGCCTCCGAGAATTACATGAATTGCAAAACTTTGTCGAACGCGACGGTCTGTCCAGTCGTCAGTTCGAGCACAAAAGAAGACCCGCTCTTCACGACAGCAGCCACCTTACCCACCTGAACCGGGGTTGCGTTGACCGAAGCACCACCAGAGGTGGCTTTCACCGAGAACGTATATTGACCATCCGCTTGCTGTACCCCCGCACTGTTCTTTCCATCCCAGCTGAAAGCAATCGTCCCTGCCTCCTGCTTTCCAAGCTCCTCGGTTTGTACCACGCGACCAGAAGCGTCCTTGATGGTTAGAACAACGGAATCAGCAGGCGAAGCCAACGTAGCCCCACCTTGGGCATTTCCACCACTCAAGGTCAGCCCTGTTCCCTCAACCAAAATTTGAGACCCAATCGCACCAGCCGCCTGCAAGGCCTGAGACGTGTTGTAGGCGGAAAGAAGACTGCTTAGCGAAGTATTCATGGCTTCAATACCTTTCAAGGTACTGATTTGCGCCAATTGGGTTGTCATCTGCGCGTTGTCCATCGGATTCAACGGATCCTGGTTCTTCAGTTGAGTAACGAACAAGGTCAGAAAGTTATCTTGCATGTCTGCAGCGGAAGACGATTGACTCGAGGAACCACTGCTCCCATTCAACGCAGCGAAAACTTTACTGTTCTCGCTGTTTGTCGCATTAACTGTGCTCATCTCATTAGCTCCAATCAGGACTGACCAATTTGCAGCGTACGCAGCATCATTGATTTAGCGGTGTTCATCACTTCGACGTTCGTCTGATATGAACGTGAAGCCGAAATCATGTTGGTCATTTCCTCGACCACATTCACATTCGGAAAGGCGACATACCCTTTTTCATCTGCGGCCGGATTTCGGGGGTCATAAACCATACGCAGCGGGGAAGCATCTTCGACGACTTGCCGAACTCGAACGCCCTTTGAGACATCGCCCCCACCATTAACCGGTATCGTTTCAAACACCACTTGCTTTGCTCGGTATGGCTTCCCATCGGAGGAAACAATGCTGTCTGCGTTGGCGAGATTTGAGGCTACAGCATTCAAGCGCATTGACTGGGCTGTCATTGCACTTGAAGAAACCTGAAAGACGTTAAACAAGCTCATGATTTTCTCAACCGTTCGTAGGCGTCATGGCTGTCCTCAAGCCCTTGAACTTATCGCCGATCAATTGGGTAAGTATCTGGTATTGGACAGCGTTATCTGCAATATGGGTACGCTCAACGTCCATATCGACGGTGTTGCCATCGACTGCAGACTGTGTGTCTGAGCGATATTTCATCTGAACTGAACCACTGCCATTTCCATTCAAGTGTCCCCGGTCGGTTTTCGCCATTTCGAGACCTCGCCCGACATTGTCAGAACTCATCGCACCTCGCATGGCTTCCTCGAAGCTGAAATCTCGAGCTTTGTAATTCGGCGTATCAGCGTTCGCAATATTCGACGCAAGCACCTGATGGCGCATCGTTCGTAGATTTAACGCTTGGCTGAATACCGCAAAATTCTGGCTGATGGATGACATGGGTTACCTTTCGAAGCAGCAATTCAAAAGCATTGATCATGCCAGTAAAAATAAGTCGAAAATTCAGCGACGTACATGTCCATGATCGACTCATCGGCAATCTTTGCCGGCAAATTGGCACCTACATCTCCGCTCAGGCAAAATGGCGACATGCGTAGACTTCAACAACTTCTCGTTTTACTGGCCTTGCTTTTGCCCTATCCCCTATTGGCTTTAGACGGAAAACGGATTTCCGAGACTGCCCAACATTTCGTTCTCCAGCAGTTGAGCGGAAATAAGGGCGAGGCAAAGGTCAATGTTGGCAACATTGACACTAGCCGCCTTCCCGACTGCGAAGCACCAGAGGCATTTCTCCCTGCAGGAGCACGCTTGATTGGGCGTGTATACATCGGGATACGCTGCAACCACCCTCACCGATGGAGCGTACTTGTCCCGGTACAAATATCTATTACTGGAACCTACCTGACGCTGAATCGAGCATTGGCAGCTGGTCAGATTGTTCAAGCAAACGACATCCTGGTGACAAAAGGAGATATCTCCAGCCTACCCACTGGCGCGATTGCAGATATTGAAACGGCGGTTGGTAAGCAACTGCGCAACTCGCTGGGTGCGGGACAAACTTTGCGTGCCGATCATTTACAGAGCCCCTGGGTCGTCCGGCAAGGACAATTGGTAAAAATCATCTCCCAAGGCAATGGGTTTTCGATCAGTAGCGAGGGGCAAGCCCTAAACAATGCTGCCGAAGGCCAGGCAGCCCAAGTCCGGATGCCATCCGGACAGACGATTTCCGGGATTGCACAAAAAGATGGCAGTGTAATTATTGTTTTTTGAGCTAAAGTTCTGGCTGAACGCGCCGTAAATTGATTCAGGACTAAAAGATTATTTAAATCATGAAGATCGACAACACATACAAGCCAATTGGCACTGGTGCGGCACTCAAGCCAAATACCGCGCAAAGCACTCCTGCTACAAGCAAACAAGATGCTGTTAGCCTGAGTTCTTTCGCTGGCAGCCTCCAGAGCGATCAGGACTATCCCATGGATATGGCCCGGATACAGGAAATAAAGCAAGCCATAGCAGAAGGACGTTTTACGATCAATCCTGAAGCCATCGCCAATAGCCTGATTGAGTCTGCACGCGACCTGGTTAGCAAAAGCAACGCACGCCAAGCGTGATGAGCAATCTGGTTTTGCTATTGGGAAAGGAGTTGGAACTCCTTGATGAGTTCATCCTTTTGCTCGCAGAAGAACAAAACGCATTAAAGTGCGGACAGACCGAATCGCTGCCAGAACTGGCCGAGAAAAAAAACCAGCGAATTCAGGTGCTGAATGACCTCGATAACGAACTTCGCCAGACCGTTGGCAATATCTCACGAAGTAGTGAATCTGCACCGATCGATTGGCCAATCCCCCAAGAGGAACGCGATACTGTCGCTCCTCTCTGGCGCGCGCTGCTCGAAAAGGCTCGACACGCCAAGCAACTGAACGCTCTGAACACCCAATTAGTGGACATGCATCTGCGTAACGCCAAGGAATTGCTGGCCAGCTTAATACCTGCAGCAGATGCAGGCCCCCTGTATGGGAGTAACGGCCAAGCCAATGGCAATACTGGCAGCCGTATTATCGACTTAGCCTGAGTCGCGCGCCGACTATCTCACCACTCCCGACGTACTAACCTGTTGCTGACCGGGAAGCTCAGTCGGCTCTTCTGGGCGATTGGAGTCGATAAGGATACTAACTCGGCGGTTCCTCGCCCTTCCCTCGGGCGTTGTATTCGTCTCAACCGGGCGGGTCTCACCATAACCGATGGCGGTCAATCGCTCTGCGCCAACACCACCATCGTTAAAAAGACGCAGGACAGTGGTGGCTCGCATCGCCGACAGCTCCCAATTTGATGGAAATTGCGGAGTAGATATCGGAACATTATCGGTATGCCCCTCAATCGTAATCGGAAAATCAGACGCTGCCAGCACATTGGCGATAGCCAGCATTGCGCTTGTCGATGCCTGCTGCAATTTAGCCTGACCAGGCGGGAACAGGATGCTGTCGTTGATCTCGATCGTGACGCCGCGGCTGGTCTCGAGCAAACGAACCTTCCCTTGCGCGATCAAGGGCTGTAAGGCATTCATGATATCGCTTGCGACATTCTTCATTTTTTGTCGCTGCTCGGTCTTTACTTCCTCACCCCGTTTCGCCTCTGGCAGACGATCTGGCTTGGCGATTGGTTTGGGTGGCATGACAGGTGCACCTGTAATCGGAGCAATGGGCTGTCCACCTGGTTCGCCGGTAACGTTCTTGAAGGCGTTCACCAACGAGTTCGACAGAACCTTGTACTTCCCTTCATTGACCGAAGAAATCGCATACATTACGACAAAAAACGCGAACAACAACGTAATAAAATCCGCGTACGAAACCAGCCAACGTTCGTGGTTTTCGTGCTCTTCCTCGCGGCGTTTTCTGCGCATTACAGGAGATAGCCCCGCAAACGTCCTTCGATAATACGGGGATTGTCGCCAACCGCAATCCCAACCAATCCGTCG
Source organism: Azonexus sp. IMCC34839 (assembly GCF_047047955.1). Taxonomy (GTDB): domain Bacteria; phylum Pseudomonadota; class Gammaproteobacteria; order Burkholderiales; family Rhodocyclaceae; genus Azonexus. The sequence goes on along the minus strand of NZ_CP150631.1, from coordinate 3,215,406 downwards.
ATCACCATTTCGCGCGTAGCAACCATCCGGGCGATGTAGTACTTCAACTTACCTGCGATAGGCAAGTACACCAGATTCGCCAATCCAACACCATAGATCGTTGCGACGAAAGCCACAGCGATCCCAGCTCCAAGCTTAGTCGGGTCGGACAGGTTCTCCATAACGTGTATCAACCCCATCACGGCACCAAGGATACCGATAGTCGGAGAATAGCCGCCGGCCGACTCCCAGATTTTTGCAGACTGGCGCCACTCATCCTCGAACGTGTTGATATCCACTTCAAGCAACTCGCGGATTCTTTCCGGATCAGCACCATCAACCAAGAGCTGCAAGCCTTTACGGACAAATTCGTCCTTGACCCCAGGCAAATAGTTTTCTAATGCAAGCAGCCCCTCTCGTCGGGAAAGCTGGCTCCACGAGAGGATTTGATCGATTTGACGTTTCTGTTCAATGACCGGCGGAATCCAGACCCATTTCACCATCTTCAAACCACGTTTGAAGATGTGAATTGGACTTTGCAACAACACAGCCCCCAAGGTTCCACCGAGAACGATCAACAATGCCGTCGGTTGCACCAAGGCGCCGATGTGCCCCCCCTCGAGGTATTGTCCCCCCAAAACGGCAATCAGGCCGAGAACGATTCCCGCCAGACTGATTTTATCCAAGCGCCTTCTCCTTGCGTCGTTTTTTCGCAGCGGGGAGTTCACCGGCAATCTGGCTTCGCAAGCGTGTTATCGCCTGACTGTGCAACTGGCAAACACGAGACTCTGTCACCCCCATGACTTCGCCTATCTCACGCAAATTCAGGTCTTGCTCATAATACAATGCCATCATCAGCTTTTCACGTTCTGGAAGCCGAGCAATGGCATCAACGAGTTGCTTTTTGAGGCTTTGATCTTCAAATATATTTGCAGGATTGGAATCATCATCGGTGAAATGGCGCTCCAAAAAATCCTCATCCCCTTCACCGGAAAAATCTTCCAGATACACTAACTGGTGTCCACGCGCTTCCTGAAGAGTTTTTTGATAGTCGGAAAGCGACATTCCGAGAGTATCCGCCAACTCACGTTCGGACGGCGCCCGGCCGTGCACATGCTCTAACTGATTGATGGCAGTTTCGATACGACGAAGTTCCCGCCGCAAATTTCGGGGTAGCCAATCATTCTCGCGAAGTCCATCCAGCATCGCGCCACGCACTCTTTGTGTCGCGTAGGTCTCAAACTGCGCGCCGAAGCCTTCCTGGTACCGGTCGATGGCATCAAGTAGACCAAGCATTCCGTTCTGTACTAAATCTTCGAACTGTATGCTTGGTGGCAATCTCGCCATCAAATGATAAGCGATACGCTTCACCAGCGGCATAAAGCGCTGAACCAACTGCTCCCGTTCTGGTTGCCCGGTAGGGGTATACATCAAACTCTGAATTGATTCGGTGTAACTCGTTGGCTCAAGTGTAGCAGCTGCTGCATGAACTGCTCGACCCCACCGGCGTCTCGCTCCTGATTGCCCCAATGCACCATATCTGCCGCCATTTCTCTGAATGCAATAGAAGCAGCTGAGTCAGGCAATTGCACAACCACTGGTCGGCAGAATTGCCCCGCCATCTTGACCGCCTCGTCATGTGGGACAGCACCAACGTAGTCCAGTTGCGCGATACCGCGTCGAACAGCGACTTGGGCTATGTTTTCGTAGATTGAGCGAGCATCTGGCTGGCTGCGGACCTTATTGACCAAGATGCGGAAATGCTTGCGCGCATATGCCTGGCTGATTTTCTTTATCAGAGCATATGCCTCCGTAATCGAAGCACTATTCCCCGAAACAACCACCACAGTTTCACGTGACGCCAAACCAAATGGCGAGAACCCCTGGGGATGGGACATTGCCGCATCGACCAAGATGACATCCACCGGATGATCCAATCTAGCCATCGCGTTCAACAGCGCTTGTTGCTGAGCGCCAGTTAGGCGCCCAAGCTTCCTTACTGCCCGTGCCGCCTGAAGAATGCGCAAACCGGCCATTGGCTGAAGCAACACTTGAGGGAGTGTCGCTTCATGTTGAACCACATGGAGCAAGTCGTAATTTGAGGACATACCGAACAAAGAGGCCACGTTATCGCTCGACGTATGCTCATCGACGATTAACACCTCTTTACCGAGCCGAGCCAATGCGGCTCCGATGTTGGCCACGGCGATGCTTTTCGCCACGCCCTCGCAACCCGCGACGAAAGTTATCGCTTGAAGTTGCCCAGCACCGAGCAGGCGCCGTAATCCGGCGGCCTGGTCGCCCCGAAAGTCAGCCACGGCCGCCTCCATTGGCGACCAATCCGGCATTGGCCATCATCAGCCCAGGCTCCAACCCTTCCAAGCGATAAGCGGAGTTATCCGGAACATCCTTGAAGGCGCGATGGAGCAAATAACCGCGATTTGGCAGGTGCAAATCTTCGGGTACTCGCTGCCCGTTGGATACATAGGTCAAACGCAAACCATGGCGCATGATAACATCAAGCGCCGTCGCCAGACTTGCGGCCTCATCGATCTTCGTCAGGACACATCCGGCCAAGCCATCCCCTTGATAAGCTTTAACCACATCGTCCAAGGTATCACCACGGGAAGTTGACGAAAGGAGCAGCAGACGCTGAACTGCGCATCCAGCCAACATGTCGGTTAACTCAGGAACCAACTTATCCTTTTGGCTCATACCCATCGTGTCGATGAGTACCATATGTTTGTTTTGCAGTTCAGCTAGTGTTTGTCGCAACTCCAAAGCATCTTTAACCAGATGGACTGACACCCCGAGAATCCGGCCATAAATTCGCAACTGCTCATGGGCACCGATCCGGTATCCGTCGGTCGTAATCAGTGCAACCTTGCTCGGACCATGCCGGAGTACACAGCGTGCCGCCAACTTTGCGGTCGTCGTCGTCTTACCCACCCCTGTCGGTCCGACCAAAGCGTAGACTCCGCCGCGATCGACAATATCGTCTTCAGCGGTGATGGTTCTCAGGGAACGATCTGCAGCCCCTTTGACCCACGCCATCGCCTCTCCGGCACTCATTTCTTGCGGAAGATCACCGAGCAGTTCACGTGCGAACTGAGGCGAAAATCCTGAATCCAGCATCTGTCGGAGGATTTCGGTTTTAACCGGCTGGCTACGAGAAGCCTCCCCCCAAGCAAATCCGGCGAGGTGTTGTTCGACGATTTTCCGAAGAGATCGTATTTCTTCCATGACCTCAAATGGAACGACATCCGCTTCGACTCTCCGCGCGGAGGGTATCGACGGACGACTTACAGAATCTTGAACAGTTTTTTCGGCATTCGGCGTGACTGCTGCGGTGGACGTTCCCAAACGAGCAAATTCCGGGCCGCGTAACGCGCCAGTACGCGGAATTGCTGCGTTAACCAGAGGTGCATTATTGTCTCTTGGCGGTGTAGCAACATTTACCTGAACCCGGGGACGATTAACCTCTAACGGTTGTTTTGGGTCGTTACGCGGCGCGGCTGCTGCCCTGGCCGCACCCAGCGAAACCCGATAATCTTCCATCTCATCATCGGGCAAATCTCCCAGAGTTTGCCTGCTCTTAACGGGAGCATCAGAAGACACCGCTGGCACGATCATCGCCATATCACGCGCGGCGACCGCCATAATTTCGACACCGCCAGGCACCCCACGATTTGATAGGATGATGGCATCGTTGCCCAGTGTTTCCTTTACCTTTTTCAAGGCATCTCGAGCGTTGGCAGCGATGAATTTTCTGACGTTCATGTTTTACCTCCGATGATCGAGGTCACCTTGATAATCCGGTTTTCCGGCACTTCGTTATGAGATAGGACCTTCAGCTGCGCCACGCTACGGCGCAGGAAACGTGAAAGTAATACGCGCAAGCTGGGCGGGACCAGTAGAACCGCTGGAAGGCCCAGTGACTCCTGGCGTGAGGAAGCAGCAGCAGTTTCACGAACCAAGGTATCGGCCAATCCTGGCTCGAAACTCGCGTTTTCGCCGCCTCCGGATACTGCCTGCATCAGCAACCGCTCCAAGCTCGGATCCAGGGACATAACCTGAAGCTCGCCAGCGCCTGGGAAGAGTTGCTGAGTGATCGCGCGCCCCAATGCGACTCGTACCTGGGTCGCAAGATCGTCGGGGTTTTGCGTTCGTTGCGCATGATCCGCGACCACCTCGATGATGGTCCGCATGTCGCGAATGTGAACCCCTTCTTCCAACAACCCCTGCAAGACTTTTTGCAGGACGCCCAGCGGCACGACCTTCGGAACGAGGTCCTCGACCAGTTTCGGCATTTCTTTCGCAAGATGATCGAGCAGTTGCTGCACTTCCTGGCGCCCAAGCAATTCCGCCGCATGGGTCAAAATCAAATGGTTCAAATGCGTCGCTACCACTGTCGAAGCATCAACGACTGTATAGCCATATGCCTGCCCCTGATCGCGCAAACCTGCTTCGATCCAGATGGCAGGCAACCCAAAAGCCGGGTCTGTGGTGGCAGTACCTTTCAAAGTACCGATGACTTTTCCAGGGTTAATGGCTAAATACTGCCCCGCATAAGCCTCACCGCCCCCCACCTCGACACCTTTGAGGAGGATCCGGTAAGCATTCGGTTTCAGTTCAAGGTTGTCTCGAATATGCACCGGCGAAACAAGGAACCCCACCTCTTGTGCAAATTTCTTTCTGATCCCTCGAATCCGCCTCAGCAATTCCCCGTCTTGAGACTTATCCACCAATGGGATTAACCGGTAACCGACTTCAAGTCCCAACACATCCAGTGGTGCAACGTCGCTCCAGCTAGCCTCAACCACTTCCGGGGCTGGCGCCGGCGCCACCTTCAGGGGTTGCGCAGTAGTCTGCCGCTCCGCCTCCAGCATTTTCCAGGCGAACCACCCCAAACCGGATGCCAAGCCCAGAAAAACCATATTCGGCATACCAGGAATAAGACCAAGGAATCCAATAATTCCAGCCGTAACAGCGATGACCTTGCCGTTTCTCAGCATTTGGCCGAGCACCTGCTGACCAATATCCTTGTCATCGGAAACGCGCGTCACCACCATACCAGCGGCGATTGAGATGATGAGCCCCGGAATCTGCGCCACCAAACCATCGCCGATAGTGAGCAGCGTGTAGTTTTTTGCAGCCATCGCAATTGGCATATCGTGCTGCAAAACGCCGACCACTAAGCCACCGACGACATTCAGCAACATGATGATGATCCCTGCTACGGCATCCCCACGCACGAACTTTGATGCACCATCCATTGAACCAAAAAATTCAGATTCGCGAGCAATTTCGGTACGACGTCGGCGGGCCTCTTCTTCCCCGATCAAACCAGCATTGAGATCCGCATCGATCGCCATTTGCTTGCCAGGCATGGCATCGAGAGTAAATCGCGCCGACACTTCGGCCACACGTCCGGCACCCTTCGTGATAACGACAAAGTTGATCACAACCAGAATCAGGAAAACGACTATACCTACTGCGAAATTCCCGCCAACCAGAAAATGTCCAAATGCCTCAATCACCTTACCTGCGGCATCTGGCCCGGTATGCCCCTGCAACATGACCACACGAGTCGAGGCGACGTTAAGAGAGAGACGCAGCAACGTGGTAACGAGCAACACTGTGGGAAATACTGAAAAATCCAAGGTTTTCTGTGTATTTACAGCCACCAGCAATACCAAAACCGAAATTGCGATATTGAATGTGAATAGCACATCCAAAACGAAGGCCGGCAACGGCAGCACCATCATCGCCAGGATCATCAAGATCAGCACTGGCGCTGCCAATTGAGTCAAATTCAGACGCCCGAGGATATTCTGAAGGCGCATAGTTGAAGTAGCCATCAGATTGCCTCCGGCACCAATTCACTGGGAACTGGAATATCACGCGGCGGCAAGGGATAAGCCCCGCCAGCCTGACGCCAGTTGGCCAACTGATAGATGTACGCCAACACTTCAGCAACAGCACTGTAAAGTGCAGAAGGGATTTCCTGATCAAGTTCGCCGTGTTTGTACAGAGCACGCGCCAAAGGTGGCGCCTCCATGATCGGGACCGAGTTGTCACTGGCGATTTCTCGTATTTTCAATGCGAGCGCATCCATTCCCTTAGCCACCACTTTTGGCGCAGCCATCCCTACCGAATACGACAAGGCAACCGCAAAATGCGTCGGATTGGTAACAACCACGTTTGCTTTTGGAACCGCTGCCATCATTCGACGGCGTGCCGCTTGCATTTGCAGACTCCGGATTCTCCCCTTCACATGAGGATCCCCCGTCATCTCCTTCATTTCCTGCTTGACCTCTTCTTTGGTCATTTTCAGCTTGTTAATGTATTGCCAGATTTGAAATGGCACATCAGCCGCAACAACCAACAAGAGAACCGCAACAAGCATGAAAAAAGAAAACACCAGCAATTCGCCCGCATGACCCAACCCCGCTTCCAAGGGCTCAGCAAGCAAACCAAAAATCTCGTCACGCTCTTTCCAAATTAACAGAGCAGCCAACCCACCAACCAGAACTGCCTTTAGAAGAGCCTTGGCCAACTCCATTAGGCTCCCCCAAGAAAACATACGGCCAAATCCAGCCAATGGGCTTATACGCGACAAATCCGGTGCGATTGTGCCTGGCGCGAATATCCAAGCATTCATAAAGAACGGGGGCAGCACTGCAGCAAACAGCAACAGCGCCAACAAAGGGAAAAACGCCCATAGAGCGTCAGTCGAAATCTCGGCCAAACGGGGCAACATCAACCCGGTCTCGCGAGCATATTGCGAATCCACAGACAGTCCGTGCAGCATGATTTTCTGGATTCGCTGAAAGAACCAGCCCCCCATAGACCAAATTGCAGCAGCAGCAACTGCCAGCACCAAAAACGCCCCCAACTCACGCGAATGAGGAACCTGCCCCTTCTCGCGAGCTTGATCGAGCCGCCTGCCGGTTGGCTCTTCGGTTTTCTCGAGATCGCTGTCTTCAGCCATGGCCGTCCAAGGTGTTTATGACGGCTATTATAGAAAAAAACCAAGAAAATTAAATAGGTACACCAATATTTTTACAACGATTCTAGTATGGGAGCGTAAACCCATGACAACATGGTGAACCCACAAAAAGAAAAAGAGGAGGCAAGCCTCCTCTCAAACCGTTGACTCTAAAGAAGTATTAGGCGAAATCGAGCATACGCATTGATCCCATATCCGAATGCTGGCCAATATCAGCCAACAACTCCTTCATGTCGAGAATCAGAACGATTTGACCGTTCGAAAGGGTCGTCACACCGGCAACCCCCTTCGGACGGAAGTCCTCCAGAGACTTGATAACCGCATCGTCACGACCAGCAAAGCTATCCACGCCGAGTATGAAGCTGCGCTCAGCAGTCTGCATCAACACCCCATACTCCGGATAGCGCTCAAGCGGCCACCCCAGGAGACGCGCCAACGATATCACTGGCAAAACCTCACCTCGGACCACCAACGTCTCCTTGCCTCCAACCTCCTGGATTCGCCCTTGCTCAATCGGCAATATTTCACGAACCAACGACAACGGTAGCGCAAATGGCTGGTCCCCCAACAAAACCAGCAAGACAGGCAAAATGGCCAGCGTCAACGGTAGCGAAATCAGAAATACAGACCCCTTGCCAGGCTCGGAGCGAATCTCGATAGAGCCGTTGAGCTTCTGGATATTGGTTTTTACAACATCCATACCGACACCACGACCGGAAACGTCAGAAATTTCGGTCTTAGTGGAGAAGCCGGGCAGGAAAATAAGGTTTAGGCTTTGGCGCTCATCGAGGGTATTAGCCTCCTCCTCCGATATAAGCCCTTTATCGACGGCCTTCGCCCGAATGCGCTCAGCACTCATACCACGGCCGTCGTCAGCAATTATCAGAACAATATGATCGCCTTCTTGCCGAGCCTCGAGACGCACCAGGCTCTTGACGGACTTGCCTGAAGCCTGACGTTCGGCGGGCATTTCGACCCCATGGTCAACTGCGTTGCGAATCAAGTGAATCAGAGGATCCGCAAGATCCTCAATCATCGTCTTATCGACTTCTGTCTCTTCACCAGCAAGGACCAGTTCGACATCCTTACCCAACTGACGAGCCAAATCACGAGCAATACGCGGATATTTCTGGAACAGGCGCCCGATCGGCTGCATCCGCGTCTTCATCACGGAGTTTTGGAGATCTGAAACGAGCAAATCCAATTGGCTGACCGCCTGATCAAGCGCATGCAAGGTATCTGCGTCGTTCTTACCGGCAAGGATGTCCGCCCGCAAGCTGGTCAAGCGATTCTTGGTTAGACCAATCTCACCAGACAGGTTTAGCACCTGATCAAGACGGGAAGTGTCGACACGTATTGTATTTTCGCGCACCCGCTCTTCTGCACGCCTGGCCGTTGCAGGCGCCCCCCCTGGACGATCCGTAGAACGACGACCGAAAGGAGACTGCGCTGTTTCCGAGGGTGCTGTAACCGCACCCACCGGCTCTTTAGCCGGTTGAACCGGAGCAACCTCACCTCTAACTATTACTTCAGGCTCCTTGGACTGATCTGCACCACCTGTTACCGCAGCGTGCAATACGCTCCAATCCGGCTCATCAGAGCTCCCCTGGTCGCTATTCATTGGGCCCGCTTCAGGTTTGACCGGCTGCACTGCTACTGCCCCCGGCAGCTCTCCACTCAAAGCTCCTTGAAGAGCAGCGATAATGCCGGAGTCGGCAGGTTGAGGCTGCACCATTTGCCCCAACTCCCCAAACATATCCCGAACCCCTTTTGTCGCAGCCATGATGACATCCATCAACTCGGGAGTCAGCTCCAATTCGCCGTTACGCAGGCGATCGAATAGATTTTCCGTCAGATGGCAGAGAGTGACCAACTCAGTGGCATTCAGAAAGCCCGCACCGCCCTTAACGGTATGAAACCCGCGAAATATGTCATTCAGCAACCCCTTATCATCTGGAGTTTTCTCAAGGTCAACCAATTTGTTGTCGACATCGGACAGCAAATCATGGGCCTCCTGCAGGAAATCCTGCAACAGATCTTCCATTCCGGAAAAATCGCTCATGACACCTCTCCTTAGAAACCGAGACTTTCAAGCAGATCATCTACCTGCTCTTGATTCACCACCACGTCGCTTCTACCTTCCGCATTGATGACCGGTCCGTTCATCAAACTTTCAACCTCGTCCGTACGCTTGGTGTCTGGAACCACTTCGAGCAAAACGCCCATCAAACCGCTTTCCAACTCCTGAGCCAACGTAACGATTTTCTTAATTACTTGACCGGTCAGATCCTGAAAATCCTGAGCCATCATGATTTCGGTCAATTGCGCGTGTACAGCTTGCGTTTTCGTCGGAACCTGATCTTTCAGAAAAGCGCGCGTTTCGATCGCAAGCTTCCTGAAATCCTCTGGCCCAATCTGATTGGCGAAAACACTATCCCACCTCTCAGTCAAAGCCTGCGCAGCATTACCGATGTCATCAACGAGCGGGCCAGCAACGTCCGTCGCATTCAACACCCTGCAAGCCGCCTGCTCAGTCAGATTAGCCACATACGCCAAGCGGTCTTTCGCATCAGGTAGCGCCGAAACGGTTTTTTCAATTAATTTGTCATAGCCAAGTTGCCCCAGCGTATCGTGCAACGCTCGAGCCATGTGACCAATGCGGTTAAATACAGCCTCCTGTTTTGGCCAACCATCCGCCCCGTCGCAGGAATCTGCCGGCGCCCCTTCCTCTTCAACAACAACGTTCTCCGCTGCGACACTGTCAAACAGCGCTTGCAACTCATCACTGTCCCCTATTGCAGAGGTTGTCGACGAAATGGGCTGCGGAGTGGGAGCAGGCGCTTGCGGTGCAGGCGCAGCGTAATCGGAGGCTATCGAATCGAACAGCGCTTCCAAATCTGATGAGTCATTATTTGCCGTCATGAGCGCCCCCTAAACTACTGCCCCATTTTCTCGAAAATCTTGGTTAACTTTTCTGAAAGCGTTCCTGCCGTAAAAGGCTTGACAATGTAGCCACTTGCCCCAGCTTGCGCGGCGGCAATGATGTTTTCTTTCTTTGCTTCAGCCGTAATCATCAGAACAGGCAGATGCTTCAGATTTGGAGTAGCGCGAATGGTCTGCAAGAGAGTCAGCCCGTCCATATTGGGCATATTCCAATCGGTCACCACAAACTCGAACCCCCCTGCCTGCAATTTCTGAAGCGCAATTGCCCCATCTTCAGCCTCATCGACATTAGTGAAGCCCAGTTCTTTAAGAAGATTGCGAACAATTCGACGCATGGTGGAAAAATCGTCCACCACCAGAAATCTCATTTTCGGATCAGCAGCCATGCAGCACTCCAATTACTTAATATTTATCGTTCGATCAGCGGGCGCAACGTATCCGCCAAGGCTTCAGCATCAAATTTGGCAACATAAGCATCGACACCAACTGACTTGCCCATAGCCCTATTGGCTTCGGAGGAGAGGGAAGAGTGCATCACCACAGGAACACCTTCGAACCTAGGGTCTGACTTAATATTTTTGGTCAGGACATACCCATCCATTTCAGGCATCTCTGCATCTACCAAAATTAGACGGATATCATCCCGAATATTTCTACCCATTTGATGCGAATGAGCCGCTATTCCTTGCAGGCGGGTCCAAGCCTCCAATCCATTTGTCGCGTGCTTATGCCTTACCCCTAACTTATCCAGCACCTCGGATATCTTCCGCCGCGCAACGATTGAGTCATCTACGAAGAAAACGCTAGTATCGGGATCGACTCGAGCAGGGACGATATCGACGATCATCGCTTCACCGAAAGCATTCGATAGAATTTGCTCCACGTCGAGGATTGAGACCAAACCCCCATCTTCTAATTCGATTACGGCGGTAATCAAACCGTGGTTAGCACTCAGAACGCTCTCCGGAGCTTTTACACGCTCCCAATCCACGCGGATGATCCGGTCCACCTCGTGGACCAAAAACCCTAAAGTACGCTTTGAGTACTCAGCCACCATCATCGTCTTGCCCAAGCCTGGTGGCACACCATCGAGTTGAAGGAAGGGGGCAAGCGACAAGACCGGGATCACGTTGCCACGCAACGAAATCAACCCTTCTACGCCACGAGGCATATTCGGCGTTTTTGTAATGTGCGGAGTCCTTCCGACTTCGCGCACCTTAAATACGTTGATTCCGAAAATCTCCCTCGTCCCAAGAGAGAACAAGAGAATCTCCATCTTGTTCGACCCGGCCAAGCGAGTTCTTGCATCAACGCTTTCTAGCAAGTTCTTGTTTTCTGCGTAGGTCATCTCAGCCCCTTTTATGCCGCCACCGGCTCCAACGAGCCGCCAACTCCAAGTCGCCTGGCTAACGTTTCCGAAAGGCGCTGCGGTTCAAACTTCGGCACGTATTCGTCGACCCCAACCGACAATCCCAACTGCTGATTCGACATCCCAGACAGAGAGGAGTGCATTACAACCGCCACTCCGTTAAAACGCGGGTCAGACTTCAGTCTTTTGGTCAGGATATATCCATCCATTTCTGGCATCTCAATATCCGTCAACACCAAACTCACAATCGAGGAAACAGGCTTTCCTATCGATTGCGCATAGGTTGCGACCTTCTCCAACTCATCCCACATTTTCCGCCCGTTAACAGCGGCAACACCTTTCACACCCATTGCTTCAAGTGTTCGCTCAATCTGCTTTCTCGCGACACTTGAGTCATCACAATAAAACACCGTGCAGTCAGGACGATCGACCGGAACAACACTCTTGAAAATCAGATCGTTGTCAATATTGGTCGTTTCCGAAAGGACCTTTTCGACATCCATCATCATGACCAAACGGCCATCTTCAAGCTCAGTTACCGCGGTCACAAGACCACCCGTTTGTACGGTCAGCATCTCGGGAGGCACCCGCATTTTGCTCCAGTCCAAGCGGAGAATCGTATCCACCCCCTCAACCAAGAACCCCTGTGTGTGGCCGTTATATTCGGTTACGATCATGATCTCTCGCGGGGTATCTGCCGAAATCCCAGAATATTTTGCAAGATCGATTACCGGAACCAAAGCTCCACGCAAGCTCACCATGCCCTCAACGGAACTGGGCATTTCCGGCGCAGCCGTAATAGCAGGAGTCCGCATGACTTCACGGACTTTGAAGACGTTTATGCCGTAGGTCTCTCTTCGCCCGGTACGCTGATCGACCCCAAGGAAAAACAGAAGAATCTCAAGCTTGTTTGTTCCTGCCAGCTTGGTACGTGCATCAATATTTTTCAGTAGTTCAGACATTTCTTTCTCCCGCTGGCCTTACCAATAACCGCATAGCAAAGACTCTCGACCAACAGCTCAACATTCTGTGCCGCTTCAACAATAACAGAGCGCAATATAAAACACGATGCTAGACGAATCACCAAGAATAACGAAACAACCCGCACAATTCAAGAAATCTGAAATAATTTGCCAAAATTAGCAATGTCAAGCACCTGCTTTACGTTCCCCCTGACACCAGTCAGCAATACTTCCTTATTTGCGCCACCCAGCTTATCGCGCAGCATAAGAAGCATTCCCAAGGCAGAGCTGTCCAGATAATCGACCCCGGCAAAGTCAACCGCAACAACACGAATGTCATTTTCCGTCACCAGAGGCTCATAAGCTCCGCGAAACTCCCGGTGCGTATTGAAATCAAACCGGCCGCTAAGTTTAATGAGGGCTTTACCACCCTCTTTGGAAACTGTTGTCTGCATCACTAATCTTCCTATTCTTCAGTATCGGCTTCAAAGTTTAATACTTTAGTAATTGCTAACAAGCCTTTCTGCTAGCTACCCAACGCGGTCAATACGCGCTTTGCCATCTCGTCAAGCGAGCATTGCTCGGCAACTGCGCCAATCAGGAATGCCTCTCGCGGCATTCCATAGACTACGCAACTCGCTTCGTCCTGGCCAAACGTTTTGGCCCCGGCCTGGCGCATACGAAGCAGCCCTTGCGCACCATCCTTCCCCATACCGGTAAGGATAACGCCGATAGCCGATCTTCCCACCTGATTTGCCGCAGAATCAAAAAGTACATCCACAGCCGGCCGATGCCGATTCACCGGCGGAGTAGAGAGCAACTCGGTAACATACCCGCTCCCGACGCGTTTCACCTGCAAATGCGAGTGCCCGGGGGCGATATATACAGTTCCAAACTCCAATTTTTCGTTGCCCTGCGACTCCAGAACCCTCGGTGCACACAAGCCATCAAGGCGTCGGGCAAATGAAGCAGTAAAAGACTCCGGCATGTGTTGAACTATCAATATTGGGGGGCAATTTGCCGGGATTCCCATCAGAAACTCTTTGATAGCTTCTGTACCTCCGGTTGAGGCACCTACAAAAATAATCTTCCCCCCGGGATTTCCAGTTTTAGCGTACGCGGAAGTGCTTTGCACGGAGTTGGCAGGAAGAGATGTAGTGGCTGACGAAGTTCGATGCACGTTCTGACGCCTCAATCTGGCGGATTTGGCCGCCCGCAGCTTGTCGAGTAATTCCTCCGCGTACAGCTCCATACTTCCCGAGTGTTCGGCACGCGGTTTGCCGATAAAGTCGACGGCCCCCAATTCCAGAGCCTTCAAAGTCGTTTCCGACCCAGCCTCCGTGAATGACGAAACCATTACCACAGGCATCGGACGGAGACGCATCAAACGGTCGAGAAACTCAAGCCCGTTCATTTTGGGCATCTGTACATCCAAGGTCAAAACATCAGGATTGAGTGCCTTGATCATTTCTCTGGCTGTATGTGCATCAGGAGCCGCGCCCACCACCTCCATGTCCTCCGCCGAATTAATCATCTCGGCTAGAACGCCACGCATAACGGCGGAATCGTCAACAATAAGGACACGTACTTTTGTTGGCATTACAAAATCGCAGTAAATGGTTCAATAAAAGTTTTCATACAAACAACTCAACATCCCCAGCCATTGGCGTGTCCGCCAAACGCGCCTTGTAGTCGCGCTCTCTGTTGAATAGGGTTTCGTTGTGAACACGATGCAATTTTTTCACAAGCACACGTCCGCTATTGGAAAAAAAATAGACCTTACGCGGATAAGAATCCAGCAAGTCCTTGGCGACGACAGGAATTTTCTCTGTTTTTAGAAAATTCAAAACAAACTCGGCATTACGCTCACCAACGTTACTGCTCGCCAAGCTGGCTAAAACAGCACCACCACCAAAAACTTTTGCCTCTAGACGATTACGACGCGCCCCCATTTTTAGCAGGTGATTAATCAGTACTTCCATGGCATAAGTTCCATAGCGTGCCGAATTGCCAATGGTATCCCTCCCACCGTCATCTGGGAGCATGAAATGATTCATGCCACCGATGCCCGCCTCTGCATCTCGAATGCACGCCGCCACACACGAACCGAGGACGGTCACCAGCAAGGTCCCCTCCTCGGAAACATAGTATTCGCCCGGCAATATTTTCGCCGCATCCAAGCCAAAATGCCGGTCGTAATAACGGTTGGTTGCTAGATTTTCATCGTAGGCGTGGGGCACGGTATTCCTTAGTTATTTTGCTGAGGCGAGTGCATAAACCGTTTTACCCAGAGACTTAAACAGGTCTGCCGCATGCAAGAAGCTTTCTGAATGCCCGGCGAACATGAGGCCGTCAGTCTGCATGATCGGCGCGAAGCGCGAGAGGATTTTGTATTGCGTTGGTTTGTCGAAATAGATCATCACATTTCGACAAAAAATCACATCTATCGGGCCTTTTAATGGGTAGGACTGATCCAGCAAATTAATCTGACGAAACTCGATCATTCGCTTCAATTCTGGACGAACTGATACATACCCCTCTTGTGCGCCAGTACCCTTGAGAAAAAAACGACGCAACCGATCTGGCGAAAGCTTTTCTACTCGCTCGATTGGATACACACCCTTTTGCGCGGTAGCCAAGACATTAGTATCTAAATCAGAGGCGACAATCGAAACGTTAGAGGTATCGATTCCAAAAGTCTCAGCCACCGTAATAGCAATAGAATAAGGCTCTTCACCTGTTGAAGCAGCAGAGCACCATACCTTGATTGGACGACGCGAACCAAGCTTACGCAAGTGCTCCGCAAAAATTGGAAAATGATGCGGCTCGCGGAAAAAAGAGGTCAAATTTGTTGTCAGCGAGTTAACGAAGCGCTCCCATTCTTCACCCCCCTGTTTCTCCAGAGCATCAAGATATTCTGCAAAGGACTGCTTGCCTGTAGCTCGCAACCTTCTCGCCAAACGCGAGTAGACCATGTCCTGCTTAACAGGGGATAGCGAGATTCCCGCACGCTGATATATCAGTTTGCGGACTCGCTCGAAATCGGTCGCAGAGAACGAAAACTCGCGATCCGCTGATGTGCGCGCAACCTGCGGGAGCGAGGTGCTTAAGCGAGTTGTTGCAAGCGGAGTTTTACGTTGTATATCCACCATGTTTAGAACTCCTCCCACTCATCATCCAAGCTCGCTGCAGGAAGTAGTTGAGCGCTTTTGCGGCCCAACTGGTTACGTCCGGAGGTATCAAGCCCAGCCCCCCTCTTTACTGCGCTTCCAGCCAAGGCCAGCTCTCCTCCAACTTTGAATACTGAAACCGCATTAGCCAAGTTATTTGCCTGTTCTTCCAGACTTTCTGCCGCCGCAGCCGCCTCCTCGACCAAGGCCGCATTCTGTTGCGTGACTTCATCCATCTGGCTGACCGCCAGGCTGACTTGCTCAATGCCAGAGCTCTGTTCTCGGCTAGCATCCGAAATGTCGGACATGATCTTCGCTACACGCTTGATCGATGACACCACTTCTTCCATCGTACGGCCAGCTTGGTCTACCAGCTTGTTCCCGGCTTCTACTTTTTCCACCGAGTCGGATATCAAGCCCTTGATTTCCTTCGCCGCAGCCGCACTGCGTTGCGCCAGGTTGCGCACTTCGGTCGCGACCACGGCAAACCCTCGCCCTTGTTCGCCTGCCCGCGCTGCTTCCACCGCCGCATTGAGCGCCAGTATGTTCGTCTGGAAGGCAATGCCGTCAATAACGCCAATAATGTCGGCAATCTTGCTGCTCGACTGGTGGATCGCGCTCATGGTATCGACCACTTGCCCCACAACTTCTCCACCCTTCACCGCCACCAATTGGGCATTACCCGCCAACTCGTTCGCCTGCTTCGCGTTGTCCGCGTTCTGCTTCACCGTACTCGTCAGTTGCTCCATGCTCGATGCCGTCTCTTCCAGACTGCTTGCCTGCTCTTCCGTACGACTCGACAAATCCTGGTTCCCCGACGCTATCTCCTTCGCCGCCGTATTGATCGCATCCGTCGCTTCCTTAATGGAGCCAACGATTTCGCGCATCGAATCAATGGTACGGTTGGCGTTATCCACGGCTTCAGCCAAGGCGCCAACATAGCCCTGTTCCATCTTGATCGTCAGATCACCTTCTGCCAAACGATGGAAAGTCGCCCCAAGATCGGTAAGCACCTTGTTATTGCTGCTCAACAGGTCGTTAATGCCGTTGCCGAGCGCCAAGAAAAAGCCGTTGAGGCTCGATGTATCTAAGCGCGCCTCAAGATTTCCGCGACTAGCTTCGGCAATCACTGCCGCAACTTGCCGCTCAATGAGAACCTCACCCGTACGGTCACGCCACTCGACGGCATAACCCAAACGAGTACCGTGCTCATCAATCACCGGCGTAACGGTTAGCGAGAAGGTGCGATCTCCCAGAACGATCTCGGCACTATGCGCCCCTGAAAGGCGTGACAACATCCCTCTCTGGTGCGCGGGATTCTTGTGGAATACATCAATATTTGCACCGATCAGTTTATGCCGATCAAAATTTGGCAATGCCGTCTTGATTGCGGACTCGGCAACTTCGAACATCTTCATCAACGAATGATTCATGTAGATGATTTCTAGCTGCGAATTGGCCAGCATGACGTTGGTTGCGACATTGTCCAAACCGATCTTCAGACGGAGACTTTCTTCTGCGACCCGCTTTGTTTCGGCAACCTCAAATCCCATTCGGGTCTGCATGGTCGTCAACGTACGAACCAGATGGCCAACCTCATCCGGCCGATCCAGCGAGATGTCGCACTTGGCACCGTACTCTCCCTGGGCAACCCGATCGAGAACATCGTTCACCGTATGGATTGGATCCGACACCATGCGGCGAATCTGCCAGAAAAGGACAGCAGCCATGACAAGCAATGCGATCACGATGGCTCCGACCACCGTCATGGAGATCGTCACCGCATCTCTCTTCAACTCATCGACATAAGTGCTCCCCGCAGCCAACCACCCCCACTCCTGGAAGGGTTCTCCAACCACAATTTTTTCTCTGGCCGTGGTTTCACCCAACTCCTCATTTCGCCACGGATAGCGTGTCACCCCGCCCTTGGCAGCAATAAAGTCTTTGATAAATTCACGACCACTTTCGTCCTTTTGGTTCAGGATGCTCTGCCCCTCCTTGGTAGGATGGACCAACAAACGGCCTAGAGCCTCTCCCTCAGACATATCCAGGACGAACACATAGCCAGTTTCACCAACCTTGATGGCCTTGATGCGATCTTTGAGCTTGGCCATCTGGCCAGTGAAGTCAAAGCCGACAAAGGATGCACCTATGACGTTGCCCGATGCATCCTTGATCGGCTGATAGGAGGTGTAATAGTCCTTGCCAAACAGGATCGCTTTGCCAACGAAAGACTCGCCAGCCTTTAATTTTGCGTATGCAGGGTGTCTGCGATCGAGTGCAGTCCCGACGGCACGGCTGCCATCCTCCTTTTTAACGGAAGTGGATACACGGTAGTAATCGTCACCAGATTTGACAAACAATGTCGCAACCGCCGATGTCGCCGCAGTAAAGCGATCCACTTCCGCGGACTGCGCATTTAGAACGCGGGCTCCATTTTTCAGTAGCGGCGTATTGCCTGCGTTGGCATCCAGGGAGAAGGGCTCTGAGAACTGGGCCGCAAACATCGAGTTCAAGCGTTTCGCCTCTTGCCCGGACTGCTCCGCCGTGCTTTCGAGCAGGTTGCGGACCATTTTCATCTTCTCGGTGACATCATGTACCGCAGCCCCTTCGAGCACATTCTGCGTACGTACACCGATGACGACAGCTGCCATGCCAAGGACCAAGGCGATGACCAACGAAGCCACAAGAGTGACCTTCTGGCCAATCTTCAAACGCTCGAATACACCGATTTTCTTGTCGAGACTCGCTCGCCCATTATTCAAATCACGATACAAAGCAGTCGCAGCGTCTATCTGTTCCTTTGTTGGCTTTCTACGTACCGACATGTAGCCCACGACAGCGCCCGCCTCACGCAAGGGAGTGACGGTAGCTTCCACCCAATAGAACTCGCCATTCTTGCAACGGTTTTTGACCATTCCTCGCCAAGGACGGCCTTTCTGCACGGTATCCCACAAGTCTTTAAACGCTGCTGCGGGCATATCGGGGTGGCGGAGAATATTGTGCGGTTCACCGATCAGTTCCTGTTCGCTGAAACCGCTAATCTCGAGAAAATCACGGTTTACGTAGGTGATTTGCCCCTTCAAGTTTGTTTTCGAGACGATCATCTGGTCATCGCGAACGACGATCTCACGATCAACCACGGGTAGATTCTTTCTCATAATGCCCCCTCTGCAGCCCTAGCGTTTATTTCTAAAATTCAGATGATTAAAACTCTTCCCATTCATCGTCATTCTGATCACGATGAACTTTCTTGGGCACCTCCTGAGAGGTCTTCAGGCGAATCGGTTCCTTGTGCGGCAACTCAGCGTAATGCTGTGACTTTTCAACTTCATTGGCAGCCACTGTCTGTCGCTGAGCCCCAGCCCCGACAGAAGGCCGGGAACGCGACAAGGCGAATACCGAAACGGCACGACTCAGGTTATTTGCCTGTTCTTCCAGACTTTCTGCCGCCGCAGCCGCCTCCTCGACCAAGGCCGCATTCTGTTGCGTGACTTCATCCATCTGGCTGACCGCCAGGCTGACTTGCTCAATGCCAGAGCTCTGTTCTCGGCTAGCATCCGAAATGTCGGACATGATCTTCGCTACACGCTTGATCGATGACACCACTTCTTCCATCGTACGGCCAGCTTGGTCTACCAGCTTGTTCCCGGCTTCTACTTTTTCCACCGAGTCGGATATCAAGCCCTTGATTTCCTTCGCCGCAGCCGCACTGCGTTGCGCCAGGTTGCGCACTTCGGTCGCGACCACGGCAAACCCTCGCCCTTGTTCGCCTGCCCGCGCTGCTTCCACCGCCGCATTGAGCGCCAGTATGTTCGTCTGGAAGGCAATGCCGTCAATAACGCCAATAATGTCGGCAATCTTGCTGCTCGACTGGTGGATCGCGCTCATGGTATCGACCACTTGCCCCACAACTTCTCCACCCTTCACCGCCACCAATTGGGCATTACCCGCCAACTCGTTCGCCTGCTTCGCGTTGTCCGCGTTCTGCTTCACCGTACTCGTCAGTTGCTCCATGCTCGATGCCGTCTCTTCCAGACTGCTTGCCTGCTCTTCCGTACGACTCGACAAATCCTGGTTCCCCGACGCTATCTCCTTCGCCGCCGTATTGATCGCATCCGTCGCTTCCTTGATCGACAAAACGATCTGCTGAAGATTGTCCACCGTGGCGTTGGCATCGTCCTTCAATTTGCCCAACATGCCGTGGTAATCGGCGTCTATCCTCTGCCGCAAATCACCTTGAGACAATCGGGAAAGCATGGCAGCCACATCGCTCAAAGCGCGGGTGTTGGCTTCAAGCAGGTTGTTGATTCCCTCGGATATCTGCCTGAAGAAACCATTCATCTTGGTTGCATCGAGACGCTTGCTGAAGTCGCCGGCAACTGCCGCGTCAATGATGGTGGATACTTCCCGCTCGATAAGAACCTCTGCAGTACGATCCCGCCATTCAACGACCGTCCCTAATCGTTCTCCCTGCTGATTCGAAATTGGACAAGCAGCGAGTGCGAAATAGCGCCCGCCAATTGTCATCTCTGTCCGGTGGGTGGAATTGAGCGCAGCGAGCATATTGCGCTGGTGAGTCGGCTTGCGATGATAGATATCGAAGTTCGACCCCACGATTGCGTCGGCCCGGAAGTTCGGGAGTTGTTTGCGTATGTCGCTTTCGGCCTCGCCCATCATCTTCAGAACCGCAGCATTGCAGTAGATGATCTTGCCGTCAGTATCAGCCACCATGACACTGTTCGAAGAAACATCGAGCGCCGTTTTGATCCGCAGAGTCTCGTTCGCCGAGAGACGCTCGCCCTCGATGCGCTCTTTCAATTCGGATTGCATCTGGTCGAGCGATTTCAACAGATTAGCGACCTCATCCTTGCCGACTATTTGTATCTTATGGTCAAGATGGCCGTTGGCCACCGAATCGGCCAAGGCGACTGCACCTGCTAATGGACGAGTAATGCTACGCGCGAACACCAGCGCAAAACCGGTGATGAGCAGAACGACAAAGGCTGACAAGCCAATCATCATCGACATGGAAGTGTCGAATGTCTTCTGAGCCTCCTCGTAAAGGCCTTTGCCGGATTCAAGGTAATAACCACGCAAGGCATCTGCTGCAGTGCGAGCATTGGCGTAGGCGGGGCGAACAACCTGTGCATCGATCTCGAGGGCCCGGGCAAAGTCCCCCGCAATCAAAGCCTCCCGCGCAGGAAGCAAGCCTTCCTTGACATAGACCATGCGCGCTTTTTCGTAGTTATCAGCCAAACGCGCCTCTTCATCCGACAGGGGACGGGACTTGAAGCGCGTCCATAGCTCGTTGATGGCATCGCGATTCGTCACCACCTGATCGGTATGCAAACTGAGCGGATGGTTGTGAAAGGCCGCTTGCCGACCACTCGGTTCATGCAGCAGAGCGGAGGCAATCTGCAGGCTGTTGTCCGCCATCAATGCCTGAATACGAAGCACGATGACCGCCGGTTCCATTTTGTCCTCAAAAACGGCCCGCGTGTCTTGGTTGATATCACGCATGAAATGCAGCCCGGTCACTACCAGAACCACAATCCAGAACCCCATACCAACTGCCTGCCAGAGGAGGCGGGTACCAATACGCATATTGTTGAGCATGGCCGCCCCTTAAGAAGCGTTGTCGATCAGTTCCATATCGGCGCTGGTCATTAGCCGCTCGATATCGGTAACAATCAACATCCTCAACTCCAAGGAAGCCAGACCAAGGATGTATTTCGTATCGAAGGTAGCGGAGAAGTCTGGTGAAGGGCGTATCTGTTCTGGCGTGAGGGAAATGACATCGGAAACGCTATCGACGACGACGCCGATCACTCGGCCTGCCACGTTGAGGATGATGACAACCGTGAATGGCGTGTATTCGACCTTTCCCAGGTTGAACTTGATACGCAGATCGACGATCGGAACGATGATCCCCCGGAGGTTGATCACCCCTTTAATGAACGGCGGAGCATTGGCAATCAGCGTCGGTTGCTCATAGCCACGAATTTCCTGAACCTTCAGGATATCGATCGCATACTCTTCGCTCCCCAACGTGAACGTCAGGAACTCGCTGGCGACCATCGCCTCCTCGGCTACCGCTCCCGCTGGCATCATCGCTTCCATCTCCCGCTCCTTCTCCCGACTTTCAAGCTGTTTTCTGAACACTCGTTTTGACCATGCCGGCAATCGCCGACACGTCGAGAATCAACGCAACGTGACCATCACCCATGATGGTGGCGCCGGAAATACCCGGCACTCTTCGGTAGTTGGCCTCCAGGCTCTTGATGACCACCTGGTGTTGCCCCAGTAGCGCATCGACGAACAATGCCGCTTTGATCCCGTCCGCATCGATCACCACCATGATGCCCTGCGTGTAATCGGCCGAATTCGACTTCAAATTGAAGAACTCGTGGAGCACCACCACCGGCAGATACTCGCCTCGAACCTGAATGACCCGCGCCAGGTTGGATAGGGTTTTGATATCCCCCATCTGCGGCTGGAAGGATTCGACCACATAGGAAAGCGGCAGGATGTAGGTCTGTTCGGCCACCGCCACCGACATGCCATCGAGAATGGCCAGCGTCAGAGGCAGACGCACTGTCATCCGGGTACCGATACCTGCCATTGAATCGATTTCAACGCGCCCACCCATCGATTGGATATTGCGTCGCACGACATCCATGCCGACGCCACGGCCGGAAACATCCGTCACCTGCTCAGCAGTGGAGAAGCCGGCTTCGAAGATCAGGTTGAATACTTCCTGATCGCTCATTTGGTCCGATACCTGCAGGCCACGTTCCCGCGCCTTGGCGAGGATCTTGTTGCGCTGCAAACCGGCCCCATCGTCTCCGACTTCGATGACGATATTGCCGCCCTGATGGTAGGCCTTCAAGGTAATCGTTCCGACGGGGCTCTTCCCCGCCGCGACACGCTTCTCCGGAGATTCGATCCCGTGATCGAGACTATTTCGTATGAGGTGCGTCAGCGGGTCGGCGATACGTTCTATCAGGCTCTTGTCGAGTTCGGTCGTCTCACCGGTGGTCTTCAATTCGACCTGCTTGCCCAATTTACCGGAAAGATCGCGAACGACGCGCGGAAACCTGGAAAAGACAAAAGAGATCGGCAACATGCGAATCGACATGACCGACTCCTGCAGGTCACGTGTATTCCGTTCAAGTTGCGCCAACCCGTTGACCAGCCGTTCCGGCGCCGCGTCCTCCATTTGAACCGCGGTCTGCAAAAGCATGGCTTGAGTAATAACCAGTTCCCCGACCAGATTGATCAACTGATCAACCTTCTCGACACTCACACGAATTGAGGACTCTCCGCCGCTTGCAGCAGGGGAACTAGCCTTGGCTGCTTTGGCGCGTGGCTCGGCCGGTTTTTCCTTGTTTTCGGGTGTGCACCGCAGCACTGACTTATCTTGGGCGTTTGTCTCCGCAACGATCGGCTCAGGGGTTTCCGCCGCCGGCGAAACCGGGACAAAAAAGCCAAAACCGTCGCCTTCTTCAACAACAGCCGGAACAACAGACACCCCCTCCGTGGGCAGCGACGCCTCCGGAAGCGGCTCAAAGAAACCATAGCCATCCCCGTCGCTGTGAGGAGTCTCGATACTCCCCTTATCGACCGGTGGCGGCAGCGGCTCGAAAAAGCCATAACCATCAGCTTCGTTGTCAGCCGCTACAGGGGCAGAAGCTTCCCCTGACAAAGGTTCAAAGAACCCGTATGCCTCGCTTTCATCCGCCGGGGCACCGGGAGAGGCGTCGAAAAACCCGAATGCCTCCTCGACGCTCTCCTCCAATGCCTGCTCAGCAACGCGCCAGGCACCATTGTCAGCGACGAAGTCGATCTGGTCGGAGAACTCATCCTGACCTAGCTCGGTAGCCAAGCGTAACTGCCAGTAGCCGACCTCATGTTCTCCACCCTGGGGTTTCTGCAAGACCTCCAATTGGCCCAAATTACGCAGTTCATCCAGCAAGGCGATGACCCCATCCCCCTTAGCTGACACTTCTGTCGGCACAAACTGGATATCGAAAACGCGCGGGCTATTGGATGCCCCTACAGCTGGCGCAACTTCAGTCGGAAGTGATACTGACTCAGCCTCAGTGCCGCCGCCATTTGCTGAAAGTTGCCGCAAACGGGCACATATCGCTTCCACTGTCGCAGGCTCGACCTCGCCCCGTCCCTGATGGGCTTCAAGCATATCGCGCAGGACGTCGCCGCACTGCAGAAACGCATCCACCATATCGGCTCGGAGCCCGAGTTCCTCCTTCCGGATACGGTCCAACAGGTTTTCCAGGATGTGGGTCGTTTCTGCCAGATCGGTGAACCCGAAGGTTCCCGCACTTCCCTTGATCGAGTGAGCTGCGCGAAAAATCGCATTCAGTTGCTCGGGATCCGGATTATCCACATCCAGATCAAGCAGCAGCGACTCCATCGCCGCCAAATGCTCTGCCGATTCCTCGAAGAACACTTGGTAGAACTGACTCATGTCTATAGCCATGCTTCCCTCTCTCCGGCCAGACGATGCTTACCTCGGCCATCGGCCGAGCCTTTCCTGGGCTATGCCAGGAACGGTGACTCAGCCAATGACTTTGCGCACCACTTCAATCAGCTTCTGCGGATCGAACGGCTTCACCAGCCAACCGGTCGCACCGGCAGCCCGACCTTGCGATTTCATCGCGTCGGAGGACTCCGTGGTGAGCATCAAGATGGGGGTCTTGGCGTATTGCGGCATGGCACGCAATGACTTGATCAAGGTCAGACCATCCATGCGCGGCATGTTCTGATCGGTCAGCACCAGATTGATACTCTTCGACTTGGCTTTTTCCAGGCCATCCATCCCGTCCACCGCCTCAACCACCTCGTAGCCTGCGCTCTTCAGGGTAAAAGAAACCATTTGGCGAATGGATGCGGAATCATCAACTGCAAGAATGGTTTTAGCCATTTTCTCCTCGGGTACTTTCAAAACAGCTCGACATCGCCACTCGCGAAGCCTGTCTGGCTGACTGGGTTTCTCTCCACCCCTTGCTTCAGGGGTACCAATTTTTGAGACAACTGCTCGACGTGCTCTCTCACCTCAGCCAAAGTACGCAAGGTATCGGCCGGATTTCCGGTACTTCTCAAAGCCTCGGCCATTTGTTGCTCGTCGCTGACCACCTCACTAAGCAACTCGAGACGCTGCGCGACATGCCCGAGCAGCTGGGTGACCATATCCTGAAACTGCAGCGAGACGATCGCCTGATTCACTGCAGACTCGACCTGCTCGCCAATTTGGTTCAGCTCGTTAACCGACTCCCCTGTGCGCCGATTCATCGCTTCTATGCCGGCCATCGCAGCTTCGACGTCCCCCTTCGAGGTCAGCGCAAAGGTCATATCCTGCGCAGCCATACGATTAATCGCCGCTTCTGTCTCTCCGACCAGTTGCTGCATGGTCGCCAAGGAACTGCGTATCTGTAAGCTGAAATGATTGGTTCGCCCCGACAAGTCGCGCACCTCATCAGCGACCACTGCAAATCCCCGCCCGGCCTCCCCTGCTCGCGCAGCCTCAATGGCCGCATTTAGCGCCAGCAGATTCGTTTGCTTGGAAATCCCTTCGATCTCACCAAGCATGCCGTTTATTTGCGATACCTGAGTACGAATCCGATCGGTCATCTCGACCAGAACCATCGCCAATCGAGAGTTTTCGACAACACTGTCGACAAACTGCCGCAAGGTCTCTGAGGTTTTTGTCGCGAACTCTTCAAATTCCGAGACCCCGCCACCTTCGCTCCCCGCAACGACCAACAAGCCGAGTTGCTGCTGGCGGCGAATCTGCTCATTCATTTCGTTGAAGCTGGAAACCAACTTTTCGATTGCATCGGAGAAAATTGCGCGCGTGCGTGCAACTTCGTCCTGCATCGCATTAATCTGTTCCCCGAATTCCGTGGAAATTCGAACGATCGCCTCACTCGCATGCTCGGCTACGTCACGATCCACGCCACCAAGTAGTTGTGGTGTTGCGTCGCCAGCCTTCCGATCTCCCGAGAAAAAAGACAGGGCGACAATCCATCCGCCGGTAATCAAGAGAAACGCGAAAACTACGCTACCCGAGCGCGCAGAGGCATCCACCAGCAGCAGGACTGGCAACACCAACGCGGTACACGCCCCACCGATCAATAATGGTTTCAAGTTTCCCGTCATCCCTCATCTCGAGCCAACTGGCTAACCCGCCGAACCCTTAGCAGGCAAATTCAGCTTATCGGACACTGTATCTTCTGCCCCCACTTCTGACTCCGGCCCTTCCTCCTGCATGATGGCCATTTCAGTTCTCTTGTTTAACACAACAATACTAATTCTACGATTCGCAGAACTAAGGGGGTCATTTTTATCAAATAATACAGTTTGCGCAAGCCCAACCACTCGAATGACTTTGCTGTCATCCATACCACCGGCAATCAATTCCCGACGGGAAGCATTTGCTCGGTTAGCCGAGAGCTCCCAGTTGGAAAAACCTTTCTCGCCACCGGCAAACTGCGCAGCATCGGTGTGACCAGCCAGACTGATACGGTTATTGACTCCGTTCAGCACCTTGCCGATCTGCCTGAGGATATCCCGCGTATATGGCTTTAGGTCGGCACTACTGGAGTCAAACATCGGTCGATTCTGCTCGTCGACAATCTGTATGCGCAGGCCCTCGGTCGTAATGTCGAGCAACATCTGCTTCTTGAATTGCGCCAGCTGCGGCGTCTGCTCGATCATTTTCTCGATTTCCGCCTTAAGAACCTCCAAGCGCTCCTGTTCCTTCCGACGAAACTCCGCCTGAGCCTCCTTGGAGAACGAAGTGCTCTTGCGATCGACATCCCCTTGCTTGACTTGGCCGGCCTGACGGGTCAGATCCTTGCCGCCGCCCTGCAAAATACTCGTTGCATCACCCGAACCGGCGCCACCTTGTTGAGCGATCTTGAGCGGATTCTGAAAAAAATCGGCGATGCCCTGCAAGTCGCCTTTTGCGGTAGACCCGAGGAGCCACATCAACAGGAAGAAGGCCATCATCGCCGTCACGAAGTCGGCGTAGGCGATTTTCCAAGCGCCACCATGGCCGCCACCGGCGACCACCTTCTTGCGCTTGATAACTATAGGGCGGGTGGAATCATCACTCATTCATTAGCTCGAAGGAAATTAACGGCTTACTTGCCCTTGCGAGCCTTAAGTTCTTCTTCCAGTTCGCGGAAGCTTGGGCGCTCATGCCCCCCCAAGGTCTTGCGACCGAACTCGATGGCCACCTGTGGGGCATAGCCGGACATCGAAGCAAGGAGAACCATCTTGATGCACTTGTAAATCGTTCCCTCCTCGGCCGCTTTCTGCTCCAGCAGTTTCGCAATTGGCTCGACAAAACCATAAGAAATCAGAATACCTAGGAAGGTACCGACCAGCGCACCACCGATCATCTTGCCAAGAACGGCAGGAGGGCTACCCACCGATCCCATAACGTTAACCACGCCCATCACCGCTACGACGATACCGAAGGCCGGCACCGCACCCGCAACGTTACCCATGACATGAGCCGGTTCAGCAGCCTCGTGGTGATGGGTTTCCAACTCGACATCCATCAAGCCTTCAATTTCCACCGTGTTCAAATTGCCGCCCACCATCATGCGCAGATAGTCAGTCATGAACTCAATGATATGGTGGTCGTGGACGATATTCGGATACTTGCTGAATATCGGGCTCCCCTCCGGATTTTCGATGTCGCCCTCAATGGACATCAGACCTTCTTTACGGACCTTGGAGAGAATTTCAAACATCAAGGCCAAAGCATCGACATAGAAAGCCTTGTTAAATTTTGAGCCTTTCAGGATGCCCGGGACAGCGCCAACCGTGGCCTTAATCACCTTGATATTGTTGGCGGCGACAAAATAACCGATCAACAGGCCAACGATAGCGACATATTCGGTTGGCACCCATAATGCCAACAAGCTGCCGTGGATCGCGTACGTTCCTAGCGATGCCGCCAGAACGATGACGTAACCGACAATCAAAAACATGCATAGCCCCCTTTGCCACCGGCAACGCCCGGTGTGGACGCGCTTCTTCTAGGATGATCGTTATTGTAGCCACATGGCTTGGTGTCGTGTAAACAAGAACCTATTGCGGAGTTGCCGTGGCGGTGGGCATTTTGGGATACTGCTACGGTCTTACCGAGAATTTCCCGATGTCATCCGTTATCCAATTCTGTACCCGCTGCGGTACCAAAGTTAGCTTCCGTATCCCGAACGGAGACACACTACCCAGGCATATTTGCGACAGCTGTGGACATATTCACTACCAAAACCCGCACCTGATTGTGGGCTGCGTGGTGGAATGGGATGGAAAAATTCTCTTATGCCGACGTGCCATAGAACCACGGTTTGGATTCTGGACCTTGCCTGCCGGTTTCATGGAGAACGGGGAGACAACTGCCGAAGCCGCACGCCGCGAAACGCATGAAGAAGCTGGTGCCATCGTCGAGATTGACGCCCCATTTGCCATGCTCAGCATTGCCCATATCAATCAGGTTCACTTGTTTTACCGGGGCAGGATGGTCAAACCGGAGTACTTCGCTGGAGAAGAAAGCCTAGAGGTCGATCTGTTTCTCCCCGGAGAGATCCCGTGGGAAGAACTTGCTTTTCGCAGCGTGACCATGTGCCTGGAGAACTACCTCTCCGACCGAAACAAAAACTCGTTTGGTTTTCACGAGGCTTCGCTTGGGCCGCTTTGATTCGGATTCAACGCTGCTCCGGCCCAATCCAAAAGGGTAACTCCAGTCTATAGGGCAGGCTTTTCCTATCCGCCGGCGGCGGCAACCCCGAAGTAGCTTCACTTACGGCTTCCACCAATTCACGATCCAGCCCCCGGTCACCTGATGACTTAAGAATCGAAACCGCCGGTGGAGACATCGGCTTGATGAAACGCAGTTCCAGTACCAACTCATGCGGGATGTCCTGTTTGGCGGATAGCGGCCCTAGACTCGCACGCCGCCGCAACGCTCGGGCAACGGAGATGCGATAGGCCCCGACCTCTACTTCGTCAAGCATCGCCAAAACAGAGGGCAGCGACTCGACATAAACATCGCGGCTGGAATTTTTGACTGCTGCGGTGTACTGCTCTTTTTTGCCAAAAACCCTTGGCAAGCTCTCATCCCCTGGGGTCATCCATTGCTCATTCGGAACCGACGAAACGCTACGCGATCCATCAGCAGATGAGTTCGTCGCCGCCGCCACAGGGCCTTGCTGCCTCAACAGGCTGGCGTTAATGCGACCACTCCCTGCTCCTGCCGACAGGCGGAAATCCGTGAGTAGCTTCTCCATTGGGAAAAAGAGAGCGAAATGAATCATTAGTGAAATGGCCACGCCGCGCATAAGCCATAAGCCCTGCTCCTGGCGCAAAAAGGAAAAGCCCCTGCTACGCAGCGCGTGCAGGGGCTTTTCAAAGTTTCTTTGCAAGCTAATGATTACTTGCCGGCCTTGCTGGCATCCTCGTCCATCTTATTGCTGTACATCTTGGCCATTACTCCACCAATAACCAAGACACCAACGATGACGACCAGACTCATCAAGCCGATATCACTCGTAAACAACAGTTCCCATGCCATAAGTGTCACCTCCCAGTAACAAGAAAAACAACTACTTAGCCGCCTTTGCCGTCAGACGTAGCGGCTCCATCGAATCAGCCAGCCATTCACCATGAAGACGCCATTGTCCCGCCGGATCTTCCAAAGTGATTAGCCAACGTCCTTCAATATTTTCGGCCAACTTACCGCTATAAAAGCCTTGCCCCTCAGAAACCATTTTCACCGCTTGATCGAGACCCGAGCGTGTCGGATGCGCCAATTTCAGGGTAATTTCCTCAGGCAGTTTTGCTGCGGCGTCGGCCCCGATCAGCAACCTAAGATTCGCTTCAGCGCGCATGAGATCAGCATGCAGACCAAGATCACTCGCCGCATGATCGCGTTTCAATTGCTGATTTACTGCTAACCCTTGTTTGTAATAGTCGTCGGTCACCAAACCGTCGTTACTGGTAAACGCCAACCAGAACGTGACGAATCCGGCCACAATGACAATCGCCGGTCCAGCCATCAAGATCCAAGGCCAGCGCTGCTTATACCAAGGCGCAGTATCACTACGTAGGGTCATCGTCGTACTCATGTCAGGGCATCAAGAAAGAGGCCTTCTCATGAACCTTGATCGCGTCATGGTTCAGGGCCTTGATATCAAAATAAATGGTGTTAGCGCCCGTCTTCCCCGATTCCGGCGGCACACGGACGACAATCGTCACCTCGTGGTTTTCAGCACTGGCGACTTCAACGATCTGTTCACCAACAATTTCCGCCCCCACCAAACCTGATACCGTCAGTGCGTATCGCTTTGGGGACTCCGTGGTATTCATGATTTTTAGGTTGTATATATTCTCGATACGACCATCGTCAGCCTCTCGCGCCAAAACGGATCGATCGCGAATAACATCAACCTTCAGTGGGACCCGGGTCGCCAAGGACCAGGCGGCGGCGACGATTATGCCAAGCAGAATTACCGTATAGAGAAGGATACGGGGGCGTACGATGTGCCCGACCACTTCTTTGGGCCCGAAGTGCTGAGCCAAAGCATTTTCAGTGGTGTAGCGGATCAGGCCATGCGGCTTACCCAATTTGTCCATCACCGGATCACAAGCGTCGATACAAGCTCCGCAGCCGATGCACTCGTATTGGATGCCTTTGCGAATATCTATCCCGGTCGGACAAACGGCGACGCACAAACCACAATCGACACAATCCCCCAGCGCACTCGCATCAGCACCTTTCTTACGGGCCCCACGCGGCTCGCCACGCTCCGGATCATACGTAATTACGAGCGTATCCGGGTCAAACATCACCCCTTGGAAGCGGGCATATGGGCACATGTACTTGCAGACCTGTTCGCGCAGAAAGCCAGCCTGCATATAGCAGAAGCCACCATAAAAGAAAGTCCAGAACAGCTCCCAGCCGGAAAGATTGAAGGGCAACGCCGCGAGCAACTCGCTGACCGGGGTGAAATACCCGACCAGAGTGAAACCGGTCCATATGGAAATCGCCAACCAAATCAGATGCTTGGTCGCTTTAAGGCGGAGCTTCCGCGCCGACAGCGGGCCCTTGTCCAATTTCATTCGGGCAGAACGATCCCCCTCAATCTTGTTCTCCACCCACATGAATATTTCAGTGTAGACGGTCTGGGGACAGGCGTAGCCGCAGAACAAACGGCCCGCGATTGCCGTAAACAGAAATAGGGCATAAGCGGAAATAATCAGCAGCAAGGCCAGATAAAACACGTCCTGCGGCCACAGCACCAGCCCAAACAGATAGAACTTGCGCTCAACTAAGTGGAACAGAACTGCCTGACGACCGTTCCACTCCAGCCAAGGAGCTCCGTAGAAAAGAATTTGGGTGAACCAAACCAGCACCCAACGCCAAGTCGCCCACCATCCCTTGACTTCCTTGATGTAGATCTTCTTGTGCTTCTCGTAGAAAGAAACCTGCTGGGCCTGTCCGGCAGGTTTCAGATCTTGCTGCGGGAGGTCGTTCTGTTCCATAGCTGCCTTATCGGTATCGAAATTACGCTGACGCAGCATTGTTGTGCCTTAGCAGCAACGCAATTTTGATACAAATCAGAATTTGGTGATACTCAAAGAGAAAAACGGGACGGCTAAGCCGCCCCGTCTTCATGCCAATTACTTGGCGCCCTGGCTCACGCTGAGCACGTAGGCGGACAACAGGTGTACCTTGGCATCGCCCAGGAATTCCTTCCAGGCCGGCATCTTGTTCTGACGACCGTTGGTGATGGTTTCGACGATGGTGGCTTCGGAAGAGCCATACAACCAGACCTTGTCGGTCAGGTTCGGGGCACCAATCGCTGCCATACCCTTGGCTTCAGGACCGTGGCAACCGACGCAACCAGCACTGGTGAAGGCTTCCTTGCCCTTGGCGGCACGCACGGAGTCGTTCGGCAACCCGGACAGGGAACGAACATAGTTCGCCAAGTCCTTGATGCTGTCGGCACCGAGGTGAGCATGTGCAGGCATCATACCCATACGGCCGTTGGCGATCGTTTCCTTGATCTGCTCCGGCTCGCCACCATACAGCCAATCGCTGTCGGTCAGGTTCGGGAAGCCCTTGGCACCGCGTGCATCAGCGCCGTGGCACTGCATACAGTAGGTCAGGTACAGACGCTTACCCATTTCCATGGCTTGCTTGTCGGCGGCGACGGCCTTCAGATCCATAGCCATGTACTTATCGAACATCGGCTTGACTGTGGCATCCATCTTGTCGACTTCTGCCTTGTGTTGACCAGCCGAAGTCCAGCCCAGCATACCCTTGAAATTACCCAGACCCGGATACAGAGCCAGGTAAACCAGCGCGAAGACAACGGTGATGACGAACAGCCAGCTCCACCACTTCGGCATCGGGTTGTTGTATTCCTCAAGAGTTTCATCCCAGACATGACCCATGGTCTTGCCCGGCGTGAAAGTCGCCTTGCCCTGAACAATCAGTAGAACCGCACAGGCCAGAATACTGCCCAATACGATCACGATTACGTACAGGTTCCAAAAATCGCTAACGAAATCGCTCATTTGCTTTCCTTTTTTCAGCGCGGGTGCGTCGTACTGGACGGCGCACCCTGATCATCATCTCCGGAGAACGGCAGATTAGCGGCTTCTTCAAACCTCTTCTTGCTGCTCTTGCCGTACGCCCATCCCACAATTGCAAGGAAGCAAAGCAACCCGGCAACCGTAATGAGGGAACGGAGATCGTTGATGTCCATGGCTATTACTTGACGTTCTTCAGTGCAAGACCAAGGCCTTGCAGATAAGCAATCAGAACGTCCATTTCGGTCTTGTCACCGATGGCAGCCTTCGCACCCTTGATTTCCTCATCGGAATAGGTCGGAATACCGCGAACCTTGGCATAGGTACGCATCACTTCCATCTTCTTCTCGATGTCGGCACCAACAGTGTCCTTCGCCTTGGTCGTGGCAAGCCACGGGAAAGCCGGCATGTTGGACTCGGGAACGACGTCACGCGGATTGATCAAGTGAGCACGCTGCCACTCATCGGAGTAGCGGCCACCAACGCGATGCAGGTCCGGACCGGTACGCTTGGAACCCCACTGGAACGGGTGATCGTAGACATACTCACCCGCCACAGAGTAGTGGCCATAACGCTCGGTCTCGGCGCGGAAGGGACGAATCATCTGCGAGTGGCAGTTGTAGCAGCCTTCGCGAATATAAACATCACGGCCAGCGAGACGGACGGCATCATACGGCGTCGTACCCTCTACAGGAGTCGTGGTGGACTTCTGGAAAAACAGAGGAACGATTTCCAACAGACCACCCCAGACGACCACCAGCAACGTGAGGACGATCAGGAGCGGTACGCTCTTTTCAATTTGTTCGTGCTTGAGCATTATTCTTTCCCCCTAATCAGGCGTGATGACCGGCCGGAGCAATGATCGGCACTTCCTTGGTGCTACCACCGGCAATGGTCTTGAACATGTTGTAAGCCATGATCAGCATACCGGTCAGGAACAAAGCACCACCCAGAACACGAATCGCCCAGAACGGATAGGAACCCTTGACGGACTCAACGAAGCTGTAAGCCAGGGTGCCGTCGGCATTCACAGCACGCCACATCAGGCCTTGCATCACACCGGCGATCCACATCGAAGCGATGTACAGAACGGTACCGATCGTGGCAATCCAGAAGTGAGTCGTAACCAGCTTGGTGCTATACATTTCGGACTTACCGAAGAGGCGCGGCAACAGGTAGTAGATCGAACCGATCGAAACCATGGCAACCCAGCCCAGAGCACCGGAATGCACGTGACCAACAGTCCAGTCGGTGTAGTGCGACAGCGCATTGACGGTCTTGATCGACATCATCGGACCTTCGAAGGTGGACATACCGTAGAAGGACAGCGAGGTGATCAGGAACTTCAGGATAGGATCATCACGCAGTTTGTGCCATGCACCCGACAGGGTCATGATACCGTTGATCATGCCACCCCAAGACGGAGCCAGCAGAATCAGGGAGAACAGCATACCGACAGACTGAGTCCAATCCGGCAATGCGGTGTAGTGCAGGTGGTGCGGACCAGCCCACATGTAGGTAAAGATGAGCGCCCAGAAGTGGACAACCGACAAACGGTAAGAATAAACCGGACGGCCAGCCTGCTTCGGAACAAAGTAGTACATCATGCCCAGGAAGCCGGCAGTCAGGAAGAAGCCGACGGCATTATGACCGTACCACCACTGGATCATGGCGTCCTGCACACCGGCATAGGCGGAGTAGGACTTGGTCAGGGTAACCGGCAGAGCAGCGCTGTTACCGAGGTGCAGCAGGGCGACTGCGATGATGAAAGCACCGAAGAACCAGTTGGCCACGTAGATGTGGGAAACCTTACGCACAGCGATCGTGCCGAAGAAGATCACGGCATAAGAAACCCAGACCAAAGTGATCAGGATGTCAATCGGCCACTCCAGCTCGGCATACTCCTTACCGCTGGTGAACCCCAGGGGCAGCGTAACCGCAGCCAGAACGATGATCAGTTGCCAACCCCAAAAGGTAAAGGGAATCAGCGGACCACCCCACAGACGGGTGTGACAGGTGCGCTGCACCACCCAATAGGACGTTGCAAACAGCGCGCAACCACCAAACGCAAAGATAACCGCGTTGGTGTGCAGAGGACGCAGACGGCCAAAGTGCAGCCACGGTCCAAAGTTAAGCTCAGGCCAAACCAGCTGAGCAGCAATGATGACACCGACAAGCATGCCGACGATGCCCCAAATGACAGTCATGACGGCAAATTGCCGGACGACCTTATCGTTGTATGTGGTTTGCGTTCCAGACATGAACCCACCTCTCGTTAATAAAAAACGGAATGCCCACCTCCCTGAAACCAAGGGGGCACATGGAAGCGGATGGTATTCTAGTTCAGCAGGGGGGTTTTGACCTAGATCAACCTACCGACTATCTAGATCGAATTAGTCCGTTTTAGGTAGCCTGCGAGTCAATCCTGCCGGCACAGTGGACAAAAAAAGGGTGCGTCGCAACGCACCCCAACCCCAACAGAGAATCACCGTGAAGCGCGCGCTTCACATGACTCGAATCTTGGCAGCAATTCAGTTACTTAACGTTGACACAAGTCAACCTTTATCGGATTCACCCAAACGATTTGATTCGTCGCCAGGCTTTTTACCCTCTTTCGGCAAATCGTCATCCATCAGAACCCTGAAGCCCGGCCCCTCGAGATCATCAAACTGCCCACTGCGCACAGACCACCAGAAGGCCAGCGCGATCCCGAACACCAGCAGCACCGACACCGGGATCAGCAGATATACACTTTCCATCACTCTCTCCCAAGGCGCTGAATGCGCAAAGAGTTAAGCACGACCAACAAGGAACTCGCCGACATGCCAATGCCAGCAAGCCAAGGGGTTACGTAACCCCCAATAGCTAGCGGCAAAGCCACAAAGTTATAGGCAAACGACCACCAGAGATTCTGGTGAATGACACGCAAAGCCTTTTTCGCCCGCAGCACCCCCACGCGGAGATGATCAAGATTTTCCGACAACAAAACAAAATCGGATTGAGTGCGCGCCAATTGAGCCCCGCCGCCCATGGCAATTGAAACCTGGGCTTGCGCCAGGACCGGCGCATCGTTAACCCCATCCCCAACCATAGCGACCAAGGCACCAGCGGCTTGCAACTCGGCGACACACTCATGTTTACCCTGCGGACTGACACCGGCTCGGACATCATCAACCCCAAGTTCAAGCGCTATTCTGCGCGCCACTTCGGGCGCATCCCCACTTAACAGAACAACATGCTTGCCCAAGGCTTTCATCTCTCCAACCAGCGCCTTAGCCTCCTGTCGCAATTCATCGCCGATTCTAAACAAGGCTATACATGCGCTTTCATTTGCCAGGGCCACAACGGTCTCGCCAAACGTCAGCCATTCTGCCAACACTCGTTTCACATCAGCCCCCCCCTCGCGGGGAAAGGCGAAATCTGGGCGCCCAAGGCGATAAACCAGACCGCCAATCGTCCCTGCCACCCCCATACCAGGGTGATTCAACACCGAGTTCGTCACAGGGAGATCACCCCCTACCGCCCGGCAGAGCGCCGCCGCCACGGGGTGCTCCGACCCCTGCTCAAGCGCAGCCGCCATCGCCAAGACATGATTACGCTCATAGCCTTCGGCAACCCACACATCCTTAAGATGCATATGCCCGGTAGTCAGGGTTCCAGTTTTATCGAAAACAAAGTGGGTGGCTCGCGCCAAGGTTTCAATAGCGTAACCTCGGGTCACCAACAGACCGTCTTTAGCCAGCGCCCCCGCAGCCACCGTGAGCGCAATCGGAGTAGCAAGCGAAAGGGCGCAAGGGCAGGTCACGACCAAGACCGAAACGGTGATCCAAAGCGCCCTACTCGGGTCGATGAAATACCAGCCCACCGCAACCAGTATCGCAACAAGCAACAAGGCACCAACAAAATAGCTTGCGATCCGGTCAGCTGCCTCGACGATACGCGGCTTCTCGGCCGCTGCTCGCTCCATCAAATTGATGATCGCTGACAACCGAGTTCCTTCGCCGACTTGCTCCACTCTGACAACGAGAGGACTTTCCGCATTGATCGAACCGCCTGTCACCATATCGCCAACCACCTTGGGCACGGGCTTACTTTCGCCGGTTAGCAGTGATTCATTTGCGCAACTGACCCCATCCACCACGACGCCATCGGCCGGAACGATATCTCCAGGACGAATCAGCACATGATCACCGGGGTGCAGATCGGCCACCAGACACTGCTCTGTGTCGCCACCGGGAAACACCCGGAAACGCTGAGCGAATGCCGGCAACAATTTGGCAAGCGCCTCGGTCACCCCCACTGCCTTCTGGCGCGCACTCATTTCGAGGAAACGGCCACCCAGCAGGAAAAAAATAAACATGGTGACAGAGTCGAAATAAACCTCTCCCACCTGAACGAGGGTCGCCCAACAACTTGCCAGAAACGCCGCCCCCACCCCAAGCGCGACCGGCACATCCATCCCGACGCGACGCAGCTTCAAGTCTCGCCAAGCGTTTTTGAAGAATGGGGCGGAAGAATAGAAAATAACCGGCAACGTCAGCGCCAAGCTGGCCCAGCGCATAAGGCTTTCGATATCCGGCGTCATATCGCCGTTCGCGATATACACCGGGTAGGCGTACATCATGACCTGCATCATGCCGAAACCAGCCACCCACAGACGCCATAAGGCATCACGCCGTTCCTTGCGGGAGATTTCCTCATTTTTGGCCGCATCATAAGGATAGGCCCGGTAGCCGATGGCGGCGATGGCTGCCAAAATATCCGACAACTTGATGCGCGACTCATCCCAGCGCACCCGCGCCCGTCGCGTTGCGTAATTGATGTCGACCGCGGTCACGCCAGGCAGCCTGCCAACATGCTGCTCATTGAGCCAGATACATGCTGCGCACGTAATCCCTTCGAGCAGCAGAGAGGCTTCCCGCTCATTCTCTCCCAGCGCCTTGACGAAGCTCTTCTGAAACTCTGCGTGGTCAAACAGCACGAGGCGCTGCAGGACATCGGGCATCGCCTCCCGCGGCGACTCAGGCAACGCGTCCCGACTGCGGTAATAATCTTCCAACCCGTTATCGACAATGGACTGCGCAACGGCCTGACAGCCATAGCAACACATTGTTCGAGCCTCGCCGGAAACTTTGACCGAGAGATCGACATCGCTTGGCACCGGCTGACCGCAGTGATAACAGGAAACTTCAGACATGAAATAAAAAAGGCACCGGAGTGCCTTTTGGGTCAAAGACGGGCGGAAAGTATAGTTTATTTACCCCAGTCCGGATGCTGCCATGCAGACCCCCACCCCCACTTTCGAGTGGAGACTGTTATTGAAGACGAACTCGACCAGTACACTCACCAGTTCAAAGCCAAGACCGGAAATTGCCGATTTTAGGGCGTGCACCGCAGCAGGCTCTTGAGCATCGCCCATAGCCCAGCCAATCAACTCCCACGTCATGAATCGAGCGCATGATGCTATGATTTTCCAAACATCCGCGTAGTCAGCGCCCCACCCCATGGTGAACTCCATTCGCCCAACCGTCCTCGTTGTCGAATCATCCAATAGCAACCGCGAGGTGATTTGCGAATGCATCGAGCAACTTAACGACGTGGAGGTGCTTTCCGCTCAAAGTGGCGTTCAGGCTTTGCAAATATACGAGGCAAAACATCCTTGCCTGGTCCTGATGGAGATTGCCCTGCACGACATGGATGGCCTCGCCCTGACCAAAGAAATCCGTCGCCGCGAGAACTCCTCGGACCAATTTCGCCCCTGGACCGCCGTCATCTTTCTTTCATCGCTTCAAGACGAAGAGGTTCTTGCCAAGGGCATCCTCAGCGGAGGAGACGACTTCCTGTTCAAGCCAGTGTCAGAGGTTGTGCTGCTGGCCAAAGTTCGCGCAATGCTCCGCATCGTTGCGATGCAACAAGCCATTTACCGGCAGCACCTGCAGTTGCGCGAAGCCTCCATCCTCGATGGCCTGACCGCAATTCCCAATCGACGCCATTTCGACGAAACCTTGTCGACAGAATGGAAACGTTGCGCCCGGGCCGGCAGTCCGATCAGCGCCATATTGGCCGATGTTGATTTTTTCAAACAATTCAATGACATATACGGACACCAAGCCGGCGATGCCTGCCTTAAAGCTGTGGCAAACGCGCTCAACGAATCGCTCTTTCGCGTTGAGGATATGGCAGCCCGCTATGGTGGCGAAGAGTTTGTTATCGTTCTTCCGGGGACCGATCTTGAAGGTGCTTTCGCTGTTGCCGAAAGGATGCGCACGGCGATTCGCGAACTGAACATCCCCCACGAACGCGGCTTGGCCGGCCTGATCTCCTGTAGCTTCGGTGTAGCCTGCATGACCCCTTCCCCAGACAATGCGGCCAAAGATTTAATCCAGGAAGCCGACAATGGACTCTACTCGGCCAAACGCTCTGGCAGGAATCGGGTATGCATTCCACCCGCCTAACCATTGGAACAGCACAATACCCGCACCAACGAAAAAGGGCTTGCGAGGAAACGCAAGCCCTTGAATTTATGGTGCCGTTGAAGTGAATCGAACACTCGACCTACTGATTACGAATCAGTTGCTCTACCAACTGAGCTACAACGGCACACTGTTGCGACTTGACAGCTAAAATCCTGCCTGCCGCAAAGCAGAGCGTAGAATTATAGCTTTTTAGCTTGCTCTCAGGCAACGCCCATCACCGAATGAATCTATTGCGCGCGCTGGCCACGGTCAGTGGAATGACACTTCTATCGCGAATTCTCGGCTTTGTCCGCGATTTCGTTATTGCCCGCACCTTCGGTGCCGGAAT
Source organism: Azonexus sp. IMCC34839 (assembly GCF_047047955.1). Taxonomy (GTDB): domain Bacteria; phylum Pseudomonadota; class Gammaproteobacteria; order Burkholderiales; family Rhodocyclaceae; genus Azonexus. The sequence continues at coordinate 3,176,532 of NZ_CP150631.1, read as the reverse complement.
GGCCACTGACGCCTTCTTCGTCGCCTTCAAGCTTCCCAATCTTCTGCGTAGACTCTTTGCCGAAGGCGCTTTTTCCCAAGCGTTTGTCCCGATCCTCGGCGAATACCGCAACAGGGGCAGCTCCGAAGAAACGCGCTTGCTAGTCGACCACGTTTGCAGCCTACTGGCAGCTACTTTATTGGTCGTCACTGCTCTTGGCATCATCGGCGCACCGCTGCTGGTCTGGATTTCTGCACCGGGCTTTGCCACGGAGCCTGACAAATTTGCACTGACAGTTACACTGACCCGGATCACCTTCCCGTACATTCTATTTATGTCGCTGGTTGCCTTAGCTGGAGGCATCCTGAACACTTGGAGCAGATTCTCCCTACCGGCATTTACACCGGTCTTGCTGAACATCTCCTTTATCGGCATGGCGTTATTTGCCGCACCTTATTTCGATCCGCCGGCCCTAGCCCTGGCATGGGCTGTATTCATCGGCGGCATTCTTCAGCTAGCAATCCAATTCCCTGCATTGAAGAAAATCTCGATGCTGCCTCGGCTATCACTGAACTGGCGTTTGGCTTGGTCCGATCCCGGAGTTCGACGCATCCTCCTGCTAATGGGCCCGGCGGTGGTAGGTGTCTCAGTATCCCAGGTCAGCCTGCTGATCAACACCATCTTTGCATCGTTCCTCGACACAGGAAGTGTCTCCTGGCTTTATTACGCTGACCGTCTGATGGAATTCCCCTCGGGCCTTCTTGGCGCTGCCCTGGGGACTATCCTACTCCCCTCCCTCACACGCCTGAACGCTAGCGAAAACCACGGCGAATACTCCAAGCTGCTTGACTGGGGCCTACGATTAACGCTCTTACTCGCTGCGCCGGCCGCCGTCGGACTTGCCATCCTGGCAGTTCCGCTGATCGCAAGCTTGTTTTTCCACGGCGCCTTCAGCGTCGAGGACGTATTCAAGACTCGTGACGCCCTTGTGGCTTACTCGCTCGGACTAACCGGGCTAATCCTCGTCAAGGTGCTGGCCCCCGGCTTCTACGCCAAACAAAACATTAAAACCCCGGTTAAGATAGCTTTAATTTCCCTGAGCGCCACGCAGGCCATGAACATTGCATTCATTGGCTGGCTGCAACATGCCGGGCTGGCACTATCCATTGGACTGGCGGCTTGCTTGAACGCGTTTTTACTCTATCGTGGCTTGCGTAACTCGGATATTTATCAGCCACAGCCTGGCTGGCCTGCATTTTCAGCGAAACTTCTCGTGGCACTCACCACGATGGGAGTCATACTCTCAATTGGAATGGGCCCAAGCATGAACTGGCTTAGCTCACCGATAACTCAGCGCGTTATCCACTTGGCTTGGCTGATCCCTGTTGGTGGAATCTCGTATTTTTCCACACTATGGTTACTCGGCTTCCGTCTTGAAGACTTTAAGCGCCGCACCAAAGACTAACCAGAAAATGACCAAGGAAGACTGGTTGAAAAGTTATCTCCCACACCCTCTTCGATAGCACAAGAGAACCAACACAGCCCCCTTGCAGGTCAGCGTAATATGTACCCCCCGCCTAGAAACCTAGGCGAATAGCGCCCCAAAAGAAAAACCCCAAGCAAGCTTGGGGTTCCTATTTGAATCTTGATAGCCCTTAGACCACCAAGAAATTCACGATTACATATTAGTTGCTCGTCGTACAACCCTTGATGGTCGCAGTAGAACCAACACCGGTCAGAACGCAACCCCAGGTGATTTGTCCAGCGCCGGTACCAGCGGTCGGGGTCAGCGTTGCGGTAATGCCACCAACCGTAGAAGCGAGCACACCAGAGCCGGTACAGTTCGGAATAGCAGAACCATCAGTATCCGTACAGCCCAAAGTACCGGGAGCACCACTGGCACCGACACCTTGGCTAAATGCGTCAGCAACCTTGATCTTCTGACCACCGAGGTTACCAACAGCTGCACCGGCGTTCGCCTTACGGACATAGTCCTGATAAGCCGGCAGGGCAACAGCGGCCAAAATACCGATAATGGCCACAACGATCATCAATTCGATCAGGGTAAAACCTTGTTGAACGCGCTTCATTGAACTCTCCTTGAATAAGATAGCGAAACCGCTGAGATGTAGCATACATAATCCGTGCCAGGGTAACAACCCACACCAAACCTCTTTACAGCATCTCAAGTAGCGTCATCGCTGACAATTTTCGTCAGTCCATCCGCCAATTTCCGCCACACAACTACTGGAAGGACTGAATGTATTCCAAGGCCGTCATGTGTGATTCGATCAGCCTGCTTTTCCAGGCGCGCTTCACGTCCGGAGCTATTTCACTCAAACGATCCCGTTCCTCTCCGGGATCGGAGAGCAATTCAAAAGCCCTGTCTTTGCTGTCGATCCCCTCTACCCAGTATTTCCAACGCAATTGGGAATTGCGCAAATCGATGAGGCCGTAATAACGTCCCTGTTGGAAATAAAGAAAATCAGTTCGCCGCTCTTTTTGTAAAGGTGCTCCTACCCACCCCTCAGGCATCTCGATACCCAATGCATTCAACACAGTGGGTGCAATATCCACTTGCGACGCAGGCTCGCGCCCGACGTCTGAAATTCGCCAACTCGCACGCCCAAAACGGGCCAATAGCAATGGAATTTTTAGACTCTGCTCAAACGGTGCTTTCGCATGCGAAACCAAACCGTGCTCACCGAGCATTTCTCCGTGGTCTCCGGTGATCAATACCAATGCATTATCCAGGTATTTTTTCCTACCCAAGTCCGATAGAAGACGCTCGACAATGGAGTCGCCCCTAACAATCCCATTGTCGTAATAATTGACGTAAGCTTGAGCATGGGTTGCGATACTCCCGGGGAGTCGAAGTGCCGCATCTTTATAGTAATTTCTCACCGGCTGAAATGGCGATCGTTCGCTATCCCTGCTCCCCAAGCCATGTACAGACATCAAATGGAATTGAAAAAAATGGGGGCGACCGTCAAAGTCATCCATGCCTGCCACTTTTTCGACCACCAGTTGATCGTCATTCATATAGTAGCGCCCACCGGTCATCGATCCATCATAGTAGGTGTCGACTTTTCCGTATGCCTCGCGCAGGCCATAAAAATTTGTATGATCCCCGCCCAAAATCATGTTTATTCGATATCCATGAGCGCGTAGAACATCATGCAAGGTCACCGACAAGCCGGCGAACTGATGAACGTAACGCGATCCTGCCAATGCCATCAACCCGCAACTGGACTCTGAGCAAACGGCATAAGTTTCAGGAAAGGTTATTAACTTTCCTGATGCGTAAAGGCTTTCCAAATACGGCGCAGTCGACCGATGGTAGCCATTAAATGCCAAATGATCCGCCCGCAAAGCGTCAACGACGATCACGATAACATTGGGATAGTCTTGGACAGCCATTCCAGCCTCGGCGCGTACGGGCAGGACTTTTTCATCGCCTGAACTCGCCGCCACGTAATGTGATTGAACGCGCTTCTTCCCCTGATAAGGGTAAAGCATTAGCGATACGGGCTCCGCCGATACATGCGACTCGCCATCGAGGGCATGGGCGCAGTAAATAACAGGGATAGCAATCAATAACACCGAGACAAGCAGTGCGAATAGATTCCCACCCCAAGCAGCAAGGATTGCCACGCCGTCAGATTTCTTATAAAGCCTCCAGAACGACCAGACCGCGGCGGCGAACAGTCCTGTAATACCGCAGTAGGGCAACCATGTGGGAACACCTAAGGCACCCAAGAGTTCGGGGCCTTGTGCCAGATATGTGGTGATCAGACTCCACGATATAACTCGCCCGAGTGTATCCAGCCCCACCATAGTGACCGAATAGTAAAAAAGCATCACCAAGAGCAAGAGGGCCGATAGAAAAGCACCCAACAACTGTCCAATACGCTCACCTAGCCAACGATAGGCTCCATACCGCAAAGCCCCCGCGAAAAGGAGGACGGAAAATACTAGGACAAGATGAGGAAGCACCGCCCCCTTCGGGGCAGAAAAGCGCACGACATAAATCGACAGGAAAGCCACCGGTAACGCAAACCACCAGAGGCCACGCCGAATGAAATATCCGTGAAGCCCGGAAGAAAACTCAGGCATTCCGAATAGTCACCAACTTTGACAACCCGAGGAGGTTTACCGCACGGACCTCTTGCACTTCCCAATCATGCGCAAGTACATGTTCCTCATAATGAAAATCCGAGCGGAAGCCGATCTTGTCAGCGATCGGCTTGACCGCTTGTTCAAGCAGCCACCAGGCACGGCTGCCGCTGAAGTGATTGAGGAGATAGATAGTCCCCCCGGGTTTGCAGACACGCTTTAATTCGGCAACCAACCGAGAAGGATTGGGCGTGACTGACAAGACGTAGGGAACCGTAACGCAGTCAAATGAGTCATCCGGAAAATTCATACACTCAGCATCCATAGCGTGGAGCGCGATATCCCTTCCTTGGAGCCTACCAGCCCTGTGACGCGCATGAGAAAGCATATCCTCGGACAGATCAACTCCAACCACACGAGTCGTCTCAGGGTATCGGAACAGTGTCAAGCCAGTCCCCACCCCCACTTCAAGCAAGCTCTCAGGACGCAAGACCCCAACTTCACGCGTCAAATGGCGCCGACCAGGCTCAAGTACGGCGCCGAAAACAAAATCATAAACTGGCGCATAGCGCCGATAAGTACTTACGACATTCTGAGTAGATATCTTATTCATTTGGGATACGCTTGATGCAATATTATTGGCTGTTAAGGAAGCGCCCAAAATAGGCGGAAATACCGGAAGCAAGAATCGGGACCGAATTATGCCCACGAATGTTCAGATTCGCTCAGCCGTTTACGTTGCAGGCGACAATTGGCTTGAAGAAGCGGCTCTACGGTAGCTTGTAGATGTACAAAAGCCCTGTCAGCAATCGATTTGCTGCCCGGCCAAGTAGGCGGAGGCATAACGGCGATGAACCTCACTGGATAGAAAGACCCGGAAGAGATCAGGATCGATATGCCCATTGGCTTGGAAGTTTTCCATGATCGCCAATGCCTGCGATAGTTTCATCCCTTCCTTGTAAGGCCGATCCTTCGCCGTCAGCGCTTCGAAGATGTCGGCAATACCCATCATGCGGGCCTGCCAGCTCATCTCCTCGCGCTTTAGCCCCTTGGGATAACCCTTGCCATCCATGCGTTCGTGGTGACCGCCGGCATATTCGGGAACGTTCTTCAGGTGCTTGGGCCAGGGGAGTTGTTCCAGCATCTTGATGGTGGCAACGATGTGGTAGTTGATGATCTCGCGTTCAGCCGCCGTCAGGGTACCGGCGCGGATGGTCAGGTTTTCCAATTCGTCCTCGTTGAGGAAGGGCACTTCCTCACCCTCAGGATTGCGCCAGCGGTAGCTGCTGGCAATTTCGCGCACCAGCGCAATGTCCTCATCGCTCATTTTTTCGCCGCCGATGTTCGATTTGCGCAGCATGCTGCGGTGCACATCGCATTTTTGGCAAAAATCAACGTAGATGGCATTGGCTTCGGCGTAGGGCATGCCCTCGGCGATGCTGCGCCACATGCGCACTTCGGCGTCGCGCTTGACCACTTCGAAGCGCGTATCGACCAAGTGGATGCGGTCGAAGATGGTCTGCAGCTTGGTCGCCTTGTCGACGACATGCACGGGCGTGGTGATCTTGCCGCAGTCGTGCATCAGGGCGGCGATGCGCAGTTCGTAGCGGTCCTTGTCGGTCAGCGTGAAATCAGCGAGCGGGCCTTCGGTGGTGGCATTAACGGCCTCGGCCAACATCATGGTCAGCTCGGGCACGCGCTGGCAATGGCCGCCGGTGTAGGGCGATTTTTCGTCGATCGCCAAGTTGATCAGCTTGATGAAGGATTCGAACAGCGTTTCGAGTTGCTGCACCAATTGTCGGTTGGTCAGCGCGACCGCGGCCTGCGAGGCCAGGGATTCGGCGAGGCGCTGGTCGGCGCGGGAGAACTCAACCACCTTAACGGTGGTTTCGCTGATCGCATTGATCAGTTGCAAGACGCCGATGACCTCGCCTTCGTGGTTCTTCATCGGCACGGTCAGGAAGGATTGCGAGCGGTAGCCGGTACGCTCGTCGAATTTGCGCGTACCGGAGAAGTCGAAGCCTTCCGCCGTGTAGGCATCGGCAATGTTGACCGTATTGCCAGTCAATGCAGCATAGGCGGCCACCATGCTGTTATTCGGCGAGCCATTTTCCTTGTAGAGCTGCAGGCTGGGAAACTTGCCCGACATTGGCTGACCGGTAGTGCCGCCAAAGGCGATGCCCAGCGAGTTGGTCCGCACGATTTCGAAGTTGAGCTGCTGCCTGTCCTCCGAGATCAGATACAGCGTGCCACCATCGGCATGGGTGATCTGCTTGGCAGCAAGCAGTATCTTCTCGAGCAGCGCGTTGAGATCGCGCTCGTTGGAAAGCGATGCCCCGATGTCGTTGAGGCGCTCAAGACGGCTGAAGAGATCGTCGAGCGTTTCCATAATGCCCCCTTATTTGATGCAAACAGCGCGCACCTGTTTGATGTCGGTAATGCCTTGCAGCACCTTGTCGATGCCATCCATCTTCAAGGTGCGCATGCCTTCGTTCAAGGCGCAGGCCAGGATTTCCGCCACCCGCGCCTTTTCCTGAATCAGTTTCTTGACGGTGTCGCTACCAACCAGCAGTTCATGCAGGCCGACCCGGCCTTTATAGCCGGTATCATTGCAGGCGGGACAACCCTTGGCGCGATGGAGCTTGAACTTGCCGTCCGGCGCATAACGCGTGCGCCACTCCTGCCGAATCGCCGCCAGCGCAGCTTCCGGATCGCGCACCCAGGCCTCGGTATGTGTCAGCTCTTCGCAATATTCATGGAGCAGTGCTTCGATCTCCGCTGCATCCGGCTGGTAGGCTTCCTTGCACTCCTTGCACAGGCGCTTACCCAGGCGCTGCGCCAGAATGCCGAGCAGGGCATCGGCGAAGTTGAACGGATCCATGCCCATATCGAGCAGGCGAATGATCGATTCCGGCGCCGAGTTGGTGTGCAGTGTGGCGAAGACAAGGTGGCCGGTCAGTGAGGCCTCAATGCCGATGCCGGTCGTTTCCGCATCGCGCATTTCACCGACCATGATGATGTCCGGGTCGGCACGCAGGAAGGCTTTCATGACTGTGGCGAAATCTAGCCCTGCCTTGCGGTTCACCTGTACCTGGCGCAAACCCTTTTGGGTAATTTCGACCGGGTCTTCCGCTGTCCAGATCTTGGTATCCGGGCGATTCAGGTAGCCCAGCACCGAGTGCAACGTCGTCGTCTTGCCCGAACCGGTCGGACCGCAGACGAAGAAGAGACCATAGGGTTTCTCGACGCACTTGACCAGGTTCTGGTAGTTCAACGGCGAGAGGCCCAACTGGTCGAGCTTGATCGGCTCGCCGGCCGCCAGAATGCGCATCACCACGTCCTCGACACCGCCGGCCGTAGGAATGGTCGCCACGCGCAATTCGATGTCGAGCGGCCCGTATTTCTTGAACTTGATCTTGCCATCCTGTGGCTTGCGTTTCTCGGAGATATCGAGATCGCACATGATCTTCAAACGGGTCACCAGCGCGGAGCGATAGGAGGCCGGAATTTCGATGTAATTGACCAGCGAACCGTCCTTGCGGAAGCGAATCTGGGTTTTTTCCTTGCCCGGACGCGGCTCGATATGGATATCAGACGCCCCCTGCTGATAAGCCTCGACGATGATCTTGTTGACCAGACGAACCAGCTCGTTGTCCGCCGCCGCCGAAATATCGTCACCCGCTTCGCCCCCTTCCTCGCTCTCCCCCATGCCGGACAGCAAATCATCAACGGAACCCAGGTCGGACAGGGAGCCGAAATACTGGTCGACCGTCGCCGCGAATTCCCGCCGGGTTGTTACCCGATACAGAATCTTGCTCTTCGGAAAGATGTTGTTGACCATGCGCGAAGTACGCAGGCGCTCGGGGTCCGGCGCCAACACAGCCAGGCCCTCCGGCGTATCCTCCAGCGGCAGCCAGTGGTTTTCATCGACATAATCGCGCTTGATATTGCGCAGCAGATCTACCGGCTTGATCCGCTCAGCCTTGAACGGCTCATAGGGCACCCCGAAGAACTTGCCCAGCGCCTTGCCCAGCAAGGCGGGCGCCACCTTGAATTCGTCGATCAGGGTGTCTTCGAGTTCATTGCCCTTTTGCCGTGCTGCACGCTGCGCCAGCTCCATCTCGGCCGGTGCCAGCACGCCGTCGGCGATCAGATGATCGTAGCGCGTACGGGCCACGAAGGGCGCATTACGCCGCTGGATGAAGGCGACCGCCAAGGTTTTCGCCAACTCGCCCGCCCCTTCTTCCTGCAAGGCGGCAAAAGGCTGGTCTTCACGGTGGTTGATCAATTGCACAACGCCGAGCAGTTCGCCATCGCCGTCGCCACCGACGACCGGCACCACCAGCATCTGCTTGGAACGATAGCCGGTCCGCTTGTCGACCTCCTGCAGGAAACGCATTTTCGGGCTGTACTGCTTGAGCTCTACCTCGTCGTACACATCGCGGATATTCACCGGCTTGCGGTGCACCGCCACGTAGCCAGCGATACTCTGCTCCGAGATCGGCAGGCGGATATCCTTGAAGGAATTGAGGCCGGTCTTGACCTTGGAAACAATGGACAGCTTGTCTTCGCCAACCACATAGATGGTCAGGCGGTCGGCATTGAACAGGTTGCAGATATCCTGCGACAGCTCCAGCATGATCTCGTCGATATTGCTGGTCGCATGGATCTTGTTGGTCACCGCCTGCAGGTTCTTCAGGAAGAGCAGGCGACTGGCGACGTCACTCATGATTTCTCCGTGGCCCCCAGGCCATCCTGCAACCAGAATGCCTTGAAGCCGTGTTGCGCCAGAAGAAAGGCGGCCGCCGAACTGCGCCGCCCGCTCTGGCAATAGACAATGTATTCGCGCGCCTTGTCGAGCAGATCGAAGGCATTACGCATTTCGCTGAGCGGCAAATTAATCGCTCCCGGCAAGCCGTCTTCGGCGAACTCGGCGGGATATCGCACATCCAGCCAAAGCGCGCCATTCTCCACCCGCGCCTCGGCTGCGGAACGATCGACCGTATGCAGCAACGGGGCCTGCAACAAGGCAACGAAATCCGGCTTGGCCAAACGCAAGAGCACGCCGTCGGTGCGCATGGTCACGCTGGCGTTGCGCCGCGCATCCGACAGCAAGGCTTCCTCACCGAATGAGTCGCCGGCTTTCAGTTCGGCCAACAGCATGTCGGCGCCGCCGACACGACGGCTCACCTCGCAACGCCCGCTGTCGATCAGGTAGAAATAATCGCCGGTATCACCCTCGCGTATGACGACCTGCCCCTGACGTACCGGAAAGCGCTCGAATCGCTGCAACAGCGAATGGATGTGCGCCGGAGGCAACTGCGCCAAACCGCTCCCTGATAGCAGGCGCGCAGAAAATGCCCCGCCCAGGGTATCCCACGATGTCCCGACCTCCGCCGCTGCGCCGCTACCCGGCTTGTCGGCTGCAGCAGACAGGCCGTCCCAGGTCATCATCAGATCGAGCAACTCGAAATCGAGGCTAAGCATAAGAACATCGGTCACGGCCTTGCTGCCGATCGGCATTGCCGTCATATAGCCGAGCGGCCACAGGGCTTCGTCACAGCCGCCAACAAGCAGACGCATGCTGCCATCAGGCATGTCCGCCTTGAGTTCGCCGGCCAGCAGATAGACGAATTGCGCTTTGCCCGCCAATGCGGGCAAGGGATCGCTGCCCAAGGCGAACGAGCGTTGTTCGCACAGTTCGGCCAGTTCCTTCAGACGCGCCGACGACAGCCCCTGGATGGGCTTCAGGCAGCTGAGTCGTTCGGGGCTCAAGGACATCTCAGAACTCGATGATCTGGTTGTTCTGCAACATCCTCGGCTGGTAATCACCCAACGAGGCCTCGATTTCTTCCATGGTCAATTCGATCTGCCCCGGCTTGAGATGCGTAATGTGAATTTCGCAATCCCTCTCCAGACGCTGCAACTCCGCTGCCAGCATGCGCGGACAGAGATGCTTGGAACTGATCGCCAGTTTTTCTTCGCGATTGGAGAAGGCACATTCGATGATCAAGTGGCGCAGGTTACCGATACGATTGACCGCACGCCAGAAGGCGGCGCAGGGTCCGGTATCGCCCGAAAAAACCAGACTGGACTGACCGGAGTCGAGGCAATAGCCAACGGCGGGCACCGTATGCTCGACCGGCAAGGCGGTGATCTGCCTGGCGCCAATGAGCACTGGCTCTCCCACTGTAAGCACCTCAAAGCGCAGGAATGGGTTTTCCGGAGTGGGCAACTCGGAGAAATCCGGCCAGACCGCCCAATTGAACACGTGATTGCGCAGAATGGTCAGGACGGCCTGGGTAGCGTGCACGACCACGGGTTTCTGCCGACGGTCGGCCACCGTATCGATCAACAACGGTAGCGAAACGATGTGATCGAGATGTGCATGCGTCAGAAAGACATGATCGACCATGGCAAGTTCGGCGATCGACAAGTCTGCCGCCCCCGTGCCCGCATCGATCAGGATGTCGTGGTCGAGCAGAAAGGATGTCGTCCGCTGGTTTCGACCGCCAATGCCTCCACTACAACCCAGTACGCGTAGCTTCATGTCTATTTGGTCTGATAGCTGGTTACGCCATCCCACGGTTCGTCTGGCAGATTCTCGCGCAACGCGGCGATCCTCTCGGCATACAGCGCATACAGACGGCTGTCGGGCTGACACTGAAGCAGATTGTATATCTGCTGCTCGGCCTTATTCCATTCACGTTCGCGATAAAAGCGGAGTGCGTCATGCCATTGTTCGATCAAAACGAGTTGATCGCCGGAAATTTCGTTGCTTGGACCGATCGGTTCATAGATGGCGACCGGCTCATCCTTACCCTTGACGCGCACACGGTCGAGTTCGCGGAAAACGATATCCGCGGCCTGATCTTTGGTCGCCTGGCCGACAACGATGCCGACACCATAGGTCTTGGTGATGCCCTCCAGGCGTGACGCCAGATTGACTGCATCTCCGATCACCGTATACGCCTTGCGCAGCGAGGAGCCCATGTCGCCGACGACCATCTGGCCGGTATTGATGCCGATACCGATGGTCAGCGCCGGCCAACCGTGTGCCGCCAGCCTCGGCTTCAGCTCCTGCACGCCCCTTTGCATGGCCAGGGCAGCCAGCACGGCATGACGGGCATGTGCCGCCTCGGCGACCGGTGCCCCCCAGAAGGCCATGATGGCGTCGCCGATGTATTTGTCCAAGGTGCCGCGCTCGCGACGGATGACAGCCGTCATCGCGTCGAGGTAGACGTTCATCATGTGCGCCAGATCGCGCGCCGACATCCCCTCGGAAATCGTGGTGAAGCCGCGGATATCGGCGAACAGCACGGTCAGCTCCTCGCTGCGCCCTTCCATGCTGTATTCCTCGGGATTGCGCGCCATCTCATCGACTAGCTCGGGCGGCACATACTGGCCAAACAACTCGGCGAAGCGTCGCTTCGAATGGGACTCGACAAAATACCCCCACGACATGTTGTAGGCAAAAAGCACCACCACCAATAGCAATTCGGCGGCCAGCGGAAGCACCAGCCCGGCTTCGATCCACATCCATAGATCGGCTAGCGTGATCGCTGCCAACACCCCGACAGTCAACAAGGTGGCACGCACCGGCGACAACATGGGCAACGCCAAGGCCAGCAGGCCGCCGAACAACAGCATCTGCAAAACCTGGATGGCCAAGACATAACCCGGCTTTTCCTTCACCTCCCCGTTGATCATGCCGGCAATCAGGTTGGCGTGCACTTCGACCCCAGGATAAACGGCACCGACCGGGGTCGAGCGTAGGTCCATCAGGGCGGGTGCCGTCGTTCCGACCAGCACCACCTTCCCGGCGAGAAAGTCCCTGGAAATTCGCCCTTTCAGCACGTCCACCGCAGCAACGTAGGGAAAGCTGTGTTCGTTGCCGCGGTAGGGTACCAGCGCAGCGATGTGACGATCGACCGGGACACGCAAGGCACCGCGTTCACCGACGATGTCCAGCCATTCGATGCCGGCAGCCGGGTCGGGAATCCCCGGCTGTACCCGGCCGTTGCCCAACCACTCCCGGACGACAGCGAGAGAAAGTGCATCGTAGTAGTCGCCAGCGTATTCGACGACCATGGGCACCCGACGAAAGACACCGTCGAAGTCCACCAGCGGATTGATATGCCCCGCCTTGCCCGTTGCCTCCAACAGCTGCGGCAGGTTGCCTCCGTAGCCTCGCCAGCCGATCAGCGGCAAGCCCTGCCCGGCCAGGGTTGCCGAAGGAAACACCGGCGGCGGCAGGGCGCCAGTACGCATTTCGCTGTTGGAGAAGTAATAACCGAGCACGACCGGCCGACTGCGCAGCACCTTGGCGAAATTGCGGTCATAGTCCAAATCCTTGCGCCAGTGCTCGAGCAGATTCTGATAACCCGGATCGTCGCGCATCATTCCGCGCCCAGCTGCCTCCAGCGCCTCAAGCCCGGAGCTGCGGTCCGGTTCGGCAAAAACCACGTCGAATCCGACCACAGCCGCCCGATAATCGTCGACCAGACGACGCACCAGTTCGGCGACGACATTCCGGCTCCAGGGCCAGCGGCCGACTTCATCCAGGCTCTTTTCGTCGATATCGACGATGATCACGCTGGTATCGACCGTATCCGGCATGGTCAGGCGGACACGGACATCGTACAGATAGGCATCCAGCATCGAGACAAAGGGAATGCGCCAGAAGCCCGCGGCATGGCCAAGCGCCACCAGCACGCAAAGCGTGCCGACGACGAAACGGACCCAGTGTTTTTTCACGCCGTGCCGACCTTACGGTCAGCCTTTCAGGAAGAATTCCATTTTGACGCCGGCAATCTCGATCACGTCATGATCGCTCAGCGCACGCGCCTGCGCATTCAGCGGCCGGCCGTTCACAACCGGAAAACTCGCCCCCTCGACATGGGTGATGTAGTAACCGTTCGGCCGCTTGGCAATGACGGCCACCTGCAGGCCCGGCTTGCCGAGCGTCGTCAGGGTCTTGGTCAGCTCCAATTCCTTGCCGACGTTCGGGCCGTTGAGCAGTTGCACCGCGGCAGCAGGCACCCCTGCACCGGTGTTGCTTATCACTCCGATATTGGAACGACGCTGCGAACCCGACGGGGCCAATTGCAAATCGTCAGCCGACTTGGCGAGCGGCGGCGCCGCGTATTTCTCCGGCTCGCTACCGGCAGCCCCAGCCGGCTCGACCATGTATTTCAGTTTGTACTTGCCCAGCTCGACGATGTCGTTGTTGCGCAGGATATGTTTCTTGATCGCCTGGCCATTCACCAAGGTGCCGTTGGTGCTGTTCAGATCCTCCAGGAAAGAATCGTTGAGGATCGTGACGACCACGGCGTGCTCGCCGGAAATCGCCAGGTTGTCGATCTGGATGTCGTTGTGCGGCTTGCGCCCGATGGTCAGACGTTCCTTGTTGAGCGGAATCTCCTTCAACACCAGGCCGTCCATCGAAAGAACCAGCTTCGCCATCTTTATTGTCTTCCCTGTTCTATCTGTTTCCCGCCAGCAGCTTGCGCCACCAGCCCGAGGACATCGAAAAATCGCCCTTGACCTTGATCACGATGACCGAAATATTGTCCCGCCCGCCGGCCTGGTTCGCCATCTCGACCAGATGCGCCGCCGCCCCCGGCAAATTGTCGCCAAAGGCGCGTAGCGTCATCCCGATCCCCTCGTCGTCGACCATGTCGTACAAACCGTCGGAACAAAGCAGAAGAACGTCGCCTTCCTGCACATCGTGCTCGTGGATTTCGACGTCGACCTCGGGCTCGACACCAAGGGCTCGGGTCAACAGACTCCGCTGCACCACGTGCTGCGCCTCCTGCGGAGTAATCATGCCATTATCAAGCTGCTCCTGCAAAAGCGTATGGTCCTTGGTCAATGGCTGGAACAGCTTGTCGCGCAGGCGGTAAAGGCGCGAGTCGCCGATATGGGCGACACTCATCCGATTATCGTAGAACCAGGCCAGCAGCAAGGTCGTACCCATGCCGAGCAGACGCGGATCATTCAGCGCGGTGCTGAACACGGCGTAATTGGTATTCGCCACTTGCTCCCGAATGTGCCGATGCACCGTTTGCTGCGGTGCACCTGCCGTTTCATCGGAAAAACAGCTTGGGATCAAGGCCCCGAGATTGGCGGCGAGCAGCGTCGTGGTCATGTTGCTGGCCACCTCGCCTCCGTTGTAGCCGCCCATGCCGTCGGCCAGGATCGCCAAGCCCTGAGCGCTATCGACGAAGATCGAGTCCTCGTTATTCGGGCGCAACAGCCCCCGATCGGTTTGCACCGCGACCAGCAAGGCCTCGTCCAGTCTCACATATCCCCCTGACCACCCGGAAAGCTGCGAATAAGTGCAGTGTAGCGCGCCACGTCCGATTTCGGCACGGGTTCAGACGAGCGGAATTTCGCGCCCGACACCTGCTGCCTGCGCCGCCGCCAACACACGCAAGGCGACGGCAAGATCCTGGATGGCCATGCCCTGCGATTCGAACAGCGTAATCTGCTCGGCCGACGCCCGCCCAGGATGACGGCCGATGATGACCTCGCCCAACTCGACCAACTGGCGCGGATGCAGCCTGCCCTTTTCGAGTAGCGGCAACAGATCGCCAGCTTCGGCCAAGGCGGTCGGCACCGAGTCGACCGTGATCAGCTCGCACTTGCGAATCGCCGCTTCCGACAACTCCTGGCGGATCAAGGCGTTCGAACCGGCAGCATTGACATGCGCGCCCGGCTCCAGCCACTCCGCATCGAACAGCGGCTGCGCCGCCGTCGTCACCGTGCCGACCAGATCGCTGCCACGCACCGCATCTTCCGCGCTGACAGCCGGAACCACCGTCGTCCCCGTCACTTCGCTCATGCGGGCACAGAAGTCGCGCAACTTGTCAGCCTTGCGCCCGAAGACCTTGACGCACTCCAGCGGCAAGGCCTCGCAGATGGCGCGCACATGCCCTTCGGCCTGCCAGCCGGAACCAAACACCCCGGCCACCGTTGCATCGGGCCTGGCCAGCCACTTGGCCGCCACACCGCTGACGGCACCGGTACGGATCATGCCGAGATAATCAGCCTCGATCACCGCCTTGTGCAGCCCGGTCGCCGCATCGAACAGATGGACCAGAAAGCGGTTGCCCGACTTGTTGCTGGTATAGGCCTTGTAGCCCAGGACGCCTTGCGCCGGCAGCGCCCCCTGCAAGATGTGCAGGACGGTCTGCGGCAGACGGCTGCGCGCCCGCGGCGTATCGATCGCCTGACCGAGCGATAGATCACGGTGCGCCGACTCGACGGCCTCGAGCGCCATGTCGACGGTCAGCAACTGTTTGACGTCGGCTTCGGAAAGAAAGAGGGTCATGGGCACAACTCCTTAGACAATCGTGACATCCTGCTTGGCCAGGATGCGCTGCTCGAGCCAACGCCCGACGGCAACAACCAATACCGCGCCGACGGCGCCAGCCGCCTTGCCGGACCACTCCGGCAGAGGCGGCAACAAGGCCAACAAGCCGGGATCGGTCAGCAACATCTGCCCGGAGACATAGCCAAGCAAGCCGGCACCGAGCAGGACGATGGCGGGAAAACGCTCCATCCAGTGCATGATCAACTGGCTGGACCAGACGATCAGCGGAATACTGACCGCCAACCCGAAGAGCAGCAGCGCCAGGCTGCCGTGCGCCGCACCGGCCACGGCAATGACGTTATCCAGGCTCATCACGAAATCGGCGACGACGATGGTCTTCACCGCGCCCCAAAGATGTTCGGACGACTGGATGTCATGGCCGTCCTCGTCCTCCGGCAGCATCAGCTTGACGGCGATCCACACCAGCAACAGGCCGCCGACGAATTTCAGCCAGGGGAGATTCATGACCAGCGCAGCAAACGTGGTCAGCACGACACGGAGCGATACCGCGCCGGCCACGCCCCAGAAAATCCCTTTCTTGCGCTGTTCTGGCGACAGGTTACGGCAGGCGAGCGCAATCACCACGGCGTTGTCGCCGGACAGGACGATGTCGATCAGGATGATCTGGCCGACGGCCACCCAGAAGGCAGCAGAGGAAAGGTCGAATTCCATGAAAATCAGGCAAAGAAAAAGGCGGGCTCGCGGCCCGCCTTTTTGGGTTGAGCTAAGCTCGAATTTTACAGCATGGCCTTGAGCAGCTTGGCCATTTCGGACGGGTTACGCGTCACCTTGAAGCCACACTCTTCCATGATGGCGAGCTTGGCATCGGCAGTGTCGGCACCGCCGGAGATCAGGGCGCCAGCGTGGCCCATACGCTTGCCGGCCGGAGCGGTCACACCAGCGATGAAGCCGACGATCGGCTTCTTCATGTTGGCCTTGCACCACTGAGCAGCTTCGGCTTCGTCAGGACCGCCGATTTCGCCGATCATGATGACGGCGTCGGTATCCGGATCGTCGTTGAACATCTTCATGACGTCGATGTGCTTCAGACCGTTGATCGGGTCACCACCAATACCGACAGCGGAAGACTGGCCGAGGCCCAGTTCGGTCAGCTGACCGACGGCTTCGTAGGTCAGGGTGCCGGAACGGGAAACGACACCGATACGACCCTTGCGGTGGATGTGACCCGGCATGATGCCGATCTTCACTTCGTCCGGGGTGATCAGGCCAGGGCAGTTCGGGCCGAGCAGCAGGGTCTTCTTGCCGCCCTTGGCTTCCTTTTCCTTCATCTTGTTGCGCACCATCAGCATGTCGCGGACGGGGATGCCTTCGGTGATGCAGATGGCCAGATCGAGGTCGGCTTCGACAGCTTCCCAGATCGCAGCGGCAGCGCCTGCCGGCGGCACGTAGATGACGGAAACGGTGGCGCCGGTTTCAGCGGCGGCTTCCTTGACGGAACCGTAGATGGGGATGTCGAAAATCTTTTCGCCAGCCTTCTTCGGGTTCACGCCGGCGACGAAGCATTCCTTACCGTTTGCGTATTCCTGGCACTTTTCCGTGTGGAACTGGCCGGTCTTGCCGGTGATACCCTGGGTGATGATCCGGGTGTTCTTGTTGATCAGAATAGACATTCGGTGGCTCCTTACTTGACCGCTTCGACGATCTTGGTGGCGGCTTCAGCCATGGAATCGGCAGAGATGATGGGCAGACCGGAATCCTTCAGGATCTGCTTGCCGAGATCTTCGTTGGTGCCCTTCATGCGGACGACCAGCGGCACGGAAAGGTGGGTTTCCTTGGCCGCAGCGACCACGCCGGTGGCGATGGTGTCGCAGCGCATGATGCCGCCGAAGATGTTAACCAGAATGCCCTTGACCTTCGGGTTCTTGAGCATGATCTTGAAGGCTTCGGTGACCTTCTCGGTCGTGGCACCGCCGCCGACGTCCAGGAAGTTGGCCGGCTCGGCGCCGAACAGCTTGATGGTGTCCATGGTGGCCATGGCCAGACCGGCACCGTTCACCAGACAGCCGATGTTGCCGTCGAGGGAGATGTAAGCCAGGTCGAACTTGGAAGCTTCGATTTCGTCGGCGTCTTCTTCGTCCAGGTCGCGCATGGCGACGATTTCCGGCTGGCGGAACAGGGCGTTGGAGTCGAAGTTGAACTTGGCATCCAGCGCCTTGACGGTGCCGTCGCCTTCGTGGATCAACGGATTGATTTCAGCCAGCGAAGCGTCGGTTTCCATGTAGCAGGTGTACAGCTTCTTCAGCGTATCGACACACTGCGGGATGGAGGCTTCGTTCATGCCCATGCCCTTGGCCAGGGTCAGGGCTTGCTCGTCGGTCAGGCCGACCAGCGGGTTGACGAAGACCTTGACGATCTTTTCCGGGGTCTTGTGGGCGACTTCCTCGATGTCCATACCGCCTTCGTACGAAGCCATCATGGCGACGGACTGGGTGGCACGATCGGTCAGCGCGGCAACGTAGTATTCGTGCTTGATGTCGGCGCCTTCTTCGATCAGCAGGTTGCGAACCTTCTGGCCTTCCGGACCGGTCTGGTGGGTCACCAGTTGCATGCCGAGGATCTGGCTGGCGTATTCGCGAACTTTTTCGAGCGAGGTTGCGACCTTGACACCGCCGCCCTTGCCACGGCCACCGGCGTGAATCTGGGCCTTGACCACCCAGACCTTGCCGCCCAGGGTTTCGGCTGCCTTGACCGCGTCTTCCACGGTCGTGCAGTGAATCCCGCGCGGAACCGTAACGCCGAATTTCTTCAGGATTTGCTTGCCCTGATATTCGTGAATTTTCATGCGCTTTCCTTGCGTTTAGTTGAGTTGCGAGCAATGAGCGGTAGCCGACAATTCCCCCGACCCCACCCGGTTATACCGTCTAGAACTCAAAATCTTACCACAGACGGGAAAAATGTTTTCAGGCCAAAATTCATAATTACGGAGTCGATTCCGTGACTTGCATCGCCTTGCGCAGCAGAGGAAGCAGCATGGCGGCAACGCAGACCAGACTCAACACTGCCGCCAGCCAGAAACCGGCCGCGCCCAACGGCGGCGACCAGCGATAACACAGCCAGGTGCCGCCGGCGAGGCCGACGCCCCAGAAGCAGAAAGTCTGCAGCAGCATCGGCACGAAAGTAATCCTATACGCACGCAAGACATGGCCAGCAATAGTCTGCAGCGCGTCGAAGAACTGGTAGACCGCGACATAGCCGATCAGGCCAAGGGCGACGGCCCGCACTTCCGGCGCATCGGTGTAGGTCGCCACCAAGGGTTCGGCGGCCAGCCAGAGCGTCAGGCCGAGCAGGCTGGAGATCGACCCGGCCAGCACCATCCCGGCACGCACGTTGGCATGCGCCGCCCGCCAGTCGCGGGCACCAAGCGACTGGCCGACGGCAGACATCGTGGCGATACCCAGGGACAGCGGCACCATGTAGGTCAGCGCCGACAGGTTGGCGACAATGCGGTGCCCGGCCACGACAGAAGCACCGAGCTCGGCGACGAAGAGCGCAACCAACGTGAAAGCGGTAATTTCAACGAGGTTGGAGAAACCCATCGGCAGGCCCAGACGTAGCATTTCCCGCCACAGCGGCCAACGTGGCGCATGCCAGCGGGCGAAAGGCGCCAGATGGCGAAACGGCCCGAACAGCATGTACGCCCCGGCGACCAGACACGCCGCCCAGCCGACCAGCAGATTGGACCAGGCACAGCCCAGCACGCCCAACGGCTCGCCGGCCCAGCCCGTGGCGGCCAACCCCCAGGCCAGTACGCCGTGCACAGCCAAGGCCGCCAGACCGATCAGCATCAACACCCGCGGTTTTCCCATGGCGTTGAAGAAAGCGTAGAAAGTGCGGTAGCAGAGCGAAGCCGGCAAGGCCCAAGCCAGCAAGGAGAGGTAATCCCTGACCTTGGCGGCGACCGCGCCATCCATCTCGGCCATCCCCATGACGAAACCGGGATGACGCAGGATCAGGATGCCCGGCAGACTGAGCAGCAGCGCCAGCAGCAAGCCCTGCTGCAAAACCTCAACCACCTCCCCTTCGCGGCGGGCGCCATGCAGGTGCGCAACCATGGGCGCCACCGCCTGCACGATGCCGACCAGGGCAAACAGCACCGAAACGTGGATACCGCCACCGATGGCGACCGCCGCCAGATCTTCGGGGCTGACGTGGCCGAGCACCGCGGTATCGACCACCATCATGCCAACCGAGGCAATCTGGGCGATGAAGATGGGAAAGGCATGGGCCAGCAGGCCGCGCATGGCAGTTAACAACATAGCCGGCGATTTTCGCATGCCTGCTGCGGTGCACCGGCAAAAATGGCCAAAATTGATCTGCCTCAACCGGCCGACATAATGACAGTTACAAAATGAGCGGTTCAGGAGGGAGTTAAAAATGAATAAAGGCCTTCACGCCATAGAAAATGCCAGTCGCGACGAAATCGCCGCACTACAGGTCGAGCGCCTGAAATGGACGCTCAATCACGTCTACGCCAACGTACCGCACTATCGCGCCAAATTCGACGCTGCCGGCGTTCATCCCGACGATTTCAAGACGCTCGCCGATCTCGCCAAGTTCCCGTTCACGACAAAGCAGGATTTGCGCGACAACTATCCCTACGGCCTATTCGCCACCCCGCGCGAGAAAGTCGTCCGCATCCACGCCTCAAGCGGCACCACCGGCAAGCCGACCGTCGTCGGCTACACGCAGAAGGACATCGACACCTGGGCCGACCTGATCGCCCGCTCGATCTACGCCTCGGGCGGACGCGCCGGCGACATCGTCCATGTCGCCTACGGTTACGGCCTGTTTACCGGCGGCCTGGGCGCCCACTACGGAGCCGAGAAACTCGGCTGCACCGTGATCCCGATGTCGGGCGGGCAAACCGAGAAGCAGGTTCAACTGATCTGCGACTTCAAGCCGAGCATCATCATGGTGACGCCCTCCTACATGCTCAATATCGCCGACGAATTCCGTCGTCAGGGCATTGATCCGCGCGGCACTAACCTGCGCATCGGTATTCATGGTGCCGAGCCGTGGACCGACGCCATGCGCGGTGAAATCGAAAACGCCTTCGGTATCGACGCCATCGATATCTATGGTTTATCCGAAGTCATCGGCCCGGGCGTCGCCAACGAATGCGCCGAGACCAAGGACGGCCCGGTCATCTGGGAAGACCATTTCTACCCGGAAATCATCGACCCCAATACCGGCGAAGTGCTGCCCGAAGGCAGCCAGGGAGAGTTAGTGTTCACTTCGCTGACCAAGGAAGCGATGCCGGTCATCCGCTACCGCACGCGTGACCTGACCCGGCTACTGGCGCCAACCGCGCGCAGCATGCGCCGAATCGGCAAGATCACCGGGCGCTCGGACGACATGCTGATCATCCGCGGCGTCAATGTCTTCCCGTCGCAGATCGAGGAATTGATCCTCAAGCAGCCGAAGCTGTCGCCGCATTACGTCCTCGAAGTGACGCGCGACGGCCATCTCGACTCGATCAAGGTCAATGTCGAAATGAAGCCGGAGTTCCAGTTCGCCAGCGGAGCGGAGAAGGAATTCGTGGCGCACGACCTGCAGCACCACATCAAGTCCTACATCGGCATCTCAGCCCGCATCGAGGTGGTCGAAGTGGGCGGTGTCGAGCGCTCCATCGGCAAGGCCAAACGAGTGATCGACAAGCGCCCGAAGTAAGCCGTCAAACGATACCGGCACGCAACGAGCCAACGCCGTCGATGCCGGCCACCAACTCATCGCCGCGCACCAGCGGCCCGACACCGGCCGGCGTGCCGGTATAGATCAGATCGCCAGCCTCCAGCCTGACCAGGGTGGAAAGGTTGGCGATGATCTCTGGCACCTTCCACATCATCGCGTTCAGATCGCCGTCCTGGCGCGTTTCGCCGTTGACCGTCAGCCAGATGCGTCCGTTTTCCGGATAACCGCACTGGCTGGCGGGCGCGATAGCCCCCGCCACCGCCGACTGGTCGAAACCCTTGCCCATATCCCAGGGATGCCCCTTCTCCTTGGCGCGCGCCTGCAAGTCGCGACGGGTCAGGTCCAGGCCGACGGCGTAGCCGAAAATCAGGCTTTTTGCCGCGTCCACCGCAACATTTGCCCCACCGGCGCCAAGCGCCACGACCAGCTCGATTTCATGATGCAGATTGGCCGTCTGCGGCGGATAAGCCACCTCGATCCGTCCCAGACCGCCGACCAGGGCATCGCCCGGCTTGCTGAAGAAGAACGGCGGCTCGCGTCCCTCGGCTTGCTCGAGCGCCCCCATCTCGCGCGCATGGTCAGCGTAATTTCGGCCGACGCAGAAAATTCGTCGCACCGGAAAACGCTGAGCGGAAGCCACGACAGGCAAGGAAGCGACGGGATGGGGCGGAAAAACGAAATCCATGAGTGAAACCTAAGGCAGGAATTGATCAGGATCAGTAGTGTGCAATATTTCACTGTTCAGGTGGCAGGCAAGCGCTATCATTTTTCATAAATCCCATGGTAGTATTTTTGCCATATATTCCCCGCCGAAATTCCCCGAACGGATAGCACCATGAGCCCCAGAACGTTTCGTCTTAGCATCCTGTGTGCCGCCCTCCTCCCCTGTTTCTCGCACGCGGCTGGCCTTGGTGAAATCACCCTGCATTCGCGGGTCGGCGAACCTCTGCGCGCGGAGCTTCCGCTGCTTGCCGGCCCCGGCGAAAGTTTCGACACCGCCTGCTTCTCGCTGGCCCCGGTGCGTGGCGCCGACCTGCCGGTAATCACCAGCGCCAAGACCCGTCTGGTGCGTGACGGGAACGGCCTGCGCCTGATCCTGACCGGCACCAAGCCGGTTGCCGAGCCGGTCTTCATGATCGCCGTTCAAGCCGCCTGCGGCATCGACCTGCAACGCGATTACGTGCTGATGCCATCGCCTCCTTTGATGCTGGCCGATGCACCGGAGGTCGGAGCACCGACGGCCGTCGTCGCCTCAAGCAAACGCGGCGGCGGCAAATACCGGGAATTGACGGTGCGCCAGGGCGAGACGCTGGAAACCATCGCCGAAGCCCAAGCTCCAGGCAGTCTGGCGCAACAGCGCCGCATGCTGAACGCCATGAAGCGGGCAAATCCCGGCCTTGCACCTGAGCAATTACTGGCCGAAGGCACGGTCGTGCGCATTCCCGACCGTCAGCAACGCGTCGCCGCCGAGCGCGAGGAGAGCATCGAGAGCAGCGTCGGCGAAAGCCGCCCGGCGCCGATCGCCCCGCCACCGAAGCCGAAAGTCGCCAAAGCCCGCCCGCCAGTTTCACCGAGTGTCGACAAGGGCGGCGACCGCTTGCTCCTCGGCGCCGCCGACGAGGTTGTCAAGCCGGTCGAAAAACGGGCTTCAGCGCAAGGCTCGCTGCTAGAAGTGGAAGAGCGGATGGCCAAGCTGGAAAACACCATCCAGCAACTCAATCAGGAAATCGACAAGATGAACGCGGCGTTGACGCTGGCCGCGCAAACCATCGAGGCCCAACAAAAACTGCAGCAAGTGCAAGCCCAGGCGGCACAACTCGCCCCGGCACCGACGCCGGCAGTGCAGACGAGCTCCACCTTGGCCCACGAAAAGTCCGATGGCGGCAACTGGCTGGAGCTCCTGCTCAGCGCCTTGGGCGGCGGCGCCATTGCTGTCGGCTTGGCCAGCTTCCTCGCTCGCCGCAAGGAACATACGGCCGAGGAAGAGGCCCCGCTCGCCTTCGCGGGCGGCTATCGCCAGGAAGTGCTGGTGCGCCCGCCGGCACCGCCGAAAGTTGCCGATTCGATGCCGCCCAGCCCACCCACGCTGCCGCCGGCCGCCAACGTGGATACGGCGCTGGACAGCACCCACTCCGGCTTCAGCCAGGCTCAGGTCAGCGAAGTCGACATCAACCCGAACGACGACAATTCGGTACTCGAACTTGCCGAAATCATGCTTTCCTTCGGCCGCCTGCGCGGCGCTGCCGATACCCTGGCCCTCCATATCGAGGAAAGTAGCCCGGACAACATCCGCCCCTGGAGCATGCTGCTTGACCTCTACCGACGTGGCGACATGCGCGAAGAGTTCGACTCGCTTGCCGCCAAGATGCGCCCGAAGTTCAACGTCAACATTCCTGCCTGGGAAGACAATGTTGCCCCGGTCTCCGGCCTCAAGTCGCTCGAGGACTACGCGCACATCGTCTGGCGTACCTCGCACAGTTGGGGCACCCAGGAGTGTCTCGACTACCTGTACGAACTGACCCACGACAACCGGGCCGGGCAGCGTTCCGGCTTCCCGCTCGAGGTGGTCGAGGAAATCGCCTTGCTGATGCGCGTGCTGGAGGTCGGTTACGGCCTGAAGCGCCCGGTTTAAACGGGATTGTCGATATCGACGAAACGGCAGTCGAGGCCGAAAGTCGCCGCCAAATGGTCGGCCACGGCCTTGACGCCATATCGCTCGGTCGCGTGATGCCCGGCCGCCAGATAAGCAACTCCGCTCTCCCGCGCCAGATGCACGGTCTGCTCGGAGATTTCACCGGAAACGTAGAGATCAACGCCGAGTGCGATAGCCTGCTCGAAATACCCCTGCGCACCACCCGAGCACCAGGCGACGCGCCGGATTGATTGCATCTCATCGCCGATCGTCAGCGGCTGCCGACCAAGAGCCGCCGCCATGCCTTCGACGACCACACCGAGCGGAACCTCTTCGCTCAAGCAGCCATGCCAGGCGATATCCTGTTCGCCGAAACGCCCTTCGGGCTGCCAGCCGAAAAGCTTGGCCAACTGGGCGTTATTGCCGAATTCCGGATGGGCATCGAGCGGCAGATGGTAGGCAATCAGGTTGATCTCACGTTGCAGCAGCGTGCCCAGACGCTGCCGGCGGATGCCGGTGATCCGCCCATCTTCGCCACGCCAGAAGTAGCCGTGATGCACCAGAATGGCATCGGCATCGCAGGCCACCGCAGCGTCGAGCAGTGCCTGGCTGGCCGTCACGCCCGCCACGAGGCGGCGAACCTCGCTCCGTCCTTCCACTTGCAGACCGTTTGGGCAATAATCCCGGAACTTTCCGGGTTCCAGCAATCTATCCAGATAGCCGACCAATTCTTCACGCTTCATTGAGATTTTTCCATGCACAGGTTGTGGCTGATTTTTGCACAAACGGTGACCGTTGCGGTCGCCATCCTGTTCGTGCTGACTACGCTGAAACCGGAATGGATAGGCCAACGTCCGGCAATTGTTCCGTTGCAGGAAGCCCCGGCAACCGCTAGCGACGACGCCCATGCCACAGGCTCCTTCCGCGATGCGGCCCGCTCTGCCCTGCCCTCTGTCGTGCATATCTACACGACGCAGGAAATCAAGATGCAGCGTCATCCGCTATTCGATGACCCGATCTTCCGCCACTTCTTCGGCGAACGGCCGGATTCCACCCCACAGCGCAACTCTGGCCTCGGCTCAGGCGTCATCGTCAGCCCCAACGGCTACATCCTGACCAACTTCCACGTCATCGAAGGGGCTGCCGATATTCAGATATCGCTCAACGACGGCAAGACCTACAAGGCCAAGGTTGTTGGCAGCGACCCGGAGTCCGATCTCGCCATCCTGCAGATCAAGGCCGACAAGCTGCCGGCGATCACCTTCGGTCAGATGGACAACCTGCGCGTCGGCGATGTCGTGCTGGCGATCGGCAATCCCTTTGGCGTCGGCCAGACGGTGACCATGGGCATCGTTTCCGCCCTGGGCCGCTCCCACCTCGGCATCAACACCTTCGAGAACTTCATCCAGACCGACGCTGCCATCAACCCCGGCAACTCGGGCGGTGCGCTGGTCGACGTGCATGGCAACCTGGTCGGCATCAACACCGCTATCTATTCGCGCACTGGCGGTTCGCTCGGCATCGGTTTCGCCATCCCGGTGTCC
The DNA here is from genome assembly GCF_047047955.1 of Azonexus sp. IMCC34839. Classification (GTDB taxonomy): domain Bacteria; phylum Pseudomonadota; class Gammaproteobacteria; order Burkholderiales; family Rhodocyclaceae; genus Azonexus. Next base: position 3,151,172 of record NZ_CP150631.1, on the reverse strand, counting down.
AGCGCGCGCAGCATCATGGAGCAAATCATTCGCAACGGCGCGGTGACGCGTGGCTGGATCGGCGTCGAGGCGCAGGAGATTACTCCTGAACTGGCCGAGTCCTTCGGCTTACCTGATACCGAAGGCGCCCTGATCGCCGGCGTCGTGCGCGGCAGCCCGGCCGACAGCTCCGGCGTCAAACCGGGCGACGTGCTGCTGGCCGTCAATGGCAAGGCCGTCAAGGACCCGCAGGTGATGCTCGACTTGATCGCCGCCCTGACCCCAGAAGAACGAGCCGCCTTCCGCCTGCGCCGCGACAAGAGCATCGTCGAACTGAACATCCGCATCGGCAAACGTCCGGCCCTGCGCGTCGAACGGGAGTAAGCGCCATGTGCCAGCTACTGGGCATGAACTGCAACGTGCCGACCGATATCTGCTTTTCCTTTACCGGCTTTCAGGCCCGCGGCGGCGCAACCGACGTGCATTCGGACGGCTGGGGCATTGCCTTCTTCGAGGGCAAAGGCACCCGCCTCTTCCTCGACCCGCTGCCATCCAGCACCTCGCCGATCGCCGAACTGGTCCGCCATTACCCGATCCGCTCGACCAACGTCATCGCCCATATCCGCAAGGCGACCCAAGGCTCGGTCGGACTGGAGAACACCCACCCGTTCATTCGCGAACTGTGGGGCCGCTACTGGATTTTCGCCCACAACGGCAACCTGATCGACTTCTCTCCGGCCCTCGACGGCAGCTTCCTGCCGGTCGGCCTGACCGACAGCGAACGGGCCTTCTGCTGGTTATTGCAGGAATTGCGTCGGCGTTTCGGCGATCGCATGCCAGCGCAAGAGACGCTCTTTGCAGCCATTCGTGACCTGACGCTGGAGATCGCCCGCCACGGCGAGTTCAATTTCCTGCTATCGCAAGGCGATTGCCTGTTCGCTCATGCCTCGACGCGACTCAGCCACATCGTCCGCCAGGCGCCTTTCACCCAGGCCCATCTGATGGACCAGGACGTAACGGTCGATTTCAGCGACGTGACGACACCGGACGACCGCGTCGCGGTCATCGCGACCGCGCCGCTGACCGATAACGAAGCTTGGGAAACGATGCCACCGGGGACGCTCTGGTGGTTCGCCGAAGGCAAAGTGGCCGGCCGTTACGACACCTTTCCCGGCCCCGAACGCAAACCGACCTGATCAGTCGCCGGAGAGTTTGCGGAACTCGGCTTCTGCCGCGTCCATCTCGGCATCCATTTTTGCCGAATTTTCGTCGTGCACCGCAGCAGTCTCCACTTTGCGTGGATTCGAGACCAGACGCGCCGCCAGGATGCCCAGCTCGTAGAGCAGGCACATCGGAATGGCCAGCGCCAGTTGCGACACAACATCTGGCGGCGTCACCACGGCGGCAACGACGAAGGCCGCCACGATGAAATAGGAGCGCCATTCCTTGAGCTTCTCGACAGTGACCACGCCCAACTTGACCAGCACCACGAGGGCAACGGGTACCTCGAATGCGATGCCGAAGGCCAGGAACATGGTCATCACGAAGGACAGATAGGCCTCAATGTCCGGCGCCGGCGTAATGCTCTTCGGCGCAAAGCCAGCGATGAAGTGAAACACCTGGCCGAACACGAAGAAGTAACAGAAAGCCATACCGGCCATGAAGAGAAGCGTGCTTGAAATGATCAGCGGAATCCCGAGCCGTTTCTCATGGTCATAAAGCCCCGGCGCGATGAAAGCCCAGGCCTGAAAAAGCACGAAGGGCAACGCCAGGACAAAAGCGACCATGCCGGTCACCTTCAGCGGCACCATGAACGGAGTGATGACGCCGATGGCGACCATCTTCGTGCCTTCCGGCAGCGCCTGGGTCAGCGGTGCCGCCAGCAAGTCGTAGATATTTCCCGGACCGGGATAGAAGCAGAGGATGCCGAAGACGACACCGACGGCGATCAGGCTGCGCAACAAACGGTCGCGCAACTCCACCAGGTGGGAGATAAAGGACTCTTCGTGACTATCGCTCATACGGCAGGCTTGTCCGGCGTTGCCGCCGTCTTCAGTTGCTCGGCCTCGGCCGCCAACTGGTTGGTCGCATTATTCAATTCAGCCACCGCTTCCTGAGCCGGCGCTTCGACGGCGCTACGCGCCGTCTCGTACTCCTGACGCACCGAGTCTTCCAGCGTACGTGCCGACTCGGCAACCTGCGACTGGAGTTTCTTCAACTCGTCGAGCTGCATTTCCCGGTTGATGTCGGCCTTGACGTCATTGACGTAACGCTGGGCACGCCCCAGCAAATGGCCGAGCGTACGCGCCACCTTGGGCAGGCGCTCGGGACCAATGACGACCAGCGCGACAACGCCGATCACCAACAACTCGGAAAAGCCGATATCGAACATCTGAACTCAACTTGAACTTCGGGCGAGCACACTGCCGCCCGAAAAATCACGACTTGGTCTTTTCCTTGACCTCGACGTCGATGGTCTGACCGCTCACCTGCTGTTGCGGTGCATCGGCCGGCTTCTCGGCATTGGCGTCCTTCATGCCATCCTTAAAGCCCTTGACCGCGCCCCCCAGATCCTGGCCAATATTGCGCAGTTTCTTGGTGCCGAAGATCAACATGACGATGACCAGAACAATCAGCCAGTGCCAAATGGAAAAGCTGCCCATGAGTGTCTCCTGAAACTTAAATACGTTTGAGCATGGGACCGACCGGTTCCGGTCCGCCCACGATGTGTGCGTGCAAATGCGGTACTTCCTGCTGGCCGATCACGCCCGTGTTGATGATGACGCGGAAACCGTCCGGGCTACCTTGAGCCACCGCAATTTCGTTGGCCTTGGCCAGCATCTTGCCCAGCACCAAGGTATCGTCCGGCGTCACCGTCGCCAGCGAAGTAATATGCTTCTTCGGGATGACGAGAATATGAACGGGACGGGCCGGCTGGATATCCTTGAAGGCCAGGATATCGTCGTCCTCGTACACCCTGGACGACGGGATCTTGCCCTCGACGATCTTGCAGAAAATGCAGTCGCTCACTTGCTCTGGCCCCGAGCCGCCTTTTCGTCGATGCCGGAGATACCTTCACGACGGCGCATTTCCTGCGACACGTCTTCGATACCGAGATCGTAGAAGGCCAGCAGGACGAGGACGTGATAGATGACGTCGGTCGACTCCCAAACAATTTTCAGACGCTTGCCTTCCTTGCCGGCCATGATCAACTCGGCACATTCCTCGCCGATTTTCTTCAGGATGGAGTCCGGGCCTTCCGAGAACAGTTTGGCCGTGTAGGACTTTTCCGGATCGGCATGTTTGCGCGAAGCCAGAGTCTCGGAGAGACGATGCAGGATGTCATGCGTGCTCATTTGTAGATTTCCTTCGGGTCTTTCAGAACCGGATCGACGGGAAGCCAGTTTTCCCCGTGCAATTCATTGAAGAAACAACTCTCTCGCCCAGTGTGGCAAGCAATGCCGCCCACCTGCTCGATGCTCAACAGCAAGACGTCGCCGTCGCAATCGGTGCGGATGGACTTCACTTTCTGGAAGTGCCCCGACTCCTCACCCTTGCGCCACAGACGCTTGCGCGAACGCGACCAGTATACCGCGTTGCCGCATTTCACCGTTTCCTGAAGCGACTCGCGATTCATGTAGGCGAACATCACGACGCGCCCGGCTTCGTCCTGCGCAATGGCGGGAATCATGCCGTCGGCGTCCCACTTGAGAGCATCCAGCCAGGGCAGGGCGTTATCGAGATCGGCCATGATGAATCAGAGGCGCACTTCGATGCCACGCGCCGCCATGTATTCCTTGGCCTGACGCACGGTGTATTCACCGAAGTGGAAAATGGAAGCGGCCAACACGGCATCGGCGCGGCCTTCGGTCACGCCGTCGGCCAGATGTTGCAGATTCCCGACACCACCCGAGGCGATGACGGGAATGCGCACTGCATCGGACACGCCACGGGTCAGCGCCAGATCGAAACCGTTCTTGGTGCCGTCGCGATCCATGCTGGTCAGCAGGATTTCCCCGGCGCCGAGCGACTCGACCTTCTTGGCCCATTCGATGGCGTCCAGCCCGGTGTCGTTGCGACCGCCGTGCGTAAACACATGCCATTTACCCGGCGCAACCTGCTTGGCGTCAATGGCGACGACGATGCACTGCGAGCCGACTTTGGACGAAGCGTCGAAAACGAGATCAGGATTCTGCACGGCCGCGGTATTCATCGAAACCTTGTCTGCGCCAGCATTGAGCAGACGGCGGACATCCTCCACCTTGCGCACGCCGCCGCCCACGGTCAGCGGAATGAAAACCTGCTCGGCGCAGGCTTCGACGATGTGCAGGATGATGTCGCGTTGATCGCTGGAGGCCGTGATATCGAGAAAGGTCACCTCGTCGGCGCCCTGCTCGTCGTAACGGCGAGCGATCTCGATCGGGTCGCCGGCATCGCGCAGATCGACGAAATTGGTCCCCTTGACGACGCGGCCCGCCGTGACGTCAAGACAGGGAATGATGCGTTTGGCGAGCATCAGGCGCCCAGCTCGTCGGCCAGCTTTTGCGCTACCGCGAAGTCGAGCGAACCGTCGTAGATGGCGCGCCCGGCGATGGTACCGATGACGCCCTCGCCCTCGACGGCGCAAAGGTTGCGGATATCGTCGAGATTGGACAGACCGCCGGAAGCGATGACCGGGATGGTCAGCGCCTGCGCCAGACGCACGGTGGCTTCGATGTTGATACCGGACAGCATGCCGTCGCGGCCGATGTCGGTATAGATGATCGACTCGACGCCATAATCCTCGAACTTCTTGCCGAGATCGACGACATCGTGACCGGTCAGCTTCGACCAGCCGTCGGTCGCCACCTTACCGTCCTTGGCATCCAGGCCGACGATGATGTGGCCGGGGAAAGCGGTGCAGGCGTCGTGCAGGAAGCCGGGATTCTTGACCGCAGCCGTGCCGATGATGACGTAGGACAAACCGCCGTCGAGGCAGGCCTCGATGGTGTCGAGGTCGCGGATGCCGCCGCCCAGCTGGACGGGAATCTCGTCGCCGACCTCAGCCAGGATGGCCTTGATCGCCGCCGCATTCTTCGGCTTGCCGGCGAAAGCGCCATTGAGGTCGACCAGATGCAGGCGACGCGCCCCCTGATCCAGCCAATGGCGGGCCTGCTCGGCCGGGCTTTCGGAAAATACGGTGGCCTGTTCCATCAGGCCCTGCTTCAAACGGACACATTGCCCGTCCTTCAGATCAATCGCAGGAATAATCAGCATGGGAATTTTGCGGAAAAGAAATTCGACAGGAGCGAATTAAGGACGCCACTCGACAAAGTTTTTCAGGAGTTGCAAGCCGTCGCGAGCGCTTTTCTCGGGGTGGAATTGGACCGCGAAGATATTATCCCGGCCCACTGCACAGGTAAAGGGGACGCCATAAGTGCAAGTCCCCATCACCAGATCGAGCTCGGTCGGCTGCACGAAATAGCTGTGTACGAAATAGAAGCGAGCGCAGTCGTCGATCCCCTGCCACAGGGCATGATCGTTCTGGCACACCTCGTTCCAGCCCATGTGCGGCACCTTCAGGCGCTCGCCATCGGCCAGCACCATCTTGTCGTCGGGAAAGCGCACGACATTGCCAGGAAAGACGCCCAGGGCCGGCACATTGCCTTCGTCGGAATGCTCAAACAGCATTTGCTCGCCAACACAGATACCGAGGAAAGGTTTGTCCTTGGCCGCTTGCAATACCGCACCGCGCAGTCCGCGCGCATCCAATTCGCGCATGCAGTCCGGCATGGCTCCTTGGCCGGGGAAGACGACCCGTTCGGCAGCAGCGACCACGGCCGGATCGGCCGTCACCACGACCGGCTTGCCATCGGACACGTGCTCCAGCGCCTTCGAAACCGAGCGCAGGTTGCCCATGCCGTAGTCGATCACGGCAATCGTGTTGCCAGCCATGATCAGAGCGTACCCTTGGTGGATGGCATGGCGCCGGCCATGCGCGGATCGGGCGTGACCGCCATGCGCAGGGCGCGGCCAAAGGCCTTGAAGATCGTCTCGGCCTGGTGGTGGGCGTTCTTGCCACGCAGGTTGTCGATGTGCAGCGTCATGCCGGCGTGGTTGACCAGGCCGTGGAAGAATTCGGAAACGAGATCGACATCGAAGGCGCCGATCATGGCGCGCGTGAATTCGACATTGAACTCCAGGCCGGGGCGGCCCGAGAGGTCGATGACCACGCGCGACAGCGCCTCGTCGAGCGGCACGTAACTGTGGCCGTAACGGGTCAGGCCCTTTTTGTCGCCCCAGGCCTTGGCCAGCGCCTGGCCGAGCGTGATGCCGATATCCTCGACGGTGTGATGCGCATCGATGTGCAGGTCGCCCTTGGCGTCGACATCGAGGTCGATCAGGCCATGGCGGGCGATCTGGTCGAGCATGTGGTCGAGAAAAGGCACACCGGTGGCGAATTTGCCCTGACCGGTGCCATCGAGGTTGAGGCGCACGGTGATCTGCGTCTCGAGGGTGTTACGGGTAACTTCGGCTTGCCGCATGGCTTGGCACTGTAAAACGTTGAATCGGGAGGCCATGATACCATTTCGGCCTACTTTTACGCCTTTCGTGAAAACCCCATGAGTCGTTTCTGGAGCAAGGTCGTCCGCGACCTCACCCCCTACGTGCCGGGCGAGCAGCCCAAGATCGCCAACCTGATCAAGCTCAACACCAACGAGAATCCCTATCCGCCCTCGCCCAAGGCCCTGGCGGCGATCGAGGCGGAACTCGATGGCGACGCGGCGCGCCTGCGCCTCTACCCGGACCCGAATGCCGATCTGCTCAAATCCGCCATCGCCAAGCGGCATGGCGTGACGACGGCGCAGGTCTTCGTCGGCAACGGCTCGGACGAGGTGCTGGCCCATGTCTTCATGGCCTTGCTCAAGCACGAAGCGCCGATTCTCTTCCCGGACATCAGCTACAGCTTCTACCCGGTGTATTGCGGCCTGTACGGCGTGCCCTACATCCAGGTGCCGCTGGCCGAGGATTTCACCATCAATCCCGACGACTATTGCGGCCAGACCTGGAACGGCGAGCAGTGCGGCGGCATCATCTTCCCCAATCCGAATGCCCCGACCGGGCGCCTGCTGCCGTTGGCCGCCATCGAACAGATGCTCAAGGCCAATCCGGACGCCGTCGTCGTGGTCGATGAAGCTTACGTTGATTTCGGCGGCGAGACGGCGATTTCGCTGGTCGACCGTTACGACAACCTTCTCGTCGTGCACACCCTGTCCAAATCCCGCTCGTTGGCCGGCTTGCGCGTCGGTTTCGCGGTCGGCCATCCGGACCTGATCGAAGCCTTGGAGCGCGTCAAGAACAGCTTCAACTCCTACCCGCTCGACCGCCTGGCGATTGTTGCCGCCGTCGCCGCCATCGAGGACGAAGCCCACTTCGCCGAGTGCTGCAACAAGGTCATCGCCACCCGCGACACCCTGACGGCCGACCTTGCCAGCCTCGGCTTCGAGGTGCTGCCCTCGGCCGCCAATTTCATCTTCGCCCGTCATCCGCAACGCGATGCCGCCGAACTGGCCAAGGCACTGCGCGAACGCAGCATCATCGTCCGCCATTTCAAGCTACCGCGCATCGACCAGTTTCTGCGCATCACCATCGGCACCGACGGCGAATGCCAAGCGCTGGTCACGGCGCTACGCGAGATCTTGGCATGAGCGCCCGCGAGATCGTCTGGAAACGCCCGGACGGCAGCATCGTCGCCTGCACTGAGAAGATCAAGGTGCTGCGCGAGAACCTCGAAGAACTGCGCCAGATGGCGCAGGACGCCTTCGAGGATGCGCTGCTGATGGAGTGCGAGGAACACCAGATTCGTGCTGTCTTTCAGGAAGTGATCGGCGGGCTGGTCAATCCTTACGAGGGAAACTGACCCGCACTATCGCCGAACCGGCCACTGCTGCGGTGCACTGCCCGAAATGGGCAAAAATCAGATCAGCCCGGCCAAGCCCAGCGCCGCGCCGACGGCGATGAGCCATAGCGGATGCAGCTTGCTGCGCAGGTTGGCGACGACCGTGGCGGCCACCAGAGCCCACGCCGCCCAGCCAAATTGGGCGGCCTGCGCGATCAGGGTCGCACCGGAAAAGATTAGTCCGACCGCCAGCGGCGACACGCCGAGGCTGATCGCCTTCTGCCAGCGTTTGCCAGCAAAGCTCTCCCAGCGGTCGATCAGCAGGTAGATCAACACGCTCATCGGCAGACACATGGCCAGCGTCGTTGCCAGCGCGCCGGCCAATCCGGCGATTTCCCAGCCGATCAGCGTGACGACCAGCACATTCGGCCCCGGCGCTGCCTGAGCAATCGCGTAGAGGTGCGTGAAGGTCGTGTCGCTCAGCCAATGATGATTTTCCACGACAACGCGGTGCATTTCCGGCAGCAAGGCGGTCGCGCCGCCGAAAGCGACGAAGGACAAGAGCGCGAATTCGAGGAAAAGCTGGACGACGATCATTTGCGCCCCAACTTCCAATAGGCCACGCCCCCCGACAGCAGCAGCCCGCCGACCATCACCCACGGCATCGGCCAGCGTAGCCAGGCGATGGCGGCGACGACCAGCACGCAGAAGGGCAGGAAAGCCGCCTTGTCCTTGATCGCCATGCCCATGCGCCACGCCATGGCGAAGAGCAGGCCACAACCGACAGCCGCGATGCCGCGCAACATGCCCTGGGCGAGCGGCAGGCTACCGTAGGCGTCGTAGAGCAATGCCAAAATCAAGACGATGACCAGTGGTCCGGCGAGCAGGCCAACCGGTGCGACGATGGCCCCGAGCAGCCCCTGATAACGCTTGCCGACGACCACCGCCAGATTGACCACATTCGGGCCGGGCAGGAACTGGCAAAGGCCGAGTTGGGCGTTGAATTCTTCGGCCGTCATCCAGCGCTTTTCCTCGACCAGCATGCGGCGAGCGAAGGGCAACACCCCGCCGAAGCCGGACAGACCGACCGAAGAAAACCCCAAAAAAAGCGCCCGGAGGTCCGGGCGGCTTGGGGATTCAGGCGTTGCTGCGGCAGACAACGCTTTTTCTCAGTTTTCCAGCCGGAACTCAGCCGACTTGGCGTGTGCGGGCAGGCCCTCGCCTTGCGCCAGTGTCGAAGCAATCTTGCCCAGCGTCTGCGCGCCGGCCTTGGACACCTTGATCAGGCTAGTCCGCTTCTGGAAGTCGTAGACACCGAGCGGCGACGAGAAGCGGGCGGAACCGGAAGTCGGCAGCACGTGGTTCGGGCCGGCGCAGTAGTCGCCGAGCGATTCCGAGGTGTAGTGGCCGATGAAGATGGCGCCGGCGTGGTGGATTTTCTCAACCCATGGATCCGGATTATCCAGCGCCAGTTCCAGGTGCTCCGGCGCAACGCGGTTGGCGATGGCGACCGCTTCGTCCATGTCGCGCACCAGAATGAAGGCACCTCGATTGGTCAGTGAGGTGCGGATGACTTCCTGGCGCGGCATGGTCGGCAGCAGTTTCTCGATGCTGGCCTGCACGCGCTCGATGAAGGCGGCGTCGGTACAGATCAGGATCGATTGCGCCAACTCGTCATGCTCGGCTTGCGAGAAGAGATCCATCGCCACCCAGTCCGGGTTGCCGGAGCCATCCGACACCACGAGGATTTCCGAGGGGCCGGCCACCATGTCGATGCCGACGATGCCGAAGACGCGGCGCTTGGCGGTAGCGACATAGGCGTTGCCCGGACCGACGATCTTGTCCACCTGCGGCACGGTCTGCGTCCCGTAGGCCAGCGCGCCGACAGCCTGGGCACCGCCCATCGTGAACACGCGGTCGACACCGGCCAGACAGGCCGCCGCCAGCACCAGCTGGTTCTTCTCGCCGCCCGGCGTCGGGACGACCATGATCAGTTCCTTGACGCCAGCAACCTTGGCTGGAATCGCATTCATCAGCACCGACGACGGATAGGCCGCCTTGCCGCCCGGCACGTAGAGGCCGACGCGGTCAAGCGGGGTAATCATCTGGCCGAGCATCGTGCCGTCAGCCTCTGTGTAGGACCAACCGGCCATTTTCTGGCGTTCGTGGTAGGCCTTGATGCGGTTGGCCGCCGCCTCCAGCGCCGCACGGCGCTCGGCCGGCAGGCCATCGAGCGCGGCTTGCAGTTCGTCCTTGCGCAGTTCGAGATCGACCATGGCATTGGCGCTCAGGCGGTCGAACTTGTTGGTGTATTCGATCACCGCCGCATCGCCGCGCGTCTTCACGTCGGCCAGGATATTGGCAACGGTGCGCTCGATGTTCTCGTCGGCCGCCGCCTCGAAAGCGAGCAGCGTCTTGAGCTGGGACAGGAAATCGGCGTCCTTGGTCGACAGGCGCTGGATGGCGATCGTCATGTTACTTCTCCACCGCCTGGGCAAAGGCGTCGATGATCGGTTGCAGGGTTTCGCGCTTGACCTTGAGCGAGGCCTGATTGACCACCAGACGGCTCGAGATGTCCATGATGTGCTCGACCGCCACCAGCTTGTTCGCCTTCAGCGTACCGCCCGTCGACACCAGATCGACGATGGCGTCCGACAAGCCGGCCAGCGGCGCCAGTTCCATCGAACCGTAGAGCTTGATCAGGTCGATATGCACACCCTTGCTGGCGAAATGCTCGCGCGCCGTCTTGGTGTATTTCGACGCGACCTTCAGGCGGGCGCCCTGGCGCACGGCATTGGCGTAGTCAAAACCTTCCGGCACGGCGACCATCATCCGGCACTTGGCGATGTTCAGGTCGAGCGGTGCGTACAGGCCTTCGCCGCCATGCTCGATCAGCACATCCTTGCCAGCCACGCCAATGTCGGCCGCGCCGTATTGCACGTAGGTCGGCACGTCGGTGGCACGGACGATGACGACGCGCACGTTCGGCTGATTGGTTTCGATGATCAGCTTGCGCGAAGTTTCCGGATTTTCGGTCGGGACGATACCGGCGGCGGCCAGCAGCGGCAGGGTTTCGTCGAAGATGCGGCCCTTGGACAGGGCGATGGTGATGGTCGTCACGGTCAGACAGCCTGAATGCAAAGACCGCATTTTACCGCAAGCACCGACAACCCCGCTCGCCAGCGGGGCTATCGGCGCGATTGAAGTTGGCTACAGATAACCCAGATGGCGCGGCAGCCACAAGGCCAGGTCGGGCACGAAAGTCACCAGGAACATCGTGCCGGCCATCGCGGCAATCATCCATAACACCCAGGGCACGGTCGATTCCATCGACACGCCCGCCATGCGGCAGGTCACCATCAGGTTCACGCCGAGCGGCGGGTGGAACTGGCCGAGCGCCATGTTCATCGTGATGATGACGCCGAACCACACCAGATCCCAGTTGAAGTGCATGGCGATGGGCACCAGTAACGGCAGGAAGATGAAGTAAATCGAAATGGCATCGAGGAACATGCCGGCGATCAACAACAGCAGCTGGATCGACAGCAACATCGGGATTTCGGAAAGCCCGGTGCCGAGCAACGCTGCTGCCAGATGATCGAAGGTGCCGAGGGTATTGCTTGCCCAGGCAAAGACGCTGGCCAGCGCGACAACGGTCAGGATGACCGAGGAGATCTCGGCCGACTCGACCAGGACGTTGTAGATATCCTTCCAACCCAGCGTACGGTAGATCACTGTGCCGACCAGCACGCCGTAGAACACAGCCACAACCGCCGCCTCGGTCGGCGTGAAGAAGCCGCTGCGCATGCCGCCGAGAATGATCACCGGCGCAGCCAGGCCCCAACCGGCTTCTTTCAGGCTTTGCCAGAAGGGCGGACGCTCGTCCTGAACATCGGCTTCGAAGCCGTTGCGCACGGACAGCCACCACGCCACCAGGATCAGCGTCAGACCGGACAGAATCCCCGGAATCATGCCGGCAGCAAACAGCGCCGGCACCGAAGCCTGCGGCACCAGCAGACTGTAGATGACGAAGGCAATCGACGGCGGGATCAGGATATCCGTCGAGCCTGCCGCCGCAATGACGCCGGCGGTGAATGAGCGCGGGTAGCCCGCCTTCAGCATCGACGGCAGCATGACTGCGCCCACGGCCGCCGAATCGGCCGGGCCGGAACCGGAAATACCACCGAGGATCATGGCCACCAGGATGGCGACGATGGCCAGGCTGCCCCGCCGCTGTCCGACCAGCGCCGAAGCGAAGCGGACGATGGTCGCCGCTACACCGGCTCGTTCGAAGATCAGGCCGGCGATTACGAAGACTGGAATGGCCATCAGCGGATACTTGGCGATGCCGGTGTAGACATTGGTCGGTAGCGACAGCATGCCGAGGTCGGCCAAGGCCACGACCGAGATGCCGGCCAGGCCCATGGCGACGGCGAGCGGAACACCGGCAAGCATCAGGCCGGCGAACAGCCCGAAAAGGAGCCAGTCCATCATGACTTCTCTCCCTTCCAAAGTACGGCCAGCAAGCGCAAGACGATGACGATGGACAACAGCGGCAACCACACGGTGTACCACCACTGCGGCACGCCGAGCGACGGCGAGGTGACCTCGAAGTTGTAGTCATCCCAAGCCATTTGCACGCCATACCAGGCAAGCAGACCGAACATGATCAGCGAGCACAGGGCGGCGATCCGGCGCGCCATGGCCTGCATAGCCGGCATGCGCTCAACGAAGAAGGTGATGGCGATATGGTGATTGCTGGCGAAAGCGTGCGAGGCGCCAACCAGCGTCATGACGACCAGCAGTGCAACCGAGATTTCCTCGGTGAAAGCAAAGGAGATATCAGTGAAGTAGCGGACCAGCACATTGGCCATGGTCAGTAGGCAAAGAATGCCCATCGAGGCGGCCATCAGGAAGCGCTCGATGGCGCCGAGCGTGAATTTGCCGCCGGCGGCTTGCTTGTCGGAATCGGACATGGGATGCGGAAAAACGAATAAAGCCACGCCGCCAGCAAGCGACGTGGCATCAGGAAGGAATCAGCGCTTGGCGATGGAGGTTTCCGCTTTCTTGACCAGATCGGCGCCGATGGTCTTCGCCCACTTGTCGTAGACCGGGCGGGTCGCCTGCACGAAGGCATCGCGTTGCGCCGGCGTCAGTTGGGTCACCGTGACGCCGGCGGCTTCGATCTGCTTGAGCACGGCGTTGTCGTTACCGGCAATGCCCTTGCGCGCCTTCTCGACATTCTCGCGACCGGCCTGCAGCGCCGCCTGACGCACGGCTTCGCGATCGGCCGGTGTCCAGCTGTTCCACACCTGCTTGTTGACCACGAAGATCAGCGGATCGGCGACGTAATGCCACAGCGTCAGGTACTTCTGGCCGACCGTCGGCAGCTTGGCGGCGACGAAGACCGACAGCGGGTTTTCCTGGCCATCGACGGCGCCGGAAGCCAGCGCCGGCTGGGCGTCGGCCCAGCTCATCTGGGTCGGATTGGCGCCCAGCGCGCTGAAGGTTTCGTTATAGAGCGGCGAGCCGACGACGCGGAACTTCATGCCCTTCATGTCGGCCGGAGAAGCGATGGCGCGCTTGGAGTTGGACATTTCGCGGAAGCCGTTCTCGCCCCAGGCCAGCGGAATCACATCGCCCTTCTTTTCCAGCACGGCAAACAGATCCTTGCCGACCTCGCCCTGCGTCAGCGCGTCGATTGCCCTGTAGTCCGGCATCAGGAACGGCAGCGAGAAGAGATTGAGTTCCTTGATCTGCGGTGACCAGTTGATGGTCGAGCCGATCGACATGTCGATGACGCCCTGGCGGATGGCGGTGAATTCGCGCGTCTGCTCGCCGCCGACCAGCGAGTTGCCGGAGTAGAGCTTGATGTTGATGCGGCCCTGGGTCTTTTCCTTGACCAGCTCGATCCAGCGCTCGCCGGCCTGCCCCCACGGGAAGGCGGGGCCCAGCGTGGTGGAGAGACGGTATTCGGCACGGTAAGTCTGGGCTTGAGCGGCCGGCGCCAGCAGGGTGGCGGCGACGGCAGCGGCAATGAAGGTTCTGCGCAACATCGATCTCTTCTCCGTTGTTATTGAAATGGAGTATCGATTATCGGCGTGCCCAGCCTGGTATGACAACCGTTGGCATAGGCATTTTTGCCTATTTTTGCTGGTGCACCGCAGCAGCCGGGCTCGCCCGGCCGGCGCGGGATCAACGAACGCGCTTGACGCTGGCGCCGAGCTTGGCCAGCTTTTCCTCGATCCGTTCGTAGCCGCGGTCGAGGTGATAGATGCGATCGACCAGGGTTTCGCCCTGTGCCACCAGGCCGGCAATGACCAGCGAGGCCGAGGCGCGCAGGTCGGTCGCCATCACCGTGGCGCCTTCCAGACGCTCGACGCCGCGTACGATGGCGTTATTGCCTTCGATCTGGATGTTGGCGCCCAAACGCATCAGCTCGTTCACATGCATGAAGCGGTTTTCGAAGATGGTCTCGCGAATGGTCGCCACACCGTCGGCCACGCAGTTGATGGCCATGAACTGGGCCTGCATGTCGGTCGGGAAGGCCGGATACGGTGCCGTGCGCAGGCTGACCGCCTTGAGGCGCTGCGGCGCCTTGAGGCGGATGGCATCGCGTTCGACGGTGATGTCGCAACCAGCATCCATCAGCTTGTCGACCACCGTGTCGAGGTAGGCCGCCGAGGTCTTCAGCAGACGGACATCGCCGCCGGTCGCCGCTGCGGCGCATAGGTAGGTGCCGGTCTCGATGCGGTCCGGCATGATCGAATGCTCGGCGCCGTGCAGTTTCTCGACACCCTGAATGCGGATGACGTCGGTGCCGGCCCCGGAAATACGTGCGCCCATGCTGACCAGGCAATTGGCCAGATCGACCACTTCCGGCTCGCGCGCGGCGTTTTCGATGATGGTTTCGCCCTCGGCCAGACAAGCGGCCATCATCAGGTTCTCGGTGCCGGTCACGGTAACCATGTCGGTACAGATGCGCGCGCCCTTCAGGCGGCTGGCCTTGGCATGCACGTAGCCCTGCTCGACCTTGATCTCGGCGCCCATGGCCTGCAGGCCCTTGATGTGCTGATCGACCGGACGCGCCCCAATGGCGCAGCCGCCCGGCAGCGACACGCGGGCTTCGCCGCAACGGGCGACCAACGGGCCGAGCACGAGGATGGAGGCGCGCATGGTCTTCACCATGTCGTAGGAAGCCACCGGATTGTTCAGGCCGCCACCGTTGAGTACGATGCCGTCGATGCCATCCATGGTCACGCCGACGCCCATGTCGCCCAACAGACGCAGCATGGTGGAAATATCATTGAGGTGCGGCACATTGGTGAAGTGTAGCGGCTCGGCCGTCAGCAGCGAAGCGCACAGGATGGGCAGCGCCGCATTCTTGGCGCCGGACATGGCGACTTCACCCGAAAGGACGCTTCCGCCCTGAATCAACAGCTTATCCACGTTGTGCGCTCCATTCTTCCGGGGTCAGGGTCTTGAACGACAGGGCGTGCAGTTCGCCGGTCGCCAGTTTGGCTTGCAGGGTCTGGTAAACGCGCTGCTGGCGTTGCACCCGGTTCTTGCCCTCGAACTCGCGGCTGACCACGATGGCCTGAAAATGCTGGCCGTCGCCGTCCAGTTCGAGATAGTCGCAGGCCATGCCGGCAAGGATGAGTTGCTTGATTTCTTCGGGGTGCATCGTGTTCAGGCTCTGAGCTTCCAACCCTGCTTGAGCAGACGCAGCGTCAGCCACGTTACTGCCACGAAGCAGGCGACAACCACCGCCAGGCTGGTTTCGGGCGGCACGTCAGAGACGCCGAAAAAGCCATAGCGGAAGCCATCGATCATGTAAAAAACGGGATTGTAATGCGACACCCCCTGCCAGAATGTGGGCAAAGAGCGAATCGAATAGAAAACGCCGGACAACATAGTCAGCGGCATGATCAAAAAGTTCTGGAAAGCTGCCAATTGATCGAATTTTTCGGACCAGATGCCGGCGATCATGCCGGCCGCGGCAAACAGTGCCCCACCCAGCATCGAGAAAACAAGAATCCAGATCGGCGCCGCCACCTTCAGTTCGGCAAACCACACGGTCGCCGCCAGCACGCCCAAGCCCACCAGCAAACCGCGCACGACGGCCGCCAGCACGTAGGCGGCGAAGAAGGCGCTGTAGGGAATCGGCGGCAGCAACACGAAAACGATGGAGCCCGTGATCTTGGCCTGAATCAGGCTGGACGAAGAATTGGCGAAAGCATTCTGCAAGACCTGCATCATGACCAGACCGGGAATCAGGAAGCTGGTATAGCGCACGCCATGCACCTGCACATGCTCATCCAGCACGTGACCGAAGATCAGCAGGTAGAGCAAGGCCGTCAGCACCGGCGCGGCAACGGTCTGGAAGCTGACCTTCCAGAAGCGCAGGAATTCCTTTTCGAACAGGGTCAGGAAGCCGATCATGATTGCAGGGTCCTGACAAAGACCTCTTCCAGCGACGCACCGGGATGCGCCGCCATCAGGTTGGCCGTGGTATCGAGCGCCACCACCTTGCCCTGCTTCATCAGCGCGATGCGGTTGCACAGCGCCTCAGCTTCTTCCAGGTAGTGCGTGGTCAGGATGATGGTGTGCCCTTCGTTGTTCAGACGACGGATGAATTGCCACAAGCCCTGGCGCAACTCGACGTCGACACCGGCCGTCGGCTCGTCGAGCACGATGACCGGCGGCTTGTGCACCAGCGCCTGGGCAACCAGCACGCGACGTTTCATGCCGCCCGACAGGCGACGCATGTTGACGTTGGCCTTACTCGTCAGATCGAGGTTTTCCAGGATTTCGTCGATCCAGTCGTCGTTCTTGCGAATACCGAAGTAACCGGACTGAATACGCAGCGTCTCGCGTACGTTGAAGAAGGGATCGAAGACCAATTCCTGCGGCACGACGCCAAGCCGGCGACGCGCTTCGCGGAAATCCTTGACCACATCGTGACCCAACA
This sequence comes from Azonexus sp. IMCC34839, assembly GCF_047047955.1. Classification (GTDB taxonomy): domain Bacteria; phylum Pseudomonadota; class Gammaproteobacteria; order Burkholderiales; family Rhodocyclaceae; genus Azonexus. The sequence goes on along the minus strand of NZ_CP150631.1, from coordinate 3,134,343 downwards.
CCTTGAGCGTGCCGGAGTCCGGCCGTACCAGACCGGCCAGCGATGAGATCAGGGTCGTCTTGCCGGCGCCGTTCGGACCGAGCAGACCGAAGAATTCGCCTGGCTCGATCTCCAGCGACACGCCGTCGAGCGCGCGCAACGCACCGAAATTCTTGACGACGTCGACAATGGAAACGGCTGCAGTCATGGCAATTGTTATGGCGAGTCCTGCTTACGCCTGCGGCAGCAGATCGACCACGCCGTAGAGCTCGGCCAGCGAACGCACCCCAGCCGGAATTTGGGCAAATTTGACCGTGCACCGTAGCAGTGCCGCCGCCCGTAGCCAGCCGAGCATGACGGCGACGGCGGACGAATCGGCCTCGTTCACGGCGGAAAAATCGACCACATTCTCGCCCGGCTGCAAAGCAGAACGGCCTGCATCAAGCAGGCCGCGCGCATTGGCCATCACCATGGGCACCTTGACGACCAGGCGCCCGGCCTCGCGTTCGATCATTTCTTCTCCGTTTTCGCCAGATTACCTTCAAGCGACTTGTTCTTGGCGGCGATCGAAGCGATCAGACCGTCGATGCCGTTGGCGCGGACTTCTTGGGCAAACTGGTCACGATAGTTGGTGACCAGGCTGATACCCGCGACGACCACGTCGTAGACCTTCCAGTTGCCGTCCAGCTTTTCCAGGCTGTAGTCGAGCTGCACCGGCTTGGCACCCGGCTGCTGGATCTCGGTACGAACCAGCACATCGGATTCGCCGTCGGCCATCTTGAACGGCTTGTAGACGATCTTCTGGTTCTTGTAGCTGGTCAAGGCATTGGAATAGGTGCGCACGAGCAGGGTCTTGAACTCGGCGGTCAGCTGGGTCTGCTGCTGCGGCGAAGCCTTCTTCCACTCCTTGCCGAGTGCCAGCGCGGTCATATGCTGGAAATTGAAATAGGGCAAAACCTTCTTGTCGACCAGCTCGATGGCCTTCTGCGTATTGCCGCTCTGAATATCCTTGTCCTTGCGGACGATATCCAGCACCTCGTCGGTCACGCGTTGAACCAGCGCATCCGGGGTTTCATTGGCGAAGACGGCAGTCGACAGGAACACTCCGGCAAACAGGGAAAACAGCTTTTTCATCATCGTTTCAATAGAGAATCAATCGTCCAGCCGCGGCGGGCGGCCATCGTAAATCTGGTTGCGGCGACGCTGCAGGTAGGCATCGCGGATATAGGCATACTTGTCGAGTGCGGCCTCCTCGACCACCTTGTCGGCCGGCAACAGGCTGGCCCGAACATCGACGAAGCGCAGAACGACCGCGCTGTTGCGCACGCCGTACGGACGCACGTAGGTCAAAGGATCGGCCGCAAAAAAATCCACTGCCCAGCCACCGGTATCGCGCATCGTGCGCGGCCCGATAACCGGCCAGAACAGGTAACCGCCGTCGCCCACGCCCCAGACCGCCAAGGTCTGACCGAAATCTTCGTCGTGCTTCTCCAGGCCCAATTCGCTGGCCACATCGAACAAGCCGAAGATACCGACAGTCGAGTTGATCGCCAGGCGAGCCAGATCGAGACCGGCATCGGAGAACTTGCCTTGCAGGGCGCTATTCACGCCGATCCACAGGTCGCCGACATTGCCGAAGAAATTGCCCACCCCTGCTTTTACCGGCAGCGGCGCCGCATGATCGTAGGCCTGGGCGACCGGCTTGGCGGCGTATTTATCGATCGCTTCATTGACCGAGAACATGGTGCGATTGAAGCCCTCGTAGGGGTCGCGCGGATTTTCCTCACCGACCGCCAGCCCGGCGCACAGCAGCACCCCTGCCGCCAGCAGCCCCCGCACCTTACGCATGTTCAAAGCCCCCAAAGCTTCCGTCATTTTTTATCCTGTCCGTCCGCTGCCTTGCTGAAAAGAAACTGACTGATCAACTTTTCGAGGACCACCGCCGACTGCGTCTTGGCAATCTTGTCCCCGCCCTGCAACATCTTCTCGCTGCCGCCGGCATCCAGCCCGACATACTGCTCCCCGAGCAGACCGGCCGTGAAAATCGCGGCAAAAGTATCCTTGGGAAAACGATAACGGCCGTCGATCTGCATCGTCACCACCGCCTCGTAGCTCTCGGCGTCGAAACGGATGTCGGAAATACGCCCGACGACCACCCCGGCACTCTTCACCGGCCCCCGCACCTTCAGGCCCCCGATGTTATCAAACTTGGCCTGCAGCACGTATGTCTCAGATATCCGGCTGCCCGAGAAGTTGCTTACCTGCAACGCCAGGAATAACAACGCAGCGCCACCCAAGGCAACGAAACACCCGACCCAAAGGTCCATCATGGAACGATTCATGCAGCTCCCCGGAACATGAAGGAAGTTAAAACAAAGTCCAGCGCCAGCACGACCAGCACCGAGGTCACAACGGTACGCGTAATGGCGCGCGAGACGCCCTCGGCCGTCGGCTGCGAGTCATAGCCTTCGAAAACGGCGATCAGCGAGACGGCAATGCCGAAGACAAAGCTCTTGATGACGCCGTTCCAGATGTCGTAACGGAACTCGACCGAAGCCTGCATCTGCGACCAGTAAGCACCGTCGTCGACGCCGATGAAAACCACACCGATCAGCCAGCCTCCGAGCACCCCCATGGCCGAGAACATGGCCGCCAACAGGGGCATGGCAATGACGCCGCCCCAGAAGCGAGGGGCCACGACGCGGGCGATCGGATCGACCGCCATCATGTCCATGGCGCGCAACTGCTCGGTTGCCTTCATCAGGCCGATTTCAGCCGTCACCGAGGTACCGGCGCGCGACGCGAAGAAGATGGCCGCCAATACGGGGCCCAGTTCTCGACTCAAGGACAAGGCGACCAGGGTGCCCAAGGCCTCGGTCGAACCGAAGCGCTGCAGGATTTCATAGCCCTGCAAACCGAGTACCAGGCCGACGAACAAACCGGACACCAGAATGATGATCAGCGACAGCACGCCGCTGAAGAAAATCTCGCGCAAGGTCAGATGGATACGCCGGAACGATGTCCCGGAATACATCAGGATCGCGACAAAAAAGCGGGCAGCGAAACCCAGGCGCCAGATGCGCTCGACCGTCGCATGCCCGAGTTTGCGCAGAACGTTTAGCGGATTGATCATGCCCGACCTCCGCCCAGGAATTCCTGACTAGCCGAGGGCGCCGGGTAATCGAAATGCACCGGACCGTCAGCTTCGGCATAGACAAACTGATGCACGAACGGATCCTTGGACGCACGAATCTCGTCCGGCGTTCCTTCGGCCACGACCTTGCCGCCATTCAGGAAATAGATGTAATCGACGATCATCAGCGATTCGTGAATGTCGTGGGTCACCATGATGGAAGTCGCCCCCAGCGCATCATTCAGCTTGCGGATCAGCTGACCGATGACGCCCAGTGCGATCGGATCAAGCCCCGTGAAGGGCTCGTCGTACATGATCAGCATCGGATCAAGCGCGACTGCCCGCGCCAGCGCGACGCGACGCGCCATACCGCCGGACAGTTCGCCCGGCATCAACTTGTGCGCCCCACGCAAACCGACCGCCTCCAGCTTCATCAACACCAGATCGCGGATCATCTCCTCCGAGAGATCGGTGTGCTCGCGCAGCGGGAAAGCCACATTGTCGAAAACCGACATGTCGGTGAACAAGGCGCCGAACTGGAACAACATGCCCATGCGGCGGCGCAGATCGTACAGCTCGCGACGCGACATACCGCAAACCTGGTGCTTCTCCAGACGAACGCGACCGCCGGTCGGGCGCAATTGCCCGCCGATGCAACGCAGCAGCGTCGTCTTGCCGCAACCCGATCCGCCCATGATGGCCACAACCTTGCCGCGCGGAATCTTCATATTGATTCCCTGCAGCACCGGCCGCCCGTCATAGGTGAATTGGAGGTCTTCGATATCGACCAGGATGTCGTCGGACAAAAGGCTTTTCCAGAACAAAAAACCCAGCGATTTTACCAGAAGCCCCAAGCAAACCCTGAAACTGACAGAGATATAATTAAGCAAATTTCATCTGGGATGTTGCGCCGTGCCCGACACCAAGCCCTTGTTGCTCATCGTCGACGATGATCCGCTGATTCTCGACGCACTCGGCTTTGCACTTTCCGGAAACTTCGAGATCGTCACCGCGCAAACCCGCCACCAGGCTATCGCCCTGCTGCGGCAACTACGTCGCCCGCCGGAACTGGCACTGGTCGATCTTGGCCTCCCCCCTTTGCCGCACCGCCCCGACGAGGGCTTCGCGCTGATTTCCGACCTGCTGACGGCAGCACCCGCGATGAAAATCATCGTGCTGTCCGGCCAAAGCGATCTGGAAAATGCCCGCCACGCCCGCACGCTTGGCGCAGTCGATTTCGTTGGCAAGCCCTGCGACCCTGGCGAACTGACCAGGCTGCTGCAGGAAGCCCGCCAATTCGTCGACGGCGGCAACACCAGAGCCGGCGACGACCTGATCGGTGACAGTCTGCCCATGCAGCGCCTGCGCCTGCAGCTCGGCCAATACGCCAACCTCAACTTCCCTGTTTTGATCGAAGGCGAATCGGGCAGCGGCAAGGACATCGTTGCCCATGCCTACCTGCACCGACAGACCTCGCGCCGGGACAAGCCCTTTCTGGCCCTCAATTGCGCCGCCATTACGCCCACCCTGCTCGAGCCGACCCTGTTCGGCTACGCCAAGGGAGCATTCACCGGCGCTGCCAGCAGCAAGTCGGGGTATTTCGAAGATGCCGACGGCGGCACGCTGTTTCTCGACGAAATCGGCGAACTCCCACTCGACCTGCAACCCAAGCTGCTACGCGTGCTGGAAAACGGCGAGTACCAACGGGTCGGCGAAACGCAAACGCGCATTTCCACCGCCCGCATCATCGCCGCGACCAACCGCGATCTGCGCCAGGAAACCCGGACCGGACGTTTCCGCGCCGACCTGTTTCACCGCCTGACCGTCTTCACCGTCAACGTACCGCCTTTGCGCGAACGCGGCGCCGACCGCCAGTTGCTACTTGAACACTTCCGGCAACACTATGCCCGCCAGGCCGGGTCGCCGCCCTTCTCCCTGACGAAGGAAGCCGCGACCATTTGGCTGGACTACGCCTTTCCCGGCAACGTGCGCGAATTGCGCAACATCGTCATCCGCCTGACCGCACGCTATGCCGGACAAGCGGTTTCTGCCGAGCAACTGCAGGCGGAACTCGATGTCGCCGACCAACAGCCGTCCGACGCCCTCGGCGGTCCGCTCGGCAACGATCTCGAACTGGCCCGCCACGCCGCACGCCGTCACTTGAGCAGCGTCACCAGCCTGAACCTCGACGCCACACTGGAAACCTGGGAACAAGCCTACATCGAGGCCGCCATCGAACTGAGCAACGGCAACATGAGCCAGGCCGCCCGCCGTTTGGGCATCAACCGCACCACCTTGTACCACCGCATGGAAAGCAGGAACCGCCGATGAGCCTCTATCTCGAGCACTTTGGCCTACGCGAACCGCCGTTCCGCATTACCCCGGACACCGACTATTTCTTCACCGGCGCCAACCGTGGCCCGACACTGGATGCCCTGATCTACGCCATCACTCAGGATGAAGGCATCGTCAAGGTCACCGGAGAAGTCGGTAGCGGCAAGACCATGCTTTGCCGCATGCTGCTGGAACGCCTGCCGGGCAACGTGGAAACGCTTTATCTGGCCAACCCCTCCTTGTCTCGTGACGAGATTCTCGGCGCCATCGCCGACGAACTGGGCATCAGCATCGAGGGCAAAGCCACGCATTCGCTGATGCGCGCCCTGCAGGATGCCTTGATCGAACGCTACGCCGAAGGCAAGCGCGTCGTATTGCTGATCGACGAGGCGCATGCCATGCCGGCCGAGTCGCTGGAAGAACTGCGCCTTCTCTCCAACCTCGAATCGAAGGCCAACAAGCTGCTGCAGATTGCCCTCTTCGCTCAACCCGAGTTGGACGAACGCCTGGCGGCGACCGATATGCGACAGCTACGCGAGCGGATCACCCAGCATTTCATCCTGGCCCCGTTGAAGCCGGAGGATATCGGTGCCTATATCGACTTCCGTCTGCGCACCGCCGGCTATCACGGCCCTCAGCCCTTCACCCCCAAGGCTCTGGCGCAGATCGCCAACGCTTCGCAGGGCCTGTCGCGACGCATCAATATTCTCGCCGACAAGGCGCTGTTGGCCGCTTTCTCCACCGGGTCACACCAGGTCGACAGCGCGGAAATCAAGATCGCCGAACAGGACGCCCGCTTCACCCCCCTGCAGCCGAAATCGCCAGCAATCGCCAGACAAACGCTGCTCGGCGCAATCGTTGGCGCCTTGCTGGTGGCGGCGCTTGGTTGCTTGGCCTTGTTCGCCCTACCCAAGACATCGCCCCCACCGCCCTCCGTCGAGCCCGCCAGCACGGCGGGCAAGACCTCCGAAGAAAAAGCACCGCCCGCACCGGTCAGCTCCGACACTCCGGGCAAACCGGTGTTCGGACCGCTCACCCGGCAACATATGGGGCAATTCGACACCTGGATAGTCAACGCCCCACGCACGCACTATTTCATTCAACTACACGCGACAGACGCCGTCCGTACGGGCGAGATAGAAGGTGTCGTCGCCCAGGCGACGAGCGCGCTCGACCCGAGCCTGCTCCGGGTTTATCGTTCAAGCCGCTCGGGACGCGATCGGGTTGGCGTCGTCTACGGCGATTACCCAAGCCGCGAAGCGGCCGCCGCCGCGATGCAAAGCCTGCCGGAATCGATCCGTGCAATCCAACCTTTTCCGCGACAAGTCAGTAAATTACGCTAACTTTTTGAAGCAAAATATGACAAGCCCCCACATCCCGTGTTAGCATTTTTGTCACCTAGCGACCCTCCCTTCAGACAAGGCAAATTCCGATGAAAATCGGTTTCATCTGCGCGAGCGCCCTGATGCTCACCCTGGCTGGCTGCACCGCTCCCCAGCCGAAGGAGCCATTGAAGGGTCACCTGAGTAGCGAAAGCACGCCGCCCCCGCAGACGGGCAACATTCCCGCCCCGGTATTGAATACCCTGGCCCTGCCCAAACCGCAGCCGGCGCCGAAGGCTGAAACCTACAGCGTGGTGGTCAACAACGTTCCGGTCCGCGACCTGCTGTTCGCGCTGGCGCGCGATGCCAAGGTCAATGTGGACATCCACCCCGGTATCAGTGGCAATGTCACCCTCAACGCCATCGACCAGACCTTGCCGCAACTGCTTGCGCGCATCGCCAAGCAGGTCGACATGCGTTTCGAACTGGACGGCCCCAATCTGGCGGTCATGCCCGACTCGCCTTTCCTGAAGCATTACAAGGTGGACTACGTCAACCTGGCGCGCAACGTCACCGGCACGGTATCGACCAATACGCAGATTGCTACCGGCACTTCGGCCGTCAGCGGCGCATCGGGCGGTGGCGCAACACCGGGCGGTGGCAGTGCCGGCAACATTTCCAACACCCGTATCGAGAACACTTCGCGCAACAATTTCTGGGATTCGCTGGAAAAGAACATCAAGGACATCCTGCGCGAAACCGACAAGATTCTGCCGGAAGGCTCGAGTGAGACGGTCGTCGAGCAGAATGCCGCGCAGAGCGCAACTGGCACGGCCGCCCTGCCGCCAACGCTCGGCCAGCGAGCCGGCCAGGCTCTGGCCAATGCCCTGCAAGCCAATCCGAATCCAAACTCCAGCAGTCAATCCGCCGGCACTTCCATCGTTCGTCGCAACACTTTCCGCGAAGCCGCTTCGGTCATCATGAACCCGGAAAGTGGCGTCATCACGGTACGTGCCACCCAGCGCCAGCACGAACGCATCCAGGAGTTCATCGACCGAGTCGCCAACTCGGTGCGCCGCCAGGTGTTGATCGAAGCCACCATTGTCGAAGTCACGCTGAAGGACGGTTATCAGCAAGGCATCAACTGGTCGCAGATGGCCAGCGGTGGCGCCGTCAAGTTCATCGGTAACGCCCTGACCGGAACCGCCAAGAATCTGACCTTCGAGAAGGGGGACAATCCGACGGCGATCATCACGCTGCTCGAATCCTTCGGTACGACCAAGGTCCTGTCCAGCCCGCGCCTCTCGGTACTGAACAACCAGACCGCCCTGCTCAAGGTGGTCGAGAACTACGTCTATTTCAACGTCAAGGCCGATACGACAACCACTGCCAACGTCGGCACCACGACCACCTATACGACGACACCGCAATCGGTTTCGGTCGGCCTCGTGGTCAGCGTCACGCCGCAAATCAGCGACAGCGACATGGTCGTGCTCAACGTTCGCCCGACCATCACCAGCGTCGCCCGCGAAGTCGCCGATCCGAACCCCGATTTGATCAAGAACTCCATCAACAATCTGGTGCCGGTCATCCGTACCCGCGAGATCGAGTCGATCATGCGCGTCGGCAGCGGCAACATCGCCATCCTCGGCGGGCTGATGGAAGACAAGATCGACTACCAGAACCAGCGCGTGCCCTTGTTCGGCCGCATTCCGCTCGCTGGAGAACTGGCCAACGACCGCAACAACGCCGCCCAGAAGACCGAATTGGTCATCCTGCTACGCCCGGTCGTCATCCGCGACCCGAGCCTGGACGGCGACTATGCGGCAATGCGCGGCTACCTGCCCAACGCCGGCTTCTTCGCCCAACCGAGCGAGGCCCAGCCGTTCAACAACGTCATGCCGAGTCGCTGAGGTTCGTCGATGAGCCTGTTGATGGACGCCCTCAAGCGGGCCGAAGCGAGCAAGCAGGAAGCGGCGCGCAACCAGGCGGAACCGGCGCTGCCCCAGCATGAAGGGGCGCTCAGCCTGGAGCCTCTGCTTGACGACAGCCCCAAGACTTCGGGCAAGCCCTTGCCCGATCTGGCCTCCCATCTCGACGCTGTTGACGCCGATCTCGCCATTTCCGCACTCCCTGAACCGCCACGCCCCAAGGCACCTGCCGCAACGAACGCGCCCGCCCCGAACGCACAAACGGCGGCTCGCGAAGCAGTGCGCCAGGCATTTGCCGCCAAGATGGTGGAGGAGAAACCGTCACGCCTGCCACTCTGGCTGGCCCTGGGTGCCGCTGGCATCGCCGCGCTCGGCATCGGCGGTTACGTCTGGTATCAAGTCAGCGGCCTGAATCGCAACTCGCTGTCGGCGCCCAGTGCGGCAACACGCCCTGCCACGCCCCCTTCAGTGGCGACGCTCCCGTCGTTGCCGCCCAGCCAGGCGCCGGTGCCGCCTTTGCCCGTCCCGCCGCCCGCGGATTTTGCCCAAAATGGCACGTACACCGCAGCAGAGCCCCCGGCCGAAGCCATCGCCCCACCGCCGCGTGCGCAACGCGACCTCGTTCCGGTGGCCGAACCTCGTTCGCCGGTCCGCCTGAGCAAGTCGCGTCCGGAAGCCGACCCGGCCTTGCTGCGTGGTCACGCCAACCTGCAACGCAATGAAATCGAGCTCGCCCGCCGCGATTTCGAATCGCTCCTGCAGCGCGAACCGAACAACACCGACGCCCTGCTCGCCCTCGCCGCCATTGCCGCTCGCCAGGGCCGCAGCGGCGACGCCGATCAACTGCTCCAGCGCGCCCTGGTCGCCAACCCGAGCGATCCGAACGTGCTCGGCAACGTGCTCAATGGCACGCCGAGCGGCACCGACCCGCAGACGACGGAAAGCCGCCTGAAGGGACTACTCTCGGCCCAGCCCGAATCGGCCGTACTCAATTTCGCCCTGGGTAACCTCTATGCCCGCCAGGCCCGCTGGCCGGACGCGCAGCAGGCCTATTTCAACGCCGTTGCGGCCGACGGCGGCAATCCGGACTACCTGTTCAATCTGGCGATCAGCCTGGACCACATCCGCCAGCCCAAGCTGGCCGGCCAGCATTATCGCCTGGCGCTGGAGGCTGCCGACAAGCGTCCGGCCGGTTTCGACCGCGAGCAGGTCCGCCGCCGTCTCGGCGAACTACAAGCGGCGCAGCAACCCTGAGGCGGCCATGAACAGCCCTGCTGCCCACCGCCGACCGCTCGGCCAAATCCTGATTTCCGAGGGCATCCTCTCGGAAGACCAGCTGCGCATCGCCCTGCTCGAGCAGATGAAGCAGAACCAGCCGATCGGCAAACTGCTGGTCTCGCTCGGCTTCGTCACCGAAGCCACGCTGCGTTCAGCGCTCTCGGAAAGCCTGGGCAAACAGAGCATCGACCTGACGCACGCGGTGGTCGACCCGCAGGCCTTGAAACTGCTGCCGCGCGACCTGGCCAAGCGCCATCACTTCCTGCCGCTCGACTTCGACGTGCAGACGCAACGCCTGACGCTGGCCGTCGCCGACGTGAACGACATCGTCGGCCTCGATCGGGTGCGCAGCCAGATGCCCGAAGGCATCGAGATCGACACGCTGCTCGCCGGCGAATCGGAAATCGACCACGCCATCGACCAGTACTACGGCTACGAGCTATCGATCGACGGCATCCTGCACGAAATCGAAACCGGTGAGATCGACTGGCAGAGCCTATCGGCGACTGACGACGAATACAGTCAGCCGGTCGTCCGCCTGATCGACTCGATCCTGACCGACGCCGTCAAGCGCGAGGCCTCCGATATCCACTTCGAGCCGGAAGCCAATTTCCTGCGCATCCGCTATCGCATCGACGGCATGCTGCGCCAGATCCGCGCCCTGCATAAGTCCTACTGGCCGGCGATGACCGTGCGCATCAAGATCCTGTCGGGTATGAACATCGCCGAGATGCGCGCACCGCAGGATGGCCGCATCAGCCTGAGCGTTTCCGGCCGCCCGATCGACTTCCGCGTCGCCAGCCAGCCGACCATCCACGGCGAGAACATCGTGCTGCGCATTCTCGACCGTCAAAAGGGCATCGTTCCTCTGGAAAACCTGGGCCTGGCCGACGACCACCTGTACCAGCTCAAGCTAATGATCAGCCGGCCGGAGGGCATCATCCTGGTCACCGGTCCGACCGGCAGCGGCAAGACGACCACGCTGTACTCGGTACTCAACCACATCAACAGCGAGGGCATCCACATCATGACCCTCGAAGACCCGGTCGAATATCCGATGGCGCTGGTCCGCCAGACCTCGGTCGCCGAAGCCGCCAAGCTCGATTTCGCCAACGGCATCCGCTCGATGATGCGGCAGGATCCGGACGTCATCCTGGTCGGCGAAATCCGCGATGCCGAAACCGCCGAAATGGCCTTCCGCGCGGCCATGACCGGTCACCAAGTCTATTCGACCTTGCATACCAACTCGGCCATCGGTGCCGTACCGCGTCTGCTCGACATCGGCGTGCTGCCCGACATCATGGCCGGCAACATCATCGGCATCGTCGCCCAGCGCCTGATCCGTCGCCTCTGCGAACACTGCAAGATGCCTTACCGGGCCGAGCCGCACGAGGTGCGCCTGCTCGGCCAGGCGGCAACCGAGCCGCAGCCCCTGCTGTTCCGCGCCACCGGCTGCGAACGCTGCGATTTCCAGGGCTATCGCGGTCGCATCGCGATCATGGAGTTGCTGCGCATCGACAGCGCCATCGACGAATTGATCGCCCGCCGCGCCACCGCCCACGAAGTCCGCCAGCGCGCCCTGAGCCAAGGCTTCCGTACTTTGGCCGACGACGGCATGCGCCAGGTGCTGGCCGGCACGACCTCGCTCGAAGAACTGGCGCGCGTCGTCGACCTGACCGACCGGATGTAGCCATGCTCTACGACTACAAGGCCGTCAGCGTCGAAGGGCGCATGCAATACGGACGACTCGACGCGATCAATCTGGTCGACCTGGAAATGCGCCTGAAACGCATGGATCTCGACCTAGTCACCGGCAACCCGGTGCAGCAGCGCTCGCTGTTCGGCAAACGTGCCATCCCGCGACCGGAGCTGATCAATTTCTGCTTCCATCTCGAGCAGTTGTCGCAAGCCGGCGTACCCATCCTCGAAGGCCTGACCGATCTGCGTGACTCGACCGAACACCCGCGTTTCCGCGAGGTGATCGCCGGCTTGATCGAAAACATCGAAGGCGGCCAGACGCTCTCTGAAGCCATGGAAGCCCAATCCGATGTGTTCAGCCAGGTCTTCGTCAACCTGATCCGCGCCGGCGAGGCGACCGGGCGCCTGCCCGAGGTGCTGGCCAGTCTGACCGAATCGCTGAAATGGGAGGATGAACTCGCCTCGCACACCAAGAAACTCTTGATGTACCCGAGCTTCGTCGCCACCGTGGTCATCGCCGCCACCGTCTTCCTGATGATCTACATGGTCCCGCAACTGAAGAGCTTCGTGAAGAACATGGGGCAGACGCTACCGCCGCAGACCAAGGCACTCTTTTTCGTTTCTGACCTGCTGGTCGCCTGGTGGCCGCTGCTGATCATCTTGCCCATCCTTGGCATCGTCGCCCTGCAACTGGTCCTGCAAAGCAATCCGCTCGCCCGCGTCCGTTTCGACGGCATCAAACTCGGCCTGCCAGTGGTCGGTGGCATCCTGAAGAAGATCATCCTGTCGCGCTTCGCCAACACCTTCGCCATGCTCTATTCGTCGGGCATCCCGGTACTCGAATCGATCCGCACGACGCAACACATCGTTGGCAACCGGGTCGTCCGCCAGGCCTTGCAGCGCGTCGAGCAATCGATCCGCGAGGGGCGCAACGTCGCGGCCGCTTTCCACGATGTCGGCCTCTTTCCGCCGCTGGTCGTGCGCATGCTGCGCGTCGGTGAAAACACCGGCGCACTCGACAAGGCCCTGCTCAACGTTTCCTATTTCTACAACCGCGACGTCAAGGAATCTGTCGGCAAGGCCCAGACCATGATCGAACCGCTGCTCACGCTGATCATGGGTGCCCTGCTCGGCTGGATCATGCTGTCGGTCATCGGACCGATCTACGACGTCATCAGCCGGCTGAAGACATGATGCGCCAGCGGCTGCTCTACCTGAACACCCATCGGCTAACTGCCTACGCCTGGCAGCACGGGCATCTGTCGGTCGAGGATGTGTTCGACAACAACGATGCCGAATACGAGCGTTTCGCCCGCTATCTGGGCGACCACGCCGACAGCCACTACACCCTGCTCGCCAACGTCGGCGAGGAAGGCCATGTCGTCGAGACCATTCCCTTCCTGCAAGGCAAGGACCGCCAGGCGCTGATTACCCGCAAGATCGGCCAGCATTTTCTCGGCAGCCCGCTTTCCCTCGCGGTTTCGCTCGGCTACGAAAAAACCGCGCGCAAGAACGAGCGCCTGCTGCTCAGCGCGCTGACCAATCCGGCTCATTTCGAACCGTGGCTGCAGCGCCTTGATGCCGCCGAGGCGCCCCTGACTGGCGTTTATTCGGTTTCCCAACTCGGCGGGCTGTTGCTGAAAAAGCTCGGGCACCCGAACAAGCGCGCCCTGCTGCTGACCCTGCAAGACCATTCGATCCGCGAGAGTTTCCTGGTCGACGGCCAGCCCATCTTCTCCCGCATGGCCCCGCTGAGCGACAGCAGCATTGCCGGTATCGCCGCCACCTTCGTCGCCGAGGCCGGCAAGCTGCATCAATACCTGCTCGGCCAACGCCAGGTCGGTCGCGATGAAAAAATGCCAGTCTTCATCGTCGCGCATGCCTCGACCCTACCGGCCATCGAGCGTCACCTGCCGGAACGCAGCCCGCTCGAATTCGCGCTGATCGACAGCCTGTCGGCGGCGCACGCCCTGCACCTGAAATCGCCGCCCGAGGACAACCGCAGCGAGCGCCTGTTCCTGCAATTGCTCGCCACGGCCCCGCCGGCGCAGCAATTCGCTGCCGTCGCGCATCGCCACCATCACCTGATCGGCAAGCTGCGCACCGGTATCCTGGCTGCCGGCCTGACCGTGCTGCTTGGCGGCCTGCTGTTCGCCGCCAAGGAGGCCTACGAAAGCCACAGCCTGCGTGGGGAAGCGGAAGAACTGGCAGCCAGCGAAGTCCAATTGCAACAACGCTACCGCGATATCGCCGCCACTTTCCCGCAACTCAGCCTGGACAATGACACCTTGCGCCGGGTGACCACGCGCTACGGAGAATTCCAGACGCAGCAGCGCCGTCCCGACAGCCTGTGGCGCAGCATCAGCCGCGCCCTCGATCAGATGCCGGCGGTACAGCTCGAAACGCTGGACTGGAAAATTGGCCTTTCCGGCAAGTCCACCGCAGCAGTCGGCCTCGCCGGCAACCTTGAGAGCGCCACGCTGCGCGGCACGCTCAACCTCGAGCGCGCCACGCCACGCCAGACCTTGACCGCCTTCGACCGCCTGGTCGAACTGCTCGGCAGCGACCGCAACCTCCTGGTCAATGTGGTGCAGCAGCCCTTCGACCTCGAATCCGGCCGTTCGCTGCGCGGCGGCGACAACGACGATACGGCCATGCAGTCCCGCCCCTTCGCCATCGAAATTTCGCGGAGCCTGACGCCATGAAATTCGGTGCGCGCGATCTCCGCCGTCTCAGCCTGCCGCTCCTGCTGGCGGTACTGATGAGCGCCATTGGGCTCAGCGTCGCCTACTTCACCGCCCGCGATGCCCAAAATGCCGCCGGCAAGCGCGAAGCCGCCGAACGCGCGCGGCGCCAGATCGAGCAACGCCTGTCCCAGGTACGCACCGAAGAAGAAGACCTGAAGCAACGCGCCACCCTGTTCCAGCAACTGGAAAAGCGCGGCATCATCGGTGACGAAAAACGCCTAGACTGGACCGAGTTGCTGGCCGAGACCCAACGCGAGCTGCGCATCCCCGGCCTCAAGTACGAATTCGGCGCCCAGATGCCGGTCGACGCCGGCAACGGCACCCCCTACAGCTGGTTTGCCAGCCCGGCCAAGCTGCAACTTCGCCTGCTGCACGAAGAGGATCTGCTGCGTTTCCTTGAGCGCATCCAAGGCTCGGCCAAGGCGATGGTACTCGTTCGCTCCTGCAAAGTGGCACCGCTGGCGCGCGTCGGCGACAACCGCGAAGCCTTCGCCCAGTTCGTCGCCGACTGCGAAATGCAATGGCTGACCTTGCGCCCCACCGGAAAAGCGAAATGAAGGCCTGGCTCCTCGCGCTCCCCCTCATCCTGCTCGCCTCCACCTGCCCGGCGGAAAGCGAAAGCCTGGGCCGCCTTTTCCTGACACCGCAGCAGCGCGCCGCCCTCGACCGGCAACGCCTGCAGAATCCCGGCTTCCTGCCCAATGCGCTGGATGGCGAAAGTGCCGTCACGCTGAACGGCGTTATCCGCCGTAGCAGCGGCAAGCGCATGCACTGGATCAACGGCGAAGCCGACTGGGACAATGCCATGCCGCCGCCGCAGATTCCGGTCGGCGACACCCTGCTGCCGGCCACCGGCGAGCGCCAGAGCGTCATCGGCGACGGCCAGATCGTCATCAGACGCGGCGGCAAAGCCAAATGAAACCCACCGCCCCGCCTGGCCGACAACGGGGCGTCGCATTGTGGATGCTCCTGATCCTGCTCGCCACGACAGGCGGTTACCTGTTCTATCGCGGCAACAATCTCGAATTCAGTGCTGCCCGCCAACGCACCGAAGTCGCCAATACGCTGGCCAGGGCCAAGGAGGCGCTGATCGCCTATGCCGTGACCGATGCCGAGCGGCCCGGCAGCCTGCCCTGCCCCGATCTCGTCACCAACTCGGCCGGGCTTAGCAATGTGCCGGGCGACGGCAAGACCGACTTCTTCACGACCAACATCTGCCCCAGCTACGTCGGCTGGCTACCGTGGGTCACGCTGAAGCTGCCTGAACTCACCGACGACACGGGCACCCGCCTGTGGTACGTGCTCGCTCCCAACCTGCGCAACCACAGCAGTGCCCAGCCAATCAACAGCGACACGGGCAGCGGGCTGACCGTCGATGGCAACACTGACATCGCCGCCCTGATCATCGCCGCCCACAGCCCAGTCACCGGCCAGACACGACCATCGAACACCCCGAGCGACTATCTCGACGGCGAAAACGGCAATGGCAACGACAACATCTACGTCACCGGCCCGCGTAGCGACACCTTCAACGACGAAGTGCTGATCGTCACCCGTCAGGAGTTGATGGCCGCCGTCGAAAAACGCATCGCCAACGAAGTGCGCAGCTGTCTGGACCAACACGCGCTGTCGTCGGCCAACCCGCAGCAACGTTACCCCTGGCCCGCGCCCTTCTCGGCCAGCAGCTACCAAGGCAAGGAAAACAGCCTGTTTGGCCGCGTCCCGAGCACACAACCGACGAGCGGACCGGAAGCCGCCTTGCAGGCGGTGTTGGCAAGGCTGACGCAAACCCTGACCCTGCTCTCTGCGGCCACGGACGGCAACGCCCAACTCACCGCACTGAACACCCTGGCCGACGCGCTGCTGCAAGCACGCAATCTGTTCGATGCCATCTTCTCTTCCGCCAACCAGCTCAAGCAATACGCCGACAATGTCCTGGGCGAGATGCAATCGCTCGACACCGCCATCGATCTAGCCGTCGCCAATGGCCGTATCGCGGTCAGCGAAGGCACCACCATCCGCTCCCTAAGCGGCAGCACGACCGACACCGACCAGGCCACGCTGCTCCGCGCCCTCGACGAACTCGGCCTCGACGCCTTCCCCTGGCAACTGCAGCAATGGCAAACATCGCTCGCCGCCACCACGAGCGCCGCCGGCCTGCAGACGCTGGGCAATGCCATCGCCGACCATCTCGCTGCGACAACGACGGCTCGCGCCGACATCCTGCCGGCGCTCAGCACCGCCCAGAGCGCCGCCAACACCGCCGCGGCCTCAGCCCGCTTGGCCGCACAGATGCCCTGGAACGCCGTCCAACTCACCGCCGCCCGCAACGACGCCAACGCTCTGCGTAGCGCCCTCGCCAGTTTGCAGCAGGCCGTCGAGGCCAGCCGCGTATCGATACTCTCCGGCGAAGCTCGTGATCTTCGCGACGCCCTGTCCAGCCTGAGTTCCGCACTCTCCAGCGCGCCCAACGAAACCAATCTGACCAGCCTGCGCACAGCGCTGGCCAATGCGAAAACGACCGTCGAAGGCATCACCACCGGTGTATCGGCTGTGGTCACCGCCCGCAATGCGTCCACCGCCGCACTGGCCAGCGCACTCACCGCCGCCCAAGCCAGTTCGCCGGACTATGCCGCGGTCGCGACGGCCATGAGCGCTGTGCTGACCAGTCTCGACGGACTGCGCGCTGCCATCGCCGGCAACGAAGCCGTCGACAACAACCTCACCCACACCAGCCTGGCCGCCGCCATCACCGCCTACGACAGCGCTCGCGATGCCTTCGTCAGCGTCGATACACGCCGGCCTCGCCCCAACCAAAGAACCATCACGCCCTACGCGACGACTTTGGACACTGCTGCGGTGCACATCGCTATTTGGGCAAAAACCATTTCTGACAACGCCGCGCTGATCGCCCCCCTGGCCAAGGCCAACCCGGTCGCCAGCGGCACCAGCGCCAGCAGCGCCGCGGTGCTCGACACTTCCGGCTACGCGGCCGCGAGTTCCGCCCTCGCCGGTCTGCAAGCGAGCAGCGGCACACTGGCCGCCTTGCAGGCCTATCTGGCAGCCCCCAACGCCGAGCGGCAAGCCCAGGCCATCGCTGCGCTCGCTGCCACCGTCAACCAGATCAATCAGGTCATCAGTCGCGGCAACGCGCTCAATGCGCTGTTGTCGAGCAGCAAGGCCAGCGCCAGCCCGATCATCTGGCTGGCCAGCCGCTGCGATTTCCTGCTGGCCAATACCGCCAGCTGGTGGAGCAACAACGCCTGGAGCAATACCCTCTTCTATCAAATAAGCCACCCATTGCGCACCGTGCCCGGCCAATTGACCGTCAACGCAACCCGCAACCTGCACGTCGTCGCCATTGCTGCCGGGCGAGCCCTGTCCGGCCAAAACCACGGTACGCAATCCGTCGCCAATTTCCTCGAAGGAAGCAATGCCGACGCTTCGCGCAACGGCGACGCCGCCACTCCCAGCCTGAGCTTTACGGCGACGCCGCCTTCGGCTACCTTCAACGACAGACTGGCTTACTAGGCCTAACGCATGCCCCGCCCGCTCCGCTTCCAAACCGGTTTCTCGCTGATCGAACTGACCATCGTTCTGGTCATCATTGCGCTCTTGTCGAGCGGACTGATCCTCGGCATCACCGCCCAGCGCGACGCTATCGCGAATCAGGACGCCCAGCGCCAACTCGACAACGCCCGCGAGGCACTGCTTGGTTTTGCCATCACGAACGGCCGCCTGCCCTGCCCCGCCGTGGCCACCCTGGCCACGTCCGACGCCAACGCCGGCAAGGAAAACTGTGCCAGCCAGCACGGCGTCCTGCCCTGGGCTACCCTCGGGCTGCCCGAAACCGATCCCTGGGGTCAGCGGCTGACCTATTACGCCAACAATAATTTCACCACAGCCGTCGCAGCCGGTGCCACAGCTGCATTCACCCTCGACACAGTGGGCAACGCCAGTATCAAAGAGTCGCTTGCCGCCGGCAGCGACCTGGCCAGCGCCTTGCCGGCAGTCATCGTCTGTCACGGCAGTCGCGGAGCGGGCGGGTATCAGAACAGCGGCAGCCAAATCCCCGGCGCTGCTGGCGAAGAGGCCGAAAATGCCGACGCCGACACCCTGTTCATTGCCCACACCCCGACCGAGACCTTCGACGACCTGCTCACCTGGATCAACCCGAGCATCCTGAAGTCCAAGCTGGTCGCCGCCGGAAAATTACCCTGACATTTCTTCATCACACTTTTTGCATATTGACCTAGCGGAGCACGACTGCCACACTGGATATACCCCATCCAATGCAGCCAGATAACGAGTCCGTGTCCAATCGGCCATCCTTCCTCGCCTCGCTACGCAGCGGCGGTATCCGCCCCGAAGACGACGCCGAAACCCGGTTGCAGAAGTCGCTACTGGTCTTCGCCACCGGCCTGGTATGCACGGGGTCGATGCTCTGGCTCTTCCTCTACGGGCAAATGGGCCCCGGGTTCTCGGTCACCGCCCCCTTTGTCTTCCAGATGCTGCTGGTCGGCAACCTGCTCTACTTCTTCCAGAGCGGCAATTTCAATCTTTTCCGCTACCTCCAGCTGGCGCTCTTCCTGTTTGCACCGTTTGCCGTCCAATGGAGCATCGGCAACTTCATCACGGCCAGCGGCACCAGCCTGTGGGGGCTGCTCGCCCCGATCGGTGCCATCCTGTTCTTCGGCGCCCGCGAGTCGATTGCGTGGTTCGTTGCCTATATCGCCCTGACCGCGATGTCCGGCTTCTTCGATTACTTCCTGGCCGACGTCATCGCCAGCACGCCAGCGAAGGTGCCGATCAAGACCAGCGTCTTTTTCTTTGCCCTGAATTTCGCGGCCATCTCAAGCATCGTCTATCTGCTGGTGCGTTATTCGGTGATCGAAAAAGCCAAGCTCCAGGCCAACTTGGAAGAAACCCACCACTTACTGCAGCAGGAACAGGAGCGATCGGAGCGTCTGCTGCTCAACATCCTCCCCGGCCCCGTGGCCGAACGGCTGAAGCACGACTGCCAGACCATCGCCGATGGCTTCGGCGACGTGACGGTGATGTTCGTCGACATCGTCAATTTCACCAAGGTCGCCGAGGGCATGACGCCGCAGCAGGTTTTCGCCATGCTGAACCGGATATTCTCGTCGTTCGACGAACTGGCCGAGCAGTTCGGCATGGAGAAGATCAAGACCATCGGCGATGCCTACATGGTGGCCGGCGGCCTGAACAACGAACAGAGCAATTACACCCGCTCCATCGCCGAACTGGCGATGGCCATGCGCGACCTGCTGCAACGCGATTACGCCGTCAACGACATGCATCTCGACGTACGTATCGGGATCGGGACCGGCCCGGTCGTCGCCGGCGTCGTCGGCAAGAAGAAATTCATCTACGACCTCTGGGGCGACACGGTCAATCTGGCCAGCCGCATCACCAGCGAGGGGGTGCCCGGCATGATCCAGGTCGACGCCACCACCTACAAACGCCTGGCTGCCGATTTCGCCTTCCATGAGCCGCAGACCATCTATCTGAAAGGCAAGGGCAACACCGTCGTCTATCGCCTGATCGGCAATCAAGGCAACGACCCGGCAGCCGCCCCCATCACATTGGACGAGCTGACAGGCTGAACTCGACCAGCCCCGGCTCGTTGATGCTCAATTCCAGCCGATAGCCCGCCGCTTCCGCCTGACGGGCAGCATGGAACAAGCCGATCCCCAGGCCATCCTCCGACGGTACCGGCTCACGCAAGAGCACGGCCGCCATATCTGGCGCGATGCTGTCGCCATCGTCCCGAACTCTCAAGGCGCCGTTCAGGAAAGATACACGGACTTCCAAACTGAGGTTCCGCTGGCGCTTGGCCAGAGTATTCTGCAGCAGGTTCTCGGCCACACTGTCAAACAGCGTCCCGGGCAAACGCTTGCCCGGCTCTGCCTCGCCTTCCCAAAGTAGATTGGCATGCGCATAGCGCTCACGCAACGCCGCCCACCATACGGCAGCATCCGCCCATTCCGGCACCTCCAGACTGGGCGCCTGCAATTTGTCGAGCGTCCCCTTCAGGCGCTCGGCAATCTGCGGCAACTGTCGCCGCAAGAGGCCACTGAGTTCCGCCGGATCGGCCGGCTGAGCGGCGGCATAGCACAGGGTTTGCAGGGATTGCAGCAGGTTCTTCACATCGTGCGTGACCCGCGCCCCAGTCTCGTAAACCGCCCGCTGATAATTCAGGCGCTGCAACTCGTACGCCTGACGCTTCACCTGATAGAACTCCAGCGCCAAACGGAGCAGCCACTCCAGATGCCAGCGCATGGCCGGCGAAGGTGGATGGCGAAAATATACGGACAACAAGACCCCATCCACTTCGCATCCATGGGCGTGGCCGGTTGCCTCGCCAAACGAGGCGCCATCGCCATCCGCCCGATTTTCCCAAGCGGCGCCCAGCACCCACGGAATCGTTTGCAGGCGCTGGCATATGAGATTCAGGAAACGGCGAGGCTCGGGCTCGCGCACTCGATCTTCGGCCAATTGCACCAGCCACTGCTCGACCGGCATGCCCACGCTCAACAAATAGCGCGACAGCGCCGAGCCGATCCCCGAAAAACCGCCGCGCGGATTCCAGGCCCAGGCAACGAGCAGCAAGGCGCCGGCCAAAGCCAGCGAAGTATGGACCAGTGCCCGGATATACCCGACACCGCCCACCAGCATATACGCCAAAGCCCCCAGAACGAACACCGCCAGAACCAGAAAGACCAGCACTCCGTAGAACAAATCGAAGGCATCGCCGGCACGACGACGCGGCGCCTGGGCAGGGAACAAAACCAGCGAGGGCAGTAACCAGGGCAACCAGCGGGCGAACAGCTCGCGCGGTAGCGGATCGGTAGACACGGTTGCCGAAACTTCAGGCACGACACCCAGCACCGTCACGGTCACCAGAAAACCAAAGGCCAGCAGATAACCCGAGCGCTCCCCACGTCGTTCGGTCCATAACACCCGCCCGCCGATAGCCGCGCCCAGGGCTCCACACCAGATCAGCAATAGCCAGGGATTCAGGAACAGGGTCGACAACAGCACCGCCCCCAGCAACAGCGCTCCTTGCCCCAGGCTGATTCGCCGCTCGCCGGCCACGAAAGGCTGCCACATCAGAAATAGCCCGATGGCAACAACCCACAGGACCCTGAGCACAGGGCTGTGCCAACCGCCGAAAGCCAAAGCATGCAGGGCCAACAGGTGGCCAGCCAAAAGCAGATGGGGATGTTGGCTCAAACGATAGCCGAAATCCGCCCGCCAGCCAGCGTTCATATTTCAACCAAACTGTTCATTTATTGACACCACGAATGCCACAAATCGCAAAAAACCACCAAAAACCCCACAAAAGAGAATAGGCACATTTATTGCACGTGTGATTGCATCCACTCATTACGGAGCATGCCATGAAAAGCCACCAAAAAGGCTTCACCCTCGTCGAAATCGCCATCGTTCTGGTCATTATTGGCCTGCTACTGGGCGGTGTACTGAAGGGGCAGGAACTGATCACTCAAGCCAAGATCAAGAACGTCGCCAACGATCTGACTGGGATTACCGCAGCCATTTACGGGTATCAGGATCGATACAAGCGCTTCCCAGGCGATGACAGCGGAGCAGCAGCTCGCTGGGCCAACCCAGCGGCTACAAACGGCAATGGAGACGGTCAGGTTACGGGCGAATTTAATGCCAACGCTGCTGGTACGGAATCCAGAGAGTTTTGGCAGCATCTTCGTCTTGCCGGCTTTGTGGGTGGCGACACTGCCACCAAGGATCAACCCAACAACGCTGTTGGCGGAATTTTAGGAGCCCAAACTAACACTGGCGCCGCTGGAGCCGTTGAGCTTGCAGGGCTCGTTGTCTGCACCTCCAACCTACCTGGAAAAGTCGCTGTAGCCATTGATACGCAGTTTGACGATGGCACCCCAGGTCGCGGAACGGTCCGTGGCTATACTCAAGCCGGCAACGTTGCTGCTGACGGTGGTGCAAACCCATCACGTGCAGCCTCAGCTGCGACCTATATTGATGATGGAGTGACTCTATATACAGTTTGCAAAACCCTCTGATTAATAACCAATCAGAGCAAATAAAGCCCGCCTCGGCGGGCTTTCTTATTTCTGCAGCAAGCGCTGCTCGGCCGCCATCACCGCTTCCGGCTCGCCCAAGACAACGACGACGTCACCTTCCTGAAGACGGGTTTCCGGCTCTGGCTCAAGTGCCCGAATGCCGCGACGACGGATGGCACTGACTTCGCAGTTCAGGGCGTCAAGATTGAGTTCATCGAGCGTTTGGCCAATACCAGCTGAACCGGCAGCCAAGAGAACCGAATGAAGTCTTGGCAAATGATGCTCGTCATCCTCGTCGCGCTCGCGGTCGGTTTGGCCGCGATAGAAGCCGCGCAGCAGGCTATAACGTTTGGCCCGGGTCTGACGAACTCGCTTCAACACCCGATTGATTGGGACGCCGAGCAGCACCAAGGCATGCGAGGCCAGCATCAGACTGGCCTCCAGCGCTTCCGGCACCACCTCGGCCGCACCGGCTTTGTTCAGACGCTCCATGTCCCGCTCGTCGAAGGTTCGCACCACGACGGGCAGGTCCGGGCGCAACTCGTGGACATGGTGCAACACCTTCTCTGCCAGCGCAGTATCCGAAATCGTGATGATCAACACGGAGGCACGCATCAGGCCGGCCGCGATCAACGCCTCCTTGCGCCCGGCATCGCCAAAGACCACGCTCTCACCACCGGCCGCCGCTTCACGCACCCGATCGGGATCGAGGTCGAGCGCGATGTAATTGACGCCCTCCTGCCCAAGAAAACGCGCGAGATATTGCCCGCTACGGCCAAACCCGCAAAGGATCGCATGCTTCTCCGTCCCCATCGATTGGGCGGCAATCTGCGTCAGCTGCATCGAGCGCATCAACCATTCGCTGGCGACGAATCGGACGACGATACGCTCGCTGTAATGAACGATGAAGGGAGCGATCAGCATCGACAGAACAAGAACCGTCAAAGCGACCTGCTGAATTTCCCTCGGTACGCGAACAATTTCTCCCAGGAGCACGAACCCGAACTCGCCCCCAGTGCACAACCAGAGCGCAGAGCGAATCGCATTACCCGGCGTGGCACCGAGGCGCCAGGACAACAGCCCCACCACCAGCGCCTTGATGGCTAGCAGCCCCAGCAAGGCAAGAAGCACTTGCCACCACAATCCGAGCAGAATATGCAGATCAAGCTTAACACCGATGGTGACGAAGAACAGGCCCATCAGCACATCGCGGAAGGGTTTGATGTCCTCCTCCACCTGAAGCCGATATTCCGTTTCCGAGATCAGCATCCCGGCGACAAACGCTCCCAGGGCCAGCGACAAGCCAGCCAATTCGGTCAAAGTCGCCAAGCTCAGCGTGATCAGCAAAACGTTGAGCACGAACACTTCGGAAGACTTGGCTCTAGCCACGAAATGGAACCACTTGCGCATCAGGCGCTGGCCAAAAACCAGGATCACCGCCAATACGACGACCGCTTTCAGGAGTGCGACGCCTAACAGCATGGCCAGTTTTTCTGGCGGCTGGGTCAGCGAGGGGATCACGACCAGCAAGGGGACCACCGCGAGATCCTGAAATAGCAGAACACCGAGAATTTCCCGCCCATGAGCCGAATCGAGTTGTAGGCGCTCGGCCAGCAGCTTTGTCAGCACCGCAGTGGAGGACATGGCGAAGACGCCCCCCAGAGCAATGCCCAATTGCCAGCTGACCCCGAACGACATCACCAGACCGGCAACCAGCGCCATCGTGATGACAACCTGCAGCAAGCCCAGACCGAACACGATGCGTTTCATCGCATACAGCTTGGGCAGCGAGAACTCCAAGCCGATGGAGAACATCAGGAAAACGACGCCGAACTCCGCCAGATATTCGGCACGATGCACGTCATGCATCAGGTTGAGCGCATGCGGCCCGATAATGCTGCCCACCAGCAGATAGCCAAGTACCGGTGGCAGGTTGAAGCGACGGAAGACGACCACGGCAAGAACCGAAGCGCCTAGCAAAAGCAGGACGAGAGAGAGTGCGCTCAAGGGCCGTTACATGAAGTCAGGTATACTTCGCCCATCATAACCGCAGCCTGCCCATGAACCCAAGCCCAAACACCGTCGGCTTCTCGCCGGAACGCGCTCTGGAACTGGGTCGCCAGACCCTGGACATCGAAGCCGCCGCCGTCAGCGCGTTGAAAGAGCGTATTGACGGGGATTTCGCTCGCGCCGTCGCGCTGATCCTGAACAGCCATGGCCGCCTGATCGTCAGCGGCATGGGGAAATCCGGTCATGTTGCCCGCAAGATCGCAGCGACCATGGCCAGCACCGGCACCCCGGCTTATTTCGTTCATCCGGCCGAAGCCAGCCACGGCGACCTCGGCATGATCACTCGCGATGACGTGCTGCTGGCCCTCTCCAACTCCGGTGAATCGGAAGAATTGTTGCGCATCGTCCCGGCCATCAAACGCCAGGGAGCCCGCCTGATTTCCATGACCGGCGCTCCGACCTCCACCTTGGCCCGTGAAGCGGATGTGCATCTGGATGCCGGCGTCGCTCAGGAGGCTTGCCCGCACAACCTTGCCCCCACTGCCAGTACTACCGCCGCGCTCGCCCTTGGCGATGCCCTGGCCGTTGCCCTCCTCGACGCCCGCGGCTTCGGCCCGGAAGACTTCGCCCGTTCGCATCCGGGCGGTTCGCTCGGACGCCGCCTGCTGACCCATGTGCGCGATGTCATGCGGCAAGGCGATCAGGTACCCTCGGTCACCCCGGGCACCTGCATTACCGACGCCATCGTCGCCATGTCGCGGGGCGGTCTTGGCCTGGTGGCCGTCGTTGACGAGCAAGGGCAGGCCGTCGGCATCTTTACGGATGGCGACCTGCGTCGAGCCTTCGAGAAGCGCATCGACTTGCGACAGGGTACCATCGCCAGCGTCATGCACCCGCGGCCGCATACTATCGACCCGAATCGCCTGGCCGTCGAAGCCGTCGAAATGATGGAACGCCTGCGTATCAACGCCCTTCTGGTGGCTGATGGTGAGGCTCGATTGATCGGCGCGCTGAACATGCACGATCTATTCACGGCCAAGGTCATCTGATGAAACACTGGCCCAGCCAACTCTTCCCGGTCATCCTGCTCGGTCTGCTGGCGGCCCTGACCTTCTGGCTGCAAAAGTCGGTCAATCAGGATGAAGCCCGTCAAGATGGAAAACTTCGGCATGACCCCGACGCCATGGCCGAGAATTTCGTCGCGCGCCGTTTCGACCTGACCGGCCACGTAAAATATCGCCTGACCGGCCCGTCGATGGTGCACTTCCCGGACGATGACTCGTCGCTGCTCTCCTCGCCGACCCTGATCGCATACCGTCCCAATGCCCCGGAGATTACCCTGAAGGCCAATAACGCCAAGGTGACCTCCAAAGGCGAAACCATCTATCTCTGGGATAATGTGACTGCCACTCGCGCAGCCACTGGCGACCGTCCGGAGATGGTCGCCCGCATGCCCGATCTGACAGCGCAACCGGAAGAAGGCTTCGCGTTCACCAGTAGCCCGGTTGAAGTGACCCAGGGCAACTCCTGGGTGACCGGTGTTGGCGCCTATCTCGACCAGAACACTTCGACCCTGATCCTGCAATCGCAGGTACGCGGTCAATATATCCGCCCGAAAGCACAGCCATGATCCATCGCCTCGCTCCGCTCGCGCTTGTCCTGCTCACCAGCATGCCCGCCTTGGCCGAACGTGCCGACCGCGACAAACCGATGCTGCTCGAAGCCAATCGCGTGACGATCGACGATGCCAAGAAGATCCAGATTCTCGAAGGCGACGTTGTCGTCACCAAGGGCACCATGATGCTCAAGGCGGATCGCATCGTCATTACCGAAGACCAATACGGTTTCCAGAAAGGCGTTGCCTTTGCCGGCAAGGGCGGGCTTGCCCGCTTTCGCCAGAAGCGCGAAGGCAAGGACGAGTACATGGAAGGCGAAGCCGAGCGTATCGAGTACAACAGCAACAGCGAAATCGCCGAACTCTTCCATCGCGCCTTCGTGAAAAGCGGAGACGACCAGGTCAAGGGCGACTACATCTGGTACGACGCGATCAACGAGAAGTATCTGGTGACCGCCGGCGAATCCCGGGACCCGAAAGCCGCCCCGCCACGTGTGCGCGCCGTCATCCAACCGCGCAACAAGGATAGCGAGCCGGAACAACCCAAGCGCCGTGGCGACCAACTGGAGTTGAAAGGGGCCAACGGCCTCACATTGCCAGCCGCACCGCAATAGTGCGGCACGTCGTGAGACAGGGCTGAACGCCCTCCCTCGCGACATCGCAACACACTGTTTTGAAAGGCGTAAAATATTTTTGTGCACCGCACAAAAATATTGTTGACAATGCCACAATCACTCCTATAATTAAACGCATGGTGCAGTGCAACATTATCTCGGAATGAATGAGCGCTGCTAAGTAACTCACCGTTTCGCATGACAGTTTTATTTAGGAGATGACCCATGTTCACCACCCCCGAGCAATTCGCTGCCGCCAACAAGGCCACCGTTGATTCCCTGCTGTCCCTGGCCAACACCGCCCTGGCTTCCGCCGAGCGCATCGCTGCCCTGAACCTGAACACCGCCCGTTCCGTGATGGAAGATTCCGTTTCCGGCGCCAAGGCCCTGATGGGTGCCAAGGACGTTCAGGAAGCCCTGTCGATTCAGGCTTCGCTGGCTCAGCCGAACGTCGAAAAGGCCGTTGCCTACTCCCGTTCCGTTTATGAAATCTCCGCCCAGACCCAGGAAGAACTCTCCAAGATGGTCGAGGCCCAATTCGGCGACTTCCAGAAGACCGTTGCCGGTCTGCTCGACAAGGCTGCCAAGTCCGCTCCGGCTGGTTCCGACGTTGCCGTCGCCGCCGTCAAGAGCGCCATCGCCGCTGCCAACTCCGCTTTCGACAACATGAACAAGGCTGCCAAGCAAGTTGCCGAGATTGCCGAAGCCAACGTCGCTGCCGCCACCAACGCCACCGTCAAGGCTGTTGGCGCCACCGCCGCCGCTTCCAAGAAGAAGTAATCGGTTGTACCTGATGCCCCCGCCCCGTGCGGGGGTTTTGTTTTGATTCACACCGCACACAGACTGGAGACGATGATGAGCAATCCGAATATGGAACAACTGGCTGCCGCACAGAAAGCCAACGCCGAAGTCATGATGGCCCTGCTGCGCACCGCCTTTAACGGCGTCGAGCGCCTGACCGCCCTGAACATGGCTGCTTCCCGCGAATTTTTCAACAGCACCGTGGCCAACGCCCAGCAGTTGATGTCCGCCAAGGACGCCAACGCCATCGCCAAGCTGAACAGCGAACTGACCAAGCCGAACGTCGACAAGCTGATGGAATACTCCCGCAGCGTCTACGATCTGGTTGCCGAAATGCAGAAGGAAGTCACCTCGGTGATGGAGTCGCAATACAGCAGCTTCACCAAGAGCGCCACTTCTGCCGTCGAGAAGGCCAAGTCGGCCGCACCGGTCGGTGGCGACGTGTTCGCTGCCACCATGCAGTCGATGCTGAACGCTTCCAACCAGGCTTTCGACCAGATGACCTCGATGGCCAAGCAACTCTCCGACATCGCTGAAGCCAACCTTCAGGCTGCCGGCAAGGTCGCCGCCCCGGCCAAGAGCGCTACGGCTGCCGCCGCCAAGAAGGCCAGCAAGTAATCCGGGCCTAACCCCAAATAAAAAACCCGCGACCGGTTCGCGGGTTTGTTATTGCTCTCTGAACGGCTCAGTCGAGGCGCACGTCACTCCAGGCGCCACGGGTCAGCCCCTGCAATTGATCAGGTGTCAGGGGGAAAACCGAGAACGGCGTTCCGGCCGCCGCCCAAATGCGGGCAAAGCGGTGCAAATCCTGATCGAGGACCAAGGTCACCGGATTGGCATGCCCTAGCGGTGCAACGCCGCCGATGACATAGCCGGTCGACTCGCGGACGAAATCGGCATCGGCCCGTCCCAATTTGACGCCCAAGAGGGCTGCCACCTTCGCCTCATCGACCCGATTGGCGCCACTGGCCACGACCACGACGGCGCCGCCGGCCGTCTTGTTGCGAAAAACGACCGACTTGGCGATTTCCGCCACCGAACACCCCACCGCCTCCGCCGCCTCGGCGCTGGTTCGGGTCGGCTGCTCGAATTCCACTACCTGGGCGGCTAGGCCGGCCTCGGCAAGCAAGGCTTGGGTGCGCAAGGCGGTTGGATGCTGCGCCGGTTTCATTGCCGCCACACCCACGTGATACCGCGCTTCTCGACCTCGACGCGAATCTCTTCCATCGCCTTGTCCACCAGCGCCGGTGCGCCTTCGACACCCAGCTCCAGATGCTTGCGCTCCTTGCCAACCAGCGAGGGCAGCGAGAACAGGCGCAGAGTCGGATAGTCGGCGACGATACGCTCCATCAGGTCGAGCAGCGCGCTTTCGTAAGCTGTCGGGCCGGTGAGCAGGAATGCTTTTTCCACGGTTTCGGCCACCGGTTTGAATTCGGCCTTGTAGAAGGTATCAAGCGCCCATTCGATCATCGGATGGGCCATCTGAGGAAAGCCCGGCACGAAGTAGTGATCGTTGGCCATAAAGCCGGGAATACGGTTGAACGGATTAGGCACAATTTGCACACCGGCCGGGAAGGTCACCAGTTGCTTGCGCTGCTCGGTGATCTCTTCGTCGGCGAAACGCACTTTCAATTCCTCGAAGCCTTCTGGGTGCAGTTCCAGCGCGACACCAAGCGCGGCAGCCACTGCCTGCCGCGTGTGGTCATCCGGCGTGTTGCCGATACCGCCACAGGAAAACACTACATCGCCCGCCGCCATGGTGCGTTTGAAGGTTTCAGTCAGGTGCTGGCGGTCATCGCCGAGGTATTCGACCCACGACAGACGCAGGCCGCGTGCACCGAGCATTTCGGCGATCTTGGCGAAGTGCTTGTCCTGGCGTTTGCCGGAGAGAATTTCGTCGCCGATGATGATGGCGCCAAAGGTACGGCTCATACACGTTCTCCTTCGAGTGTGACCAAGGCGCCGCCGCGCGAGCGGCGCAGGGCTTCCAGCCCGTAATGGACGAATGATAGCGCCGCGAGCGCCGGCACCAACAGACCGATCAGCGGCAGATGGGCGAGCAGGGCCATGGTCAGGCCGAGCATGAACAGCGGCGTCTTGTGCTCGCGGCGAAAGGCCTGCCACTCGGCCGCCGTGGCATGCATTGACAGCGCGTCGTAGGCGAAGGTGCGGCGGTTCAGCCAGCCCATCAGCAGCAACGGAATCAGCAGCGAAAAGCCGGGAATCAGCCAGAGCGGAATGGTCAGCAGCCAGCCGAGCACGAACAAAATTGCCGCAAAACCGCTGTTCACCGCAGCAGCGACAAAACTGTCCTTGCCCATCGGCGCCACATCGCGATATTCGCCCACGGAGAGAAGCTTGAGCATCAGCGGCATGATGACGATGGCCGCAAGCAAGGAGGCGACCAGGTAGGACAGCGCAAAGATCGCCATCCAGCCGCCGAGATAGGCCAGGATATGCGCCAACCAGACCAGCCCCCAGGCAACGAGCAGAGTCATCGGCGGATAGTCCATCATCTGCTGCACCAGCCAGCCGAGCGCACCGACGGCGAGACCAATGGCGAACAGTAGCGAGACGAGGGCAGGCGTCAGCACGTAGAGCCAAACCTTGCCGCAGCGCAGGCTGGCAAAGGTGCGCACCAAGGCGAGCATCACTTCATTCATTGCTGGCTTCCTTTTGCGGGTAGCAACAACGGATCGTCTTCCAACAGATTTTCAGGGTACGTCGATAATTTGGCGAAGTTGTCGAAGGCCCCCTTTCTTCCACGGGGATCCCCCTCGAAAAACACCGTGCGCTTGCCAATTGTCACCGCTACGCCCAAACGTTGAGGTTCATCATAAATGGTGTAGAGATATGGGCCGTTACGAAAACTGATCGCTGTCCCAGCTTTATTCCAGAACATAGGTGATGCCTTGCGCAAGCGCTTACCTTGACGATGCCCGAGCACATCGAGCACATAACTGAACTCCACACTGCCGCTATCACGCACTAACGCGTAATCGAGCGTAGCCGCATCGGCCATGAAGACCTCCACCCACTTCCCTCCTTGTTTGAGCGGAAAACGGAGGATGGACGGCTCGCTCTCAACGTTATCCTCCAACTGGAAATCGGTGGTCGTCTTGCCGTTTTCCCAAAGCACGAATCGGTGATAGCGGAACATCGTTCCGAGCGGACCATCTTCCGTAGATTTGATCAACACCGGGCGATTCCACACCACCTTGTAGGTATTGAACTGGTGCCAGCAACAGCCGCTTTTGGTCATTGTCGACAAGGTCCTATCGGCTGCATCAACCGAGAACATGCCGCAGAAATTCTGGGCCAACTCGGTAAAGGCGGCACTTTTCGTAAAACCTTGATCGGTAGCGAGGAATATCTGAAAAGACGGGAGGTGGTAACACGAATTCTGGCCATCCATAATCGCCAGATCTTTGCGGCCATCAAAATTGAAATCGTCAAAAATCAGTACGCTCTGCTCACCATACGGCAGTTGCTGAACATTCGGGCTCACCGTGCCTCCGCGCACATCAAAAGCCAGTTCATCCGACTCGACATGAATCAGCCGCTTGCCGCTTTTTGTCGCGAACACAGACACCGCGCCAGGTCGAAAAACATCCTTGGTATCCTCAACCGTCACGGTTGCATGGTAATCCTCGGAAAACGCGCTGATCGGATAAGTCTTGCGGGCCGCCCACGCCGAAGTGCCCAAAATCGCCCAAGCCAGCACTGCCAGCCCCAACATCCAGCGCACTTTAGCCATGCTTAATGCCCTCCCATTGCTTTTCCAGGCGCTTGACCGAGACCGGCACCGGCGTACGCAGTTCCTGCGCGTAGAGGCCGACACGCAATTCCTCAAGTAACCAGCGGAATTGCTCGATCTGCGGATCGACCGTTCCCATCTTGGCGAGTTGCAACGCCCGCCGTTCGTAGTTGGTCCACAGCTTGGCGTAGTCGGCCATGGCTTGCGCATCGCGCGTCGGGTTGGCTTTGAGCTTATCCAGACGCACGACAATCGCCTTCAGATAACGCGGGTAATGCTGCAGGCGCTCGAAGGGCGTATCGACCACGAAATTCTTGCCGAGCAGACGCTTCAGTTGCGCTTCGATATCGGCCACCGCCGCCGCGTGCGCCTTGAGCGCCGGCAGCTTCTTGGTCACCGCCTGCCATTCGGTCAGCACGGTGCCGACCATGCGGCAGACTTCCTGCATGATCAGCCCCAGCCGCGCCTTGGCTTCAGCGCATCGTGCCTTGAAGGCTTCCGGCGTGGTCGGCAGCGGTTCGGTCAGGCAGGCGCGTTCGAAGGTCAGATCGACGATCTGACGCTTCAGCTCCTCGGTCGTCCCCAGGGCCATGTATTGCA
Source organism: Azonexus sp. IMCC34839 (assembly GCF_047047955.1). Lineage (GTDB taxonomy): Bacteria > Pseudomonadota > Gammaproteobacteria > Burkholderiales > Rhodocyclaceae > Azonexus. The sequence goes on along the minus strand of NZ_CP150631.1, from coordinate 3,102,443 downwards.
TGCCCATTTGCGTGATGCCCGGCACGTTCTTGTCGAAGTACTTCACCTGCTCCTTGAACTGCAGCATGAACAGGCGGGCCAGACCCTTGCGGTGCACCTCGGCAGCCTCTTCGGCCGAATCGAACACCTTCAGGCTCACCGTTTCGCCGTCGTCGTTCAGTGCCGGGTAGCCGATCACGGTCTGCTTGCCGACCGGCACTTCCATCAGCTCGGGCAATTCGCCGAAGGTCCAGTCGGTCAGCTTCGTATATTCGGAGGGCGTTTCGTGCAGCTCGGCGAACTCCTCCTTCGCCTCCTTGCCCCATTCCGCACGCAGCGCGACGAGGCTGCGGTTCATGTCGAGCTGGCGGCCGTGTTCATCGATCAGCTTGTAGTTCATCGAGAAGTGCGGCGGCAGCGCATCGGGGCGGAAGGCATCGGGCGTCACCGCCCAACCGCGGGCGTTGAGGCCACGCGCTTCGAGGATGAAATCGATCAGCGGATTGATCACGCCCTGATTCATCTTCTTGTCGTTACCCGCCGTGGCGGCGAGAAATTCTTCGACGAACTCCGGTACCGGCACCAGCTTGGCGCGGATTTTCTGCGGTAGCGTCTTGATCAGCTGCACCAGCTTTTCCTTCATCAGCCCCGGCACCAGCCATTCCATGCGCGCCGCCGGAATCTGGTTGAGCTGCGCCAGCGGCAAGGTCAGCGTCACGCCATCGCGCGGCGAACCAGGCTCGAAGTGATAAGTGAGTGCATACTCCACGCCACCCACCTTGAGATGATGCGGGAAGGCCTCGGTCGTCACCCCGGCCGCCGAGTGGCGCATCAGGTCATCCTTGGCCAGGAAGAGCAGCTTGGGATTCTCCTGCTCGGCCGTCTTGCGCCAGTGGTCGAAAGTCGCGCCGTTGTGGATGCCTTCCGGGATCAGATGGTCGTAGAAGGCGTAGATCAGTTCGTCATCGACCAGCACATCCTGTCGGCGCTGCTTGTGTTCGATCTTCTCGATGTCGCGAATCTGCCGCTGGTTGTGCTGGAAGAAGGGCCAGCGCTTGGCGAAGCTCTCGTCGATTTCCTCGGCGACCAGGCCCTGGCGGATGAAAATCTCGCGCGCATCGGCCGGAGCCAATGGGCCGTAATGGATGCGCCGCTTGGGATTGATCACCACGCCGTAGAGCGTCGTGCGCTCCCAGCCGGCCACCTGCATCGCCTTCTTTTCCCAGTGGGGATCGAAGTACTGGCGCTTGATCAGGTGAGCGCCCACTTTCTCGATCCAGTCCGATTCAATGCGGGCCACGCAGCGCCCAAACAGGCGGGTCGTCTCGGTGATCTCGGCCGCCATGATCCACTTGCCCGCCTTCTTCTGCAGCGGTGAGGACGGATGAATCAGGTAGCGGATGCCGCGCGCGCCGAGATAATAGCCGGACTCGTCCGACTTGCAGCCGATGTTGCCGAGCAGACCGGAGAGCAGCGCCATGTGGATGGCGTCGTAGGTGCCGGGAATTTCGTTTTCCTTCCAGCCCAACTCGGTGACCATCGCGTGCAACTGGCCGTGCACTTCGCGCCACTCGCGCAAGCGCAGGTAGGAGAGGAAGTGGGCGTGGCAGGTATCGACCAGCGATTTGTTCGATTTCTTGCCGTCCACCGCAGCTTTGAACCAGGCCCACAGCTTCACCCAGCTCAGGAACTCGGATTTCTCGTCAGCGAACTGCTTGTGCTTCTCGTCGGCTGCCTGTTGACGCTCCTGCGGCCGTTCGCGCGGGTCCTGCGTGGACAGACCGGCAGCGATGATCAGCACTTCCTTCAGGCAACCGAGATCGCGCGCCGCAACCAGCATGCGGCCGATGCGCGGATCGAGCGGCAGCTTGGCCAACGCTTCGCCGACCTTGGTCAGGCGGCTGCCTCGACCGTCCTCCTCGTCCAGTGCCCCCAGCTCCTGCAACAGCGCGTAGCCATCACTGATCGCTTTGCTCGGCGGCGGCTCGATGAACGGAAAGCTCTCGACATCGGTCAGGCGCAACGACTTCATGCGCAGGATGACGCCGGCCAGGGAGGAACGTAGGATTTCCGGATCGGTAAAGGGCGGACGGGCGTTGAAATCCGCCTCGTCGTACAGCCGCACGCAGACACCGGACGCCACCCGGCCGCAACGACCGGCCCGCTGCCGCGCCGCCGCCTGCGAAATCTTCTCGACCTGCAACTGCTCGACCTTGTTGCGGTAGGAGTAACGCTTGACCCGCGCCAGTCCGGTGTCGATCACATAGCGGATGCCCGGGACGGTGAGCGAAGTTTCCGCCACATTGGTGGCCAGCACGATGCGGCGCTGGCCGCCCGAAGGCTTGAAGATGCGGTCCTGCTCGCCGGCCGACAGGCGCGAAAAGAGCGGCAGGATTTCCGGCGCGTGCGCCGAACTCATCCCCGGCCGTGCCAGCGCGTGCTTGCGCAAGGCTTCGGCCGCCTCGCGAATCTCCCGCTCGCCGGGCAGGAAGACGAGGATGTCGCCCGGCCCCAGGCGCGCCAGCTCGTCGGCGGCATCGACGATGGCGTCGTACAGATCGCGCTCGTCGTCCTGCTTTTCCAGATCGTCGACCGGCCGGTAGCGCACCTCGACCGGATACAGCCGGCCCGAGACTTCAATCACCGGCGCCGGCTTGCCGTCGCGTCCGAAATGATTGGCGAAGCGTTCGGCATCGATGGTCGCCGAGGTGATGATCAGCTTCAGGTCAGGGCGCTTGGGCAGCAACTGCTTGAGGTAGCCGAGCAGGAAATCGATGTTCAGGCTGCGCTCGTGCGCCTCGTCGATGATGATCGCCTCGTAGGCGTTCAGGTAAGGGTCGGACTGCGACTCGGCGAGCAGGATGCCGTCGGTCATCAGCTTCACCCACGAATCTGCGGAGGACTTGTCGTGAAAGCGGATTTTCACGCCAACACCCGCGCCGACCTGCGTCTTCAATTCCTGCGCCAGACGCGTCGCCACCGAGCGCGCCGCCAGACGGCGCGGCTGCGTATGACCGATCAGCCCGCGTGCGCCGATACCGAGGTCGAGGCAAATCTTCGGCAACTGCGTCGTCTTGCCCGAGCCGGTTTCGCCGCAAACGATCACCACTTGGTTATTGGCAATCAGTTCGGCGATGTCGGCCCGCTTTTCATTGACCGGCAGCTCCGGCTGGAATTCCGGCTTCGGCAACTTGCTGCGGCGTTCGCTTACGGCCGCTTGCGACTGGGCCAGCAAATTGCCCAGATCGGCCTGCAGTTTTTGCTTCTTTTCGCCGGTGCACCGCAGCAGTTCGCGTTGCAGGCCGCGCAGGCGCTTGAGGTCGGCGGTCAGTAAAACGTCGTCGCGCGACGTGGGCTTGCGAGTATTGGCGGACATGGGGGCGAATTATATTCGTCCCTCCACGCAAATACCGCGGTTGGCGGTACTGGCCCGGCTAGCCGGCACCTCTCCGAAAACGCCCCCATCAGCATCCTCCAACTGAAAGAATACGTTGCCCCACTCAGGAGTGGATGAATCACCTTTTCCGATTCTCCCGAACAACACGAAACATTCACTGCCCCGATCAGCTAGACAAGCTGACCTGCTCGTCATAGTCTTGACGTAAAAAAGCTGTCTGGAACAACAATAACTTTCGGAGACAAACCATGGGTTTCTTCAGCTTCACAAGCATGAAGGGGCGGCTAACCCTTTCAGTACTTGTCGCATTGCTCGGCCTCATTCTTCTCGGCGCATTCCAGGTTCTTCACCTACGCGCGCAATTGCTGGAAGACCGTAAGGCCACCTTGAACGCGGCCGTTGACATCGCGATCAGCACCGTCAAGGCATTCCACGAACAGGAAAGCAAAGGCGAACTCAGTCGGGCCGATGCCCAGAAGCACGCCATCGCAGCACTTCGTGGCATGCGCTACCTCGGTCCAGAATACTTTTACGCCTACGACAGCAAGGGGATGGGCGTTATGCACCCCATCCGCCCGGAGTACGTCGGCAAAAGTCACTGGGACCGCCAGGACAAACAGGGAAATTACACAGTCCGAGATCTGATCAAGACGGCACTCGACAAAACCGGTTTTACCGAAACACAAACCGCCAAGCCCGGCAGCGAGGCCTTAGTCCCGAAATTGCAGCGCGTCGAACACTTCGCCCCATGGGACTGGATCATCGGTACCGGGCTTTACATCGACGATCTGGACACCTTGTTCTATCAGCAGTTACGCAATGCCGCTATCGTCATTTGTCTGATCCTGGCGCTCGTCGGTGGAATCACCTGGTGGGTGGCACGCTCACTGCTGGCCCAAATCGGCGGCGAGCCGGCACTGGCTGTCGCAACCATGAGCAAGGTCGCCGCGGGCGACCTGACTGTTTCAATCGACCATACCGTGCCAGGCAGTCTGCTCAGCGAACTCAACCAGTTGGTCGGAGCGTTACGGAAGATGATGGCCAACATCACTCAGAATGCCGCCCAGGTGGCGAGCGCGGCACAGGAAATTTCCGACACTTCTGCCCGAGTAGCCGAAGCGGCTTCGGCCCAGACCGACGCGACACAAACAATGGCAGCCGCCATGGAGGAATTGACGGTTTCGATCACCCACGTGTCCGGCAATGCGGGGGAAACCGAGGAGCATGCCAGCAGCGCCGCCGAACTCGCCAATCAGGGCGAGCTCAGCGTCGTGACCGTTGCCGATAACATTGCGACGATGGCAGGAACCGTCAGCGACGCCGCGGAAAAAGTGCGCACCCTTGCTGCCAACGCCCAGGAGGTCGCTCGCATTGCTTCGGTAATCAAAGATATTGCCGGCCAGACCAACCTGCTTGCACTCAATGCCGCGATCGAGGCTGCCCGAGCAGGGGAACAGGGCCGTGGATTCGCTGTTGTCGCCGACGAAGTCCGTGTGCTGGCGGAGCGTACAGAGAAAGCAACCCTGGAAATTGCCGGCGTGGTTGACCGGATACAAAACGAAACCTTGAATGCAGCCCGCGTGATGGATGCCGCCCTGCCGGAAGCTGAACGGGCGAGAACCACCGCAGGAGAAACGACCGAACTGCTTCACCGCATCGCCGACGGCTCGAGAGCCGCACAGGGACTGGTTCGCGATGTCGCCGCATCGACGCGTGAACAGAGCCAGGCAAGTACGGCCCTGGCCCAGCAGGTAGAACGAATCGCTCATCAGGTAGAAGACACCGGGGAAAGCATGCGTACCACTGCTCAGGCCGCTCAGTCCTTGCTCGACACAGCCCGCAGCCTCAGTGCCGAAACGGCCCGATTCAGAGTCTAGCGCAGCCTAAGCCTCAAGCCGCGCAGGCATAATTTAGTAGTCTGTCCGCTCACGGGTAGCCCAGGCTACCCGTTTTCTTTCGTTCAAACGAAAGCGCGCGGCCAGCCGCGGTAAGATGATCTTGGGCAATCGTCAAGGAGCACACGATGAAATACAAGGGAAGCTGCCATTGCGGCCAGATCGCCTTTGAAGCCGAGGGCGAATTGAAGCAAGTAATCGACTGCAACTGTTCGATCTGCTCGCGCAAAGGATCGCTGCTGTGGATGGTGCCGCGCGGCAACCTGAATTTGCTGACGCCCGAAGCTGACATCGCCACCTACACCTTCGGCAAAGCGCACATCAAGCACCGCTTCTGCCCGCGCTGCGGCATCCATCCGTTTGGCGAAGGGACGGCGCCAAACGGCCAGCAGATGGCGGCGATCAACGTGCGCTGCCTGGAGGGTGTCGATTTCACCGCCTTGCCGGTGACTCATTTCAACGGCCGCGACCTCTAACCTGAGATAAAGCCTTGACCGCCGACGAGACGAGAAAGCTGATCGAGCGTTATCTCGACGCCTACAACCGCTTCGACATCACCGGCATGCTGGCGACGATGAGCCCCGATGTGCGTTTCGAGAATGTCGCCAACGGTAGCGTGACCGCCAGCACCGAGGGCCAGGCCGAACTACGCACCCTGGCCGAGCAATCGGCCGGCTTGTTTGCCAGCCGTTGCCAGAGGCTTCTGGCGTTTTCGCTCGATGGCGACACCGCCAGCGCCGAAATCGCTTTCTCCGCCATCCTGGCACAAAACCTGCCGAATGGTCCGAAGCGGGGCGAAAAGCTGGAGTTGCGGGGACGCACGGAATTCTGCCTGCGCGATGGGAAGATCTGCTCGATCCGGGATATCAGCTGAGCGACACGCCATGACGGAGAAAAACGCCTTCCACCTACGCCCCGCTCGCCCGGACGAACTCGACTGGGTCAATTCACGTTATGCCGAGATCGGCTTCCAACCCTCATCGGCCGAAGATTTCGTGGTGATTGCCGAGACCGCCGAGGGACGGGCCGGCCTCGGCCGGCTGGTGCGCATCGACAAGGCACAGGGTGAACTCGGCGGTATCTATGTGCTCCCGGAATTTCGCGGCAAGCATCTGGCGCAGGCCATTGTCGCCTACCTAGTCGAACACTCGCCGCACGCCCGCCTTTTCTGCATTCCCTTCGCTCACCTCTCGGGTTTCTATCAGGGCTTCGGTTTCGCTCATCCGACTGCCAGCGATGAAGTGCCGGCAGCGATTCTCCGAAAGGTCGATTGGTGCCGATGCAGCTATCCGGAAGCGGTTGACCTGCTGCTCCGAACCGGCAACTGAACAGCGCCCAATAAAAACGCCGCCCGCAGGCGGCGCAAGCTGCTACAGGTTATTTCAGCTTATTTCTTGACGCCCATCCATTGGGCGTTCTTGCCGTCCGTCGTCTTTTCGCAGACGACCGTGACGCCGGAAATCGAGGCCTTGGTGCCGACATCTTCGAACTTGCTGGCATCGCCGTTCCAGCACTGCGGTGCTTTCGGGGCAGGGGCAGCGGCAGCCGGGGCTGCCGGTTTTTCGGCCGGCGCTGGGGCCGGAGCTTGAGAGGCGCAAGCGCTCAGGCCGAGGGCAACGGCAGAGGTGGCGAGGAATGCACGCATGTAAATCTCCTGAACAATCTGGGCAATGAGTGATACGAACCAGGGCATTGTCTTACGCAAATATTGCAGTTTCATTGCAGGCCACATGCTCGCAGGATTGCCGGCGGCAACATTCGCTTACCCGCCGTCACGAACCGGAAACGCACTTTATTGTCATACGGCGCTAAGCTGCATTCATTGGCGCATGCTGGTGCGCGACAAGGAAACCTGATGTATCACGGAGAACGATTCAACGCCTGGACCCATCTGGTCGGCGCCCTCGCCGCGCTGACCGGCGCCATCTGGCTGATCGTCCTCGCCGCCGCCAGCGGCGATGGTCGCAAGCTGTTCAGCGTGGCCATCTACGGGGCGACGCTGGTCATGCTGTATAGCATTTCGACGGTCTATCACAGCGTGCGCGGCCGGGTGAAGCGGGTGCTACGCAAACTCGACCACCTGTCGATCTACCTGCTGATCGCTGGCAGCTACACGCCCTTCTGCCTGATCAGTCTGCGCGGGCCGTGGGGCTGGTCGCTGTTCGGCATCGTATGGACGCTGGCTATCGTCGGCATGTTGCAGGAAATCAAACCGCGCTCGGAAGCGCGCATCCTGTCGCTGGTCATCTATGCGGTAATGGGCTGGATCGTGCTGATCGCCGTCAAGCCGCTGCTCGCCAGCCTGGGGCTGGCCGGCTTCCTTTGGCTGGCTGCCGGCGGTGTCGCCTACACCGTGGGCATCGTCTTTTTTGCCTTCGACGAGCGTTTCCGCCACTGGCACGGCATCTGGCACCTGTTCGTGATCGCCGGCAGCCTGCTGCACTTCATCGCCATCCTGTTCTACGTTCTGTAACCCAGCCCCAAAGCCCATGCCCCTGCACCGAATCCTCCTCTCCTTGCTGCTCGGCAGCCACCTGGCCGCCGCCATTGCCGCCGACAGCCCCACCCTGCGCGACGTGCCCTACGGCCACGCGCCGGAACAACGTTTCGACCTCTACGCCCCGGCACAGGCCGGCGATGCGCCCTTGATCCTGATGGTGCATGGCGGCGGCTGGCGGCGTGGCGACAAGGACATGAGCCGGGTAGTGGATAACAAGGTCGAACGCTGGCTGCCGCGCGGCCTGGCCTTCGTCACCATCAATTACCGCATGCAGCCGGAAGCGCCGCCGCTGGAACAGGCGCGCGACGTGGCGCGAGCGCTGGCCGCCGTACAGCAAAAAGGGCCCAAAACCGGCGTGCACCGCAGCAATATCGTTCTGATGGGCCATTCGGCCGGCGCCCACCTGATCGCCCTGCTCGCCGCCCGCCCGGAACTGCTCGCCGAAGCCGGGGCCGAGCCGCCCAAGGGCTATGTGCTGCTCGACAGCGGCGCACTCGACGTGCCGGCGATCATGAACACCCGCCACTTCCGCCTCTACGACCGCGCCTTCGGCGACAATCCGGCGGATTGGCTGGCGGCGTCGCCCTACCAGCAACTCGCCAAGCCCAGTGCGCCCATCCTCGCCGTCTGCTCCAGCCAGCGGCGCGATTCCTGCCAGCAGGCCCAGGCCTTTGTCGCCAAAGCGCGGCAACTGGGTACGAGCGCCGATGTCCTGCCCATCGCCAAGTCGCACGGCGAAATCAACGCCGACCTGGGCAGCGACCCGGCCTATACCGCCAGCGTCGAGCGCTTCCTCAGCAGCCTGTCGCCGGCGCTGGCCGAGCGTTTGCGCTGATCAGGCGGCCGCTGTCAGCTTTTCCAGCAACTGTGGCTTGATGACTTCCAGCCACTTCGCGATACGTTCGTCGGTGAACATGCCCTGCGTGCGCTGGTCGATGATCAGGCCGAGGAAGCGGCCGTCGACCACGGCAGCGGATTGCTCGAAGGTATAGCCTTCGGTCGAGGTGTCCCCGACGATTTCCGCCCCCCAGCCCTTGAACTTCATCACCAGCGGGTAGAGCGAGCTGCAAAAGCGGTCGGCGTAGCGTTCCTGCGCGCCAAGGCCGAAAAAGGCGATGCGCTTGCCGGTGAAATCGGGGGCTTCCGGCATCTTGTCGAAAAACTCCGCCCAATTCGGCTCGAAGCAGCCGGAGGCGCCGTGACCGGGAATCTCGCCGATGCCGTAGCTCGGCGTACCGAGGATCAGGGCGTCGTATTGCATCATCTCTTCCGGGGTGATGCGATTGACGTTGATCGGCTTGTCGCAAATCTCATCGCCGATCATCTTGTGCATTTTCTTGGCCACCAACCGCGTGGTGCCGGTTTCGGTGCCGAAAAACAGGCCGATCTTGTTCATGTGCGCTCCCGGATTTCAAAACGAAGGGGTGGCACGCGCATTGCACGCCACCGGTTGAACGAGTGGCCGCCGTCGCTTTTGCGACAACGGCCGATGATTAGCCCCCTGACGGAGTTCCGCATGACCACCACCCTCGACTGCAAGGGCCAGCCCGTCGCCGCCGGCGACCGGGTGCGCGTGCTCGACATCACCCCGGACCGCAGCCTCGAAGAGGACGTGCTGGAAATGTTCATGGACATGATCGGCTCGCGTTGCGACGTCGAACGCATCGATGCCGACGGCACCGCCTGGGTGGCGGTGTGGTGGAACGGCGACGAAGGCACGCAGGTGACCCTGCTCGGCCTCGAACCGCACCAGATGGAGCGGCTGGCCGCCTGAACGGCAAGCCGCCCCGCCCCCGGTCTCGCCCGGCGACTGCCAGCCGCGGGGGCAGGACGTTGCGTGCGCGCCATCGCCAAAGGGCTCATTCCTCGACCGTCGCCGCTTCGTCCTGCGCGCTGTAGTTCTTGAGGCGCTTTTCGGCGGCGACGCCGAGAATCTTCAACAACCAGGGCGGCGGGGAGTTCGTCATCGCCTGCTGGAACGGCGCCAGCACTTCAACCGCCGGGCCGCCGTCGGGAATCTTGATCGGATAGATATCGGCGCGGATCACCTTGGCTGCTGCCGGGCCACCGATGGAAACCACGTAGCAGACATGGCAATCGCCGATCAGCTGGGCGCGCCACAGGTTCTTGTCCTCGGCCAGATCGGCATCCATCGTGTCGCGAATATCGACCAGGCGAATCTCGGTCGGCGACACCTGATAAACGAGAAAGCGCAGGCAGGAGCCGAAATGGCCGGAGAGCAGGTCGCCCTTGTCGGAGGCAATCGCCACGCGCACCGAGCCGGGCATTTCGCCTTCCTCGTAAGACTCAATCTTGGGCAGCGAATCGTCGCCCTGCGTTTCGCCCCACAGGATGCGCACGGCCAGTTTCATCGCCTCCAGGCCGATGCCGATATCCTCACCATCCTCTTCGCCATCGGCGCTGGCGAAGCCGGTTTTCAGCATGGTGACGGTGACCTGGCGCAGCTTTTCCTCGTCGATCTCGTCGCCTAGGCGACGCATCAGCAATTCGAGCAGGGCAGGCAGCGTGGCATTGGGCATGGCGCGCGCCGCCAGGGCGATGCGCAGCGCCGCCTCGCGGGTAATCGGCGGTGTTTTCGCTTCTTCCATGGTTTTCTCCGTTGTCAGGGTTGGGGGTTTTGTTTGAACGTTTGCTTTTTCCCCGGTCTGATGCAGAGACAGTGCCAGCCCGCGCAATCGGCCTAACTGACTGATTTCACGCGGGCATGGCGCTTGCTGATTGCCTAGCGACCCCTGCAGAAAGCGCTTTTCATGTCGGAAACCCCACACACCTCGCCCGCACCGGGCGAACTGGCGCGCGCCTACCACGCCCGCACCAAGCATCGCTTCGAAGCCTTTGCCGAAGGTCCCGGCCAACTCGACTGGGATGCCCAGCCGGCCGCCTTTCGCCATTACGTCGGCGCGCCGGTGCTCGACCTGCCGCTGGCGGCGGAGCGCTTCGAACGCAGCTACGGTGCACTGCCGCACAAGCCGAAAAATGAAATCGCCCCCGACCTGGCCAGCCTGAGCGCCCTGCTCGAACTCAGCTTCGGCCTCTCGGCCTGGAAAAGCTGGGGGCCGAGCCGCTGGGCGCTGCGCTGCAATCCCTCCTCGGGCAACCTGCACCCGGTCGAAGCCTACGTCTTCAGCGCCGGCCTGCCCGGCGTAGCGGATGGCCTGCATCACTACGACCCCGAACAGCACGCCCTCGAAGGCCGCGCCCTGCGACCGCCTGCCGGCGAGCGCTGGCTGGCGGTCGGGCTCTCCAGCGTCATGTGGCGCGAAGCATGGAAATACGGCGAACGCGCCTTCCGCTATTGCCAGCTCGATGTCGGCCACGCCGTCGGCGCGCTGGCCTACGCCGCCGCCCTGCTCGGCTGGGAAATCGCGCCGCTGGCCCGCCCCGGCGACGAACTCGCCGCCGCCCTCGGCCTCGACCGCGAGGCCGACTTTCCCGCCACGCGCTACGCCTACACAGAACGGGAAGAGCCGGAAATCCTGCTCGCCCTCCGCGCGCCCGGTTTGGGCGATCCGGCAAACGACCTGCCCGGCTGGCTCGCCGCGGCCGACTGGCAAGGCCAGCCCAGCCAGATCGACCCCGCTCCCGGCTACCGCTGGCCTGTCATCGACAAAACCGCCGCCGCCAGCCGACTGCTGCGGTGCACACCCCAAAACGGGCAAAAACCGTGGGCCTTTCCCGACTATCCGCCGCTACCTGCACACACCACGCCCCACGGTGCAGCCGAGTTGATCCGCCAGCGGCGCAGCGGCCAGCGCTTTGACCCCAAAACCACGCTCGATAAGGCCGCCTTCTACCGCCTGCTCGAGGCCACGCTGCCCCGCCCGCTCGCCCCCTTCTCCGGCCAGGAAGCCGCGCCGGCCATCCACCTGCTGCTTTTCGTCTTGCGTGTCGATGGCCTGCCGCCAGGGCTCTATCTGCTGCCGCGCACGCCTGACGCCGGAGCAGCCGCCGAAGCGCTGGGTGCGGCCGATCAACGCTTCGCCGGGCGCTGCCTGGTCGCCGACATCGATGAGGCTTGCCCGCCCCACCTCGGCCTGACGCTGCTCGGCGCTCTTGGCTTGCAGGAAGTGCAACGCCTCGCCCGTGCCCTTTCTTGCCATCAGGACATTGCCGCGACCAGCGCCTTCTCGCTCGGCATGCTGGCCGACTTCGCCACCGTCGCCGACGACTACGCCTACCGCGCCCTGCTGCGCGAGGCCGGGCTGATCGGCCAGGCGCTCTACCTCGAAGCGGAAGCGGCCGGCGTGCGCGGCACCGGCATCGGCTGCTTCTTCGACGACCCGGTGCATCAAGCCGTTGGCCTGACCGATCCGCGCTGGCAAAGCGTCTATCACTTCACCGTCGGCACGCCCATCGTCGACGCCCGCCTCGAAACCTCGCCGCCCTATCCCGATAAACAACGAGATCAACCATGACTCCGACGCTCGCCGCCTTCCTCGATCAACACGGTTTTCCCCACGACAATCTCTCCGCCCCGCAAGCCGACGGCCGCTTCACGCCGCTGATGCGCGCCTGCAAGGAAGGCCGGCGCGACGTCGTCGATGAATTGCTCAGCCTCGGCGTCGATCTCGCCGTACTCAACACAGACGGCTGCAATGCGCTCTGGCTGGCCTGCTACCACGGCGACCACGGCATCATCCAGCGCCTGATCGACGCCGGCATCGCCCTCGACAACCAGAACGGCAACGGCGCCACCGCCTTGATGTACGTGTCGTCCAACAGCAAGCCCGACCTAGTGAAACTGCTGCTGAAAAACGGGGCCAACCCCAAGCTGAAGAATTTCGACGATTTCAGCGCGCTCGACCTGGCGGCTTCCATCGACTGCCTGAAGTTGCTAAAGCAGGCCGCTTGACCGCAAAAACACTCACTGCTGCGGTGTACTGCCCGAAAACGGCAAAAAACGGGGCGCTTTATTCGCCGGCCAGCGAGCGCTCGACGAAGGCCAGGAATTCGTCGCGTGGCATTGGCTTGGCGTAGTAGTAACCCTGCAGCATGTCGCAGCCGAAGCGCAGCAGCATGTCGCGCTGCTCGGCGGTTTCGACGCCTTCGGCAACGGTACGCAGGCCAAGCTTGTGCGCCATGACGATGGTCGCTTCGGCAATCGCCGCGTCGCCCTGATCGGTGACCAGATCGCGCACGAAGCTGCGGTCGATCTTCAGGTAATCGATGGGGTATTTCTTCAGGTAGGCCATGGCGGAATAGCCGGTACCGAAGTCGTCCAGCGCAATTTCGATGCCGGCCGCGCGGAAGCCCTCGAGGCGTTCGGCCACATGCATGCGGTCGTCGAGCAAGAGGCCCTCGGTGATCTCGACGCCGATATGGTGCGGCGCCAACTCGATGGCCGCCAGGTAGTCCAGCCAGCCGGATTCGCCCCCCTCCTTGACGAACTGGCGCGGCGACATGTTGACGCTGATCTGGCATGGTCCCTGTCCATCCGGCAGCTTGTCACGCCAGGCGCGTGCCGTCAGCGCCGCCTGCTGGAAGATCCAGTCGCCGATGCCGCCGATCAGCCCGGCCTCCTCGGCAATCGGGATGAATAGATTTGGCGGAACCAAGCCTCTTTCCGGGTGCTGCCAGCGTAGCAACCCTTCGGCCTTGACCAGACGGCCGCTGGCCGCATCGACGATGGGTTGGAAATGCAGCGCCAGTTGGTCGCCGGCCAAGGCACCACGCAAATCGCGCGACAGCTTGAGACGCAATTCGGCACTTTGCTGCATCGACGGCGTGAAGAAGCAGAAGCCATTGCGTCCCATTTCCTTGGCCGCGTACATCGCCTGGTCGGCACAACTGAGCAGGGTATCGGGTGAAGAAGCATCGCTGGGAAAACAGGCGATCCCAATGCTGGCCGAGACAAAAGCCTGATGACCATCGAGATCGAACGGTATCTCAAGATCATGGACGATGGTTTGGGCGACACGAGCGCTTTGCGCTGGATCGTTGCCGATTTCGGACAAGATGATCACGAACTCGTCGCCCCCCAGGCGGGCAACCAGGTCAGTCGCCCGGACCGCCTTACTGATACGCCGTGCAGCCTCGATCAGCAGTTCGTCGCCGTATTCGTGGCCAAGCGAGTCGTTCACCTCTTTAAAGCGATCGAGGTCGATGAACAGCAGAGCTCCCCCCTGGCCACTACGAGCCGAACGCTGCAATTCTTCACGCAGGCGCTGGTTGAAATGACTGCGGTTGGGCAAACCGGTCAAGGTGTCGATGCTGGCCTGGACACGCAGCTTTTCCTCGATCCGGTTGCGTTCGATGGCAACCACCGCCAGGTGATGTGCCTGACGGATCGATTCCATTTGGGGGGTATTTGGCAGCCCGGGCTTGCGCTGGTAGATGCCAAAAACCCCCAGTACCTTGCCGCCGCGCTCGGTAATCGGGAATGACCAGCAAGCCCGTAACCCGGCCTCCAACGGCAAGTCACGATAGCGCGCCCAGTAAGGATGTGTCGCGATATCGTCGACAAAGACCTCTTCGCCACTCCAAGCCGCGGTCCCGCAAGAACCGACGCCATGCCCGATCCGGACCCCATTGATCCCGTTGGCGTATTTCTCGGGCAGATTCGGCGCAGCCGCGATATATAAGCGCTCGCCCTTTTCGTCGAGCAACATGATGCTGCTGAGGAAATCCCGATTGGCCTGCTCCAGATATCGCGCCACCAAGTCCAGAACCTCGCCAAGAGGAGCGCCCAGGCTCAGGCGCTCGAGAATATGGACCCGTGCTCTCTCCAGTTCCTCCTGGCGCCGCAGGACGCTGACATCGTGCCCAAAACCCAGCACGCTGACGACGCTCCCATCTCGCCCGAACTCGGGCACCAAGCGATAGATCAGGCTGTTGCGCATCCCGCTGTCGTCGAGGTACTCCAACTGAAACTGTTCGGAGGTCGCATTATCGAATACGCGTTGCAGAACAGTGGAAAACTCGTCAGCGCTCATGTTTTGCGCCAGCCAGCCATGGCCTAGCGCTTTCCCTCGCAATTCTCCCGGCGCCGCACCCACCATCCGATCGAATGCCGGGTTGCTGAAAATGCGCGTCAGATCCCGGCTATAGCGCACGATGACTTCGGGGGAATTCTCGACCAGCGTCCGGAATTCCTGCTCGCGCAACGCCAACGTTTCTTCGAGCTGCTTGCGCTCGGTAATGTCGCGATAGATGCCGATCAGACGATGGATGCGCCCAGCTTCATTACGCATGGGAACTTGAACCGCTTCGAAGTGGCGGACGATGCCCTCTCCCTCGAAAACCGTCTCGTAACGAATCGGTTTTCCCGCCTCGATACAGCGCCGATAGTTTTCCTGCGCCCGGGCGGCTGAACTTGCGCTGACGAGTTCGTCCACGCGTTTTCCTCGCGCGACCTCAGCATTCAAGCCGATCATCCTCTCCATGGCGGGATTGCCACTGACCAGGCGAAAACCTCCGTCATCGGTGACATCGACCAAGGCCAGTCCATCCGGCATATGCAGGAACAACTCTTCGTATTCCTGGGCGGCAATCCGGCGCGATTGCTCCATCGCCAGCTTCTCCGCCATCACGGCATTCTGCAGGCGCTCGTTTTCGACGCTGACCGCAATGCTCTGCCACAACACACGATGACTGCGCTTGGCGGCCGCCCACAACAGCAACCAATAACCTAATACCGCCAGGGCAATGAAGATGCCGGTTTGCTCGAAACTGGACATGCGAATTGCCACTGGAATCAGGACCAGGGCAAGGAAGGGAATAATCGCGGCCGGCACAGAGGTATGCAGCATGCCGGCAGTCGCTGCCACGCCGGAGAGGAAAAGCAGCACGAACAGTGCTACGTAAATGTTTTCCGGCGAAAGAAAAAGGGCTGCGGCTATTCCCCAAACTCCCCCTGTCGTCACCAACCCCAGGGAGAAGCCGTTGATCCAGCTCTTCAGCTGGGGCGATGCCTTTTCCTCTTGCGACGAAATTTTCTGGAAGCGTTTCGCATGAAGCACGCGTACGGCCATCACGCTCCATTTGAGCGCCAGCCAACCCAGCAAAACCTGATGACTGAAATAGGGCCAAAGCACCGCGACAAACGCCAGCGATGCTGCCGATGTTCCCCAGGCGGCGACCCAGAAACCACGGTAAAGCATGTTCGCTCTCTGGCGCAACAGGCGGTAGGCAGTACTGCTGTCCAGCAGCTGCCGCGCCCCGTCATCGGTCTGAGATGTAGCCCCCACCATCACCTAGCGAATTATGAAATTTTGTTAGATTAAACAATTGTACATTGCTTAATCCGGGTCGGACAGTCACCCCCAGATACGGGTTGCCCCAACGGTCAACAAACCGAGATAAGTGGCGATCAACGAGCCCGCCATATGCACAGTGGCTAGACCGATAGCCAGACCCGGCTGACCGGCCAGCAGGCGCTCGACCACTTCGGCCGAGAAGGTGGAGAAGGTGGTCAGGCCACCGAGAAAGCCGGTGATGGCGAAGAGTTTCCAGGCCAGTGGAAAGTGGGTATTCAGATGGAACACGCCGACCGCGACACCGATCAGGTAGCCGCCAATGACGTTGGCTGCGAGCGTACCGAGCGGCAGGGCGATCAGTAGGGGATTCAACATCATGCCGAGCAACCAGCGCGCCCAAGCGCCCAAGGCGGCACCGAAGCCGATGGCGAGGAAATTGAGGGCGGAAAGTTGATGGGCGAACTGCATGGGCGAATTCTACTGCCCGATCCCGTCCGGGCGGTTAAAATAATGCGCTTAATCAAAGAGGTTCAACCCGTGAGCAGCCCCAACAAACCAGAAATCGCCCCCGCCGCCAATTTCATCAAGAACATCGTCGAGGCCGACCTCGCTGCCGGCAAGCACGCCCAACGCCGCTGGGCCGGCCAACCGGGCCTGGCCGCCACACATGCCGCCGCCCCGCTCGACCCGGCCAAGATTCGCACCCGCTTCCCGCCCGAGCCGAACGGCTACCTGCATTTCGGCCACGCCAAATCCATCCTGCTTAACTTCGGCCTGGCCAAGCAATTCGGCGGCCGCTGCCACCTGCGCTTCGACGACACCAACCCGGAGAAGGAAGAACAGGAATACGTCGATGCCATCGTCGATTCCGTCAAATGGCTGGGCTGCTCGTGGGAAACCGAGGGCGAAACCAATCTCTACCAGGCCTCCAATTACTTCGACTGGATGGCCCAGTTTGCCGAATACCTGATCTCCACCGGCAACGCCTACGTCGACAGCCAGTCGCCCGAGGAAATGCGTGCCAATCGCGGCACGCTGACCCAGCCGGGCAAGGATTCCCCATTCCGCGGCCGTTCCGCCGATGAGAACATGGATCTGTTCAAGCGCATGCAGCAGGGCGAATTCCCCGATGGCACGCACATCCTGCGCGCCAAGATCGACATGGCCTCGCCCAACATCAACATGCGCGACCCGGCGATCTACCGCATCCGCCACGCCACCCACCACAACACCGGCGACAAGTGGTGCGTCTATCCGATGTACACCTTCGCCCACCCGATCGAGGATGCGCTGGAGTGCATCACCCACTCGATCTGCACGCTCGAATTCGAAGACCAGCGCCCCTTCTACGACTGGTTGCTCGAGCGCCTGGCCGAAGGCGGCCTGCTGCAACGCCCGCTGCCGCAACAGATCGAGTTCTCCCGCCTGAACCTGACCTACATCGTGCTTTCCAAGCGCAAGCTGATCCAGCTCGTGCAGGAAAAACACGTCAACGGCTGGGACGACCCGCGCATGCCGACCCTGGTCGGCGCTCGCCGCCGCGGTTATTCGCCGGATGGCTTCAAGCTCTTCATGGAACGCGTCGGCGTCACCAAGAACGACTCGCTGATCGACTACGTCCTGTTCGAGGACGCCCAGCGCGAAGTGATGAACGAATCCGACGAGCGCCGCGTCGCCGTGCTCGACCCGCTGAAGCTGATCATCGACAACTACCCGGCAGGCCAGTTCGAGGACTGCGCCGTCACCAACCACCCGCTGCATCCGGAACTGGGCACGCGTACCATGCCCTTCGGCCGCGAACTGTGGATCGAGGGCGAAGACTTCCAGGAAGTCCCGGAAAAGGGCTTCCGCCGCCTCTTCCCCGGCAACAAGGCACGCCTGAAGTACGGCTACATCGTCGAATGCACCGGTTGCGACAAGGACGAAAACGGCAAGGTCATCGCCGTGCATTGCACCTACCTGCCCGACACCAAGTCCGGCACGCCGGGGGCCGATAGCGTCAAGGTCAAGGGCAACCTGCACTGGGTCTCCGCCGCTCACGCCTATCCCGCCGAAGTCCGCCTCTACGACCGCCTGTTCAGCGTCCCCGCCCCCGGCGCCCGCCGCGAAGGCGATGCACCGGAGCTGGAACGTGACTTCCTCGACGACCTGAACCCGGCTTCGAAGACCGTCATCACCGCCATGCTCGAACCGAGCCTGAAGGATGCACTGCCCGAGCAGCGCTTCCAGTTCGAGCGCCACGGCTACTTCGCCGCCGACCGCGTCGACTCCAAGCCTGGCGCACCGGTCTTCAATCGGGCCGTGACGCTCAAGGATTCGTGGGGCAAGGGCGCCTGAGATGGCTGGAAGCTGGGGTTGTCCGCATGAGGTTGCCGATCGCTGCACCAAGATCAACAACCTGCCGTGCAACCCCGGTATGAAGGGCTGCGAACTGGCCGGCCGTTATCGCTTCGTGGACGAGAGCAAGAACGAGCGCTACTGGGAAAAGAAGGCGCGCGAGCAAGCGGCCAAGCCCCATAGCAAGGACACCGACGCCTGAGCATGCAGCGTAACGTTGAACAACTTGGTCAGGTCTTCACGCCGCCCAATGTGGTGGCCTTCATGCTCGACCTTTGCCGGAACCAGGGACGCGTGCTCGAGCCATCGGCCGGCGACGGCGCCTTCTTCAGCACCCTGCGCCAGCGCGGGGCGGATTGTGTCGGCATCGAGATCGATTCCCGCGTCGCCCCCGAGGGTGCCGAGGTACGCGATTTCTTCACCTATCCGCTGAGCGAGCAGTTCGACACCATCGTCGGCAATCCGCCTTACGTCCGCTACCAGGATGTTGCGGTGCACACGCGAAAACGCCTGAAATCCGAGCTGTTCGACAAGCGCAGCAATCTCTTCCTGTTCTTCATCGAGAAGGCTGTGCGCCACCTGAAGCCAGGCGGCGAACTGGTCTTCATCGTGCCGCGCGAGTTCATCAAGCTGACCGCCGCCAAGAAGCTCAATGCCTGGCTCTACCAGCAGGGCAGCATCACGCACTTCTTCGAGACGGGCGATGTGCGCGTCTTCAACGGTGCGACGCCGAACTGCTGTATCTTCCGTTTCGAGAAGGGCCAGTTCAATCGGCGCATGGCCGACGGCCGCACCTTCACCGAGGTCGACGGCCAGCTGATGTTCCTGCGCGACGATTACCGCGTGCGCCTAGCCGACGTCTTCGACGTCAAGGTCGGGGCCGTTTCCGGGGCCGACCACCTCTTCGCCCACCCCAAGGGCAATATGGAATTCGTCTACTCGAAGACGGTCGACACCGGCGAAACGCGGCGCATGCTCTACGGCATCAAGCATCCGCATCTCGACAAGCACAAGGCCGAGTTGCTTGCTCGCCGTGTGCGCCAGTTCGACGAAACGAACTGGTGGCAATGGGGACGTGCCTTCCCGATCAGCGAAGCGCCGCGCATCTACGTCAATGGCCGCACGCGCCGGCCGGAGCCTTTCTTCCTGCACGATTGCGACGCCTACGACGGCTCCATCCTGGCGCTCTTCCCCAAGCACACCCGCATCAGTCGGCGCGACCTGATCGAATGCACGATGATGCTGAACAAGGAAGTGAACTGGCAGGAACTCGGCTTCGTCTGCGACGGCCGCTACCTGTTCACCCAGCGCAGCCTGCAGACCTGCCTGCTGCCCGACAAGTTTTCCCGATATCTCCCGCCCTTAGCGAAAAAGGACGCCGCATGACCTTCACCCAAACCCTCGCCGCCGCCTGGCAGAAGAACGACTCCCTGCTCTGCGTCGGCCTCGATCCCGACCCCGCCAAGTTTCCAGCCGAGCTCAAGGGTCGCGACGACCGCATCTTCGATTTCTGCAAGGCCATCGTCGATGCCACGGCCGACCTCGTCTGCTCGTTCAAGCCGCAGATCGCCTACTTCGCTGCCCGTCGCGCTGAAGACCAACTGGAAGCGCTGATCGCCCACATCCACGAAAAGCACCCCGGCATCCCGGTCATTCTCGACAGCAAGCGCGGCGACATCGGCTCCACCGCCGAGCAATACGCCGTCGAAGCGTTCGAGCGTTTCAAGGCCGACGCCGTAACGGTCAATCCCTACATGGGCCGCGATTCGGTGGAGCCCTACCTGGCCTACCCGGACAAGGGCGTCATCCTGCTCTGCCGCACGTCCAACCCCGGCGGCTCCGACCTGCAATTCCTCGATGTCGGTGGCGAGAAACTCTATGAACGCGTTGCTCGCCTGGCCGCCAAGGACTGGAACACCACCGGCCAGATCGGCCTCGTCGTCGGCGCCACTTTCCCGGCCGAAATCGCCCGCGTGCGCGAGATCGTCGGCGACGTGCCGCTGCTCGTACCGGGCATCGGCGCCCAGGGCGGCGACGTCGAAGCCACCGTCAAGGCCGGTCGTACTGCCAACAGCACCGGCCTGATGATCAACTCCTCGCGTGCCATCCTGTACGCCGGCAAGGACGAAAATTTCGCTGCCGCTGCCCGTCAGGCCGCTCTTGAAACGCGCGATTCGATCAATACATATCGCTAACTGACCCACCCGCAGGAGGCCGCATGCGCATCGACGACTACCGTGACAGCGACAACGTGGAAGACCGCCGCGGCGGCGGTTTCGGCGCGGGCGGCTTGGGCATCGGCGGCGTCGTGCTGGCGCTGGTCATCAGCTACTTCACCGGCATCAACCCGCTGACCCTGCTCGGCATCATGGAGCAGACGCCGCTCGCCCAGCACACCGCCCCGGCCGCCCACAAGCCGCCGGCCGACGACCGCAGCGCCCGCTTCGTTTCCAAGGTGCTGGCCTCGACCGAGGACGTGTGGACCACGACCCTGCGCGAGAACGGCAAGCAATACGAGGCGCCCAAGCTGGTGCTGTTCACCGGCCAGACGCCGACGGCCTGCGGCACCGGCCAGACGGCGATGGGTCCGTTCTACTGCCCGGGCGATCGCAAGGTGTACATCGATCTCGCCTTCTATCGCGAGCTGGAAAGCCGCTTCCACGCCCCCGGCCAGTTCGCCCAGGCCTACGTGATCGCGCACGAGGTCGGCCATCATGTGCAGAACCTGCTCGGCATCGCCGGCAAGGTGCATCGCGCCCAGCAGCAATCGGGCAAGGTCGAGGCCAATGCGCTGTCCGTGCGCATGGAGTTGCAGGCCGATTGCCTGGCCGGCGTCTGGGGCAAGCGCGCCAACGACATGCGCAGCATCCTCGATCCGGGCGACCTCGAAGCCGCACTGAACGCGGCCACGGCCATCGGTGACGACCGCCTGCAGCAGCAAAGCCAAGGCCGCATCGTGCCCGAGAGCTTCACGCACGGCACCTCGGAGCAGCGCGTACGCTGGTTCCGCCGCGGTTTCGAAACCGGCGACATGGGCCAATGCAACACCTTCAAGGCCGAGCGGTTGTAAGCCTTGTCCGAGCCGACGCCTGAACCTAGCGAAAAAGCGCCGCGCTGGCGGCGTTGGCTGCTCGAAGGCCTGATCTTTTTCGCCGCCTTCATCGCCTTCCAGTTGTGGCAGACGCGCGGTGCAGCGCAAGGCCCAGCCCCGGCATTCGCCGGCACGCTGGTCAGCGGCCAGAGCTTCGACCTGAACGCCTGGCGCGCCGCCCATCCCGGCCAGCCGGCGCTGATCTATTTCTGGGCCGAATGGTGCGGCATCTGCCGGACCACGGCCGGCAACGTCGCGGCCATCGGCGAGGATTGGCCGGTCATCACCATCGCGGCCGAATCAGGCGATGCCGCCGCCGTCGCCAAGACAATGGCCGAGCGCGATTATCGCTGGCCGACGCTACCCGATCCGTCGGGCAGCATCCTGCGCCAATACGGCCTGCGCGGCGTGCCGGCCTTCATCGTCATCGACCCGGACGGCAACATCCGCTCGACCCAACTCGGCTACACCAGCGAAATCGGCCTGCGCCTGCGCTTGTGGTGGGCCGCTCGCAACACATGAAAAAACACCTTCTGGTTTTTGCCCTTTTTGGCCTGTGCACCGCAGCAGTCCGCGCCTTGCCGCAAAACAGCCCAGTGCCCGGCGGCATCGCGGTGCTCGACCTCGGTCCGCAAGGCCAGCCGACCCCGAGCGCCCGCTGGGCCGACCGACCGCTCGCCGTCGTCTCGGAAAATGGCCACTGGTACGCCCTGCTCGGCATCCCGCTCGATACCCTGCCCGGCGAACTGGATGTTGCGGTGACGCAAGGCGCCGCCAAACGCAGCCTCGTTGTACCGGTCCGTCCGAAGAACTACCCGGAGCAGCGCCTGACCATCAAGGACAAGCGCAAGGTCGAACCGAATCCCGACGACCTCGCCCGCATCGCTCGCGAGCAGAAAATCACAGAGGCCGTGAAGCAGCGTTTCAGCGACGCCATGCCCGACACCACCTTCAAGCTGCCGGCCAATGGCCCCTTGTCGTCGCGCTTCGGCCTCAAGCGCATCTTCAACGGCCTGCCGCGCAACCCGCACGCCGGGCTGGACGTCGCCGTCGGCACCGGCGCCCCGGTGCATGCACCGGCCGATGGCGTCGTGGCCAATACCGGCGATTATTTCTTCAATGGCAACACGGTCTTCATCGACCACGGCCAGGGCCTGATCAGCGCCTACATGCACCTGTCGCGCGTCGATGTGCGCGAAGGACAGAAAGTCAGGAAGGGCGAACTGATCGGCGCCGTCGGCGCCACCGGGCGGGTCACCGGGCCGCACCTGCACTGGGCCGTGATCATGAACAACACGCCGGTCGATCCGGAACTGCTACTCAGCCGCCCGTAAACGCAAGAAAGGCTGCCGCAGCAGCCTTTCTCACGCACGCAGCGAGCTTACATCTTCGGTTTCGAAGGCGTGCTCATCTGTTTTTCGTCCTTGGCCTTGTCACCGCAAGCGATGGCCGAGGTGGCGCCTACCGCGAACAGCGCGGCGAGCATGAGGGACAACACTCGTTTCATGAGAGACCTCCAGGTAAAGGGAAGCTGTCGTTTGAACAAATATTGGAATTTAGGTTCATCATTTCGCGATGGACGAACAGATCATCCACCTGCACCGTAGCGCCCCGGCCAAACCGCCGGTCGGTGCGCCGTGCAACGGCTGCGGCGTGTGCTGCGCGGTCAGCACCTGCCCGGTCGCCCGCCTGCGCTTCCTGCGCGCGGCCGGCCCCTGCCCGGCACTGGCCTGGTCGGCCGAGCAAGGCCGCTACCTGTGCGGTCTGCTACAAAGCCCGGGCCGCTATTTCGCCTGGTTACCCCGCCGAGCGGAAGACATCGCCCGCCGCTTGCTCAGCCGCTGGATCGCCGCCGGTGTCGGCTGCGATTGCGACGTCGAAGTGGGCAATCAGCACTGATCCGTCGGCTGGAGGTGGATGCGCACCACGCGCGGCGAGAACATGAACAGTGCCTTGGGCGGATCGAGATCGTTCAGTAGCCAGCCGAAATTGAGCATCCAACACCAGCCGGTCGAGCCGATCGGCTCGACGTATTTCCATTGCCAATACGGCTTCTTTTCGATGCTCATCGTGCCGTAGTGGCCGTTGTTGCAATTGATCGTCGGATCGCCGTGGATGGTGCGCGGCCCGTCGTTGGGCGCGGCGATCGGGCCCCATTTGAAACCGTACAGGCTGTTGCGATACAGCCACTGCACCATCGACCAGTAATCGCCGTTGTGCGTCGCCTTCCAGTTGTTATCGCCGAGCAGGCTGTTATCCGGCGTATCGAACCAGGCCAGCCAGGTCGGCAGGCGCGGCTCCACGGCCATGCCGTGATTGTTGTCGATCGGCCCCATGCGCGGCTGGGCGAACAGCGGCAAAAAAGGCGTGATGAAAAAGGCGATCACCGTCATCACCAACAAAGCCACCAGGCAAAGTAACCAGCGCAACATGATGTCTCCCCCTTGGCTCAGGCCGTTGCCGCGGTCAGCGCGATCTCGACCCGGTATTCCGGCTTGGCCAGGCGCGCCTGCACGCAGGCCCGGGTCGGCGCGCAGCCTTCCGGCACCCAGGCATCCCAGACGGCGTTCATCGCGTCGTAATCGGCCATGTCGCTCAGGTAGATAGTCGCCATCAGCAAGCGGCTTTTGTCACTACCGGCCTGGGCCAGCAGACGCTCGACGCCGGCCAGCATGTTCTCCGTCTGGGCGGTGATGTCGCCGTCGAGATTGGCCGGCACTTCGACCAGATAAACAGTGCCGTTGTGCACGACGCTGTCGGAATAGCGGCGGGTCGTGCCGTGACGTTGAATGTTCATTTTTCTTCCCCCTGAAAACAGGAAGCCCATGCAACGAGGGCATGGGCTTCGGTTACTGCCCCCCGGCACTCGGCCGAGGTATGCGGCTTAACGCCGCGCTGGAGTGCTACACGGTAATCTCAAGAACTGCTTCCTGTGACAACTGCCATAGAATCTCCTACAGCACAGCAGGGTACTGCCACCACATATCGGGGCTTGCTGCGAACCTCGATACGGCTCCAGATTACCACTCCGCAGAAAAAAATCCATACCCTTTTTTGCCGAGCGAACGGTTGGTCATTCGGCGGCAATCGGTCAGAATAACGTCATCGTCTGCCCACCCCGGTTCCCATGGACAACCTGATCAAGGACACCGCAACCCTCGAGCTCTTCTGCTGGCTGGAACCGGGTGCCGAATTGCCGGGCTGGGACATCCTCAAAGGCAGCCCGTTCGGCGCAACGCTGGCCGCCCCCGAAGGCGGCGCGCCGACACCGGGCGACCAGTTGATCTCGGTACAGAACTACTTTGCCGAGTATCACCTCGAATACTTCCGCCAGCGTCGCTACAACCACTTCCCCAGCCGCCTGCACGCGCTGCTGCTGTTTGCCACGCGCACCGACGCGATGACCTTCCGCACCAAGCATCCGCAGCGCGTCTTCGGCAAGAACCTGACCTGCGCCAAGACCAAGGGCGGCTACATCTGCTCCTTCCATGACGCCAGTTGGCTCGACTACCTGCGCCTGCCGCACAGCCTGTCGCTCGGCGCGCTCGACGAGGTGGCGGAATACTATTGGTCGGGCAAGACGGTCGAGGAAGTCGGCCTCACCTTCATGGACGAACCCTGGCGCGAGCCGCCGGTGATCGAGGCGCTGTATCAGGGCGCACTCGAACCGGTCTGGGGTTATCAGCAGTCGGGCTGGCTGCCCGGCTTTCGTTAGGAATCACCATGCGTCGCATCGCCATCATCGTTGTCGTCGTCCTGTTGCTGGCCGGCGGGCTGTTCATGCTGTCCCGGCCCCAGCCCATTCCGGTTGTCCTCAAGGAAGTCGCTGAAGGCCGCGTCGAATCGACCCTGGCCAACACCCGCGCCGGCACCGTCGATGCCTGCCAGCGCACCAAGCTGTCGACCATTCTCGGCGGCCGCATCGAATACCTCGGCGTCAAGGAAGGCGACCATGTGAAGAAGGGGCAATTGCTGCTCAAGCTGTGGAACGACGACCAGCAGGCCCAAGCCACCCTAGCGCAGACCCAGATCACGCTGGCCGCGCGGCGTAGCGACGAAGCCTGCATTTCTGCGGTGAACGCCGAAAACGAGGCAAAAAGGCAGGCCGAGCTGCGTACCAAGGGTTTCGTCTCGAGCAGTAAGGAAGAAGCCGCCCGCACCGAGGCCGAGGTCAAGCGTGCTTCCTGCAACACCACGAAAGCCGACGTAGCACAGGCCGAAGCCAAGCTCAAGGCGACCCGTGTCGAGCAGGGCCGCGTCGTGCTCTACGCACCCTTCGACGGCATCGTCGCCAAGATCGTCGGCGAACTGGGCGAATACTCGACCCCTTCGCCCCCCGGCGTGCCGACACCACCGGCCATCGACCTGATCGACGATTCCTGCCTCTATGTCACTGCCCCGATGG
The DNA here is from genome assembly GCF_047047955.1 of Azonexus sp. IMCC34839. GTDB lineage: Bacteria > Pseudomonadota > Gammaproteobacteria > Burkholderiales > Rhodocyclaceae > Azonexus. Next base: position 3,076,623 of record NZ_CP150631.1, on the reverse strand, counting down.
ACGAAGTGGATGCGCCCAAGATCGCCAAGGGCCAACCCGTGCGCATCACGCTCGACGCTCTGCCCGGCCAGGTCATTCCCGGCAAGGTACGGCGTGTCGCGCCCTATGTCGTCGCTGTCGAAAAGCAAGCGCGCACGGTCGATATCGAAGTCGATTTCGACGATCCGGCCAAGGTCGGCCAACTGCTGGTCGGCTACAGCGCCGACGTCGAGATCGTGCTGGCCGGCCGCGACAAGGTGCTGCGTATTCCCACCGCCGCTATCCAGGAAGGCGGCAAGGTGCTGGTATACAACCCGGATACTGGGAAGCTCGACGAACGCCTGATCAAGACCGGCCTCGCCAACTGGGAATACACGGAAATCACCGAAGGCCTGAAGGCTGGCGAGCGCATCGTCACCTCGCTCGAACGCGCCGGCGTCAAGGCCGGGACCAAGGTCGTTCCCGACGACAAAGCCAAGTAGCCGGCCATGCCGCTGATCGAACTCTCCGGCATCGAACGCCGCTTCCTGCTCGGCGATACCACGGTGCACGCGCTGGCCGGGCTGAATCTGACCATCGAGGCTGGCGAATACGTTGCCGTGATGGGCCCTTCCGGCTCCGGCAAATCGACTCTGCTCAACCTGCTCGGCCTACTCGACCGGCCGAACGCCGGCACCTACCGCCTGGAGGGGCGCGACGTGACGACGCTGACGCCCGACGAACAGGCCAAGGTGCGCAGCGCGCGCATCGGCTTCGTCTTCCAGAGCTTTCACCTGGTACCACGCCTGACCGCTGCCGAGAACATTGCCTTGCCGATGACGCTGGCCGGTTTTTCCCCGGCCGAGCGCGATCAGCGCGTCGCTCAGGCGCTCAAGGACTTCGGCCTCGACCAGCGTGCCGATCACAAGCCGGACCAGCTGTCCGGCGGCCAGCGCCAGCGTGTCGCCATCGCCCGCGCCACCATCATGCAGCCACCGCTGATCCTGGCCGACGAGCCGACCGGCAATCTCGACCGCCACACCGGCGACGAAGTCGTTCGCCTGCTTGAAGAACTCAACGGGCGCGGCGTCACGCTGGTCGTCGTCACCCACGACCCGACGCTCGGGGCGCGCGCCCGGCGGCAACTGGTCATGGAAGACGGCCGTCTGAAATCGGACAGCGCGGTGGGCTGAGGCCATGCGCCTGATCGACACCCTGCGCTTCGCCCGCGATGCCGCCACCGGCTACCCGGTGCGTACGGCACTGTCGGTGCTGGCCATGGCCATCGGCGTCGCCGCTGTCGTGCTGCTCACCGCGCTGGGCGACGGCGCGCGGCGTTATGTCGTCGGCCAGTTTTCCTCGCTCGGCACCAATCTCGTCATCGTCCTGCCCGGCCGTTCCGGCACCGGCGGCTTCAACCCGGCCAACGCCATCACCAGTACGCCGCGCGATCTGACCATCGACGATGCCGCCAGCCTGCGCCGCCTGCCCGGCGTGCGCCGCGTCGCCCCGCTCGCCGTCGGCACCTCGGAAATTGCCTTCGGCGGCAAGCTGCGCGAAGCGATGGTGGCCGGCTCCACCGCTGAATTCATCCCCATCCGCAATTTCGAGCTGGCGCAGGGCAAGGCGCTTCCGGACGACGACTGGAATCGTGGTGCCTCGGTGGTCATCATCGGTGCCAAGATTCGCGAAGAGGTGTTCGGTGCGCAGCCGGCCCTCGGCCAACTGGTGCGCGTCGGCGACCGCCGCCTGCGCGTGATCGGCGTGCTGGCGCCGACCGGCCAGGGGCTAGGCATGAATACCGACGAGTTGCTGATCGTGCCGGTCGCGCTTGCGCAGGCGATGTTCAACTCCAATACCCTGTTCCGCGTCATGCTCGAAGCCAACAGCCGCGAGCAGATTCCCGCCGTCAAGGACGCGGCGCTGACACAGCTCAAGCAACGCCATCGCGGCGAAGAGGACATCACGGTGATCACCCAGGATGCGATCCTCGCCACCTTCGACAAGCTACTGGGCGCGCTGACCATGGCGGTGGCCGGCATCGCCGCCATCAGCCTGGCCGTGGCCGGCATTCTGGTCATGAACGTGATGCTCGTCGCCGTCACCCAGCGCACCGGCGAGATCGGCCTGCTCAAGGCGCTTGGCGCACCAGCCCGCACCATCCGGCTGGCCTTTTTGACCGAGGCGGCGATGCTCTCCGCCGTGGGGGCGTTGGTCGGCTACCTGCTCGGGCAGATCGGCGCCTTCGTGCTGCGCCTCGTCTTCCCGCTCTTTCCCGCCTACCCGCCGGATTGGGCGGTCATTGCCGGGCTGGGCACGGCCATCGGCACGGGCTTGCTGTTCGGTTTCCTGCCAGCCCGCCGCGCCGCCCTGCTCGATCCCGTGCAAGCTCTGATGAAGCACTGAAAAATGGCCCAAAAGCACAGTGCACCGCAGCAGTCGCCCAAAATGCCGAAAGGCAGGTGCTGACATGCGCTGGCGCGACGCCATCGACCTCGCCGTGCGCGCCATTTCGGCGCAGCGCCTGCGCAGCTTTCTGACGCTGCTCGGCATCACGGTCGGCATCGCTTCGGTGATCCTGCTCACCTCCATCGGCGAGGGCATCCATCGTTTTGTGCTGGGCGAATTCTCGCAGTTCGGCACCAACAACATCACTGCAGTCGCCGGCAAGACCAAGACCGGCGGCGCGCCCTCCGGCCTGCCCTCCAGCGCCCGGCCGCTGACATTGGATGACGCCAAATCGCTCGAACGCCTGCCGCATATCCTCGCCGTGACGCCCAACATCCGCGGCAACGCCGAAGTGGAAGGCAACGGCCGCACGCGGCGCACGCAGATTTATGGCGTCAATGCGCAGTCGCAGAAGGTGTTCAAATCGACCGTACGCAGCGGTCGATTCCTGCCCGACGAGGACGAGCGCAGCGCCCGCGCCTTCGTCGTGCTCGGCAGCAAGCTGAAGGACGAGCTGTACGGCAGCGAGAGTCCGCTCGGCCAGCGCCTGCGCATCGGCGGCCTGCATTTCCGCATCATCGGGGTGATGGAGCCGAAGGGTCAGTTCCTCGGCATCGACATCGATGATGTCGCCTTCATCCCGGCGGCCCGCGGCCAGGAGCTGTTCAATCGCGAGGGCGTCGATGAAATCAACCTCGCGGTCGAAGATGGCGTGCCGGCCGCCCTGGTCGCCGAGCGCATCAAGGCGCGGCTGATCGAACGCCACGGCCGCGAGGATTTCACGCTGGTGACGCAGGAAGAGATGTTGAAAACGCTGTCCAACATCCTCAATGTGCTGACCATGGCGGTTGGTGCGCTGGGCGGCATTTCACTGCTGGTGGGCGGCGTCGGCATCGTCACCATCATGACCATCGCCGTCAGCGAGCGTACCGGCGAAATTGGTTTGCTGGTTGCGCTGGGCGCGCCGCGGCGCACCATCCTCGGCCTCTTCCTCGGCGAGGCAGTAGCGCTCTCCGCTCTCGGCGGCCTGCTCGGGCTGCTGCTCGGCATCGGCCTAGCCCAACTGATCCACCTGCTGCTACCCGCGCTGCCGGTGCATACGCCGCTCAGCTTCGTCCTCCTTGCCGAAGGCATCGCCATCGCCATCGGCCTCGCTGCCGGCGTCCTGCCTGCCCGCCGCGCGGCCCGCCTCGACCCGGTCGAGGCCCTGCGTACCGAGTGACCACCATACGCTGACGTATGTTAGAGTTTATCTTTCCGCCGTTCCAATCAAATAACGAACAAGGAGTTCCAGCATGACGACCTATCACATCGACCAACTGCACCCCGGCATGTCCGCCAGCACGTCCAAGACCGTGACCGAAGCCGACATCATCCTGTTCGCCGGCATTTCGACCGACGTGAACCCGGCCCACCTCGACGAGGAATACTGCAAGGGCACGATGTTCGGCACCCGCATCGCCCACGGCATGCTGTCCGCCGGCTTCATCTCCGCCACGCTGGCCAACAAGCTGCCCGGTCCCGGCACCATCTACCTGTCGCAAACCCTGAAGTTCAAGGCCCCGGTCAAGCCGGGCGACACCGTCACCGCCACCGTCACCGTGCGCGAAGTGAATGTCGCCAAGAACCGCGTCATCCTCGACACCGTGTGCACCGTCGCCGGCAAAACCGTGATCGAAGGCGAATGCCTGATGATGCCGCCGGTCCGCGCTGCCGCACCGACCGGGACGGTCTAAGTCCGCAGGCTGACCGCCCAAAGAAAACGCCGGCTTGAAGCCGGCGTTTTTCATTGCTGCGGTGCACTGGGCAAAAAGGCCAAAAATCAGAAGGCCTCGCCCTCGCGCAAAAAGCGCCATTGCCCCATCGGCAGGTCGCCCAGGCGGATGCGCCCGATGCGCACGCGCTTCAGGCCGATGACCTTCAGGCCGACCAGTTCGCACATACGGCGAATCTGGCGCTTCTTGCCTTCCTTCAGAATGAAGTGCAGCTGGTCTTCGTTCAGTTGCTTGACCCAGGCAGGTTTCAAGGCTTTGCCGTCGAGTTCCAGGCCGTGACGCAGCAGTTCCAGCCCGCCCGGGATCATCTGGCCGGAAACGCGCACCAGATACTCCTTCTCCGCATCGCTATCCTCGCCGATCAGTCGCTTGGCGACACGACCGTCACTGGTCAGCACCAGCAAGCCGGTCGAATCGACGTCCAGTCGCCCGGCCGGGGCCAGGCCGCGCAGCATCCACGGCTTGAATTCCGGACCGCCCGAGTTGGGCAACTGATTTTCGGCGGTGATCAAAGTCACCGCCGGCACACAATCCGGCTCCGGCTGACCTGAGACATAACCGACCGGCTTATGCAGCAGGATGGTCACGGCCTTGGCCTGATCCTTCGCCGCTTCCTTGGAAATGGTGATCTCGGCCGCGGGGTCGATACGGGTGCCGAGTTCGCTGATCTGTTCGCCATCGACAAAAACCCAGCCGCGCTCGATCCACAGATCGGCCTCACGGCGCGAGCAGATGCCGCGCTCTGACATCACTTTGGACAGACGAACGCCACTCGGGGCCTCGCCCTCCGCCTTGATCGATGCCGGCTGCTGCGCCGGAGCGCCCTTGGCGGCCGACCACTCGCCCTCGACGCGCGTCACACGCCCACTGTCGGCAGACTTCGCCCAGGGATTTTCATTGCGCCGCTCAACGGTCTTGGCCCACGGGTTTTCGTTACTACGGGTGTCGCTACGACCGCCGGAACGGCGGTCGTAGCGGCTGTCGGTACGATTACCCGAGCGTTCCGATCCCGCGCCGCCGGTGCGTTCGCCCTTGCGCTCACCCGACTTTTCCCAAGGCTTGCCAGCCGGGCGCTCATCGCGCCGTTCGGTCCGACCTTCGCGCGGCTTGCCCGGCTTTCCTTTGCTCTTCTCGGGAAGCGAAGCGGCCTTGACGACCTTGCGCACGCTCAAGGTGCCGACCGGACGTTGCGGCTCGGACGGCACTTCGCCCGCAGGTGTCGCTTCGGCGACCGGCTTGGCCGCTGGTGCTTCCTCGGTTTTTGCCGTTTTTTCTTCGTGCACCGCAGGAGCGGCCGGCTTGCGCCATTTCGCCCACGGATCCGTGGGCGGCAGGTCCTTGCGGTCGTCGTCGCTCATTGCAGGTCGAGCAGTTCGACTTCGAAAATCAGCGTGGCGTTCGGCGGAATGACGCCACCAGCGCCGCGAGCACCGTAGCCAAGATGCGCCGGAATGGTCAGCTTGCGGGTGCCGCCGATCTTCATGCCCTGCACGCCTTCATCCCAACCCTTGATGACATGCCCCTGTGCCAGCGGGAACTGGAAAGGATCGTTGCGGTCCTTGCTCGAATCGAACTTGCTACCGTTGGTCAGCCAGCCGGTGTAATGCACGGTGACGAATTGACCGGCCTTGGCTTCGGCGCCCGTGCCTTCGACGGTATCTTCGTAGATCAGGCCGGAGGCCGTGGTGATTTCAGCCATGAAAGTTCTCCTTTTTCAAAGGCGGCAAGTTTACCATAAGCCATTGAAAAGCCTTTGACTTATCGGAATTTTTCCGTATAATGCGCGGTTCTTTGTAGTACCCTTTGTTTCATTTCCGGAGTCCAACCCATGTATGCGGTCGTAAAAACCGGTGGTAAGCAGTATCGCGTTACCGCTGGCCAAAAACTTAAAGTAGAACAGATACCGGCAGACGTTGGCGCAGAAATCACTCTCGATCAGGTCCTCATGGCAGGCGAAGGCGAGAGCGTGAAGATCGGCGCCCCCTTCATCGCTGGCGCCTCCATCAAGTGCACCGTGGTTTCCCACGGCCGTCACGACAAGGTCAAGATTTTCAAGATGCGCCGTCGCAAGCACTACCAGAAGCGTCAGGGCCATCGTCAGAACTACACCGAACTGCGCATCGATTCGATCGCTGCCTAAGTTCAGAGAAGGAGCTAGCTAAATGGCACACAAAAAGGCAGGCGGTAGTTCGCGTAACGGCCGCGACTCACAGGCAAAACGTCTCGGCGTCAAGCGCTACGGCGGTCAGTTCGTTCTCGCCGGCAACATCATCGTTCGCCAGCGCGGTACTGAATTCCACCCGGGCGAAAACGTCGGCTGCGGCAAGGATCACACCCTGTTCGCACTGAAGGACGGCATCGTTCAGTTCGCCGTCAAGGGCGCCAAGCAGCGCCGCACGGTGACCATCGTTCCGGCCGCCGAATAATTCGGCGAGGCGGAACCCAGAAAAGCCCTATCCGCCGGATAGGGCTTTTTGCTTTATTGCCCTGCGCATTTGCCACAGAAAGTGCTCAGCGCAATGAAATCCTTAAGCCCCGCGGCGGGCAGAGAGAAACAGCATGAAATTCATCGACGAAGCCAAGATCTACATTAAGGCCGGTGATGGCGGCAACGGCATCGCCACCTTCCGCCGCGAAAAATACATCCCGATGGGCGGCCCCAACGGTGGCGACGGTGGTCGCGGCGGCAGTGTCTACGTGGTCGCTGACCGCAACATCAACACCCTGGTCGATTATCGCTACACCCGCAAGTTCCTCGGCCAACGCGGAGAGAACGGCGGTAGCGCCGATTGCTACGGCAAGAGCGGCGACGACATCGTCCTGCGCATGCCGGTCGGCACCGTCATCACCGACCTCAATACCGAACAGGTCCTCGCCGACCTCGACAAGCACGACAAGAAAGTTCTGCTCGCCAAAGGTGGCAAGGGCGGCCTGGGCAACACCCACTTCAAGTCCTCGACCAATCGCGCGCCGCGCCAATGCACCAAGGGCGACCCCGGTGAAGAGTTCGAAGTCAAACTCGAACTGCGGGTACTGGCCGACGTCGGCCTCCTTGGCATGCCCAATGCCGGCAAGAGCACGCTGATCCGCGCCATTTCCGCTGCCCGCCCGAAGGTGGCCGACTACCCCTTCACGACGCTGCATCCGAACCTTGGCGTGGTCCGCGTCGATGCTGAAAAGAGCTTCGTCGTCGCCGACGTACCTGGCCTGATCGAAGGCGCTGCCGACGGCGCCGGCCTCGGCATTCGTTTCCTGAAGCATTTGCAGCGCACCCGCATTCTGCTGCACCTTGTCGACGTCGCCCCTATCGACCCGGACGCCGATCCGGTGCATGACGCCAAGGCTATCGTCGATGAATTGGCCAAACACGACCCCGCACTGGCCGACAAGCCGCGCTGGCTCGTACTGAACAAGCTCGACCTAATCCCGGAGGAAGAGCGCGAGGAAAAGATTGCCGAGTTCCTTAAGGCCTACAAGGAGGCCTCCGGCTACGACGGCCCGGTTTTCCCGATTACCGCCATCACCGGCGACGGCACCCGCCCGCTGATCTTCGCGCTGCAAGAAGCCCTGGAAAAGATGACGCCGCCCGACATCGAACTGGACGATGAAGCAGAGGAAGGCAGCGAAGGCGAAGAACCGGAAGCTACGGAGGACGAATGAGTCGCACCCGTCTTGCCAACGCCAAGCGTTTTGTCGTCAAGGTCGGCTCGGCCCTCGTCACCAATAACGGCACCGGCCTTGATCTCGCCGCAATCTCCGACTGGGCCAAACAGATCAGCCAATTGCGCAGCGAAGGCAAGGAAGTCGTCCTCGTCTCATCCGGCGCTGTAGCCTGCGGCGTGCAACGCCTGGGCTGGGATCGCCGCCCAGCGACCGTACACGAAAAGCAGGCCGTCGCCGCCATTGGGCAAGCCGGCTTGGTCGAAGCCTATGAACACGCCTTTAGCCAGCATGGATTGGTTACCGCCCAGATTCTGCTGACCCACGACGACCTGGCCGACCGCAAGCGCTACCTCAATGCCCGCTCGACACTGACCACCCTGCTCAACCTTGGCGTCGTGCCGATCATCAACGAAAACGATACCGTCGTCACCGACGAGATCAAGTTCGGCGACAACGACACCCTCGGCGCCCTGGTGGCCAACCTGATCGAAGCCGATGCACTGATCATCCTGACCGACCAACAAGGTCTCTATACGGCTGACCCTCGCAAGGACCCTAACGCCACGCTGATCCAGGAAGCCACCGCGGGCGACGAATCGCTCGAAGCCATGGCCGGCGGCGCCGGCAGCCGCGTCGGCACCGGCGGCATGATCACCAAGGTCATCGCCGCCAAACGCGCCGCCCGCAGCGGTGCGCACACGGCCATCGCCAACGGCCGCGAGCAAGCCCCCATCGTTCGCCTTGCTGCTGGTGAGCCGGTTGGCACGCTGCTCGTATCTCACACCCAACCGCTGGCCGCCCGCAAGCAGTGGCTGGCTGACCATCTGCAGCTAGCAGGGAAACTGCACCTCGACGCTGGTGCAGTCGCAGCGCTCAAAGCCGGCAGAAGTCTGCTGCCGATCGGCGTACTTTCAGCCGAAGGCGATTTTGAACGCGGCGCCGCCGTCGCCTGCATCAGCCCCGAAGGCACCGAAATTGGACGCGGCCTGACCAACTACGGCATCGGCGAAACCCGCCTGATCGCTCGCAAGGCCACCGCCGAGATTGAGGAAATCCTCGGCTACATCGACGAACCCGAGTTAATCCACCGTGACAATCTTATCCTGACAAACTGATCAGGCGACACCGCAAAAAGAACAAAAAAGCCCGCGAAAAGCGGGCTTTTTGCAGCCTACCAAGTAGACAACTTATGTGATTAACAAAAGCAAACAGCCACCCTCAGGTGGCTGTTCTGCAGATCTAAAACTAGCTAGGCTAGATTAGAAAGCGTGGTTGATACCAAAACCAATGATCTGCGAGTTACCGCCAACTTGGGAAGTAGAGTTGGTAGCAAGGGAGGTTGCGTTAGCAGCACCAGCAGCACCACCCCAGGTGTTGGTAATGGACTGATCCTGGCCATTCACGTAAGTGTAACCAGCATACAGCTTGGTACGCTTGGACAGCGAATGGATGTAACCCAGGTTATAGGCGGTCAGGTTATCCGAGCCAACATTATTGGTATGGCCAGTGGAGCCGTAGAAGCCACGCGCGACACCTGCAACAACGCTACCCTTGGCCATAACCGGAACGGTTACGCCAGCGACGATCTTCTGGTTGTTTTCGGTGCCAAGGCCATTAACCTTCTGGTTAACATACATGGCATTAAGCTTGACCACGCCGAAATCATAGGTGGCGCCCAAACCGATCTCGCGGACATCATCGCTAGCAACGGTGTTGCTGGCGTTCAAGCGAGCGAACACACCACCAACTTGCAGCGGTCCGTTAGCATAGGAAACGTGCAGCAGGGAAGCGGAGGAGTCAACTGCCTGGTTGGTGGTATTATTGGTGATACCCACGCCATTGGCGTTTTCGCTAACGCGAGCGTGGTTCAGCGCAACGGTCACACCACCGAACGACGGCGAGATGTAGGCAACAGCGTTGTTTGCACGGCCGTTCGAACCACAAGACAGCAGGGCGCCGACGCCAACGCGCTCGCTGACGTTGAAGGCACCACCAGCCAGGCCGCCGGAGTAGGCGCAACCGAAGTCATAACCAGCGTGCTGCAGACGGCCAGCAACAACGGTACCCAGAGTCGCGGAGCTCAGACCGACCATTTGCTGACGAGCAGCCGTACCGGACCACGGAGCATCAGCAACGCCAACGCCAGTGTTGTTATCCATGGCGATAGCGTATTCCAGGGTGAACAAAGCCTTCAGGCCATTACCCAGATCTTCGACACCCTTGAAGCCGATACGGGAACCGGACAGCAGGCCGCTGTCAATGCTGTTCTGAACGTTCTTGCCAGCAGATTGCTGGTAAGCATAGCCAACGTCGGCGATACCGTAGATGGTGACGTTGGTTTGAGCGAAAGCGGCGGAAGAGGCCAGGCCAGCGATAGCCAGAGCGATGATCTTCTTTTGCATCAGAGAATCTCCTTAGTGGTTAGTTTTTAGTTGCCCCTCGCAGGACAACTAAGCTTTACCTCTCGGATTGAGAAGTTGAATTCGATTGTCGCAAAGGGCAAAGCGTCCTAGCAACGGGGTTTTGCGGGTTTTGGCACACTAACGCTCGAATTGTTGTGCCGACGCAACACCGCTTATGAAAATAGACGAGCCAGCTCGGCTCCGGGATTTTCAGCGCGCATGAACGCTTCACCCACCAGGAAGGCATTCACCTGATGCTCGCGCATCGTCGCCACATCGGCTGGCATCAAGATGCCGCTTTCAGTCACAACAATCCGATCCGCCGGGATACGCTGCAGCAAACCCAGCGTCGTATCCAGCGTGACTTCGAAGGTGCGCAAATTACGGTTGTTGATGCCGAGCAATGGCGTCTTGAGTTGCAAGGCAGCATCCAGCTCCTCGCCGTTATGCACCTCGACCAGCACCGCCATGCCGTAGGCCATCGCCCGCGCTTCCAGGGTTTGCATTTCGGACAGGGAAAGCGCGGCAGCGATCAGCAGGATGCAATCGGCACCCATCGCACGGGCCTCAGCCACCTGATAGGCATCGACCATGAAATCCTTGCGCAGCACCGGCAGGGCGCAGGCGGCGCGGGCTTCCAGCAGATACTCGGGACAGCCCTGGAAATATTGACGGTCGGTGAGCACGGACAAACAGGCTGCGCCATGCTGTTCGTAGCTGAGTGCAATTTCGGCAGGCCTAAAGTCGGGACGGATGACACCTTTCGACGGACTGGCCTTCTTGATCTCGGCAATGACCGCGGCCCGACCGGCGGCGATCTTGTTGCGGATCGCACCGACGAAATCGCGCGTCGCGGGCTGCGCTGCCGCTTCGGCCTCAACGACAGCCAGCGGCTTCACCGCCGACGCAGCGACAATCTCATCGCGCTTGGTGGCGATAATCTTGTTAAGAATGTCGCTCATTTATTTCGCCCCCAGTCGTTGCGTGCTCTGAACGAACTGATCGAGCTTGGCGCGCGCCGCACCGCTGGCGATGGCTTCGCGTGCCTTGACGATGCCGTCGCCGATGCTGTCGACTGCATTGGCAACGTACAACGCAGCCCCCGCATTCAGACAGACGATCTCGCGTGCCGGACCGGGCTGATTGTCGAGCACACCGAGAAGGGTGGCTTTCGACTCTTCCGCACTGGAAACACGCAGGTTGCGTAGCGACTGCATCTGCAAGCCGAAATCCTCGGGGTGAATCTCGTATTCGCGGATTTCACCGTCCTTTAGCTCGCCAACCATGGTGGCTGCCCCCAGGGATATTTCGTCGAGGCAATCCTTGCCATGAACCACGAGAACGCGCTCCGCTCCCAGGCGCTGCATAACGCGCACCAGGATACCGACCAGGTCGGGGTGAAAAACGCCCATCAGGGTATTCGGCGCCCCAGCCGGATTGGTCAATGGGCCGAGGATATTGAAAATGGTACGGACCCCCATCTCGCGGCGCACCGGGGCGACGTGCTTCATTGCACTGTGATGATTCGGGGCGAACATGAAACCGAAACCGGTCTCCTCGATGCAGGCGGCAACCTGCTCGGGCGACAGCATGATGTTGGCCCCAAGCGCCTCCAGTACATCGGCGGCACCGGAACTGGAGGAAACACTGCGCCCGCCATGCTTGGCCACCTTGCCACCGGCCGCGGCAACCACAAAAGCCGCCGTCGACGAAATATTGAAGCTATGGGCAGCATCGCCGCCGGTACCGACGATATCGACAAAATGCTTGTCGTAAGGCACCTTGACCGGCGTCGCCAGCTCGCGCATGACAGTGGCGGCAGCGGCGATTTCGCCGATGGTTTCCTTCTTGACGCGCAGGCCGGTGATGATGGCGGCGATCATGACCGGCGACACCTCGCCCGACATGATCTGGCGCATCAGCGAGATCATCTCATCATGGAAGATTTCGCGATGCTCGATGACGCGCTGGAGCGCAGCTTGCGGGGTCATTTCTTGTGCTCCACGAGAAAATTCTTCAACAGGTCGTGACCGCGCTCGGTCAGGATGGATTCGGGATGGAACTGCACGCCTTCGACCGCCAGCGTCTTGTGGCGCACACCCATGATCTCGCCGTCTTCGGTCCAGGCGGTGATCTCCAGGCAATCCGGACAGCTGGCGCGCTCGATGGCCAGCGAGTGGTAGCGGGTGCAGGTCAAGGGATTGGGCAAGCCCTTGAACACACCGACATCCTTGTGGTGCACCGGCGAGACCTTGCCATGCATCAATTGCTGGGCATGCACGATCTTGCCGCCGAAGGCTTCGCCGATCGACTGATGGCCGAGGCAAACGCCGAGCAGCGGAATCTTGCCGGAAAACTCCTTGATCGCCGCCAGCGAAATGCCGGCCTGCGCCGGCGCGCACGGCCCCGGCGAAATCACTAGGTAGTCCGGCTTCATCTGGGCGATTTCGGCAAGCGTGATCGCATCGTTGCGGAAGACCTTGACCTCCTGCCCCAGCTCTCCGAAATACTGGACAAGGTTGTAGGTGAAGCTGTCGTAGTTGTCGATCATCAGCAACATGCTGGCGATTCCTTGTTGTTGCGTAAGCCGGTGATTTTACATTAAAGGCCACGGCCACAGCCGGGCGAGGGGCTTTAATGTAAAATCCCGCCTTTACCGCCGGATCGAACCATGAACGCCGCCCATTCCCTGCCCCCGCACACGCTTTCCATCGTTGTCCCCGTCTATAACGAGGAAGACAACGTCGCGCCGCTGGTCAAGCGCGTCCATGAAGCCCTGACCGGCTACCAGCATCCGTGGGAACTGGTGCTGGTCGACGATGGCAGCAGCGACGCCACCGTGGATCGCGGCCTGCAATCGGCCAAGGAATACGGCCCGCACGTGCGCATCGTCGAGCTGACCCGCAATTTCAAGCAGACCGCTGCCATGCAGGCCGGCATCGACGCTGCCCGTGGCGACGTGATCGTGACCATGGACGGCGATTTGCAGAACGACCCGATCGACATTCCGCGCATGGTCGGCCGCCTGCTCAACGAGGACCTCGACCTCGTCGCGGGCTGGCGCAAGAACCGCCAGGACGGCCTCCTGCTGCGCAAGATTCCGTCCAAGATCGCCAACCGCCTGATCGCCCGCCTGACCGGCGTCAAGCTGCGCGACTACGGTTGCAGCCTGAAGGCCTACCGCGGCGACGTCATCAAGCGCGTGCGCCTGTATGGCGAAATGCACCGGTTCATCCCGGCCTGGATGGCCACCGTGACCACGCCGCGCCGCATCGCCGAGGAACCGACGACGCACCATCCACGTACCGCCGGTGTTTCCAAGTACGGCATTTCGCGCACTTTCCGCGTCATCCTCGACTTGATCGCGGTGTACTTCTTCATGCGCTTCCGCGCCCGCCCCGGCCACTTCTTCGGCGGCATCGGCCTCGGCCTGACGGCGCTTTCCGGACTCGTGCTCGGCTGGCTGGCCTGGGTCAAGTTCGGACTCGACGAGCCGATCGGCGGCCGTCCGTTGCTCATCGTCGCCATCGGCGGCCTGATTGCCGGCGTGCACTTCATCACCACCGGCGTGCTGTCGGAGCTGCTCGCCCGCATTTACTACGAAACGGGCACCATCCGCTCCTACACCGCCCGCCCCGAGCCCGCACTGGCCGCCGACGAAGGCTGGCACAAGCCGACCTGACCCCTGCTGCGGTGCACATCGCTCAAAGCCGGAAATTGCTGATTGCGCTGGCGGCCATCCTGGTCGCCTGGCGCTTCTGGGCCTTGCCGCAACTCGGCATCACGCTCTATGTCGACGAAGCGCAATACTGGACCTGGGCGCAGCATCTCGACTGGGGCTATTTCTCCAAGCCGCCCGGCATCGCCGCCCTGATCTGGCTGTCGACCCAACTCTTCGGCGACGGCCTGCTCGGCGTCAAGGCGCTCGGCATGCTGTGCTACCCGCTCGCTGCCATCGCCTGCTGGGGCATCGCCGCCCGCCTCTACGACGAGCGCGTCGCCTTCTGGTCGGCGCTGGCTGTGCTCACCGTGCCGATGTTCGCCTGGCTCGGCCTGTTCGTATCCACCGACGCACTGCTTACGCTGTGCTGGACCTCGGCACTGTGGGCCTATCTGCGTGCCGTCGATGAAGACCGCTGGGGCGACTGGCTGCTGCTGGGCCTGATCGGCGGCCTCGGCCTGCTGTCCAAATACACCATGGCCGCCTTCCTCGGCGCCGCCTTCCTGCACCTACTGCTCTTCCGGCGCGACCGGTTGGCTTCGGCCAAGCCCTGGACCGCCGCTTTGCTCGCCTTGGCCATTCTCAGCCCCAACATCTGGTGGAATGTCACCCACGACTTCCCCACCTTGAAGCACACCGCTGACATCACGCTCAACCGCAAGGCGGGCGGCGGTCTGAAAGCGCTAGGCGAATTCTGGGGTGCCCAGTGGGCGGCCTTCGGCCCCATCCTCGGCAGCGTTTTCGTCATCGTCCTGCTGCGCGTGCGCGAAAGCTGGCACGACCCACGCACCCGCCTGCTGCTCTGGTTCGCCCTGCCGCTGTGGGCCGTTGTTTCGGCGCAAGCCTTCAAGAGCACCGCTAATGCCAACTGGGCCGCACCTGCCTTCGCCCCGGCAGCCATCGCCGTCGTCGCCTGGCTACTCGCCCGCCAGCGCCAACGCCTGCTCGCCTGGGGCATTGCGCTCAACGTGGCGCTGGTCGGCCTGGCTTACCACTGGCCGCAACTGACTGCTGCGGTGCACGGGCAAAAAACGGCAAAAATGGATCCCTACCTGCGGGCCCGCGGCTGGGACGATCTCGGCCGCCAACTGACGCCGCTGCTGCAAGCCCATCCCGACGCCGTGCTGGTTGCCGACAACCGCACCCTGCTCGCCCACATGCTGTACGAACTGCGCGCGTTGCATCCGGCAGCCGCCAGCTGGAACCCGAGCGGCGAGGCAAGCGATCACTACAAGCTGACCACCGACCTTCGCCCCTATGTCGGCAAGGATGCGCTCCTGATCACCCAGGATGCGCCGGGCGAGGATTTCAACCGCCGTTTCGCCAAGGTCGAAAAACTGGTCACGCTGAAAGCGCCGCTCGATGCCGAGCGGTCGCGCGACATGGACGTTTATCTGCTGCATGACTTCAAGGGCTACTGAACTGCGCATCGCGCTGATCGTCTTCGGCGTGCTCGCCGTGACCTTCGTCGTCTTCCCGCAGATCGACCTGTGGGCGAGCGGCCTGTTCTATCGCGGCGAAGGACAGTGGTTGTTCAGCCGCGACGACCCGTGGCTGAACATTCCCTATCGCAGTCTGCCCCGCATCGGTCAAGGCTTGCTGCTTGTGCTACTCGCCCTGCTCCTGCTCAGTTTCGTCAAACGCTTCAGCGGCTTGCGCGCCCGCCGCAGCGTGCTCGGCTTTCTACTGGCCGGCGCCCTCCTCGGCCCGGTGCTGCTGGTCGATGGCACGCTGAAGGAACACTCCGGACGCACCCGCCCGGTCAATACCGAGAACTTCGGCAGCACCAGGCAATTCACGCCAGCCTTCATTCCGGCCGACCAGTGCCAGCAGAACTGCTCCTTCGTCAGCGGCCATGTCGCTACGGCATCCTTCATCATGGCTTTCGGCTGGCTCGGCGCGCCAGCCATCCGGCGCCGCTGGCTACTCGGCAGCATCGCCTTCGGCGGCTTGTTCGCCCTGGTCCGCATGTCACCCGGCGGCCACTTCTTGTCCGACTGCATCTTCGCCTGGTTCGCCACCTACTTCAGCCTGTGGCTGACCGAATGGGCCTTCCGCCGGCTCGGCTGGCTCCCCCGCTCAGGCGCTCAGTAAGCCGTATTTCTTCAGCTTGTCGTGCAAGGTCGTACGCGCGATCTTCAAGGTCTCGGCCGTGCGCGCGATGTTCCCCGACTGGCGGGACAACTCGTCGGAAATGAGCAGGCGCTCGTAGTTTTCAACCGCCTCGGTCAGCGACGGCGCTTCCGCCACCATGGCGTTACCCGGGGTGGAGTGACCGACACCCAGCACCCGACAATCGGCCGCGTTGTGCAATTCGCGAATGTTGCCCGGCCAGTCGTAGGCCATCAGGCGGCGCATTTCATCGGAACCGATCGTCGGCAGCGGCCGGTTGTAACGCTTGGCCGCCTGTAGCAGGAACGCGTCGTACAGCGCCGGAATGTCCTCGCGTCGTTCGCGCAGCGGCGGCAGATCGATGCGCACCACATTCAGGCGGTAATAGAGATCGCCGCGGAACTTGCCCTGATCGGAAAGAAGCTTGAGGTCGGCCTTGCTCGCTGCGATGACCCGGCACGATACCGGGATCAACTGATTGGATCCAAGGCGTTCGACCACCCGTTCCTGCAGGACGCGCAGCAGCTTGATCTGCATGGTCAGGGGCATGGTTTCCACTTCATCGAGGAAAAGCGTGCCGCCGCTGGCGTATTCGACCTTGCCGATACGCCGCTTCTGGGCGCCGGTGAAAGCACCCGGTTCGTGACCGAACAACTCGCTGTCGAGCAGGGTTTCCGCCATGCCGCCGCAATTGAGCGCCACGTAGTGTTCGCGGCTGGCCCCGGAATAGTCGTGCAGGCAGCGCGCGACCATCTCCTTGCCGGTGCCGGTTTCTCCCATGATCAGCACGTCCACCGCAGCATTGGCCACGTCAAGGATCAGCTGACGCACGCGGACCATCTGCGGCGAACGTCCGATCAGGCGCGACTCCAGATCGTCGCGATTGTCCAGGCGACGGCGCAAGGCTTCGACCTCGAGCACCAGGGCACGCTTTTCCAGCGCCCGGCGCACGACTTCGACCAGATCGCCGGTCGAAAAAGGTTTCTGCATGAAATCATAGGCACCGGCACGCATCGCCTCGACCGCCAGCGTAATGTCGCCATGTCCGGTGATCATGATGACCGGCAGATCGGCATCGAGCTGGTTGATCCAGCGCAATAAGGCCATACCATCCATGCCCGGCAGGCGCATATCGGTCACGACGATACCGGAATAGCCCGCCGCCAACTGGCGCTGCGCTTCCTCAGCCGTCGCCACCGCCATCACCGAAATACCGGCGAGCTGCATCGCCTGCTCGCAGCCCAGTCGGACATTCGGATCGTCTTCGACCAGCAGAACGGTCAATGCGGAATTCATGCTGCCTCCTCAACAGGTGGCGCCATAGGCGCGGTCGGCAAAAGAATGGTGAAGCGGGCGCCACCCTCCGGCGCCGGGGCCGCCAGCAAATCGCCGCCGAAGTCACGCAGAATGTCACGCGAGATGGTCAGGCCAAGGCCCAAACCTTCACCCGGCTGCTTGGTGGTGAAAAATGGCTCGAACAGCCGGGCCAGTGCGGCATCGTCGAACCCGCTGCCGGTATCGCTAACGAAAAGCGCGATGCGCTGTCCGCTGCTGCGCGAGGCGACGAATTGCAATCGGCGCTGCGCGCTATCTGCCATCGCATCGATGGCGTTGCCGATCAGATTGACCAGAACCTGCTGCAAACGGTTGGCATCGCACCAGGCGATCAAGGGCTCGCTACCGAAGTCCTTGTCGACAACGACGTTGTGCTTGCGCAGGCGCTGGTCGAACAGGAAGAGCGCCGCATCGACCGCCCGCGCCACATCCACCGCGCTCGGCACGGCGGGAGATTTGCGGGCGAAGGTCTTCAGCGGGCCGATGATGCCGCCCATCTGTTCGGCCAACTGGCCAACGATGGCGAGATTCTTCTCCGCCGTCGCGGCATCGCCCCGACGCATGAATTCGGCGGCGTTGGCCGACAAGGTTTGGATCGCCCCCAACGGCTGGCTCATTTCGTGCGTGATGCCGGTCGCCATCTGCCCAAGAACGGCCAGCTTGGCCGCCTGCACCAACTCATCCTGGGCGGCGCGCAAGGTTTGCTCGGCGCGCTGGCGCTCGGCCACCTCGCTCTGCAAGCGACTCACCGCATCGCTCAAATCGGCCGTGCGCGCCTCGACCTTCTGCTCCAACTCGCGGTTGGCCTGCTCCAGCATCGCTCTTGCCTCTTCACGCCCCTTGGCCAAGCGTCGACGTTGATTCAGATACAACAGCCCGAGCATCAGACAGCCTATGGCCGCCGCCGCCAGCGCCGCATGCGTGCCGGCCTGCATGGCGACCGGGCGCAAATCGGAGAAAACCACAATGCGCCAGGCCGTATCGGGCAGATTGCGCGCTACGGCGAGAAACGGCCGCGCCCCGGTCTGCGGCCCGACATCGCCCCGCAAGTGCCGCGGCAGACTGACTACCGCCCCGTCGTCTGCACCAGCCAGATCGATATCGAGCGACACCTCGCCCAAGGGCAGCCCGGCGAACTGATCGCGGCTGATTTTTTCCAAAGTCTCGTGGCTTTGCGCCTGCAGCGTGGCGTAACGCCACTCCGGTGGCGAGGCCAACAAGACGACCCCGTTGTTGTCCACGATCAAGGCCGGCGCTTCCTGGCTGAGCCAACGCCTTTCGCTCTCGCGTATGCTGGATTTGACAACCGCCACACCAATCACGCGCCATTCCTCGTTCTCGTCGCGAATCGGCTTGGCAAAGAAATAACCCGCCTCGTGCCTGACCTTGTCGACGGCATAATGCCGTGCCGGCGTACCGGCCACCGCATCGCGGAAAAAGGGCATATAGGAAAGGTCCGAGCCCAGCAGGTTGTCGGAAAAGATCCAGTCGCTCGATGCGATGACCTTGCCTTGCGTATCCAGCACGAAAATCGCCGGCCCGCCCAGGTTGTCGTTCAGTTTTTGCAGAAAGCGGTTGGCGGCCGGACGCAAACCTGTCTGCCCGCCCTCCGGTGCCCGCAACAAGGCCAGCACCTCCGGATTCAATTCAACTGCGCTGGGGATCGACGCATGTCGCGTGACCTCGCTGTCGATGGCCGCCGCCAGAATATCCAGCTGATGACTGGATTCCCAGCGCATCTGGTTCAATCCACTGCGCTCCGAAACCCTGAAGGCAAGGACAGCCACCAGCAACAACAGCAACAGGGCAAGGGCTATCCCTAGTGGACGATGCGGGCGGGCAAGCGCGACAGGAATCGTTGGCTGAACTTCTGGCATCCAGTTGGCGATGCGTTTTCGTACTTTCGTTAAGAATTAGCCGCTAAGCATCAGCCTTTGCCCAACCTGCGCAAAAGCCCCTCGATTTAATGCTGCAGAATCTTCGCCAGGAATTGCTGCGCACGCTCGGAGCGCGGATTGGCGAAGAAGGCTTCCTTGCTGTCGTCCTCGACGATGCTGCCTTGATCCATGAAGATGACACGATGTGCCACCCGCTTGGCAAATCCCATTTCGTGCGTGACGCACATCATGGTCATTCCTTCCTGGGCGAGCTCGGTCATGACATCGAGCACTTCATTGATCATTTCCGGATCGAGCGCCGAGGTCGGCTCGTCGAACAACATGCAGATCGGATCCATGGCCAAGGCGCGGGCGATGGCCACGCGCTGCTGCTGGCCGCCGGAAAGCTGGCCGGGAAACTTGTGGGCATGCGCCTTCAGACCGACGCGATCGAGCAGTTTCAGACCCTTGTCCATGGCCTCGTCGCGGTTACGCTTCAGCACCTTGATCTGCGCGATGGCCAGGTTCTCGGTAATGCTCATGTGCGGGAACAGCTCGAAATGCTGGAATACCATGCCGACACGAGCGCGCAGCTTGGAAAGATTGGTCTTCGGATCGCCGACGGAGGTGCCATCGACAATGATCTCGCCAGACTGAAAAGGCTCCAGGCCATTGACGCACTTGATCAGGGTCGACTTGCCGGAGCCCGACGGGCCGCACACGACGACCACTTCGCCCTTGCTGACCGTGGTCGAACAATCCTTGAGCACCTGGAAATCGCCGTAGTGCTTGCTGACGTGGGAAATCTGGATCATGAGAATCTCCTGGGAACGGCGATCAGGCCGGGTGATATTTTTTCTGCAGATGCTTGACCAGCGTCGATGCAGCGAAACAGATAACGAAATAGACGGCGCCCGCGAAGAGCAACAGCTCGACCAGACGGCCATCGCGGTCGCCAACCTTGTAGGCGGCGCCGAAGAAGTCAGCCAATGCCGAGACGTAAACCAGCGAAGTATCCTGGAACAGGATGATGGCCTGGGTCAGCAGCAGCGGGATCATGTTGCGGAAGGCCTGCGGCAGGATGACCAGTCGCATGGCTTGCCCGTAGGTCATGCCCAGTGCCGAGCATGCCGCCATCTGCCCCTTGGGCACGCTCTGGATACCGGCTCGGATGATTTCCGAGTAGTAGGCAGACTCGAACAAAGCGAAACCGATCATGGCCGACGAGAGGCGCAGATCGGCCCCCGGCGGGAAATTGAATATCTGCTCGATGAAGCGCGGAATGATCAGGAAGAACCACAACAGAACCATGACCAGCGGCACGGCACGGAAGAGATTGACGTAGCCGGCGGCAAACAGCGACAGCGCCTTGATCGACGACAAGCGCATCATGGCCAGCAAAGTGCCCCAAACGATGCCGACAATCACTGCGGTTAGCGTGATTTCGAAGGAAATCTTCATGCCGTCCCACAGGAAGGGCAAGGCGCCGGGAATGGAAGACCAGTCGAATTCGTACATATCACTTACCTCCCATGTAGCCGGGGACGCGAACCTTGTCCTCGAACTTCTTCATCAGGAACATGACGACCACGTTGATCGAAATGTAGGCAATGGTCACGGCGATGAAGGATTCGTAAGGCTGCGCGGTGTAATCAACCAACTGACGCCCCTGGGCAGCCAGTTCAAGCAGGCCGATGGTCGAGCAGACGGCGGAATTCTTGAAAATATTGAGGAATTCGGACGTTAGGGGCGGCACGATCAAACGAAACGCCATCGGCAGCATGACGTGACGGTAGGTCTGCGGCAGCGTGAAGCCGAGCGCCAGGCCGGCGTTCTTCTGCCCCTTGGGCAAGGAATTGATGCCGGCGCGAACCTGTTCGGCGACACGGGCACTGGTAAACAAGCCTAGGCAAACCATCGATGCGAGGAACTGCTGGAGTATCGGGTTGGACTGCTTATAGGCGTCGCCAATACTCGGCGGCAGCAATTCCGGCAGAACGAAATACCAGATGAACAATTGCACCAGCAACGGAACGTTGCGGAACAATTCGACATAGGCCGTCGCAAGCCCGGCCAAGACCTTGTTCGGCACCGTCCGCAAGACCCCGACCAAGGCCCCCAGCAGCAGGGCCAAGGCCCAGGCCGACAAGGACAGGCCAATGGTCATCTTGAAGCCGGCGATCATCCAGCCCAGATAGGTATCGTCACCTGTCGCGCTCGGCTGCAGGAAGATACCCCAGTTCCATTGATAACTCATGGTGATTCCCCCAAGAGGCCGCTGACTGCTTCAGCCAACAGCCGTTTACTCAATACTCCCAAAAGATACGCTGCAATTCCTTGCTGTCGCTCGTCTTGGTCAAGGCGACGGCGGCAAGGATGCGCGCCTTTTGTGGATTCAGATCGTGCGCAACGACCCAGTCATACTGGTCGTCCGGTTGCTCGGCATTGCGCAGGACAAAGCCTCCGGCGTTGACATGCGAGGAACGGATGATCTGGACGCCCTGCCCACGCAATTCACGCAATGCGGGGACGACACGGTTGCTCACCGAGCCGTTGCCGGTACCGGCATGGATAATGGCCTTCGCCCCCTTGTCGGCCAAGGCGCGATAGGCGGTGTCGCTGACGTTGCCATGACCATAGGCGATCTCGACCGGAGCCAAGGCATCGATCTTGTCGATGTCGAATTCTGAATTGACGGTATGGCGCTTGGCCGGCAGACGGAACCAGTAATTCTTGCCCTCGACCACCATCCCGAGCGGACCCCACGGGCTCTTGAAAGCGCCGGCCTGAATGTTGACCATCTTGGAAACATCGCGGCCGCTGTTGATTTCGTCGTTCATCGCGACCAACACCCCCTTGCCACGTGCATCCTTGCTTGCCGCCAAACCGACTGCGTTGAACAGGTTCAGCATGCCGTCCGCCGACATTGCCGTTCCCGGACGCATGGAGCCGACAACAACAATCGGCTTCTCGGTCCGGACAACCAGATTCAGGAAGTAGGCGGTCTCTTCCAGCGTATCGGTGCCGTGAGTGACCACGACACCATCGACATCCTTTTGCTTGACGAGTGCCGAGACGCGCTTGCCCAGGGTCATCAAATGCTCGTTGGTGAAACTCTCGGAGGCGATCTGGAAAACCTGCTCGCCGCGTACGCTGGCGACATCCGCCAAGGTCGGAATGCCGGCGATCAGCTTGTCGACCGGCACCTTGGCCGCCTGATAGGTTGCACTCTTGGCGGCATCGGCCCCGGCCCCGGCAATCGTGCCACCGGTAGCCAGGATGACAACGCTGGGCTTGTCTGCGAACGCCGGCAAGGCCAGTACGCAGGCAAGCATCAACAAACCACGAGAAACGATTCGTTTGAGCATGCTGTTCTCCGTTGTAGTTGGGGTGGAAGTCGGGGCAGCCCGTGGCTGCCCCTTACTGTCTATTTATTATTCGAAGGCCTTGTCGTTCGGGGCCTTGTACAGCGCCTTCATCTCGTCAGAGAGCGGCATGCTGAGGTTCAAGCCCTTCGGCGGAATCGGGTTCAGGAACCACTTGTTGTAAATCTTTTCAGCTTCGCCGGAGGTCATCGCCTTGGTCAACGCTGCATCGACAAGCTTCTTGAAGCCCGGATCTTCCTTGCGCAGCATGCAGCCATAGGCTTCCTTGGATTGAGCCGTACCAACCACAGCCCAGTCGCCCGGACGCTTGGCCTTGGCCATTTCGCCGTAGAGCAGCGCGTCATCCATCATGAAGGCGACGGCACGGCCGGTTTCCAGGGTCAGGAAGGATTCGCCGTGATCCTTGGCGGAGATGATGTTCATGCCCATCTGCTTCTCTTCGTTCATCTTGCGGATGAGACGCTCGGATGTCGTACCGGCGGTGGTCACCACGTTCTTGCCAGCGAGATCAGCGAAATCGTTGATGCCGGAAGTCTTCTTGGTCATCAAGCGGGTACCGATGACGAAGATGGTGGTCGAGAAACCGACCTGCTTTTGACGCTCGAGGTTATTGGTCGTCGAACCGCACTCGATATCGACCGTACCGTTCTGGATCAGGGTGATGCGGTTGGCCGAGGTAACCGGCATCAGCTTGGTGTCGAGCTTGGCCAGCTTCAGTTCGGACTTGACGGCGTCGACCACCTTCAGCATCAGTTCGTGCGAGTAGCCGATGACCTGCTGCTTGTCGTCGTAATAGGAAAACGGGATCGAAGATTCGCGATGGCCCAGCGAAATGGTGCCGGTGTCCTTGATCTTCTTGAGGGTTGCGGATTCCTGGGCCTGGGCCGGCGTAAAGGTAGCGGCCCCCAGGGCGGCGACGAGAGCTGCAATGGCAAATCGTTTCATAACATCTCCTGAGGAATGAAGAAGCCGCAGATCGACTTCGGCCTTCCATACTACGCAGGTGGCGTGCCAGATGGCAAGCGATATAAAAAATAACGTAAGCCAATGTTTTATATGGATTTAATGACAATCCACGCAGCCCGCGTGACGAAAATCCGTCACATCAGGCCAGAACACCATCGGATTTCCGACACCAACACCAGCTGCCATCTAACTTCGAGGCACGACTGCTGCGGTGCACATAAAAAAACGCCCAAAAATGGGCGTTCTTTTTTGTCCCGACCAAGCCGCAGAAATCAGTCGATCCGGGTATCCAGCCCCTGCTCGGCCAACTCGGCGGCACGCAGGACGGCACGCGCCTTGTTCTGGGTTTCCTGCCATTCGGATTCGGGGTTCGAATCGGCCACGATGCCAGCACCGGCCTGGACGTGCAGCTTGCCGTCCTTGACCACGGCGGTGCGGATGGCGATGGCCAGGTCCATGTCACCGTTGAAGCCGAGATAACCGACCGAACCGGCGTAGACGCCGCGCTTGACCGGCTCCAGTTCGTCGATGATTTCCATGGCCCGCACCTTTGGTGCGCCGGAGACTGTCCCGGCCGGAAAGGTGGCCTTCAGTACGTCGATCGCATCCAGCCCCTTTTCCAGGCGGCCTTCCACGTTGGAGACGATGTGCATCACATGCGAGTAGCGCTCGATGACCATGCGCTCGGTCAGCTTGACGCTGCCGACCTTGGCGACGCGGCCGCAGTCGTTGCGTCCAAGGTCGAGCAACTGGGTGTGTTCGGCCAGTTCCTTCTGGTCGGACAGCAAGTCATCGGCCAGCGCCGCATCTTCTTCCGGAGATGCACCACGCTTGCGGGTGCCGGCGATGGGGCGCACGGTGACACGGTCACCTTCGAGGCGGACGAGGATTTCCGGCGAAGCGCCGACCACGTGGTAGTCCTCGAAGTCGAAGTAGAACATGTAGGGCGACGGGTTCAGGCTACGCAGCGTGCGGTACAGCGCCAGCGGGCTGGCGTGAAAGGGCTTGCTCATACGTTGCGACAGCACGACCTGCATGATGTCGCCTTCGGTGATGTAGTCCTTGGCCTTCAGCACCGCTTGTTTGAAGGCGGCTTCGCCGAAGACCGAGACGGCCGGTTCGGAACGCGCCGGCTGTTCGGCCGGGATGCTGACCGGGGTACGCAGCTTGCCGAGTAACTCTTTCAGACGAGCGCGCGCCTTCTGGTAAGCGCCGGGGAAGCCGGGCTCGGCATAGACGATCAGGGTCAGCTTGCCGGAGAGGTTGTCGACTACGGCGATTTCCTCGGACAGCAGCAGGTGGATATCCGGCGCGCCGATTTCGTCCGGCCGCTGGGTGCGCGTCAGCTTGGTTTCGACATAGCGGATGGTGTCATAGCCGAAACAGCCGACCAGGCCGCCGAGGAAACGCGGTAAACCGGTCGCTTCCGGCGCCCGGAAGCGCTTCATGTACTTGTCGATGAAATCGAGCGGATTGGTATCGTGCTCGCGCTCGGCGATGCGGTTACCGGTCAGCACCAGCACCTCATGGCCGGTGACGACGATGCGCGTCGGTGCAGCCAGGCCGATGATGGAGTATCGGCCGAAGCGCTCGCCGCCCTGCACGGATTCGAGCAGGTAGGTGTAGGGGCCGTTGGCCAGCTTCAGATAGATGGACAGTGGCGTGTCGAGATCGGCAAACGTTTCCAGCGTCACTGGAATACGGTTGTAGCCTTGCGCGGCGAGCGCGTTGAATTCGGTTTCGGTCATGGGAAGCCTCGAAAATGACGTGTGTTTGCAGCGAACTGGGTGCGCCCTGTGTCGCGTGGGCGAAGAACGGACGAACGGTTACCGACGCCAGGGGCGCCAGCCGTGCCATTCCTTCCAGTTGCGGGAGTGCGTCATTTGTCGTGTGAGGTCTTGAAAGTGAGGGCTTGCCGGTAGGCGGCAAGCAGATCGGATACTAGCGCATCGCAATCGGCACTGTCCACCGGCCGCCCCTCGTTGTAGCCGTAGGGCACGGCAAAGGCCGGGCAACCGGCGGCGTGGGCCGCATGGATGTCGTTTTCCGAATCGCCGATATGCAGGTTGCGGTCCGGCCGCACGCCGAACAAACGGCAGGCATGCAGGATGGGCTCCGGATGCGGCTTCTTGTTGGCCGTCGTATCGCCGGAAACGATCACGTCGAAATAATCGGCCATGCCCATGCGCTCAAGCAGCGCTTCGGTGAACATGCCCGGCTTGTTGGTCACAACCCCCATCTTCAGGCCACTCTCTCGCCAGGCTTGCAGGCCTTCGAGGACGCCCGGATAAATCTGGGTAAATTGCCCGTTCACCGCAGCATAGTGCGTTTTGAACGACTCGATGGCCTGGTGCAGACGCTCGGCCGTCGGCGCCCGCTCGCGCGTCAGGCAACGTTCGACCAGCACCGCCATGCCCTTGCCGACGAAACTGTGCACCTCGGCCTGGCTCCGTGGCGGCTCGCCGATCTCCTCGAGCATGCGGCGGCAGGCCTCGGCCAGATCGGCGATGGTGTCGAGCAGCGTGCCGTCGAGATCGAAGGTGACCGACTGGAAGTGCATCACACGGTCGCCAGTTGGGCGCGCAGGGCGCCGATGATCGAATCGTAGCGATTGGGGTCGCTGTCCTTGCCCGCACCATATACAGCCGAACCGGCGACGAAGGCATCGACGCCGGCACGGGCGATTTCAGCGATGTTGGCGGTGTTCACGCCACCGTCGATCTCCAGGCGGATGCGGCGTCCGCTCTCGCGCTCGTAGGCATCGAGCTTGGCGCGGGCCTGCTTGGCCTTGGCCAGCGTGCCGGGAATGAATTTCTGGCCGCCGAAACCGGGGTTCACACTCATCAGCAGGATGACGTCGATCTTGTCGAGCACGTAATCCATGTAGTCCAGCGGCGTCGCCGGGTTGAACACCAGGCCGCCTTGGCAGCCGCCGTCGCGGATCAGCGACAGGCTGCGGTCGATGTGCTCGGAGGCTTCCGGGTGGAAGGTGATGATATTGGCCCCGGCCTTGATGAAATCGGGGATGATGCGGTCCACCGGCTTGACCATCAGATGCACGTCGATCGGTGCTGCGGTACACGGCCGGATAGCCTCACAAACCAGCGGCCCGATGGTCAGGTTGGGAACATAATGGTTGTCCATCACGTCAAAGTGAATCCAGTCGGCCCCCGAGGCGATGACGTTGGCCACTTCCTCGCCCAGCTTGGCGAAATTGGCGGACAGAATGCTCGGCGCGATGACGTAATCTTTGGCTGACATGATGCTTCCCTAAACGAAAACAGACGAAATTATCCCATGTCCGACACGCCCCCGTACCAAATCGAGATTGTGGCCGTACCGCAATTCATCCCCGAGCAATCCAACCCCGAAGAAAACAGCTACGTCTTCGCCTACACCATCACCATCCGCAACGTCGGCAGCCAGCCGGCCCAGCTGATTTCCCGCCACTGGATCATCACCGATGCCCATAACGAGGTGCAGGAAGTGCGCGGTCTTGGGGTGGTCGGCCATCAACCGCTGCTGAAGCCGGGCGAATCCTTCGAGTACACCAGCGGCAGTTCGCTGAAGACGCCGGTCGGCACGATGAAAGGCAGCTACCAAATGGTCGGCGAGGACGGCACCCGCTTCGATGCCGAGATTCCGGAGTTCGTCCTCGCCGTGCCGCGCGTGCTGCATTGAGCCTGAAGCATACCTACACGCTGATCGCGCCGTTCTACGACGCGGCGCTCGACCGGGCGACACGGGCAGCACGCAAGCACAGCCTGTCGGCGCTGCCGGCAGAGCCATCGCGGGTCTTGCTCGCCGGGGTCGGCACCGGGCTGGACCTGCCGCATCTGCCGCGCCAGCATCGCTACGTCGGCCTCGATCTGACCGAAGCCATGCTCCGGCGCGCCCTGCCGCGCGTTCCCGGTATCGATTTCGCACCGCTACGCGGCGACGCCCAGCGCCTGCCGCTGGCCGATGGCAGTTTCGACGCGGCAGTGCTGCACCTGATCCTGGCCGTCGTACCGGAGCCGCGCCTGTGTCTGCGCGAAATCGAACGCATCGTCCGGCCGGGCGGCAGCGTGCTGGTCTTCGACAAGTTCCTGCGTCGCGGCCAACCCGCGCTACTGCGGCGCCTGGCCAACCCTGTCCTGCGCCGGGTCGCGACCCGGCTCGACGTAGTCTTCGAAGAGGTGCTCGAACACACGCCTGGCCTGGCGGTCGAGCACGATCAGCCGGCGCTAGCCGGCGGCTGGTTCAGGATGATCCGGCTGCGCCGGGTCTGAGGTTTCCTCGGCCGGCGCTTCCGGCTCCTCCTTACCCAAGGCGTCCTCGATCCAGGCCAGCATCAAGGTCCAGGTTACGGCCAACACGACCGGACCGACGAAGAGACCAATCAGACCGAAGCTCAGCATGCCGCCGATGACCCCGGCGAAGATCAGTAGCAGCGGCAGATCCGCGCCGCGTCGGATCAGCATCGGCCGCAGGAAGTTGTCCAGCGTGCCGACGATCAGGCTCCAGACGAGCAGGAAAGTCGCCCAGCCGGTATCGCCGACCCAATACATCCAGCCCACCGCCGGCAACAGCACGACCATCGGCCCGACCTGGGCGATGCACAGCATCAGCATCAAAGCCGAGAGCAAACCGGCGAAGGGCACACCGGCCACCGCCAGCCCAATGCCGCCAAGTACCGTCTGCACCAGCGCCGTGACGCCCACACCCAATGCCACGCCACGAATCGCTTGTCCGGCCAGAATGACAGAGTTGGCCCCACGCTCGCCGGCCAAACGCCGGCCGAAACGCAGAACCAGCCGACCGCCAGCCTCACCCTCGGCATAGAGAATGCCGGCGATGCCGACGATCAACAAAAACTGCAACAACATGCCGCCGAGACTACCCACCTGAGCGAGCACCCACTTACCAGCATCCGTGGCGTAGGGCGAAAGTTTGCTGGCCAACTCCGTGCCGCCCCCGGCAATCGCCTGATTCCAGGCACTGCTCGCCTTCTCGCCGACCAGCGGCATGCCGGCCAGCCAAGCCGGCGCTGGCGGCAGGCCCTTTTCGGCCAGGCCGGTCACTGCTGCGGTGTACTGGTCAAAATGGTCAAAAATGGTGTCGATGGCCAACCACAGGGGCAGCACCAACAGCAGCAACATGCCCAGGCTCATCAGGCCGATCGCCAACCAGCGTCGCCCGCCCAGACGGAGTTCGAGATCGCGGAACAAGGGCCAGGTTGCCACAACCACCGTCGCCGCCCACACCGAAGCCGCCAGGAAAGGGCGTAACACCCAGAGCGACAAACCGATCAGGCCGACGATACAAGCAATGGCCAGCGTATTGCGGGCAAGATCTCGGCGGACGTCTTTCATGGAACTCCTTCGATGCGCAGCGGCAAGCATGGACTTTATTTGACACCCGCATCATGCCAAGCGGCAGGCGAAAGCTCAAATGGCGAAACATCCGTTGCGAAGGTGTAAAGCTTGTGTAAAACCCGCGCAACTCTGGCCCCGAAGTGCTTTACTGGAAAAAAGCAGTTAGGAGTACAACATGCGTATCGTCAGCCTGGTTCTCATTGCCGCCTTGGCCTCGCCCGCCCACGCCGACCCCGGGCGAGGCCCTCGTCCGCACGGTGGCGGCGGCGGTAGCGACTGGGTGGGCTTCGCCCTGTTCACTGCCATCACGGCGCTGATCCTGACCTCGGAAATAGCCAGGCGCACCGAGCCTCCGACCCAGCCTCAACAACCGGTTTACATCGAGCCGCCGGCAAATGCCGCTCCTGCGCCCTCGGCCAACACGTGGTATTACTGCGGTTCCAGCGGCCAGTATTACCCCTACACGCAAGCCTGCCCGGAAGGCTGGCAAGCCGTTCCCGCCCGGCTGCAGAACTGAAATGAACCGGCCCGCTCAGGAGCGGGCCGTTTCAGCACAAGGACGGAGAGCGATCAGCTACGGTAGTCCGCGTTGATCTTCACGTAATCGTAGGAGAAATCGCAGGTATAGACATTGGCGGCCACCGCGCCACGACCAAGATCGACACGCACGGTGATTTCGGCCTGGGCCATGACGCGGGCGCCGTCTTCTTCCTTGTAGGCCGTAGCACGACCGCCGTTTTCGGCGACCAGCACATCGTCGAGCCAGACCTTGACGCCATCGACATCGAGATCGGCAACGCCGGCGTAGCCCACCGCAGCCAGGATACGGCCGAGATTGGGGTCGGAAGCGAAGAAGGCGGTCTTGACCAGCGGCGAATGGCCGATGGCATAACCGACCTTACGGCACTCATCAATGTCCTTGCCACCCTGCACGGCGACCGTGATGAACTTGGTCGCACCTTCGCCGTCACGCACGATGGCCTGCGCCAGTTCGACGGAAACGGCAATGATGGCAGCCTTGACCTCGGCCCAGCCGGCATCGCTTTCGCTGGTGAAGCTGACGCCGGATTGACCGGAAGCGATCATCACGTAGGAGTCGTTGGTCGAGGTGTCGCCATCGACGGTGATGCAGTTGAACGAGGCATCGGCCGCCTCCTTGACCAGCCTGTCGAGCAAGGGCTGGGCGATGCCGGCGTCAGTCGCCAGAAAACCCAGCATGGTCGCCATGTTCGGCTTGATCATGCCGGCACCCTTGGAGATGCCGGAAATCGTGATTTCCTTGCCGTGCACCGCAAGCTTGCGCGAGGCGGCCTTGGCGATGGTGTCGGTGGTCATGATGGCATGCGCAGCGGCATGCCAGTTATCGGCTTTCAGATCAGCCACTGCAGCCGGCAGGCCGGCCCGGATGCGATCGACCGGCAGCGGTTCGAGAATCACGCCGGTCGAGAACGGCAGCACCTGATCGGCGGCCACGCCCAGGGCGGCAGCCACGGCATCGCAGGTCGCCTGCGCCGTCTGGCGGCCCGGCTCGCCGGTGCCGGCGTTGGCGATGCCGGTGTTGATCACCAGCGCGCGCATTTCCTTGCCTTTGCCCAGATGCTTGCGGCAGAGCTGTACCGGCGCCGCACAGAAACGGTTCTGGGTGAACACGCCGGCCACGGTACAACCCGCATCGAGGGCAACCACGGTCAAATCGCGACGATTCTTTTTGCGAATCTCGGCTTCGGCGACGCCAAGGCGCACGCCGGCGACGGGAAAGAGTTGATCGGCGGCCGGAGTGGCGTAATTGACAGGCATTGGTTCGACTCCCAAAGCAATCAAGGCGTCCGATGGACGCCTTGCGGTTCAAATCGGATCAGGAAAGTTTTCCGTGGCAGTGCTTGTACTTCTTGCCGCTGCCGCAGGGACAGGGATCGTTACGCCCGACCTTGGGGGCGGACTGCACCGGCTGCTGTGCAGCCTCGTCGTCCGCGGCCGGGGCGTTGCCCAAGGCTTCGTCGTAATCGGCATGCTGGTACTGCACGTTCTGCACCTCGGCGTGCGGCGCAGTTTCCTCAACATCTTCCTGGGTGCGGATCTGCACGGTGAAGACGACGCGGGTGACTTCCTTGCGCACGACATCGAGCAGGGTCTCGAACAGTTCGAAGGCTTCGCGCTTGTATTCCTGCTTCGGATTCTTCTGGGCATAGCCACGCAGATGGATGCCCTGACGCAGGTGATCCAGCGCCGCCAGGTGCTCGCGCCAATGGGCATCGAGGCTCTGCAGCATGACGTTGCGTTCGAACTGATGGAAGGTCGGGGCACCGACCAGGTCGATCTTGGCCTGATAGGCTTCGTCGGCACCTTGAACGATGCGATGCAGCATCTCTTCGTCGGTCAGCGTCGGCTCGGCCTTGACCCAGGCGGCAGCCGGTGCGGCGATCTGCAACTCGGCGGCAAGTTCGCGCTCCAGTCCTTCGAGATCCCATTGCTCTTCGACCGATTCTTCCGGCACATGGGTACGGAAGATATCGGCAATGACACCATGACGCATGGCGGTAATGGTTTCCGAAATATCCTCGGTTTCCAGCAATTCGTTACGCTGCTGGTAGATCACCTTGCGCTGGTCGTTGGCGACGTCGTCGTATTCCAACAACTGCTTGCGGATATCGAAGTTGCGCGCCTCGACCTTGCGCTGAGCCGACTCCAGCGAACGGGTGACGAGCGGATGTTCGATGGCCTCGCCTTCCGGCATCTTCAGCTTGTCCATGATGGCGCGCAGACGCTCGCCAGCGAAGATACGCAGCAACTGGTCGTCGAGCGACAGGTAGAAGCGCGACGAACCAGCATCGCCCTGGCGACCGGCACGGCCGCGCAGCTGGTTGTCGATGCGGCGCGATTCGTGGCGCTCGGAGCCAATGATGTGCAGACCGCCGGCGGCCAGCACCTGGTCATGCACGACTTTCCATTCAGCCCGCATGGCTTCGATCTTGGCTTGCTTGTCGGCCTCGTTCAGGCTCTCGTCCTGGCGCACGGCGTCGACCGGCTTTTCGATATTGCCGCCGAGCACGATGTCGGTACCGCGACCGGCCATGTTGGTGGCGATGGTGATCATGCCGGGGCGGCCAGCTTGGGCAACGATCTCCGCTTCGCGGGCGTGCTGCTTGGCATTGAGCACCTGGTGCGGCAGATTTTCCTTGTCGAGCAGGCCCGACAGCAGTTCGGAGTTTTCGATCGAGGTCGTACCGACCAGCACCGGTTGACCGCGTTTATTGCAATCGCGGATATCAGCGACGATCGCCGCGTGCTTTTCGTCGGCCGTCTTGTAGACGAGGTCGTTCATGTCCTTGCGCACCATCGGGCGATGCGTCGGGATGACGACGGTTTCCAGACCGTAGATCTGCTGGAATTCGTAGGCTTCGGTATCGGCCGTACCGGTCATGCCGGCCAGCTTGCCGTACATGCGGAAGTAGTTCTGGAAGGTGATCGAGGCGAGCGTCTGGTTCTCGGCCTGGATGGCCACGCCTTCCTTGGCCTCGACCGCCTGGTGCAAGCCGTCCGACCAGCGGCGACCAGCCATCAGGCGACCGGTAAATTCGTCAACAATGACCACTTCGCCGTTCTGTACGACATAGTGCTGATCCTTGTGGAACAGGGTCAGCGCGCGCAGAGCGGCATTCAAGTGGTGCATCAGCGTGATGTTTGCGGCGTCGTACAGGCTGCTGCCTTCGCGCAGCAGGCCATGTTCGGCCAGCAGCTGTTCGGCGTGCTCGTAGCCGGTTTCGGACAGATGAACCTGGTGCCCCTTTTCGTCGACCCAGTAATCGCCCGCGCCATCCTCTTCCATGGCACGACTCAGCTTGGGCACAACCTCCCGCATGCGCACGTAGAGATCGGTGTGATCGTCAGCCTGACCGGAAATGATCAGCGGCGTACGCGCCTCGTCGATAAGGATGGAGTCCACCTCGTCGACGATGGCGAAATTGAGACTGCGCTGGACGCGCTGGTCGGCTGAATAGACCATGTTGTCGCGCAGGTAATCGAAGCCGAATTCGTTATTGGTGCCGTAGGTGATGTCGGCAGCGTAGGCCGCCTGCTTGGCCTCGTGGTCCATCTGAGACAGATTGACGCCGACGCTCAGGCCAAGGAAACGGTGCAGACGTCCCATCCACTCGGAGTCACGCGTCGCCAGGTAATCGTTAACGGTGATGACATGCACGCCCTTGCCAGAGATGGCATTCAGATAGGCCGGCAACGTGCCGACCAGCGTCTTGCCTTCACCGGTACGCATTTCCGCGATCTTGCCGAAATGCAGCACCATGCCGCCGATCATCTGGACATCGAAATGGCGCATCCCGAGCACACGCTTGCCGGCTTCGCGCACGACGGCAAAGGCTTCCGGCAACAGATCGTCGAGCGACTCGCCATTGGCATGGCGCTGACGAAACTCGTCGGTCTTGGCACGCAACGCTTCGTCGGACAGACCTTGCAGCGACGGCTCGAGGGCGTTGATGTGTTTGACGATCTGGTTGTATTGCTTGAGCAGTCGATCGTTGCGGCTGCCGAAAATCTTCTTGAGTAGACCGGAAATCATCGCGATGGAATGGTTGTGTGCCTAGCACGGCAAAGCGCGGATTCTAGCACGCCACCCTGGCGCGAACATGACAACTCAAATCAAGGATTTAAGCCTTGCCTCAACGACGCTTGAGTTGCGCGAACTCCATGTTCTGCTTCAGGAAGGTCGCCGGATTCTGCGCTACGCCCAGCATGCGCACCTCGAAATGCAGGTGCGGCCCCGTGGAGCGCCCGGTCGTCCCGATGGCACCGATGGTTTCGCCACGCTTGACCAGCTTGCCAGGCTTGACGTCCATCCGGGAGAGGTGGGCATAACGCGAAACCAGACCATCCCCATGATCGATGTCGACCACATTGCCGAATTCAGGATGATAAGAAGCCGACTGAATGACACCGTCGGCAGCCGACATCACCGGCGTGCCGGTTTCGGCATTGAAGTCGATGCCTTCGTGCATGGCCTGTACTCCGGCAATCGGGTCGCTCCGATGCCCGAAAGGTGAACCCAAAGCCGCACTCTTCACCGGCAGCGTCGTCGGCGTGCGACGATCGCGTACCCGTTTTTCCAGCAGATGGGACTCCATGATGGCCAGATCGTCGGCCTTGCGATCCACTTCCGAGGCCAAGCGGTCGATTTCACGCTGCAGTTCATCGGGATTCAAAGGGAGCGGGATCAAGGGACCGCCCTTGCCATCCTTGACCTCGGCGATGGCAACGCTGCGCTTCACTCCGGAGAGGTTCTCGACCCGATCGCCCAGCATATCGAGCTGCAATACGCGCGCCTGCAGCTCGCCGAGACGAGTCGCCATCAGGTTGAGGTTGTTGCTCAGGAATTCCTGATTCTTTTTCGCCTCACGGTTCTGCAACGAAAGCAACAAGTCCTCGACCACCGGCAGACGGAAACGCACCGACAGCCACGAGAACATCGCTGAGGTGGCGAAGACGATCAACAAGAAAGCCAACGCGACGGCAGCAATATGCCGAGGCATAATGGCGATGGTTTTGGCCGCCTTCAGATGGCGGGAAACAACGATAATCTGCACGCAACCTCCTATGCACCACGGACCCGAGTATTACCTGGACAACGATGCCGCCGCCGGGCGCGTCATGCAGCACGCGCGAACCATTCTGCGGCTGGCTCGTCGTTTCGAGTCCATCGTTCCGGGCGGTCTGCGCCATGCGGCGCGCGTCGCCAACTACAAGTCAGGAAAAGTCGTTATCCACACCGACAACGGTGCAGTCGCCGCCAAAATCCGCCAGATGAGTCAGCGGTTGTGCGACGAGTTATCCACGGGAGGGGTGGAGTGTAATGTCATGGAAGTGAAAGTGCAACCCAGAGAGAACACTTACCAATCAAGCACTTCCACCATCAAGCCGCTCAGCGGCCCAGCCTGTGCGGCTTTACGCGGGACAACACAGGCGTTGCCAACAGGGCCGTTGCGTAGCGCTTTGGAGCACCTACTGGAACGTTCGCTCAAACAGGAATGATCGCCAAGCGCTCGACAAACATCAGCGCAAAAATCAGCAGGGCGAAAAGAATACCGTAGCGAAACAAACGCCCGGCCAGTACGAGGTAGTTACGGTTACCGGTGAAGGCATAGGCCAGAAGGCCGACACCGATGGCGATGACCAGGATGACTGCCAACAGGCGCAGCAGCCACATCAGCGATCAGGCCGCTTGGGCCAGCCAGCGGGTAACACCTTGCGGCGCGACGGCTTCCTCTTCGAAACTGACCAGTTCCCAGGACTCCTGGCGCTGCAGGAGTTCTCGCGCCAACATGTTGTTCAGGGCATGCCCACCCTTGTGCGAGGAATATGCTGCCAGCAGGGGATGACCGAGCAGGTAGAGATCGCCAACTGCATCGAGGATCTTGTGT
This sequence comes from Azonexus sp. IMCC34839, assembly GCF_047047955.1. Taxonomy (GTDB): domain Bacteria; phylum Pseudomonadota; class Gammaproteobacteria; order Burkholderiales; family Rhodocyclaceae; genus Azonexus. Next base: position 3,041,195 of record NZ_CP150631.1, on the reverse strand, counting down.
TTGACGAACTCGTCGCCATAACGCAGGCCATCCTGATTCAGCACGCGGAACTCGTCGAGCACGATGGCGTTCTCGAGTCCGCCCCCCAAGGCCAATCCGTTCTCGCGCAGGTATTCGACTTCCTGCATGAAACCGAAGGTACGGGCGCGAGAAACCTCGCGGATGTACGACTGCTCGGCAAAATCGATTTCGGCTTTCTGCGCCGACTTGTCGATGGCTGGATGGTTGAAGACGATGGAAAAAGCGAGCTTGTAGCCTTCATAAGGCTCGAAGCGAGCCCACTTGTCGCCATCGCGAACCTCGATCGGCTGGGTCACGCGAATGAATTTCTTGGCTGCGTTCTGCTCCTCAATCCCTGCAGACTGGATCAGGAAGATGAACGGCGCCGCCGAGCCATCAAGGATGGGCACTTCCGGTGCATCCAGATCGACCCAGCAATTGTCGATGCCCAACCCGGCAAAAGCGGACATCAGATGTTCGATGGTACCAACCTTCACCCCGTCCTTTTCCAGACAGGAACACATGCGCGTATCGCCGACCATGAAGGCTTTGGCCGGGATATCCAGCGGCTCCGGCAAATCGACGCGACGGAAGACGATGCCGGTATCCGGGGCAGCCGGGCGCAGGGTCATATTGACCTTGACGCCACCGTGCAGGCCGACGCCTGAGGCACGAATGACCGTCTTGAGCGTGCGTTGCTTGAGCATGCTAAGTATCTGAATGATTGGGGAAGGTGACGCATTGTAACACAATGCGTCACCGCCCTTTTTCAGAGAAAGGTTTTGTTACTCTTAGTCGGCTTGCTTTCTCAGGAAGGCAGGAATGTCATAACGATCGACGCCGCTGTTTGCCAGCGCTTCAACGGTGACGTTGCGCTTGCGTACGACTGCCGGCACGTCGGCGATCTGGTTGTAGTCGATGGCTGGGCCGCTGGTGAATGCGACAGCATCGTGCGTACCGGTAGCGACGGCTTGCACGACCGGGGTGTTGACCACTTCGAAGGTCTGACGCTTGGCGGCGGCCTGACCCAGACCGGTGGCGACCACGGTGACGCGCAGCGCATCGCCCATCAGTTCGTCATACACGGCACCGAAGATGATGTGCGCGTCTTCGGCAGCGAAGGCCTTGACGGTGTTCATCACCTCGTTGACTTCCTTCATCTTCAGGTTGCCCTTGGCAGCCGTGATATTGACCAGCACGCCACGCGCACCGGACAGATTGACCCCTTCCAGCAGCGGCGAGGCGACTGCCTGCTCGGCCGCAATGCGGGCGCGATCGACGCCGGCGGCGGAAGCGGACCCCATCATGGCGCGGCCCATTTCACCCATCACGGTACGCACGTCTTCGAAGTCGACGTTGACCAGACCCGGATAGGTAATGATTTCGGCAATGCCCCCAACGGCGTTCTTCAGGACGTCATCGGCTGCCTTGAAACAGTCGTCGACATCGGCATCGTCGCCCATTACTTCCATCAGCTTGTCGTTCAGGATCACGATCAGCGAATCGACGTGCTTGGCGAACTCGGAAATACCGGCCTCAGCCGACTTCATGCGCTTGCCGCCTTCGAAGCTGAACGGCTTGGTCACCACGCCGACGGTCAGGATGCCCATTTCACGGGCAATCTCGGCAACCACCGGCGCAGCGCCGGTACCCGTACCGCCCCCCATGCCTGCCGTAATGAAGGTCATATGCGCGCCTTCCAGCATGGCGCGGATATCTTCGCGGTGCTGTTCGGCGGCGGCCTTGCCGGCTTCCGGCTTGGCACCGGCACCCAGGCCGCTTTGGCCCAGCGACAACTTGGCCGCGGCCGCATTACGCGACAGGGCCTGCGCATCGGTGTTGGCAGCGATGAATTCGACGCCGCTCACACCTTCGCGAATCATGTGCTCGATGGCATTGCCACCTGCACCACCCACACCGAACACCTTGATGATGGTGCCAGTCTCTTCTTTCTCGATGATTTCAAACATGACTACCTCCTCTGAAAAACCTGTTCACAAACAAATCAAAAATTCTTGGCAAACCACTGCTTCATGCTTTCGAAGACATCCTTGATGCCTTGCTTTTCCTGAATCTTCTGGCCGCGCTTGCGCTGCGATTGCGCTTCGAGCAGCAGACCGAAGGCGGTCGAGAAACGCGGGCTCTGCACCACGTCGGCCAGGCTGCCGTGGTATTTCGGGCTGCCGAGGCGGACCGGCATGTGGAAGATTTCCTCGCCCAGTTCAACCATACCCGGCATGACGCTGGCGCCGCCGGTCAGCACGATGCCGGACGACAGGACGTCCTCGAAGCCGGCCCGGCGCAATTCGTTCTGGATCAATTCGTACAACTCCTCTACGCGCGGCTGGATCACGTCGGCCAGCGCGCGGCGGCTCAACTTCCGGCTCGGGCGGTCGTCCACGCCGGCGACATCGAGGTTTTCATCAGCATCCGCTAGCAGGGACAAGGCGCAACCGAACTTGCACTTGATGTCCTCGGCTTCGCGCGTCGGCGTGCGCAAGGCCATGGCGATATCGTTGGTAATCTGGTCGCCGGCGATGGGAATCACCGAGGTGTGACGAATGGCGCCCTGGGTCCACACGGCGATATCCGTCGTACCGCCACCGATATCGATCAGACAGACACCGAGATCCTTCTCGTCCTCGGACAGCACGGCATAGCTGGACGCCAGGGGCTGCAAGACCAGATCATTGACCTCGAGGCCGCAACGGCGCACGCATTTGACGATGTTCTGGGCGGCCGACACGGCGCCGGTAACGATGTGCGTCTTGACCTCGAGGCGCATGCCGCTCATGCCGATCGGCTCGCGGATCCCATCCTGGCCGTCGATGACGAACTCCTGGGTCAGGATATGCAGGATTTCCTGATCGGCTGGGATCGGCATCGCCTTGGCGGTTTCGATCACGCGCTCGATGTCGGTAGGCGTGACCTCCTTGTCCTTGATCGCCACCATGCCGTTCGAGTTGAAGCTCTTGATATGGCTGCCGGCGATCCCGGTGTAGACGTCGCGCACCTTGCAATCGGCCATCAGCTCGACTTCCTGGATCACCCGGCTGATGGTGTGCACCGTCTCCTCGATATTGACCACGACCCCCTTCTTCAGGCCGCGTGAATCCTGCGAGCCCATGCCAATCACGTTCAGCCCGCCTTCCTGATCGATCTCTGCCACCAGCGCAACGATCTTGGAGGTACCGATATCCAGCCCGACCACGAGGTCCTTGTTGTCCCTGCTCATCTTCCTACTTTCCCTTCCCTTCGCCCGCAGTCCGCATCGCGAACCCGTTCGGATAACGCAAATCCACCACCGCCGGCACCGCGCCCCGCTTGCCGATCGTTTCCGGATAAACCTCGATAAATCGCTGTAAACGGTCGTGCACCGTAGCTTTCTGCTGCTCTCGCCCGATATCGACCGACATGCCGCTGTCCAGCCTGGTTTGCCAGGCCAGACGCGGCGAAAGAATCACCTGTGTTGGGCGTGCGCCGACCGGCGCAAAGGCCTCGATGAACTCGCCGTAACGTTTCAGAACTTCCGGCGCTGTGCCCAACGGACCGTAGAGCAGCGGCATCCGGCTGTTCTCGTCGGGCGTCGGCGTGGCTACGAAGACCTCTCCGTAGCTGTTCACCAACTCGCCGCGTCCTTCGCCCCAACGCGCCACCGGACGATGCTCCTCGACGCGGATTTCCAGACGCGATGGCCACACGCGGCGCACTTCGGCCTTGCGCACCCACGGCAACTTCTCGAGGGCGGAGCGCACGCTCTCCAGATTCAGGCTGAAGAAATTGGCCCGCAACGTCGCCGGCAACACCTGCTCGATCTCGGCTCGCCGCGTATGTGCCATTTCCTCGACGAAGACCACCTGTTTCACCGGCAAGGATGGAACACGCACCAGCCACACTGCTGCCGCGACGAGCACAGCCGCCGAAGCTGCCAGAATCAGCAGGTCGGCTATCGCGTTCAACAGGTGTGGTTTGTTCCACATTCATTGCCTCAGTCGTTTGCTGCCATTTCGAGTACCCGACGCACCAGCGCCGGATACTCCAGCCCGGCCACGCGCGCTGCCATCGGCACCAGCGAATGATCGGTCATGCCGGGCGCCGTGTTCACTTCCAGGAAGTAGTGGTTACCCGCCTCGTCCATCAGAAAATCGACCCGGCCCCAGCCACGTCCGCCGAGAATGCGGAAGGCCTCCAGCGCCTGGCGGCGGATTTCCTGCTCCTGGGCCTCGGGCAAGCCACATGGACACAGGTAGCGCGTATCGTCGCGGTTGTACTTGGCCTCGTAGTCGTACCATTCGGTCGCCGGCTCGATCTTGATGATCGGCAACGCTTGGTCGCCAAGGATACCGACGGTGTATTCGCCGCCCATGACCCCCTTTTCGGCGATCACCAGGCTGTCGTAGCGGGCTGCTTCGGCATAAGCTGCCGCCAGTTCGCCCGGCGCCTTGACCTTGCTGATACCGATCGAAGATCCCTCATGCGCTGGCTTGACGAACAGCGGCAGGCCCATCTCCTCTTCGATTTCGGCGAAGTCCGAGTCGGCATTGAGCAAGGCGTATTCGGAAATCGGCAGGCCGGCCGCCTGCCATAGCAACTTGGTGCGGAACTTGTCCATACCCAGTGCCGAAGCCATGACACCGGAGCCGGTGTAAGGGATGTGCATCAGTTCCAGCGCGCCCTGGATCGTGCCGTCTTCGCCATGGCGACCATGCAGCGCGACGAAGGCACGGTCGTAACCCTTCAAGGCATCGAGCGGCTGCTCGGCCGGGTCGAAGGGATGCGCATCGATGCCCTGGCCGGACAATGCGGCCAGCACACGCGAACCGCTGTTCAAAGATACCTCGCGCTCGGCGGACGTTCCACCAAAAAGCACCGCGACTTTGCCAAACTCGCTCATTTGCCTTCCACCAACTTGCCGGGAACCGCGCCGATCGAGCCGGCCCCCATGGTCAACACCACGTCGCCATCCCGGGCGACATCCATGATCGTTTGCGGCATCGCCGCGATGTCTTCGACGAAGACCGGCTCAACCTTTCCTGCAACGCGCAGGGCGCGCGCCAGCGAACGGCCGTCGGCGGCCACGATAGGCGCCTCGCCGGCGGCATACACCTCGGCCAGGCACAACGCATCCACGGTCGATAGAACCTTGACGAAATCCTCGAAGCAATCACGTGTCCGCGTGTAGCGGTGCGGCTGGAAGGCCAGCACCAGACGCCGTCCCGGAAAAGCACCGCGAGCAGCAGCCAGCGTTGCCGCCATTTCCACCGGGTGATGTCCGTAGTCATCGACCAAGGTGAATGAACCGCCGGCAGGCAGCGCCACCTCGCCATAACGCTGGAAACGGCGACCGACCCCCTTGAACTCGGCCAAAGCTTTGACGATGGCCGCATCGGAAACGCCAACCTCGGTGGCTACGGCAATTGCCGCCAGTGCGTTCAGCACGTTGTGCATGCCCGGCGTGTTCAACGTCACCGACAGACGCGACACCGAGCCATTCACCCGCACACAGTCGAAACGCATCTGGCCGTTGTCGGCAACGACGTTTTCCGCATAGAAATTGCACTCGCTGCTCAAGCCATAGGTGACGATCTGCTTGGCTACTCGCGGCATGATCTCGCGAACGTTCGGATCGTCGGCACATAACACCGCCACGCCATAGAAGGGCAAGCGGTTGAGGAAATCGACGAAGGTCGATTTCAGGCGCTCAAAGTCGTGGCCATAGGTTTCCATGTGATCGGCGTCGATATTGGTCACGACCGAAATCACCGGCGACAGATAGAGGAAGGAGGCATCCGATTCGTCGGCCTCGGCCACCAGGAAATCGCCATGTCCCAGACGGGCATTCGCCCCGGCCGCATTCAGGCGACCGCCGATAACGAAGGTCGGGTCGATACCGCCTTCGGCCAGGATGCTGGTGACTAGGCTGGTCGTGGTCGTTTTGCCATGGGTCCCGGCGATGGCGATGCCTTGCTTCAGGCGCATCAACTCGGCCAGCATCTGCGCGCGCGGCACAACCGGAATACGGCGTTCGCGGGCGGCAACGACCTCCGGGTTGTCGGCCTTGACTGCGGTCGACACGACCACGGCATCGGCACCGGCCACATTGGCGGCGTCGTGCCCGAACATCACCCGTACGCCCTCGCCTTCCAGGCGGCGTGTCGTCGCGCTGGCCGCCAGATCGGAACCGCTGACGGTGTAGTCCAGGTGCGCCATCACCTCGGCAATGCCGCTCATACCGGAACCACCGACGCCGACGAAATGGATGTGCTTGACCTTGTGTTTCATTTGGCGATTTCCGAACAAATATTCGCCACGTCCGCCGTGGCATCGGGCTTGGCCAGGGAACGGGCCTTCTGGGCCATTTCGAGCAACTGACCGCGCGAGTAATTGCGGATCAGCGCAATCGAATCCGCCGTCAATTCGGTTTGCGGCAACAGGAAGGCACCGCCGACATTGACCAGGAACATGGCGTTGCCGGTCTGGTGGTCGTCCACCGCATGCGGGAAGGGAACCAGGATGCTGGCTACGCCGGCCGCCGCCAACTCGGCGATGGTCAGCGCACCGGCACGGCAGATCACCAGATCGGCCCACTCGTAAGCCCCAGCCATGTCTTCGATGAACGGCACGCAATGGGCTTGCACCCCGGCAGCAGCATAATTGGCCTGCAGCGCCTCGATATGCTTCTCGCCGGCCTGATGGACGATCTGCGGCAATTCGTCTTCGCGCAGCATGGCCATGCCCTTCGGCACTATTTCGTTCAAGGCCTGCGCCCCCAGGCTGCCGCCGATAACCAGTACCCGCAGTGCCCCCTGACGCTCGCCAAGGCGCTCGTTCGGCGCTGACAAAGCGGCGATTTCCGGGCGAACCGGATTGCCGACCCAAGCGCCCTTCTTCAGCACATTGGGGAAACCGGTGGCAATGCGGTCGGCGACGCCGGCGAGGACGCGGTTGGCCAAGCCGGCAACCGAATTCTGCTCGTGCAGCACCAGCGGCACGCCGAGCAAGGCTGCCATCATGCCACCCGGGAAAGTGATGTAGCCGCCCATGCCGAGCACGACATCCGGGCGAACCTGGCGGATCGCCTTCCAGCCTTGCCAGAAACCGCGCAACAGGTTCAAGGGCAGCAATAGCTTGCGCAGCAAACCCTTGCCACGCAGAGCGCCGAACTTGACCCAAACCATCTCGAAACCATGCTGCGGCACGAGGCGGGACTCCATGCCATCGGGGTTACCCAGCCAGACCACACGCCAGCCTTCGTCGCGCATGCGATGCGCTACCGACAGCGCCGGGAAGATGTGGCCGCCCGTGCCGCCTGCCATGATCAGGATGGTTTTGCTCATAGCTTGCCTCCACGCATCAATTGGCGATTCTCCCAATCGACTCTGAGCAGGATCGCCAAAGCGATGCAGTTAGCTAGAATCCCTGAGCCGCCAAAGCTCATCAGCGGCAGGGTCAGGCCCTTGGTCGGCAACAGGCCCATATTCACGCCCATGTTGATGAAGGACTGCACGCCGAACCAGATGCCCATGCCCATGGCGACCAGCGCCGGATAAAGGCGGTCGAATTGCACGCATTGGCGGCCGATGGCAAAGGCGCGTTGAACCAGCAGGGCAAACAGGGCGATGACGGCGAGCACTCCGAAGAAACCAAGTTCCTCGGCGATGACGGCCAGCAGGAAATCGGTATGCGCTTCCGGCAGGTAGAACAGCTTCTCGACGCTGGCGCCGAGACCAACACCGAACAACTCGCCACGGCCAAAGGCGATCAAGGAGTGCGACAACTGGTAGCCGCGACCAAATGCGTCGGCCCAAGGGTCCATGAAGCCGAACACACGGTCACGTCGATAAGGCGAGACGATGATCATGATCGTGAAGGCAATCAGCAGACCGACGATCAGCAGTGCAAACAGGCGGGCCTTCAAGCCGCCCAGGAAAAGGATGCCCATGGCGATTGAGATGATCACGACAAAGGCGCCGAAGTCCGGCTCCTTGAGCAACAGCATGCCGACGATAGCCATCGCACCGAACATCGGCAGGAAGGCCTGTTTCAGGTCGTGCATCACGTTGATCTTGCGCACGGTGTAATCAGCAGCGTAGAGCACGGCGAACAGTTTCATCAGCTCGGATGGCTGCAGGTTGGCGAAGCCCAGCGGCAACCAGCGGCGGGCGCCGTTCACGTCACGACCAATGCCGGGGATCAGTACGATCAACAACAGCACGGCGCCGGCCATAAAGAGATAGGGGGCGTATTTCTGCCACAGGCTGAGCGGCACCTGAAATGCCACGGCGGCAGCGACCAGGCCGATGCACAGGAAAACGCCGTGGCGTAGCAGGAAGTAAGCCGGTTGATGATTGGTAAAGCGCCCCCCTTCGGCCGTTGCAATCGACGCCGAATAGACCATGACCAAGCCACCGAACAAAAGGATCAGTACCGTCCACAACAAGGTGTAGTCGATTTCCGAAACCTGGCGGCGCGGCGCGTCAAGGGCTGAGATCAGCATGGTAGCTCCTTGACGGCATCGATAAAGGCCTGCGCTCGATGGGCGTAGTTCTTGAACATATCGAGACTGGCGCAGGCCGGCGACAGCAGCACGCAATCGCCAGACTTTGCCTGCTGGGCAAGCCAGCGCACCGCCTCACCCATGTCGGCAACCCGTTGTAGCGGCACACCGCAGCCTTTGATCGCAGCCTCGATAGCTGGTGCGTCACGACCGATCAAGGCCACAGCACGTCCATGCTTCTTCAGTGCAGCCTTCAGCGGGGAGAAGTCCTGGCCCTTGCCATCGCCACCCAACACAATGGCCACCTTGCGGCCCATGCCCTCGATTGCCGCCAATGTGGCACCGACATTGGTTCCCTTCGAGTCGTCGACGTAAAGCACGCCGCCAATCTCGGCCACTGTTTCGACCCGATGGGCCAAGCCCTTGAACTGTTTCAGCGGTTCGACCAAGCGTTCCGGCGCGACACCGACGCATTCGCACAGGGCCAGCGCCGCCATGGCATTGGCGGCGTTGTGCAGGCCGGAAAGCTGCAGGTCGGCCAGCGCCACCAGCTTTTGCTTGCCGTGCCAGATCGCGCCGTCGGCGAAGCCGTAATCGACCGCCCTCGGTGCCGGATCGAGGCCGAAGGTGATCATCTTGCGGCCGCAACGTCCGTTGGCCATCGACCAGTCGTCGTCACGATTCAGGATCATCGCACCCTTACCCTGGAAGATGTGCGACTTGGCAGCGGCGTAGTTGGCCATGCTCCCTTCGTAGCGGTCGAGGTGATCTTCGGACAGATTGAGCACTGTCGCCGCCACTGCATTCAATTGATGCGTCGTTTCCAGCTGGAAGCTGGAGAGTTCGAGCACCCAGACCTCTGGCAACGTGCCGCTATCCTGCGCATCCATCAAGGCATCGAGCGCCGACGGCGAAATGTTGCCGCAGGCGATGGCCGGAACGCCTGCGCCGTTGAGCAGCGCGGCGGTCAGCGCGGTGGTTGTCGTCTTGCCGTTACTGCCGGTGATGGCGAGGATATGCGAGCCTGGCACCTGCTCGCGCACACCGTGTGCAAACAACTCGATTTCTGACCAAATCGGCACGTGCACCGCAGCAATGGCCGGCGTGGCCTTGGCGACGCCCGGCGACAACGCCAGCAGGTCGATATTGGCGAAGGTGGCGTCGGTGAACGCGCCGCTCAGCAATTCGGCGTTCGGCGCCACTTGGCGCAGGGCTTCGACATTCGGCGGGTTGTCACGCGAATCGGCCACGCGCACGATGGCGCCCTGGCGATGCAGCCATTTGGCCATCGCCAGTCCGGACTCTCCGAGTCCGACGACCGCTACGCGTTTGCCCTTGAGTTCCATGCCTTCCTCAGCGCAGCTTCAGGGTGGACAGCCCGATCAACACGAGCATGATGGTGATGATCCAGAAGCGGACGACAACCTGCGTCTCCTTCCAGCCGGTTTGTTCGAAGTGGTGATGCAGCGGCGCCATGCGCAGGATGCGCCGGCCCTCGCCGTATTTCTTCTTGGTGTATTTGAAGTAGCTGACCTGCAGCATCACCGACAGGGTTTCGATCACGAAAACACCGCCCATGATGAAGAGCACGATTTCCTGACGCACGATCACCGCCACCGTACCCAGCGCAGCACCCAGCGCCAGCGCGCCAACGTCGCCCATGAACACTTCAGCCGGATAGGCGTTGAACCACAGGAAGCCCAGGCCCGCCCCGGCGATGGCGCCGAGCAGGATGCACAATTCGCCCGCCCCCGGCACGTAGGGGATCAGCAGGTACTTGGCGTACACCGCATGGCCGGTCACGTAGGCAATGATCGCGAAGGCGGCGGCGACCATCACGGTCGGCATGATGGCCAGACCGTCCAGGCCGTCGGTCAGGTTCACCGCATTGCTGGTGCCGACGATGACGAAGTAGGTCAGGGTGATGAAGCCGACGATGCCCAATGGGAAGGCAATAGTCTTGAAGAAGGGCACGATCAGTTCGCTGTGCGCCGGCGACTTGGCCGAGAAGGCGATGAACAGCGCCGCACCGATACCGAGCACCGACTGCCAGAAATATTTCCAGCGTGCGGCCAGCCCATTCGGATCGCGATAGACCACCTTCTTCCAGTCGTCGTACCAACCGACGATGCCGTAGCCGAGCGTGACGATCAGCACCGTCCATACGTACTTGTTGGTCAGGTCGCCCCAGAGCAGGGTGGTGATGGCGATGGCGATCAGGATCAACACGCCGCCCATGGTTGGCGTACCCGACTTGACCAAATGGGTCTGCGGCCCGTCGGTGCGCACCGCTTGGCCGATTTTCTTGGCGGCCAACCAGCGGATGACACCGGGACCAGCCCACAAGGAGATCAGCAGGGCCGTCATCGACGCCAGCACCGTGCGCAGCGTGATGTAGTTGAAGACGTTGAAAAAGCGAACGTCCTGCGCCAGCCATTGAGCCAAAGCGAGCAGCATTTAGTGTTTCTCCCCGGCAGCCAGTGCGTCGGCCACCCTTTCCATTTTCATGAAGCGCGAGCCCTTCACCAGCACCGTGGTTTCCGGGCCCAATTCCTTGTCCACCGCAGCAATCAGCTTTTCCACCGTGCAAAAATGCCGGGCGCCGTCGCCGAAGTTGCGTACTGCTTGTTTGCTGGCTTCGCCGAGGGCGAAGAGCTGATCGACGCCCTGACTCTTGGCATATCCGCCGATTTCATCGTGATACTGGCCGCTCGCCTCGCCGATCTCGCCCATGTCGCCCAACACCAGCAGTTTCTTGCCGATGGTCGCAGCCAGCACGTCGATACCGGCGCGGACCGAATCCGGATTGGCGTTGTAGGTATCGTCGAGAAGCTCCGCCCCGGCCTTGCCGGCACGGCGTTGGAGCCGCCCCTTGACGCCCGAGAAGTTGGCCAGACCCGCCGCCACGCTGCGCAGCGGAATGCCGGCAGCCAGGCAGGCAGCCGCCGCGGCCACGGCATTGCGGGCGTTGTGGCGCCCCGGCACGGACAGCTTGATTTCGGTCTCGCCTTCCGGCGCGGTCAGCGTGAGCGACATCTCCAGGCCATGGACAATCACTGCCCCATTCACATCGGCGGCACCATCGATGGCGAAAGTGCGCACCGGGCGCCCACCGGCGGCTTTGCGCCAGAAATCGGCGTAGGCATCGTCGGCATTGATCACAGCAATGCCCTCCGCCGGCAAGCCAGTGAAGATGCTGCCTTTCTCACGCGCCACTTCGTCCAGATCGCCCATGCCTTCCAGGTGGGCACGCTGGGCATTGGTGATCAGCGCCACCGTCGGCGCGCCAATTGGCGCCAGGTAGGCGATCTCGCCCGGATGGTTCATGCCCATTTCGATCACCGCGGCTCGATGGCCGGCATTCAAGCCGAGCAGGGTCAGCGGCAGGCCGATGTCGTTATTCAGATTGCCACGCGTCGCCAGCACGGCTTCGCCGAATTCGGCCTGCAGAATGGCAGCGACCATTTCCTTGGTCGTTGTCTTGCCGTTCGAACCGGTGACCGCGATCACCGGTAGCTTGAACGAAGCGCGCCACGCCTTGGCCAGGCGACCGAGGGCCAGGCGGGTATCGTCGACTACGACTGCCGGCACGCCGGCCGGCACCTTGACCTCATCACTGACCAGCAGCGCCGAAGCACCGCTGGCAAAGGCTTGCGCCAGGAAATCGTGCGCATCGAAACGCTCGCCCTTGAGGGCGACGAACAACTGCCCCGCTGCAATGGCACGCGTATCGGTCGATACGCCGCTGAGGGCCAGATCCTCGCCCAGCATGCGACCGCTGACGGCCGCGGCAACCTGGGATAGCAGCCAGTTCATGCCGCCTCCTCCTGCAAATTCGTCCGACGCAGCTCCAGCGCCAAACGCGCCTGCTCGACGTCGGAAAATGGATACTTGACTCCGGCGATCTCCTGGTAGGGCTCATGCCCCTTGCCGGCCAACAGGATCACATCGCCCATGGCCGCCTCGAGCACGACGCGACGGATGGCCGTGGCACGGTCGAGTTCGACTTCGGCATGGGTCATGCCGGCCGCGATATCGCTGACGATGTCCTGCGGCACCTCGGAACGTGGGTTATCGCTGGTCACCAGGACGCGATCCGCACAGCGCTGTGCCACTTCGCCCATCAACGGACGCTTGCCCTTGTCGCGGTCGCCGCCGCAGCCGAACAGGACGACCACTCGGCCGCCGCGCACCGCTGCAACCGGGCGCAACGCGACCAATGCGTTCTCCAGCGCATCGGGCGTGTGTGCATAATCGACGACAACCAGCGGCTCGCCCGCGCCACCGATACGTTCCATGCGCCCCGGCGGTGGCGTCAGTTCGGCCACACGACGCGCGACCTCATGCGCCGGCAGGCCGGCATCGTGCAGCACGGCGGCTACCGCCAGCAGGTTGGAGACGTTGTAGCGCCCGACCAATGAGGTTTCGACAGTTTCCCGACCGTTTGGCAGGACCAGCGTAAAGCTTTGGCCAAAAGGTGTTTCTTCGAGATTCTCGGCTCGCACCAAGGCAGGGAAATCGCGGCGCTGTTCGCCAATGGCGTAGCCCAGTACACGCAGCGCGGTGGTTTCACGCATCAGGCGCAAGCCGAATTCATCGTCCAGATTAACGATGGCCGTGCGCAGGCGCGGCCAGCAGAAGAGCTTGGCCTTGGCTGCCGCGTAGTCCTCCATCGAGCCGTGATAGTCGAGATGATCGCGCGTCAGGTTGGTGAAGATCGCCACATCGACCCGAGCACCATTCATCCGCCCTTCCTCGATCCCGATCGAACTGGCCTCAAGCGCGCAAGCTGCTGCATGCTGCTGGCGGAAGCGCGCCAGATAGCGCATCAGGGTGGTCGCCTCCGGCGTGGTGAAGCCGGTTTCGGTCAAATCATCAGCGAAGCCGGCGCCCAGCGTACCAATGATGGCGCAAGGCTTCGGATAAGCCCGTGCAATGCATTGGCTGATGGTGGTCTTGCCGTTGGTACCGGTCACCGCGATCAAGGACATCGCCTCGCTCGGGTGGCCATACACCATATGTGCCAACGGCCCCGCCAAAGCGCGCAATTCGCCTACCGGCAGGTTTGCTGCGGTGCACGCCGGATTCCAGGCAAAATCGCCACCCGGCTGCCACAGGATGGCAACCGCCCCCTTGGCCACGGCGTCGTCGATATAGCGGCGACCATCAGCCAGATCGCCCGGATAGGCCAGGAAGACATCGCCCGGCAACACCTGGCGACTGTCGTCAGCGACACCGGTCACGTTCACGCCCATGGCCTCCAGGCGGTCGAGCAGTTCGCGTGGCGTGCTCATAGTTTTCCCTTCTCCCCTTCCGCTGCAGCCAACTGCAGAGGTGCATCAGGCGGGATACCAAGGGTGCGCAAGGCGCCGCCCATGATATGAGAAAACGCCGGACCGGCTACGTCACCGCCGTAGTGGGCACCGCCTGTCGGTTCGTCGATCATGACCGCCACCACAAGGCGGGGGTCACTGATCGGCGCCACGCCAACGAAGGAAGCGACATATTTCTTCGCATAGACACCGCCCTCGATCTTGTAGGCGGTGCCAGTCTTACCGCCGACGCGGTAGCCGGGAACACGCGCCTTCGGGGCAGTTCCTTCTGGCTGCACGGCCATCTCCAGCATCGTCCGCAGTTCACGCATCGTTTGCGGCGAGAAGACACGTGCGCCGTGCGGCGGTGCATCTTCCAGCTTGGTCAGCGACAGCGGCATCAATTCGCCGTCACGCGCAAACACCGTATAAGCCCGCGCCATCTGGATCAGACTCACGGAAATGCCGTGCCCATAGGACATCGTCGCCTGCTCGATCGGACGCCAGTTTTTCCATGGACGCAGACGACCATTCACCTCGCCGGGAAAACCCAGGTTCGGCGCCTGGCCGAAACCGAGGTTGTCGAACAACTCCCACATTTCCTGCGGCGGAAAACCGAGAGCAATCTTCGCAGTCCCTACGTTGGAAGACTTCTGGATGATCTGGGCCACGGACAACGCACCATGCGGATGCGCATCGGAAATCGTTGCCGAGCCAATGGTCAGACGCCCCGGCGCAGTGTTGATCACGGTGTCGAAACGAACCTTGCCTTTTTCCAGCGCCAAGGCGGCCGTAAACGGCTTCATCACCGAACCCGGCTCGTAGGTATCGGTGATGGCGCGATTGCGCAATTGCGCCCCCGACAGACTCTGTCGATTGTTCGGGTTATAAGTCGGCCAATTAACCAGGGCCAGAATCTCTCCGCTACGCGCGTCGATCACGACCGCACCGCCAGCCTTGGCTTTGTTTTCCTCGACAGCCTTTTTCAGATGGCTGTACGCCAGATACTGTATTTTCGAATCCAGCGCCAGACGGATATCCTTGCCGTCCTGCGGCGGCTTGATCGACCCCACATCTTCGACGATGTTGCCACGGCGATCGCGAATCACCGTCCGACTCCCCGGCCGGCCGAGCAGACTGCTTTGGAAGGCCAATTCGACGCCTTCCAGACCCTTGTCATCGACACCGGTGAAGCCGACGATATGCGCCGTCATATCGCCGGTCGGATAGAAGCGACGATATTCCTTCTCCTGATGCACCCCGGGCAGCTTCAGCGCCGCGATGCGGTCGGCCACCTCGGGCGAAACCTGGCGCTTGACGAAGACAAAGGTCTTTTCCGATGCCAGCTTGCCATCCAACTCGCGCACCGGCATTTCGAGCAGCCCGGCCAACTGGCGCTTCTGCCCCCCATCCATCGTCCGCGCATCGGAAGGAATCGCCCAGACGGATTTCATCGGCGTCGACACCGCCAGCATGTCGCCATTGCGATCGACAATCTTGCCGCGCGACGCAGAAATTTCGATATCCCGCCGCATGCGGGAATCGCCCTTTTCCTGCAGGAAGTCGTTATTGATGACCTGCAGGTAAAAACTGCGTGCCACCAAGGCGAAAAAGGCCGCCATCAGCAACAGGCCCACCGTGCGCGAACGCCAGCCCTGCAAGGCCAGTTGCAGAACCGGACTCTCGGTATAACGGTGACCGCGTTGCGGGCGGCGGCGCACGACCATCAGCGACCGCCTTTCTTCTGCGCCGCACGTGCCGCGGCATCGGGTGGCACCATGTGCAGGCGCTCGCGAGCGATCTGCTCAATACGGGGGTGGGTCGCCCAGGTCGACATTTCCAACTGCAATTGGCCGTACTCGATGTCTAGCTGGCGCGCCCGCTCCTGCTCGCTCTCCAAATCCTGAAACAGCTTGCGCGCGCGGTGCTGGGAGGTCACGACACCCAGCGCACAAACGACAGCAATCAGGAGAAGAATCATGTTGAAACGCAGCATTACAGTTTTTCAGCGATCCGCATCACGGCACTGCGTGCCCGCGGATTGGCTTCGATTTCGGCTTCGCTCGGCTTGATCGCCTTGCCCACCAGACGCAGTTTTGGCTTCGGCAGCTGGTCAGCACGCAACGGCAGGTTTTTCGGCATCGCATCTGCGGTGGACTGCGCCCGCATGAAGTTTTTCACGATGCGGTCTTCCAACGAATGAAAGGAAATCACCACCAGACGACCACCAGGCTTCAGCAAATCCAGCGCCTGCGGCAAGGCTACTTCCAGCTGGCGCAGTTCCTGGTTGATATGAATCCGTAGAGCTTGAAAGCTGCGCGTCGCCGGGTCCTGCCCTGGTTCACGGGTGCGCACGGCCGAGCGTACGAGGGCCGCGAACTGACCTGTTGTGACAATAGGTTGTTCGACCCGAGCAGCCACAACCTTCTTTGCAATCTGGAAAGCAAACCGTTCTTCGCCATAATTTTTGATGACCTCCGTAATTTCCCGCTCATCGGCCCGCGCCAGCCACTCTGCCGCCGTCTCGCCCTGCGTCGTATCCATACGCATGTCGAGCGGCGCGTCGTAGCGAAAGCTGAAGCCGCGCTCCCCCTCGTCGATTTGCGGCGACGACACCCCTACATCAAACAAAACACCATCCGCTGCAGAAAGATTTGCCTCGACGGCCGCCTGAGCCAACTCGCCGAAGGCCCGATGCACCAGGCTGAAACGCGGATCGCCCAAGGCAACTCCAGCCGCGATCGCTTGCGGATCGCGATCCAGCGCAACCAATCTGCCCGCATCACCCAAACACGAGAGAATCTTGCGGCTATGACCGCCCCGGCCGAAGGTCGCATCGACATAAGCTCCATCGGCTTTTATCGCCAGCGCCTCTACCGCCTCTTCGAGCAGTACCGTCACATGGGCGGCACCGGCGGTCACAGCACCAAATCCCCAAAGCCCGGCGGCAAATCACCCGAGAGCGCCTCAGCAGCCAGATCGTTCTGCTGTTTCCAGCCGGCCTCGCTCCAGATTTCGAAATGCGACCCCATACCGACCAGATAAACGGTCTTTTCCAAATTGGCGTAAGTACGCAACTCCGGCGCCACCAAGAGGCGCCCCGCCGAATCGAGCTCTTCGGTGCGCGCATTACCAACCAGGACCCGCTTGATCGAGGCAGCTCGCGGATCGAGGCTCGACGCCTTGAGGATCTGATCGCGAATCGGCTGCCAGGCGGGTGAAGGATAGAGCAACAAGCAACGATGCGGATGCGCGGTCAGGACAAGCCCACCCTCAGCGGCCGCGAGCAGGGTTTCGCGGTGCCTTGCCGGTATGGCAAGCCGCCCCTTCGCATCCAGACTGAGTGCTGCAGCGCCCTCGAACATTCCCCGTTTCGCTCCCCGTTAACCCACTTTTCAACACGTTTTCCCACTTTAGAACATCAACCCCATGACGTCAATAGAGAAATTGTGATTTTTTTCTTATGCAACAAGGACTTAGAAGCGGTTTGCGAGACAATTTTTAAGAAAAATTATCCTTAAAAATCAAGGATAGGAAAACAATTCTTAAAGTGACTTATTAGGAGTTTTTGATGCAAAGCAAAGCCCATCGGCCGACATGCTGCCGTGGTAAAAAGTGGGGATTTTGTAGCGCCTCAGCCTACGGCGAGACGAGAGGCAAGCTCAACAGGATGCCACCACACGATTGCGCCCCTCGGCCTTGGCTCGATACAGCGCCTGATCGGCGCCGCGCGTCAGATCATCCGGGGTTTTGCCGTGCTCGGGATAAGAAGCCACCCCAAGCGAAACCGTGAACTGTAATTGGAAGCCGCCGTGTCGAATCTGCAATGCCGCAACTTCGGCACGCCAGGACTCGGCCCGCTCGAGCGCAGCCACCAGCGGCATATTTGGCAGCAGGATCAAAAACTCCTCGCCACCATAACGACAAGCAACATCTTCGGCCCGAATGTCGGCCAATAGCGTAGCCGCCAATACGCGGAGAACCTCGTCGCCAACCTGGTGCCCGTAGGTATCGTTAACATCCTTGAAATGGTCGATATCCATCATAACCAGCGATAGCGGATTGCCTTCCCGCCGCGCCCGTGCCACCTCACGATCAAGGGTTTCATCAAGATAGCGACGGTTGTACAACCCGGTCAAACTGTCGCGAATCGCCTGCTCACGCAATGCCGCCTGCAGACGCTCGATTTCCTGCAACTGCTCCTGCAAGCGACGATTGCTCTCACGTAGCGCCTCCTCGGCGGCTTTCCGTTCACTAATGTTACGGGTGATACCCAATATAGTCCTGGGCACGCCGGTTACATCAAGGAGATAACTGGACACCACCTCGGTGGAAACAATCGAGCCATCCCGGCAAAGCTGATCGAGTTCGGTGGTCACGACGTTAGCCGACAAATCTCCCGAGGCGATGCGCCGTAAGCGCTGATCAATTACACGATTCGCCAACTCGGCGGACTCAGGAGTCAAACCCGCCTCGATCGGTTGGGCAATAACTTCTTCCGGTGTGAACCCACGTAGTGTTTTTACCGATGGACTGACGTAGGTGAATCGACGCGTAGGAATATCGATAGTCCAGATCACGTCATGACTATTGTCCGCAAGCATGCGATAGCGGGCTTCGCTTTCGGCCAATTGGTTAGCCACCGATTCCTCTTCTCGCTCAATACGCAAGGCGCGAACCAAAACCAACGACAATCCGAGCGCCAACAGGGAAAAGATAGTCAGCGTACTGAACAAGGATCTGCGCCACCCTATCAAATAATCCTCGCTCGCAATGCCCGCCGCAACGTAAAAGGGATACTCGCCAATTCTCTGGTAGGCATAAATACGCTCTGTCTTATCCAAAGCAGCCTCATAGCGAATCGTGCCGCTACGCTCCCCCATTTCGATGCGCAAGTGCATCGGATTATTGTGAAGCGGGAGATTGACCGCATCAGGCTTAGCGGGGCGACGAAGCACCAACCGAGCGTCATCGCTCCGCCGCAAGGTAATCACCCCATTGGGACCAAGATCGACAGCTTCAAACAGCGCCGCAAAGTGAGCCAGATCGATGGCCGCGGTTACGACCCCCAGAAACTCACCCGCAGGAGAACGCAAGGGCACGGCAACCGCCACAACCTGCCGAGCCGTCAAACGACCAGTCAACACCTCGGAGAAATACAGGCGCTGTCCTTGAGACTGCGCCAGCGCTTTAAAATAGCTCCTATCTGAAACATCGAGTTGCACCTCATCGCGCTCAGAGGCGAACAACACCCTGCCGGATCGATCCGCCACGCGAAACCCGACAACTTCGGGAAAATGCGCCCGGTACATCGACAAATCCTGCATTACGGCAGCACGTACCGCTTTGTCAGCATTCGATAGGAGAGCCGCCTGCGGAAACCCTAGCGCAATATGCTCAAGATCAGACTCAATGCGCCGAAATGTCGCCCCCAGACGTGCCTCTGCGGTATTGACGATATTTCGTGCCTCGGTTTCAGCCTTGCGCCCCGCTTCCTCGTAGGAAATTCGCAAAACATGGGCCAGCAATCCGGCGGCGCCCAGCAGGGTAGCGAAAAAAAAGAGAATCAGACGCCCACGCCTGCTAACCAGCGTATTTCGGACAATCGGAACCGATGCATTGATCATTTTGGAATCTTGCCGTCGTGCCGCCAGAATAACAAGGGGCAGCCGAAGCTGCCCCTTGTTATTCACGGAAACGGCGGCTTACTTGCCCTGGCTGAGCTTCTGCTCGATACGAGCCACCGGCACCGCGCCTGGCACCCGCTCACCATCGCTGAAAAACAGCGTCGGCGTACCGGTAATATTCAACTTACGACCATATTCCTGATTGCGCCCGATCGCAGAAGTATCGCAATCATCTTTAGCCGGTGGCGCCTTGCCGTCCACCATCCAATCGTTCCAGGCCTTCGAACGATCTGCCGCACACCAGATCTGCTTCGATTTACGCACCGAGTCTTCGGAGAGGATGGGATAAAGGAAGGTATAGATGGTCACATTTTCGAGCTTCAGCAAATCCTTGGCCAGCCGCTTGCAATAACCACAATTTGGATCCTCGAAGGTTGCAAGAACTCGCTTACCGTCGCCACGCACCTGCTTGATGGCGCGCTCCAGCGGCAATTCGCTGAACTTGATGGCCGTCAGCTTGCGCATGCGCTCCTCGGTGACATTCTTCATGTTCTTGCCGTCGATCAACTGAGCATTCACCAGGAAGGCCGTCATCTTCTCGTCCGTATAGAAAATGTTGCCGTCCGCGTAGACCTCGTAAAGCCCGAGATAGCCGGACTTGTTGACGCTTTCCACCTTGGTGCCAAGCTTGGCTTCCATCGCCTTGCGGATATCGGATTCGTCAGCCGTCGCCAATGAAGCAAACAATACCGCCACCGCAGCCGGCAGGATTTTCTTGAACATGCAAATCTCCTAGAAGGCCCCTAGCGCATAACGCACTAAGGAATTTTTCACATAAGGCAGGCGGTTGGTCACACTCAGCCCAAAATTGCGCAACATCCCGACACCAGTTACCTGGCTAGCGAACAACCGCTTCAATGCATCGGTTGTCGTCTGCATCAACACAGTCTCTTCTCGCCGAGCCCGCTGATAGCGCTGCAGAAAACGCTCGTCACCAATGTCCTGCCAGGCCTGAGCTTCCACCAGGCGCCGCGCCAGCTCCATGGCATCCTGAAAGCCGAGATTGATCCCATGCCCGGACAGAGGATGTATGCCATGTGCAGCATCGCCCACCAGCGCCAACCGCGGGGCCACGGTTTGCGGCACGCGCATCAGGCGCAAAGAGAACGCGGCTGGCGGCGTCAAGAGTTCCAACGCCCCAAGCCTACGCTGGCCGGCCTCAGCGACACGCTCGCAAAAATCCCCGGCGGATAGAGAAAGCAGTTGATCGGCATGGCAATCCGGAGTGGACCAGACGATAGAGATCCGGTTCCCAGGCAATGGCAAATAGGCCAGGATGCCATCGCCGCGAAACCATTGGAAAGCGACGTTATGGTGAGCCTTCTCGGTAGCAAAATTGGCGACAACGCCTTTGTCACCGTAGTGCGTATTCCAGGCCTTCAAGCCAGCAGCCTCGCGCACCCAGGAGTCGCGACCATCGGCTCCGACCACCAGGCGCGCACCAAGCGTTACCCCATCCTTCAGATGCAGCACAGCCGCATCATGGCGGAACTCGAGGGATGCAGGAACTGCCGGAGAAAACAATGTCAGATTGGACTGACGCTTGGCGCTTTCCCATAGTTCGCAAGCCATCAGCGAAGATTCAAGGACACACCCGAGGTTAGGCACCCCGCTGTCATAGGCCGAAAAACCGAGATGGCCGCTGCCGTCGCCATAGACCTCCATCGCTCGGATGGGGGCAATACGCGAAGCGTCAAGGTGCTTCCAGGCTCCAATACGCTCAAGGAATTCGATATTGGCCGGACTGATCGCGTAGATACGCGCATCCCAAGCGTCCGGTCGGCGCGGTGGATTTGCCTCGACTAGCGCAATGCGCAAACGCGTCTCGCGCAAAGCAACGGCAAGACTGGCTCCGGCCAAGCCACCGCCGACGATGATCAGATCAAAATGCTGCATGACGGCAATTATGCCGCTTCAGGACGATGCCACAAAGGCTTCAGGCCGGAGTACCGCCACCGCCGCCTTGCGGCTTGTTCGGGCGCTGGCGGCGATTGTTGTTCGAGCGCGGCCGATGCTTCTTTTGCTGACCACTACCCGGTTTGCCGTGAGCCTGCTGACCGTGGCTACGGCCGACACCCCCACCCTGTTCGTTACCGGAAATTCGGTTGCCCGGAGCAAGCTGGATTTCCAACTCGATGATTTCATCCCACTGTTCGTCGCTCCGATCGCGCTCGGGAATTGACAGCAACTCCCGCAAACGGCGCTTGGCATCGAAAGGCTGAGCGACGGGTTCAGTGTTCTCGGGAAGGTTTTCGGAATCTGGATTGTTCATTGAAAATTAAAAGCGGAGTCCGTGGATAACGGACTCCGCAATAGGTAAAGCCGGATTATTTCTTCTTGGCGGCAGGCTTCTTGGCTGCAACGGCAGCCTTGAAAGCGGTACCGGCGGTGAACTTCGGCACCGTCGTTGCCGGAATCTTCAGGGTCGCACCGGTCTTGGGATTCTTGCCGGTACGCGCTGCGCGCTTTGCGGACTTGAACGTGCCAAAACCAACCAGAGTCACAGACTCCCCCTTGGACACAGTCTTGACGACTGCGCCGATGATGGCCGACAGCGCCTTGTCAGCGGCAGCCTTGGTGATACCAGCTTCTTTTGCAGCAACTTCGACCAGCTCGGATTTATTCATCTAAGTGCCTCCTGTTACCTGATTAAGATTAAGAAAACTGGCCGTTGGAACGGCAGCACGCTTAAAGTAGCACACCTTTTCCTGAATGTGTTGATGCCAAGCGGGTTTATTCGCCGGGAACCCCTGGTTTTTTGCGGTTTTAGCACGTGCACCGCAGCAAAACCCCATGAAAAACGGCCCTGCACAGCAGGGCCGTTTTTCGAGGCATTGCAGGCACCTTACTTCTTGTCGGCAACCTCGGCCGGTTTTTCGCCATGCGAAATTTCCAGCGCACCTTCGTTTTGCTTGCCGATATGCTGGTCGATCTGCGGCAACTGGTGAGCAATGCCCTTGTGGCAGTCGATACAGGTCTTGCCTTCATCGAACGCCTTCGGGTGCATGCGGGCCGGCCGATCGCCCTGCTCGGTGTAGTCCATATAGGCGTAGTTGTGGCAGTTCCGGCACTCGCGGGAATCGGTCTTCTTCATGCGATCCCATTCATGCTGAGCCAGTTCGTGACGCTTCTTGTTGAACTTCTCCGGCGTATCGATCGTACCGAGAATCTTGTGCAGCACTTCGTTGGAAGCCTGGATCTTGCGGACCATCTTCGGCCCCCACTCCTTCGGCACGTGGCAATCCGGGCAGGTCGCGCGCACACCGGTACGGTTGGTGTAGTGCACCGTGTTCTGGTATTCCTTGAACACGTTTTCTTCCATTTCGTGGCAGGAGATACAGAAGGCTTCCCGATTGGTCGCCTCCAGAGCCCAGTTGAAGCCGCCCCAGAACACGATACCGGCAACGAACAACAGTAGAGCACTGACCAAGCCGATACGCTGCAGCCAGGCAGGCATGTATTTTTTCAGACTCATCATTCCCCCTTCTTGGCGGCAGGTTTATAGGTATTCTCGACCAGCGGTTTCGCGTCGTACTGCGGCACGTGGCACTGCATGCAGAAGTAGCGGCGCGGCGAGATGTTCTTCAACTTGTTGTCCTCACGATCGAGGTAATGCGACTTGGCCACCTTGGTTGCGCCGGTCTCTTCGGCGCGCTCCTTGGAATGACAGTCCATGCACTTGTTGAAGTTCTGCGTGATGTTGTAACCCTTGATACTGTGCGGGATCAGCGGCGGCTGCTTTTGAAAGTTACGCTGAATGTTCGCCTGATCCTTCTCAGGCTTGAACATATTCACCTTCGAATTGCCTTCGATGGTCACGCCGCCAATTTCATTGACCAGTTCCTGAGCACCGGCCAGCCCGATTCCGCCCAAGGCAATCCCGGCGACCAACGCCAGTGTGCTTATCAATTTCATCTTTTCACCTCCGAATTGCGACCGGCGATGTACACCGGCCGCATTTGGCTCATTGTTGTATTAGGCTTTGGTCACTTTGACCGCGCACTTCTTATAGTCCGTTTCCTTGGAAATCGGGCAGGTCGCATCCAGCGTCAACTTGTTGACCAGACGACCCGCATCGAAGAACGGGATGAAGACCAAGCCACGCGGCGGCTTGTTGCGACCGCGGGTTTCCACGCGCATGACCACTTCGCCGCGGCGGGAAGCGATCTTCACCTCCATACCGCGCTGCAGACCGCGGTCCCGTGCATCGTCCGGATGCATGAACACCACGGCGTCCGGGAAAGACTTGTAGAGTTCCGGTACGCGGCGGGTCATCGAACCGGTGTGCCAATGTTCGAGCACGCGACCGGTACACAGCCAGAGGTTGAACTCCTTGTCCGGCATTTCCGGCGGATCCTGGTAAGGCAGTGCAAAAATCACCGCTTTGCCATCCTTGTGGCCGTAGAACTTAATGCCTTCACCCTTCTTGACGTAAGGATCGTAGCCTTCACGGAAACGCCACAGCGTTTCCTTGCCATCGACCACTGGCCAGCGCAGCCCGCGTGCCTTGTGGTAAGTCTCGAACGGTGCCAGATCGTGCCCATGACCGCGGCCAAACTGGGCATATTCCTCGAACAAGCCCTTCTGAATATAGAAACCGATCAGCTTGGAATCGTCGTTTTCGAAACCGGCCTGGATTTCGTTGAGCTTGTACTTGTTAACCACGCCGTTGGCGTAGAGCACGTCGAACAGGGTTTTGCCCTTCCACTTCGGTGCCTTGGCCACCAGATCAGCCGGCCAGACTTCCTCGACCTTGAATCGCTTGGAGAACTCCATAATCTGCCAAACGTCGGAACGTGCCTCGCCCGGTGCCTTGACCTGCTGACGCCACATTTGGGTGCGACGCTCCGCATTGCCGTAGGCGCCTTCCTTCTCGACCCACATGGCGGTCGGCAGAATCAGGTCGGCGGCCATTGCCGAGACCGTCGGATAGGGATCGGAAACGACGATAAAGTTCTCAGGCTTGCGCCAGCCCGGGTAGAGCTCTTCGTTGATGTTCGGGCCAGCCTGCATGTTGTTGTTGCACTGCTGCCAATAGAAATTGACTTTGCCGTCCTTCAAGGCGCGAGCCATGGCAACAGCGTGCAGGCCGATCTTGTCGGGAATGGTGCCTTCCGGCAGTTGCCAGATTTCTTCCGTGTGCTTGCGGTGATCCGGGTTGGTCACGACCATGTCGGCCGGCAAGCGGTGGGCGAAGGTACCAACCTCACGTGCCGTACCGCAGGCGGACGGCTGACCGGTCAGCGAGAACGGGCTGTTGCCCGGCTCGGAAATCTTGCCGACGAGCAGGTGCACGTTGTAGATCATGTTATTGACCCAGGTGCCGCGCGTATGCTGATTGAAGCCCATGGTCCAGAAGGAGACGCACTTGACCTTCGGATCGGCGTACAGCTCGGCCATCGCGATCAGGTCCTTGGCCGGCACACCGGAAATCTTCGAGACCTTGTCAGCGGTGTATTCCGAGACGAACTTCTTGAAGTCGTCGAAGGTGATGTTGTCAGCCTTGGCCGGGTTACCCTTTGGCTTGCCATCGGCATCCGGATAACCGTTATTGGTCGCCTTCTTTTCCAGGTCGTGGGTCGGACGCAGGCCGAAACCGATATCGGTTTCACCCTTCTTGAAATTGACGTGCTTACTGACGAAGTCCTGGTTCACCTTGCCGGTCGAGATGATGTGATGGCAGATGAAGTTGAGGATGGCGAGGTCAGTGTTCGGCTTGAAGACCATCGGAATGTCGGCCAACTCGAACGAACGATGCTCGAAGGTAGACAACACGCCAACTTTGACATGCTTGCTGGACAACTTGCGGTCGGTGATGCGCGTCCACAGGATCGGGTGCATCTCAGCCATGTTCGAGCCCCACAGGAAGAAGGCGTCGGCATGCTCGATGTCGTCGTAGCAGCCCATCGGCTCGTCGATGCCGAAGGTGCGCATGAAGCCGGCCACGGCGGAAGCCATGCAGTGACGGGCATTCGGGTCGAGGTTATTGGAACGGAAGCCGGCCTTCCACAGCTTGGCGGCGGCGTAACCTTCCCAGATGGTCCATTGACCCGAGCCGAACATGGCGATGCCGTTCGGCCCTTTGGCCTTCAACGTCGCCTTGCACTTCTCTTCCATGATGTCGAAAGCCTGTTTCCACGAAATCGGCTTGAATTCGCCGTTCTTGTCGAACTTGCCATCCTTCATGCGCAGCATCGGCGTCTTCAGACGATCAGAGCCGTACATGATCTTGGAGAGGAAATAGCCCTTGATGCAGTTCAGGCCGCGATTGACCGGCGCATCCGGATCACCCTGGGTTGCGACCACACGGCCGTCCTGCGTACCAACCAGCACCCCGCAACCGGTACCGCAGAAGCGGCAAGCTGCCTTGTCCCAGCGAATTTCGTCCTTACCCTGCGCCAGCGCTGTCGCCGGCGCGGCCATGCCAGCCGCCGACATGGCGGCTGCGGCAGCATTGGCCTTGATGAAGTCACGTCGATTGAGTTTCACGCCTCTACCTCCTCGGTTTCCGATTCGTCGTCGCTGTACTGATAAACCATGGCCACCGATGCGACGCCGGGGACACCATGCAAAGCGACATATTTATTGGCTGCCGCTTCCAGATCGTCATCCTCAAGCACGACGATCACTTTCCCTTCCGGGCTTTCCGCGTGGATCTCCACGCCGGACATGGCAAGCAACGCCTGCCGCACCTCATCGAGGCGACCAGGCGCCACATGCAGAATGGCACTGGAAATATTCATTCGCGTTAAACCTCCTGAAACACTGTCTGCGGTACGTTACCGACACGACAGCAAATCTCCGCTATTAGTAGGGGTATTCAATTGATCTGAATCAACTTCATACCGCCGGAGAATACCGACCACGACGAACGACCGAGAGTTAACTAGTACTTTCGAACTAGGTTTCGCCGTAGAAGCCCCCGCAACCGGCATCTCTGGGCAATAGCCACACCCAATCCTCGGTATTGAAGCAATCAATTGGAACAATCAACTGCGCTTGCCTAAGATTCGATTCGTGTTCAGAAACACTCAACCCACTCAGGAGAAAACCGATGTCCCTTATCAACACCCAAGTTCAACCGTTCAAGGCCCAAGCTTTCCATAACGGCAAGTTCATCGAAGTCACCGACGCCAGCCTGAAGGGCAAGTGGTCTGTCATGATCTTCATGCCGGCTGCCTTCACTTTCAACTGCCCGACCGAAATCGAAGACGCCGCCAACAACTATGGCGAATTCCAGAAGGCCGGCGCCGAGGTGTACATCGTCACCACCGACACCCATTTCTCGCACAAGGTCTGGCACGAAACCTCGCCGGCCGTCGGCAAGGCCCAGTTCCCGCTGATCGGCGACCCGACCCACCAACTGACCCGCGCCTTCGACGTGCATATTGATGAAGAAGGCCTGGCCCTGCGCGGCACCTTCGTGATCAACCCGGACGGCGTCATCAAGACCGTTGAAATCCACTCCAACGAAATCGCCCGCGACGTTTCCGAAACCCTGCGCAAGCTGAAGGCCGCCCAATACACCGCTTCCCACCCGAACGAAGTGTGCCCGGCCAAGTGGAAGGAAGGCGAGAAGACCCTGGCTCCGTCGCTGGACCTGGTCGGCAAGATCTAAGCCCCCAACCACCAACAGAGATCTATAAAAAACAGAAACCCGCCGCTACCCGGCGGCGGGATTTCAGCGAAAAGCTGCGGTGCACCGCAGTTTTTCAGTGAAATCCAAAAAATGACTGCAAGGGA
This sequence comes from Azonexus sp. IMCC34839, assembly GCF_047047955.1. Classification (GTDB taxonomy): domain Bacteria; phylum Pseudomonadota; class Gammaproteobacteria; order Burkholderiales; family Rhodocyclaceae; genus Azonexus. The sequence goes on along the minus strand of NZ_CP150631.1, from coordinate 3,013,956 downwards.
GAACCGCAACATGCTGGATGCTGCCATCAAGGGCCAACTCAAGGCCTACCTCGAACGCCTGCAACGCCCCATCGAACTGGTCGCCACGCTGGATGACAGCGCCAAGGGCCAGGAAATGCGCGCCCTGATCAACGACATTCTCGAATGCTCCGACAAGGTCAGCCTGCGTGAAAACGGCGGCGCCACACGGATTCCGTCTTTTGCCGTTGGTCTGCCAGGTGAAACGCCCCGCATCCATTTCGCCGGCTTGCCGATGGGCCACGAATTCACCTCGCTCGTCCTCGCCCTGCTACAAACCGGCGGCCACCCGCCCAAGGTCGAGCAGGCGGTCATCGACCAGATCAAGGCCCTGCCCGGCAACTTCAAGTTCGAGACCTACATCTCGCTGTCCTGCCACAACTGCCCGGACGTCGTGCAGGCGCTGAACCTGATGGCCGTGCTCAACCCGAACGTCACAAGCACGATGATCGACGGTGCGATGTTCCAAGATGAAGTGAACGCCCGCCAGATTATGGCCGTGCCGACCACCTACCTGAACGACGCTGAATTCGGTGCCGGCCGCATGCTGATCGAGGAAATCCTGGCCAAGGTGGATACCGGCGCCGCAGGACGCGCCGCCGAAGTCCTCGGTCAGAAGGAAGCCTTTGACGTGCTCGTCGTTGGCGGCGGCCCGGCTGGCGCAGCTGCAGCGATCTACGCCGCCCGCAAAGGCATCCGCACCGGCGTCGTCGCCGAGCGTTTCGGTGGCCAGGTCATGGACACGCTGGGCATCGAGAATTTCATCTCCGTGCCCTACACCGAAGGCCCCAAGCTCGTCGCCTCGCTGGAACAGCACGTCAAGGAATACGACGTCGATGTGATGAACCTGCAACGCGCCGGCAAGCTGATTCCGGCCAGCGAAAACGGCGGCCTGATCGCCGTTGAACTGGAGAACGGCGCGAAGTTGCAGGCCAAGAGCGTGATTCTCTCCACCGGCGCTCGCTGGCGCGAGATGAATGTGCCAGGCGAGAAGGAATACAAGGCCAAGGGCGTGTGCTTCTGCCCGCACTGCGACGGCCCGCTGTTCAAGGGCAAGCGCGTGGCGGTGATCGGCGGCGGTAACTCCGGTGTCGAAGCGGCCATCGACCTGGCCGGCATCGTCGCCCACGTGACCCTGCTCGAGTTCGCCGACACCCTGCGTGCGGATGCCGTGTTGCAAAGCAAGCTCAACAGCCTGCCCAACGTCACCGTGATCAAGTCGGCGCAAACCACCGAAGTCACCGGCGACGGCCAGAAGGTCAACGGCATCACCTACAAGGATCGTGTGTCGGGCGAAGAAAAGCACATCGAACTCGAAGGCATCTTTGTGCAGATCGGTCTACTGCCCAACACCGATTGGCTCAAGGGTACGGTGAACCTGTCGAAATTCGGCGAAATCGAGATCGACGCCAAAGGCCAAACCAGCGTGCCGGGCGTCTTCGCCGCCGGCGACTGCACGACGGTACCTTACAAGCAGATCATTATCGCCATGGGCAGTGGCGCTACCGCCTCGCTCAGCGCCTTCGACCACCTGATCCGCAGCTCGGTCCCGGCCTGATCGGCCCATGCCTTACACTACGGCCAGCGACGGCAATCCGTCCCTGGCCGTTTTTCTTTCGGGAAGCGCAAAATGGATTTACCCAAACACCAACTCGCCATGACCGTGCTGATGACGCCCGACATGGCCAACTTTTCCGGCAACGTACACGGCGGCACCATCCTCAAGCTGCTCGACCAAGTGGCCTACGCCTGCGCCAGCCGCTACGCCAGCCAATATGTCGTGACGCTGTCGGTCGATCAGGTCATGTTCCGCCAGCCCATCCACGTCGGCGAACTCGTCACCTTCCTCGCCTCTGTGAACTACACCGGCAACACCTCGATGGAAATCGGCGTCAAGGTGCTCACCGAAAGCATCCGCGACCAGGTTGTCCGCCACGCCAACAGCTGTTTCTTCACCATGGTCGCCGTCGACGACAACGGCAAAACCACGCCTGTGCCGCCACTCGAACCCAAAACACCGGACGAAATCCGCCGCTACCAGGCCGCCCAACTGCGCCGCGAACTGCGCAAGGAATTCGAGACGCGGCAAAAACAACTGCACGCCAGCATTTCCGGCTGATTCACGAACGTAAACGACAAAGCCCGCTGACGGATCAGCGGGCTTTGGGTATTACTGGTGGTGATGGGCAGAATCGAACTGCCGACCTATGGGTTATGAATCCCAAGACAGTGACATATTACGGCATTTATCGACGTTGATAAAAACAGAGAAAACACCATTAGATTCATTCGGTTAGCTCAGTTTTTCATTGATACCCGTTGATTTGCGTGGATATACTGCGGGCGCAATGGGGGCGCAATACGGGCGCAACGGGGCGCAATGGGGGCGCAATGGGGGCGCAACGGATTATCCCTTCGCCATACTTTCGTGACTGAGAAAAAACGCTATGTCAGAGAACCGAATTCATCTAACGCTATCTCGAATCAGAGCCATGACACCGCCAGAAGGGAAGCAGGCATCGTACCTGTTTGACGATGACCCTAAGCATCTGGCAGTACGCATAACCCCATCCGGCTCCAAGAGCTTTGTCTATGCCGGGAAACTCAACCGGGCCGCGATTAGAATCACAATTGGCAGCGTTGATACGTGGAACCTCGACGACGCGAGAGCCGAAGCCCGACGCCTGCAAACCATCGTTGACGCTGGCGAAGACCCGCGCATCGTCAAGGCCGAAAAGCTGGCAGAGACAGCCAAGAAGCAGGCCGCCGCCCGCCGTGCTGACAAACCATCGCTCGACATCTGGTCAGAATACATCGAGGCCCGCCGCACGAGCTGGGGAGAAAAGCACCTAGCCGACCATTTCAAGGTGAGCAAGGAAGGGGGCGAGGCTAGAACACGGGGCCAAAGGCCGGGAGAGTCAAAAAAGACCCTGCCGGGTATCCTCCGCCCGCTTCTGCTGCTGCCGTTGTCAGAAATCACGCCAGACCGGGTAAAGGATTGGCTAAAGGATGAAAGCACCAAGCGGCCAACCCATGCGCGGCTTGCGTTTGCGATTCTTCGCGCCTTCCTGAACTGGTGCGGCGACCAGTCAGCTTACCGGGACTTTGTTCATACCGACGCCTGCGCCGCCCGGGTGGCCAAGGGAACCTTGCCGAAGAAGACGGCAAAATCCGACTGCATGCAAAAGGAACAGCTTGCGCCGTGGTTTGCCGAGGTCAAGAAGCTGTCACCCGTTCAATCGGCGTACCTGCAATGCGTCCTGCTGGTGGGCGCTCGCCGCAACGAGCTAACCGGCTTGCGCTGGAAAGACGTTGATTTCAAGTGGCGTAGCCTCACGCTGCGCGACAAAGATGAATCTAAAGGCGGGGTGGAAGGAACGCGCACCATCCCGCTCACGCCATATGTGGCCAGCCTCTTACTCGACTTGAAGCGGCGTAACGATACACCGCCCCCGAGCCATCGCATCCTCAACGGCAAGAAAATCGCCAATAACCTCGAGAGCTGGAAACCCTCAGAATTCGTCTTTTTTGGCCGTGCCGCATCTGGGCATATCGAGGAACCATCCGCCGCCCATGAACGCGCCCTAAAGGCTGCTGGATTGCCGCACCTGAGTATTCACGGCCTGCGGCGCAGCTTCGGCACACTTACCGAATGGGTCGAATGTCCTGCCGGGGTTGTTGCCCAGCTTCAAGGCCACAAGCCATCTGCGACAGCCGAGCGGCATTATCGCGTTCGCCCGCTCGACTTGCTGCGCTTGTGGCACACGAAAATCGAGGCATGGATTCTTGAACAAGCAGGCATTGAGCAGCCGGGAGCGGGAGACACGAAGGAAGCCGTCCGGGTAGTATCCAGCGCCTGAAACAGAGCTAGCTGCTGCCTACCTCGACGGCGGGAACGCTGGCCCCCTTCATCCAGCCTGGCAGCAGCACCCACACCATGAAGGAGCGCAGCAATGACCACCTACAAGCTACCGATTTTTGACCGCCTTTATCCCCGTACAGAATGGAGGGGCAGGCTCATCGCACATACTGATGTTTTGACGCTACCCGAGGCCGCCGCCGCCGCATCGCAACATGCTGGAACCCAGATAACACCGGCTGACTTTTTGCGGGCCGCCGCACGGGGGCAAATCACGCTGCGGGCTATAGTGCATACATCGGCCCGAGTTCAAAAGCACGATGGCGGGATTTACTGCAACGCAGGAGAGCCGACGGAAAATGTTATCCCGAAGGGGTCAATTCCGACGCTACCTATCGATGCTTGCACGAGAATCGCGAACACTGGCCGCGCATCATGGCGCACGTTCGACGGCTATAAGATCATTGATGACATGCGGTGTAGTTTCACCATCGCAACGATTGTTGACGGACAGCCGGACTTCGAGACTACAGCCGATGATTGCCGAGTCACGGGTGATGCCGTTCACGCGCTGGCCGATGCTTTCATTGACTCCGAAGAGCGGCGCGAAAATTCCGGCGCTGCCAATCAAGACAAACATTGCACACGTTCGGTCAAATCGAGCCGGAGCGCCCACACAACCGCGCAAAGCGGCCCTGCCGTAACCAAGCTGGACTTGATTGACGGGCTAGGGCTAGAAAAAAAATGGGAAGAAATACTAAGGCGACCAGATAGCGATGGGAAGAGATACAGGGATGCGCTGGTATCCAAGGGGGCGCGCGGCAGGGCTGGATCTACGGGCACGAATCAAAGCATGTGGAACCCCGTCGTGTTCGCTCGATTAGCCATTGAGAACGGCAAACTAAATAGGTCCGCCGTTATTGCCCGTTTCAAAAAATCGTTTCCTCAATGGCAGGATGAATTAGAGGCCGAACTAAACAGTTAAATGGGGGGAATCGCCCACTGTTTAAATGGGGGGAAAACCCTAGAAACCCGCACCGCTGCGAGGTTTAAATGGGGGATCAAATGGGGAAAATTAACCCCCATTTTTTAATTGCATCGTCAATCAACAAGAGGCAATGACGATGCAACTCAATCTCCCCCCGACACTTTCCACAGACGAACTCGCCGCATTGGCGAAGGTTCAACCGCAATCTATCCGCGCCGCCATTTGCAGAACAGGCCACTGGATGGGAATTCGCCCGGTCAAGCTGAAAAATCGCCGCTTGCTCTGGGATTCAAGCGCGGTAGCTGCTGCGCTTGGGGGGACGGCCAAATGAAAAAACGCCCGACTCCAGAAAACAGAGCCGAGCGCCTAGGAAGCGGGACGGATTTTAGCGGAACAACAAACCCGCGTCACCTGCGCGTGATCCACCTTGCCCTACGCCGCCCCCTGCGCCGCGAGCATATCGACGATGTAGCCGGGGCAAGCAACGGGCCGGACCTTGTGGCAGAGCTGCGCCGCCGTGGCCTCGAATTCCCGTGCGACCGAGTGCCAGCGTTCGACAGGGACGGCAAGCCGTGCCGACCGGGCGTCTACCACCTCACCAATGCCGACCGAATCAAGATTATGCGATGGCTCAAAACGCGCGAGCTGGGGGCGGTATGAGCGGCCTAATTCACAAATCATGCACATGCCGTAAGAGCGATGGACTATGTGCCGTCTGCCTCGCATGGAAGCGTATCGCGTTTCGAGTTTGGCAACGACTGGCGGGGCTGAAATGAGCGTCCGTACTTTGTCGAAAGCATTGAATTCGTCCGGCACAACCGGAGCCGCAAGGCTTGCGCTTATTGCTCTATCGGACTGGTCAGATGATAACGGGCATGTGCTGGCCAGCCTGCGCAACATAGCCGAAAAGTGCCGTATTTCAGAAAATCAGGCCAGATGCGCAATTTCCGCCCTCACTCGTGACCGGTTCATATCAACTGAAGACGCGGCACCAGGCGATTCTGAGATGTACCGCATCAATCTGGCGAAGCTTGGCGAGGTGTAGAGATGGCCATTCGCATCAAAAACTTCAAAAAATTCCAGCATTTCAAAGACCGAAGCCCGCCGTGGGTAAAGCTCTACCGCGATTTGCTGGATAGCCCAGACTGGCACGAGCTTGATCCGGAGGCGGCTAAGGTTCTTGTCATGCTTTGGCTGATTGCATCTGAGGATGAAGCAAAGCAGGGTTCGTTGCCGGAAATGAAAACGCTCGCCTTTCGCTTGCGTATCGACCAAAAGCACCTTGAAAAGCTCTGTAACAAGCTTTCTCAGTGGCTGGTACATGACGATATCGAGATGATATCGCCGCGTTATCAAGTTGATGCACCAGAGACAGAGACAGAGAGAGAGAAAGAGACAGAACCTTGCTCACCTTCGGCGAGCGAGTCGGCAGATGATGGCTTCGCTGAATTCTGGAAGCAGTACCCGAGGAAGGTGGGTAAAGCATCGTCATTAAAGTTATGGAAGAGGATCAAACCGAAAGGGCAGCTTCTTTCCGACCTGATGAGAGGTCTAGAAGCGCAGAAGGTCAGCGAGCAATGGCGGAAGGACGGCGGAAAGTTCATCCCCTTCCCGGCGACGTGGCTGAACGGAAGGCGCTGGGAGGATCAACTGCCGCTCACGCAGCCAACGAGCTGTACCGAGCAACCGCCGATTTTCGTGGGGGCACTATGACTATGAACCCGACGATGCTGCCCTACGGGGCTGCTGAAATCCTTGCCCTTCGCAAGACAGGCAAGCGCCCTGCCGACATGATCCTGCTGTCGCTGATTGGCCCACTTCGAGGCGAGAACAACCCGGTCATTGTTGCCAACCCAACCCGGCGCTATGACTGGCGCATACTCCTAGACCTTGAAGTCCTGGTTATCGCCAGTTCGGCGACGGACACGACCACGGTCAAGCGCCTGCTGGACGAGTTGAAGGCATTGCCGACGCGATATTTGGGGCTATGGCTTTCGGACCGCCAGAACGGCCTGCACGTGGTTGTCGACGGCGTACCGGCCCATCCGCGCGGCCTTCTGCGTTATATGAGCCGAGCCGAGCGTCAAAACTTCCACGGCATTGGCCAGCATCCGGAGTACCGTCAATGCGCGTGATAAACGACGAAATCGACTTTGACGCTTACCTGAAACCACCGAGCGAGGGGGCCTCTGTGCGCCCTGCAAGCGATTGGCTGGACGACGTTATCCAGTCGTTTGAGCAACCGGCCAGCCAGACGGGGGCGATGCTGCCTTGGGCCAAGACCAAGGACGTTATCCGTCTTCGCCGTGGCGAGCTTTCCATCTGGCCCGGCATGTCAGGCCACGGAAAATCCATGCTGATTGGCCAAGTGGCGCTGCACCTGATGGCACAGGGCGAAAAGGTTTGCATCGCCAGCATGGAAATGAAGCCAGCCCAGACCATGCACCGCATGGCCCGCCAAGCCTTCGGCAGCAGCCAACCGATGCGCCGCGACATCGAGGACTTGCACCGCTGGACGGATGGCCGCCTATGGCTCTACGACCAGCAAGGGCAGGTATCACCGGAGCGAATCCTAGCCGTGGCCCGGTACTGTCACGAGAAATTGGGCGTTACGCACCTCGTGGTCGACAACCTGCTTAGTTGCGGGATTAGCGAGGACGGATACGACGCCCAGAAGCAGTTTGTTCTGGCGCTGGCCACCCATGCCCACGACACGGGCCAATCGGTGCATTTGCTCGTGCATAGCCGCAAGCAAGCCGACGAGAGCAAGCCGCCCGGAAAATTCGACGTGCGGGGATCTGCATCGATTACCGACCTCGCGGACAACGTGTTTAGCGTCTGGCGCAACCGCCCGAAGGAACAAGCGCAAGAGCAAGGCGACCGCAGCAAGGACAACGAACCCGACGCCCTGCTAACCGTCGCGAAGCACCGACATGGCGAATGGGAAGGTCGCATCCAGCTTTGGTTTGACCGACGCAGCCAGACCTACCTGCAATCCCCTACTGAGCAACCCAAGGCCATGAACTTGATGGCTGAAACCGATGAGGTTGAATTCTGACTATGGCAACCGTTACCAGAAAATTCCGCGATGACTTCGACGCATGGGCCGCTGACCGCATCGCCCGAGGCCAATTCACCGAGGCCGAGATGGCCGAATTCAAGGACATGCTGCGCCGTGACCTCGCCCCCGGCCCTGACCAACTCAGAGAGGGGCAAACAATCATTCTCGCAGCAGGCGTTGAGATGCCCGCAACAATCGACGACCACGAAGAACGCTATCGGCTTTGGGCTGACTTCTTCGCAGCCGAGGCGCAGGCAATCAAGCGCATCAAGGCCGGGGAGGTTCGCTAATGTCTGCCCTTCGACCCGAAGTCACCATCCGGCAAGGCGAGCTGTCAGAAATCCCGCCGTGGTCATTCCATCGACCAGGCATGTCCGAAGAGGGGGCGGTAATCGCTTGTTGCCGTCACATGGGGATAACCGACTTTTCCACCGCGCTTGTTTTGCTCTGGAAGCTGCGAGAATCGCCCCCAGACGAACGAACGGACGCCGGGGAATATCAGCCCACATGCGACGAGGAAAAAACGCCTTAGAGCGCGTCAAATTAAATCGGCGGTGCATCGTCACACCTCCCCCATTGGCGGAAGCCTTCCGAAGGGGGCGGCAAGGCACCCCGGAGGGGGGGGTAAAAAGTTTTAAAGGGGAAGGGGCCGGGAACCGACCGGTTTCTCACGTACAGAAAAAATTCCCCCTACAACTTTTCAGCAAATGGAAATCAAATGCCGCCCCCTCCCGAACAGGCCACAAACCCCCGCAGATATTGGGTTAGACTGATACCGGAGTTTTCAAACCACCATAGGATTAATCAAATGAACAAGACCGAATTAATCGAAGCCCTCGCCGCCAAGACCGATATGAGCAAGGCCGCTGCCGCCCGTGCGCTGGACGGCCTGACAGACATCATCGGAGAGAAGCTGGCCGCCGGTGAGCAAGTTGCCATTCTCGGCTTCGGCACCTTCTCCACCATCGAGCGCGCCGCACGTACTGGACGAAACCCCAGCACCGGGGCGGAAATCAAAATCGCCGCCTCGAAGGCTCCCAAGTTCGCCCCCGGCAAGGCGCTCAAAGATGCGGTCAAGAAGTAATCGACCGACGACCCAAAAAACAACCCGGCACGAAGCCGGGTTTTTTGTTTATCGTCACCTGGATTTGAAATCCAAGTGATCCTTCCATGCAATTCAGCAAACATGGAGAGGCGGCGGATTGAACCCGCTAGGCGGCCATCCTCCACGCGCCCTCGGCATCATGCCTTTTACGGTGAGTGCGTTTTAAGCCAATCTCGCAAGGCTGAATTCATGCGCGTTTGCCAGCCCTTGCCGGTCGCCTTGAAGGATTCAACAATATCGGCATCGAAGCGGGCCGTAACAAGCACCTTCGGCCTTCCTGCCCCTTGGCGGCCACGGGTAAGCGCCTTTTGCAGCACAGCAGCGCCCTCGGCTGCCGACACCGGCCGCTCGCCGATTTTCCACTCCCCAAGATCAAAGAAGTCGTCGGCCGGTTCCGGCGCATCGTCCGGATCAATGCATCGAGAGCGGGGGCGGTACGTCTTCATTTGAGAACGTCACGGTTTATCTCGAACCCCTCGCGGACCACCTGGCCGCAGCATGGGCAACGCTCCTTCCCAGCCTCGCTTTGCTCCTTGATGCGCTTTAGCGCGGCATAGAGAGTCGGTTCGGTTATCCCGGCCTTGGCAGCAGCCTCCCTAACGGTTTTCCCCTGCGCCACCAATGAAAGCGCCTGCTGTGTTTTGCTCATGCCATTACCTCGATAGCGTTTTAATTAGGCAATAGTACCACTAGCACCTACTGCATAAAATAATTGTTGACATAAGTACTAGCACCTACTACTATTCACACATCGCAGCACAAAACGTTCTTTCACAACCCGACCGAGATTCAAAGCCCGCAGCCCGGTATCTGGCCGCTGCCAATGCGACAACGAAGCGACACCGCCCCCGGCGACAAGCGACGACGGCGCAGCAGAAAACAGGGGGCTTTGACGGAGGGCAGGCTGCCGTAAGTGCCTGCGAGGGGATAGGGAAATGCGCATGGTAAAGAGGTTCTAACCCCAACCAAGCTAGCGCCCGACCCCCAGAAAGGCGAAGCCCGGCAGGTGCTAGCAACACCGCCGGGCCTCTAATTACCACGCGACTTTTTCAGAGGTAAGAATCATGGCAACTGCCCAAATTGTAGCAATCTCTTCGCAAAAACGTACCCGCATCATCAACCGTTACCTGGAGCTGGCGCAGCAGATGGCCAAACTCAAAACAGAGTTGGAAATGCTCAAGGTCGAAGCAATCGAACTTCTAGGCGAAGGCAATCACGAGAGCAACAGCGCCCGCGTTTCAATCAACTGGACGAGCCGCACGGGCTTGGACACGGCGAAGGCTAAAACCTTCCTCACCGCTGCCCAGCAGGCCGAGTGCAGCAAGACCACGAGTTATTACGACGTTCGCGTCAAGGCTCTATAACCCATTCCATGCCTCCCCGGCCCGCTGCCGGTGGAGGCTCTTACCGGAGGCATCATGGAACATGGAGCCAAAGCGAAAACAAACGGGACGGGACGGGGGGCGATTCCTAGCCCTTCCGCACGTAGTGCTCGACTCTGCGGCTTTTCTGAGCCTGTCATTCAGCGCCCGCGCCTTGCTACTGGACATTGCCCGCCAGTACCTGGGGGACAACAACGGGCGGCTTCTGGCGTCAGAGTCCGCACTAAGGCCGCGCGGGTGGAATTCAAAGGACACCATTACACGTGCACGGCGGGAGCTGGAGGCGGCGGGCCTGATTGTGGAAACGCGCAAGGGAGCGAGGCCGAGCAAGGCCGCATGGTTTGCCGTCACTTGGTTAAACCTCGACTGGACGCCCGACATGGATATGCCCCGCGCTGGATACCGGAGGGGTTTGTATCTCGAAAACACGCTCACGAAAAAATGACAGCCTTACCCCGATTTTCGGGGTAATGAGCGGGGCTACTGGTCCGATTTTCGGGGTAAGGAACATTACTACTACCCCGATTTTCGGACCACTACGGGCCACTTTTGGGCATCTCTCTACCCCGATTTTCGGGGGGTTATCTAGATAAGCCATCTAACCGAGGAAGAAATGAACGAATTAGAGCAGTCAGAGAATAAAACCGCCACGGCGCGGGAAGTCGTCACCGTAAGCATCTGGGAGGAAACCCACCTAGTCGATGCGACCAGTGACATGGAGGCGATTGCCAAAGCCCTAACCGGCGAACACATCGCGCACGGCGTCTGCAAGTTCGCCCTGCCGATTCAATGCAGAGAGGTGAAATGATGTCCGGACGTATCCGAATTAACCCCGCGAAGGCCAACTCAGACGGCTTTCTAGACGCCATGTGGATGATAGGCGGCATCCTTGCCTCTATCCGAAACAGCAACGACGGCGAGCGGCCCAACGACCGGGAATTTACGAAGCACGTCACAGAGGCGCTAGGGGAGATTGTCTGGTTAGCCTCTGAGAATCGCCTAGAGGAAGCCGCATATCGACTGGAAGGCTTTGCCGAGGTTGTTACTCCGCTGCTGGTTGCGGCTCTCCGCGACCGTTACAAGACCCCTTTCCACTGAGGATAAACCGATGCCCATTGAAAACGAAACCGCCCTCCCGGACAGCCAAAAACTTATGTTCACCATCGAGACATTGGAAGCCCTGGCACACGACGGCTTTTCTAACATCTCTAGCTTGGCCAGCGTGGCACTAAAGTTGATGGAAACCCCTGATGCTTACATACAGCCCGAGATGATTGCAAAGCTGCTGAACACCATCCGGGCGAAGGCCGAAGATATGGACAACCTAATCGGAAGCGAAGCCGAGGCCGTTGGGTGCGTGACCTATAGGGACATCGCAGCCGAGCGACGCTATGAAGCCCGCCGCGCTGCTGCTGAGTCCAGAAGATAGGGATCAGCCTTGCCCGCGTCCGAAACGCGAGCAAGACGGGCCGGGGGCGCTATGAGCATCCAGAACGCCCCCGCCCCCGCCAACCCGCAGAGCAGACACGAGGGGGCGGCTAGGATCATTGAGGAAATCAGGGAGCGCATTGCGACTCTCGTCAGCGATTACATGCAGCACGTCGGAGGGAGGAAGAGCAGATGACAAACGTCGTTTCGATTAACCACTACCTTGAGCGCAGGGAGGATAAGGCTAGGTTAGATGCCGCAGATGCATTGATATGTGCCGGGCTTCAGATGCTAGGGGCAGAGGTTGCCATTGTTTCATTCATCAAGGCCGGTGGCCTTCCCGGTCGACTGAGAGTACAAATACCGTCGAATTCGGCTTTCGTGCGCCATCTCCAACAGGCCGCTCTCGGTATGCACTAACCAACACCCGCCCCGAGGCGGGTTTTTTCTGGGGGGATGCTTTGCCAAGCATGGCCGCCTTCCGCTAGCCTTCCGCCGGAATTCCAGCGGATAAGCCCTCGCCCCCTCGAAAACCTGCCGGGTTCTATCCGGGTTGTTACGTTGATTTGGATTGTTATCGGCGGGCGCAATGGGGGCGCAACGGACACGAAAAAACAAAAAGCCCCGGCTTGTGACCGGGGCTAAGTGTTTGAATTTGCTGGTGGTGATGGGCAGAATCGAACTGCCGACCTATGGGTTATGAATCCATCGCTCTAACCGTCTGAGCTACATCACCACGCTTAGAGGGCGCGAATTATAGTGGGGAGGCGGCAAAATGGTCAACCGCGTTATAATGCGAAACTTTTCTGCCGCCAGCTTGCCGAAGTGGCGCCCACTGATTTTCAAAGCATTTCCATGACCAAAAAGCTGTTCATCCGCACTTTTGGGTGCCAGATGAATGAGTACGATTCGGACAAGATGGCCGACGTGCTCAACGCCTCCGAAGGCATCGTCAAGACCGACAATCCCGAAGAAGCCGACATCATCCTGTTCAACACCTGTTCGGTGCGCGAAAAGGCGCAGGAGAAGGTGTTCCATGACCTCGGCCGGGTCAAGCACCTGAAGCAGCAGAATCCGAACCTGGTGATCGGTGTCGGCGGCTGCGTGGCCAGCCAGGAAGGCGACGCCATCGTCGCCCGTGCGCCCTACGTCGATATCGTCTTCGGCCCGCAGACCCTGCACCGTCTGCCGCAGCTGATCGCCGAGCGCAAGGAAAAGGGCAAGGCGGCAGTCGATGTCTCCTTCCCCGAGATCGAGAAATTCGACGCCATGCCGCCTTCCGAGGTGAAGGGCGCTACGGCTTTCGTATCGATCATGGAAGGCTGCTCCAAGTTCTGCACCTTCTGCATCGTGCCTTACACCCGTGGCGGCGAAGTGTCGCGCCCCTTCACCGACGTGCTGACCGAAGTGGCCGACCTGGCGGCGCATGGCGTCAAGGAAGTGACCCTGCTCGGCCAGAACGTGAATGCTTACCGCGGCGACATGGAAGGCACTGACGAGAAGGCCGATCTGGCGATGTTGATCGAATACATCGCCGAGGTGCCGGGCATCGAGCGCATCCGCTACACCACGTCGCACCCGCGCGAGATGAGCCAGCGCCTGATCGACACTTATTTGAACGTACCGAAGCTGGTCTCCCATCTGCATCTGCCGGTGCAAGCCGGTTCCGACCGCGTGCTGGCGGCGATGAAGCGCGGCTACACGACGCTCGAGTACAAGTCCATCGTGCGCAAGCTGCGCGCAGCACGCCCGGACATTTCGATGTCCACCGACTTCATCGTCGGCTTCCCCGGCGAGACGGACGAGGATTTCGAAAAGACCATGAAGCTGATCGACGACGTCGAGTTCGACGCCTCTTTCTCCTTCATCTACAGCCCGCGCCCGGGTACCCCGGCGCTGGAACTGGCCGACGACACGCCGGCCGAGGTCAAGTCGGCGCGTCTGGCCCGCCTGCAAAAGCGCATCGACGAACTGGCGCAAGCCGTCAGCAAGTCCATGGTCGGCAGCGTGCAGCGCGTGCTGATCGAAGGCACCTCGAAGAAGGACGTCAACGAGTTGGCCGGTCGCACCGACAACAACCGCATCGTCAATTTCGCCGGCAATCCGCGCCTGATCAACACCTTTGCCGACGTCCGCATCACCGAAGCGTTGCCGCACAGCCTGCGAGGCGAGATTGTCATCCGCGAAAACTAACGCCACGGGGCGGGCAGCTCCTGCCAGGAAAACCGCCCCCAAGACCAAGCCGATCGAGTTCGCCCTGGCGCCGATCGACAACGCGCAACTGGCCAACCTGTGCGGCCCGCTCGACGAAAACATCCGCCAGATCGAAACCGGCTTCGACGTCACCATCCGCCGGCGCAACGAGCGTTTCTCGGTTTTGGGCGAAAAAGCACAGTCCACCGCAGATGCCATCCGTCACTTCTATGCGCTGGCCCGCGCGCCGCTGTCGGTCGATGAAATCCAGCTTGGCCTGGTCGAATTCCTCAATGCGCCGGTGCGCCGCGTTTCGCGTGCCGCCGAAGGGCCGGTCGACGGCCCGCAACTGATCACGCGCAAGACCGAACTGCACGGCCGCACGCCGCGTCAGGTCGAATACCTGAAGCAGATTCAGGAACACGACATCACCTTCGGCATCGGCCCGGCCGGCACCGGCAAGACCTACCTCGCCGTCGCTTCGGCGGTGGACGCCTTCGAGCGCGATCTGGTCGAGCGCATCATCCTGACCCGTCCAGCCGTCGAAGCCGGCGAACGCCTCGGCTTCCTGCCCGGCGACCTGACGCAGAAGATCGACCCCTACCTGCGCCCGCTGTACGACGCGCTGTATGACCTGATGGGCGCCGACCGCGTCGCCAAGCTGTACGAGAAACGCGCCATCGAAATCGCCCCGCTCGCCTTCATGCGCGGCCGCACGCTGAACCACGCCTTCATCATCCTCGACGAAGCGCAGAACACGACGCCGGAGCAGATGAAGATGTTCCTGACCCGCATCGGCATTGGCGCCAAGGCCGTGGTCACCGGCGACATTACGCAAATCGACCTGCCCAAGGGCCACAAGAGTGGTCTCAAGGAAGCCATCGACGTGCTGCGCGACGTGCGCGGCATCGCTTTCACCCAGTTCAAGAAGGAAGACGTGGTGCGCCACCCGCTGGTCGCCCGCATCGTCGACGCCTATGAAAAACGCCAGCAATCGACTTAACCTGTCCGTGCAATATGCCTGTAACCGTGAGGGCTTACCCTTGCGCGCAGATTTCGTGCGCTGGGCGCGTGCGGCGCTGGTCGGCGGCGGCGAAATCACCATCCGCCTGGTCGACGCCGAAGAAGGCCAGGCACTGAACAACGAATACCGCGGTAAGGACTACGCGACCAACGTGTTGTCCTTCCCCTACGACACCGAGCCGGTAGTGCTGGGCGATCTGGTCATCTGCCCGAGCGTCGTGGCGCGCGAAGCGGCCGAGCAGAACAAGCCGCTGGATGCGCACTACGCGCACCTGACGGTGCATGGTATGCTGCATTTGCAAGGCTGGGACCACGAGAACGACGACGAGGCCCAGGAAATGGAAGACGAAGAAAGGGAGATTCTCGCCGCGTTGGGTTATCCCGACCCCTACGCCGCCTAAACGCCATGGACCCAGACAGTAAACCGAGTTTCATCGAACGATTGACCTCCCTGCTGCTGCGCGAACCCGAAGATCGCGAGCAGCTCCTGCAGATTCTGCATAGCGCTTACGAGCGCAACCTGATGGACGCCGATGCGCTGACCATCATCGAAGGCGCACTGGCCGCCGCCGACACCCGCGTCACCGACGTCATGGTGCCGCGCGCCCAGATGGACGCCATCGACGTCGACGATCCGCTCGACGAGATCGTCAAGACCGTCATCGAAGCCGCCCACTCGCGCTTCCCGGTGGTCGACGGCGACCGCGACAACGTGCTCGGCATCCTGCTCGCCAAGGACCTGCTGCGCATCCAGACCGAAGAGCATTTCGACCTGCGCGACTGGCTGCGCCCGGCCGTCTTCATTCCCGAATCGAAGCGCCTGAACGTGCTGCTGCGCGAGTTCCGCGTCTCCCGCAACCACATGGCCATCGTGGTCAACGAATACGGCGGCGTCGCCGGCCTGGTCACCATCGAGGACGTGCTGGAGCAGATCGTCGGCGACATAGAGGACGAATACGACTTCGACGAAGCCCACGACAACATCCGCCAGGACTCCACCGGCCGCTACCGCGTCAAGGCGCGCACCGAGATCGAGGATTTCAACGCCGCTTTTGCCACCGATTTCTCGGACGAGGAGTTCGACACCGTCGGCGGCCTGATCCTGCGCCATCTCGGCCGCATGCCGAAGCGCAACGAAGTCGTGGAAATCGCTGGCACGCGCTTCCAGGTACTGCGCGCCGACAGTCGCCGGCTGTACACCCTGCTGGTCGATCCGCCCAAACCGCAAACCGGTGCTGACGAAACGGCTGCCTGATCGGGCTGCCGCCCGCTACGGCCTGGCCGCGCTGATCGGTGCGGCGGGCGTCTTGTGCTTCGCGCCCTTCGGCCTGTTCTGGTTCGCCCCCATCGTCTGGGCCGGTTTCTTCGCGCTGCTGCTAAGGGCCGACAATCGCCGCCAAGGCCTGCTCACAGGCCTCGCTTTCGGCCTCGGTTTCTTCCTGTGCGGCGTATCCTGGGTCTATGTCAGCCTGTCGGTCTTCGGTGGCATGCCGTGGTGGCTGGCCGGGCCGGCAGCCTTCGTGTTCTGCGCCGTCATGGCGCTCTTCCCGATGTTCGCCGGCTGGGCTTTCAAAGCCTGGCAGCCGGGTAGCCTGTGGCGGCAAGCTTTGTTCTTCGCCAGCCTGACTACTGCGGTGGACTGGCTGAAAAGCTGGATTTTCACTGGCTTCCCCTGGTTGGCCCTCGGTTACTCGCAAGCCCCGACCAGCCCCTTGGCCGGCTTTGCGCCGCTGTTCGGCGTCTTCGGCCTGAGCTTCATCGTCGCCCTGTGCGGCGCGCTGCTGTTGCGCTGGCGCCTCGGCGTACCGCTACTCGCTGCGATCGCTGCCCTCGGCTTCGGCTTGCGCCAGATCGAATGGACGACGCCGGATGGCCCGCCGATCAGCGTGGCGCTGATCCAGGGCAACATCCCGCAGGAAATGAAATTCCGTCCGGAAGCCTTCGTCCGCACGCTCAATCTGTACCGCGACCTGATCGAAGCCCACCCGGCGCAACTGACCCTGTTGCCCGAAACGGCGCTGCCGGTGTTCATCGACCAAATACCGCCAGCCTATCTGGACTCGCTGAAGGAACTGGCGGCGCGTCAGAACGGCGATCTGGTGCTCGGCACGCTGACCGGCGATGAACAAGCTTATTTCAACAGCGCGGTCAGCCTCGGTGCTACGCCAACGCAGACCTATAGCAAGAATCACCTGGTGCCCTACGGCGAGTTCATCCCACCCGGTTTCGCCTGGTTCATGGCCTACGCCAACATCCCGGCCTCGTCGTTCTCGCGCGGCGCGGAAAAACAGGCGCCACTGGTCGTTGCCGGGCGCAAGGTGGCAGCCAATATCTGCTACGAAGACGTATTCGGGGATGAAATCATTCGGGCGCTGCCCGAGGCCGGCATCCTGGCCAACCTGTCGAATACCGCCTGGTTCGGCCGCTCGCTGGCGCAACCGCAGCATCTGCAGATTGCCCAGATGCGCTCGGCAGAAACCGGCCGGCCGATGCTACGCGCCACCAATACCGGCATGACGGCCATCGTCGATGCCCATGGTGAAGTGCAGGCGGCGCTGCCGCCCTTTACCACCGGTGTGTTGCGCGGCGAGGTCGGTGCCTACCAGGGCAGCACGCCCTATATTCGTTTCGGCAACCTGCCGGCTGTCGCGTTAATGCTGGCCGGACTGGTAGCTGCATTCTTCCCGCGGCGCAGGAAAGTAACCTGAGGTCTGCCCACTCGCGAAGTTGGTGCAGACTTTAGTGCCCGCTCTCCGTTTTGGTGCGACGCAACATTTCCCAAGCAGCGATCAACGCCAGCGGCGAAAACGCGCCAGCCGTCACGCCTGCGAGCAATTCACCCAATCCGCCGTCCATGATTTTCCCCGTTTTGATTTAATCGACACATACGGTTTCGCAGGGATCGTGCCAGCCTGAATCAGAATGCATGACCAAGCCCGAACCCGGCGGCCACGACTGGCTTTCCGCCGGGCGAAAGGTTTAGACTGAGCAACGACGCGACTTTCCAATAACCGGCCATGAAATTCTCGCGCATCTACCTGAACCGCCTGCAGGGCAACCCGCCGCCACACGACACAGTGGTCGTCATCGACGTGCTGCGCTCCTTCACCAGCGCGGCCATTGCCCTGTCGCGCGGCGCCAGCGCCATTTATCCGGTGGAAAGCATCGCCGAGGCGGCGACCTTGGCCAATCGCCTCGACAACACGGTATCGGTCGGCGCCATCGGTGGCGGCGATCCGGTGCCCGGGTTCGACTTCGGCAACTCGCCCTCTTATCTGGAGCGCGCGCAACTGGCCGGCAAGACCGTCGTGATGAGCACGGCCGCCGGTGTGCGCGGCCTGCAGCGCTATCACCATCAGGCCAGGCACGTCTTCGCCACCAGCCTGGTCTGCGCCCGCGCCACAGCGGCTGCGATCCGCGCCGCCAAGGCGCGCGAAATCACCTTCATCATCACCGGCGAATGGGTGGATCGCGACGGAGACGAGGACATCGCCTGCGCCGACTACCTCGAAGCGCTGCTGCTAGGCGAAACGCCCGACCCCGCCGCCTTCATGCAACGCGTACGCGACTCCGATTTCGGCCGCCGCTTCACCTCCGGCGACTGGCCCAACCTGCCACCGGCCGACCTCGATATCGCTGCTCAGGCAGACCGCTTCAACTTCGCCATGCCGGTGCATAGCGAGGGGGAGCATCTGGTGATCCGCTCCCGCCCGGTAACCACGCTCTAACTCGGCGCGGCCTCAGCCGCGATGGTCCAGCCAGAACTCCATGCCCTGGGCGTTGAGTTCGAGGTCGGTGGCCAGCACCTCGATGATCTTTTCCTCCGGCAGGGTGCAGCCGTGGGTGCGGATTTCCTGGAGCAGGTAATCGGTCAGCCCCTGCTTGACCGCCGCATGGCGCGCCTCGCCCTCGCCGCCCGCCGCTTCGCCGATGGCGACCATGGCATCGAGCTGGCGATGCAGCGCGGCGGCCTTGGCCGGCAGGTCAGTCAGTTGGGCGTAGTGGGTCAGGTACATCGCTTCCGGCTGGTAGCTCATCAGACGGTCGATGGAGGCGTGCATCTCGGCCGGATCGAACTGCGTCGGCGTCGTGGTCGGGAAGACATATTGGCGGCCATCGACATCGAATTCGCGGTAGGACAGACCGAACATATCGCCGGTGAAGATGGCCTTGGCCTTCTGGTCGACGATACAGATGTGGTGTTTGGCATGTCCCGGCGTGTCGATGCACAGCAGTTCGCGGCTACCGAGTTGGAGGGTCAGCCCTTCGTGCGCATCGATGATGCGCTCGGCCGGGATAGGCAGGATGTCGCCGTAAACCTTTTCCACGTATTCCTGCCCGTACACCGCAGTCACGCCGGCCACCAGCTTGGACGGCTCGGCCATGTGGCGCGAACCGCGCGGATGGACGACCAACTTGGCATTCGGGAATTCGCGCATCAGCGATCCGGCGCCGCCGGCGTGGTCGAGGTGGATATGCGTCAGGATCACGTAATCGACCGCATCGCGGCCGAGACCAAGCTTATCCAGCGCGGCCAGCGCATTGGGCAGCGAATCGTTGCTGCCGGTATCGACAAAGGCCACGCGGCCGTCGTCGACGATCATGTGAATGGCCGCCAGGATGGGGCGAACATAGCCGGCGTCGAAGGCGATGATGCCGTTGCCGTAGTCTCTCCAGTCGAACATTTTCTCCGTACTCCTCCGTATTGATCGGGCGATTATACTGGCGGCTTTTGCGCTTGCTAGAGGCAACGATGACGCACTTCCTGGCCGACGACGGCGAAAAGATCCACGTCAAGATTTCCGGCGACGGCTCGCCGCTGATCCTGCTTCACGGCTGGACGTCGAGCCACCAGGAATGGTTTCCGTTTGCCGGCGAACTGAATAACCATCACCGCGTCTATCGCTGGGATGCGCGCGGCCACGGTGGCCATACCTTGGCCCATCCCGGCTCGGCCACCGTCGAGCGCATGGCGCGCGACCTGAAGAACCTGATCGACCACTACGGCATCGAGAATGCCACCGCCGTCGGCCACTCGATGGGCGCGCTGACCCTCTGGCAATACCTGCGCGACCATGGCACGCACGGGCTGGCCAAGCTGTGCCTGATCGACCAGTCGCCCAAGCTGCTCACCGCCGAGGATTGGCAGCACGGTATCTATGGCGACTTCGGCCCCGAGCGCAATCGCGAGCTGGTGTCGTGGCTGCAGGAGGATTTCGCCGAAGGCGTGCTGAAACTCACCGCGCTCGGCCTGAACGAACGCGCCCGCCAGAAATACCAGGAAAACGCTTCTGGCTGGGAGCGCTCCCGCGCCGGCCTGCGCGCCCAGAACCCCGAGCCGCTGATCAACTGCTGGCTGAGCCTGACCGAGGCCGATTACCGCGACGTGCTGGCCGACATCCCGCTACCGACCCTGCTGGTCTATGGCGGCCAGAGCAATTTCTACCGCACCGAGACGGCACAATACGTCGCCGATACCATCCCGCAGGCGGTCCTGCGCATCTACGAAGGCACCGACCATTCGCCGCACCAGTGGCAGCGCGAGCGCTTCGTGCGCGAACTGCTGGAGTTCATCAACTCAGACTGAGTTCCGGCTTGAGCAGGGCCGCGAAGTTGGTGCGAACTTTCATCGCCTTCGGCGCCACCACGGCCATGCAGTAGCCCTGGTAAGGGTTGTTGCGGAAATACTGGTGGTGGTAGGCCTCGGCGACATGGAAGGTCGCCGCTGGCGTGACTTCGGTGACGATCATCGCCCCCCACACCTGTTCTGCATTCAATTGGGCGATCATTGCCTTGGCCTGCTCGCGCTGCGCGTCGTCGTGCCAGAAAATGGCCGAGCGGTACTGCGTGCCGACATCGTGCCCT
Organism: Azonexus sp. IMCC34839; assembly: GCF_047047955.1. GTDB lineage: Bacteria > Pseudomonadota > Gammaproteobacteria > Burkholderiales > Rhodocyclaceae > Azonexus. The sequence goes on along the minus strand of NZ_CP150631.1, from coordinate 2,993,034 downwards.
TGCCGGTTCAGCGTCGTCGGATCGTGGATGGTGAAAAACACGGTCAGCAGGGTCTCGAAATCGATCTTCGTTGGATCGAATTCGATCTGGATCACCTCGGCATGGCCGGTCTCGCCGGTACACACCTTCTCGTAAGTGGGCGCCGGATCATAGCCACCCATGTAGCCGGGCCGCACCGACAGCACGCCATCCAGCTGCTCGTAGGCCGCCTCCAGGCACCAGAAGCAGCCACCGGCCAGCGTCGCCAGCCCAGTGTTCGTCGATTCATGCATCGCAAATATCCTCAAGCATCCGTCCTTGTTGGTTCCGACAAGCTTACCCCGCCAGCGTTCCACGCCATTGGCCGCAAAAGCAAGTAAAATTCAAAGCTTTCCGTATTCCCGAGTGCGTCCCATGACCACCAGCAAGAAACCGACGTTTCAAGAGATCATCCTGCGCCTGCAGCAATACTGGGGCGAACAGGGTTGCGCCCTGCTCCAACCGTACGACATGGAAGTCGGCGCCGGCACCAGCCACACTGCCACCTTCCTGCGCGCCATCGGCCCCGAGCCGTGGAAAGCGGCCTACGTGCAGCCTTCCCGCCGCCCGAAGGACGGCCGCTACGGCGAGAATCCGAACCGCATGCAGCACTACTACCAGTATCAGGTGGTGTTGAAGCCGGCGCCGGACAACATCCTCGAGCTCTACCTCGGTTCGCTGGAAGCCCTCGGCTTCGATCTGAAGAAGAACGACGTGCGTTTCGTCGAGGACGATTGGGAAAACCCGACCCTGGGCGCCTGGGGTCTGGGCTGGGAAGTCTGGATGAACGGTATGGAAGTGACGCAGTTCACCTACTTCCAGCAGGTCGGCGGCATCGACTGCAAGCCGATCACCGGAGAGATCACCTACGGCCTGGAACGCCTGGCCATGTACCTGCAAGGCGTCGAGAACGTCTATGACCTGACCTGGACCGAAGGCCTGACCTACGGCGACGTCTATCACCAGAACGAAGTCGAGCAATCGGCCTACAACTTCGAGCACTCCGACGCCGACTTCCTGTTCACTGCCTTCGGTGCGCACGAGAAGCAGGCGCAGCACCTGATGGGCGCGCAACTCGCGCTGCCGGCCTACGAACAGGTGCTCAAAGCTGCGCACACCTTCAACCTGCTCGACGCCCGCGGCGCCATTTCGGTGACCGAGCGCGCCGCCTACATCGGCCGCATCCGCAACCTCGCCCGCGCCGTCGCCCAAAGCTACCTCGACTCGCGCGCCCGCCTCGGCTTCCCGATGGCCCCGCGCGACTGGGCCAATGAAGTGCTGGCCAAGCTCGAAGAACAGAACGCAAAGAAAGCCGCCTGATATGTCCGCCAAGAATCTCCTCGTCGAACTGTTCGTTGAAGAACTGCCGCCCAAGGCGCTGAAGAAGCTGGGCGAAGCCTTTGCCGCCGCGTTGGCAAATTCCCTGAAAAATGCCGGTTTGGCCCCGTCCACCGCAGCAGTCACCGCCTACGCCTCGCCGCGTCGCCTGGCCGCCCACGTCACCGACGTGCTGGCCGTCGCCGCCGACAAGCCGGTGGTGCAGAAGCTGATGCCGGTCGCCGTCGGCCTCGATGCTGCCGGCAACGCCACCCCGGCCCTGCTCAAGAAGCTGGCCGCCCTCGGTGCCGATGCCTCCTGCGTCGCCAGCCTGCGCCGCGAGAACGACGGCAAAGCCGACATCCTGTTCTACGACAGCCTGGCCAAGGGCGCCACGCTGGCCGAAGGCCTGCAGAAGGCCGTCGAAGCCGCGCTGGCTGCGCTGCCCATTCCGAAGGTCATGACCTACCAGCTGGCCGACGGCTGGAACACCGTGAACTTCGTTCGCCCGGCGCATGCGCTGGTGGCGCTGCACGGCAGCGAGGTCGTGCCGGTTTCCGTGCTCGGTCTGACTTCCGGCAAGGCCACCAAGGGCCATCGCTTCGAAGCCGCGATCGATCCGGTGGTGATTGCCGATGCCGACAGCTATGCCGCGACGATGCTCAAGGATGGCTCGGTCATCGCCTCCTTCGCCGAGCGCCGCGCCGAAATCGCCCGTCAGCTGGCCGCTGCCGCCGCCCAGGCCGGCACCAACCTGAAGCCGATCGAGGACGATGCCCTCCTCGACGAAGTCACCGCGCTGGTCGAGCGCCCGAACGTGCTGATCGGTCAGTTCGAAGAGGAATTCCTCGCCGTGCCGCAGGAATGCCTGATCCTGACCATGAAGGCCAACCAGAAGTACTTCCCGCTGCTCGACGCGGCCGGCAAGCTCACCAACAAGTTCCTCGTCGTCAGCAACATCCGCCCGGACGACGCCTCCGCCGTCATCGGCGGCAACGAGCGCGTCGTGCGCCCGCGCCTGGCCGACGCCAAGTTCTTCTTCGACCAGGATCGCAAGAAGTCGCTGGAAAGCCGTGTGCCGGGCCTGGCCAAGGTGGTCTATCACAACAAGCTGGGCACCCAGGGCGAGCGCGTCCAGCGCGTCGCCGCGATTGCCCGCGCCATCGCCGACAGTCTGGGTGGCGGCAGCCTGACCGCGCACGCCGAGCAAGCCGCCGTGCTGGCCAAGGCCGACCTACTGACCGACATGGTCGGCGAGTTCCCGGAACTGCAAGGCATCATGGGCCGCTACTACGCCCAGCACGATGGCCTCAACGCCGACGTGGCCGACGCCATCGAAGACCACTACAAGCCGCGCTTCGCCGGCGACAGCCTGCCACGCGGCACGGTCGGCACCGTCGTTGCGCTGGCCGACAAGCTGGAAACCCTGGTCGGCATGTTCGGCATCGGCCAGATCCCGACTGGCGACAAGGACCCGTTCGCGCTGCGCCGCCATGCGCTGGGTGTCATCCGCATGCTGGCCGAGGGTAACCTCGACCTGCCGCTCGACCAGTTGCTGAACGGCGTTTTTGCCCAGTTCACCGGCATCGAAGGCTTCCAGGCCAATCACGCCGCGCTGGCCGACTTCATTTACGAACGCCTGGCCGGCTCCCTGCGCGAGCAAGGCTATACGGCACAGGAAGTCGATGCCGTGGTCAGCCAGCGGCCGCAGCGCCTGGGCGACATTCCCAAGCGCCTGGCCGCCGTGCGCTCCTTCTCCACCCTGCCGGAAGCCGCCGCCCTGGCTGCTGCCAACAAGCGCGTCGGCAACATCCTGAAGAAGGTCGAAGGCGCCGTCGAAGCCGTGGTCGACAACGCGCTGCTCAAGGAAGCCGCCGAAGTCGCCCTGCACGATGCGCTGGTCGATGTCGTTCCGCGTGCCGATGCCGCCTTCGTCACCGGCGACTACACCGAATCCCTGTCGGCGCTGGCCGCCCTGCGCGCCCCGGTCGATGCCTTCTTCGACGGCGTCATGGTCAATGCCGACGACCCGGCCCTGCGTGCCAACCGCCTGGGCCTGCTCGCCAAGCTGCATGCGGCGATGAACCAGGTCGCCGACTTGTCCAAGCTTTCCGCCTGATTACGGGGAAACCGCCATGGCTCCCAAGCTCGTCATTCTCGACCGCGACGGCGTGATCAATTTCGATTCCGCCCAGTTCATCAAGAGCCCGGAGGAGTGGAAGCCGATCCCGGGCAGCCTGGAGGCGATCGCCCGCCTGCGCCAGAACGGCTACCGCGTGGTCGTGGCGACCAACCAGTCGGGCGTCGGCCGCGGCCTGTTCGACATGGACACGCTGAACCGCATCCACCAGAAGATGCACAAGGCGGTGACCGCCATCGGCGGCCAGATCGACGCCATCTTCTACTGCCCGCATGCGGCCGATTCGAAGTGCGATTGCCGCAAGCCGAAGCCCGGCATGTTCAAGCGCATTTCCGAAACGCTGAACGTGGACCTGAACGGCATCTTCACCGTCGGCGACTCTCTACGCGACTTGCAGGCCGGGGTCGCTACCGGCTGCAAGCCGATGCTGGTGCTGACCGGCAAGGGCGAGAAGACCAAGGCCGAAGGCAATCTGCCGGAAGGCACGCTGGAATTCGCCGACCTCGCCGCCGCCGTCGATCACATCCTGGCCGGGGAGAAGAAATGAACGCCGTCCGCTCCTCGCTGTTCATGGCTTACGCCATCGTCTGGTCGGTGCTGACCATCCCTATCGTCATGTTTGCCGCGCTGGTTCTGCGCGGCATCTGGGGTTATCGCGCCGGCCGCCTGTGGCGCCTGGGCACGCAGTTCGGCGTCGAGAACATCCTCGGCATCCGCCCCAAGGTCATCGGCCTGGAAAACATGCCGAAGGAGCCCTGCGTCATTCTGTCCAAGCACCAGTCGGCCTGGGAGACCATGACCCTGCAGGACTATGTACCGAAGGGGGCCTACTGCGTCTTCGTGTTGAAGAAGGAACTGCTGCGCATTCCGCTGCTTGGCTGGGGCCTCGGTGCCATGAAGATGATCTCGATCGACCGTGCTGCTGGCAAGGATGCCCTGGATCAGGTGGTCACTCAGGGTCGCGAGCGCCTGAAACAGGGCTACTACATCATCATCTTCCCGGAAGGCACGCGCGTCGCGCCGGGGCAGAAGAAGCGCTACAAGGCCGGCGGTGCCTATCTGGCCACCCGGGTCGGCTGCAAGGTTGTCCCGGTCGCCCACGATGCCGGCGAACTGTGGCCGCGTCAGGCATTTTTGAAGAAGCCCGGCACCGTCACGGTCAGTATCGGCCCAGCCTTCGACGCCACCGGCATGACCGAAGGTGAAGTCAATCAGCGGGTCGAGGAATGGATCGAAAGCGAGATGCACCGCATCTCCCCGCACCGCTATTCGAATGTTCAGCACGACGCCAGCTGAGACCCGTCGCCAAATCGTCCTGGCCGAGCAATCGGTCGACTACCTGCTCCGCCGCTCGCACCGGCGCACCATCGGCCTGACCATCGATCACCGGGGCCTGCGCGTCGGCGCCCCGGTCCGCGCCAGCCTGCGCGACATCGAAGCATTGATCCTACAACACGGGCAATGGGTGCTCGACAAGCTGACCGAATGGCGCGAGCGACCGACGGCCAAGCCCACCCCCGTCGTCGACGGCACTGTGTTTTTTGCCCTCGGCGAGCCGTACACCGCAGCAGTGCGCCCCACATCGCGCCCGCGCGCGCAATTCATCGGCAACACCTTGTTGCTGGAAACACCCGGCCCGGCCGAAACTCCTCGCCTGTTCGAGAAAGCGCTGCGCGAAAAAGCGCGTCGCGTCTTTGCCGAGCGCCTCGCCCTCTACGCCATCCGCCTCGGCGTTAACGCGCCGCCCTTGCGCCTGTCGTCGGCGCGCACGCGCTGGGGCAGTTGCAGCCGGCACGGCGGCATCTCGCTGAACTGGAAGCTGGTTTTCATGCCGCTGCCGGTGGTCGATTACGTCGTCTGCCACGAACTGGCCCACCTCAAGGAAATGAACCACAGCCCGCGTTTCTGGTCTGTGGTCGAGCAACTCTGCCCGGAGTGGCGCGCTCGGCGTGCCGAATTGCGCCAACTCGGGCGGCAACTCCCGCAATTCGAATAATCCAAGGAAAACAGCATGCGCATTCTGCACACCATGATCCGCGTCGGCGACCTCGACCGCTCCATCGCCTTCTACACCGAAATCCTCGGCATGCAGCTGATCCGCCGCCAAGACTACCCGGAAGGCCGCTTCACACTGGCTTTCGTCGGCTACGGCAGCGAGGACAAGGAAACCGTGCTCGAACTGACCCACAACTGGGACACGCCGAGCTACGACCTGGGCAACGGCTACGGCCACGTCGCCCTGGCCGTGCCGGATGCCGCCAAGGCCTGTGCCGAGATCAAGGTGCGTGGCGGCAAGGTGGTACGCGAGGCCGGCCCGATGAAGCACGGCTCGACGGTCATCGCCTTCGTCGAAGATCCGGACGGCTACAAGATCGAGCTGATCGAGCGTAACTGAACCGCGCGCCAAACAGAAAAGGCCGGCGGCGATTCATTCGCCAGCCGGCCTTTTTTGTTTGGCGAAGAAATCAGCGCATCAGCTTGCCGTCGCGGCGCAGCACGGTCAGTTCGACGAAGCTCGAGCCATTGTGATCGGTCGGGCTGAAGCTGACCGGATAACCGCCGGCATCGTAATTGCGCATGCCTTCGAAGGCGCTGACCAGCTTCTCGCGCGTCAGGTCGCGGCCGGCTCGCTTGACGCCTTCGACAAAAACCTTGGCTGCAATGTAGCCTTCGAGACTGACGTATGACGGTTCCGCCTTGCCGATGGCCTTCTGGTAGTCGCGCACGACCGGCGCATTGATCGACCATGGGAAGGGTGCCACCTGCGTCACGCCGACACCGGCCCCATTCGTCCCCAACTCCTTGGCCAGGGCCATCGGCCCGACAAATGACACGGTATAGAACTGGGGAGCCATGCCTTCCGCCCGCGTCGCGTTGATCAGTGCCGCTGCTGCCTTGTACGGCAGCGCCATGATCACCATGTCCGGTTTCAGCGGTGCCAGGGCCTTGACGCTCGGCCCGACATTGAGCGAATTGCGCTCGACGGTCGCAGTACCGAGCAGCTTCAGGTTGCGCTTGGCCATCGCCTTCTCGACACCGGTCAACACGGCCTTACCGAAACCGTCATTCTGATAGACGACGGCGATGCGGCTGACGTTCAGGGAGGTGAACTGCTCGACGATCTTTTCCGCTTCTTCGGCGTAGCTGGCGCGGATATTGAACACATAGCGCCCGGTCGGCGAGCGCAAGGCGTCGCTACCGGTGAAGGCGCCGACGAAGGGCACCTTGGCCGGGTTGGAAATCTGCAGGGCGGCCACGCTGGTGGCCGTGCCGATGTAGCCGAGCAAGGCAAAGACGCTATCCTTCTCGAGCAGCTGGCGGGTGTTCGCTGCAGCACGGTCCGGCTCGTAGCCATCGTCCAGAGTCTTCAATTCCAGACGTCTGCCATTGACCCCGCCTTGCGCATTGATCTGGTCGAAATAGGCCTGCACGCCCAATTTCATTTCCGTGCCCAGTTCCAGAGATGGACCGCTGAGCGGAACCGACTGGCCGACGAGAATCGTGCTGTCGCTGACGCCTTGTTCAGCCGAGCAGACGAGACTGAGCATCAGGCTGCACAAGGCGAGCATTTTGCCCGCATGTTTTCGTGTAATCACGCTATTACTCCCATTTTGGATTGCCAGGAGCATACGCCGTAATTACGGGGCCACTTTTTCGATTTGGTTGATGATTTGTTGGTTTTTGTAAAACGATACCTGCATAGGAAAGGCATTTAACCAAGGTAAATCAAAGCGATGAAAAAGCTGGCAAAAGACAATACGCCTTCGCCAAACGGAGGCCCCATGTTTCCCGAATTCTTCGCCCGCGTGCAGGGCATCACTGTTTACGACCCCTTGGCCGAACTGCTCGGTAGTGCCGAGGGGGGCATCATCGAATACCGCTACGAAGACGCCGTTCGCCTGGCTGGCCACAGTTGCCCGACCGTAGCCGGCGCCTGGCTGATGACGCGCGCCGCCCTGCGGGCGCTTTACGGCGAAGCCCTACCGCAACGCGGTGGCCTGCGCGTCGATTTTGCCGAGCCACTGGAAAGCGGCGTCACCGGCGTCATCGCGTCGGTAGCCACCTTGATCACCGGGGCCGCCGGCGCCGGTGGATTCAAGGGCTTGGGCGGACGCTTCAGTCGGCGGAATCTGCTGTGTTTTGGTGTCGAGGGCGTGGCCGACCTGCGTTTCACCCGGCTGGACAACGCTGCTACGGTGCACTGCCGTTTTTTGCCAAATTCCGTGGCAGCCGATCCACGTCTCGGCGCCCTGCTGCCGGCGGTCGTCCACGAGCAGGCGACGCCTGAGGAAAGACTATTGTTCGGCCAACTCTGGCAGGAGCGCGTGCGCCGCCTGCTGCTCGACCATGCCGATGACCCGGCGGTCGTCGCTGTCCACCCTGCTCATGGCTGAACGCCGACGGCTTCGCGCGCCACCTGCTCGAAGCTGCTGACCACGCCATCCCAGCCGCGTGGCAACATGCCGAAACGGGCGGCGGCGGACAGCTCACTTAGGCGATCCTCGCTCTCCAGCATCCACAACGCCTCCTCGACATAGGCGCGTTCATCGCCCGGCGTCACCACACAACCGTTGCAGCGATGTTCGATCAACTCGGCAGCTGCGGCGCTGCGGTAAGCAATGACCGGCAGGCCGCTGGCCATCGCCTCGGCCACGACGTTGCCGTAGGTTTCGGTCAAACTGGGAAACAGGAAGAGATCGGCGCTGGCGTAATGCGCCGCCAACTCCTCACCGAGCCGCATGCCGGCGAACAGATGATCCGGATGCTTCTCCTGCAAGGCTTTGCGTGAAGGCCCGTCGCCCACCCACATCATGCGTGCCTGCGGATGCCAGACCTGGATGGCCGAGAAGGCTTTCTCGACCAAAGCCAGATTCTTCTCGGCAGCCAGGCGCCCGACATACAGGCAGACCGGTCCGACCGAAGCGGCCTCGCCCAGCCAGCTGGCACGTAATTCAGCGGAGCGCCGCTGCGGATCGAACAAGCGGGTATCGACCCCGCGCCCGACCACGCGTACGCCGGCAATGCCCTCACCGGCCAGATCGGCGGCCAGCGCCTCGGTCGGCACCATGGTCGCCTGCGTACGCCGATGCAGGCTGCGCAGGTAGGCGGCCAGCGCCGGACGCATCCAGCCCAGGCCGTAATGCACGCTGTAGCGGTCGAAATTGGTATGGAAGCCGGAGGTGACCGGAATACCCAGGCGACGGGCGACATTGACGGCCGACCAGCCGAGCGGACCTTCGGTTACCACATGCACCAGGTCCGGCCGGCGCTGCCCCCACAGTTTGCGCAGACGCCGACCCGCCGGCAGTCCGAAACGCAAACCGGGATAGCCCGGCAGCGGCAGGCCGGGCAGCGGCACTTCATGTTCGTTGCCGGTGTCGGCCTCGCCCTGGCGCGGGCGAACGACGCTGACCCGGTGGCCGCGCTCGCGCATGCCATGGACCAGGCGGCCGATGGTCATGGCCACGCCATTGACCTCGGGCGGAAAGGTTTCGGTGACGAAAGCGATATCGAGTTGCATCAGCGCATCTCCAACAGAACGCAGGTCCAGACGGTGACTACCAAAAGCAGGGAAACGAGGACGGCGGCACTGCCGATATCCTTGGCACGCTTGGCCAGACGATGGTTTTCCAGGCTCACCCGATCGACCACGGCCTCGATGGCCGAATTGAGCAGCTCGACGACCAACACCAGCAGCACGCTGGCGATCATCAGCCCCTTGCCCAGCCAGGCAACCGGCAGCAACAGGGCGGCCGGAATCAGCAACACGGCGAGCCAGACCTCCTGGCGGAAGGCATCTTCGCAAAGATAGGCGGCTTTCAGGCCGGCCAGCGAGTAATGCAGTGCATTCCACACCCGGCGCAGGCCGGTCTTGCCCTTGAAAGGCGATTCATGAGCCGGATCGAGGCCCAGTTCTTTCGGCGTCGGTTTATGCATGAGCGCTCCGTGAAAGCAGCCACGTTAGCCAGCCTTTACTAAGCTTTGATGACAGGCTCTGTCACAGAACGGTCAGAATCCCGGCGTAGAATCGTCGGGTTATGCTCAAGCCTGCCGCCCTCCCCTTCGTCCTCGCCCTGCTCGCCCTTGCCGATGCCGCCTCGGCCGCCCGGCCGATGATCACCGACGATGCGCGCCTCACCGATGCCGGGGCGTGCCAACTCGAAACCTGGGCGCACCTGCATAGCCGCCAGAAGGAATGGTGGGCCCTACCGGCCTGCAATCCGGGTGGCAATTTCGAGATCACCCTGGGCGGCGCCCTCGCCTACAGCGAAGGCGAGCGCGAAAGCGGCGCCCTGCTGATCCAGGGCAAGACGCTGTTCAAGCCGCTCGAAACCAATGGCTACGGTCTCGGGCTGGCCTTCGGCTATGCCACCCAGCCAGGCAACGGCCAATCTGGCTCGCCCTACTTCTATGTCCCGGCCAGTTGGTCGCTGGCCGACGACCGCCTCGTCCTGCACGGCAACCTCGGCTACACCCGCGAACGCGAAAACCAGGACACGCGCCTGACCTGGGGCTTGGGCAGCGAAATCCAGACCAGCGAACGGCTCTACGTCATCGCCGAAACCTACGGCCAGGACAAGGGCGCCGCCTTCACCCAGGTCGGCCTGCGCTATTGGGTGGTGCCCAACCATGTTCAGATCGATACCACCTGGGGCAGCCAGTTCGGCCACATGCGCGATCAGCGCTGGTTCTCGATCGGCCTGCGCCTGATCTCGCCACGCTTGTTCTAGGTCAACGAAAGTGCGTTTGTCACATTGCCGCAATACGGCGGCTACACGCGTTATGCTAAAAGGCGTAGTCGTACCTTTTCAGGATCGCTCGCCATGGTTTTCTTCGAACTCTTCGCCCACAACCCGACCATCGTCAATGTGCCCGCCGGTGAGGCACTTTTCCGGGAAGGCGAAGAAGGCAGGATGATGTATGTGCTGACCACCGGCTCGGCCGAGGTCATCGTCAACAACCGCGTGGTCGAAACCCTGCAGCACGGCAGTATCGTCGGCGAAATCGGCATCGTCCTGCCGGGCCCGCGCTCGGCGACGGTGGTCGCCACCACCGATTGCGAATTCGTCGCCGTGGACGAAAAGCGCTTCCAGTTCCTCGTCCAGCAGACGCCCTTCTTTGCCACCCAGGTCATGCGCGTGATGGCCGAACGCCTGCGCAACATCAATCAGATGGTCGTGCCGCTCGAGGATATCTGAACGGGTCGCTGGAACTCGCCACACCAGGCGTGAATGCTCACCTGCGGGAACCGCCAGTGGTGGTTCTCCCGCGGCGAACTATCGCCGGCAAAGACTGGCGGAAAACGGTGACAGGTGCCATTCAGGGCATCGACGGCGACAAAATAACGGCACAGCTCACAGTGCCGTTCGGCAATTTCGTTCATGGGGTGATCTTTCTCAGACTGCTGCGGTGCACGCGCTTTCTGAGGCAATTTTCAGGCCGATGAGTTCGCGATACAACAGGGCCAGACGTTGCGCCATCGCTGCATCGCTCCATTCCTGCGCATAGACCGGCGCCTCGGCGCGTAGATGCACCCAGGCTTGCGGGTGGCAGAGGAAATGGCCCAGGGTGTCGCCGAAGGATTTCGGATCGGCCGGCGGGACGAATGCACCACGACCGGGCGCCAGGATATCCACCGTCCCCATTTCAGCCAATGCGATGACCGGCAAGCCGGCCGCCATCGCTTCGAGCAACACCAGCCCCTGCGTTTCGGTGCGGGAGGCAAAGACGAAAGCGTCGGCCGCCGCGTAGCAATCCGGCAGCCCCTGCTGGCGGTCGAGATAACCGATGAAGCGGACATGCTCGCACAAGCCGAGGTGCTTCACCTGCTGCTTCAGGTCGGCCATGGCCGGCCCTTCGCCGGCAACGATCAGCAAGGCCTGCGGGCACATCAGGCGGACATGCGTCATCGCCTGTAGCAGAAAACCGATGTTCTTCTCATGTGCCACCCGGCCGACGAAAAGTGCCAAGGGGCGCTTGGCCGGAATACCAAAGCGCTCGCGAAAGGCCGCCCCATCGCCCTGGGCAAACTGGGCGAGCGGAATGCCGGTCGGCAGCACATGCAGCGGTTTGCTGACGCCGTATTCTTCCAGCCGGCTACGCATGGCCGTCGACGGCACGATGACGGCATCGAGATCGTTGCACTGGCGGCGCGAGAAGGCGCGCGCCTGCGCCTTCAGCCAGCCGCCAGGCAGCCAGGGCGCGTAGTGGCCGAGATATTCCTCGAACAGCGTGTGATAGGTGGCGACCACCGGCAGGCCCAGCTTGCGCGCGGCGTTCAGCCCGGCGTAATGAGCGACGAAGGGGGTCTGGATGTGGATCAGGTCGCAGTCGGCTGCCGCTTCGAGCACCGTGCGATGCATGGCGCGCCAGCCGACCAGGCGGTCTTCGCGATCGCCTGGCACCGAGCGGCCGGCGACCCGGGTGATGCCCGCCTCTTCCGCCTCATCACCGTAGCGCGGCACCACCAGATCGACCTCGACCCCCTGCCCGGCCAGCGTCCGGCGGAAGGTTTCGATCGAGGTCGACACACCATTGACGCGCGGAAAATAGACATCGGATACCATCAACACGCGCATGCTCATGCCTCTACCGTTTCTGTTAGCTGCGCCAACTCCGGGGTCGGCTGCATGTTTTCAAGGGCGGCCGGTGCCGCCCGGTGCGTCGATTCCCAGGCGACCAGTTCCAGCTGGCCATCGAAGTGCTCGACGATGGCGGTGCAGGAATCGACCCAGTCGCCGCAATTGATATAGGTGAGCCCGTCGATCTCGCGGATGGTCGCCCAGTGGATGTGGCCGCAGATGACGCCGTCCAGCCCACGCTCCTTGGCGTGGTGGATGGCCGACACCTCGAAATCGAAAATGAAATTGAGCGCCTTCTTGACCTTGCGCTTGGCGTAGCCGGCCAGCGACCAGTAGCCTGAAATACCGAGCTTGCGACGCCCCCAGGACAACCAGGCGTTGAGCCGGACCAGCAGGTCGTAGGCGCGGTCGCCAAGCACCGCCACCCAGCGGTGATGGCGCGTCACCTGGTCGAACTGGTCGCCATGGATGAGCAGGAAGCGCCGGCCGTCGACCGTCTCGTGCACCATCTCGTCGACCACTTCGATTTCGCCGAAGACGGTGCCGCAATAATCGCGCAGCGCCTCGTCGTGGTTGCCGGGAATGAACACCACGCGCTCGCCGTGCCGCGCCCGGCGCAGCAGCTTCTGCACCACGGTGTTCTGCGCCTGCGTCCAGCAGATGCTGCGGCTCATCGCCCAGAAATCGACGATGTCGCCGATCAGGAAAGTCTGCTCGGCCGGGTGTTCGCGCAGGAAGTCGAGGAGTCGATCCGCCTGGCACGCCCGCGTGCCGAGGTGGATGTCGGATAGAAATACGGATCTGACCTTGGGCATGACGGAACGATAGGCAGCGCCAATGAAGCAGCCGTGACAGGCAGATGAATTTTGCATGACAGTGCGCCGCCCTTGACGCTGCTGCGGTGCACGCCTAAATTCAGCCGATTTTCAGCTTCCGCTTTCGAGGACACCCCATGCAGATCGGCACCCCGCTTTCTCCCAGCGCCTTGCGCGTCATGCTTCTCGGCTCCGGCGAACTGGGCAAGGAGGTGGTCATCGCCTTGCAGCGCCTTGGCGTCGAAGTGATCGCTGTGGACCGCTACGAGAATGCGCCCGGGCAGCAGGTGGCGCATCGCGCCCACGTCATTCCGATGACCGACGGCGCGGCGCTGCGTCGTCTGGTCGAACAGGAAAAGCCGCACCTGATCGTGCCGGAGATCGAGGCCATCGCCACCGACATGCTGGTGCAGATCGAGGCCGAAGGCCTGGCCGAGGTCATCCCGACCGCCCGCGCCGCCAGGCTGACCATGAACCGCGAGGGCATCCGCCGCCTGGCCGCCGAAGAGCTTGGCCTGCCGACCTCGCCGTACCAGTTTGCCGATTCGCTGGCCGAGTTGCAGGCCGCCATCGACAATGGCATCGGCTACCCGTGCATCGTCAAGCCGGTGATGTCCTCCTCCGGCAAGGGCCAGTCGCTGCTGCGCGGCCCGGAGGATGTGCAGAAGGCCTGGGACTACGCCGCCAGCGGCGGCCGGGTCAATCAGGGCCGCGTCATCGTCGAGGGCCTCATTGATTTCGATTACGAAATCACCCTGCTTACCGTACGCGCCTGCAACACCACCGGCGAAGTCGCCACCTATTTCTGCGAGCCGATCGGCCACGTGCAGGTCTCGGGCGATTACGTCGAATCCTGGCAACCGCAGGCGATGACGCCGGCCGCGCTGAAGCGCGCGCAGGAAATCGCCGCTGCCGTCACCGGCAATCTCGGCGGCCGTGGCCTGTTTGGCGTCGAGCTCTTCGTCAAGGGCGATCAGGTGTGGTTCTCCGAGGTCAGCCCGCGCCCGCACGACACCGGGCTGGTTACGTTGTGCTCGCAGCGCTTTTCCGAATTCGAACTGCACGCCCGCGCCATCCTTGGCCTGCCGGTGGATACCGCCCTGCGCGAGCCGGGCGCCTCGGCCGTCATCTACGGCGGCATGGAGGAACAGGGCATCGCCTTTACCGGCATCGCCGACGCGCTGGCCGTGCCGCGCAGCGACCTGCGCCTGTTCGGCAAGCCGGAATCATTCACCAAGCGCCGAATGGGCGTCGCCGTGGCCAACGGCGTGGATACCGACGAGGCGCGCCAGCGCGCCAAGCTGGCTGCCAGCCGGGTCAAGCCGGTGAAGGGCTGAACGACGCTCGAAAAGTCACTGCTGCGGTGCACTGCCCCAAATCGGCAAAAACCGCGGCAGCGATGACAGCGGGTTGAACTTTCCGCCGGCATTGCGCACCAATTCGCATTGCCGGCTTCGCGACGGGGCCGGTCTCAAGACGAGGAGACTGACCATGAACAAGACGCTCGCCCCCGCTTTCGCGCTTTCCCTCTCCGCCCTGCTTGCCGGCTGCGCCGGCAGCGGAATGACCGGCCCCAAGGCCGAGGCCAGCCTGCTGGCCCGTTCCGGCAGCGCTGTCAGCGGCACCGTCAGTTTCACGCAGAGCGGCGAGCGCTTGCTCGTCGAAGCGCGTGTTGCGGGCCTGACGCCGGGCGAGCATGGCTTCCATGTGCATGAGGCGGGCGACTGCAGCGCGGCCGATGCGAGCAGCGCCAAGGGCCACTTCAACCCGGCCGGCAAGGGGCATGGTCATCATGCCGGTAGCGAGCGCCATGCCGGTGACCTGCCCAACCTGATCGCCGACGCAGCCGGCAACGCCGTCTTCCGCGCCGAAGTGTCTGGCCTGTCGTTGAACGATGGCCCGACCGGCATCGTCGGCCGCAGCATCGTGATCCACGCCGACCCGGACGACTACAAGTCGCAGCCGGCCGGCAACTCCGGCAAGCGCATCGCCTGCGGCACCATCGCCAAGCGCTGAGCTCCGGGCAGTCTTACGGCGAAATACGGTCCGGCACGCGACAGAGTGTCGGACCATTGAGCCACGTCAAACCGAATACGCCAAAAGTGATATCTACTTCGCCCTCCAACTCATAAATCTTGGAGAGCAGCCGTGCCTATCGTTTGGGATCACAAGCTGGATACCGGCATCGACGTGATCGATGCCCAGCACAAGCGCATCGTCGAATACATCAACGAACTGGAAATCGCCAAGCAGAAGGGCGACCGCCATCTGCTCAACGACATCATCGAGCAGTTGATCGACTACACGCAGTCACATTTCGGCTTCGAAGAGGAAATGATGGCCGAAGCCGGCTACAAGTTCATCAAGCCGCACAAGAAAGTGCATGAGCTGTTCATCAAGCGTGTGTCCGAATTCACGCTGCGCTCGGCCAAGGGCGAAGACATTGTGGACGAACTGCACACCATGCTGAGCAAATGGCTGATCAATCACATCGCCAACGAAGATCGCGATTACGCCAAGCAGGTCCAGAGCATGCTGGCCAAGGGCGACGAAAGCCCCCAAGCGGTGGCTGCCGCCCCGCAGGCGCAGGGCGGGTTCATTTCCGGCTTGCTCGGCCGCTTCTTCCGCTAAGCGGTCAAAGTACGACGCGACTGGCCGGGAACTTGGCCGCGAAGCGGCTGCCCTGGCCTAGCGTGCTCTTGATCTCGAGCTGGGCCTGGTGACGGTTCAGCGAATGCTTGACGATGGCCAGGCCAAGGCCGGTCCCGCCGGAATCGCGCGAGCGGCCGCGGTCGACGCGGTAGAACCGTTCGGTCAGACGGGGCAGGTGCTTGGGATCGATCCCGATGCCGTTATCCTGCACGGCAAACTCCGCCCCTTGCGGCGTGGCCTGCCACTGGATGCGGATCGTGCCGCCTTCCGGCGTGTAGCGCACGGCATTGGTCACCAGGTTGGCAAATGCGCTGACCAGTTCTGGCTCGGCACCGCGCAGGTCGCCGTGACCGTCGCTTTCCAGCACGATATTGTGACGGCCGCCCGATAGCGCTTCGGCATCGCGCTTCAGCTTGTCGAGCAAGGTCGCCATGTCGATCGGGTCGTTGTTCGGCGGCGGCGCCGACTCGATGGACGACAGGGTCAGCAGATCCTGCACGATGGACTGCATGCGCGCCGACTGCTCGGCCATCAGCCCGAGGTAGTGCTTGCGGTCGGCGGCTTCCAGTTCGATTTCCTGCAAGGTTTCGAGAAAGCCGGCGAGCACCGTCAGCGGCGTGCGCAACTCGTGCGACACGTTGGCCACGAAATCGCGCCGCATCTGGTCCAGGCGATCGGCCTGCGTCACATCCTTGACCTGCATCAGGCGACGGGTGCCGGCATAAGGAATGACGTGGATCGAATAGACGCTGCCGTCGTTGCGGTCGGAGCGCAGGATCAGCGGCTTGGCAAAATCGACGGCATCGAGATAGGCGACGAACTCCGGCTGCCGGACCAGGTTGGTGATGGGCAGGCCGCGGTCGGTCCGGACCGAGATGCCGAGCTGGGTTTCCGCCGTCGTATTGCTGAACAGGATGTGGTTGGCGTTATCGAGCAGCACGACGCCATCGGTCAGCGCCTGGCCGGCCGCCATCAACATCGCGATCTCGTGATCGCGCTGCGCGATCTGCGCACGCAGATCCTTCTCGTGCCGATAGAGGCGACCGAAAACGCCGTCCCAGGCGCCCTCGCCTTCCAGGCTGGCATCGACCACCGGCGTCCGCGACCAGCGGTCGAGGCGGGCGAAGTTGCGGAAGTGGAAAACCATTTGCAGGGCAAGCCCCAGGCAGAACAGCGTCCACCCAGCCCAATGGGTGACGAAGATACCGACCGGCAGCGCCACGATGGCCGTCAGGAAGGCCAAACCGATGGCTCGCAGTATTTGCGAAAGCACTGGTCTCAGGCTCCCCGGAAGCGATAGCCGGTACCGCGCACGGTCTCGACCCGCTCGTGATGACCGGACGGCTCCAGCGCCGCACGCAGGCGACGGATATGCACGTCGACCGTGCGCTCCTCGATGAAGACGTGGTCGCCCCACACCTCGTCGAGCAGTTGCGAACGGGTGAACACGCGCTCGGCGTGCGTCATGAAGAAGAAGAGCAGACGGAACTCGGTCGGCCCCAGCTCGACCGGCTGGCCGCCGGCCATGACGCGATGCGTCGCCGGGTTGAGCGACAGGTTGCCGACCTCGACCGCCTCGCCGGCCAGGTGCGGCGCACGGCGGCGCAGCACGGCACGGACGCGGGCGACCAGTTCCTTCGGCGAGAACGGCTTGGTCACGTAGTCGTCGGCGCCGGCCTCCAGGCCTTGCACCTTGTCTTCTTCATGCACGCGGGCGGTCAGCATGATGATCGGCAGTTCGCGCGTGCGGTCGTCGCCACGAATCTTCTTGGCCAGCGCGACGCCGGATTGCCCAGGCAGCATCCAGTCGAGGATCACCAGGTCGGGCAAGGCGGCGCGGATGGCGGATTCGGCATCCTCGGCGCTAGCGGAGCGAACGACCAGGAAACCGGCATGCTTCAGGTTGACGGCGACGAGTTCCTGAATGGCCGGTTCGTCTTCAACAACCAGAATGGTCGGAGTCACTGCGCCTTCTCCTTGGTATGGCGGATATCGCGCCCTTCGACAATGAAGATCACCTGCTCGGAAACGTTCTTGGCATGGTCGCCGATGCGCTCGATGGCACGGGCGATCCAGATGATGTCGATGGAAGTCGTAATGGTACGCGGGTCTTCCATCATGTGCGTGATCAACTGGCGGATGATGGACTTGAATTCGACGTCGACGTCGTTGTCGGCGCTGATCACCGCCTTGGCCAGTTCGGCGTCGAGGCGGGCGAAGGCGTCGAGGGCCTGGCGCACCATGGTCAGGGCCGCTTCGGCCAGGTGGCGGATGCCGATCCCGTACTGCGAGGGCATGTGGCCAGCTTCGTAAATGCGGCGCACGCCCTTGGCGATCTTCTTGGCTTCGTCGCCGGCGCGCTCGAGATCGGTCACGATCTTGCTGATGCCGAGCACCAGGCGCAGGTCGGAAGCGGTGGGCTGACGCTTGGCGATGACATGGGCGCAATCGTCGTCGATGGCCTTCTCCAGGTCGTTCACCTTGCGGTCGGTGTCGACGATGGTCTTGACGCTGGCCACTTCACCGGTCGTGTAGGCCTCGATGGCGGAGGAAATCTGGGTTTCGACCAGACCGCCCATCTGCAGCACGTGGGTGCGCAGGCGGGAGAGTTCTTCGTCGAACTGGCTGGATACGTGTTGGCTTTCGTTCATTGTCGGCATTTTCTTACCCCATACGACCCGTAATGTAATCTTCGGTACGCTTGTCTTGCGGCTTGATGAAGATCTCGTCGGTCTTGCCGAACTCAATCAACTCACCCAGGTACATGTAGGCGGTGTAGTCGGAAACACGCGCCGCCTGTTGCATGTTGTGCGTCACGATCAGGATGGTGACGCGCTTCTTCAGTTCATGCACCAGTTCCTCGATGGCACCGGTGGCGATCGGGTCGAGCGCCGAGGTCGGCTCATCGAACAGCAGCAGTTCGGGATCGGTCGCCAGCGCACGGGCGATGCACAGACGCTGCTGCTGACCGCCGGACAGGTTGGAAGCGAGATCCTGCAGGCGATCCTTCACTTCATCCCACAGGGCGGCGCCCTTCAGGGCGTGCTCGACCTTGTCGTCGAGGACACGGCGATTGTTCTCGCCGCGCACGCGCAGGCCGTAGGCCACGTTCTCGAAGATCGACTTGGGAAACGGATTCGGCTTCTGGAACACCATGCCGACGCGCATGCGCACTTCGATCGGATCGACTTCCGGGGCCAGCAGGTTGGTGTTGTCTGGGTAGAAGCGGATCTCGCCCTCGTAGCGGTTGCCCGGGTAGAGGTCGTGCATGCGGTTGAAGCTGCGCAGGTAGGTCGATTTGCCGCAGCCGGAAGGGCCGATCAGGGCGGTGACCTTCTTGTCGTAGATGGGCATGTTGATGCCCTTGAGCGCCTTGGCTTCGCCGTAATAGAAGTTGAGGTTGCGGGCTTCGGCCTTCAGCGTCGGGTTGTCATGGATCTGCATTCGGGACTCCAATTTCAATATTCGGTTTTTGGCGATTTGCGGGTGTGCACCGCAGCAATCGATTTCATGGTCCGGGGCGCGCCTGCCGCGAAGACGAGCCGCAGACAGTGCGCATTGCACGGCAAGGCGAAGGCGACAAGAGCAGGTGCGTTCCGAGCCATGAAATCACCACTTGATGTTCTTGCGCATCTTGTAGCGCAGCCAGATGGCGATGGCGTTCATCGACAGCACCATGACCATCAGCACGAAGCCGGCGGCCGCGGCATTGACTTCGAAGGCCGGGTCCGGGCGCGAGGTCCAGTTGAAGATCTGGATCGGCATCACGGTGAAGGGCGACATCAGCCAGTCGAACAGACCGGCACTGACGCCGGGGCTGACTTCGGTGAAGGGCACCGGCGGCAGGAAGGCGATGAAGGTCAGCGCACCGATGGTGATGATCGGGGCAGTTTCGCCGATGGCGCGGGCCAGGCCGATGATGACGCCAGTCAGGATGCCGGGCATGGCGTAGGGGATGATGTGGTAACGGCAGGTCTGCCAGCGCGTCGCACCAACCGCCATCGACCCTTCGCGGATCATCGCCGGAATCGCGCGGATCGCTTCGCGGGTCGACACGATGACGATGGGCAGGATCAACAGTGCCAGGGTCAGGCCGGCGGTCAGGATGCTCTGGCCGAAGCCGAAGGCATAGACGAAGATGCCGAGCGACAGCAGGCCATAGACGATGGACGGCACCGCGGCCAGGTTGGTGATGTTGATCTCGATGATCTCGGTCACCCAGTTACGCTTGGCGTACTCTTCCAGATAAACACCGGCCGCAACGCCCAGCGGGACGGCAGCGAAAGCGGTCACGGTCATGACCAGCAGCGAGCCGACCCAGGCCGACAGGATGCCGGCTTGCGAGGCGCGACGGGAAGCGAACTCGGTGAAGAAATCCAGCGTCAGGCGTTCCGAGCCACGCATGACCATGTCGCCGACCAGCAGAAAGATCACCAGCAGGCCAAACGCCAGGCACAGGATGCCCATGGCCTTGAATATGGTGTCCTTCAACTTGCCCTTGGCGATCAGGGCGCGGATTTCTTCGGTAGTCAAAGCAGCGTGTTGCATTAGTAGTTCTCCCGGAACTTGCGGCGCAGCCACTGGCCGAGGATGTTGAAACAGAGCGTGATCATGATCAGCGTCAGGCCGGCGGCGAAGATGGTCTGGTAGCCGATCGAGCCGTGCGGCAGATCGCCCAGCGCCACCTGCACGATGTAGGAGGTGATGGTAGCGGCCGGTTCCATCGGATTCCAGGTCAGGTTCGGCTGCATGCCGGCGGCTACGGCCAGGATCATGGTTTCGCCGACGGCGCGCGAGATGGCCAGGATGTAGGAGGCGGCCAGACCGGAGAAAGCGGCCGGCACGACGACGTGAATGGCCGTGTGGAGCTTGGTCGAGCCCATGGCGTAGGAACCTTCGCGCAGGCTCATCGGCACCGAGCGCATGGCATCCTCGGAAAGCGACGCGATGTAGGGCACGATCATGATGCCCATGACCAGGCCAGCGGAGAGCAGCGAGAAGCCCGGCAGCTCCGGGAAAATCTTCTGCAGCAGCGGCGTCACCATCAACAGGGCGAAGTAACCGAAAACGATGGTCGGGATACCGCCGAGCAGTTCGAGGATGGGCTTGGCGATTTCACGCACCTTGCCATTGGCGAACTCGGACAGGTAGATGGCGATGATGGTCCCCATCGGGATAGCAACAGCCAGCGCGACAAAGGAAGAAACCAGGGTACCGGACACCAGCACCATGATGCCGAAGTGGGCGTCGTCGAACAGCGGCGTCCATTGGGTGTCGGTCAGAAAGTCGACGATGCTGACATTCTGGAAAAAGTGGATGGACTCGGTGACGAGTACATAGACGATGCCGACCGTGGTGAATACGGAGACGGCGGCGGCAGCGAAAAGCAGCATCTCGATGAGGCGCTCGCTGACGTTGCGCATGGCGTTCTTGGCCAGGCGCTCGCTGACCACGGGAAGGTCAGAAGGAGAATTTACAGACATGGCTTGCGTCACTTGAAGGGTCCTTTCGGATGCACATCCGGCCCCTGGCGGGGCCGGAAGGCGATTGGCGGCGTCAGAGACGCCACCCGGAAGCTTACATCTTGGCTTCGCGCTTCATCAGTTCTTCAATGGTGATGCCGATTTCGTTCTTGCCACCGAAGACGGAGCCGAACTTCTTCTTGGCGACGTGCTCGATGTTGCCGGTGTAGGCAGCGGACGGCAGCGGCACGTACTTCACTTCCTTGGTCAGCTTGGCGGCATTCTTCATGTAGAACTCGATGAATTCCTTGACCTCGGGCTTGTCCAGCGACTTGGCCTTGACGTAGATGAAGATCGGGCGGGACAGCGGCTGATAGGTCGCCTTGATCACCGACTCCTCGGCCGGCTCGACCGCGACGTTGGTCTTCGGATTGACGATCGGCAAGGCCTTCAGGCGGGCCTTGTTCTCGGCGTAGTAAGCGTAGCCGAAGTAGCCGATGGCATTGACGTCGCGCGCGACGCCCTGAACCAGCACGTTGTCGTCTTCGGAAGCGGTGTAGTCGCCGCGCGAGGACTTGGCCTTGCCGACGGTGGCCTCGGTGAAGTATTCGAAGGTCCCCGAGTCAGCACCGGCGCCGAACAGCTTGATCGGCGCATCCGGCCAGGCCGGGTTGACCTGGTTCCACTTGGTGATCTTGCCCTGAGCAGCCGGTTCCCACATGGTCTTCAGTTCGGCCACGGTGATCTGCTTCAGGAAGCTGTTCTTCGGGTTGATGACGACGGTCAGGGCGTCAAAGGCGACCGGCATTTCGATGTACTGCACGCCGGCGGCCTTGCAGTCTTCCATTTCCTTGGCCGTGATCGGACGCGAGGCGTTGGAGATATCGGTCTCGTCGCGGCAGAACTTCTTGAAACCGCCACCGGTTCCGGAAATGCCGACGGTCACCTTGATGGCGTTCTTCTTGGCTTTCTGGAATTCCTCGGCAACGGCTTCGGTGATCGGATAGACGGTGGAGGAACCGTCGATCTTGATGACTTGGGCTTGGGCAGCCTGGGCACCGAACAGGGCGATGCCAGCGATGGAAAGAGCAGAGACGAGCTTGTTGCGAATGAACATGAAGGGTACTCCTGCACGGTTGGGGTTTTACGATGCGTGCAGGTTACCCCCCGTTTGTTACAACCAGATGACAGGTTGTAATAATTGGCCAAGCGTCCCAGTTTTCGTCCAGCCGCTGACCCGGAACACCCCTCAACGGCCGGCAGACATAACGCATGGCGCAGGCGCCGAGACGCCGGCGCGATGCGCGCTACTTGGCCGGACGCCCGGTCTTGATGCGCTCGACGCGGGCCATGACGGCTTGCAGCTCGGCATCGTTGAGCGCCGCCAGGACAGCGATGCCACCGCGCAGCAGTTCGCTCTTCTTGACCTCGCGGCCGAGCACCAACAGGCGCTTCTTCAATTCGCCAATCCGGGCGTACTCGGCCTCCGGCATCGCGTAGCTGTCGCGCACCAGCTTGACCTTCCTGGCCTTGGGCGCCTTTTCAGCTTTTTCCACCTTGGCTGGTTTCACGGCCTTGGCTGGCTTCTTCGCGCTGACCACTTTGGTCGGCTGCTTGACCGTGGCGGCCGGTTTGGCGGCGGCCGCCGGCGCAACATTCCTGGCCGATGCGGCTACCGGCTTGATAACCGGCTTTGCCGCCGGGGCCGGGGTGGGCTTGGCTGCGGCGGCGGGCTTGCCAGCTTCGGCCTTGGGCGCCGTGCGCGGCACCAGTTGCTTTGGCGGCTTCGCCGCAGCGGCAGGTTTGACGGAGGTTTTCTTCTGTTCGGCCATGATCGGCTCCCTACAAAAACGGTATATCCAGTTTAGCGATTCGGGCACGGCGCAAAATGAATTTTTTATGACAATCCGTTGCCGACCGGCCGTCGGGGCGTTTAGGGAAAGGTTGGGCAAGTCTGTAAAATGCCGGGCAAAACTGCTCAGGAGAATAGCCAAATGACCCAGGACGAACTCAAACAGGCCGTCGCCCAGGCCGCCGCCGACTACGTGGCCGCCAACGTGCCGGCCGGCAGCATCATCGGCGTCGGCACCGGCTCGACCGCCAATTTCTTCATCGACGCCATCGCGCCGTTGAAGGACAAGTACAAAGGTGCGGTCGCCAGTTCGGAAGCGACCAAGAAGCGCCTGGAAGGCCACGGCTTTCCGGTGCTCGACCTGAACGACGTCGACAGCATCCCGGTTTATGTCGACGGTGCCGACGAAATCGATGGAGGGCTGAACATGATCAAGGGCGGCGGCGGTGCGTTGACGCGCGAGAAGATCGTCGCTGCCGTGGCCCAGACTTTCGTCTGCATCTGCGACGCTTCCAAGCGCGTCGAGGTGATGGGCAAGTTCCCGCTGCCGGTCGAGGTGATCCCGATGGCGCGCGCCCATGTCGCCCGCGAATTGGCCAAGCTGGGCGGCACGCCGGTGCTGCGCGAGGGCTTCGTCACCGACAACGGCAACCTGATCCTCGACGTCAAGGGCCTGGCCATCACCGACCCGAAGGGTCTGGAAGCGCAGATCAACCAGATCACCGGCGTCGTCACCAACGGCCTGTTCGCCGTCCGTCCGGCCAACGTGCTGCTGCTCGGCACGGCGGAAGGCGTCAAGACCATCGTCTGAGTCATTTTCCTGTCACATCGGGCAGCTAAGCTCCCGGCAAATTCTTTTCGGGAGCCCTGCATGTTCCTGTACGTCAACGATATTGCGAAAAGCCGCGAGCACACGCTGAGCAATCTGCGTGACTTTTCGGTCGCCTGTTTCACCGCCGCCAACCGGCTGTCCGAGCTGCTCTCGGTCGCCGGCCGTGATGCGTTGCTGCACAGCCACAAGCAGTGGGCCATCTTCGGTCACGATCAGCTGGAAAACGCGACGCAGTTTCCCGCTCCCTTGTGGCTGGAAAACAGCATGCGCGCCAGCAAGCTGCTCGACAGCGCCTTCGAGATTCTCGGCGAAACGCACAAGGCGATGATCCGCACCGCAGAGGTTCAGGTGCGTGTATTCGACGAAATGGTCTTCGCCAGCATCCAGCACGCCGAGAAGAGCAGCCCGTGGGAAGCCGAAATCGCCCTAAAGGCCATGCGCACGACGCTGGAGACGGCCGAACACACGCTGCACAGCGTCAGTGCCGCCGCCATCGAAACGGTCGAACTGGCCGAACAGGAAAGCCACCAGCTGTCCGGTGCCGCCAAGCCGGCCCGCAAGCGCAGCGGCACGACGGCGCGCACGAATTGAAACCTTAAGTTTGTTCTCTCTCCATTTCGCCCGGCTCGACCGGGCGTTTTTTTGCCCACGGTTTTTGCCCTTTTGGGGCAGTGCACCGCAGCAGTCAGTTGGAGATGCGCTCGCCGCTGCCAGCAACACCGGCGCCGAGGCGACGGCGCTCGACGAAGATGTGGCCGCCCGGATCCTTGGCGTTGTGTGCCTGCTTGGCCTTCTTTTTCGCCTGCTTCTTGGCCACCGAAGCCGCCACCGCCACCTCGCGGTGCGATTCACACTCACCGGGACCGATGCGCACGGCGCCGATCGACAATCTCGGCAGACACTGGAAAGTCAGCTCGCCGCGCCGGTTTTCCATCATGTAACCGCCCTGCGACCACTCCTCGGTATTGAGAATCTTGCCCATGGCGTCGGCGAAGTTGCACAGCAGTTGCCAGCAACGCTCCTCCCAGTCGGCGCTCTGGAAGATCACGAAGAAATCGTCGCCGCCGATATGACCGACGAAATCCTGGCGCGTATCGACCGCCTCGCAGATCAGGCGTGCCAGCACCAGGATGACGTCGTCGCCGCGCCGGTAGCCGAAGGTGTCGTTGAAGGGCTTGAAGTCGTCGATGTCGATGTAGGCGGCGACGAAGGAAATGTCGCCGGCCAGCATGCGGTCGATGTGCTCGTTGATCGGCACGTTGCCCGGCAGCTGCGTCAGCGGGTTGGCGTACCGCGCCGCGCTGATCTGCATTTCGGTGATGGTGCCCATCAGCGCGTGGCTGCTGCCGACGCCGAGATAGCGGCCATGCCGGGTGATGATGAAACCGTCGAGCAGATGATGGCGCGGCGCCCGAGACATCATCAAGGCCAGTTCCTGAATGGTCGCCGCACTATCGACGACGAGCGGGGCGCGCTCCATGAACAGGTCGCAACTGCGGCGCCCGTACAACTCCTTGCGGAAACGGCGGGAGAAACGGTCGATCATGTAATGGCGGTTGATCAGGCCGACCGGCATGCCGTCCTCGCCGACCACCGGCAGCACGTCGAGTTCGGGGTCGTTCTCGAAGCGTTCGATGACGGTCTCGTTGCAGGTCGTCGGCGTTACCGGCTCGATCTCGCGCAGCAGGCTGAGCGCCGTCGGCATCTGGCCGAGGCTGCCCGCCGTCGGCGACAGGCTCAGGCGTCGCTGGTCGAGCACCGACAGCACGACCGCCGGCATCTGGCGCGGCGGATGGCTGTCCGGACGGGCGATGAAGAAACCCTGGCCGCAGGCGATCCCCATGTCGCGCACGCAGGCGAAGTCCTCCGGCCGCTCGATACCCTCGGCGACCAGCGAGGCATTGCAGATTTCGGCCAGATCCTGCATGGCGCGTACGAAGTGGTACTTGATGCGATCGTCGGCGATGCCATGCACGAAATGGCGGTCGATCTTGACGAACTCCGGCTTCAGTTCCGACCACATGCGCAGGTTGGCGAAGCCCTCGCCGAGGTCGTCGATGGCGATCTGGAAGCCGCGTCCGCGATAGTGCAGCAAGGCTTCGTGGATACCCGGCACATCGGTGATGCGCTGGTTTTCGGTCAGTTCGATGACGATGCGCGTCGGCGCGATGCCGAGTTCGGTCAGCAGGTCGCGCGTCTCGCCGTTCATCATGCGGTAATCGAGCAGACCGCTCGGCGTCACGTTGATGAACAGTCGGCCGGGCAGATGTTGCGCGGCGAAGGCGCGCAAGCTGACCGTGCGTGCCGCATGTTCGAGCTCCAGGCACAGATCGGCCTCGCGGGCGGCGGCGAAGAGCGCGTCGGGTCGATGCAAGGGACTGTCTTCCGGTCCGCGGATCAGCGCCTCGTAGCCCAGGATGCTGCGCGCCCGGCAATCGACAATAGGCTGGAAGACAGGCGTTAACAAGCCGGCGTCGAGAATGCGGGTCAGTTCTGCAGCGTCATGGACCATCTGGGCGATCATCGATAGGACTCGGGTGAAAAACAGCCTACCCACTTTAGGAGGCGATTGTTTCAGCGCCGTGACAATGGCGAGACGCCGCATGCCTTTTGGCGTAACACGCTTGAAATATTGGCAGCGCAGCATTTCGGCCCCGATCCCCCCTTCGGTTTCCCATGAAAACGCTGCTCGCTTCATTGTTCGGCAAATACCGCGACCTGATTTTGGCCATCGGCATCTTCCTGCTGATCGATGCCGGCGTCTCGGCCATCAACATCTACACCTCGCGCCAGATCGAGGCCGATGCCCGCCTGATCAACAATGCCGGTCTGCTACGCACCTATTCGCAGCAGCTGACCAAGGGCCTACTGACCCTGGACATGGACTTGCGCAACGGCGCCTTGACCCAGTCCAGCCTGGCCGAAATCTCCGAAGCCCGCGCCGGCTTCGACGACGCACGGGCCGCCCTGCAGGCCGGCCTCGCCCAGGCCCCCGCCTTTACCTTCCTCGAACCGGGCAAGCTGCGCGAGGACGCCACCGACAACCTGCGGCAGGTTCTGCGCACCTGGGAGCCGATCGAGCGCGAAGTCGGCCCGCTCATCGTCAATGCCGAACCCAGCCTCGAGTCGGCGGCCAGCGCCGTGCAGAAGGCGGTTACCCGCAACAACCGCCTGACCCGCCAGGCCAACGACCTGACTGAAAGCCTGGAGGAAATGGCCGCGCAGAAGGCGCGCACCGTACGCTGGATTCAGGCGCTAGCCATCACCCTCGCCGTCCTCAACTTCGCGTTGATCGTCTTCAAGTTCATCGGCCGTCTGACCGTCAGCGACCGGGAAACGGCGGCCGCCCGCCAGGAAACCGAACGCATCCTCGGCTCGGTCCATGAAGGGCTCTTCCTGCTCACCAGCGAACGCACGGTCGGCAGCCAGCGCTCGGCCTCGCTCGACCGCCTGTTCGGCCAGCGCCTGCCGGCCGGCGCCGATTTCCGCGCCGTGCTCGATGAAATCGTTTCCGGCGAAGCGCGCGAAGCGGCGCAGGACTACATCGACCTGCTGTTCAACAAGAAGATGAAGCAAAGCCTGCTGACCCAGCTGAATCCGCTCAAGGAAGTGGAAATCCGCGAGCAGGCGCGGCTGCCCAAGGGGCTGACCCACCTCAGCTTCGAGTTCGACCAGATTCGCGAGGACGGCCACGTGGTCGCCCTGCTCGTCAGCGTCTTCGACGTCTCACAGAAGGTCCAGCTCGAACGCGAGCTGGCCGGTGCCGAGGCGCGCGCGCAAAGCGAGATCGCCCTGCTGCTCGACGTGCTCGACCACAATCCGCATGACGTCGCCGTCTTCCTCGAACGCGCCCGCGACGCCCTGCAACTGGTTAATGGCGACCTGCAGGACTTCCAGCCCAGCCTGCACTCCTACAGCCAACTGCTCAACCGTATCGGCCGCATCGTGCATGGCCTCAAGGGCGAGGCCGGCGCGCTCGGCTGCAACAGCATCGCGCGCGAAGCCCACGATTTCGAGGAAGTGCTGCAACCGCTGCGCCGCCGGCCGAACCTGAGCGGCGACGATCTGATTCCGGTCGCCGTCGCGCTCAATCGCCTGCTCGGCGAGATCATCAAGGTCGAGGCCGTGGTCAAGCGCGTCCGTCAATTCGCCGGGGAGAAGCATGACGATCCGCCGTCAGCCCCGCTCGACGAGACCCTGCATCGCCTGGAGCGCTACACGCTGAAAATTGCCGAGGACCTGAACAAGGAAATCCGCTTCGAGGCCGCCCTGCCGGAAAAACACAGCCTGCCCGACACCTTGCTGGCGCTATTGCAGGAAGCCGTACCGCAATTGATCCGCAACGCCATCGCCCACGGCATCGAGACGCCGGAGGAGCGCCAGCGCCAGGGCAAGCCGCGCGCTGGCACCATCCGCCTGGAGATCCACGCCGACGAGCAAAACGGCCTCGGTATCGCCGTACATGACGACGGCCGCGGCCTCGCCCCCGACGAAGTGCGCCAACTGCTGATCGAGCGCCAGCTCTATTCCGCCGCCGAAGTCGCCGCCATGAGCGACCAGCAGGTAGTCGCCACCCTGTTCGAGCCCGGCTTCAGTTCGCTCGCCCAGGCCGGCGAACATGCCGGGCGCGGCGACGGCCTGGCCGTGGTCAAGGAGGCAGTCAGCCGCCTGGGCGGTCGCCTGCGCATCCACTCCCGCCCCAATTCCCACACCCGTTTCCTGATGCAACTGAAAAGCGCATGAACCTACCTCACGCCGTCCATAACATGCTGATCGTCGACGACTCGACGACTATCCGCAACCGCATCGCCCGCCTCGTCGCCAACCCGCGCCTGCCACACATCAACATTGCCGGCCTCGCTGGCAACGGCGCGGTGGCGGTCGACCTGGCACGCGAATTCCGCCCCAACCTGATCACCATGGACCTGACCATGCCGCAACTCGACGGCGAAGCCTGCATCGAGCAGATCGTCGACTTTCTGCCCGACACCCGCATCCTGGTCGTCTCAGCCCTCTCGGACAAAACCACGGCCCTGCGCGCCATCAAGAAGGGAGCCGCCGGCTTCCTGCACAAGCCCTTCACCGACGAGCAACTGCTCGACTCCCTCATCGAATTGATTGACTAAGCATGCGCCCCGAACTCCGCACCGAAGACATCGAAGTCTTCTCCGAAGCCATCACCCATTTCTTCGCCACCTGTACCGGCGAGGCCGCCTGCGTCCGCTCCGCCTACCTGCTCGAACCGGGCGAACCGGTGTTGTGGAACGATTTCAACGGCCTGATCGAAGTCAGCGGCGATTTCCGCGGCAGCATCTGCTTTTCGGCCCCGGCCGCGCTGCTCACCCACGTGCTGCTCAAGATCGGCGATTCCGAATACACCAGCGAACGCCAGGGCGACCTCGTCGGCGAGATCGCCAATACGCTGTCCGGACGGGCCCGCCGGCATTTCGGCGAGGGCCTGGAAATTTCGCCGCCGCGCCTTCTGCAGCCGGGCGACGATGCCGGCCCGGCACGCCTGGCCGGCCTGCCCTACGCCATTCCGCTCAGCTGGCACGGTTACGAAGCCAATCTGGTGGTGCAACTGGAATGCGGCCGCTAGCGTCATTTTGTCGTAACAGAACTCGCCCATCCTCCCCCCATCGTCACCTTTCACCGCAGGAGGTTGCCCGATGGAAATGCTGTTCTGTTACTGCTGCCGCGTCCATCACGCGAAAGATCAGATGCGCCTGTTCCCGACCCGGCACGGCATGCGCTGGCGTTGCATCGACAGCATCGAGGCCGCCACGCGTAGCCGCACGGAACGCGATGCCTTCGGCCGCCAGCAGACGGAACTGAACCGCGAGGCGGCCCGCCGCCGCGCCGAGTTCATGCACCACCTTCGCGAATCGCTGTCGCCGGCGCTGTGAGCGGTGAGCCGCATCCGCGTCGATCCGCTGGACGATAGCAGTCACGCCCTGCGCGACGCGGCGGCGGCCATCCTGGCCCGCGCCTTCGCCAACCCTGAGCGCTACAGCGTCGACCGTATCGCCCGCGAACTCGAGTTCGAAGCCTCGCCGCTGTTCTACCGGCAATTCTTCGTCGCCATGCGCTCGGGCGAGGTACTCGGCGTCGGCGGCGTCAAGGCGGCGGACTGGGCTTCGCACACGCACCTGCTCTACCTGTCGGCGGTGGCGCCCGAATGGCGCGGCCAGGGCATCGGCCGCGCCCTGGTCAAGGCGCGTATCGAATGGGTGGAAAGCCACTTCGCCAGCGGTCGCCTGCTGGTCTCGACCGACAAGGTCAAACGCTTCCGCGAACTCGGTTTCAGCGAGATTCGCCACAGCAACATCGACGGTCGTCGGCTCATGTTGCGGCGCTTCTAGGCACCCCGGTTTTTTGCCTTTTTTGCCCGTGCACCGCAGCAGTCGGCAAATGTTGCAGTGCGTCACAGAAACGTAACCTTGTTCCGCGATAGTGAGCGACATCGCCTTCACACCCTGCTCCCGGAGACGCCATGGACAAGCCATCCAGCAACGACATCGCCGCCTTCCCCGAACTGTTCGATGGACTGGAACAGTTCATCGACGAACAAACGGCGGGCATCAAGCGCACCAGTGTCGCCCTGGCCATGCTGTCGCTGGGCGGCGGCGCCCTGCTCTATTACGTTTTCACCACCCTCGTCTGAAACTCGATGTTGAATCTGAACACCCTCTCCATTCGTACCCGTCTCTTCCTGATGGTTGGCGTCGGCTCGCTGTGCGGCCTGTTGCTGTTGCTGACCGCGCTGTTCGCCTTGCACGATTTCCGCAACGACACCGAGCAGACCGCCCACCAGGTCGAACGGGCGACCGCCTCGCTCGCCCTGGTCAGCGCCACGCAGAATGCCTTCCAGGCGCAGAACCGCGCGCTGCAGAACATGATCATCCGCAACTTCATGCCGGCCGAGTTCGACAAGGCCAAGGTCCAGTTCCTCGAACAGCGCGCCGTGTTTTGGAACCATTTCGCCGCCCTCGAAAAGCAGATGAGCGGCCAGGCGGCCGAACTGAAACTGGCCGACATCCGCCAGCAGGCCAGCGAACTGAACAAGCTCTACGACGACGTGATCGCCGACAGCGAGCCGGGCATGCCGAAATACACCATGATGGTCGATGCCGCCGTGCGCGATGCCGACCAGCCGCTACAGGCCGCCCTCAGCCAGGCCTTCGAGCAGATCGCCGCCAGCGCCCGCGGCCAGCTTGAAGAGTCGGCCAGCGGCGCCGACAGCCGCTTTCGCAACAACGCTCTGCTCATCATCGCCGTCGGCATCGCCGGCGCCATCCTGGCGCTCGCCCTCGGCACCCATTTCGGCCAGCGCATTCTTAAACGCCTGGGCGGCGATCTGGAGCCGGTGGTCGTCGCCACCCGCCGCGTCGCCGATGGCGACCTGACGCACGGCCTGGCCAGCGGCAAGGCCTCGGCCGACTCGCTGATCGCCTCGATCGAAGCCATGCGCCTCCGCCTGCGCAGCCTGATCGCCGAGGTCAAGGAGGGCGCCGAGCGTACTTCCACCGACGCCGCCACCCTCAGCCATTCGGCCGAGCAGGTCGCCCACGCTGCCAATGCGCAAAGCGACTCGGCCTCGCTGATCACCGCCGGCATCCAGGAACTCACCGTCGCCATCTCGCTGCTCGCCGAGAAGGCCGGCTACGCCGCCGACAGCAGCCGACAGACGCGCGAGAGCGCCGTCGAAAGCGGCCGCATCATCCAGGACGCCATCGACGAGATTGGCCATATCTCCAGCCAGGCCAGCAGCACGGCCGACGCGATGGCCGAACTGAACCGCCACACCGGCGAGATTGGCCAGTTCGCCCAGGCCATCAAGCAGATTTCCGAGCAGACCAACCTGTTGTCGCTCAACGCCGCCATCGAAGCGGCCCGCGCCGGCGAGGCCGGTCGGGGCTTTGCCGTGGTCGCCGACGAAGTGCGCAAACTGGCCAACGACACCGCCAGCACCACGCAGAAAATCGAGCAACTGGTCAGCCGTCTCGACCAGGCGGCGCACCAGACCGCCGATGCCGTGGCCGCCACCGCCCGCCGGGCCGAGCGCGGCAGCGAACTGGCCGGGCACGCCAACGCCGCCATCGGCAACATCCGGCAAAGCTGCGACGCCTCGCTGCAGGCTGCCAACGAAATCGTCGACGTGCTGGCCGAACAGCGCCAGGCGGCCGAACAAATCGCCCAGAACACCGAACGCGTCGCCCAGATGATCGAACACGGCGCCAGCGCCGCCACCCAGTCGTCGCAAGCCGCCCGCGAAATGGCCCTACTCGCCGGCCGCCTGCGCGAAGCGACGCTGCAATTCAGCGTCTGACCGGCCGTTGCCGGCTTTGCCCGGTTTTTGCCATTTTTGGGCAGTGCACCGCAGCAGTCTCCCGGCACAATAAAAAAACCCCGCCGCAGCGGGGTTTTTCTTTGAAGCTCGCGCCTTATGGCTTGGGCGGAACGTAGCCCTGGATCTGATCGGCGCCTTCGCCGAAGAAGTGCTTCTCGACCTGTTCCATCAGGTACTTGCGATGACGGGCATCGACCAGGTTCAAGCGATTTTCGTTGATGATCATGGTCTGCAGCTTGATCCACTGCTGCCAGGCTTCCTTCGAGACGTTCTCGAAGATGCGCTGGCCGAGCGCGCCGGGATAGGGCGGGTGGTCGAGACCTTCGGCTTCGCGGCCGAGCTTGATGCAATTGACGGTACGTGCCATGTGAAACTCCGTGGGGGTTGATGGGCAGGATTATAAGGTCTTGAAGAGGACCTTGGACCGCCGCTGATAGTTGTACATATCTCGTTTAGCCGCCGGCAGGTCGTCGACCGTGCCGAGCTTGAAGCCGCGCTCGACGAACCAGTGCTCGGTACGCGTGGTCAGCACAAAGAGGCGCTTGACGCCGATCTTGCGGGCGCGCCGCTCGATGCGCTTCATCAACTGCTCACCGTAACCCCATTCGCGCTGGTCCGGTGCGACGGCCAGACAGGCGAGTTCGGCTTCGTCGTCCGAATGCGGATAGAGCGCGGCGCAGCCAACGATGATGCCGTCGTGCAGCATGATTGAGAAGTGGTCGATCTCGCGTTCGAGCAGCTCGCGCGGGCGATGGACGAGGATGCCTTCCTGCTCCATCGGCTCGATCAGGGCGATCAGCGCGGCGATATCGTCCGGCTTGGCTTCGCGGATGTTTTCCAGCGATTCGCGCGTGACCACGGTGCCCACACCGTCGTGGGTGAATAACTCGCGCAGCAAGGCGCCATCCTGTTCGTAGCTGATCAGGTGCACCCGGCCGACACCGGCCCGCGTCGCCCGCACCGAACACGGCAGGTAGCGGCGCATGTCCGTGCTTAACCACTTGCCGCCATCGAGCAGGTCGGCGACTTCGTCCGCCGTCATGGCATCGATCAGCTCGCCATCCTTGTCGGTGACGCCGGTGCTGTCGGTCAGATAAACCAGCTTGTCGGCCTTCAAGGCGGCAGCGACGGCCTCGGCCGCTTCTTCCATCTGCAGGTTGAAGATTTCGCCGGTCGGCGACGGCCCCTCGCAGTTGAGCAGGACGATGTTGCCTAGGCCGAGCTGGGCGTTGATGCCCTCGCTATCGACCTTGCGCACCTTGCCGGCGTATTGCATGTCGACGCCGTCGAGCACGCCGATCGGCTGGCCGGTGATGAAATTGCCGCCGATCACCCGGATGCGGCTGTTGGCCATCGGTGTGTTCGGCAGCCCCTGCGACAGCATGGCCTCGATTTCCAGATAGACGCTACCGACTGCGTCGAGCACGCAATCGAGCGCCGCAGCATCGGTCACACGGTAACCTCGGTGGTATTTCGACTCGAGGTTCTTCTCGGCGAGCTCTTCCTCGATCTGCGGTCGCGCGCCATGTACCAGCACCAGTCGGATACCCAGGCTGACCAGCAGGTTCACGTCGTAGGCCAGCGTCTTGGCGAACTCGCTCTGCACGGCCTTGCCGCCGAAGGCGATGACGAAGGTCTTGCCGCGGAAGGCGTTAATGTAGGGCGTGACCGCCCGGAACCAGGAGACGAAATGCTCGTCGTAGGGGGTTTCGCTCATTTTTCCGTGTATTTCCCTTCGTCCTTCAATGCCAGTTCCAGGCGTTCGCAGATGGTTTTCAGCACCTTCACCCGGGCAAAATTCTTGTCGTTGGCCTCGACCAGCGTCCAGGGCGCCAGCCCGGTCGAGGTCCGGTCGACCATGTCGCACACGGCCGAAACGTAATCATCCCACTTTTCGCGGTTGCGCCAGTCTTCGTCGGTAATCTTGAAGCGCTTGAACTCGGTGTCCTGGCGCTCCTGGAAGCGGCGCAACTGCTCGTCGGCACTGATCTGCAGCCAGAATTTGACGACCACCGCCCCGGCATCGGTCAGTTGATGCTCGAAGTCGTTGATCTCGGCATAGGCACGCAGCCAGTCGGCCTCGGCGCAAAAGCCCTCGACCCGCTCGACCAGCACGCGGCCGTACCAGGAGCGGTCGAAGATCGCCGCCCGCCCGGTGCGCGGCATGTGACGCCAGAAGCGCCACAAATACGGTTGGGCACGCTCTTCCTCGGTCGGCGCGGCAATCGGCACGATCTGATACTGCCGCGCGTCCATCGACGCGGCGACGCGGCGGATGCTGCCGCCCTTGCCCGCCGCATCCGAGCCTTCGAAAACCAGCACCAACGAACGCTTCTCATGGAAGCGCGGATCGCGCACCAGTTCCGACAAGCGCGCCTGGTACTTGGCCAGCTCGCGCTCGTAGGTTTTCTTGTCCAGCTTCTGCGTCAGGTCGAGTTCGCTGAGCACGTTCTTTTCGTCGATCGGATGCACAATAGGCGGCGCCACCGGCACCCGCTGCAAGCCCTCTTGGGTCAGGCGGCGCTTCATCGCTTCGAGCACGATGCGACCGACGGTCAGCGAGCGGTACTCGTCATCGGTACCTTCGACGATGATCCACGGCGCATGCGCCGTATTGGTCACGCGCAGGACGTGACCGGCGACTTCCTGCAGCTTGCCGTAGGTCTTCAGGCGCTCGTAGCTCTCCTTGGTCACCCGCCAGGCGGTGCGCGGGTCTTTTTCCAGGGCCTTCAGACGGGTCTTCTGGCCGTCCTTGGACAGGTGGAACCAGAACTTCAGCACCAACGCACCTTCATTGACCAGCATGGCCTCGAAGCGGTTGATGTCGTCCAGGCGCTCGTCCATTTCAGAGCGGCGCATGTCGCCGTTGATGCGGTCGGTAATCGGCTGCGAATACCAGGAACCGGCGAAGATGCCGACCTTGCCCTTGGGCGGCAGCGCCCGCCAGTAGCGCCACATGTAGGGACGCGAGACTTCCTCGTCGCTCGGCGCCGAGAAAGCCAGCGTCGAGATGTGGCGCGGGTCCATCCACGAGTAGAGCAAATTGATGGTCTCGCCCTTGCCGCTGCCATCCACGCCGCTGATCAGGATGACGACCGGAAATTCTTTCTTCTGCAGCACGTCGTACTGCACGTCAAGCAAGTCGGCGCGCAGTTTCGGGACTTCGCGCTTGAACGTCGCCTTGTCGATCTTGTGACCCAGTTCCGCCGATTCGAACATGGTGGTGCCTCCCTTACCCTCTGAAATCCCCCCACAGGGCCTGAAGAACCGCCAAGGCGGCCAGGCCCGCCGTTTCCGTACGCAACACCCGTGGCCCCATGCGTACTGCCACGAAGCCGGATTGTTGCGCCGCGATCACTTCCTGCGGATCGAGCCCCCCTTCGGCCCCGATCAGCAACTGTACTTTCTGCGCCGGCGCGATGTCGGCCAACGTGCCCGGCGCATCGGGCGCCAGCATCAGGCGCAGCGTGTCGGCCGGCGCCGGTCGCGCCAGCCATTGATCCAGGCGTTCAAGCGGTGCCACGAGCGGCACCTGATTGCGCCCGCATTGTTCGCAAGCCGAAGCGGATACACCCTGCCAGTGGGCCACGCGCTTGGCAGCACGCTCGCCGGCCAGACGCATGACACTGCGTCGGCTTTCCACTGGCACGAAATCGCGCACCCCCAACTCGACCGCCTTCTGTATGGTGAAATCCATCTTTTCGCCAGCCTGCAGGGCCTGCACTAGCGTGATGGCGAGCGGGGATTCGCGCTCGATGTCGTTCCATCCGGCCAGTTCGGCAAAGACGCGGTCGCGCTCGATGCGTTCGATATGGGCCAGATATTCACCGCCCCGCCCGTCAAAAAGGACCATCGGCGCCCCCGGCGGCATCCTCAATACCCGCACGGCATGGCGGGCGACGGGTTCGGGCAGTTCGACATGCGCCCCCGGCGAGAGGGCTTCGCGGCAGTAAAAACGAGGCAGATTCATGGGTGCTATTATGGGTTAAACCCGCTCGTGAAAGGTAAAACATGGTCGCTTTGAACCCTCCCGTGTGCGATTTCGGTCAACCCGCCATCGATTTCAACCTACCCGGCACCGACGGCCAGCGTCACACCTTGGCCAGTTGCCGTGGGCCGAACGGCCTGTTGGTGATGTTCATCTGCAACCACTGCCCCTACGTGCAGGCCATCATCGACCGCCTGATCCGCGATTGCCGCGAACTGTCACAACTGGGAATCGGCTGCGTTGCCATCATGAGCAACGACGTAGTCGCCTATCCCGACGACTCGCCGGCCAACATGAAGCGCTGGGCAGAAGCACTCGACTTTCCCTTCCCCTATCTCTACGACGCCGACCAGTCGGTGGCCCGTGCCTATGGCGCCGTCTGCACGCCGGATTTCTTCGGCTACAACGCCGACCTCCAGCTGCAGTACCGAGGTCGCCTCGATGCCTCCGGCCGCAACCCCGGCCCGCCCGAAGCCCGCCGAGAACTGTTTGAAGCCATGCGCCAGATCGCCGAATCGGGCCAAGGCCCCAGCGAGCAACTGGCTTCGATCGGCTGCTCGATCAAATGGGCAAATGCCTGAATCGAAAAAAATCGCAATCAGCCATTTTGTGGATAGCATTACCACGCAGCCTCAACTATTATCTGTTAAATATAGGGAAATTGATTTTAATATCTAGCATATATAAACGGTGGCTCTCCAAACCAGCGAATCCAGCCGCAAGCTCGCCTACCTCAAGGCCGTACTTGCCAATATGCCGCAAGGCATCAGCGTGTTCGATGAACACCTGCGGTTGCGCGTCTGGAACCAGGGCTTCATGGATGTGCTTGAACTACCTCCCGATGCCGTTTACGAAGGCGTTCACTTCTCCGATCTGATCCGAATTCCTGCCCAACGCGGCGAATACGGCCCGGGCGACCCGGAAGAGCATGTCCAGCGGATCACCGGCCTAGCACTGAAATTCGAAGCCCATTGCTTCGAGCGAACACGGCCAAACGGCAAGACCAATCTTGTGCAGGGCGAACCGCTCTATCTGGATGGCGCCCTGGCAGGCTTCATCACCACCTATACCGACATCACCGAGCGAAAAGCCGCCGAGGAAGGCTTACGGACCCAGCACGACCTTTTCCAGACCGTGATCGAGGCCATACCGGCAGGCATCAGCTTGTTCGACAAGGATTTGAAACTCGTCCTGCACAATCAGGCGTTTTTGCAGTTGCTCGACTTCCCGCCCTCCCTGTTGATGCAGGGGCCGGTAACGCTAGAGAAGCTCTTTCGCTTCAACGCCGAACGCGGCGAATATGGGGCAGAAGATGCGGAGAAAGTTGTCGACGCCCTTGTCGAGCGAGTCAAAAACCCGACTGCACATCACTTCGAACGGACCCGACCGAATGGGACCACGCTCGAGATACGAGGCGTTCCATTGAGCGGAGGCGGTTTCGTAACGATCTATACGGACGTTACTGATCGGCGCGCAGCCGCCGAACGCGAGCAGTTGGCCCAGAAGGTCTATACGCACACCCCGACCGGCATCATCTTCACCGACGAAGCGCACCGCATCCTGTCGATCAATCCCGCCACAACTCAGATGACCGGTTACGAGTCCTTCGAGTTGGTTGGCCACACCGTGCAGAGCCTCGCCAGCTTCGCCGACCCTGTCGAAGCGGCAAGCCTGCAGATGAGCCTCACCTCGATGGGCGCCTGGCAAGGCGAACTGCCGGTCACCCGCAAAAATGGCGACGAGTTTCCGGCCGGCATCCGCATCAGCCGAGTCGACGACCCACATAGCGGCGCGCCGGCGCACTACATCTGGATTCTGGTCGACATCACCGAACGTAAGCAGGCCGAGGAACGGATGCGCCACATGGCGCAGACCGACGCCCTGACCGGACTGCCCAATCGTCTTGCACTGTCCAGCCGTCTCGGCCAATTGCTTCCAGAGGCCAAGCGGCACGACTGGACCGTTGCCGTGATGTTCATCGACCTCGACCGCTTCAAGGTGATCAACGACACCCTGGGCCACCAGATCGGCGATGAGTTGCTCTGTCAGGTTGCCAGCAGATTATCCACAGTCACCCGCGAAACCGACTTCGTTGCCCGCCTGGGTGGCGATGAGTTTGTCGTGGTCCTCCCCGGCATTAATTCCCCATCCGACGCCGCCATCGTCGGCGGCAAGATCATCTCCGCCCTGTCAGCACCGATCGAGGCTGAAGGACACGAACTGCACACCAGCCCATCGATCGGCATCAGCCTTTTCCCGAATGACGGGGTCGACGCCAACACCCTGCTCAAATCGGCCGACACGGCGATGTACCACGCCAAGGCAAACGGGCGTAACAATTACCAGTTCTTCGCCAACGAGATGAATCTGGTTGCCGCCGAGCGTCTCGACATCGAGCGCAAGTTGCGCCACGCCATCAATCGCAACGAATTGGCTTTGGAATTCCAGCCGCAATTCCGCGCCGACGGCAACGAACCAACCGGGGTCGAAGCGCTGCTCCGCTGGCACCATCCAACCGACGGCATGATCTCGCCGGCCCGCTTCATTCCCGTCGCCGAAGAGACGGGAATGATCGTCGAAATTGGCGAATGGGTGCTGCTAAATGCCTGCCGAGAAATGAAGCGCTGGATCGACGCCGGGCTGAAACCGATGCGTGTCGCCGTCAACGTATCCGCACGCCAACTTCATCGCCGCGATTTCTGCGAAACCGTGGCCAACGCCTTGATCGTCACTGACCTGCCGGCCGAATTGCTCGAAATCGAGATTACCGAAAGCTCGGTCATGCAAAACCCGGCGGAAGCCATCCAGATCTTGCTCAAGCTGCGCGCCATGGGCATTTCCCTGGCCATCGACGACTTCGGTACTGGCTATTCCTCGCTGGCCTACCTGAAGCTGTTCCCGATCACGCACCTGAAGATCGACCGCTCCTTCGTGCGCGACATCGACACCGATCTGAACGACCGGGCCATCGCCTTCGGCAGCATCGCCCTGGCACATTCGCTCGGCCTGCATGTCATCGCCGAGGGCGTCGAGACCCAAGAACAACTTGCCTTGCTGCGCGACAACGGCTGCGACGAGGTGCAGGGTTTCCTGCTCAGCCGGCCGATGAACAGCGCTGCAGCCTTCGCCTTGCTGCACGCCCGCTGCCGCGCGGGGTAAAATTCCGCCTTTGTCACCGCCGCAGGGAGTCACCATGGCACAGCGTACGCTGGCGCGCTACCTTACCGAAGAGCAGCGCAGCAAGGGCATTATCACCGCCGACCTCAAGTTTCTGATCGAAATCGTTTCCCGTGCCTGCCAGGCCATTTCCGTCGCCATCGGCAAGGGCAGCCTGGGTGGCGTCCTTGGCGAAGCTGGCAGCGACAACGTGCAGGGCGAAGCCCAGAAGAAGCTGGACGTGCTGTCCAACGAGATCCTGCTCGAAGCCAACGAATGGGGCGGCCATCTCGCCGCCATGGCCTCTGAGGAAATGGACCTGCCGCACCTGGTGCCCAACCGCTACCCGCAAGGCGAATACCTGCTGCTGTTCGATCCGCTCGACGGCTCCTCCAACATTGATGTGAACGTTTCCATTGGCACCATCTTCTCGGTGCTCAAGTGCCCGGACGGCGCCGATCTGTCGACGCCGGAAGCCGCCGAAAAAGCCTTCCTGCAACCGGGTACCGCCCAGGTCGCCGCCGGCTACGCCGTTTATGGCCCGACCACCCTGCTCGTGCTGACCGTTGGCGACGGCGTGGCCGTATTCACCCTCGACCGCGAACAGGGCAGCTTCGTGCTGACCCAGGAAAAGGTGCAGATTCCGGCCGACACCAAGGAATTCGCCATCAACATGTCGAACCAGCGTTTCTGGGAAGCCCCGGTCAAGCGCTATGTCGACGAAATGGTCGCCGGCAAGGGCGGCCCGCTCGGCAAGGAATACAACATGCGCTGGGTCGCCTCGATGGTGGCCGATGTGCATCGCATCATGACGCGTGGTGGCATCTTCATGTACCCGATGGACGAGAAGGTGCGCGACAAGGGCGGCAAGCTACGCCTGATGTACGAAGCCAACCCGATGGCCTTTCTGGTCGAACAGGCCGGTGGCGCCGCCACCACCGGGCGTCAACGCATCCTCGACATTCAGCCGGAAAAGATTCACCAGCGCGTGCCAGTCATTCTCGGCTCGAAAAACGAAGTCGAACGCGTCACTGGCTATCACACCGCCTGACCTGCTAAATTTGCGGCTTTCCAACGTCATGGGACACAGCGATGCGTAACCTGCCTATTGCCCTCCTGCTCGCCGCCGGCATCGTCGTGACCGGCTGCCGTAGCAACGAAACCAAGCCGGCCGAGCCGGCACCGGCTCCTGTTGCAGCGGCCCCGGAACCCAGCCCGGCACCAAGCAAGCCGGAATGCCCACCGGAACCCACCGGCAAGAAAAAGACGACCAAGGCGAAAACTGCGAAGAAGGGCGAAACGCTGCCCGCCGATTGCGAACCGGCCAAGCCGAAGAGTGCCGCTACAGCCAAGCCGGCGGCCGCCCCGGCCGAACCAGCCGCTGCCCCTCTGCCCAAGGAAAGCACTGCCGGCAAGGCGTGCAACCCGTGTAACGTCAAATCCAAGGACGGCACCTACGACGGCGAGGTGTACGGCAACATCCCGCCGAACAGCAAGTGGGCGCGCCTGCAGATCGGCATGCACCAGAGCGAGGTCGAGCGCATCATCGGCGTCAGCAACAACGTGCGTGCCTACGTCACCGGCAAGGCCTTCATCCCGTTCTACTTCGGTTCGGATAGCCATCGCTATGAGGTCGTCTATCCCGGCCAGGGCAGCGTTGCCTACACCGGCGGCACCTTCGGCGGCGGCATGGGCGTCCTGATGATGATCAACTACGATTCGAAGGTTCAATAAGCCTGACCCTGCGGCAGGCCCGGAAAGCCTGCCGCATTAGCAACTTACCCTACACAAAACGAGGGTTTTCCCGGATAATTTCGGCTTTTCAGCAGGCTGGATTTCCGGAACATGAGCGTCAGCACCTCCCCCAAGTTTTCACCTTTGACCGGCGCCATCCGCGCCCTCGCCATGGATGCCGTCCAGCAGGCGAATTCCGGACACCCGGGTGCCCCGATGGGCATGGCGGAAATCGCCGAGGTGCTGTGGCGCCGTCACCTGCGCCACAATCCGGCCAACCCGCAGTGGCCCGACCGCGACCGCTTCGTGCTGTCGAACGGCCACGGCTCGATGCTGATCTATTCCCTGCTGCACCTGACCGGCTACGATCTGTCCATCGACGACCTGAAGAGCTTCCGTCAACTCAAGTCGCGCACCGCCGGCCACCCCGAGTTCGGCCACACGCCGGGCGTCGAGACGACCACCGGCCCGCTCGGCCAGGGCATCACCAACGCCGTCGGCTTCGCGCTGGCCGAAAGGGTGCTGGCCGCCGAGTTCAACAAGCCCGGCCACGAGATCGTCAATCACCACACCTACGTCTTCATGGGCGATGGCTGCCTGATGGAAGGCGTTTCGCACGAAGCCTGCTCGCTGGCCGGCACGCTCGGCCTGGGCAAGCTGATTGCCTTCTGGGACGACAACGGTATTTCCATCGACGGCCACGTCGAAGGTTGGTTCACCGAAGACATTCCCAAGCGTTTCGAGTCTTACGGCTGGCACGTCATTCCGGCCGTCGACGGCCATGATGCCGACGCCATCGAAAAGGCACTGCTCGCCGCCAAGGCCGTGACCGACAAGCCGACCCTGATCTGCTGCAAGACCACCATCGGCATGGGTTCGCCGAACAAGCAGGGTTCGCACGACTGCCACGGTGCACCGCTCGGCAAGGACGA
Organism: Azonexus sp. IMCC34839; assembly: GCF_047047955.1. Classification (GTDB taxonomy): domain Bacteria; phylum Pseudomonadota; class Gammaproteobacteria; order Burkholderiales; family Rhodocyclaceae; genus Azonexus. The sequence goes on along the minus strand of NZ_CP150631.1, from coordinate 2,951,204 downwards.
AATTGCCGCCGCCCGCGAATACATCGGCTGGCCGCATGCGCCGTTCGAAATCCCGGCCGAGGTTTACGACGCATGGAACCGCAAGCCGGCCGGTGCCGTTTTCCAGGAAAACTGGGACAACCGTTTTGCCGCCTACCGCGCCGCCTTCCCGGCCGAAGCCGCCGAATTCGAGCGCCGTGTCATGAAGGCCGAACTGCCGACCACCTGGGCAGCCACCAAGGCCAGCTACGTTGCCGCCTGCCGCGACAAGGCCGAGAATATCGCCACCCGCAAGGCCTCGCAGAACGCCATCGCCGCATTGGTCCCGGCCGTGCCGGAAATCTTCGGCGGCTCTGCCGACCTGGCCGGCTCCAACCTGACCTTCGTCAAGGGCAGCAAGGGTGTCACCAAGACCGAAGGCGGCAACTACTGCTACTACGGCGTGCGCGAATTCGGCATGACCGCCATCGCTAACGGCATCGCGTTGCACGGTGGCCTGATTCCCTACACCGCCACCTTCCTGGTCTTCTCGGATTATGCCCGCAATGCCATCCGCATGGCGGCGCTAATGAAACAGCGCCAGATCATGGTCTATACCCATGACTCCATCGGCCTCGGCGAAGACGGCCCGACCCACCAGCCGGTCGAGCACATCCCATCGATGCGCATCATCCCGAACGTCGATGTCTGGCGTCCGGCTGATGCGACCGAAACGGCCATTGCCTGGATCGGTGCCGTCGAGCGTACCGATGGTCCGAGCATCCTGGCCCTGTCGCGCCAGAACCTGCCGACCGTGACCCAGAAGATCGCCGACGCCGATATTGCCAAGGGTGGCTACGTGCTCTCTGAAGCCGACGGCGAAGCGCAGATCACCCTGATCGCCACCGGTTCCGAAGTGAAGCTGGCGCTCGACGCCCAGGCAGCACTGGCCGGCGAAGGCATCAAGGCGCGTGTCGTTTCCATGCCTTGCACCAACGTCTTCGACCGTCAGTCGGCCGAATACAAGGCATCCGTCCTCGGCGGCTGCAAGAAGCGCATCGCCATCGAAGCGGCCCATCCGGATTTCTGGCGCAAGTACGTCGGCCTGCACGGCGCCGTGATCGGCATCGACCGCTTCGGCGAGTCCGCCCCGGCCGGTCAGCTGTTCGACCTGTTCGGCTTTACGGTCGCCAACGTCGTCGCCACGGCGAAGGCAATGCTGTCCTGATTCACCACAGATTTACAGAGAGAGGAGTAGTTATGGCTATCAAGGTTGCTATCAACGGTTTCGGTCGTATCGGTCGCTGCACGCTACGCGCGATTTACGAGCAGGGTCTGCAGAACGAGTTCGAGGTCGTGGCGATCAACGCCTCCGGCGATCTCGCCACCAACGCCCACCTGTTGAAGTACGACACCACGCATGGCCGTTTCGGCACTTCCGTCGAAACCGAAGGTGAAAACTGCATCATCATCGACGGCAAGAAGATCGCCTTCTACTCGACCAAGGACCCGAAGGGCGTCAACTGGGCCAGCCACGGCGTTGACGTGCTGCTCGAGTGCACCGGCGCCTACACCACCAAGGCCAAGGCCCAGGCTCTGCTCGAGCAAGGCGCCAAGCGCGTCCTGATCTCCGCCCCGGGCGGCGACGACGTCGACACCACCATCGTCGTCGGCGTCAACGAAGGCGCCCTCAACGCCGGCATGACCGTCGTTTCCAACGCCTCCTGCACGACCAACTGCCTGGCCCCGGTCGCCAAGGTCCTGTCCGACAACATCGGCATCAAGACCGGCCTGATGACCACCGTGCACGCCTATACCAACGACCAGGTCACCGTCGACGTCCGCCACAAGGACCTGCGTCGCGCCCGTGCTGCTGCCGCCAACATCATCCCGACCAAGACCGGTGCCGCCAAGGCCGTTGGCCTGGTGCTGCCGCAACTGGTCGGCAAGTTCGATGGCTTCGCCCTGCGCGTGCCGACCATCAACGTCTCGCTGGTCGACCTGACCTTCACCGCCGAGCGTGCCACCACCAAGGAAGAGATCAACGAGCTGATGACCAAGGCCGCCAACGGCCCGCTCAAGGGCATCATGGCCGTCAACAACGAGCCGCTGGTTTCCTCCGACTTCAACCACACCACCGTCTCCTCGACCTTCGACGCGACCCAGACCCGTGTCCTCAAGGGCGAAGACGGTTCGACCCTGGTCAAGGTCCTGGCCTGGTACGACAACGAGTGGGGCTACTCCTGCCGCATGCTCGACGCCGCCCGCGCCTGGATGAACGCCAAGTAATTCACCCATAAGCTGTACCCCTCGCCCCGCGCTTGCGGGGCGAGTTGTTTCAAGCCGGAGAGAGTCGAAGTCAAACCCCGTTGCCCCAAGGAGATGAAGATGAAGCCCAGCATCACCCGCATCACCGTTGCAGCCTTTTGCCTTTCCCTGGCCACCTCCGCTACCCTGGCCGAGGACAAGAAGACCGATGGTGAGCCCCCTGTCGTCACCGGCAATGCGCCGGCCGACAGCCTCTTCGCCAAGCTCAAGCCCGGCATGAAGTTCGACGAGGCCGTGGCCTTGTTGGGCAAGCCAACCTCCGAGCGCGCCTTCTGTACCGGCAAGCACCATATTCCTTTCTATTTCGGCCGTGACCGCGCCTACACCGAGTACTACTACAAGGAGCAGGGCGTCGTCGTCTTCTATACCGACGTCAGCGTCGGTGGCTGGAGTCGCTACAAGAGTTGCTCTCCGGACAAACCGACGGAAGTGGCCGAGGTGCATTACGATCCGAAGGAATCCGGCGTCGCGCCCAAGGAAGGCGAGGAGCGCCCCAAACCCCAAGTCCAGGCCGCCAACTAATTGCCCAAGACCACTCGCCTCGCCATCAACGGTTATGGCCGTATCGGCCGATGCTTCCTGCGTGCGCTACTGGAATCGTCGGTAGCGCACAATCTCAAGGTCGTCGCCATCAACGAGCCGGCCGACCTCGACAGCATGGCCTATCTGACCCGCTACGACTCGACGCACGGGCGCTTTCCCGGCAGCGTCGAGGCCGTTGATGGTCAGTTGCGTATCGACGGCGAGGTCATCCGCGTCAGCCACGGCAAGACGCCTGAGGCGGTCGATTGGCACGGCGTCGATCTGGTCGTCGAATGTTCCGGCATCTATGGCCGGCGCGGCGAACTGGAAAACTTCCTGCAGGCCGGTGCCCCGCGTCTGCTGCTGTCGCACCCCGGCGCCAGCGCCGAGGATGTCGACGCAACCATCATCGCCGGCATCAACCAGAACACGCTGACCGGCAGCGAACACCTGGTTTCCGCGGCCTCGTGCACGACCAATGCCATCGTGCCCATTCTCGATCTGCTCGACCGCGAACTGGGCGTCGAGCAGGCCTTGCTCAGCACACTGCATTCGGTAATGAACGACCAGCCGCTCATCGACGGCTACCACCACAGCGACCTGCGCCGCACGCGCTCGGCCATGCAGTCGATCATTCCGGTTTCCACCGGCCTGGCTCGCGGCGTCGAACGCCTGTTGCCGCAACTGGCCGGCAAGGTGCAGGCCAAGGCGATCCGCGTGCCGACGACCAATGTCTCGGCCATCGACCTGACCATTGCCACGCAGCGCCCTGTGTCGGCACACAGCGTCAATGCCCTGCTCGCCGAAGCGACGCGCGGCCCGCTCAAGCGCCTGGTCGCCTATTCAGAAGCGGCGCACGCTTCCATCGATTTCAACCATGATCCCCATTCGGCCATTGTCGACGGCAGCCAGACGCGCACCGCCGGCACGCACCTCGTGAACCTCTTCGTTTGGTTCGACAACGAGTGGGGCTTCGCCAACCGCATGCTTGAGGTTGCCGACCACTGGTCGCGCCTCTGGAACGATCAAAAAACCACCTAGGAGATAACCATGAACGTCATCAAACTGACCGACCTCGACGTCGCCGGCAAGCGCGTCTTCATCCGCGCCGACTTGAACGTGCCGCAGGACGAAGCCGGCAACATCACCGAAGATACCCGCATCCGCGCTTCGCTGGCCTCGATCAAGTACTGCCTGGAGAAGGGCGCCGCCGTCATGGTCACCTCTCACCTCGGCCGTCCGACCGAAGGCGAACTGCGTCATGAAGACACCCTGATGCCGGTCGCCGTACGCCTCGGCCAGCTGCTGCAGGTGCCGGTCCGCCTGATCCAGGACTGGGTCGATGGCGGCTTCGAAGTGAAGCCGGGCGAGGTCGTCCTGCTCGAAAACTGCCGCGTCAACAAGGGCGAGAAGAAGAACAACGACGAACTGGCGCAGAAGATGGCCAAGCTGTGCGACATCTACGTCAATGACGCCTTCGGCACCGCCCACCGCGCCGAAGCCACCACGCACGGCATCGCCAAGTACGCGCCTGTCGCCTGTGCCGGCGTGCTCATGGGTGCTGAAATCGACGCGCTGGGCAAGGCCCTGCACAACCCGAAACGCCCGCTGGTCGCCATCGTCGGCGGCTCCAAGGTGTCGTCCAAACTGACCATCCTCAAGTCGCTGGCCGACAAGGTCGACCAGCTGATCGTCGGCGGCGGCATCGCCAACACCTTCCTGCTCGCCTCCGGCAAGCGCATCGGCGATTCGCTGGCCGAGCCGGACCTGGTCAAGGAAGCGCACGCCATCATGGACATCATGAAGGAACGCGGCGCCGAAGTGCCGCTGCCGACCGACGTCGTGGTCGCCGACGAAGTCTCCGCCCTGGCCCGCGCCAACAAGATTTCCATCGACGACGTGCACACCCACGACCGCATTCTCGACGTCGGCCCGAAGACCTCGGCCAAGCTGGCCGAGATCATCGCCAACGCCGGCACCATCGTCTGGAACGGCCCGGTCGGCGTCTTCGAGCTACCGCAGTTTGCCGGCGGCACCAAGATGATGGCTTCCGCCATCGCCCACTCCGAAGCCTTCTCGATCGCCGGTGGTGGTGACACGCTGGCCGCCATTGCCAAGTTCCACATCCACGACGACGTCGGCTACATCTCGACCGGCGGCGGCGCCTTCCTGGAATTCCTCGAAGGCAAGACCCTGCCGGCCATCGCCGTGCTCGAAGAGCGCGCGGCCGCCAAGTAAGGCTGTATGGGCGCGCACCGCGGCACTGCTGCGGTGCACTGCCCAAAATCGGCAAAAACCAACAAACCGTTTCAGGGAGAAGACATGTCACGCCATACCAAGATCGTCGCCACGCTCGGCCCCGCCTCATCGTCACCGGAAGTACTGGAAAAACTGGTGGCCGCCGGCATCGACGTCGTGCGCATGAACTTCTCGCACGGCACGGCCGACGACCACAAGGCCCGCGCCGAAGGCATCCGCGCCGCGGCGGCCAAGCTCGGTCGAACCGTCGGCATCCTCGGCGACCTGCAAGGGCCGAAGATCCGCGTCGGCAAGTTCGAGAGTGGCAAGATCACCTTGCATGACGGCGACTCCTTCATCCTCGACGCCGGCTGCGCCATGGGCAACCAGGAGCGCGTCGGTCTCGACTACAAGGAACTGCCGAAGGACGTGCAATCGGGCGATATCCTGCTGCTTGACGACGGCCGCCTGAAACTTGAGGTCATGATCGTTCGCGGCCAGGAAATCCACACCCGCGTGCTGGTCGGCGGCGACCTGTCGAACAACAAGGGCATCAACCGCCAGGGCGGCGGCCTGACCGCCCCGGCGCTGACCGCCAAGGACATGGACGACATCAAGACCGCCGCGCAGATCGGCGTCGATTTCGTCGCCGTCTCCTTCCCGAAGAGCGCCGCCGACATGTACATGGCCCGCCAGCTGTTGCGCGCCGCCGGCAGCCAGGCCGTGCTGATCGCCAAGATCGAGCGTGTCGAGGCCGTGGCCAACCTGGAAGAAATCCTCGATGCCTCCGACGGCGTCATGGTCGCCCGCGGCGACCTCGCGGTCGAAGTCGGCGACGCCTCCGTGCCGGCCTTGCAAAAGAAGATGATCCGTCTGGCCCGCGACAAGAACAAGCTGACCATCACCGCCACACAGATGATGGAATCGATGATCAACTCGCCGGTGCCGACCCGCGCCGAAGTGTCCGACGTGGCCAACGCCGTGCTCGACGGCACCGATGCCGTCATGCTGTCGGCCGAAACCGCCTCCGGCAAATACCCGGTCGAAACCGTCGAATCGATGGCCCGCGTCTGCGTCGAGGCCGAACGTTCGGCTGAAGTGACGCTCGACCGCGAATTCCTCGACCGCGTGTTCACCCGTATCGACCAGTCCATCGCCATGGCGGCGATCTGGACGGCACACCACCTCAAGGTCAAGGCCATCGCCGCGCTGACCCAGTCCGGCTCGACCGCATTGTGGATGAGCCGCATGAACTGCGGCGTGCCGATCTACGCGCTGACCCCGGACGCTGGTGCCGTGGCCCGCATGGCCCTCTACCGCGAAGTCTATCCGCTGCAGATGACGCAGCAGCACAGCGACCGCGACCGCCTGCTGGCCGAGGCCGAAACCCTGCTCATCGCCAAGGGCGTGGTCAACAAGGGCGACCTCATCGTCCTGACCATCGGCGAACCGATCGGTACCGCCGGCGGGACCAATACGCTGAAGATCGTCCGGGTCGGCGAACACCAAATCCTTTAAAATATTCCGCTTAACCAAACACGACACAACACAGGAGTTCCCATGCCGCTCGTCTCCATGCGCCAGCTGCTCGACCATGCCGCCGAAAACGGCTACGGCCTGCCCGCCTTCAACGTCAACAACATGGAACAGGTCTGGGCCATCATGGAAGCGGCCGCCCAGGTCGACGCCCCGGTCATCATGCAGGCCTCGGCCGGCGCCCGCAAATACGCCGGCGAGCCCTTCCTGCGCCACCAGATTCTGGCCGCCCTCGAAGCCTATCCCAACATCCCCATCGTCATGCACCAGGACCACGGCCAATCGCCGGCCGTCTGCATGGCCGCGATCAAGTCCGGCTTCTCGTCGGTGATGATGGACGGCTCGCTGCAAGCCGACGGCAAGAGCGTCGCCAGCTACGAATACAACGTCGAAGTGACCAAGAAGGTCGTCGAGTTTGCCCATAGCATCGGCGTTTCTGTCGAAGGCGAACTGGGCGTGCTCGGCTCGCTCGAAACCATGAAGGCTGACAAGGAAGACGGCCACGGCGCCGAAGGCCACATGACCCGCGAAGACCTGCTGACCGACGTCGAGCAGGCCGCCGACTTCGTCAAGCAGACCAATTGCGACGCGCTGGCCATCGCCATCGGCACCAGCCACGGCGCCTACAAGTTCACCAAGAAGCCGACCGGCGACATCCTCGCCATCGACCGCATCGCCGAAATCCACGCCCGCATCCCGAACACCCATCTGGTGATGCATGGTTCCTCCTCGGTGCCGCAGGAACTGCTCGCCGAAATCCGCGAATTCGGCGGCGACATGAAGGAAACCTACGGCGTGCCGGTCGAGGAAATCGTCAAGGGCATCAAGCACGGCGTGCGCAAGGTCAATATCGACACCGATATCCGCTTGGCCATGACTGGCGCCATCCGTCGCTACCTGGCCGAGCATCCGGACAAGTTCGACCCGCGCGACTTCCTGAAGCCGGCCCGCGAAGCCGCCAAGAAGATCTGCCTGGCCCGCTTCGAAGCCTTCGGCGCCGCCGGCCAGGCCAGCAAGATCAAGGCCATCGGCCTCGACAAGATGGCCGAGCGCTATGCCAAGGGCGAGCTGAACCAAATCGTGAAATAAGCCGGTTTTTGCCGGTGCACCGCAGAAGAGCCGCCGCGTGCGGCTTTTCTTTTTGGAACGAAACAAGCGCGCCGGCATCCATACCCCAGCACCCCACCCTAGCAAAGCCCCCCGCATGGCCAACCCCGCGCTCGGCGAACTGATTCGCCACCGCCCCTTCCTCGCCTTTTCGGTCTCCCGCCTGGCGGCCATGACGGCCAACCAGATGCTGATGGTCGCCATCGGCTGGCAGATGTATGACCTCACCGGCAGCGCCTGGGATCTCGGCCTGGTCGGCCTCTTTCAGTTCGTGCCGGCGCTGCTGCTGACCTTGCCGGCCGGACATGCCGCCGACCATCTCAATCGCGGCCGCATCTTTGCCGCCTGCATGGCCAGCCAGGCCATCGTCGCCCTGACCCTGCTCAGCGCCACCCATACCGGCCAGGAAACGCGCGAGTTGATCCTCGGTCTGTCCATCATCCTCGGCGTCGCGCGCGCCTTCCAGATGCCGGCCCAACAAGCCTTGATCCCGCTACTCGTGCCGCCGAAGATTCTCGGCCAGGCCATCGCCCTCAACGCCAGCGGCATGCAGGCGGCGATCATCGCCGGCCCGGCCATTGGCGGCGCCTTGTATATCTTCGGGGCGACAACCGTCTACCTGGTCGGCACCATCCTGCTGCTCATCGCTGCAGGCCTGATGCTCGCCGTGCGCTACACGCAGACGCCCCCGCCAGGCGGCACCAGCCTGCACAGCGTGCTGGCCGGCGTGCGCTTCGTCTGGCAAAACAAGATCCTGCTGGGCGCCACTTCGCTCGACCTGTTCGCCGTGCTGCTCGGTGGCGCCACTGCCCTGCTGCCGATGTTCGCCAAGGACATCCTGCACACCGGCCCGGAAGGCCTGGGCCTGTTGCGCGCCGCGCCGGCCGCCGGTGCTTTCCTGATGTCGCTGGCCCTGCTGCGCTGGCCGCTGCATCGCCATACCGGCAACATCCTGCTCGCTTCGGTCGCCATCTTCGGCCTGGCCACCATCGTCTTCGGCCTGTCGACCAGTTTCGGCCTCTCCCTCGTTGCCCTGGCCGTTACCGGCGCCGTCGACAACATCAGCGTGGTCATCCGCCAGACGCTGGTTCAGGCCGATACGCCGGACGAGATTCGCGGCCGGGTGTCGGCGGTGAATTCGATATTCATCGGTGCCTCCAACCAGCTTGGCGAATTCGAATCGGGCGCGACTGCGGCACTGCTCGGGCCGGTCGGCTCGGTCGTCCTCGGCGGCATCGGCACGGTCGTCATCGCGCTGCTCTGGCTGCGCCTCTTCCCCGGCCTTGCCCGGCGCGACCGCCTGGTCGAGTGAGCACAAGCAGCCTGCCGCCTGCTCAACGGGAAAGGATTTAGGGTAAATTGTCGCATCGCAACATCACCCCATTTTCCTGTGGCATGCACTACGAACTGAGCCAACATCCCTCGCGCCAGCGTCTCAACGACGAGGTACACACCCGCCCGCCGATTCCACTCGAAGCGCCCGCGCTGATCAGCTTCATCGCCTGCACGCGTGACACGCACGAACTCGCGGAGGAGCGCAGCCACCTGGGCGCCCTCTACGAGCGCCTGGGTCTGCCGGTCGAGCCGAGTGCCGAAGCTGCCCATCTGATCATCGATTGCGGCAGTTTCAAGCTGAAATGGGAGTTGCATGGAGAGTTCTCGACCTACACCTTCTTCAGCAAGCCGAACAAGCCGCCGCGTAGCGGCGAGACGGCACTCGACGTGGTGCCCGCCGAGTGGTTGCAGGGCATTCCCGGTCAGGTCATCAGTGCCAGCCATCTCGAACTGCTGGTCAACGGTTCGCCCAACCCGACCGAAATCATCTGGAACCTGAGCAGCAATGCCGAAGCCAACGATACCCAGATCGTCTCGCAGATTGCCGGCCAGGCCGCCTGGCTGTTCACCGATTTCCGCATCCACGACGGCTTCTCGAAATTCACCGTGATCGACGAGAGCATGGGCAAGCTGCGGACCGGCCGGATCATCCAGCGTCTGTTGGAGATCGAAACCTACCGCATCATGGCCCTGCTCGCCTTCCCGGTCGCCAAGTCGGTCGGCAAACTGCTCAACCGGGCCGAAGCCAACCTGGCCGAACTGATCGACCGCATGGTCAGCGCCGCCAATCCGGTCGACGAACGCGCCGTACTGGCCGATCTGACCCGGCTGGCCGCCGAAATCGAGCACTCGGTGGCCAGCACCACCTTCCGTTTCGGGGCGGCAGCCGCCTACTACCGCCTGGTCCAGCAGCGCATCGGCGAACTGAAGGAAACCCGCGTTTCGGGCTATCCGACCATCAAGGGCTTCATGGAGCGCCGCCTGGCGCCCGCCCTCAACACCTGCGCCGCCATCGCCCGTCGCCAGGAAGAGCTATCGGCCCGCATCGCCCGCACCAGCCAGTTGCTGCGCACCCGCGTTGACATGGAACTGGAGCGTCAGAACCAGGAACTGCTGTCGCAGATGAACCGCCGCGCCAAGCTGCAACTGCGTCTGCAGGAAACCGTCGAAGGCCTATCAGTCGTCGTGTTGACCTACTACGGCTCGCAACTGGTGCAATACCTGGCCAAGGGCACCAAGGAACTGCACCACCTCAACACCGACGTGATCACGGCAATTTCCATCCCGGTGATCGCCGGCCTGCTCGCCTGGGGCACGCGCAAGATGCACAAGAAACTCGCCGCCGAGGAAGGCGAGGCACACTGATTTATAATTACGCTTTTGCTTACCGGGAACCCGACCGTGGCCGCTCCGCTTTTTGAATCCACCATCACCAGCCTGCCGCTCATTTCCAAGGGCAAGGTCCGCGACATCTATGCGATCGACGACGAAAAGCTGCTCATCGTCACCACCGACCGCCTGTCCGCTTTCGACGTCATCCTGCCGGACCCGATTCCGCGCAAGGGCGAAGTGCTGACCGCCGTCGCCGACTTCTGGTTTGAAAAACTCGGCCACATCGTTCCCAACCAGCTGACTGGCGTCGATCCCGAATCCGTCGTCGCCCCGAACGAACGCGACCAGGTACGTGGCCGCGCCGTCGTCGTCAAGCGCCTGCGTCCGCTGCCGATCGAGGCCGTCGTTCGCGGCTACGTCATCGGTTCCGGCTGGAAGGACTACCAGCAAACCGGCGCCATCTGCGGCATCGCCCTGCCGGCCGGCCTTAAAATGGCCGCCAAGCTGCCGTCGCCGATCTTCACCCCGGCCACCAAGGCCGCCGTTGGCGACCACGACGAAAACGTCTCCTTCGCCACCGCCCAGGCCAACTGCGCGGCCGACCTCTGCGGTGCACTGGCCGGAACGGGCAAAAATGGGGCCGGCCTGGCCGACGAAGCCCGCATCGCCGCCCTGCGCCTGTACGAAGAAGCTTCCGCCTATGCCAAGGGCCGCGGCATCATCATCGCCGACACCAAGTTCGAATTCGGCATCGACAAGGCCGGCACGCTGCACCTGATCGACGAAGCGCTGACTCCGGACTCTTCCCGTTTCTGGCCGGCCGACCAGTACGTCGAAGGCCAGAACCCGCCGTCCTACGACAAGCAATACGTGCGCGACTACCTGGAAACCCTGGACTGGGGCAAGGTCGCTCCCGGCCCCAAGCTGCCGGCCGACGTCATCGCCCGCACCAGCGCCAAATACATCGAGGCCTACGAGCGCCTGACCGGCAAGACGCTGTAACTCGACGCCTACCGCAACAAAAAACGCCCGCCTTGTGCGGGCGTTTTGCTTTTTGCGAACCCGCCCTGGGGAAAACGGTCGAAGCAAGGTATCGAGCAGAAATGGAGGCCGCCATGAATCACAGCTTCGATCATTCGCCGCTCTCTTCGCCGCTACCGCGGACGCGCAAGATCGCCGCGAACCGTCCTTTGGCCTGGATAGGTGCCGGTTGGTCCGACCTGAAGGCCAACCCTCTGCCATCGCTGGCCTACGGCCTGCTGTTTGCCTTGGCCGGCGACCTGATCATTCTGGCCGCGCTGGACCAGCCGCACCTGTTGACCGTGGCGATCTCCGGCTTCTTTTTGGTCGCCCCGCTGCTCGCCGCCGGCCTTTACGAGTTGAGTCGCTCCTTGGCCAAAGGCGAGCGTCTGCTCTTCATCGACTCGCTACGCTGCTTCCGCCGCAACGGCGAATCGCTGCTTTTCTTCGGTCTGATCCTCGGCTTGATATCGCTCTTCTGGGAACGCGTATCGGCCGTGGCGTTCGCGCTGGTGGCCATCGACTCGCCGAGCAGCGGCGCCATCTTCCTGAACGAGATCATTTTTGCCGGCGAGCACCTGGCCTTTACCGCCACCTGGTTCGCCGCCGGCGCCCTCCTTGCCTTGCTGGTCTTCGCCAGTACCGTTGTTTCAGTGCCGTTGATGCTCGATCGCGACGCCGATGCGCCAACGGCCATCGCCACCAGCCTGCGTGTCTTCATCGGCAATTTTTGGCCGCTAATCGGCTGGGCCTTGCTCATTGTCGCGCTGACACTGCTCGGCTTCGCCACTCTGTTGTTCGGCCTGATCGTGATCATGCCGATACTCGGCCACGCCTCGTGGCATGCCTACCGCGAGCTAGTAGAATAGACCCCAACACCAGCCAACCAAGCGGGCGGCGCAGACCGCCCGTTTTTATTGCCCCGACGACCATGACCAACGCCACCAATCCCCTGCTCGATTTCACCGACCTGCCCCGCTTCGATCTGATTCAACCGGAACACGTCAAACCCGCCATCACCCAATTGCTGGCCGACGGCCGCAGCCTGATTGAGAGCCTGACGGCCGAGGGCACGCCCGCGACCTGGTCAGACTTCGCTGGCGCGTTGTCCGATGGCCTTGAGGGTCTGGGCCGCGCCTGGGGCGTGGTCGGCCACCTGCATTCGGTCAACGACGTGCCGGCCTGGCGCGAGGCCTACAACGAAATGCTGCCGGAAGTGTCGCGCTTCTACACAGAGCTCGGCCAAAACCTGAAGCTGTTCGACAAGTACCGCGCGCTGAAGGCCAGCCCCGAGTACGCCACGCTGAATGCGGAGCAGAAAAAAATCGTCGACAACGAGATCCGCGACTTCCGTCTGGGCGGTGCCGAACTGCCTGAGGAGCAGAAGCCACGCTTCCAAGCCATCATGGAAGAGTTGTCGCAACTGGCGGCCAAGTTCTCCGAAAACCTGCTCGACGCGACCAACGCCTTTGCCGAAGTCGTTACCGACGAAGCCCAACTTGCCGGCCTGCCCGACTACGCCAAGGAAGCTGCCCGCGAAGTCGCCCAGAAGGCCGGCATTGACGGCTGGAAATTCACGCTGCATGCGCCGTCCTACGGACCGGTCATGCAATATGCCGACAACCGCGAGCTGCGCGCCCGCATGTACCGCGCCTATGCGACCCGCGCCGCCGAGATCGACAACGGCTATTCCAAGCCGGAATGGGACAACGGCCCGCTGATGAAGCGCATCCTCGAATTGCGCGAGGAAGACGCCAAGATGCTCGGTTTCGCCAATTTCGCCGAAGTGTCCCTGCTGCCCAAAATGGCTGACACACCGGTGCAAGTGCTTGCCTTCCTGCGCGACATGGCGAAGAAGGCCAAGCCCTTCGCCGAGAAGGACATGGCCGAACTGCTCGCCTTCGCCAAGGACGAACTGGGCATCGCCGACTTTCAGCCTTGGGACGCCGCCTATGTTTCGGAGAAGCTGCAACAGGCCCGCTATGCCTTTTCGGCGCAGGAAGTGAAGCAGTACTTCATTGAGCCCAAGGTCGTCGGTGGTCTGTTCAAGGTGATCGAAAGCCTGTTCGGCCTGCTCGTGAAGCCCGATACTGCCCCGGTCTGGCACGAGGACGTGCGTTTCTACCGGATCGAAACGCCGGCCGGCGAGCTGGTTGGCCAGTTCTACATGGATCTCTACGCCCGCGAAACGAAGCGTGGCGGCGCCTGGATGGACGAAGCGCGCTCGCGCAAGCACCAGGCTGGCGGCGTGCAGAAGCCGATCGCTTACCTGAACTGCAATTTCGCCCGCCCGGTCGGCGGCAAGCCGGCCACCTTCACCCACGACGAAGTGATCACGCTGTTCCATGAGGCCGGCCACGGCCTGCACCACCTGCTGACGCGCGGCACCGAACTGGGCGTATCCGGCATCCACGGCGTCGAATGGGATGCCGTCGAACTGCCCTCGCAGTTCATGGAAAACTATTGCTGGGAATGGGAAGTGCTGCAGGGCATGACCGCCCATGTCGACAGCGGCGAGCCGCTGCCGCGCGCGCTGTACGACAAGATGCTGGCGGCCAAGAATTTCCAGAGCGGCATGATGACGGTGCGCCAGCTGGAGTTCTCGATTTTCGACATGCGCCTGCACTGCGAATTCGACCCCAAGGGCGAGCGGACGGTCATGGACCTGATCCGCGAAGTGCGCGACGAAGTCGCCGTACTCGTGCCGCCGGAATGGCATCGCTTCCCGAACAGCTTCTCGCATATCTTCGGCGGCGGCTACGCGGCCGGCTACTACAGCTACAAGTGGGCGGAAGTGCTGTCGGCCGACTGCTACGCGGCTTTCGAAGAGGCTGGCAATCCCTTCGACCCGGTGGTCGGCAAGCGCTACCTGGACGAAATCCTGTCCAAGGGTGGTTCGCGCCCGGCGCTGGAAAACTTCAAGGCTTTCCGCGGCCGTGAGCCGAGCCCTGACGCATTGCTGCGGCATAGCGGTATGATTGCCGCGTAATGTTCAGGGAGACCATCATGCGCAGCATCGTACTGCTTTCGCTCGTCCTGGCCTGCTCGGCCGCCTTCGCCCAAACCTACAAATGGACCGACTCGGCCGGCCGCACGGTGATTTCCGACACGCCGCCGACCGGCCAGGCCAAGAAAGTGAGCAAGAGCAGCGACACGACCCAGGCCGACGACAATCTGCCCTTCTCGGTCAAGAAGGCCATGGAAGCCTTCCCGGTCGTGCTCTACACCTCGAACGACTGTGGCGACTCGTGCAAGCAGGCGCGCGACCTGCTGAACTCGCGCGGGGTGCCGTTTTCCGAAAAGGTCGTGCAAAAGCCTGAGGATGCCGAAGAGCTAAAACAACTGGTCGGCGATGCCTTCGTGCCGGTGATCAAGGTGGGCAATCAACGCCAGCGCGGCTTCGAGGCTGGCGCCTACCACAACCTGCTCGACCTCGCCGGCTACCCAAAAACTGCCCCCTACGGCGCCAAGAAAGCGGACGACAAGAAGTGAAAATCGCCAGCTGGAACGTCAATTCGCTGAAAGTCCGCCTGCCACACCTACTCGACTGGCTCGCCGAAGCCCAGCCGGATGCCTTGTGCCTGCAGGAATTGAAGCTCGAAGACCATAACTTTCCGCGTGCCGAAATCGAAGCGGCCGGCTATCAGGTGGCCTTTTCGGGGCAGAAGACCTACAACGGCGTCGCCCTGCTCGCCCGTGCACCGATCGAAGATGTCGTCTGTGGCAACCCGCATTTTCCCGACGAGCAGAAGCGCCTGATCTCCGGCACGGTGAACGGCACGCGCGTCGTTTGCGCCTACATGCCGAACGGACAGGCAGTGGGCAGCGACAAATACGATTACAAGCTGCGCTGGCTCGATGCACTAGCCGTCTGGCTGGACGAGGAACTTGGCAAGTATCCAAAGCTCGCCCTGTGCGGCGACTACAACATCGCCCCGGATGACCGTGATGTGCACGACCCGCAGGCCTGGGCCGGGCAGATCCTGTGTTCGGAGCCCGAACGCTCGGCCTTCCAGCGCTTCGTCGGCCTCGGCCTGAGCGACAGCTTCCGTCTGTTCGAGCAACCGGAGAAGACCTTCTCGTGGTGGGACTACCGCAACCTCGGCTTCCCCAAGAATCTCGGCCTGCGTATCGACCACGTGCTGCTCTCCAAACCGCTGGCCGAACGCTGTACCGCGGCCGGCATCGACCGTGCGCCGCGCAAACGCGAGCGTCCCTCCGACCACGCGCCGGTGTGGGCCACGCTGAGCGCCGAATGATGACTGCTGCGGTGCACGGCGAAAAAATCGAAAAAATGTACCCGGCCCTGGCCGGCCTCGCGGCTGAAGGTCTGGCCCGGTTGCTGACGCCCTTGCAGCCCATCCACTTGCCGGCTGGTACCCAGGTCTTCGCCGAGCATCAGCCCTGCCAGGGCTTCCCGCTGCTACTCGACGGCAGCATCAAGGTGGTCAAGCAGGCACCGAACGGCCGCGAATTGATGCTCTATCGCGTTGCTCCGGGCGGCTCCTGCATCATCACCTCCAGTTGCCTGCTCGGCCACACCGATTACAACGCCCGTGGCATCGCCGAAACGCCGCTCACCCTGCTCATCGTGCCGGCGCCGGCTTTTGCCGCACTGCTCGCCGAGCATCCCCCCTTCCGCGATTTCGTTTTCCACCTCTTTGCCGAGCGCATCTCGGAACTGATGCAACTGGTCGAGGAAGTCGCCTTTGCCCGTCTCGATCAGCGCCTGGCCAAGCTGCTGCTGGCGCGCAACGAAACGACCATCAACGCCACGCACCAGCAACTGGCCGACGAATTGGGCAGCGTACGCGAGATCGTCAGCCGCCTGCTCAAGGGCTTCGCGGCGCAGGGGCTGGTTACGCTCGGCCGCGAACAGATCACGCTGACCGACAACGACGGCCTGCAAAAACTGGCGACTGTGTGACCCAGGTTACATACCTGGGCGCTTCCCGGCGCTAAATTTCGTACCGTCTACAAACCGAATGGAGAACACATCATGAAACCAAACGTTGGCGGTATCGACAAAATCCTGCGTATCGTGGCCGGCATTGCCTTGGTTGCCTGGGCAGTCATGGGCGGCCCGGTCTGGGCCTGGATCGGCGTCGTGCCCCTGGCCACCGGCCTGATGGGCTGGTGCCCGATGTATCCGCTGCTCGGCATGAGCACCTGCCCGATGAAGAAGGACTGAGACTCTCGTCCTCGCTCTAGAAACCCGCCGCCGGCGGGTTTTTTTACGACAGGAAGTTGGCGATGCGGACGTAATCGTCGACCGAAATATCCTCGGCGCGACGGGTCGGATCGATGTTCAGCCTGACGAAATCGGCATCGCTCAGAATGCCCTTCAGCGTGTTACGCAGCATCTTGCGTCGCTGCGAGAAGGCGGCCTGCACCACCTGCGCCAGTTTGTCGTGACTCTTGGCGTGCAACTCGCTCGCCGGCTTGGGAATCAGCCGAACGACGGCCGATTGCACCTTGGGCGGCGGGTCGAAGCTTTCAGGCGGCACGTCGATCAGCCACTCGATGTAGAAGCGGTATTGCAGCATCACCGAGATGCGGCTGAATTCCGAATCGCCCGGCACGGCAACCATGCGCTCGACGACTTCCTTCTGCAACATGAAGTGCATGTCGTGGACGATCTCGGCGTAGGACGCGAGATGGAAGAGCAGCGGCGTCGAGATGTTGTAGGGCAGGTTACCAACCAAGCGCAGACGGTTGCCAACGGAGGCGAAATCGAAGGCCAGCGCGTCACCTTCGTGAATGGTCATGCGCTCCCGCGGATGCTGTTTTTTCAGGCGGGCGATCAGGTCGCGGTCGATTTCCACGACATGCAGATGCGGCAAGCGCTGCATCAGCGGCTCGGTAATCGCACCGAGGCCGGGGCCGATCTCGACGACGACATCGTCCGGCTTGGGATCGATGGCAGAAATGATGCCGGCGATGATGCCGGTGTCGACCAGAAAATTCTGGCCAAATCTTTTACGAGCGACGTGGCCCTTCATAGTTTCTTTCGTGATGCCATGCGCGCCGCCTCGGCGACGGCTTCGAACAGACTGCCCGGATCGGCCTGGCCGGTGCCGGCCAGCTCCAGCGCCGTGCCGTGATCGACTGAAGTGCGGATGATGGGCAGGCCGAGCGTGACATTGATGCCCTGCCCGAAGGTAGCGTATTTGAGCGCAGTCAGCCCCTGATCGTGATACATGGCCAGCACGGCGTCGCCCCTGGCGAGCACCGGTGGGGTGAACATGGTGTCGGCCGGATGAGGCCCGGAAAGCTGCATGCCCTCGCCGCGCAACTTTTCCAGCACCGGGGTGATGACTTCGATTTCTTCCATGCCGAGATAGCCGCCCTCACCCGCATGCGGATTGAGACCGGCGACCAGGATACGCGGCTCGGCAATGCCGTATTTGCCCCGCAGGTCGGCGTGCAGGATGCGCAGCGTCTGCTCGAGGATGGCCGGCGTGATGGCGGCCGGCACGTCCTTCAATGGCAGATGGGTGGAGGTCAGCGCCACACGTAGCGGACCGCGCGACGTGTCGCCGGCCAGCATCATGACGACCAGCGGCGTCGCGGTTTTCTCGGCAAGGTATTCAGTGTGGCCGGTGAAATGAACGCCAGCTTCGTTGATGACGCCCTTGTGCACCGGGGCGGTGGCCATCGCGGCGAATTCGCCGCTGACGCAGCCGGCCAGCGCCCGATCAAGCAAGGCGAGGACGTAAGCGCCGTTGCGCGCCTCCAGCTTTCCAGCAACCGATGGCTCGGCGAGCGGCAGATGGATGATTTCCAGACTGCTGCGGTGCACATCGCTTTTCGGGCAAAAATCACACAATTCGACATCGAGGCCCAGTTGCCGCGCCCGCTCGGCCAGCAAATCACGATCCCCCAGAATGACCGGCCTGGCCTCACCCTGATAGTCGGCCAGGCGCAGGCAAAGCTCCGGGCCGATGCCGGCCGGCTCGCCGCTGGTGACCGCGATGACTGGGCGCATTACTTCTCTTCGAGGCGGTTTTCGACGTAGGTGCGATCGCGCAACTGGCGCAGCCAGTCCTGGTAGGCTTCGTCGAGCTTGCGCTCGCGCAGCGCCTGACGGGCGGCGCCGCGCTGACGCTCGACCGACACGTCACGCTCGCGACGCTCCATCACCTGGATCAGGTGCATGCCGAAGGGCGACTGGACGACTTCGCTGAGTTCGCCCGGTTTCAGGGCGTTCATCGGCTGCTCGAATTCCGGCACGGTATCGCCCGGATTCATCCAGCCCAATTCACCGCCCTTGGCCGCCGAACCATCCTGCGAGTAGAGGCGCGCCTGTTCGGCGAAATCGGCACCGTTCTGGATGCGTTCGCGGACGATCTGCAACTTGTGCCGAGCCTCACGTTCCGAAACCACTTCGTTCACGCGAATGAGGATATGGCGCACTAGCGTCTGCTGAATAGAAACGGTGTCGCTACTGCCGCGCTTGCCGATCAACTTGACGATATGAAAACCCGCTGAAGAACGAAGCAGCGGGCTGACCTCACCGTCTCTCAGGCGGGCCGCTGCTTCGGCGTACAGCCCAGGCAAGCGATTCGACGGACGCCAGCCAAGGTTGCCGCCCTGCAATGCATCCGGCGCATCCGAGAAAGCGGCTGACAACTCGGCAAAATTTTCGCCGGAACGTGCTCGATTCAGCGCTTGTTCGCCACGTAACCGCAGTTTCTGCAACTGTTCCGGCGTCGCCGACTCCGGCGCCCGCAGCAGGATATGGGCCAGTTGATACTCTTCGTTCGCGCCCCCGGCTTTCTGTTCGGCCAGATAGTTGTCGACCTCACCATCCGAAACGACCAGTTTGTTATCGACCTCGCGCTCGCGCAGGCGGGTCATGACCATTTCGTTGCGGATTTCCTCGCGGAATTTGGCGTACGGAACACCGTCCTTCTCCAGCACCTGACGGAACTGTGGCAGCGACAGTTTGTTGTTGGCGGCGATTCGGTTGATCGCTTGATCGAGTTGGACATCGTCCACCTTCATGCCGCCATCGCGGGCATAGTTCAATTGCGCCTTTTCCATGATCATGCGTTCAAGCATCTGGCGCTCGAGAACATCCTGCGGCGGCAGCGGCGTACCTTGTTTCTGCAATTGCTTGAGTACGGTCGCCAGTCGCGACTGCAGTTCGTAATAGGTGATCACATCGCTACCGACGACGGCCACGATACGGTCAGCCTCGACCGGTTCGTCGCGTGGTGCAGCCGAAACCGACAAGGCGAGGGTGCAGCAAAGCAGAATGGCAAGCTGGCTGATCAGTTTTTTCATGGCGCTCATGGAGTGGACATCAGATTGTTGCCCGGCAATTCATTGCTCTTGCCGTAGCCCGGAATGACACGCCGCAGCATACCAATAGGATTGGAACCGATGCTGGCGAAATCATTGAGTTCAAGTTGCAGGAAGAAATTGGTGCTCGGCGTGCCGGAAACGGCCTCCAGGCGCTGCACGACGGCGCGTACCGCCCAGCAGCCGGCGTTGTATTCGAAACCACCGATCGCTTCGAGCAGTTGCTGGTCCTTCAGGGACCAGTTATAGCGACCCACGGCATACCAGTTGGCGGCAATCGGCCACTGCCCGGCCAGGTCGATCTGATCGACGGTCGACTTCAGGGTCGTGGAGTCATAGGCATAACGATAACTGGCCGACAGCACCTTGCCGTAGTCGGGCTGATAACGCACTCCGGCAGAGAAACGCTCGTTGGTATTGGCCCGGTAGTTATATTCCCAGGCCAGGTCCATATACGTTTTTGGCGCAACCAGCCCATTGACAGCGGCAACGATGTTCGAGAAATCATGCTGGCGTGCAGTTTCTCCGGTAATCGTCACGCGCTGCGGGGCAAAGTA
The DNA here is from genome assembly GCF_047047955.1 of Azonexus sp. IMCC34839. Lineage (GTDB taxonomy): Bacteria > Pseudomonadota > Gammaproteobacteria > Burkholderiales > Rhodocyclaceae > Azonexus. The sequence continues at coordinate 2,930,964 of NZ_CP150631.1, read as the reverse complement.
ATAGCGCTGGCCGAACATGGCCTTGAATTTCTCGACACCGGTCGTCGCATCGAGAATCCGCGTCGTCACCCCCGCCGTCAATTGATTGGCATCGTTGATCCGGTCATAGCCGCTATAGCGGTTTTCTGCAAAGATCTGGGCGAAATTGAAGTCGGTCACCCCGGAATCGAAAACCGGAATCTTGCTCTGGTCGCGATAGGGTATGCGCACATAATATAGGCGCGGCTCTAGCGTCTGGATGTATTCGTGACCGAAAAAGTCGCTCTCGCGCTCCAGTGCCATCGTCGAATCGAGCGAGAATATCGGTAGGGTGCGACTCATCTGGCTCGGCTCACCGACTGTCTGTTGCTCCAACGAGTAGCGTGTCATGTGGACGCCAAACTTCGGTGTAATCTGGAAGGCAGGGCTGATGATGGGCAAGGAAACCTGCGGATAAAACACCAATCGGTCGCCGTCGACCTTGTCCGGGTGGGTGAAGCGCGAATACTGACCGATCACGGCAAGGTCGGTCATCATTACATTCGGCTTGTAAGCCAGCAGATTCAACTGCGGCTCAAGGAAATATGGACGAGTGATCGGGTTGTCAGGATCTGGCTGTAGCGTCTGGTAACGCAGGGTCTGGATATTGGTCGTTAACCACGGTGCAGGCGTGTAAGCCAACTGCAGCTGCCTGGGCAACTGTGTCTGCGAGGTGCTGATCAATCGGGACGACATATCCTCCCAATAGTAGTCATCCGACACACCGTTCCAGTTGATCGCACCCGAAACGCCATTACCGAAATTATGCTGATGTTGCCACTGATAGGCGTAGCGACGCTTGTTCTCGAGCTCGTCATTGGGCAGGATTTCCGCGCGCGCCGTACCGCGATAGTTGTAATCCAGATACTGCGTCTCAGCGCCCAGCTGGAAACCACGCTTGGTCATGTAGCGCGGATAGAAGGTCGCGTCGTAGTTTGGCGCGATGTTCCAATAGAACGGAAAGGTGATGTCGAAACCGTTCTTCGTCGAAGTCGAGAAAAACGGGTGTAAAAAGCCGGAGCGGCGCTCAGAATTCAAAGCGAAAGTTCCGGTCGGCGTATAAAAAATCGGCACGCCCTTGAACCATAGAGAAGCATCGCTCATCTCGCCGACATTTTCGTCATAGTCGAGATGCATCTCGGCCGATTTTAGATACCAATCCTGCTGACTCGGCTTGCATGTCGAGAATGTATTGGCGGTCAGCTTGAACTGGTTTTCGCCTTCGAAATCGATACGCTCGGCCTCACCACTGGCTTCCGACGGACGCCTTGCTGGCGCAGTAGTCGGCAGTCCATAGGAATTGGGCACATTCAGCATCATGGGCGCCCCCGATGTGGTGGCATTAGTTGAAGCCACGGTGATCACCGGTTGCGTCGTACGGTAAAACTTGCTCGGCACCTCGCGCACGATGCGATAAGTCGCATATTCGGTAAAACCGATCTGCTCGGCCATCTTCATGCGCAGGTAAGGCGTTTCGATTTCAGCCCCGTCCTGCAACAGGCGGACATTGCCTTTGGCCTCGATTTCATCGTCAAGCGGCCGATAGACAACCCGGTCGGCGAACATCAGCGCATTGGCCCGGCGGAGTTCGACATTACCTTCCGCCTCGGCGGAATCGTCAGCACGCCCTTCGACCTGATCGGCCACGATGAAGAGCGGATACTGGTCGTCCTTCTTCAGCTGCATCGGATTGTCCAGGCCGACCTGTTCCGCCGCCGGGGCTTTCTTTTTGCCCAGGACGTTGAACTTGCGCTCGGAGCGCAATTTCAACGGTGGTGTATCGTCCAGCGCCAATCCGCTTGGCGCTTTGGTCGCGCCCTCGTTGTCTCCTGCCGCGGCAGCAACCCGACCAGCCGCCGCCGTGTCCACGGCGGCATGACCCACCTGCACCCCGGCAAAGAGGCAGCAAATCAACACGGCGAGAGGACGTCGGGCGTAACCGGGCATGGGCGAAGTGAGATGTCGAGCCGGAGACGACCGGAACCCGAGTGTTAAAATCGCAGCATTTTACAACGAACACTCCCTTACCCGCTTATGACCGCATCGACGCGCGATCAATTGGTGACCGACTGGGTTGCCCAACGCTTCCCCAACCAGAACGTCCAGATCACCCCGGCTTCCGCCGACGCCAGTTTCCGCCGCTATTTCCGCCTGACCTGGCCGGACGGCGAAACGCGCATCCTGATGGACGCGCCGCCGGAAAAAGAAGACTGCAAACCCTTCATCCACGTCGCCGGCCTGCTCGCCAAAGCCGACCTCGCCGCGCCGCGCATCCTCGACAAGGACCTCGACAACGGCTTCCTGGTCCTCACCGACCTTGGCCGTATCGGCTATCTCGATGCCCTGAACGCCGACCTGTCGCTGGCCGACCTGCTGATCCGCCCGGTCCTCGACGTCTTGGTCCAGTGGCAAATAAGCTCTACCGCCGCCACGCTACCACCCTACGATGGCCATTTGCTACGCCGCGAACTCGACCTTTTCCCGGAATGGTTCATCGGCCGCCACCTCGGCGTGCAACTCAGCGATGAAGAAAAGACGCTGCTCGACCGCACGTTCAAGTTCCTCATCAACTCGGCGCTCAACCAGCCCAAGGTCTTCGTCCATCGCGACTTCATGCCGCGCAACCTGATGGTCGTTGAAAGCGCCGAGCGCCTGACGCCGGGCATCATCGATTTTCAGGATGCCGTTTACGGCCCGATCACCTACGACGTCGTCTCGCTCTTCCGCGACGCCTTCATCTCGTGGGATGAGGAGCAGGAAATCGACTGGGTTGTCCGCTACTGGGAGAAAGCCCGCGCCGCCGGCCTGCCGGTGCGCGCCGACTTCGGCGACTTCTGGCGCGAATACGAACTGATGGGCCTGCAACGCCACCTCAAGGTGCTCGGCATCTTCTGCCGCCTCAAGTACCGCGACGGCAAGGACAAATACATCGAAGACCTGCCGCGCTTCATGAACTACGCCAAGAAGACTGCCAGCCGCTACCTGCAACTCAAGCCTCTGCTCAACCTGCTCGATAAGCTGGACGGGCAGACCGAGCAGATCGGCTACCGTCACAAGTAAATGAAGGCGATGATCCTCGCTGCCGGCCGCGGCGAACGCATGCGGCCGCTCACCGACCACACGCCCAAACCCTTGCTGGTTGCCGGCGGCAAGCCGCTCATCGTCTGGCACCTGGAAAAACTGGCGGCAGCCGGGTTCCGCGATATCGTCATCAACCACGCCCACCTCGGCACGCAGATCGAACAGGCGCTCGGCGACGGTTCGCAATGGGGCCTGCGCATCGCCTACTCCCCCGAACCGCCGGGCGCACTCGAAACCGCGGGCGGCATCGCGCAAGCCCTGCCGCTGCTCGGCGGCGAAGATTTTCTGGTCGTTAACGGCGACGTCTGGTGCGATGTGGATTTCGCCCATTTTCGCCCGTGCACCGCAGCAGCGGCCCACCTGCTGCTCGTCGCCAACCCGGCGCACCACGCCGGCGGCGATTTCAGCCTGGACGGCAAACGTGTCGCTTACGCCAACGGTGAGCAAACGCTCACCTACGCCGGTATCGGCGTTTTCTCGCCAGCAATGTTCCGCGACGTACCGCCCGGCCAACCGATAAAGCTGCGTCCGCTGCTCGACGCCGCCATCGCTGCCGGGACGCTGACCGGGGAACGCTTCGCCGGCCGCTGGGTCGATGTAGGAACGCCGCAACGCCTTGCGGAACTGGATCAGGAACTGAGGACCGCATGACCCACGCCCACTTTCTCGCCCGCCGCAAACGCCTGCTGAAAACCATCGGCGACGGCGTCGCCATAGTGCCGACCGCACCGGAGGTCATCCGCAACCGCGACGCACACCACCCCTACCGTTTCGACAGCTACTTCTGGTATCTGACTGGCTTCCCCGAGCCGGAGGCGGTTGTCGTGCTGGTTGGCGGCAAGCGGCCGAAGTCCATCCTGTTCTGCCGCGAGAAGCACGAAGAGCGCGAAATCTGGGATGGCTACCGCTACGGCCCGAAAGCCGCCAAGGCCGCTTTCGGCTTCGACGCCGCCTACCCGATCGAGCAACTCGACAAGAAGCTGCCGGAACTGCTGGTCGACCGCGACACCCTCTGGCACGCCATCGGCCATGACGCCGAGTGGGATGCGCGCATCGCCAAGGCCCTCAATGCCGTGCGGGCGCAAACCCGCGCCGGCAAACGCGCCCCGCGCGCCATTCACGACCTGCGTGCCGAACTGGACACCATGCGCCTGATCAAGGATGACGCTGAAGCCGCCATCCAGCAACGTGCCGCCGACATCGCCAGCGCCGGCCATGCCCGCGCCATGCGCGCCTGCCGCCCCGGCATGGCCGAATACGAACTGGAAGCCGAGCTGACCTACGAATTCCGCCGCCGCGGCGCGGATGCCCATGCCTACACACCCATCGTCGCCGGCGGGGCCAACGCCTGCGTGCTGCACTACGTCGAGAACAACAAGCTGCTCAACGACAATACCTTGGTGCTGATCGATGCCGGCTGCGAAGTCGAGGGCTACGCCGCCGACATCACCCGCACGTTCCCGGTCAACGGCCGCTTCAATGCAGCGCAGAAGGACGTTTACGAAATCGTCCTCGCCGCCCAGAACGCCGCCTTCGCCGCCACCGCCCCCGGCCGCCATTTCATGGAAGCCCACGACGCCGCCGTGCGCGTGCTGACCCAGGGCCTGATCGACCTCAAGCTGCTCACCGGCAACCTGGACAATCTGATTGAAAAAGGCGACTACCGCCGCTTCTACATGCACCGCACCGGCCACTGGCTCGGTCTGGATGTGCACGACGCCGGCGAATACAAGGTCGGCGACCAGTGGACGACGCTGCAACCAGGCATGGCCGTCACCGTCGAACCCGGCCTCTACATCCGCCCGGCCGACGACATCCCCGAGGCGCTGGCCGGCATCGGCATCCGCATCGAGGACGACGTGCGCGTCACCGACACAGGTTGCGACATCTACACCAGCGCACCGAAGACCGTCGCCGAGATCGAGGAGGTCATGCGCCGTGACTGATTCCGCCGTTGAAAACGTCGACATCCTGATCGTCGGCGCCGGCCCGGTCGGCATGACGCTGCACCTGGCGCTCGCTGCCGGCGGCCAGACCTCGCTGCTGCTCGACCGTCGCCCGCCGGCGGCCCTGCAAGTGGACCCGCGCGCCCTCGCCCTCTCCCACGGTGCACGTGAGCTTTTGGAGCAAATCCAGAGCTGGCCGACCCGCGCCGCGACACCCATAGAGACTATCCACATCTCGCAGAAGGACGGCTTCGGCCGCACCCTGCTCGACCACGCCGATTACAAGCTGCCGGCGCTCGGCTACGTCGTCCGCTACCGCGACCTCGCCGCAGCGCTGGCCGCCAACCTTTCCGCCGACAGCCTGCTGGCCGAAGCGGAGATCATCGACATCCTCGCCGACGACGATGGCGCCACCGTATCGCTACGCCAGGCCGGCCAATTGCACACCATCCGCTGCAAGCTGCTGGTCCACGCCGAAGGCACGCCGGGCGACGACCCGGCCGTTTCCGTCAGCGACTACACGCAGCACGCGGTGATCTGCGAAGTGACGCCCACGCCCGGCCACGGCCAGCGGGCCTGGGAACGCTTCACGCCGGACGGCCCGCTCGCCCTGCTGCCCCTGGGTGACGAGTTTTCCATCGTATTCACGCTGCCGCCCGCCAAGGCCGACGCCATCATGGCGCTCGACGACGAGGCTTTCATCGCCGCCTTGCAGGCCCAATTCGGCCGCCGCATGACTTTCGCCAAACCCGGCAAGCGCAGCCGCTTCCCGCTCGCTCTGCGCATGCGCAAGGCACTGGTCAAAGGTTGCGAAGTGTGGATCGGCAACACGGCGCAAACCCTGCACCCGGTTTCCGGCCAGGGCTTCAACCTTGGCCTGCGCGACGCCTGGCAACTCGCCGATTTTTTGCTCAGAAAGGGTGTGCACCGCAGCAGTCTGCAAAGCTACGCCGCCAGCCGCCAACTCGACCGCGCCGGCGGTGCCCTGTTCACCGACAAGGTAGTCAAGGCCTTCTCGAATGACTTCGGCCCGCTCAAGCTGGTGCGCGGCCTCGGCCTGTTCGCCCTCGACGTCTTTCCGCCAGCCCGCCATTTCGTCGCCAAGCGGATGATCTGGGGTGCCCGCGCCTGGCCTTGATCTGCACCAAGGGCAAGGGTGCGACGCCCAAGTAAAGTCGCGCCACCTGCCCGATTGCCTGCCGCATGAACAAAACCACCGCCTGGTTCCTTGCCTGTCGCCCCAAGACCCTGTCCGTATCGCTCTCGCCGGTACTGGTCGGCTCGGCCATCGCCTGGCACGATACCGGCACACTGCTCTGGCTGCCGCTGCTGGCCGCCGCGCTGGGCGCCGCCTTCATCCAGATCGGCACCAATCTATTTAACGATGTCGGCGACTTCCTGCGCGGCACCGACACGCCGGACCGCCTCGGCCCCAAGCGCGCCACGGCTGAAGGCTGGCTAACGCCCGGCATGGTCAAGGCCGGCGCCTGGCTCAGCTTCGCGCTGGCCTTCCTGTGTGGCATCTATCTGGTCTGGCATGGCGGCTGGCCCATTGTCGCCATTGGCCTCGCCTCGCTGGCTGCCGGCTGGGCTTACACCGGCGGGCCGAAACCCATTGCCTACGGACCGCTCGGCGAAGTGTTCGTTTTCATCTTCTTCGGCCTGATCGCCGTCGGCGGCAGTTACTACCTACAAACGCTGAGCCTGACGCCGACCACGCTGCTCGCCGCCAGCCTGGTCGGCCTGCATGCAGCTGCCGTGATTACCGTCAATAACTATCGCGATCTCGACGGCGACAAGGCCAACGGCAAGAACACCCTCGCCGTGCGCCTGGGCCGGCCGGCTACCCGCCATGTTTACAGCGTGGAGATGCTTTCCCCCTACGCCCTGCTGCCGCTCCTGGCCGGCCTTGGATGGGCAGCCGCTCTGCCGCTACTATCGTTGCCGCTGGCGCTGAAGTTGATCGCGCGCTTTCGCCGCGAAGCCCCCGGTTTGGTATTCAACGGGATTCTGGCCGCGACCGCAGGCCTGCAACTCTTCTTTGCCATCATGCTCACCCTGGCTTTTGCATTGGCGTAAACCACAATCGCGCACGCCCTCGCGTTGATGTAGAGTTCGCCGCTTTTTCCGGGAGCGGCACGTGCTCGAACGGTTTTTCCAACTCAAGGCCCACGGCACCACGGTTCGCACCGAAATCATCGCCGGCCTGACCACATTCCTGACGATGGCCTACATCGTCTTCGTCAATCCGGACATTCTGTCCGCCGCCGGTATGCCACGCGATGCGGTGTTCGTTGCCACCTGCCTCGCCACCGCGCTCGGCACGGCGATCATGGGCCTCTATGCCAACTACCCGGTGGCCCTGGCGCCAGCGATGGGCCTCAATGCCTACTTCGCCTTCACCGTCGTCCAGGGCATGGGCTATACCTGGCAGGCCGCGTTGGGTGCCGTGCTGATTTCCGGCGGCCTGTTCATCCTGCTCAGCCTGTTCAAGGTACGGGAATGGATCGTCAATGCGATTCCGACCTCGCTCAAATATTCAATATCCGCCGGCATCGGCCTTTTCCTGGCCATCATCGGCCTGAAGAACGCCGGCCTGATCGCCGCCCACCCGGCAACGCTGCTGACGCTCGGCAATATCCACAACCCTGGCCCGCTGCTCGCTGCGGCCGGCTTCATGCTGATCGCCGCGCTGGAATACCGGAAGGTGCCGGGCGCCATCATCATCGCCATCCTCGCGGTAACCGGGACCTCCGTGGCCCTCGGCCTCACCGAATTCAAGGGCATCGTTGCTACCCCGCCTTCGCTGGCCCCGACCTTCATGCAGCTCGACCTCGCCGGCGCGCTGAATGCGGGTTTGCTCGCCGTCGTACTGACCTTCTTCATGGTTGAGCTCTTCGACGCCTCCGGGACACTGGTCGGCGTTTGCCACCGCGCCGGCTTGCTCGACAAGGACGGCAAGCTGCCGCGTCTGAAGAAGGCCCTGCTGGCCGATTCCGTCGCCATCGGCGCCGGGGCCGTGCTCGGCACCTCGTCGACCACGGCCTACATCGAATCCGCCGCCGGCACCGCAGCCGGCGGCCGCACCGGCCTGACCGCCGTCGTCGTCGCCCTGCTCTTCCTGTGCTGCATCATCTTTGCCCCGCTGGCGGGCACTGTCCCGGCTTACGCCACCGCCCCGGCACTGTGCTACGTCGCCATCCTGATGTCGCGCGGTCTCGCCGAGATTCACTGGGACGACCTGACCGAAGCCACCCCGGCCGTCGTCACCGCCATCACCATCCCCTTCACCTTCTCGATCGCCCATGGCATTTCCTTCGGCTTCATTTCCTATGTCGCCATCAAGGTACTGGCCGGCCGCGCCCGCGATGTTTCGCCGACGGTAGCCATCATCGCCGCCGCTTTTATTGCCAAATTTTCCCTGCTCTGAGAGGTTGCCCGTGAAGCAAGCACCACTGCCGGATACCGGCTACCTGAAAGCCCGCATCCGTACCGTAGCCGACTGGCCGCAAGCCGGTGTCCAGTTCCGCGACATCACGCCCGTGCTACAGGACCCGCGCGCCTTTCGCGTGCTCGTCGATGCATTCGTCCTCCGTTACATGGAAACATCGATTGACGTCATTGCCGGCATCGACGCTCGCGGCTTCATTCTCGGCGCGGTAGTCGCCCACCAGTTGAACAAGGGTTTCGTGCCGGTGCGCAAGAAGGGCAAGCTCCCCTTCACCACAGTCAGCGAGGAATATGAACTCGAATACGGCAACGCCACCGTCGAGATGCACGTCGATGCAATCAAACCCGGCGACCGCGTCCTGCTGATTGACGACCTGATTGCCACCGGCGGCACGATGATGGCGGGCGCTCGCCTCATCCAGCGACTGGGCGGCAGCATTGTCGAAGCGGCCGCCATCGTCGACCTGCCCGAACTCGGCGGTTCGGCCTTGCTCAAGGGTGCGGGACTGCCCGTCTTCACCGTTTGCGAATTTGAAGGACATTGAAATGACTGTCGACATCAACGAAATCAAACGTGCCATGGCTGAAGCCGATTGCCTAGCCAGCCCTGGCGACGTCGACGCTGCCCTCGACCGGATGGCCGCCGCGATCACCGCCGAGCTGGCTGACAGCAACCCGCTCGTCTACACCGTCATGAACGGCGGCCTGATTGTCGCCGGCCGACTAATTGCCCGCCTCGACTTTCCGCTGGAGTCGGCCTACCTGCATGCCAGCCGCTACGGCCACCAGTTGCAGGGCAACAGCCTGCTCGACTGGCGCGTTCGCCCGACGCAGGAACTGAAGGGCCGCACCGTCCTGGTCATCGACGACATCCTCGACGAAGGCCACACCCTGAAGGCCATCTGCCAGTATCTACAGGAAGAAGGCGCTGCCCGTGTACTGACCGCCGTACTGGTACACAAAGATCACGACCGCAAGGCTGAACCGAACATGCGCGCCGATTTCTCAGGGCTCGACATTCCCGACCGCTTCCTCTTTGGTTGCGGCATGGACTACAAGGGTTACTGGCGCAACGCACCCGGCATCTACGCGCTCAAAGGTTATTAAAATCAATCGCCAAGCAGGGGCGCACCGATGCAAAACGGTGCGCCCCTGACTATTTTTTAGGCGCCGATTGCGCTACAATCCGCCCCTTCCCCGAATCAGCCCAACCGCACGCGCTCGCCCATGGAATTTGCCGGTTTTACCTTGCGAAACAATCTCTTCGTTGCACCGATGGCGGGCGTGACCGATCGTCCTTTCCGTCAGTTGTGCAAGAAGATGGGCGCCGGCTTGGCCGTTTCCGAAATGGTCACCTCCAACTCGCTGCTCTACGGCAGTGCCAAGACGCTGCGCCGGGCCAATCACGAGGGTGAGGTCGAGCCGATTTCCGTGCAGATCGCCGGGGCCGATCCCAAGATGATGGCCGAAGCGGCCAGGCACAACGTCGATAACGGCGCGCAGATCATCGACATCAACATGGGCTGCCCAGCCAAGAAGGTGTGTAACGTGATGGCGGGCTCGGCGCTGATGCAGCACGAGCAACTGGTTGGCGAGATTCTCGACGCCGTCGTCGGTGCTGTGCCGAACACGCCGGTGACGCTGAAATTCCGCACCGGTTGGAATATCGCCAACAAGAACGCGCCGAACATCGCGCGCATCGCCGAAAGCGCGGGCGTCCGCGCCGTCGCCATCCACGGCCGCACGCGCTGCCAGCAATACACCGGCGAAGCCGAGTACGACACCATCGCCTACGTGAAGACGCTGGTGAAGATTCCGGTCATCGCCAACGGCGACATCACGACGCCGGAGAAGGCCAAGCACGTGCTTGACGTGACCGGCGCCGACGGCGTCATGATCGGCCGCGCCGCCCAGGGTCGCCCCTGGCTGTTCCGCGAGATCGAACACTATTTGAAGACCGGCGAAAAAATGGCGCCGGCCCCGGTTGCCGAGATCCACGTCATCCTGATGGCGCATCTCGAAGACCTTTACGATTTCTACGGCCTGGACACGGGGGTCAAGGTCGCAAGAAAGCACATCTCCTGGTACACCAAGGGTCTGATCGGCTCGGCGGCGTTCCGCAAGGTGATGAACACGCTGCCGACCGTAGAGTTGCAGCGCCAAGCAGTGGACGAATTCTTCCTGCGTTATGCCGAAGAGCACGACCACCTGCAATACGAAGACAACAAAACTACTGAGGAGGCGTTGGCAGCATGAGCCAACATGATTTGGGGAAGTGCGTCGTGAACGCACTGGAGCAGTATTTCCGGGACCTGGACGGTGAAAGCCCGTCCGCCATCTACGACATGGTCCTGAAGAGCGTGGAAAAGCCGATGCTGGAAGTGGTGCTGGCCAAGGCCGGTGCCAACCAGACGCTGGCGGCCGAGATGCTCGGCATCAACCGCAACACGCTGCGCAAGAAACTCACCGAACATCAACTACTGTAACTGCCATGACGATTAAACAAGCGCTGATTTCCGTCTCCGACAAGACGGGTGTTCTCGAATTCGCCCAAGGCCTCGCCGCGCAAGGCGTCAAGCTGCTGTCCACCGGCGGCACCGCCAAGATGCTGCGTGACGCCGGCCTCACCGTCACCGAAATCGGCGACTACACCGGCTTCCCGGAAATGCTCGACGGCCGCGTCAAGACCCTGCACCCGAAGGTGCACGGCGGCATCCTGGCCCGTCGCGACCTGGCTGAGCACATGGCCACCATCGAAGCCCACGGCATCCCGACCATCGACCTGGTCTGCGTGAACCTCTACCCGTTCGCCGCCACCATCGCCAAAGCTGGCGTGACGTTGGAAGACGCCATCGAGAACATCGACATCGGCGGCCCGGCCATGGTCCGTTCCTCGGCCAAGAACTACAACGGTGTCGCTATCGTCACCGATCCGGAAGACTACGCCCCGCTGCTCGCCGAAATGAAGGCCAACGGTGGCGCGCTGGCGCTGGCCACCCGCTTCAACCTGGCCAAGAAGGCCTTCACCCACACCGCCCGATACGACAGCATGATCGCCAACTGGCTGACCGGTCTCGACGAAGGCGCTGAAGCCAAGCCGGCCGAAGCCGCGCCGACCCCGTCGATCTTCCCGGCCAAGCTGCAACTGGCCTTCGACCGCACCGAAATCCTGCGCTACGGTGAAAATTCGCACCAGCAAGCCGCCTTCTACCGCGACACCGTCGCCCTGCCGGGCAGCATTGCCGCTTATACCCAGTTGCAGGGCAAGGAACTGTCCTACAACAACATCGCCGACTCCGATGCCGCCTGGGAATGCGTCAAAGCCTTCGAAGCCCCGGCCTGCGTCATCATCAAGCACGCCAACCCGTGCGGCGTCGCCATCGACGGCACCCTGCTCGGCGCTTACGAAAAGGCCTTCAAGACCGACTCCACCTCCGCTTTCGGCGGCATCATCGCCTTCAACGGCGAAGTCGGCCTCGATGTCGTTGAAGCCATGAACGCCCGCAAGCACTTCGTTGAAGTGCTGATCGCCCCGTCCTTCACCGCCGAAGCCAAGGCTGCCCTGGCTGGCAAGACCAACCTGCGCGTTCTCGTCGTGCCGCTCGGCAATGACCTGAACAAGCTGGAATTGAAGCGCGTGGGCGGCGGTTTGCTGGTGCAGACGGCTGACGATTTCACCGCTCAAGCCTCCGGCCTGAAGGTCGTCACCAAGGTGCAACCGACCGCCCAGCAGATCGAAGACCTCCTGTTCGCCGAGCGCGTTGCCAAGTTCGTCAAGTCCAACGCCATCGTCTTCTGCGGCGGCGGCATGACCCTCGGCGTCGGCGCCGGCCAGATGAGCCGTGTCGATTCCACCAAGATCGCCAGCATCAAGGCGCAAAACGCCGGCCTGCCGCTCAAGGGCTCGGTCGTCGCCTCTGACGCATTCTTCCCGTTCCGTGATGGTCTCGACGTGCTGGCCGAAGCCGGTGCCGTCGCCGTCATCCAGCCGGGCGGCTCGATGCGCGACGAAGAAGTCATCGCGGCGGCCGACGAACACGGTATCGCGATGGTCTTCACCGGCGCCCGCCACTTCCGCCACTAATTTCGCGCCCGGCTGCGCCGTGACTTTGTCGACTTCGCCTCGCCGTGCAATCGCACCGCCCTCGGCGACTCTTCGCGTCACGGCCTTGCCGGCCACGAAATTGCCTCGGATATAACGACAAGGAAACAGCCCCATGAAACTTCTCGTCATCGGTTCCGGCGGCCGCGAGCACGCCATGGCCTGGAAGCTGGCGCAGACGCCCGGCCTGCAGAAGGTTTACGTCGCCCCCGGCAACGCCGGCACGGCGCGCGAGCACGAACTTGAGAACGTCAACATCACCGATCCGGAAGCCCTTGCCGACTTCGCCGAGCAGAACAAGATCCACCTGACCGTCGTCGGTCCGGAGGCCCCGCTCGCCGCTGGCGTGGTGAACGTCTTCCGCGCCCGCGGCCTGAAGATTTTCGGCCCGACCAAGGAAGCCGCCCAGCTCGAATCCTCCAAGGATTTCGCGAAGCGTTTCATGGCCCGCCACAACATCCCGACGGCTGAATTCGAGACCTTCTCGGATGCTGCCGCCGCTCATGCCTACATCGACCGCAAGGGCGCACCCATCGTCATCAAGGCCGACGGCCTGGCTGCCGGCAAGGGTGTCGTCGTCGCCATGAGCCTGGAAGAGGCGCATGCTGCCATCGACGACATGCTCTCCGGCAACAAGTTGGGTGATGCCGGCGCGCGCGTCGTCATCGAGGAATTCCTCGACGGCGAGGAAGCCAGCTTCATCGTCATGGTCGACGGTAAGAACGTGCTCGCCCTGGCTTCCAGCCAGGACCACAAGCGCATCTTCGACGGCGACCAGGGCCCGAACACCGGCGGCATGGGCGCCTACTCCCCGGCCCCTTGCGTCACCCCGGAAATCCACGCCAAGGCCATGCGCGAAATCATCCTGCCGACCGTGCGCGGCATGATGGCGGACGGCGTTCCCTTCAGCGGCTTCCTCTACGCCGGCCTGATGATCGGCAAGGATGGCTCGCTGAAGACCCTGGAATTCAACTGCCGCATGGGCGACCCGGAAACCCAGCCGATCCTGGCCCGCCTGAAATCCAACTTCGTCACCCTGCTCGAACACGGCATCGCCGGCACCCTCGACCAGATCGAAGCCGAATGGGACCGACGCATCGCGCTGGGCGTCGTGCTCGCCGCCGCCAACTATCCGGACACTCCGAAGAAGGGCGACGTCATCCACGGCTTGCCCGCCGGCAACAGCTTCGGCGAAGACTGCCACGTCTTCCACGCCGGCACCGCCACGCAGGACAGCAAGGTCGTCACTGCCGGCGGCCGCGTCCTCTGCGTCACGGCGTTGGGTGAGAACGTCAAGCTGGCGCAGAAGCGCGCCTACGAGGCGCTGGCCCAGATCAGCTGGGAAGGGATGCAGTTCCGCAAGGACATCGGGTATCGGGCGATTAATCGCTAAGTTCGACTCAGCTGCCTTGAAGGCCGGTGACCTGGAGTATTCCGGGGCCGGCCTTTTCTATTGAGCGCTGACAAGCACAGCCTTCCGCCCTGACGGCGGGCATACTTTCTTTCGCTTGGCCGAAAGAAAGTAGCCAAAGAAAGGGCCACCCCTGGGTCGGCGGTGGGCTGCGCCTACTTCCTTCCGCTACTCGCTTGGCCGGGCGGTTCGCATGAACTCGCCTACGGCTCAAACAATGCGAACCGACTGCCCCCGGCCAACCTGCGTTGCTCAGCGCCTCTCAAGGGGCCCGTAAAACCGTATGTCGCTGATAGGCCGCCTCGTCATTCCCGCGGAAGCGGGAATCCAGAAATGCTCCTAACCCCCCTCTGGATTACCGCTTTCGCGGGAATGAGCTCTGATATCGTGACTGCTGCGGTGCACTGCCTAAAAAGGCAAAAAACCAAACGCTGGCCCTTCAGCGGCGATCGGTTTTCAACCTCCCGTGGGAGGCGCCGAGCAACGCAGGCGGGCGGGGAGCCGTCGGCTGGCGTTGTCTGAGCCGAAGGCGAGTTTAGCCAGCCGCGCCCTGAGCGATGCGTAGCATCGCGAAGAAGTACTCTTGGGGTGCCCCCGACCGGCGAGTAGCACAGGGGACCCGCGTAGCGGGCGCCGACTCCGGGTCGCCTTTTCTTTGCTGACTTTCTTTTGGCGAAGCAAAAGAAAGTCATGTCGCGCGTCAGGCGCGAAAAGCAGCGCCCAAGTCAGCGCATAAACTCCAACGACACAACCAACAAAAAGTCCCCACACCCTCCCCCGAAACCCTCAAAATACCCCTCCCAACGGGAACCCACCCGCGCAAAAACAACCCAAGAGACACCGCTCAAGCTAAGCCCCAAACATGGACACCCAACAACTCAAAACCTATTTCACCGACCTGCAAGCCCGCATCGTCGCCGAACTCGAAGCCTTCGACGGCAAGCCCTTCCGTACCGACAGCTGGCAACGCCCCGAGGGCGGCGGCGGGATTTCCCGGCTGATCGAGGAAGGCGATTTCTTCGAGCGCGGCGGCGTGAATTTCTCGCACGTCACCGGCAAGTCGCTACCCGCTTCGGCCACCGCCGTCCGCCCGCAACTGGCCGGTCGCGCCTGGGAGGCGATGGGTGTGTCGTTGGTACTGCATCCGCACAATCCGTATTGCCCGACGGCGCACATGAACGTACGTTGCTTCGTCGCCACCAAGGAGGGCGAGGAGCCGGTCTGGTGGTTTGGCGGTGGCATGGACATGACGCCCTATTACGGCCAGCGCGAGGACGTGCAGCATTTCCATCGCACTTGCCGCGATGCTCTGGCGCCCTTCGGTGACGAGGTCTACCCGAAATACAAGAAGTGGTGCGACGAGTATTTCTTCCTGAAGCACCGCAACGAGCCACGGGGCGTCGGCGGCGTGTTCTTCGACGATCTGAACGAGGGCGGTTTCGAACGCTGCTTCACGCTGACGCAGTCTGTCGGCAACGCTTTCACCGAAGCCTACCTGCCGGTACTGGCCAAGCGGCGCGACACGCCCTACGGCGAGCGCGAGCGCGACTTCCAGGCCTACCGCCGCGGGCGCTACGTCGAATTCAATCTGGTGTGGGACCGCGGCACACTGTTCGGCCTGCAATCAGGCGGACGCACCGAATCGATCCTGATGTCGCTGCCGCCCATCGTCAAATGGCGCTACGACTGGCAACCGGAAGCCGGCACGCCGGAAGCGGAGTTGTACGAAGTCTTCCTGCAGCCGCAGGACTGGATTTAAATCAGGCTTGGGCCGGCGAAAGACCGGCCCAACAACGAGGGCTTACTTCAGCTTGCCCTTGACGGCGCGGACGCGTGTTGCGTCCTTGACGTTCATCTTGCCGCCGCCGCCTTCCAGATTGCCGCATGCGCAAGCGGCCTTGATATGGGGAACGGAATTGACGATGACCGAGCAATCCAGGCATTCGTAGTAAATGTCGCCGCCCGTCGGCAAGTTGGCAGGATCGGGGGCTGGCTCGATCGGGTAGAAGTTGTAGATCTTGCGCATGTCGATGTTCAGCATTCCATTCCCCCGTTTGGATCAATTCACCCGGCGTTGAGCAGTGCGCTCGCCCGGTAGTGTCGATTGGCTTCGTCCGCCTTGTCCAGTTGTTCGAACAGGCGGGCGAGTTCCAGATGCGCTGGCTGCGTTTCGTGTACCGACAGCGACGCCTCCAGATAGCTCTGCGCCTTACCCCACAGGCGCTGGCTGAAACACATGCGACCGAGAGCCAGCAGCAAGCGGGCATCCTGCGGATGCTGCTTGAGCCAACCTTCGGCTTTGGCAATGCGCGCCGTCATTTCGCCGCCGCGCACGCTGCCATAGATATCGGCCAGTTCAGGCTGCCAGGCTTCCTGCGCCGAGCTTCCTAAGACGGCTTCGATCAGCCTCTGCGCCTCGCCATCGGCCTCGACGCTGACCAGGGCCTTCGCACCAGCCAGCACGACGCGACGACCGCGTTCCTCGTCCGGTACGGCGCGCAGATAAGCCACCAGTTGTTCGCGATCCAGCTTGCGCTGCTTGATATTGGCCAGATGGGCTTGCGTGCGGATCTCACCGATCACTTCTGCCGGCAGGGCATCCCGCTTGGCCAACTGACGCACCAGCTTGAGCACGTTTTCCCAGTCGCCGACACCTTGACGGGCACGCAACTCCAGGCGCAAAGCGGCAATATGGCGCCCCTGCTTGGCCTGCAATTTATCGAGGGCAACCAACGCTTCCTTGAAGCGACGCGCCTCGATCATCATCTCGGCCTCCAGCATCAGGGTCGCCGCCTCGGTCCGCGGATCGTCCAGCATGGCACGGGTCAACCAGCCTTGCTGCTTCTCGGATTCGCGCATGCGCTGCGCAGCACGTGCCGCGATCAGCGCCGACAAACCCGGCGCGGTACCGGCCGCATGCGCTTCGCTGGCCTTCTTCATGGCCTGGCCGAAACGTCCCTCGAACAGGAAGCGCACTGCATCCTGAAAAACCTGCCCGGCGCGCTCACGCTGCCGGCGCCTCTGGTATTCGCTGACCCTCGCCGGCAAGCCGAACATCAAGACCAGGCCGCGCAAGGTCGCATACAGCGCGGCGAAGAGCAGAACCAGAGCGAGGATCAGCAGATTCAACGAAACCTCGGCGCGGTAAGGCGGCACGACCAGCATCACGTAGCCGTCGTTCAGACGGGCGCCGAGGGCCACGGCAACGGCTAGCGCAAATAGCGCCAGGATCCAGAACAGGCCTTTCACTTCTTGTCCTTGCCCGAACGCAAGCTGCGCAAGGCGGCCTGGCTATCGCTCAGCGTCGGCAGCTCGACATTGATGTCGGAAGAAGCAATCTGGCGCAGCATGGCCTGGCTCGACAGGACCGACTTGTCGCCCTGGTCGAAATAGCGCCCCAGCCATTCCTGCGCCACTTTCAACTCGTTGCGGAAGGTGGCTTGGTCGCGGGCGAACAGCGCCAAACGCGCGTTGAGCAGGCGCAGCTTGAGGTTTTCGCGCAGGAAGAAATCCTGTCCCGGCGCCAGCAAGGCCGGTGCCTCGCGATCGAAGCGCTGGATGCGGACCAGCCCTTTCAACTCCTGCCAGAGAGCTTGGCCGGTACGTTGCCACCAATCGGCCTTGTCATCGGCGATGGCAAGCTTCTCAACCTTGGCGCTCGGCCGCCCATCACTAGCCAACGGCAGTTTGTCCACGCCGAGGAGCAGTTGCTCCAGGCGCAGGCTCAAACCGGGAAAATCGACAAACGGGATGGCGTTCAGGCGCTGCAGGTCCTTGGCCAGCGCCTTGCGCAGCGGCAGGTGCTGCGGGCGGTCGAGCCGAGCCAGGCGGGCGTCGGCCGTTTGCAGGGCCAACACGGCGACCGGCACATTGCCGGCCAGTTGCAGTTGCTGCCCGGCGAGCGTGATCGCCTGCTCGACCTCGATCAGGGTCGCTTCCTCGCGGCTCCTTGCCATTTCCTGGTAAAGCCCCTGCAAGGCCTCGCCCTGGCTGCGGAATTCGCCGAGCTTGTCGTCGAGCGCCCCCAATTTGGCCTGCATGGCCTCGACCTGCTCGCGCAACTGTTTCTGCGCACCGCGCTCCTCGTTGCCCTCGGCAATGCTTTGCGCGATTTCGCTGCGCATTTCGGTCAATTTCTGGCGGGTATCGAACCATTGCCAGCCGGCGACGGCCAAGGCGGCGATGGCAACGAAAATCCATGGGGAAGGCCCGCTCCGGCGCCGACTGCGCGGCGTTTCACTATGCGGAGGAATGCTGGGGGAGTCTTTTTCGGGGTTCATGCCGGCCAATTATAAGCAACTAAGCCGGCCATCAAGCCGGCGTCGGCGCCTTCGGTCAGGGTTATGTTGTGCAAATCCAAATTTTTTGCATTTTCCGCAATTCTCGCATGCGGAACAAAAATGGGCGTGCGCCGCAGGTAATCCCGCCCCTCGGCATCGAGCAGATCGACCAGATAACGCAGGCCTTCGCTGCTCGATACGGTCAGCGCATCGAGTCGCCCCTCGCGCCAGGCGGCAAGCAATTCCCGCGCGCCAGCGGACGGACCGGAACGCCGATAGCAGGTGATGCAATCGACTTGGGCACCGCGCTCGTGCAGCGTGTCCGCCAGCAATTCCCGCCCGCCATCGCCGCGAAAGATCGCGACGCGCTTGCCGGCGACACGCGCTGGCGCCAATTCCGGCAGAGCGAGCAGGGCTTCGGAATCGAAGCGCTCGGTCGGGGCGATGCAGCCCTGCACCCCTTTTTCCGCCAGCGCCTTGACCGTTCCCTGTCCCACCGCAGCCGGGAGCAAATCGACTGGCCAGGAGCGCTTGGCCAGCAATACGGGCAACGCATGGTCGACGGCGTTCGGGCTGATGAAGACAGCGACGGAGTATTCACCCAATCGGTCGGCGGCTGCCTGGAGTGGCGCGCCGTCCTCGGCTGGGGAAATTTCGAGCAAAGGGAAGATCAGGGCGCGGCCGCCAGCAGACTCGATGGCTTCGGCCAAGGGCCCGCATTGCGCCCGCGGCCGCGTGACGACGATGGTCCTGCCGGCCAGCGGGCCGCCGGGTTTCATGCCGGAATCAGGCGTGGCAAGCCAGCTTGGCGAGGATGGCGTCGGCCCCCTGCTGGCGCAGGGTTTCGGCCAGTTGGCGACCGAGCGCCTCGTCATCAGCCGGATTGCCGCGCAACTCGGCGCTGACCATTTCCTTGCCATCGACCGAAGCGACGAAGCCGCGCAGCCAGAGTTGGCCGTTGTCGATCACCGCGTAACCGCCCAGCGGCACCTGGCAGGAGCCGCCGAGGGCGCGCGAGAAGGCGCGCTCGGCTTTGACGCAGTGAGCGGTTTCCGGGTCGTTCAGCGGAGCTACGACGGAGGCCATGGCAGCATCGCCATCGACCAGTTCGATGCCCAGCGCGCCTTGACCGGGGGCCGGCAAGGATTGTTCCGGCGTCAGTACCGACTTGATGCGATCCTTGAGTTCAAGGCGGATCAGGCCGGCGGCGGCGAGGATGATTGCGTCGTATTCGCCGGCATCGAGCTTCTTCAGGCGGGTGTCGAGGTTGCCGCGCAGGCTCTTGATCACCAGCTGCGGATACTTGGCGCGCAGGATGGCTTCGCGGCGCAGGCTGGAGGTGCCGACCACAGCGCCGGCCGGCAGCTCGTCGAGACCGCTGTATTTGTTCGAGACGAAGGCATCGCGCGGGTTTTCGCGGGCCGAGATGGCGGCGAGGACGAAGCCCTCCGGCATCACCATCGGCACGTCCTTCATCGAATGCACGGCGAGGTGGGCGCGGCCTTCCTGCATGGCCACTTCCAGTTCCTTGATGAACAGGCCCTTGCCGCCGATTTCGGCGAGCGGACGGTCGAGAATCTGATCGCCCTTGGTGGTCATGCCGAGAATGACAACTTCCGCCCCCGGATTTAAACTCGATAAGCGTTCTCTGACATGCACCGCCTGCCACATGGCCAGACGGGATTCGCGGGAGGCAATGACAATCTTCGAAGGAACGGACATGATGCGACGGCTTGCAGGACTTTTGGGAGCGCTGATTCTAGCATGCGCCCCCCTGGCCGCCCTTGATGCATCCGAGCTTTTGCCCGCCGCCGACCTCGCCCGTGATGCACGCCAGGCCAACCAGGCCGGCGGCCCGCTGATCGTGCTGTACAGCCGCGACGACTGCAAGTTCTGCAAGGCGGTGAAGCGCGATTTCCTGCAACCGTTGACCGACAACCCGCGCTACCGCGACCGCATCGTCGTACGCGAAGTGCGCCAGGACGGCGACAACCACGCGCTGGTCGATTTCAAGGGCCAGGCCACGACGCACGCCCGCCTGGCAACCGCCGAGAAGGTCAAGCTGGTGCCGGTCGTCGCCTTCTACGGCCCGGATGGGCGCAAACTGGCCGACCCCATCGTCGGCGCGCGTCTGCCGGACTTCTACCAAAGCTATCTCGAGGACGCCATCGAGCAATCGAGCCGGAACCTGAAAAAGCCATGAGCGACAGCGTAAAGACCTCCGAGCAATTGCCGGAACACCCGGATTTCTGGTGCAAACGTTTCGGTTCCGGCACCACGCCGTGGGACGCCGGCAAGGTGCCAGAACAATTCGCCGATTTCGCCGCCCGGCAAGCGACGCCGCTCAATACGCTGATCCCGGGTTGCGGCAGCGGCTGGGAAGCGGCCTGTCTGGCCGAGCATGGCTGGCCGGTCACCGCCCTCGATTTTTCCCCTACCGCAGTCGACCGCGCCCGCGACATTCTCGGCAATTCTGCGGTGCACCTCGTCTGCGCCGACTTTTTCCAGTGGCAACCGGAACAGCCGCTCGATCTGATCTACGAACGCGCCTTCCTCTGCGCCCTGCCGCGCAAGCTGTGGGCCGACTGGGGCCGGCGCGTCGCCGAGCTGCTGCCACCGGGCGGCCTCCTCGCCGGCTATTTCTTCGTCTGCGACCAGCTCAAAGGCCCCCCCTTCGGCATCCTGCCGGAACAGCTCGATGAATTGCTGACGCCCCATTTCGAGCGCATCGAGGATGCTGCGGTGCACGACTCGATTCCGGTATTTTCCGGCCGCGAACGCTGGCAGGTCTGGCGGCGACGTTAAGCCGGCCAAGGGTTTGGCGTATCATCGTCGGGTTCAACCCCAATGCCTGACCGACAATGAAAACCGATACCCCAACCACCGTCTACCTGAAGGACTACACCCCACCCGCCTACTGGATCGACCGCGTCGACCTCGATTTCGACATCGCCGCCGGCCAAACCACCGTCAGCGCCACGCTGGCCATGCGCCGCAACCCGGCAGTGGCACCGCAGCCGCTCGTCCTCGACGGCGACGAACTGGAAACGCTCAGTGTTGCGGTGGACGGGCAAAACAGGGCATTTTCCGCGACGCCGACCAAGCTCAGCATCGACGGTCTGCCCGACGCCTTCACGCTACACACCGTGGTCCGTATCAATCCGGACAAGAACACCTGCCTGTCCGGCCTCTATCGCTCCAAGGACGGCTATTTCACGCAGTGCGAGGCGCACGGCTTCCGCCGCATCACCTGGTTCCTCGACCGGCCGGACGTGATGTCCACCTTCACCGTGACGCTGCACGCCGACAAGGCGCAGTTCCCGATCCTGCTCGCCAACGGCAACCCGGTCGCCAGTGGTGACGAGGCCGACGGACGCCACTGGGCGAAGTGGGAGGATCCGTTCAAGAAGCCGGCCTACCTGTTCGCCATCGTCGCCGGCAAACTGGACGTGCTACGCGACACCTTCAAGACCGCCTCCGGTCGCGACGTCCAGCTCGCCATCTACGTCGAACCAGGCAAGCTCGACCAGTGCCCGCACGCCATGGACGCACTGAAGAAATCCATGAAATGGGACGAACAACGCTTCGGCCTCGAATGCGATCTCGACCATTACATGATCGTCGCCGTCGGCGATTTCAACATGGGCGCCATGGAGAACAAGGGCCTCAACATCTTCAACACCAAGTACGTGCTGGCCCGCCCGGATGTCGCCACCGATGTCGATTTCGAGAACATCGACCGCGTCGTCGCGCACGAATATTTCCACAACTGGACCGGTAACCGAGTGACCTGCCGCGACTGGTTCCAGCTGTCGCTGAAGGAAGGCCTGACCGTTTTCCGCGACCAGGAATTCGGTGCCGACCTGCATAACCGCCAGACCGCCCGCATCCGCGAGGTACGCGGCCTGCGCGCCGCGCAGTTCCCGGAAGACGCCGGCCCGATGGCGCATCCGGTGCGCCCGTCGTCCTACATCGAGATCAACAATTTCTACACCGCCACGGTGTACGAAAAGGGCGCCGAAGTCATCCGCATGATCCAGACGCTGATCGGCCGCGACGGCTTCCGCGCCGGCATGGACGAATACTTCCGCCGCCACGATGGGCAGGCCGTGACCTGCGACGACTTCGTCGCCGCCATGGCCGCCGCCAGCGGCTTCGACTTCACGCAATTCATGCGCTGGTACGTTCAGCCGGGCACGCCCAAGGTGGTTGCCGATGGCTATTACGATGCCGACAGCCGCAGCTACACGCTGACCTGCACGCAATCCAATGCCCGCGCCAGCGACGATGCGCCCTATCTGATTCCGATCCGCGTCGCCTTGTTCACCGAGCAGGGCGAACTGATCACCGGCAGCGAGCGTACGCTGCAACTGACCGCCAGCACGCAGTCCTTCGTCTTCAACGACATCGCCGCCGAACCCGTGCCCTCGCTGCTGCGCGATTTCTCGGCGCCGGTCAATCTCGAATTCGACTACACGCCCGAACAGCTGCCCCTATTGCTGGCCCACGAAAACGATCCGTTCAACGCCTGGGAAGCCGGCCAACGCCTGGCCTCGACGCTGATTCTCGACGCCGCGGCGGCCATCGCCGCCGGCCATGAACCGAGCTGGCCGGAAAGCTTCGTCGCTGCCTGCCGCCGTTTGCTGCAAACGCAAGCCCAGCGCGGCGCAGCCTTCGTTGCCGAAGCCCTGACCCTGCCTGGCGAAGGCACGCTCGCCGAGCAACTGGCGCAAGTCGATCCGGACGCGCTGCACGCCGCGCGCAACGCCCTGCGCCGTCACCTCGCCGAACAACTGGAAGGCGAGTTCTCCGGCCTCTATGCCGCGCTCACTGTCGCCGAGCCTTATGCGCCGAGCGCCGAACAAGCCGGCCGCCGCGCCCTGCGCAACGTCTGCCTGGCCTACCTGCTCGAACTCGACACCGACGCCGCACGCCAGATGGCTTACGCGCAATTCAAGCAGGCCGACAACATGACCGACCAGTTCGCCGCGCTCGCCGCCCTGGCCAACGTCAATGCTGCCGTCTGCCCGCAACGCGAACAGGCACTGGACGAGTTCTACACCCGCTGGAAGGACGAAGCGCTGGTCGTCGACAAATGGCTGGTCGCCCAATCGACCAGCCGCCGTCCGGATACGCTGGCCACCGTCAAGGCGCTGACCGCCCACCCGGCCTTCGACGCCGGCAATCCGAACAAGATCTACGCCCTGATCCGCAGTTTCGGCGCCAACCTCGTCCGCTTCAACGCCGCCGACGGTGCTGGCTACACTTTCATGGCCGACCGCATCCTCGACCTGCACGACAAGAACCCGCAAGTCGCCTCGCGCCTCGCCCGCTGCTTCGACCGCTGGAAGAAGTTCGACGCCGGCCGGCAGTCCCATGCCCGCGTTGCCCTGGAACGCATCCGCGACCATGCCGGCCTGTCGCGCGACGTCTTCGAAGTGGTTGATCGGGCGCTTTCCGCGTAGACCAGCCACTGCTGCGGTGCACTGCCCCAAATGAGCAAAAACCGAATGCCCAAGACGGGCGGTGCACACAGGACGATACGCTTTGTTGCAAACCGTTACTTGAAGCCAGCGGGCCGGGGCCTTATCGTTTGTCCATGCGCTGACCAGACATCAGCCATGACGGCAAACACCTCCCCCAAACCCCTCCTGCCGTCCAGAAGGCCCTGCATCTCCCCCAATGCAGGGCCTTCGTCTTTTCCGGCGCTGCATTGACCATGCCCCGGCGCAAACGCAAACCGCCCGCTCCACTGCCGCTCTCCATTGGCCCGTTGCCGGCCAAGCTGAGCGAGCAATTCGCCGGGCAGCGCCTGGTCTTCAGCGATGCCAGCCAGCTACAGCATGGTGGATTGGCCGCGGTGCTCTTCGAACACTCCGAGGCTGCCAGCCACATCGCCACCCGCAGCGTGCCCGCCGGCCCCAGCAACGAACTCGAGCTACGCGCCGCCGTTTTCGCCCTGCGGACGGCGGCCCAGATCTTCGCCGGCGCGCCGTTCGCGCTCTTTGCGGACAACAGCGACGCCATCGAACGCCTGCAGCAAGCGCAGTGCCACGGCAGTGAGCAAGATGGCGAACTACAGGCTATGTTTCCGCACGACGACCTGAACGCCCTGCTCGCCCCGGCCTCGCTGCACTGGATCAAGGGCCACGGACGCTGCCGCGGCAATGCCCTGGCCGACGAACAGGCGCGCCTGGCGGCGCGGCAGACAAGCTAGCTCTTGAACCAGGGCGCCAATAGCTGGCGCAAGGCCCCCTCGTTATAGCCGTTGACCACCTCATCACCGACCACGATCAGGGGGACGCCATTACCACCCAGTTTGCGATGGCGAACCAGCGCCTCGGAACTCTTCTCGATGTCGTATTCCGTATAGTGGATGCCGTTGGCGGCAAACAACTCCCGCGTCATCTTGCAGTAACCACACCAGTCGGTGGCGTAGAGAACGACCTCCGGCTGCGCGGCATTGGCCTTGGCCGTTACAGCAGCCCGTTCCTGTAGCGCCGGGCGGACGAAGGCCCAAGCGGCACCGGCGAGCAACAGTACGAGCAGCAACTTGCCGAGCGGCAGTCCGCGCTTTTCTACGGCCGCCCCGCCGTATTGGCGGAAGCCCTCGGGTGCCATGGCATTGCCCACCTTGTCGTAGGCCCGTTGGCAGGCCGGGCATTGCCAATCCGGTGAGGTCTCGTCGGCCTTGCGGGCATGGTTGCAGTGGGGGCAGATACGTCCCATGAAAATCCGACTCCGTTGAGGATACTCAGGAATTCTTGACCAGCGCCTTGGCCGGCGCCCATTGCCGGCGGCTGACCGGCAGCTTTTCCGGCACGCCGCGCAACAAGGCCCAACCGTAGGCCTCGGCATCGTCGCCGGCAGCTTTCTCGAAACCGGCCAGGGCCGACTTGGCCACCAGCACCGAACGGTGCAGGCGCAGGAAGCGGTCGGCGAACTCGGTCTCCAGATGGGTCAAGGCCTCGTCGAGCAGGTATTCGCGCTCGGCCGTGCGCGCCGTGACGTATTTGAGGTCGGCCTTGAAATAGAGCACTTCACCGACCGGCACCAGCAGCAGGCGGCCGCGCTCATGGCAGGAAAGATGGGTCCGGCCGGCGCCACGCAGCTGCTGACCAAGTCCGGCCAGCAGCGCCGGATCGGGGCGCTGCTGGGCTTGCACCTTCTGCAAGGCAGCAAGCAGGCGCTGGGTGCGCACCGGCTTCAGCAGGTAATCGACAGCATTGAGGTCGAAAGCCTGCACCGCGTAGTTGTCGTAGGCCGTCGTGAAAATGACTGCCGGCGCCTTCTCCAGCAGGCCGAGATGCGAGGCCAGTTCGATGCCATCCATACCCGGCATGCGGATGTCGGCCAGCACGACATCTGCCACCGCTCCCTGGAGCAGGTCGAGCGCCTGCCGGCCGTTGCCGGCCTCGCCGACGATCTCGGTCGGCAGTTGCATGGCAATGTCGCCGAGCAGCGTGCGCAAACGTTCGCGGGCGAGCGGCTCGTCGTCAACCAGCAGGATTTTCAGCGGCGTGGGCGTTGGCATGGCAGTTTGATGCGGACTTCGTAGCGATTGTCATCCGTCCGGATATCCAGACGGGCTTCCAGATCGTAATACAGGGCGAGGCGTTCGCGGATATTGGCCAGCGCCATCTGGTTGCCGGCGGCATGTGCCGTCTGACCGGCGGTCGGGTTGGCGATCGTGATGGCCATCTCGTCGCCATTGCAGCGCACGGCCACGCCGACCGTGCCACCTTCCGGGCACGGCTCGATGCCGTGGTAAACCGCATTTTCCAGCAGCGGCTGCAGCATCAGCGGCGGAATCGGGGTCTCTAGGTCGACATCGTCCACCTGCCAGTCGATCTGCAGTCGTTCGCCCAGCCGCAGGCGTTCCAGATCGAGATACTGGCGACCGAGCGCCAGTTCGTCTTCCAGGCTGACCAGATTGGACGGATCGCGCATGGCCGCACGGAACAGGTCGGACAGCGACTCCAGGGCCTCCTCGGCCTGCTGCGGCCGAGCCCGGATCAAGGAGAGCACCGCATTCAACGAATTGAACAGGAAATGCGGACGGATGCGGGCATTCAGCGCCGCCAGGCGCGCTTCGGTCTGTGCCGGCGAAAAGGCGCGGAAGCGCAATTCGAAATAGAACAGGAAGACCGCGGCCACTGCCCCGGCCAGCAGAGCAGCCCGCCACACACTACCGAAGTCGGCAAAGGCGAGCAGGCCGACATATTGATAGAGCAGGCCGCTCAAGGCGGCGATCAGCAGCACGACCAAGGCCTGACCCAGACGCATCGGCAGCCGCCACAACAGATCGCGCAAGCCGGCCAGCAGGCCAAGACAGAGCAGCAGCCCTGGCTCGACGACGGCAGCCAGCTCGACGTAACGCGGCAGCCATTGAGCCAGATCGTTCACCTGCAACAGGGCTGCGAACAGGGCCAAGGCATTGACCCCGAGCAGGATGCGCAGCATTACCCCGAAATTACGCCAATCGGGGAGCGGGTGAGTCGCCGGAAAGTGCCGTATACTTGTCATCTTTTAAGGCCCTGAAGGCCGCTTTTTCGCCTTTTGCGCGCCAATCTGTCGCTTACTTGCCGCATTTTAGACCAGAGTCATGACTTCCAACGCCAATCAATACACTTGGGCCGGCCGTTTCTCCGAACCGGTCTCCGATCTCGTCAAACGCTATACCGCTTCCGTCGATTTCGACAAGCGCATGTGGCGGCAGGACATCCGCGGCTCGCTGGCCCACGCCAAGATGCTGGCCAAGCAAGGCATCATCAGTGCCCAGGACCTGGCCGACATCGAACGCGGCATGGCCATCGTGGCCGAGGAAATCGAGTCCGGCAAGCTGGAATGGTCGATCGATCTGGAAGACGTGCATCTGAACGTCGAGAAGCGCCTGACCGCGCTGGTCGGCGATGCCGGCAAGCGCCTGCACACCGGCCGCTCGCGTAACGACCAGGTGGCGACCGACATCCGCCTCTACCTGCGCGATGCGATCGACGACATTCAGGTGCTATTGAAGGCCTTCCGCGGTGCGCTGGTCGATTTGGCCGAAAAAGAGGCCGCCACGCCGATGCCCGGTTTCACCCACCTGCAGGTTGCGCAGCCGGTGACCTTCGGTCACCACATGCTGGCCTACTTCGAAATGTTCGGGCGTGACGCCGAGCGCTTCGCCGATGCCCGCAAGCGCACCAACCGCCTGCCGCTTGGCTCGGCTGCGCTGGCCGGCACGACCTACCCGATCGACCGCGAATTCGTTGCCAAGGAGCTCGGCTTCGAAGCCGTCTGTGAAAACTCGCTGGATGCAGTGTCCGATCGCGACTTCGCCATCGAATTCACCTCGGCCTGCGCCCTGCTGATGATGCACATCAGCCGCCTGTCGGAAGAACTGGTCATGTGGATGAGCCCGCGCGTCGGCTTCATCCAGATCGCCGACCGATTCTGCACCGGCTCGTCGATCATGCCGCAGAAAAAGAACCCGGACGTGCCGGAACTTGCCCGCGGCAAGACCGGCCGCGTCTACGGCCAGCTGATGAGCCTGCTCACGCTGATGAAGTCGCAGCCGCTGGCTTACAACAAGGACAACCAGGAAGACAAAGAGCCGCTGTTCGACGCCGTCGACACCGTCACCGACACCCTGCGCATCTTCGCCGACATGGCCGGCGGCATCACGGTCCGCGCCGACAACATGAAGGCCGCGCTGACCCAGGGCTTCGCCACCGCCACCGACCTCGCCGACTATCTGGTCAAGAAGGGCCTGCCCTTCCGCGATGCGCACGAAGCCGTCGGCCACGCCGTCAAGGCGGCCGAGCAGAAGGGCGTCGACCTGCCGCAGCTGACGCTCGATGAAATCCGCGCCTTCTGCCCGCAGGTGGAAAGCGACGTTTTCGCCGTGCTGACCGTCGAAGGCTCGCTCGCCAGCCGCAACCACATCGGCGGCACCGCGCCGGAACAGGTCAAAGCCGCCATCGCCCGCGCCCGTCAGCGCCTGTAATACCCTCAAGGCAAAGGCTGACACTCGACAATGGCCAAAAAGCTCGGCAAGTACGAGCTGATCAAGAAGCTCGGCGAAGGCGCGACCAGTACCGTATATCTCGGTCGCGACCCCTTCGCCCAGCGCGATGTCGCCATCAAGGTGGCGACGCCTGAAATTCTCGGCGACCCGGACAAGGGTCGCCTCTACTCCCACCTCTTCCTGAACGAAGCCTCACTGGTCGGCAAGCTGAACCATCCGCACATCGTGCAGATCTACGATGCCGTGGTCGCCGAAAAGCTCTGCTACATCGTGATGGAATACGTGCCCGGCCACACGCTGGAAGAACACGCCAAGCCCGGTCATCTGCTGCCGATGGACCGCGTTGTCGAGCTGATTTTCAAATGCACGCGTGCGCTCGATTTCGCCCACCGCATCGGCATCACGCATCGCGACATCAAGCCGGCCAACATCCTGATGAGCGGCGAGTCGGACATCAAGATCTCCGACTTCGGCGCCGCCATCATCGGCGGCAATGCACGTACCCAGGTGTCCGGCGTGGGATCGCCGGCCTACATGTCGCCCGAACAGGTGCAGGAAGAAAGCCTCGACCACCGCACCGACATCTATTCACTCGGCGTCGTCATGTTCCAGTTGCTGACCGGGCAACTCCCCTTCGAGGGCGACACGCACTACAAGACCATCTACCAGATCATCAACGCGCCCACGCCGCGGCCATCCAGCCTGAACCCGATGATCCCGGAGGCGCTCGACGATATCGTCGCCCGTGCCATGGCCAAGAACCGCGAGCAGCGTTACCCGACCTGGGAAGCCTTCGCCCACGACCTGGCGCAAGCGGTACGTAGCCGCCAGTTGCTGACGCCGCGTGTCGATTTCGCCGACACCGAGAAATACGCCATCCTGCGCTCGCTACCCTTCTTCGCCGACTTTTCCGACGTCGAGATCTGGGAAGTGCTGCGCTTCTCGCAGTGGCGGCACGTCCAGCCCGGCACGGTGATCATGCGCGACGGCGAACCCGGCGACTTCTTCTGCTTCCTGGCCGAAGGCGAGTTGCAGGTCAGCAAGCACGGCAAGCCGCTCAGCCGCCTGACCCAAGGCGCCTGCTTCGGCGAAATGGCCCTGCTCGGGCGCAAGCCGCTGAAGCGCAGTGCCGACGTGGCGACCGTGACCGACGCCGACATCGTCATCGTGCGCGGCGAAGCGCTGCAGAAATCCTCCGAAGCCTGTCGCATGCATTTCTACCAGGGCTTCGTCGATGTGCTGGCCAGCCGGCTGGCCGTCGCCAACCAGCGTCTGTCGAGCAACTGATCTCCATCTTTCGATGTATTGCCGGCCCGGCATTACCCGATTAATATATTAGAGTTTGTTAATTTAACATTCAAAGCCGCTCGCTTCGCCACAAGACAAAACTCAAGGAAGATCAGCATGTACAGCACCGTCGTCGACTCCACCCCGCTCATCAAGGTCAGCACCGGCAAGCATGAAGCCAGTTTCGCGCTCGACGGCAGCCTGATGAACCCGCTCGAAGGTTTCTACGCCAGCCTGGCCGCCTGTGCTGCGGTGTACACCAAAAAAGCCTGTAAACCGCTCGGCGTTTCCCCGGCCGGCATCGAAATCGCCTGCAAGCCCTTCGCCGGCCCCGGCGGCCCGCTGACCCTGGCCAAGTTCAAGACCGAAGTGCGCTTCCCGGCCGAATTCCCGGCCGAGCACAAGCAGGCCGTGCTGGACAGCATCGCCGCTTGCGCCGTCAAGGAAGTGGTGGCCGACGGTCCGAATATCGAATTCAGCGTCAGCGAAATCTGAACGCATCCCGCCCAAAACAAAAGGCCCGCCGAATTGGCGGGCCTTTTTGCTTCCTGGCGCTATGAATCAGGCGGCGACGCCTTCCAGCAACTTCTGCAGTTCGCCGGTCTGGTACATCTCCTTCATGATGTCGCAGCCGCCAATGAATTCGCCTTTGATGTAGAGCTGCGGAATGGTCGGCCAGTTGGCGTATTCCTTGACCCCTTGGCGGATTTCCTCGTCGGCCAGCACATTGACGGTCACGAAGTCGTTCACGCCGCAAACCTTCAGGATCTGCACGGCGGTGGCCGAAAAGCCGCATTGCGGGAAGCGGGCATCGCCCTTCATGTAGAGAACGACCGGGTTGGTGGTGACGGTTTCGTGGATGCGTTGCTTAACGTCGGACATGCTATCTCCAGGATTTACAGATGACCGCCCGAAACGCGGTCGATACCGGCCAGGTCGGTTTGGGTGAATGCGCCTTTGAACCCGGCGGCGCGCAATAAGTTCCGGCTGGCTTCGCCTTGGTCGTAGCCATGCTCGAAAAGCAGCCAGCCGCCAGGATTCAAATGAGCCGGCGCACCGGCGACGATGGCGCGGATGCAATCGAGGCCGTCGGCGCCGTCGGTCAGCGCCATTTGCGGCTCGAAAGGCAGACCGTTCAGGGCGAGATGTGGGTCGCCAGCCGCCACGTAGGGCGGATTCGAGACGATCAGATCGAAGCGTTGGCCGGCCAGCGGATCGAACCAGCTGCCCTCACGAAAATCGACCAGCGCCCCCAAGCGCCCGGCATTGTTGCGCGCCACGGAAATTGCCCCTTTGGACACGTCCACCGCAGCAGTGACTGCCGACGAGCATTCCAGCGCCAGCGAGATGGCGACGATGCCTGAACCGGTGCCTAGATCGACCACGCTCGGCGCAGCCAGGCCGCGCATGCGCTCCAGCGCCAGTTCGATCAGTACCTCGGTTTCCGGTCGCGGGATCAGGACTTCGGGCGACACCTGGAAGACCCGGCCGCGAAACTCCGCCTCGCCGACCAGATAGGCCAGCGGTTCACCGGCGGCGCGCCGTTCGACCCATTCAGCAAACTGCGCGGCGGCTGGTGCGATCAGCGGCATTTCCGGCCGGGCCAGCAGGTCGGTGTGCGTACAACCGCTCGCGTATTCGAGCAGCAAACGCGCATCGAGGCGGTCGATACGCTGGCGTGCTGAGTTGTACGCCTCACCCAGGGTCATTTTCAGTTCTGCTCGGCGAGTTCGGCCAGCAGTTCGGCCTGATGCTCGGCGGCCAGGGCATCGAGCAACTCATCCATGTCGCCGTCCATGATCGCGGCGATCTTGTACAACGTGAGGTTGATGCGGTGGTCGGTCACCCGGCCCTGCGGGAAGTTGTAAGTGCGGATGCGCTCGGAGCGGTCGCCCGAGCCGATCAGGCTCTTGCGCGTGCTGGCGATGGCGCTCTGCTGGGCGCGTACCTGCACGTCCTTGATACGCGCCGCCAACACTTTCATCGCTGAGGCCTTGTTGGCATGCTGCGAACGACCATCCTGGCATTCGGCGACGATGCCGGTCGGAAGGTGCGTGATGCGCACCGCCGAATCGGTCTTGTTGATGTGCTGGCCACCGGCGCCGGAAGCACGGAAGGTGTCGATGCGCAGGTCGGCCGGATTGAGGTTCACATCCTCGACCTCGTCAGCCTCGGGCATGATCGCCACGGTACAGGCCGAGGTGTGGATGCGCCCTTGAGTTTCGGTTTCCGGCACGCGCTGCACGCGATGGCCACCGGACTCGAACTTCAGCCGCGAATAGGCCCCAAAACCGGCGATGCGGCAGATCACTTCGCGGTAGCCGCCCAGTTCCGATTCGCTGGCCGACATGACCTCGACTTGCCAGCGCTGACGCTCGGCATAACGGGTGTACATGCGCAGCAGGTCGCCGGCAAACAAGGCCGATTCGTCGCCACCGGTGCCGGCGCGAATTTCCAGCAGCACGTTGCGCTCGTCGTTGGGGTCCTTGGGCAGAAGTAGTTTCTGCAATTCCAGTTCGAACTCCGGCAAGCGCGCCTTGGCGGCTGCCATCTCTTCTTCCGCGAACTCGCGCATGTCCGGATCGGCCAGCATGGCTTCGGCCTCGGCCAGGTCGTTTTCGGCCTGGCGGAAGGCGTTGAACTGTATGGTCACCGGCTCGATTTCGGCCCGTTCGCGCGTCAGCTTACGGAACTGCTCCATGTCGCCGGCCGCATCGGGCGCGGACAACATGCGGTCGATCTCATCGAGGCGATCGACCAGCAACTCGAGTTTTTGGCGGATGCTCGATTTCATTTTTCAGGGCCAGCCGGGGTCTTATGGAGAAGGGGCGTAATGGTACCCGAGAACACCAATCATCGGCGATGGGCGGTCATTGTCACGGGACATTGAAAGCACCATAATCTTGCATTCATTTTTGGCAATCGTCATGGCTACCGTCTCGCATTCCCTGATCGCGCTGGCAGAAACACTGGAGCTGCGCTGGCAAAGCTATCGTGCCAGCGGTGATTTCGACCATTTTGTCGAATTCACATTGTCGCTGAACGGCCTGACCGAACGGCTCGGGCAGCAGAACCTGCCCGGCATGGCCGTCGCCAGCCAAGAGTTGGAGAACCGCGCACTCGCGCTGCTCAACGAAAGCTCCACTCACCCGGTGACTGGCGAATTGGCCGACGCCATCAGTCAGCAGTTGGGTGTCATTCTTGATTTGTTGCGGCGCCACGAAACCCCGGCCGTCGCCGCCAAACGGGCAAGCGATGCGGACGAGGACAGCAAGGGCCACTGGATACGCCAACGCAACGTATTGATCGTCTCTCGCCCTGCCCATCCGTGGAGCGAGGCCCTAGTCGAGCAATTGTCCTTCTACGGCTTCAAGGCCCACCCCATCTCCTGGGAAGAGACGCCAAGCATCGAAGACAGTCCGCTTGCCGTCGTCTGCATTCCGGACCACGAAGACCGTATCTATCCGCACAGCGCACTGGAAACCATCAAGCGCCTTAAAGCGCGTTACCTCACCAGTTACTTCTATTGCCTTTCGGTCCCCTCCTCACTCGAAGCCATCGTCGGTCTGCAACGAGCCGGTGCCAATGTCTGCATTCCTGCCGAGTTCAAGCTGAGCGACATCCTGTCGCGCATCCTCGATCTGGTCGAAAGCCGCGAGCAGGAGACGCATCGCGTCCTCGTCGTCGAAGACTCAAAAACTGCCGTCGCGCACATTCAGCGCGCCCTGAATCTGCACGGCATTGAGAGTCGCGCCATCCACACCCCGCTCGACCTGATGCAAGCCATCGCCGACTACCGGCCGCATGCCATCCTGATGGACATGCACATGCCCTTCTGCACCGGCGTCGAAGTCACCCGCGCCTTGCGCCAGATTCCCGAGTTCCAGACCTTGCCGGTCATCTACCTGTCGAGCGAAACCGATATCGCGCATCAGGTCGAAGCCTTGCGTCTGGGTGGCGACCAGTTCCTGACCAAGCCGGCCAACCCGATCGTGCTGGCAGCCGTGGTCAAGACCAAGATTGAGCGCTATCGCGAAATGCAGCGCTCGGGCCGCCACGACAGCCTGACCGGCCTGCTCAACCACTCGTCCTCCAAGGAGCAGTTGGAGCAGATGGTGCGCCGCGCCCTGCCGACAGGAAAACTGACCGTGGCCATGATCGACATCGACCGCTTCAAGTCGATTAACGACAATTACGGTCACCCGGTCGGCGATCAGGTCATCCGCAGCCTGGCCTGGTTGCTGCGCGGCCGACTGCGCAATACCGACCTGATCGGTCGTTATGGTGGCGAGGAGTTCATCGTTGCATTGAATGGCACCGATAGCGATCAGGCCCTTCGGCTGCTAAACAGAATACGCAACGATTTCTCGGAGTTGCCGCACGCCCATGCACGCGGCTCGCTACGCGCCAGCTTCAGTTGCGGTATTGCCTCCGTGCCTGCACATGTCACAGGCAGCACCTTGATTGAAGCCGCCGATACCGCCCTGCTGCAAGCCAAACGCGAGGGGCGCAACCGCATCATCGTTGCCCCGATGACGCAGGACTTCCCGCTTATAGCCTGAGAAAAATCAATCCTGGGAGTGCAGGTGGAAGAGGCGGGCCGCCGCGGTC
Source organism: Azonexus sp. IMCC34839 (assembly GCF_047047955.1). Lineage (GTDB taxonomy): Bacteria > Pseudomonadota > Gammaproteobacteria > Burkholderiales > Rhodocyclaceae > Azonexus. Next base: position 2,896,766 of record NZ_CP150631.1, on the reverse strand, counting down.
TGGAGTTCGCTGCGCTCACCACCTTCGGCGGCATTCAGCGCCTGCGTAGGCGCATGCAGGAACTTGTTGGTCAAACGCTGCGACAGCTGCTCCAACACCTTCTCCGGCGCCTCGCCCTTGGCCAGCAACTTCAAGGCGTGCTCCATCTCGTGGCGACGCATGCGCTCGGCGCTGTCCCGCAGTGACCGAATGACCGGCACGGTCTCCCGCGACTGCAGCCAGGTCAGGAAATCCTGAACGCGATTGCCGATAATCTGCTCGGCCTCGACCACCGCCGCCTGACGCGACTCCAAGCCACTTTCCACGACCTGTGCCAGATCGTCGACGGTATAGAGGAAAACGTCGTCCAGTTCGCCGACCTCTTCCTCGATATCGCGCGGCACAGCCAGGTCGACCATGAAGATGGGACGATGCCTGCGCACCTTGACCGCGCGCTCGACCATGCCCAGGCCGATGATCGGTAGCGGGCTGGCGGTGCAGGAAACGACGATGTCGTGCTGCGGGAGGTACTCACCCAACTCGTCGAGACGGATGGCCGTACCGCCGTATTGCTCGGCCAGGGCGCGACCGCGCTCGATGGTGCGGTTGGCGATGGTGACCTGCTTCGGCTTCTGGGCGCAGAAATGCGCGGCGCACAATTCGATCATCTCGCCGGCACCGATAAACAGGATGCGCTGGTCGGCAATCGATTCGAAAATCCGTTCGGCCAGATGCACGCCAGCGGCTGCCATCGAGACGATATTGGCGCCGATGGCCGTTGTCGAGCGGACTTCCTTGGCCACCGAGAAGGAGCGCTGAAAGAGCTTGTGCAGTTGCGTGCCGAGCGTTCCCGACTCTTCAGCGGCGCGGATGGCGTCCTTCATCTGGCCGAGAATCTGCGGCTCGCCGATGACCATCGAATCCAGTCCGCTGGCCACGCGGAAGGCATGACGCACTGCTTCCGGTTGCGGGTGGGCATAGACGTAGGGTGCGATCTCGGCGCGCGGAATCCCGTGATAGTGCGCCAGCCAGTCGATCACCGCATCCGGCGTTTCGGCGGCGCAATAAATCTCGGTGCGGTTGCACGTAGACAGGATGGCAGCTTCCTTGACCGTCTGGCTATGCACCAGATCGGCCAGCGCATGCTGCAATTTGTCGGCGCCAAACGCCACACGCTCACGGATCGCAAGCGGCGCGGAATGATGGTTGATGCCGAGGGTAAATATCACCGGAATGGGCAGATGCGCACAAAATGGGGGCCGATTATAGCACTGGCCACCCCCTGCCCCGATTGAGCCAGATCGGAAAAATAGCCAGAAATTCAGCCGCCTGGGCTCGCCTCATCGGCAAGCCCCCGCCGCTGGATCAAAACAGGAAAGGCTGTTTTTCGGTCGCCGCCAGCGGCTGCCGGTCGGCCCCGAAAACCTTCATCTGCCGTGGCCGGAACCAGACACTCTGACCAACCGCCAGTTGCAACGCCTCGTGCCGCTCACGCGACAGCTCGACCTCGACGATCTCGCTTTGATGCAGCAACTCGACACGCACAACCGGACCGATCGGATGCACATGCTGGACGCTCGCCTGGAGTGCCTCCTCCAACGGCTGGTGAGCGATCTCGATATCGTGCGGACGCACGAAGGCCGTGCTGCCGCTACCAGAACCACGCTCGACCTCGGCATAACCATCCTGCACCCGGCTATGGAAAACATTCACATTACCGAGGAACTGATAGACGAAGGGCGAGGCCGGGTTGGAGTAAACCTCGTCCGGCGAACCGATCTGCTCGATCTTGCCGTGGTTCATCACGACAACGCGGTCGGCCACTTCCAGCGCCTCTTCCTGATCGTGCGTCACGAAGACCGAGGAAATGTGCATCTCGTCGTGCAAACGGCGCAACCAGCGGCGCAGTTCCTTGCGCACCTTGGTATCGAGCGCACCGAAAGGTTCGTCGAGCAGTAGCACCTTGGGCTCGACAGCCAGCGCACGGGCCAGGGCGATACGCTGACGCTGGCCGCCGGAGAGTTGCGACGGATAGCGGTCGGCCAGCCAGTCGAGCTGAACCAGCCCCAGCAACTCCATGACCTTGCGCTTGATCTCGGCTTCGCTCGGGCGCTCCTTGCGCGGTTTGACGCGCAGGCCGAAAGCCACGTTCTCGAAGACCGTCATGTGGCGGAACAGGGCGTAATGCTGGAAGACGAAACCGACATTGCGCTCGCGGGCATGCAGGTGCGTCGCCTCGGCGCCGGAGAACAGGATGTCGCCCTGATCTGGCGTTTCCATGCCAGCGATGATGCGCAGCAGCGTGGTCTTGCCGCAGCCCGAGGGACCGAGCAAGGCAACCAGCTCGCCGGTCGGGATGTCGAGGTTGATGTTGTCGAGCGCGACGAAGTTGCCGAAGCGCTTGGCGATGTTGCGGATTTCGATACTCATGACGTCTTCTCGGCCGGCAGGTCGGCAGTCAGCATTTCGGTTTCCTTGCGCATGCGCCATTCGACGACGGTCTTGGCGACCAGCGTGACGAGTGCCAGCAAGGCAAGGACGGAAGCGGCGGCAAAAGCGCCTATGGCGTTGTATTCGTTGTAGAGGATTTCGACGTGCAGGGGCAGCGTGTTGGTCTCGCCGCGAATGTGGCCGGAAACCACCGAAACCGCGCCGAATTCGCCCATGGCCCGGGCATTCGACAGGATCACGCCGTAGAGCAGGCCCCATTTGATGTTCGGCAGCGTGACGCGCCAGAACATCTGCCAGCCCGACGCACCGAGCGAAACGGCGGCTTCTTCCTCATCCTTGCCCTGCGACTGCATCAACGGGATCAATTCGCGAGCGATGAAGGGGAAGGTAATGAACAGCGTGGCGATGATCATCCCCGGCACGGCGAAGACGATCTTGATCTCATGAGCACTCAGCCACTCGCCAAAATAGCCTTGCGAGCCGAAGAGCAGGATGAAAATCAGGCCCGCCACGACCGGCGACACGGCGAACGGCAAATCGATCAGCGTAATCAGCAGGCTCTTGCCCTTGAAGTCGAACTTGGCGATGGCCCAGGCGGCAGCGACGCCAAACAGGATGTTGAAGGGCAACACGGCCAGCGCGATCAGGATGGTCAGCCAGATGGCCGAACGGGTTTCCGGCTCCTGCAATGCCTCCAGGTAGAGCGGCAGGCCTTGGGCCAGGGCCTCGGCAAACACGGCGATCAAGGGCAAGCCCAGGAAAAAGAAGAGGAAGCCGAGACCAACCGTCAGCAGGGTGTAACGAACCCAGGTCGGCTCCTGCGTAGCGCGGGTCGATTTCATTGTGCACCTCCCGCCTTGCCGGCAGCGACTTCCAGCGGCTCGCTGTTCTTGTGCCGGTTGGCGGCCCACCATTGCAGCACGTTGATGACCAGCAACAGCACGAAGGAAATGGCCAGCATGACCACCGCCAAGGCGGTTGCACCGAGGACGTCGTATTGCTCCAGCTTGGAGATGATCAACAGCGGCACGATTTCGGAAATCAGCGGCAGGTTGCCGGCGATGAAGATGACCGAGCCGAATTCACCGAGCGCGCGGGCAAAGGCCAGCGCGAAGCCGGTCAGCAGGGCCGGGCCAATCGCAGGGAAGATGACCTTGGCGAAGGTCTGCCAGCGCGAGGCGCCGAGCGAGGCCGCCGCCTCTTCGACCTCGGTTTCGATATCCTCGATCACCGGCTGCAGCGTGCGCACGACGAAAGGCAGCGTGATGAAAGTCAGCGCCACGACGATACCGAGCGGCGTGTAGGCGACCTTGAAGCCGAGCGGTTCGAGATGCTTGCCCAGCCAGCCGTTGCCGGCATAGAGCGTGGCCAGCGTGATGCCGGCTACCGCCGTCGGCAGCGCGAAGGGCAGATCAACCAGGGCATCGACGAAACGCTTGCCGGGGAAGGAGTAGCGCACCAGGATCCAGGCAACGATCAGACCGAAGAAGGCGTTAATGCCCGCCGCCAGCAACGACGATACGAAGGTCACGCGGAAGGCGGCGAGCGAACGCTCGCCCAGCGCGATATCGATGATCTGCGCGAAACCGAGCTGGGATGACTTGAGGATCAGCCCACCGAGCGGCAGCAGGATCAGCAGCGACAGGTAGACCAGCGTATAGCCCAGCGCCAGGCCGAAGCCGGGCAATACGCGTTGAGTTTTGACGGTCATGGTTTTTGGCTAAATTTGGCTGTGCACCGCAGCAGTCTAGCCGGAACGGGACATTTCCGTTCCGGCCGGGGCGGCGTGCAACTCGTCCGGTTACTTGGCGACGTAAATCTGATCGAAGCTGCCGCCATCCTTGAAGTGGGCGGCAAAAGCCTTGTTGGCACCGCCAAACACCTCATCCACGGTGAAGGTCTTCACCGGCGGGAAGAAGCTGGCGTACTTCTTCAGCAACTCGGCATCGCGCGGCCGCAGGTAGTTCTGCGCGGCATTCTCCTGCCCTTCCTTCGACCACAGGTAGTCGAGGTAGGCCTTGGCTTGCGTGCGGGTGCCCTTCTTATCCACCACCTTGTCGACGATGGCGACCGGAAATTCGGTCTGCATGGTCAGGCTGGGATAGACCACCTCGAAGTTACCCTTGCCGAATTCCTTGGCGATCATCTCGGCCTCGGATTCGAAGGTGATCAGCACATCGCCCAGGCCACGCTGCATGAAGGTGGTGGTGGCGTCGCGGCCACCTGCGGCGAACAGCGGAGCATTCTTCAGCAACTTGCCGAGGAACTCCTGCGCCGTCTTGTCGCTACCACCCGACTGCTTGAGCGCCCAGGCCCAGGCCGACAGATAGGTGTTGCGGCCGTTGCCGGTGTTTTTCGGGTGCGGCACGATGATCTGCACGCCCGGTGCGATCAGGTCGCCCCAATCCTTCAAGCCCTTGGGGTTGCCCTTGCGCACGATGAAGACCATGGCCGAGGTATAAGGCGAGGCATTGTTCGGGAATTTCTTGGCCCAATCCTTGGCGACCAGGCCTTTCTCGGCCAGAAACTCGATATCGTTGGCCTGATTCATCGTCACCACGTCGCCTTCCAGGCCGTCGGCCACGGCACGCACCTGCTTCGACGAACCGCCGTGCGATTGCTTCAACTCGAGGCTTTCGCCGGTCTTGGCCTTCCAGTATTTCTGGAACATCGGGTTGTAGTCCTTGTACACATCGCGCGCCACGTCGTACGAGACGTTGAGCAGGGTCGCATCGGCGAACGCGGTGCCGGCGAGCAGAGTAAGCGCAAAAACAGAAAGAGTACGGCGCAAGAACATGATGGGATGCCTCCTATTACAGTGCTCGCTAATTTATCCGGAGCCGTTATAACCACAAAGACAAAAACCGAATTTGTTTATAACCAATCCACAGCCAACCATGCGAAGCTATTCCTCGGCGCGGCGAGCGGCTATCATTCGACATTCCTTTAGACGCCGAAATTCCACGATGCGCGCCAAGCTGATCGCCACCCTGCTCTGTTCCGTCATCCTTACCGCCTGCTCGACCAAGGGCACCATCCCGCCAAGCAAGCACATTTCGCAGAGCGGCCCGCTCAAGGTACACCCCGGCCTGCTCGGCGAGGCCGTTCCCACCGAATTGCAGGAACCGGCCGGCGACACCAAACCCGTTGCGAAGGAAGCGCCCGCCGAAGAGAAGGCGCCTGTTGCCAAGGACTCAGCAACCTTGCCGGATCAGCGCAGTATTTATTTCGATTACCGTAGCGCCGATATCAAGGCCGATGCCGAACCCATCCTCAAGGCCCATGTCCGCTACCTGGCAGCCAACCCCCAAGCCCGCGTGCGCATTGAGGGCAACGCCGACGAACGTGGCACGGCTGAGCGCAACAAGCAGCTCGGCGCCCAACGCGCGGAAAATGTACGCTCCGCGCTGGTTGCTGCCGGCGCCAGCGAAAAACAAATCAGCGTGAAATCCAACGGTGAAGCCAAGCCCAAGGCCTCTGGCCACAACGAGGAATCGTGGGCGGAGAACCGCCGCGCCGACTTCGTCTATTAAGAAGCGCTCCACCGAAAAAACAAAAGGCCACCGAAAGGTGGCCTTTTCATTTGCTGCCCGCGGCTAGGTCAGGTTTCATGACCTTCCTTGATCGTCCGGACGCTGACGACTTCGCGCGCCCATTCGGTCAACGAAATCTCCACCACTCGCGGCAAGCGCCGTTCTACCGTCTTGCGCCGTTCCCGCCATCCGCTAGGCGGCCCATCCTCCGAGATACGACGGTCTTCACCGGAGCGCTTTTCCTTGCCCCTTGTCATTGCTCGGCCTCCAGACAACTAATGAATCGAAGTGGAAATCCACTCCTTTGGTCATAGTTTAGGGCATCCCCGAAAGGGCGGCAGTGAAATAAATCACGACTTTCTCCAAGCCACGATGGAACGTCTCACCAAGGCAACGACTCCGTATGCTCCGTATCAAAGTCGTTGGCTTGCCTTGCCCCTAAAATTGCTTCCGCCATGGCAAAGAAATTTCCTCTCCACCCTAAACACCCCGAGCGCATCTGCTGGGGATGCGACAAATACTGCCCGGCAAATTCGTTGCAATGCGGCAATGGCTCTGGCCGCACCCAACACCCCGCTGAGATGCTGGGCGACGAATGGTACCAGTGGGGTGACTGGGGCATCGAGGATGGCGAAGATCCATCTGCGAAACCCACGCCAAGCGGCGAAATATAAAAAGCCCCGCATAAGCGGGGCTTTGCTGAGCAGGGAAGACAAACCCCTGGCGCACTGGCCGCGCAACGGCCGAGTTGAGCCTTACCAGTTCGGCTCGCGCTCAGGGGTTGCCGTGATCTTGTGGATACTCAAGTCGGCACCTTCGTACTCCTCTTCCTGATCGAGACGCAGGCCAAGCGCAGCCTTCAGACCACCGTACACAATCGTGCCACCGACCAAGGCAACGACGATAGCCAAGACGGTCATGATCAGCTGCGGCATGAAGGCGACACCACCGGCACCGCCCAAGGCCTTGCTGCCGAAGATACCAGCCGCGATCCCGCCCCAGGCACCGCATAGGCCGTGCAGCGGCCAGACACCGAGCACGTCATCGACCTTCCAGCGATTCTGGGTCAGCGTGAACATGAACACGAACAGGGCGCCGGCGACACCGCCAACGACCAGAGCACCAATCGGGTGCATCAAGTCGGAACCGGCACAAACCGCCACCAAGCCGGCCAAGGGACCGTTATGCACGAAGCCCGGGTCGTTCTTGCCCAGCACCAATGCCACGAGGGTTCCACCGACCATGGCCATCAGCGAATTCAGCGCCACAAGGCCGGAAATCTTGTCCAGGGTCTGGGCGCTCATCACATTGAAGCCGAACCAACCCACGGTCAAAATCCACGCCCCGAGCGCCAGAAAGGGGATCGATGAGGGGGGGTGGGCGGACATCCGGCCATCCTTGGTATATCGACCGTAGCGGGCGCCGAGCAGCAACACGGCCGGCAGGGCGATCCAGCCGCCCATGGCATGGACGACGACGGAGCCGGCAAAATCGTGGAACTCCTCGCCGAAGGTTGCCTTCAGCCAGGCCTGGATGCCGAAGTGCTGGTTCCAGGCAATCCCCTCGAAGAAGGGATAAACGAAGCCGACCAGGAGAAAGGTCGCCATCAGTTGCGGATGAAACTTGGCACGCTCGGCGATGCCACCGGAAATGATGGCCGGAATCGCCGCCGCAAAGGTCAGCAGGAAGAAGAACTTGGTCAGTTCAAACCCGTTTTGCGCCATCAGCGTATCGACGCCGGAGAAGAAATTCACCCCATAGGCGATGCCGTAGCCGATAAAGAAATACGCCACGGTAGACATGCCGAAATCGGTCAGGATCTTGACCAGGGCATTGACCTGATTTTTCTTGCGGACGGTACCGACTTCGAGGAAGGCGAAGCCGGCATGCATGGCCAGCACCATGATGGCGCCGAGCAGGATGAACAATACGTTGCTACTGGATTGGTAAGTTTCCATGGGACCCCCAAACAAAGGACCCCGCGACAAAAGCAAGCACCATTCCAGTGCGCAACAATTGTTTCAAATCAGTGCGTTGCAAATTACATATCGACACAAAGCGCACCTTTAACGTGCAATAAATATACAAATGCCTCTTAACGGTGCATCAATGCATCACTTCGGAGCAGCCTCAGGAGGCAACAGCACCCACATGCGCCCGCTCTGCTTCATGCGCCCGGCCTGCTCGCCGGCCTCCTTGCCGAAGCCCCAGAAAAAGTCCGCACGCACCGCCCCCTTGATGGCCCCGCCCGTATCCTGGGCCATGACCAGGCGGTTTAGCGGTGTCGTCGAATTTGGCCGCGTCGTGGCCAGGAAAACCGGGGCACCCAAGGGTACCGAACGCGGATCGATGGCAATACTACGCTCGGCCGTCAGCGGCACACCGAGCGCACCGACCGGCCCTTCCTTGCTATTGGGCTGCTCTCGGAAGAAGACATAGCTCGGATTGGCGTTCAGCAAGTCATCGAGACGCGCCGGGTTGGCCCGCGCCCAGGCCTGGATGCCCTGCATCGATGCCTCTTCCAGTTTCAGTTCGCCACGCTCGACCAGAACGCGCCCGATCGATTGATAAGGATGACCGTTCTGGTCGGCGTAGTTTAGGCGGACCATGCTGCCGTCGGGCAGACGAACGCGACCGGACCCCTGCACCTGCAGGAAGAAGAGTTCGACGGCATCGTCCACATAAAGCAGCGTCTTGGCCGGCAACTGCTCCCCCTTGGCCGAGATTTCGGCACGCGACCAATACGGCAGGACCTTGTTGCCTTCGAGGCGGCCACGCACGCGCTTGTCCTTCAACTCGGGGAAAACCGCCGACAAATCGATCGTCAACAGGTCGTCCGGCACACCGCGCACCGGCTGCTCAAAACCCTTGGTGCGAACCCGGCTGCCGCGCAGTAGCGGCTCGTAGTAGCCAGTGACCATGCCGCTCCCCCCCTCACCATTGGAGATGGCATAGGGTCGCAGATGCTGTTCGAAGAAGCGGCGAGCATCGATGCCCGGCTTGTCGGCCGCACGCGCCAATTCGCAGACGCGCTTCCAGGCCGGACCATGCGCCTTGCTGGCCATGCCGCGACAGGACTGCAGAAAGACAGGCCAGGCCGCATTGACATCATCGTCAGTCCAACCCGGCAAGTCGCTCCAATTGACCAGCGTCAGCGTGCGCGAGAATGCAGGCGTAACCGGCGGTGTCGGCGCCGGACAGGTCGGACAGGCAGCGCAGGGCGGGCAGGAGACGACGGGCGGCGTAGGCGGCACGGTCGAACAACCGGCCAGCAGGACGAGGGACAGACAGAGGGCAGCTTGGATTTTTCGCATGGCTTTCGCTAGAGTTCGCACTTTGCCGCAAAGTATACCTGCCGCCATGCTCGAACCCACCCAACTGGAGCGTCTGCTCGCCCGTGCCGAAACCGTGCTCGGCCGCCTCGAAGCCATCCTGCCGACGCCACCGCTCGCTCCCGCCTGGGAATCCGCCGTTGCATTCCGCTGGCGGAAGCGCGACGGGCGTGGCTGGCTGCAGGCGGTACGCCATCCGCACCCCATCCGCCTGTCCGACCTGACCAACATCGACGACCAGAAGGAACGCATCGTCGCCAATACGCGCCAGTTCGTCGCCGGCAAGGGCGCCAACAACGTGCTGCTGACCGGCGCGCGCGGCTCGGGAAAGTCTTCGCTGGTCAAGGCGGTGCTCAACGAATACTCCGTCAAGGGCCTGCGCCTGATCGAAGTGGACAAGGACGACCTTACCGACCTGGCCGACATTGTCGATTTGCTTGAAGGCCGCCCGGAGCGCTTCATCATCTTCTGCGACGACCTCTCTTTCGAAGCCGGTGAGACGGCTTATAAAGCGCTCAAGTCCGTGCTTGACGGTTCGGTCGCTGCCCCGCCGGACAACGTGCTGATCTACGCCACCTCCAACCGACGCCACCTGATGCCCGAGTATTTCTCGGAGAATCTGGAGACGCACCGCGTGGACGATGAAATCCACCCCGGCGAAGCGACGGAGGAGAAGATTTCGCTGTCGGAACGTTTCGGCCTGTGGATTTCCTTCTACCCGTTCAGCCAGGACGACTACCTGGCCATCACCCGCTACTGGCTGGCCGAACTCGGCGTCGCCGCCGACAAGATCGAAGCCTGCGAACGCGAGGCGCTGAACTGGGCTCTCAGCCGCGGCTCACGCTCTGGCCGGGTTGCCTGGCAGTTCGCCCGCGATTTCGCCGGCCGTCACGTCAAGGCGAAAAAGAAGCAATGAGCAAGATTGTCGAAGTGGCCGCTGCTGTCATGCTGCGAGCCGACAGCAGCGAATTCCTGCTCGCCCAGCGCCCGGAAGGCAAGGTCTACGCCGGCTATTGGGAATTCCCTGGCGGCAAGGTCGAGCCTGGCGAAAGCGTGCGTGACGCGCTGATCCGCGAGTTGCAAGAAGAGTTGGGCATCACCGTTACCGCCTGCTCGCCATGGCTGACCCGCCAATTCACCTACCCGCACGCGACCGTGCGTTTGAACTTCTGGCGCGTCACGGCATGGACCGGCGAGATCGGGATCACTGCGCCGCTCGAGCATGCTGCGGTGCACTGGCTAAAAACCGGAAAAACCGCCGATGTCGCCCCCATCCTGCCGGCCAACGATCCCATCCTGAAGGCACTGGCGCTGCCGACGCAGATGGCCATCACCAATGCCGAACAGGAGGGTGTCGAACGCCAGCTCGAACGTCTGGAAGAAGCCCTGCACGCCGGACTGCGCCTGATCCAGTTACGCGACAAGACACTGAGCCCGGCCCATCGTCTGTGGTTCGCCGAAGCCGTGATGCAACTGGCGCGCAGTCACGACGCCCTCGTCGTGGTCAATGACGATGCCGAATTGGCCCAACGCATCGGCGCTGCCGGCCTGCATCTATCGGCAACTACGCTGAGCACCTGCAAAGAGCGCCCGGACTTCGCCTGGGTCGGCGCCTCCTGCCACAGCACGGAGGAAATCGCCCACGCCGGCGAACTCGGCCTGGATTACGCCCTGCTTGGCCCCGTGCTGGCAACGCCAACGCACCCGGACAACCCCGGCCTCGGCTGGGCGGAGTTTGCCCGGCTGACCGCCGGCAACACCCTGCCGGTGTTCGCGCTCGGCGGCATGCGCCCGGACATGCTGGGCGAAGCGCAACAGCAAGGCGCGCACGGCATCGCCCTGATGCGCGGCTGGTAAAACCTTAGCCCTTGGGAGTATCGGGGAAGTCGAGGCCGGGTGCGCCGGCCTCGTCGTCGCTGACCTGGCCGGCGATGCGATAGCTATCGTTGGCCCAGCAACCGAGGTCGATCTGTTTACAACGTTCGGAGCAGAAGGGGCGCCAGGAATTTTCCGGCGACCAGAGGGATTCTCCACCGCACTGCGGGCAGCGGACCTTGCGTACGGTGGCCATTACAGATTACAGAAGGTCAGTTCGAAATCGACATCGCGCTCACAACCACGGGCCTTGATTTCGCCGGCCGGTGGCTTGGTGAAGCGGATATTCAGGAAATACTTGTTGGCGCTGACTTCCGGGATGGCCTGCTCTTCGGTATCGACTGTCACGCGCACCATCTGGGCGGAACTGCCGCTCAGGTTGAGCTGGAACTGACCATTGACCGCGGTATGCGCCTTCGGCCGACCGCTGGAACGCAGCAGGCGTAGCACGATGGCAGCAGCGTCGATCAGCGGCAGCATCGGCGCCGTCCACTCGGACAAAACCTGACGCCGCGTCTCTGTGGAACGATGCAACCACCAGTGGTAGGACGGCAGATCGAATTCGCAAACACCGCCGGGAATCGCCGCCCGGCTCTTGATGCTCATCAGCCAGTCGTTATCGCGCAGGTACTGACCAATCTTGCCATGCATGGCGAGCAGAGCGGCCGAGGACTGTTCGATTTCGTAAAGTGCACCGGACAGTGCCTCTTCGGAAATTTCCGGGTTGTTGCGGAAAGCGAGCAGGGTCTGGCGTTGGCGCTCGAGTTCCTGGATCAGGTCCATCTTGAGATCGGCGCGACTGGCCACCTCAAGAATCTCGAACAAGGCCAGCAAGGCGGTGTGGTGTTCAAGCGCGCCATCGAGCTGGGCAAAATAAGCCGTTTTCTCGAACAGATCCTCGAGCCGCAGCAATGTGCGTATCCGCTCGTTAAAAGGATATTCGTAAGTGATCACTCGACCGCGCCCAGAGTAGCGAAAATTTCTTTAATTCTGAGCCATTTGCAAGTAAATCTCAACAGGCGGCTTTAACTTTTTCGGCCGAAAGTTGCATATATTTCACATTCAGCGCCTTGATCTGCGCCAAAAGTTCGCCCAGCCCCGCCGAATTGACGATGACATCGTCTGCCAGCGCCAGGCGCTGCACCCGACTGGCCTGACTGGCCATGATGGCCTGAACCTCTTGTTCACTCAATCCGCTGCGTGCCATCACCCGTTCGATCTGCAATGCCTCCGGACAATCGACCACGGCCACGCGGTCGTAGAAATCACGATAAGCGCCGGTTTCGGCCAGCAGGGGAACGGCCAGGATCACGTAGGGGGCAGCGCTTTCCCGGCAACGCTGAGTCGCCAGTTGGCGGATCAGCGGATGCAAAATCCCCTCCAAGCGCTTCTTCGCTTCAGGTTGTGCGAACACGAGGCGACGCATGGCGGCGCGCTCGAGCGCCCCGTCCTGAGTCACGACCTCGCTCCCGAAAGCTTCTCTTATCGCCGCCATGGCCGTCCCACCCGGCCCGGTCAACTCGTGGGCGATGGCATCGGTATCGACCAGGCCGGCACCTTCGGCGACGAACAAATCGGCCACGGTGGACTTGCCGCTGCCGATCCCCCCAGTCAGCCCGACGACGAACGCACTCACTGGCAATCGGCCGCCGTCGCCTTGGGCAAGGCACCGCTTGCCGCCGTAACGACCGTCTGGCGCACGGCACTGCCACGCGCCTCCAGCGTGATCGAGCCATCCTTGCCTGGACGCGGCGTCAGCTTTGCCGAACGTACACCCTTGCCCTTGAGTTCGGCCAGACGCTCCTGAGCCCCTTTTTCGCTGGAGAACACACCCAGCGAAATGGCAAAACGATTCGGCCCGTCCTGAACAGTGAAGTAATCCGTCACGCCCAGATTGCGCAACTCGCTGGCCTTTTTGTCAGCCTCGGACTTACCGGCCAAAGGCGGGATATAGACCCACCAACCGCTCACTTCGGCATCAACCGCCTTGCGGCTGAGTTTGAGCTTGGCGAAGCGCTCGCCGAACACGGCCGTCAGACGGTCGGCCTCGGCGACACTGAGGTGTTCCCAGGCCAGACAGAGACTTGCCGCCGCTTCTTCCTTGCCCTCCTTCACCTCCTTGGGAGGCACCTCCTTCGTCTCCGGCTTGGCATCGTTCTTTGCCTCCGGCTTCGGCGCGATCTCGGGCGTTGGCACTGCCTCACCGGCAGGCGCAGCTGGAACCGAAGCCGCCGTTTCGCTTTCCTTGGCCGCCCCCGCCGCCGGTTCGCCACGGGCGACGATGCGGATGCTGTCCGGCTTCACTTGCTGCTCGACGCGCCCGGCATCGGGATTGTCGGCATGGCCGAAATAGCCCTGGCTGAAGGCGTAGAAAAGCAGATTGGCGACGACGAGGAGGAAGATCAGCGCTTTCACCGGATCAGCCCACCTTCGGCAGATGCTTCAGCGACTCGGCGATGGCCTCCGACGGGTACTCGTAATCTTCCAGCTTGCCGGAGAAATACTTGTCGTAGGACGCCATGTCGAAGTGACCGTGGCCAGTCAGGCAGAACAGGATGGTCTTGGCTTCGCCGGTCGCCTTGCAACGCAGCGCCTCGTCGATGGCGGCGCGGATAGCGTGACAGGATTCCGGGGCCGGGATGATGCCTTCGGCGCGGGCGAACTGCACGCCGGCTTCGAAAGTCGCCACCTGCGGCACGGCCACCGCTTCCAGCAGCTTCTCGTGGAAGAGCTGCGAGACCAGCGGCGAATCGCCGTGGTAGCGCAGGCCGCCGGCGTGAATACCCGGCGGCATGAAATCGTGGCCGAGCGTGTACATCTTCATGATCGGCGTGTAGCCGGAGGCATCACCGTAATCGTAGGTATAGGCGCCCTTGGTCAGCGTCGGGCACGAAGTCGGCTCGACGGCGACGCAGCGCAGGTTGGCCGCGCGCTTGTCGCCGGCCGCCTTGTCGGCCAGGAAGGGGAAGGCGATGCCGCCGAAGCTGGAACCGCCACCGCAGGGCCCGAAGATCACGTCCGGATAGAGGCCGATCTTGTCGAACTGCTTCTTGGCTTCGAGGCCGATCACGGTCTGGTGCAGCAGCACGTGGTTGAGCACGGAGCCGAGGGTGTAGCAGGTATTCGGATCGGCTGCGGCTTCCTCGACAGCTTCCGAGATAGCGAGGCCGAGCGAGCCTTCGCAGTTCGGATCGGCGGCTAGCGCGGCGCGGCCGGCGTTGGTCAGGTTGGTCGGGCTGGCAAAGACTTCGGCGCCCCAGGTCTGCATCATCGAGCGTCGGAATGGCTTCTGCTCATAACTGACCTTGACCATGTAGACACGGACCGGCAGGCCGAACATCTGGCCGGCGTAGGAAATCGACGAACCCCACTGACCTGCGCCGGTTTCGGTCGTCAGCTTCTTGGTGCCGGCCAGCTTGTTGTAATAGGCCTGCGGCACGGCGGAGTTCGGCTTGTGCGAACCGGCGGGCGAGACGCCTTCATATTTGAAGAAAATCTTGGCCGGCGTGCCGAGGGCCTGCTCCAGGCGTAGCGCGCGACAAAGCGGGGCGGGACGCCACTGGGCGTAGATCTGGCGCACTTCTTCCGGAATCGGAATCCAGCGCTCGGCCGACATTTCCTGCTCCAGGATCGGTCCGGGGAAAATCGCGCCCATCGCCTCCGGCGGTACCGGATTGCCGTCCGGCCCGAGCGGTGGGGCCGGCGGGTTGGTCATGTCGGCAACGACGTTGTACCAGTGGGTGGGGATTTCTTCTTGTTCGAGGTTGATGCGTAGCGGTGTCATTTCTGTTCTCTCTCCCTTCGGGGCGGTGCCCGCGAAGCCGGTAAATTACTCCAAAAGCCGCCCCTCACCAAGGGTCTGCGCCGTCGCCGGATTCGGTTTTTGCCCTTTTTGGCCGGTGCACCGCAGCAGTCGCGGCGACAAGCAGGTAAAGTACGCGCTACCCGAGATTCAACGACAATTTCATCGTGCCCGACCGCCTGCCCCTGCCGCTCGTTTGCCACCCGGCCCGCCCTTGCGCCCATGCGCTGGAGGTCAGCGCCGAGGCCTGCCGCGACAATGCGGGCGACATCATGCTGCGCTACCACGTCGTCGCCCCGCGCGACATGCTACGCATTCCACCCGCCCAACCCGCCGGCCCGGCCGACAACCTGTGGCAGACGACCTGCTGCGAGGCTTTCATCGCCCTTCCCGGCGCCGATGACTACCTCGAATTCAACCTGTCGCCCTCCGGGCAATGGGCGGCCTATCGCTTCGAGCGCTATCGCCAGCGCGACATGGCCTTTGCGCCAGCGGCCGCGCCGATCATCGACTTCGCCCCTACCCCCGACGGCTTCACGCTGCTCGCCCGTCTGCCCGCCGCCTTGCTGCCCGCCGGCGAACTCGCGGTCAGCCTGACCGCCGTCATCGAAACCGCCGACGGCGACAAGAGCTACTGGGCGCTGAGCCACGCCGGCGAACAACCCGACTTCCATCTGGCGCAGAGTTTCACGCTGCGCATCCCTCCCGACACGCCATGACCCAGACCATTCAATTCGGCATCGACCGCCTGCTCGCCGACTCCGAACTGCGCCGCCCGCTGGCCGGCCGCCGCCTCGCCCTGCTCGCCCACCCGGCTTCGGTCACCGCCGACCTGACGCACAGCCTCGACGCGCTGGCCGCCTGCCCGGACCTCAAGCTCTCCGCCGCCTTTGGCCCGCAGCACGGCATCAAGGGCGACAAGCAGGACAACATGGTCGAGTCGCCCGATTTCGTCGATCCGCAGCACGGCATTCCCATCTTCAGCCTGTATGGCGAAGTGCGCCGGCCTACCGACGCGATGATGGACACATTCGATGTGCTGCTCGTCGACCTGCAGGACCTCGGCTGCCGCATCTACACCTTCATCACCACGCTGCGCTACGTACTCGAAGCTGCGGCAAAGCACGGCAAGTCGGTCTGGGTGCTCGACCGCCCCAACCCCGCCGGCCGGCCGGTTGAAGGCCTGACCCTGCGCGAAGGCTGGGAAAGTTTCGTCGGTGCCGGCCCGATGCCGATGCGCCACGGCCTGACCATGGGCGAACTCGGTCAGTGGTTCATCGATCAATTGCAGCTCGACGTGGACTACCACGTCATCGAAATGCAAGGCTGGCAGCCCGACGCCGCCCCCGGCCACGGCTGGCCGCTCGGTGAGCGAACCTGGATCAACCCCAGCCCGAACGCCCCCAACCTGTGGATGGCCCGCGCCTACGCCGGCACCGTCATGCTCGAAGGCACGACGCTCTCCGAAGGACGGGGCACGACGCGTCCGCTGGAAATTTTCGGCGCGCCGGACATCGACGCCAAGGCGATCATCGCTGACATGCAGGCGCTCGCCCCGCACTGGCTCAAGGGCGGCAAACTGCGCGAAATCTGGTTCGAGCCGACCTTCCACAAGCATTCCGGCAAGCTCAACCACGGCGTGCAGATCCACTGCGAAGGCCCCTACTACGACCATGCCGCCTTCCAGCCCTGGCGCATCCAGGCGCTGGCCTTCAAGGCGATCCGCCGGCTTTATCCCGATTACCCGCTGTGGCGCGACTTCGGTTACGAATACGAATTCGACCGCTTGGCCATCGACCTGATCAACGGCTCGCCGCTGTTGCGCGAATGGGTCGATAACGCCAGCGCCACACCCGCCGACTTGGACCAACTGGCCAGCGCCGACGAAAGTGCCTGGTTGGCCGCTCGCCAGGCCTATTTGCGTTATCGCGGCTAGGCCATTTCAAGCGACAGCTGTACGGAAAATCAGACAAATCCGAACAGCATCAAAAATTTGCTGTGCATCGCGTTAGGGGATTGCTAATATGGCAAAACTAATAGCCCCTTTCCGACTCAGGGATCATCGTGGCCGCCCTCTCCAGGAATGCCTACGTCCGTGCGCTGCAATGCCTCGTCGCCTGCTGGCTGATCTGGGCGCAGGTCGTGCTGGCGGCTACGCCATCCCCGAGCGATGATAGCAAGGCGGTCCGGTTCGGCGTGCTCGCCTTCCGCCCCAAGCCGGAAACCCTGGTCCGCTGGCAGCCGCTGGTCGACTACCTGAACGCCGCCAAGCTGGGGCGACGCTTCGAACTGCAAGCCCTGACCTACCCAGAGCTGGACGAAGCGGTCCGCAACAAGCAAGTCGACATCGTTCTCACCCAACCGGCCCATTACATCCAGCTCACCTACCGCGAAGGCCTGTACTCGCCGCTCGCCACCCTGGTCGAGCTCGACGGCGACCAACCGCTCGCCACCTTCGGCGGGGTCATTGCCGTACTGAATGATCGCCACGACCTGAGCACCCTCGACGACCTGCGCGGCAAACGCATTGCCAGCAGTTCGACCAGCTCCCTCGGCAGCTACCAGATGCAGGCTTACGAGTTGAAAAAACGCGGCATCCACCTGCCGGCCGATGCCCGCCTGATCGAAACCGGGCAACCCCAGGACAAGGCAATATATGCGGTGCTCAACCGCCAGGCCGATGCTGCCTTCGTCCGTAGCGGCATCCTCGAGGCGATGCAACGCGAAGGCAAGCTGGAAGCCTCGCGCCTGCGCGTGCTCAATGCGCAGACGATCGCTGGCTTTCCATTGCAAACCTCCACCCCCCTCTATCCGGAATGGCCGCTGTCGGCCATGCCCTGGGCCGATCCGGCCCTGTCGCGCCGCGTCGCCTCGGCCATACTCGCCATCCCGCATGGCAGCCCTGTCCTCAAAGCATCGAAAGTTCACGGCTTCAACATCCCCGGCGACTACCGCCCGGTGGACGAGCTGATGCGCGAACTGCACCTGCCGCCCTTCGACCGAGCCCGTGAAGTCACCGCCCGCGATATCTGGGAGCGCTACTCGACTGCCGCCGTCGTTCTGCTGCTCTTGGGCTTGACTGCCTTGAGCGTATTCACCGGCGCCTTGCTCACAACCAACCGTCGCCTGGACGAGGAACGCATCCGCAACGACCGGGCTATGCAGCAGTTGTCCGCCGCCGAAGCCCGCTTCCGGGCCATTTTCGAAAATGTCGATGCCCTGGCCATCCAGGGATACAGTGCGGATGGCACAGTGCGCTACTGGAACAGCGCTTCGGCCCGCATCTATGGCTATAGCGCCAGCGAAGCGATCGGTGCCTCGCTCTACGACCTGATCATCCCGCCCGAGATGCTCGACGACGTCAAACGGGCGGTCGCCTGGATGTTCGACAACCGTTGCGGCGTCCCTGCCGGACGCCTGCCCTTGAAGCGCAAGGATGGCAGCGTCGTCGACGTCTACTCCAGTCACACGGTGATCGAAACGAGCGACCATGGCCCGATGATGTTCTGCCTGGATATCGACCTGACCGATCTGGTCAAGGCCGAACAGGCCCTGAATGCCAGCCGAGCCTACCAGCACCTGATCCTGCAGGCGCTGGGCGAAGGCGTCTATGGGACGGACAGCGAAGGCGTGTGCACCTTCATCAACCCATCCGCGTTGGCCATGCTGGGATTCTCGGAAGACGAAGTGCTGGGCCAGGATGAGCATTTCCTCTTCCATGACCGCAAACCGGACGGCAGCCCCTACCCGGCCGACGACTGCCCAATTCGCAAGACCGCCCGCGATGGTTTGACGCGGCGGCTTGAAGAATGGTTCTGGCGCAAGAATGGGGAAGGCTTCCCGGTGCGCCTGACGGTTTCGCCGTATTGGCGTGACGGAACCCTGGCCGGCACGGTGATCGCCTTTTCCGACATCAGCGAAAACCGACGCATCGCCGAGGAATTGGCCGGACACCGCGAGCATCTGGAAGAGCAGGTCCGCCTACGCACCAATCAGCTCGAACAGGCACGCCTGGCCGCCGAAGCCGCCAACCAGGCGAAGAGCGCCTTCCTGGCCAACATGAGCCATGAGATCCGCACGCCGATGAACGCCGTGCTCGGCATGGTGCACCTGCTACGCCGCGACAAACCGACAGCCGAACAGCTCGAACGCCTCGACAAGATCGACCACGCGACACAACACCTGCTCAGCGTCATCAATGACGTGCTCGACATTTCCAAAATCGAAGCCGGAAAGCTGGTCCTTGACGAGGCACCGGTCAAGGTCGACGAACTGCTCGATCGTGTCACCGTCGTGCTGGGTGAAAAGGCTCGGGACAAAGGCCTCGAACTGCGCATCGAGGCCGATCCGATCGACGTACCGCTGGTCGGCGACCCGATGCGGATCACCCAGTGCCTGATCAACTATGCCGGCAACGCGATCAAATTCACTGAGCGGGGCAGCATTACCCTTCGGGTGCGCAGCCTGGCGGCCGAGCCCGAGGGTTTGCGCCTGCGCTTCGAGGTCGAAGACACCGGCATCGGCATTCCCGACCGCGCACTCGACAAGCTGTTCGGCCTGTTCGAGCAGGCCGACAACTCGACGACCCGGCGCTTCGGCGGCACCGGACTCGGCCTCGCCATCACGCGCCGCCTGGTCGAACTGATGGGCGGCTCGGTCGGCGTCCAGAGCTGCCTGGGCGAAGGCAGCCGCTTCTGGTTCACCTTGCCGTTGCGCTATGGCGATACGGCGCACGAAGCCTTGCGTAACAGTCTGGTCGGCCTGCCGGCCAACAGTATCCAGCAGGCCTTGTCCGGTCACCACGTCCTGATTGTCGAGGACGAACCGATCAATAGTGAAATCACCCGCGAACTGCTCGCCGATTTTGGCGTCACGGCCGATTGCGCCGAGAACGGTATCGAAGCGCTGGAGATGATCGAGCGGCATCCTTACGACCTGGTGCTGATGGACATGCAGATGCCGGAAATGGATGGCCTCGAAGCCACCCGGCGCATGCGGGCCGATCCGCGCTATGCCGCCACGCCTATCGTCGCTATGACCGCCAATGCCTTCGCCGAAGATCGCGCCCGTTGCCTGGCGGCCGGCATGAACGACTTCATCGCCAAACCGGTCGATCCGGACGACCTGAAGATGGCTCTGTTACGCCTTCTTGCCAAGTAAGGCCAAGACCCGCTCAGCCGCCACGACGCCGCGATACTGCGCTTCCTCGAACAAGGAAAAACCGGATAGGTCGGCGTGGGCCAATTGCAGGCGTGCATGACTGAAATCGGCCAGCCGCTCGCGCGCACTGCCGAACAGGCTGCCCACCGTCGGCCGCCGCATGGCGTGGCCATTACGCCAGACATCGAGGCGCGTGCATAGCCGGCGGATATCCGGATGCACGATCTCCAGCTCCGACAGGATCGCCTCGGCCCAGGCATGCTGTGGTGTCTCCAGCAGCAGCCGACGCCCCTCGGCCGGCGCGACGTCGTCGAGCGCCCGGTAATACGTCAACACCGTGCCCTCGACATGCCGCCGCAACAACTGGTGCGTGGCACTGATATAACCGAGCCCCTTGCTGTCGTAGAGCACGTTGTCCCAACTGGGTGGCGCGCCATGTCTTTCCTGCGGAAAAGCGGACAGATGCAGGTTGGCCGTCAGCCAGGGCGCGTAATCGCCGGCCTGCACCGCCTCCCTCAGCGCCTTAGGCATCTCCGGCCAGACGCGCGGCAGCACGAAAGCCGGCGCCGCCCAGATGATCTGGCGGGCTTCGAGACGAACGGTTTTTGCCCCAAATGCCACGTGCACCGCAGCAGTACCCCCTTCGACACTCAGACGGGTCACGAAAGCATCGGTCACCACACGGTCGCCCGCTTTTTGTGCCAGGGCTCTGGCTAGCCAGGCATTGCCCTCCGGCGCCGTCAGTACCGCATCGCTCGCCGCATTGGCCGCCTCGCCGTTGCGGCAGGCGAAGTAATGCAACCCGGCCCAGGCCGAGGTTTGCGCATGCGAAGTCCCGTAATCGTCACGACAGGCGTAGTTGGCCAACCAGTGCAGGCTGGGCGCAGTAAAGCCGTTGTCGTTCAGCCACTGCGCGAAGGAAATCCGGTCCAGAGCCCGCCACTCGACATCCCGACTGGACAAGGCCATGGGCAACGCGAAGACCCGGCGGCCATCGCGCCCGACTTCACGTTTCAAGAGCTCCACCCGCTCCTGAAATTGCTTCTGCTGCGCCCGCTCTTCGGCATCCAGGCCGCGGTGCGGCAGCAGCCCCTCCTCCCAAAGACCGTGGCGGAACACCCGCTCCTGTGGCGTGGCGCACAGGTAACGCTCGTCGTAGGTCGGCCTGTGCGCTGCCGGATCGCCCTGCAACACGCCGGTCTCGGCCAGCAACTCACGCACCCAGACCGACTCCCGCGTCGGCAAGGGCAGGTAATGCGCTCCCCAGGGATAAGCCGCGACGGCACTCTGCCCGGCGCGCGAATTGCCGCCCGCCTCGCCTTCCATCTCCAGCACCAGGAAATCGTCGATACCGGCCTTGGCCAGGCGCCACGCCGCCGACAACCCGGAAATACCGCCGCCGACGATGATGACGCCCGTGCGCCGTGTTTCGCTCGGTTCGGTGAAAACGCCGTCGCGCAGGCGGTGCCCGAGAGTGAAGGAAGGGCCGAGCAATTCGCCCGACGGCAAGGCCGGCTTGCCGGCCGGCGCACAACCGCTCAGGGCAGCTGCGCCGAGGATTTGCAGGAAGCTTCGCCGGCTAGTCAAACTTGCGCAGGGAGAGGCTGACCGACAGCTGGGCGCCGACCCAGCCGAGCAGCGCACCGACGGCAGCCAAGGCGCCGACTTCGAACGCCCCCGGCGGCTTCAGTCCATAGCTGCCGCCATAAAGGGCGGCCAGTTCGGCAACCGGCCCGGCCAGCAGGCGCAAGCCGCCGAGCACCAGGGCGCCGGCGAACAAGCCGCCAAACAAGCCCTGCAGGGCGCCAAAATACTGAAAGGGGCGGCGGATGAACGTATCGGTCGCGCCGATCATGCGCGCCACCTCGATCTCGGCGGCCTGCGCCATGACCTGCAGGCGGATGGTGTTGAAGGTGACTGCGATCAGGCCGGCGGCGAACAGCCCGGCCAGCATGGTCAATGCCAGTTTGCCCAGCTTGAGGAAGGCGTCGAAGCGCTTGACCCAGGCCGAGTCGAGCTGCACATGTGCCACCTTCGGCCAGCCGGACAACTCCTTGCGCAACACTTCCAGCGCTTCCGGCTCGGTGTTGGTCGGTTCGACGATGAAGGCATCGGGCAGCGGATTGCGCGGCAGGCTGGCAACGATTTCGGCCATGCCCTCGCTCGCCTGCATACGCTTCAGCGCCTCTTCCTTGGCGACAAAACGCCACTTGCCGTTGGCGAACTGGCGCAGACGTGTTTCGATCTCGCCGACATCCTTGCGCGTCGCCTCGACGGTCATGAAGACGCTGATCTGCTGCACGCCCGAGGCGTTACGGCCGAGATCGCGCAGGTTGTCGAGCACGACGTAGCCGAAACCGGGCAGAGTCAGGGCAATGCCGATGGCGAGCAAGGAAAGCAGCGTGTTGAACGGTGTCGCCCACAGGCGGCGGAAGGCCATGGCCAATGCAGCGCGGTGTTGGGAAAGCCAGGCGTTCATACCACTCTCCCGTGATCCAGGCGCAGCACGTTCGGGTGGTAACGCTCGATCCAGGTCTGGTCGTGCGTGGCGACCACGATGGTCACGCCGACCCGATGGAAGTCGGCGAAGATTTCGAGAATCTCGGTCGCCGAAGCGGCATCGAGGTTGCCCGTCGGCTCGTCGGCCAGCAGCACGGTCGGGCGATTGACCACGGCGCGGGCGATGGCCAGACGCTGCTGCTCGCCGCCGGAGAGCGCGATCGGGTTGGCCTTTTCGCGGGCCAGCAGGCCGACCTTGTCGAGCGCCGCCTGGCCGCGCCGCACGGCCTCGCGATGCGGCAGGCCGGCAATCTGCAGCGGCAACAGCACGTTATCGAGGGCGCTGCGGTCGAATAGCAGTTTCTGGTCCTGGAACACCAGGCCGAAATGGCGGCGCACGTAAGGCAGCGCATTGCGGCGCAGGGCAGCGAGGTTCTGACCGTTGACCACCAGGCTGCCCGAAGTCGGCCGCTCGATGGTGGCGATCAGTTTGACCAGCGTGGTCTTGCCGGCGCCGGAATGCCCGGTGATCAGCACCATCTGCCCCTGCGAGATATCGAAGCTGACGTCGCGCAGCGCCTCGTAGCCGCCGGGGTAGCGCTTGGTCAGGTTGCTGGCGACGATCATGGGGCTTATTCGAACAGGGCGTCGACGAAGTCTTTGGCGGAGAAGGGACGCAGGTCGTCGATCTGCTCGCCGACGCCGATGAAACGGATCGGCTTCGGACACTGGCGAGCGATGGCAGCAACGACGCCGCCTTTGGCCGTGCCGTCGAGCTTGGTAACGACCAGGCCGGTGACGTTGATCGCCTTGTCGAAGGCCTTTACCTGCATCAACGCGTTCTGCCCGATATTGGCATCGAGCACGAGCAGGGTCTCATGCGGGCCGGTCGGATCGATCTTCTGGATGACGCGGCGGACCTTGGCAATTTCTTCCATCAGGTGCAACTGGGTCGGCAGGCGACCGGCCGTGTCGGCCAGCACGATGTCGATGCCGCGCGCCTTGGCGGCGGCGATGGCGTCGTAGATCACGGCGGCCGGATCGCCCGACTCCTGGGCGATGACGGTCACGTTGTTGCGCTCGCCCCAGGTCTGCAACTGCTCGCGGGCCGCGGCGCGGAAGGTGTCGCCGGCAGCCAGCAGCACGCTCTTGCCCTGATTCTGGAAATACTTGGCCAGCTTGCCGATGGAGGTCGTCTTGCCGGCGCCGTTCACGCCCGCAATCATGATCACGAAAGGGTTGTGCGTCGTGTAGTCAAGCGGCTGTTCGAGCGGCTGCAGGGTTTCGAGTAGGGCATCGGCCAGCGCTTTCTGGATGGCTTCCGGCGTTTCCAGCTTGTCGCGCTTGGCCGCCTTCTTCAATTCGTCGAGCAGGTGCGTGGTCGCCTCGATGCCAACATCCGAAGTCAGCAGCAGGGTTTCGAGTTCTTCGAGCAGTTCGTCGTCGACCTTGCCGCGCGAAAAGATGGATTTGAGCTTACCGCCCCACTGGGCACGCGTCTTGGCCAGGCCCTTAAACAGGCGCTCGCGCCAGGAGGGAGCCGCCGCGCTTTCGGCCGGCGCCGCGGCTTGCGGCTCGGGCGTGGATTTTTTCAGGAAACTGAACATGGAAATTTGTGGTCTTAAGCCGGCTGACAGGGAGGCGGCAAGCCGGTTAAGATGCCGCCCGAATCGATGCAAAACTGCCCCGGATTTTAGCAGAAAGACCCGCTATCCCATGAGAATGCAACGCCTGATCCCCTTTTTGCTGGCCCCCTGGCTGTGCACCGCAGCTTTGGCCAATCCCTACGAAACCACGTTGAAGAACGGCCTGCGCATCATCGTCAAGGAAGACCACCGGGCACCGACCGCCGTGCAGATGGTCTGGTACCGCATCGGCAGCACCGATGAGGTCGATGGTGCGTCCGGCGTCGCCCACGTGCTCGAACACATGATGTTCAAGGGCACGCCCAGCGTCGGCCCCGGCGAATTCAACAAGCGCGTCGCCGCTGCCGGCGGGCGCGACAATGCCTTCACCAGCCGCGACTACACGGCTTATTTCCAGCAGGTGCCGAAGGAAAAGCTGGAAGAGATGATGCAGCTCGAAGCCGACCGCATGCGCCACCTCAACGTGGACGCCAAGGAATTCGAGCAGGAGATCAAGGTCGTCATGGAAGAGCGCCGCATGCGCACCGATGACAATCCACAGGCCAAACTGTTCGAGCAGATGAACGCCGTTGCCTACCAGGCGCACCCGTATCGCCGCCCGATCATCGGCTGGATGAACGATCTGGAGACGATGACCGCCGCCGACGCCAAGGCCTGGTACGACCAGTGGTACGTACCGAACAACGCCTACGTGGTGATCACCGGCGACGTCGAGCACAAGGAAATCTTCGCCCTGGCCGAGAAATACTACGGCCCGCTCGAAGGCCGCGCCCTGCCGGTGCGCAAGCCGCAGGTCGAGCCGAAGCAGGAAGGTACGCGCCGCGTCACCGTCAAGGCGCCGGCTGAGTTGCCCAGCCTGATCATGGCCTACAAGGCGCCGGTACTGCGCGACATCGAGAAGGACAGCGAACCCTACGCCCTCGAAATGCTGGCCGCCGTGCTTGATGGCCACGACGCCGCCCGCTTCAACAAGAAGCTGGTGCGCGAAGACAAGGTCGCGCTGTCGGTCGATATCGGCTACGACGGCACCGCCCGCGGCCCCGGCATGCTCTACGTCAGTGGCACGCCGGCCGAAGGCAAGACGATTGCCGACCTCGAAGCTGCCATCCGCGCCGAAATCGCCCACGTGCAGAAGGACGGTATCAGCGACACCGAGCTGAAGCGCGCCAAGGCGCAACTGCTGGCGGCCGAGGTGTACAAGCTCGACTCGATGTTCGGCCAGGCCATGGAAATCGGCCAGATCGAATCGGCCAACCTGCCCTATCGCGGCCTCAACCGCATGCTGGAGAAACTGCAACAGGTCACGGCCGCCGAGGTTCAGGCTGCTGCCCGCAAATACTTCACCGACGACACCCTGACCATCGGCGTGCTCGATCCGCAGCCGCTGGATGGCAAAGCCCGCCGTCCCGCCGTCGCCACCCGTCACTGATGAAAATTGCCATGAAACGACTGTGCACCGCAGTAGTCGCCCTTTTGTTGGCGCAAACCGCCTTCGCCGCGGCCAAGATCGAACACTGGGTTTCGCCCTCGGGTGCCCGCGTCTATTTCGTCGAAAGCCGGGTGCTGCCCATCCTCGACGTTCAGATCGATTTCGCTGCCGGCTCGATGTTCGATCCGGCCACCAAGTCCGGCGTCGCCGCGCTGACCCGCGCCACCCTCGACAACGGCGCCGGCAAGCTCGATGAAACCGCCATCGCCGAACAGTTGGCCGACATCGGCGCCTCGCTTGGTGGCGGCGCCGACACCGACCGCGCCAGTGTCAGCCTGCGCACCCTGTCCGCCAAGGACAAGCGCGATCCGGCGCTGGCCATCCTGACCAGCGTCGTGCAGCAACCGCGCTTCGATGCCGCCGTCTTCGAACGCGAAAAGGCACGCACCATCGCCGGCCTCAAGGAAGCCATGACCCGGCCCGACAGCATCGCCGGCAAGGCCTTCTGGGCGGCCATGTACCCGAATCATCCCTATGGCAAGCAGGCCACGCCGGAAAGCGTGACGGCCATCGGCCGCGACGACCTCGCCGCTTTCCACACCCGTTACTACACGGCAGCCAATGCCAGCATCACGCTGGTCGGCGACCTGTCGCGCGCCGAGGCGGAGCAGATCGCCGAAACCATCGCCGCCGGCCTGCCCAAGGGTGAAAAAGCCGCGCTACCGGCGCCCCCGACCCCGCCCAAGGCGGGCCTGACCAAGGTTGCTCACCCGGCCAGCCAGGCCCACGTCTATCTCGGCTTGCCGGCCATCGAGCGCGGTAATCCGGATTTCTTCCCGCTGCTCGTCGGCAACTACACACTGGGCGGTGGCGGC
The DNA here is from genome assembly GCF_047047955.1 of Azonexus sp. IMCC34839. Taxonomy (GTDB): domain Bacteria; phylum Pseudomonadota; class Gammaproteobacteria; order Burkholderiales; family Rhodocyclaceae; genus Azonexus. The sequence goes on along the minus strand of NZ_CP150631.1, from coordinate 2,870,185 downwards.
TTCGTCTCGCGCCTAATGAAGGAAATCCGCGACAAGCGCGGCTATGCCTACAGCGTCTACAGCTACTTCGCCCCGCTCAAGCAATCCGGCCCCTTCCAGATCGGGCTGCAGACCAAGCGCTCGCAGGCGCAGGATGCGATCAAGGTGGCGCGCAGCATCCTCGAAGACTTCGTCAAGAACGGCCCGACGGCGGAAGAGCTGGCCGCCGCCAAGGCCAATCTGGTCGGCAGCTTCCCGCTGCGCCTGGACAGCAACAAGAAGCTGCTCGATAACGCCGCGGTGATCGGCTTCTACGGCTTGCCGCTCGATTACCTCGACCAGTATCAGGCCAAGGTGCAGGCGGTGACGGCCGAAGACATCAAGCGTGCCTTCGCCCGCCATGTTCGCCTCGACCAGCTGGTTACCGTGACGGTGGCGGCGGATTGAACTCGGTCCGCATCGTCGGCGGCGAATTCCGCCGCCGCGTCCTGCGCTTTCCCGATAGCGAGGGCCTGCGTCCGACGCCGGACCGCGTACGCGAGACGCTGTTCAACTGGCTTGGCCAGGAACTCGACGGTTGGCACTGCCTGGATCTCTTTGCCGGCAGCGGCGCTCTCGGCTTCGAAGCGGCCTCGCGCGGCGCGCAACGGGTGGTCATGCTGGAAAAATCACCGCGCGTGCTGGCCGCGTTGCATGAAAACCACGAATTGCTCCATAAGCCGCCGGCTGTGGAGATCATTCGCGGGGATGCGTTACAATATTTGGCCTCGACCAAGGCCAAATTCGACCTGATCTTCCTCGATCCACCCTACAAAAAAGGCTGGATTGCCCGCCTGGAGCCACTCCTTCCCGGCGTCCTGAACGAAGATGCGGCGATCTACGTCGAGGCAGAACACGAAATCGGATCGCTTGGCGATTGGCGCACGGAGCGCCAGGGCAAGGCGGGGGAAGTGCACTTTCACTTGTTGCGGCGGCAAGCTTGAACAAACTCAATCATCGCGTAGCGATCTACCCGGGCACCTTCGACCCCATCACACGGGGCCACGAAGACTTGGTGCGTCGCGCCGCCAGCCTGTTCGACAAGCTGATCCTGGCCATTGCCGAAAGCCCGTCGAAACAGCCGCGTTTCCCGTTGAGCGATCGTGTGGACATGGCCCGCGAAATCCTGGGCGACCTGAAAAACGTCGAAATCGTCGGCTTCAATACCCTGCTGATGGACTTCGTGCATGAGCAGGGTGCCAAGGTCGTCGTGCGCGGCCTGCGTGCCGTTTCCGACTTCGAATACGAATTCCAGATGGCCGGTATGAACCGGAGCGTCTATCCGGAGGTCGAAACTGTGTTTCTGACTCCGGGCGAACAATACATGTTCATCTCCGCCACCATGGTGCGTGAAATTGCGCGCCTGGGCGGCGATGTCAGCAAGTTTGTACAACCTTGTGTCGAAAAGCGCCTGCGGGCGAAAACCACTGCTTAACCGAGAGAGGAACAGCTATGTCTTTGATGATTACCGACGAGTGCATCAATTGCGATGTGTGCGAGCCGGAGTGCCCGAACGAGGCCATTTCCCAGGGCGAAGAGATCTATCAGATCGACCCGAACAAGTGCACGGAATGCGTCGGTCACTATGATGAGCCGCAGTGCGTTCAGGTCTGCCCGGTGGATTGCATCCCCAAGGACCCGAGCCACGCCGAGAACGAAGACCAACTGTGGGCCAAGTACGAAAAGCTGACCGGCAACAAGCGCGCCTGAGCTGCCTAGCCCCCAATAAAAAACCCGCGATTTTCGCGGGTTTTTTATTGTCCACCGCAGTGTCCTCCGCAGCAGTCGTCAGGCCGCCTGCAGTTGCTGTACCTCAATCGGCAACAGGAGTTCGCGCACCGAACTCGTGATCTGCTCCAACCCCTGAATCTGCTGCAACAGGCTCTTCTCGACCGCCTCCAGCTCGGCGATGCGGTCTTCCAGCGTATCGGTTGCCTGGTGGATGCGCTTGATGCTCTCCAGGCGGCGTTTCAACTGGATCTGGTGTTCGCGCACCTGGGTTTCCATCGGCGCCATGATGGCACGCAGCCAGGTTTCGGCATCGCGGTTGGCGTGCTCGAAGGCACGGCGGACCTGAGCCGCCACTTCCTCGAAGAACTTCTGCGTGATGTTCTTCTTGTCGTGGGTGAGCAGGTTGACCGTCGTATTCAGGTGGCTGTCGCACCAGGCCTGCAGACGGTCCAGTTCCTTTTCGTAACGCAGCAGCGAGAAGGGCGTCGGCGGCGGCAGCTTGAGGCCGTGCTCGATGGAGAACTTTTTGTACACCGCCTCCATCATGGCCAGGATTTCGTTGATCTCGCTATTGGAACGAGTCAGCGCATCGCGTGCCTTGGCAAAGAAGCCCCCCATCGAATCCGACAGGGTCTTCGAGAAAGCCGCTTCCAACATGACCTCGCGCGTCTCGTGCGTCAGTTGGCGCAGCATGTCGAGACCGAGGTGGCCGAACAGGTTGTTGGTCAGCGTCGAGAAAACGCTGCGCACCGCATAGTAGCGTTGCAGGCCGGCTTCGAACTCATCCTTCTCGGCGCGCACCTTGCCCATCATGTACTCGACGACACCGCGATTCTTGCCGCGCAGCTCGGTCAGTTCGGTCAGCTGTTCGCGCAGACCAAGCAGGCGGGATTCGAGCAAGCCACGTACGGTGCGATTGACGTCGCCGAATTCGCTCTCTGTGCTATCGCGCACGATATCCTGCTTGGCTGGAATGAGTTCGTGCGACAAGGCAGCTTCGAGCAAGGGCAGGCGGCTGCGTTCGAGCAAGGCATTGTCGCCGTTGATCTTGGCGACCAACCCCTTCTGGGCTGACACCGGGAAGACCTGGCTGGCCGGCAAATCGAGAATACGGGCGCTGGCATCGACCTGCTTCTGGATTTCAGCATCGATTTCCTCGGCCGACTTCAGTTCGTCCCACTGTCCGTCGATCTTGTTCAGAACGACCAGACGGCCACGCTTGGCCGTGGCTCCGGCGCAGATATGATCCTTCCAGATGCTCAGATCGGATTGGGTAACACCGGTATCTACCGACAGGATGAACAGTACGGCATGTGCATTCGGCAACAGCGACAGGGTCAATTCCGGCTCGGTACCGATGGCGTTGAGGCCCGGCGTATCGAGGATGACCAAGCCCTGCTTGAGCAAGGGGTGCGGGAAATTGATCACCGCATGACGCCAACGGGGAATCTCGACCAGACCATCGTCGCCGGCCGCAAAGAGATCGCCACCTTCCTGGTCGGCACCGAAGCCCAGCTTGGCCGCTTCCTCCGGTGTCACACGCAGGGTTTCGCTGACGTGGCGCAGCGCATCCTGCATCGACTCGGGCGTTTCCACGTCGAGCGGCACGACCGTCCACTCCTCGGGGAAACGCTTGTATTCGGTCACGCTCGAATTCGCCGTCCGCGTCTGGATCGGCAACAGCTCGATGCGCGGCTCCTTGGTGGCATCGAACAGCAACTCGGTCGGGCACATCGTGGTCCGGCCGGCCGACGAGGGCAGCATCCGGTTGCCGTAATCGGCAAAGAAGATGGCGTTGATCAGTTCCGACTTGCCGCGCGAGAACTCGGCAACGAACGCAACATTCAGACGGTCCTCGCGCAAACGCTCGAGCAACTGGGTCAGGCGCAAATCGGTCTGGGCGTCGGACAATTCGTTATGGCTCAGCCAGCTCTGGAATTCTCCGATATAAGCTGACAAGCGCGAGCGCCACATTGTGTAGGCGGCGAATTGTGTGGCGAGCGACATGAAATTACTCTCCGGCTGCAAAACTGTTTCAATTTAGCATAGTTCCTGCCAGCCCCGTCAGCCTTCTTCCCACAGGCATAAGCCGGACGACGTGCGGTGTCGGAAATTACCCACCGTCGCCCTTGAGCGCCAAGCTCAATGCTGACACCCTGGACAGTAATAGGTGCTGCGCCCGGCCTGGCGTATCTGCCGGACGACGCCGCCGCAACGCAGGCACGCTTTCCCGGCCCGGTCGTACACCCCAGCCTGTATCTGGAAACAGCCCGCGCCACCGTCGCTATGTACATAGTCGCGGATACTGCTGCCGCCGGCTGCGATGGCATCCGACAAGGTCTGGCGGATGGCTGGCACCAACAACTCGATACGCTTCTCACTGATCCTGTTGGCCGCCCGCAGCGGCGAGATAGCGGCGCGAAACAGACTTTCCGAGGCATAGATATTGCCAATCCCGACCACCATGTGGCCGTCCATCAATACCGGCTTGATCGGGCCGCTGCGCTTGGCGAGGTTCCGGTGCAACCAGTCGGCTGTAAACACATCATTCAGCGGCTCGACGCCAAGTACGGCCAACAATGGATGCGCCTCCACCTGCTCTGGTGGACCGTCCTGCCACAGCACCAGACCAAAACGACGCGGATCGGCAAAGCGGAGTATCTGTTTCGCCAGGACGATATCGAAATGATCATGCTTGCCGGGCGGCATGTCCGGCGGCACGAAACGCAGGTTGCCCGACATGCCCAGATGCAACAGCACACTCCCTTGAATGCCCTTCCCCACACAGTCGATCAGCAGGTATTTGCCCCGCCGGCGCACCCCCACAATGCGGCAACCGGGCAGCAAGCGACTCAACTCGGGCGGGATATCGTGGCGCAGGCGTGGCGCACGGATGACCACGCCAAGAATCGGCTCTCCTTCCAGCTCTGGCGCGATCCCGCGACGACAAACCTCGACCTCGGGCAACTCGGGCATGACATCCTCCTCCGCTTGTTCCGACCAACAAACCCAAATAACATCGCAAACTTACGCGATTCTATGCGTTCAAAGACGCAACAACGAACGAAAGCCGACCCCATGCAATTGAAGCTCCTCGCCGCCACCCTCTCCTTGGCCCTTGGCCTGAGCCAGGCTGGCAGCGCCCTGGCTGCCGGCGATAGCGCCCCACGAGCAAGCAGTCGCAAACCGATTGCAGCCTCCAGCGAAGACCTGATCGGACGCACCGTCTTCCAGGCGCTGGTCGGCGAATTCGCGCTACTCCGCGGCGATCCCAAGTTCGGCTCGGACGCCTGGACCGATCTGGCGGTGCGCACGCGCGACCCGAAGGTCATCGCACGCGCCACCGAAGTTGCCGTCCTCGCCCGCCAGTACGAACGTGCCCTGGAACTCGTCCGCCTGTGGCTCGAGATCGAACCGTCATCGGCACAAGCCCGCCAGACGCAATCGTCACTGCTCGTGCTGACCAATCGGCTAGACGAATTGGCCCCGGAGCTGGCCCGCTTGCTCGAACAGGACAAACCCAACTTGGCCAGCAACCTGCTCCACCTGAATCGGATGCTGGCCCGCCTGAGCGACAAGAAGGCCGTTCAGCGCCTCGTCGATCGACTGGCGACACCCTACGATACCCTGCCTGAAGCTCACTTTGCCATGGCCCAGGCGGCCTCGAACGTCGGCGATTATCAACGCGCCCTCGACGAAACCGAAGCCGCCCTACGCCAGCGCCCCGACTGGGAAACCGCGGCACTTGCCCGTGCCCAGCTGCAATCCCGGCAATCCAACAAACTCGCCATCGACGGCCTGTTCGACTTTGTCGGGCGCGTCCCCAGCGCCCGCGACGCCCGCCTGACCCTGGCCCGGCTGCTCATCGCCGAAAGACGCTACGACGAATCGCGCAAACAATTCGACCGCCTACTCAAGGACAACCCGGACAGCCCCGAGGTGATCTATCCGATCGCCATGCTCGCCCTGCAACAAGGTGACTACCAGACCGGCCGCAGCCAACTCGAGCACCTGCTGAAAACCGAGTTCCCGGACAAGAGCACGGTGCATTTCTTCCTGGGCCAACTGGATCAGGAGCAGAAAAAACCGGATGCCGCCCTCGCCCATTTCCGTCAGGTGACGGCTGGCGAACAATTCGTCGCTGCCCGTTCGCGCGCAGCGCAAATCCTGATGCAGCAGGGCAAGACCGACGAGGCGCGCGAGCTGCTGCGCGCCACACAAGGCAGCAGCCCAGCCGAACGCGTACAGTTGATCCTCGCCGAGTCGCAGATGCTGCGCGACGCGAAGCGCTACAACGATGCCTATATCGTGCTCGATGCCGGCCTCAGCACCCAACCGGACAATGCCGAACTGCTCTACGAAGCCGCGCTGACGGCCGAACGCATGGGCAAGCCGGAGCTGCTGGAAACCCATCTGAAGCGCCTGCTTGCCCAGAATCCCGAGCACGCCCATGCCCTGAACGCCCTCGGCTATTCCTGGGCCGACCGCAACGTCAACCTGAGCGAAGCCTACGACATGATCGCCAAGGCCTCCGCACTGATGCCGGAAGACCCCTTCATCATGGATAGCCTGGGTTGGGTGCAGTTCCGCCAGGGCAAGACCGAACAGGCATTGCAGACGCTGCAGACGGCCTACCGCATCAAGGCCGACCCGGAAATTGCCGCCCACCTGGCCGAAGTGCTGTGGTCGCTAAACCGCAAGGCTGAAGCGCAGCGCCTGCTCAAGGAAGCAGCGAGCCAGAACCCCGATAACGACGTGCTGGCCGACGCCATCAAGAAACTGCAGCCGTGAATTTGCGCCACAGCATCGTGCTGGCCGGCAGCCTGCTGCTCGCCGGCTGCGCCGTCGTTCCCGGTCTGCAACCGGAGCGCGAACGGATCAGCGATTTCGCCCTCGAGGCGCGTTTTGCCCTACGCGTTTCCCAGCCCGACCGCCCGGCACAACGCAGCGGCGGCCGCCTGAGCTGGGAACACCGAGGCGAACAGGACCGCCTCCTGTTGGCCAACCCGATCGGGATCGGCCTGGCCGAGATCGAGATGCGCCCTGGTCGCTCGACGCTACGCCTAGCCAATGGCGACACCCGTGAGTCGGCCGACCCGGAGAGCCTGATCGAGGAAGTCACCGGGCAACGCCTTCCGGTCGGCCGCCTGGCCGCCTGGCTGCTCGGCCGCGCCGGCATCTCCGGCAAGTTGACGCATGACCCGCTGGGCCGCCCCAGCCGGCTGGACGAAGCCGGCTGGCGGATCGACTATGGCTACGATCTCGAATTACCTGCCGCCGCCCCAGCTCGCCTGACCCTGAGCGACGGGCAAGGCATCGAACTCAAACTGCGCATCGAGGAATGGAAGGAAGCGCCTTGACTGACTGGACCTGGGACAGCGCCTGGCCGGCGCCGGCCAAACTGAATCTCTTCCTGCATGTCGTTGGCCGCCGGGCGGACGGCTACCACCTGCTGCAAACGCTCTTCCGCTTCATCGACCGCGCCGACACCCTGCGCTTCGCACCGCGCGACGACGGCCAGATCGTCCTTGCGACTCCCATCCCCGGCGTTCCGCCGGAAACCGATCTGACCGTACGCGCCGCCCGCCTGTTGCAGGAAGCCACCGGTTGCCGCCAAGGCGCGACCATTCGCCTCGACAAACGTCTGCCCATGGGCGGCGGCCTCGGCGGCGGCTCCTCCGATGCCGCGACCGTCCTTCTCGCTTTGAACCACCTCTGGCAAACCGGCCTGACGCGCCCGCAACTGGAGAAAATCGGTCTGGCACTCGGCGCCGATGTTCCGGTCTTCATTCACGGCCGCAACTGTTTCGCCGAAGGCGTCGGCGAGCACTTCACCGACCTCAATCTGCCGCCCGCCACCTACCTGGTGCTGACGCCTGCGGTGCACGTGCCGACAGCGGCAATTTTCGGTGCCCCCGACCTCAAGCGCGATACGCCGGCCATCACTGCCGCCGACTGGCAGCCTGGCCTCGGCCATAACGATCTGGAAACCGTCGCCTGTGCCCGCTTCCCGGCCGTAGCCGAACATCTGGCCTGGCTGAAGCAATACGCACCGACGGCGATGATGACCGGTTCCGGGGCCTGCGTTTTCGCGGCTTTCGCTGACAGGAAGGCGGCCGAATCCGTGCTTTCCCAACTCCCGACTGGCATGAACGGCTGGGTGGCCGAGGGGCTCGCCGAGCACCCGCTTGCAAAAAATCTGCAAAAAGACTGGATTTCCTGAAAAGCCTCCTGTATCATTCGCGCCTCGTTTGAACGGCACCCGTTCAGACGACCGCAGGGGAGTCGCCAAGTTGGTCAAGGCACCGGATTTTGATTCCGGCATTCGAAGGTTCGAATCCTTCTTCCCCTGCCAGATTCCCTTCGGGCAGGTCTCGCGCCTGCCCGATTTTCATTGCATCGGGAGAATTTGCGGCGCGCGCAAAGATCCCTGAGGACTGTGGAAATGGCCTACAACAGCCTGATGGTGTTCACCGGCAATGCCAATCCGAAACTGGCTGCCGACGTTGCTACCAATCTCAATGTCGACCTCGGTCGCGCCAATGTCGGCCGCTTTTCCGACGGCGAAGTCAGCGTCGAACTGCAGGAACACGTCCGCGGTCGCGACATCTTCGTGTTGCAATCCACCTGCGCCCCGACCAACGACAACCTGATGGAACTGCTGGTCATGGTCGATTCGCTCAAGCGCGCCTCGGCCGGTCGCATCACCGCCGCCATTCCCTACTTCGGCTACGCCCGCCAGGATCGCCGCTCGCGTTCCTCCCGCGTGCCCATCGCCGCCAAGCTGGTCGCCAACATGCTCGTCGCTTCCGGCGTCGACCGCGTGCTGACCATGGACCTGCACGCCGAACAGATTCAGGGCTTCTTCGACATTCCGGTCGATAACATCTACGCCCTGCCTATCCTGCTCGAAGACATCAAGAAGCAGAATTACGAAAACCCGATGGTCGTTTCGCCCGACCACGGCGGCGTCGTCCGCGCCCGCTCGCTGGCCAAGCGACTGGAATGTGACCTGGCCATCATCGACAAGCGCCGCCCGAAGGCTAACGTTTCCGAAGTGATGAACATCATCGGCGACGTCAAGGGCCGCACCTGCATCATCATGGATGACATGGTCGACACCGCCGGCACCCTGTGCAAGGCCGCCACCGCGCTCAAGCAGCATGGTGCCAAGCAGGTCGTCGCTTACTGTACTCACCCGGTACTGTCCGGCCCGGCCGTCGAGCGCGTGAATACCTCCGACCTCGACGCCCTGGTCGTCACCGACACCATCCCCCTACGCGACGATGCAGCCGCTTCGCCGCGTATCCGCCAACTCTCGGTTGCCGAGATCATGGCCGAAACCATTCGCCGCATCAGCAACGACGACTCCGTCTCGTCGCTGTTCATTGATTAAGTCTTTTTAACCTTCCCGTTCTGGTCGCGGTTCGGGAAAATTTTTGGAGTACCACCATGCAATTTGAAGTTATCGCTTCCGCACGTGGCGTACAGGGAACGGGTGCGAGCCGCCGCCTGCGCCGTGCCGGCACCGTTCCGGGTATCGTCTACGGCGGTGAAGCCGCCCCGATCGCTATCGAAACCAACCACAACGACCTGCTGTTGAAGATGAAGAAGGAAGCTTTCCACTCTTCCATCATCAACCTCGTCATCGATGGCAAGAAGGAACAAGTCCTGCTACGTGACTACCAGACGCACGCCTACAAGCAACTGATCCTGCACGTGGACTTCCAGCGCGTCGACGCCACCCACGAACTGCACATCAAGGTGCCCCTGCACTTCGTCAACGAAGAAAACTCCCCGGGCGTCAAGCTGGGCGGCGGCCTGGTTAACCACGTCACCACCGAACTGGACATCCACTGTCTGGCCAAGGATCTGCCCGAGTTCATCGAAGTCGACCTCGGCTCCCTGAAGGTTGGCGAGAACATCCACGCTTCCCAGGTCAAGCTGCCGAAGGGCGTGGCTCTGGTCAAGCACGGTGAAGACGACCCGATCGTTGCCGGCATCGTCGGCAAGGGCGGTTCGGCTGAAGAAGCTGCCGAAGGCGAAGCTGCCGCCGAGTAATCCGCGCGCTCCGCTATACTCTGGCCGCCGCAGGCAGAATGCCCCGGCGGCCTTTTCACGACTGAACCCATGACCGCTCCTCGTCTGATCGTCGGCCTCGGCAACCCGGGGCCGGAATACGAAGCCACCCGACACAACGTCGGGTTCTGGTTCGTCGACCAGTTGGCCGATCAACTCAAGATCACGCTCGCCCCACAGTCGAAATTCTTCGGCAAGGCCGGACGTGCCGGCGAACTGTGGCTGCTGCAACCGACCACCTACATGAACCGTTCCGGTCAGGCAGTGGCGGCGCTGGCCAATTTCTACAAGATTTCCCCGGCCGAGATTCTGGTCATCCATGACGAACTCGACCTGCCCCCCGGCGGCATCCGCCTGAAACAGGGCGGCGGCAACGGCGGCCACAACGGCCTGAAAGATATCCAGGCCAAGCTTGGCACGCCGGACTTCTGGCGCCTGCGCCTCGGCATCGGCCACCCGCGCACGCTGGGCTTGAGCCAACAAGTCGCCGATTTCGTGCTGCACCAGCCGCGCAAGGAAGAAATGCCGGATATCGAGCAGTCCCTGCATCGTAGCCTGCTGGCCTGGCCCCGAATTTCCGCCGGAGACTACGCCGGCGCCCAACAACAGTTGCACGGCAAAGCCGTCTAAGGAAGAAACCATGTCTTTGAAATGCGGTATCGTCGGTCTGCCCAACGTCGGCAAATCCACCCTGTTCAACGCCCTGACCAAGGCTGGCATCGAAGCGGCCAACTACCCGTTCTGTACCATCGAGCCGAATGTCGGCATCGTCGAGGTGCCGGACCCGCGTCTCAAGGCGCTCTCCGAGATCGTCAAGCCGCAGAAGGTGCAGCCGGCCATCGTCGAATTCGTCGACATCGCCGGTCTGGTCGCCGGTGCTTCCAAGGGTGAAGGCCTGGGCAACCAGTTCCTGGCCAACATCCGCGAAACCGACGCCATCGTGCACGTCGTGCGCTGCTTCGACGACCCGAACGTGATCCATGTTTCCGGCAGTGTCGACCCGATCCGCGATATCGAAGTCATCGACACCGAACTGGCGCTGGCCGACATGGGTACCGTCGAAAAGGCCTTGAACCGCTACAAGCGCCCGGCCAACTCCGGCGACAAGGAAGCCAAGATCCTGGTCTCCGTGCTAGAGAAGTGCTTTGCCCAGCTCGATCAGGGCAAGGCCGTGCGCGCCCTCGATCTTTCCAAGGAAGAATGGGCCACGCTGAAGCCCTTCTGCCTGATCACCGCCAAGCCTGTGCTGTACGCCGCCAACGTCGCCGAAGACGGCTTCACTGACAACCCGCTGCTGGCCAAGGTAGAAGCGCACGCAGCCGAGGAAGGCTCACAAGTCGTCGCCCTGTGCGCCTCGATCGAAGCCGAGATCGCCGACCTGGACGACGCCGACAAGGTCGAATTCCTCGAATCGATGGGCCTGCACGAGCCCGGCCTGGATCGCCTGATCCGCGCCGGCTACCAGCTGCTCGGCCTGCAGACCTACTTCACCGCTGGCGTGAAGGAAGTGCGCGCCTGGACCATTCATGCCGGCGACACCGCGCCGCAAGCGGCTGGCGTCATCCACACCGACTTCGAACGCGGCTTCATCCGCGCCCAGACCATCGCCTACGAAGACTTCATCGCCTACAAGGGCGAACAAGGCGCCAAGGAAGCCGGCAAGATGCGCGCCGAAGGCAAGGAATACGTCGTGCGCGATGGCGATGTGATGAACTTCCTGTTCAACGTGTAATCTACGGCTATCTTTCAACAAGATAGACCGCAGGCATGAACGATACTGACCCCACGTCAGATTCCGGTGACAGAAACGCCGTTGCACTCCCCGACGGGGTGCTGCAACGCGCCTTTGCGCAAAGCCATGAGGCCATCGTCGTCACCGATGCCGGCAACAAAATCATCAGCGTCAACGCCGCCTTTACCCGGCTGACCGGCTACACCGCCGAGGAGGTCGTCGGCCAGAACCCACGCATTCTGGCCTCCGGCCATTCGACGCCGGAGCTCTACGCTGAAATGTGGCAAGCGCTCAATGAGCGTAACTACTGGGAAGGTGAGATCTGGGACAAGCGCAAGGATGGTAGCTGCTACCCCAAGCTGCTCTCCATCTCGGTCGTTCGCGATGCGGCGGGGCGGGTACTGAACTATGTCGCAAACTTCACCGACATCAGCACCAACAAGCAGGCTTCCGAACGCCTGGCCCTGCTCGCCTACCACGACGCGCTAACCCAACTGCCCAACCGCCTGGCCTTCGAGGCCCAGCTTAACCACATGCTGCGCGTTTGCGAGCGCGAGAGCCGGCAGCTGGCAGTCATGCTGATCGACCTCGACAATTTCAAGAACATCAACGACACGCTGGGCCACCACGTCGGCGACGAGATCCTCAAGCAGGTCGCCGACCGCTTGCGTCAAGCCGTTCGCGGCAGCGATCTGGTCGCCCGCCTGGGCGGCGACGAGTTTGTCGTCGTACTCCCCGAGATCGATTCGCCGGTCACCGCCGGCCGGGTTGCCGGCAAGATCCAGAACGAACTGGCGGATCACTACCAGATCGATGAGCACGCTCTGTACGCCACGCCCAGCATCGGCATCAGCCTCTATCCGACCGACGGCACCGACCTGACCACCCTGCTGCGCAACGCCGATTCGGCGATGTACCACGCCAAGAGCCTGGGGCGGAACAACCACCAGTTCTACGCCAGCCGCATGAACGAAGCGGCCGGCGAGCGCCTGCGCCTGGAAAGCGCATTGCGGCATGCCGTCGCCTCGATGTCGCCGCTCAATTGCGAATTCTCGCTGCACTTCCAGCCCCAGCTGAACACCCGTACCGGCCAGATTTCCTCGCTCGAGGCCCTGCTACGCTGGAACAGCCCGGAATTCGGCCCCATCTCGCCGCTGCGCTTCATTGCCATCGCCGAGGAAACCGGCCTGATCCAGCCGCTCGGCGACTGGGTGATCTGGGAAGCTTGCCGCCAGCTGCGCGAAATCAAGAAGGCCGGGATCGACGGCGTACACGTCGCCATCAACATCTCCGCCCAGCAGTTGCGCCACGAAAACCTGCTGCTCCTCGTCCAGGGCGCGCTGGCCTGCTACGAACTGAAACCGCAGGAAATCGAGCTGGAAATCACCGAGAGCACGGCGATGCAGAACCCCGAGGTGACACTGTCCATCCTCGACCAACTGGCCGCCCTCGGCGTCATGCTGGCCATCGACGATTTCGGCACCGGACACTCCTCGCTCGCCTATCTGAAGCACCTGCCGATCAAGCGCCTGAAGCTCGACCGCTCCTTCGTCACCGACATCGAGACCGACGCCAACGACGCCTCGATCTGCGCCGCGACCATCGCACTAGGCCACAACCTTGGGCTGGGAGTCGTCGCCGAGGGCGTCGAGACGGAAATGCAGAAGGAGTTCCTGTCGCGCCTGCACTGCGATTTCCTGCAGGGCTACCTGTTCAGCAAACCGGTGCCGATGGACGAAGTGGTCGCCTACATCAAGGCGCACCGGGCAGAAAACTAACGAATCACCTTGCGCCACTCGCTTTCGAAGTAGCGCACCAGCACCTGGTTGTTCAGGCGATTCACTTCGGCCGGCACGCGCGCCATGTCGGCCGGGAAGCGGAACAAATCGGCCACGATCTCCGGCGTCAAAAATCGGGTTTTTGCGCTGTCCACCGCAGCAGGCAAGAAATCCTGCCGGCTGGCGATGATGAAGCCCCACTCCCCGAAGGACGGCACCATCGCGTGATACGGCGCGGTTTTCAGGCCGACGTCCTCCAGCGTCGTCACCACGCACCAGAACGATTGCCGCGCGTAGAACGGCGAGGTCGACTGGATGACCATCAGGCCACGCGCCGAGAGGCGCTTTTCCAGCAGCCGGTAGAAGGCCGATGAGTACAGTTTGCCCAGTGCGAAGTTGTTCGGATCGGGAAAGTCGACCACGATGAAATCAAAGTAGTCGCGGCTTTCCTCCAGCCAGACCAGCGCATCGGCATTGATCACCGTCACTCGCTTGTCCTTCAACGCGCCGCGATTCAGCTCGACCAACGCCGGCGCAGTCGAGAACAAGGCGGTCATCGCCGGGTCGAGGTCGACCAGGGTCACCGATTCCACCTTGTCGTACTTGAGAATCTCGCGCACGGCCAGGCCGTCGCCACCGCCCAGCACCAGCACACGCTTTGCGCCCGGCAAGGCCGCCAGGCCGGGATGGACCAGCGCCTCGTGGTAGCGATATTCGTCGTGCGACGAGAACTGAAGGTTATTGTTCAGGAAGAGGCGTAAATCGTCGCGCCAGCGCGTCACTACCAGGCGCTGGTAGGGCGTGGTCTCGGCATGCACGATTTCGTCGGCATAGAGATGGCTCTCGGCCAAGGTGGTGAGTTGCCCGGCGCCGGCAAAGCCCCCGAGCAACACGGCGAAACTGGCCCAGCTCTGCACAGCCAGCCAGGGTCGAGCCGGCAACTGGGCGCGGAACAGATGCAGCGCCCACAGTGCGACGCCGACGTTCAACAGACCGAAAAGCAGCCCGGTACGCACCATGCCAAGATGCGGCGCGAGAATCAGCGGGAAGAGGATGGACACCGCCAGCGCGCCGAGATAGTCGAAAGTGAGCACTTGCGACACAAGGTCCTTGAAGGCTAGCTCGCGCTTCAGGATACGCATGACCAGCGGAATCTCCAGCCCGACCAGCACCCCGACACCGAATACCGCCAGGTAGAGCACCAGCTTGAACGGCGCCGACATCCAGGTGAAGACCAGGAACAGCCCGATGGCCGAGAAGCCGCCGAGCAAACCAACCATCAACTCGATCTGGATGAAACGCCCGATCAGGTCGCGCGTGATGTATTTCGACAGCCAGGACCCGGCACCCATGGCAAACAGGTAGCAGCCGATCACCGTCGAGAATTGCAGGACCGAGTCACCCAACAGATAGGACGACAAGGCGCCGGCGACCAACTCGTAGGCGAGGCCGCAGGAGGCGATGACGAAAACGGAGAAAAGCAGGGCGTGGCGCATGGCCCGGCATGCTACCGCGATTTTTTGGGAACGGCACGCCGGCGCAGCGGTCGGAAGGCTATCGCCACCATTTTTGCCCGTTTTGCCATGTGCACCGCAAGAGTCATCCTCGCCGCCCTACTCGCCAGCCTCGAGCTCAACGCCAGTGCTGCCGACTATGTCATCGACCCGACGCACACCTATGCCAGCTTCGAGATCGACCACCTCGGTTTCTCAACACAGCGCGGCCAGTTCAACCGCACTAGCGGCAGCCTCGCCTTCGACCCCGAGGCCAAGCGCGGCCAGGTCGACATCCGCATCGACGTCACCTCCCTTGATACCGGCATGGCCTTGCGCGACGACATCCTGCGCGGCGAAGACTGGTTCAACGCCAAGAGCTTTCCCGACATCCTGTTCCGTAGCGAGAACTTCGTCTTCACCGGCGAGCAGCTCACCGCCGTCGACGGCAAGCTGGTCATGCTCGGCGAAATCCGACCTGTCCGCCTCGACATCGCCCGCTTCAAGTGCGGGCTGAATCTTGCCAACCGCAAGCGCGGCTGCGGCGCGGATGCCGTCACCACGCTGCGTCGCTCTGATTTCGGCCTGACCAACGGCCTGCCCTTCATCGGCGACGAAGTCCGCCTGCGCATCCAGGTCGAGGCTTACACGCCCTAAGATTGATTGCTGCGGTGCACTGGCCAAAAAGGCCAAAAATCAAGGCTCAGGCAAAATAGCGCTGGGCAAAAAAGCTTACAAAATCAACCTTGCCGCCCCCATTTCTGCGAAAATGTCACCCCTTTCCGTTTCACCCCCACACCCGATGCCACCCCATCCCGCCATTGCCAGCACTGCCGAGATCGTCGCCGAACTGAAGGCCGGTCGCATGGTCATCCTGGTCGATGAAGAAGACCGCGAAAACGAAGGCGACCTCGTCATGGCCGCCGAGCACATCACGCCGGAAGCCATCAACTTCATGGCCAAATACGGCCGCGGCCTGGTCTGCCTGACCCTCACCGCCGAACGCTGCAAGAAGCTGGGCCTGACCCAGATGGCACGCAACAACGGCACCGTCTACGGCACCGCCTTCACCGTCTCGATCGAGGCCGCCGAAGGCGTTACCACCGGCATTTCTGCCGCCGACCGCGCCAAGACCATCCAGGTCGCCGTGGCCAAGAACGCCGTCGCTGACGACATCGTGCAGCCCGGCCATGTCTTCCCGATCACCGCCCGCGAAGGTGGCGTGCTGGTACGCGCCGGCCACACCGAAGCCGGCTGCGACCTCGCCGGCATGGCCGGCCTGGAGCCCGCCTCGGTCATCTGCGAAATCATGAACGACGACGGCACGATGGCCCGCCTGCCCGAGCTGATCGAATTCGCCAAGGAACACGGCTTGAAGATCGGCACCATCGCCGACCTGATCCACTACCGTGCCGCCTCTGAAAAACTGATCGAGCGCGTCGCCAGCAAGACCATCGCCACGCCGCACGGCGAATTCACCATGCACGCCTACGCCGACCGCGCTGGCGGCGGCACGCATCTGGCGCTGGTCAAGGGCAGCATCCCGGGCGATGGCGAAACGCTGGTGCGCGTGCACGAGCCGCTCTCGGTACTCGATTTCCTCGACCCGTCGAGCAAACAGCAATCGTTTTCCATCGACCAGGCACAAGCCGCGCTGGCCAAGCACGGCCATGGCGTCATCGTCCTGCTGCACCGTCCGGAAGACGGCGAAGCCCTGCTCAACCGCCTGACCGCCGAGAAGCCGCAGGGCCAGACCAAGTGGGACCCGCGTTCCTACGGCATCGGCGCGCAGATCCTGCGCGACTGCGGCGTCGGCAAGATGCGCCTGCTCTCCAGCCCGCGCAAGATGCCCTCCATGACCGGCTTCGGCCTCGAAGTCACCGGTTTCGTTCCCTCTCCTGCGGAGCTTTAAAGCCATGTCCCGCTTCGACAACGTTTTCGAATTCGACAACAACCTCGCCGGCGCCGGTCTACGCGTCGGCATCGTGATGAGCCGCTTCAACCTGCCGGTCTGCGAAGGCCTGCTCTCCGCCTGCGTCAATGAGCTGAAGCGCCTCGGCGTGGCCGACGGCGACATGGCCATCGCCACCTGCCCGGGCGCACTGGAAATCCCGCTCATCCTGCAAACCATGGCCAACAGCGGCAAGTACGACGCGCTCGTCGCCCTCGGTGCCGTCATCCGCGGCGAGACCTATCACTTCGAGGTCGTCTCCAACGATTCTTGCCGCGCCATCATGGAAGTGCAGCTCGACACCGGCGTGCCCATCGCCAACGGCATCCTGACCTGTGAAACCGACGAACAAGCCGAAGTGCGCATGCAGCCCAAGGGCAGCGACTGCGCCCAGGCCGCCGTCGAAATGGCCAACCTGCAAAAGGCACTCGCCCAATGACCGAACAAGACAAGACCGCCAAGCCCAAGTCCGCCCGCCGCCGTGCTCGCGAATTCGTGCTGCAGGGCCTCTACCAGTGGCGTGTCGGCGGTGCCGACGAGGCCGCCATCGAAGCCTACGCACCGGAGATGGAAGGCTTCGCCAAGGCCGACCGCGAATTCTTCGTCGGCACGCTACGCGGCGTCATCGCCCAGCGCGCCCCGCTGATCGAAAAGATCGCTGTGCACATCGACCGCCCGTTCACCGAGTTGTCGCCGATCGAAGCCTGCATCCTGCTGCTCGGCACCTTCGAGATGGTGCACCATCCGGAAACGCCCTACCGCGTGATCATCAACGAGGCCATCGAACTGGCCAAGGCCTTCGGCGGCACGGACGGCCACAAGTACGTCAATGGCGTGCTAGACAAGGTGGCCGCTGGCGTCCGCCCGGACGAAGTCGCCAACCGCAAGCAGAACCGTTAAGGCCATGCCCGGCGAGTTCGACCTGATCGCCAAATACTTCGCCCGGCCGACCCCGAACACGGTGCTCGGCCCGGGTGACGATTGCGCCCTGATCGAACCGACACCCGGCACGCAGCTGGCGGTAACCACCGACATGCTGGTCGCAGGCACCCATTTCCTGCCTGATACCGATCCAAAGAACCTCGGCTGGAAGGCGCTCGCCGTCAACATCTCCGACCTCGCCGCGATGGGCGCCAAGCCGCGCTGGGTAACACTGGCCGGCGCCATGCCTGCGGTGGACGAGGCCTGGGTGGCAAAATTCGCCGAAGGCTTTTTCGCGTGTGCTGCCGAATACGGCGTCGATGTGATCGGCGGCGATACCACCCGCGGCCCGCTCAATGTCTGCATCACCGCCATGGGCGAAATCGAGCCCGGCCAGGCCATCCGCCGCGACGGCGCCCGCCCCGGCGACCAGATCTGGGTCTCCGGCCGCCCCGGCCTCGCCGCCCTCGGCCTCGCCCACCTGCAAGGCAAGGTCAAACTGCCCGAGCCCTGGCCTCGACTATGCGTCGCCGCGCTGGAAAAACCCAAGCCGCGCGTCGCCTTGGGCCAAGCACTGAAAGGCATCGCCAGCGCCGCCATCGATGTATCGGACGGCCTCCTGGCCGATCTCGCCCACATCGGCGAACGCTCCGGCTGCGCCGCCGCCGTCCGCCTGGTGCAATTGCCACACCTGCGCGAACTGTCCGGCACCGGCGACAACTACGATGCCGACCTGCGTCGCATCGCCCTCGACTGCCAGCTGGCCGGCGGCGACGACTACGAGCTCTGCTTCACGGCACCTGGCCAGCAAAGCCTGGCCATCGCCCAGATCGCCGCGCGCCTTGAACTGCCACTCTGGCACATCGGCGAAATCGTCGCCGGACCGGCCGGCCAAGTCACCGTTTTGGATCCGGACAACCAGCCGGTCGAAATCGCCCGCAAGGGGTACGAGCACTTTGTCGACTCAGCCGCCTAGCGTCCGCTTCCTGCTCGCCCACCCGGCGCATTTCTTCGCCTGCGGCTGCGGCAGCGGCCTCGCGCCGAAAGCGCCGGGCACCTTCGGTACCCTGTTTGCCTGGGCCAGCTTCATCCTGATGCGCCCATGGTTCGGCGACGCCCAGTTTCTCTTCCTGATCGTCTCAGCCTACCTCGGTGGCATCTGGTTCATCAATGTCGCTGGCAAGGCGCTGGGCGACCCGGATCACGGCAGCATCGTCTGGGACGAAATCGTCCCCTTCTGGCTCGTCTTGCTCATGGCCCCGCCCGGTTGGCTGTGGCAACTCGCCGCTTTCATCCTGTTCCGCTTCTTCGACATCACCAAGCCACAGCCGGCCCGCTACTTCGACGAGCACGTCAAGAACGGCTTCGGCGTCATGGCCGACGATCTTGTTGCGGCCGGGTATACACTGCTCTCGCTCGCGCTGCTCAAAACCGCCCTGAGCTGATCGCACGCTGCCTCAAAGGCATAGAATGGAAAAATCGACAGCGTCGGGAGTTTTCCATGAGCCACAAGCACGCCCACCTCTTGCGAACGATCTTCCAGGACCCGCCCTCCGCCAACATCCACTGGCGCGAAATCGAATCGCTGCTCAACCATCTCGGCGCCGAAGTCGAGCCCTCACACGGCGCCCGCTTCAAGGTCAAACTGAACAAGATGGAGACCTTCCTGCACCACCCGCACAACAGCAACACGTGCAGCAAGACCGACATCAAGGCATTTCGCGAATTTCTGACCCACGCCGGGGTGACGCTCTCGGCGTATGAAGCCGGGGAAGGCTAAGCGGAAAAGCAAAAAGCCACCTGACGGTGGCTTTTGCGAATTCTGGCCCGCCCGGCGCGATTCGAACGCACGACCCCTGCCTTCGGAGGGCAGTACTCTATCCAGCTGAGCTACGGGCGGAAGACGCGGATTCTACCTTTTACGCCGCGCCCCGTCCAATTATCCCGGGATCAATCGAGCAAGGTGCGCGCTGCTTCGTAGCGCTGGGCGTAATAGCGGTCGTTCAGGCGGTCGATGCGTACCTTGCCGTTGGTCGACGGGGCATGGACGAAGCGGGCATCGCCCAGATAGATGCCAACATGCGAAAACGGTTGGTTACGCGTATTGAAGAAGACCAGATCGCCCGGGCGCAGGTCGTCGCGGGCAATGGCCCGACCGTTGCGCGCGATATCGGCAGCGCTCCCCTGCACCTTGATGCCGGCAGCCTGTCGGTAGATGTAGCTGACCATGCCGCTGCAATCCAGACCTGCCTCCGGGTTCTTGCCGCCGAAGCGGTAGCCGGTATCGATCAGGCCCAGGGCGTACATCGCCACCTCGTTACCCAGTTCGCTCACCGCCCGTTGCGCTTGCGGTATAGTTTCCGGCGACGTCGCCTGGCGCGGTGCCGGGCCGCTGCACGCGGTCATCAACAGGGCGCTGAACAGGAGAGCGGAGGAGAATACAACACGCTTCATCTTAATGACGTTTCTACAATACAACCTATAACTTAACGTTTTTACAGGATTTTTCAAGACCATGAACCTGAAGAACCCAGCCCTGCTACGGAACACCAACCTGATTGCCGGCCAGTGGGTCGATGCCGACGACAAGCGCACGCTGGAGGTACTCAATCCGGCGACCGGCGAGCACCTCGCCTTCGTGCCCTGTTGCGGCAGCGCCGAAACCCGCCGTGCTATTGAGGCCGCCGATGCGGCCTGGCCGGCCTGGAAGGCACTGACCGCCCGCCGCCGCGCCCAGTTGCTGCAGGCCTGGAACCGCCTGATTCTCGACAACGCCGACGACCTGGCGCAACTGATCACCGCCGAATGCGGCAAGCCGCTGGCCGAAGCCAAGGGGGAAGTGATCTATGGTGCCTCTTTCGTCGAATGGTTCGCCGAGGAAGGCAAGCGCACCTACGGTGAAACCATCCCCAGCCCGGCTGCCAATACCCGGCTGGTCGTGGTCAAACAGCCGATCGGCGTCAGCGCCGCGATCACGCCGTGGAATTTCCCGCTCGCCATGATCACGCGCAAGGTTGCCCCGGCACTCGCGGCCGGCTGCCCGGTCGTCGTCAAGCCGGCCGAATCAACGCCGCTGACCGCCCTGGCGCTGGCCGTACTGGCCGAGCAGGCCGGATTCCCGACTGGCATCTTCAACGTCGTCACCGGCACGCCGGCCGACGTCGGCGGCGAGCTGTGCGCCAACCCGATCGTCCGCAAGCTGTCCTTCACCGGCTCGACCGGCGTCGGCCGCCTGTTGATGGCGCAGTGTGCGCCGAGCATCAAGAAGCTGTCGCTGGAACTGGGCGGCAACGCGCCCTTCATCGTTTTTGACGATGCCGACGTGACTGCTGCGGTGGACGGGGCAATTTCGGCAAAATACCGGAACACGGGGCAGACCTGCGTCTGCGCCAACCGCATCCTGGTCCAGTCGGGCATCTACGAGGAATTCGCCGCCCGCTTCGCCGAAAAGGTCAAGCAGTTGAGAGTCGGCCCCGGCACCGAGGCCGGCGTCGCCCAAGGCCCGCTGATCAACGCAGCCGGTCTGGCCAAGGTCGAATCGCATGTCGCCGATGCCGTCGCCAAAGGTGCCCGCGTGCTGTGCGGCGGCGCCCGCCACGAGCGCGGCGGCAACTTCTATCAGCCAACCGTGCTGGCCGACGTTACCACCGCCATGAAAGTGGCTCGCGAGGAAACCTTCGGCCCGGTCGCTCCGCTCTTCCGCTTCGAGACCGAGGCCGAGGCCATCGCCATGGCCAACGATACCGAGTTCGGCCTGGCCGCCTATTTCTTCACGCGTAATGTGGGGCGCTGCTGGCGCGTCGGAGAAGCGTTGGAATACGGCATGGTCGGCGTCAATACCGGACTGATTTCAAACGAAGTGGCTCCGTTCGGCGGCATCAAGCAGTCGGGTATCGGCCGCGAGGGCTCGAAGTACGGCATCGAGGAATACCTCGAAGTCAAATACCTGTGCTTCGACGTCAATAGCTGAACATGGCCAAGCTGCTGATCGGCGCCTTCGTGGCGCTCATCGTCTTCCTGATCTGGCGGCACTGGAGCCGGCAGCGGCGCGCCGGCTACATCGCGGCCTATCCCTATCAACGCCAACTCGACAAGCGGCTGGCAGCACGCCGGCCGGAACTGAGCGAAGCCCAACGCGGCGAGGTTTTCGCGGCATTGGTCGATTACTTCCAGATCTGCCGGCTGGCCGGGCGACGCATGGTGGCCATGCCTTCGCAAGCGGTGGACGACGCCTGGCACGAGTTCATCCTGTTCACCCGGCAATACAATAAATTCTGCGGTTCGGCCTTCGGTCGCTTCCTGCACCACACGCCAGCCGAAGCGATGACGACACCGACGCAAGCGAGCGACGGAATCAAGCGCGCCTGGCGTCTGGCCTGCACCCTGGAAAAGATCGACCCGAAGAAACCCGATCGTTTGCCCCGCTTGTTCGCCATCGACGCTGCACTCGGCATTGCCGGTGGCTTCGTCTATCACCTCGACTGCATGGCAGCACGCGGCGCGGGGGGCTCCGGCTTCTGCGCCAGCGATATCGGCTGCTCCTCGGGTTGTGGCGGTGGCTGTAGCGGCGACTCCGGCGGCGGAGACGGGGGCAGCGGTTGCGGCGGAGGCTGCGGTGGTGGCGGCGACTGAGCGCTAACCCTCGGTCACGCGGTAGGCAACGACGCGATTGCGCCCCTCGCGCTTGGCCACATAAAGCGCCTCGTCGGCAGCCTGCGCCAATTCATCGGGTGTCTTGCCGTGATCGGGATAGGCCGCGACGCCGGCCGATGCCGTAAAGGACAACTCGAAATTGCCGAACTGGATACGGATGTCGGCGATCCTCTGGCGCCAGGCTTCGGCACGCTCCAAGGCCGTCGCCAAAGCCATGCGTGGCATCAGGATGACGAACTCCTCGCCACCGTAGCGACATAGCACGTCCTCGTGGCGCACATCGGCTTGCAACTGGCCGGCCAGTTCCTTGAGCGCCAGGTCGCCGGCCAGATGGCCATAGGTATCGTTGATCTGCTTGAAATGGTCGAGATCGAGGATGACCAAGGCCAAGGGATAGCCCTCACGCCGAGCCCGCCACAATTCACGCTCCAGGGTTTCGTCAAGATAGCGGCGATTGAAGCAACCGGTCAGACTGTCACGTATTGCCTGCTCCTTCAAGGCGGCCTGCAATTTCTCGATTTCCTGCAATTGTCCGCGCAGGCGGTCGTTGGCCGAGCGCAACTGGCTCTCGACGGCACGTCGTTCCGAAATATCACGCGCGATGCCCAGCACCGTCTGTGGCTGGCCGGTTTCATCCAGAACAAAGCTGGCCACCACCTCGGAAACGATCACGCCGCCATTCTTGTGCGGCTGCTCTATTTCCGTCGTAGCCGAGAGCGCACTCATGTCGCCTTCGCCGAGGCGCTGCAGATGCTCCTGCAGAATGGCCATGGCGTGACAATATGACTCTGCCGTCAGCGCCTCCTGCAGACTCTGCCGCATCACCTCCTCGGCCGTATATCCACGGACATTACGGATCGATGGGCTGACATAGGTAAAACGTAGGCTGGCCAGATCGAGCGTCCAGATGACGTCCTTGCTGTGTTCGGCCAATTGCCGGTAACGCTCTTCGCTCTGGCGCAAGGCGAATTCGGCTTCACGCCGACTGGCGGCCTCGGCCCGCAACAAACGATTGAGCTTGGCAAAATGCCAGGCCACCAGCAAAACCGCCGTCAACAACACTGCTCCAAGAGCAAAGGCCGGCCACACCCAAACCGGCAAGCGGCGGCTGCCACTATCGAAAATCAAGCCATCCATCGAGACATTCGTCGGCAACATTTGCAGTTCGGCGTATGTCCGAGCAATCTGCTGCCAGCGTTGCGCAGACTGAGTGCCCAGTTCGATCAGTTCCGGCTGCATCAGTCGCTTCATTTCGGCCGCCTCGAACAGCAGATGGGCCAGACTGTGACGGTTCGAGTAGCGACGCAGGATCAGTTCCGCCGCCTCCTGCGGATGTTCCATGGCATAGGCCCAACCCTTTACGGCGGCATCACGAAATGCCCGTACCTCGGAGGGCTGACGTTTGCTCCTCTCCTCGCTGGTAAACAGCGTATCACCATAAAAATTGATGCCGACTGCCCGCGGAGTGAACACCAGGTAGGGGAAGTCGTGCTGGCGCAGGATGAACGGCTCATCGGTTGAATAGCCCGACAAGGCATCGACCCGCCCGGAAATGAGGTCATCGGGATCGAAGCTGTGCGGGATGACGGTATAACGCTCGATGCCCTCGCGCTTCAGGTAGGCGTAGAGTTCAGCTTCGTGCGGCATCAGCATGATCTTGGCGCCACCGTTGTTCAGCGCCTCGATACTCGAAACCTTCTTGCGATTGACCAGCAAGACCAACGGTGAATTCTGGATGATCGCAGCCACAGCGACGATGGGTTTGCCCCGCCCGCGGTGCAGCGCCAGTTCGGATGCCGCAACGCCGTAGTCCGCCTTGCCGGCCAACACCAGATCGACGGGATCCTCTCCGGAGCCCAACTCGCGCAAAGTGACGTCGAAACCGGCATCGCGGAAATAGCCCTTCTCGATCGCCACGTAATAACCGGCAAACTGGAACTGATGCTTCCAGTTCAGTTGAATCGTCACAGCTTCCAGGGCATTTGCGCTGAAACTGACTGCAACGAGCAGAAGCAGGAAGAGAGCCCGCATCAGACGACCCGCCGCCGATGCCTGCCGACAATCATTTGTGATAGCTCCGACTGCCGCTGGAATGCCCTGAACTCGAACTCGCCTCGTTGTCGAACATGTTCCAACCCTGATGCTGGGCATAAGCGAAAAACGACAGGGCAAGAATGCTGACGACCATGTTGAATTTGCGGAACATCAGTCGTCATCTCCATCGGAATCGTCGCTGGTCACCGGCGGGTGGTCGCTCTCCATCCAGCGTCGCGCCTCGAAGGCAGCGTGACGCAAGCGTGTGAAGATCGGGAAGATGGCCAGGAAGATCATCACCATGATGAAATTCGACCAACCGGCGCCGCCGGTTTTGACCTCCAAAGTGTCGTGCACCGCAGCATAGCGGTCGTTGCCGATCTCCGGGTCGAGCGTCAGGTAGTAGGTGCCGGCTGGGATATTGCGGAATACCACCTCATCGTCCTGGCTGCCTTCGGTCCAATGGCCATCATCGTAGCCCTGGTAGAAGGAAAGTTCGCGCGTTGCCGGCCAGGCTTCACCGGTCGCCTTGTTCACCAGCATCAGGTCGAGCCCCAGCCAGTTATTGTCGAGCGAGGTCGTATTGCGCACGGCGATCTTGCGTGGCTTGCCCGTGATCTGGAATTCGCGGCTCTGCACTTCGTCGGCGGTGCGCGGCTCGAAGACGAAATCCTGCTTGAGTAGCTGCTTGCCACCGGAAATGAAGATGAAGAACACCTGTAGCACGATGGCGACCAGCGCCAGCCGCCAGAATAGCTTGCACACCTTGCGATGCGTCTCTTCCCAGGGATTCGGCTGGTTGGCGTACACGCCAATCGGGTCCGGCAAGCGTACTTTCAGCTTGAAGGCCTCGGCGATCACGGCCGGTTCGACATAGCTACCGCAAGTCCAGGTCAAATCCTTTTGGGTCGACTCGCGCGACAGCATCAAGGGCGGCGCAACGTAATCGACCACCCGATTCGTTTCGCCACGCCGCACGCGCCAGGTGAATTCGCCGGCCACCTGGATGACCTCGGCGGTCGCGGTCGTCGAAAAATGCTTGAAGCTTTGGCCGGACCAGCGCACGTCGGCCAGCTCCATGGCACCGCTGCTGGCCGGCGGATTGGACAGCACGTCGGCGATGTTCCAGTGACCGTCGTATTCGGTCAGCCAGCGGTAGGTTCCATTCTCGCTGGCCAGCAGGTACTCGCGCCAATCGTAGGTAATGCCCTCGACCTTGCATTGCTTGACCAGAAAACCGATGACCTCGACCGATTTGCCCTCCAGCGTTCCCTTGCTGCCCAGGGGCAGACGCGGCACATATTTCTCGTCGCGATTGCCCAAGGCTTTCGACAGGATCTTGTAGGTCTCGTCGGCGGTATCAACCACCGCGCCGCAGCTGGCGCAGCCCACCGCCAGGATATCCTTGGAGCGCGCCTGCATCGGCGAACCGCAACTCGGGCAGCGGAACACCTTGGCGGCGACATTGGCCTCCGGCAGCGGCATGCCCTGGCGCAGGTTGGACATTTTCAGCGAGGCGAACTTGACGGCCTCGCCAACGAAAAGCAGCGGTGGCGTTTCGGAATAATCCAGGGTGGCGAAATTTGCCCCATTTCGCATGTCCACCGCAGCAACGGGGTAACCAGCGCCCACCTTGAACGGCAACTCGCCCTGGCCGGCAATACACTCGGCTTCCTCGATGTTGCTGACTGTCCACGTCTGGCTGGCCAGTACGAAACGCTGGCCGATTTTCAACTCACCAAAGGCCGGTATCGCCTCCATGACATGCTGCGAAAAAGTGAGCACATACTCACCTGCTGCCTCAGACAGCCAGCCGGTACGCATGTCATCGAACAGCAGATGCCATTCGTTCCACGTGCCCTGGCTGTAGCGAATCTGGATGCGACCAATCAGGGCGAAATGGACACCCTTGTAGCTGCCCTCCGCCCCCAGTTGCAGCGGCGAACGATCCTCGACCAGCGCCGCCATCTTGCCGATGTCTTCCAGCGCCTGGTCGTGGCGGACCAGCGTGCTCTGGCAGAACTCGCAGACGGCAAAGACTGACGACGCCGATTTGAAGACAACCGGCGCGCCGCAGGAAGGACAGGAGGCGCTCAGGGCCATGGACCAGGATTCCGCAGGGTGATCAGGTCAGCTTCTTGAGCAGCTCCGCCTTCTTGGCCTCGAATTCTTCCTGGCTCAGGATGCCTTTCTCGACCAGGCCGTGCAGCTTTTCCAGCGTGGCGACAACGTCATCGGCTGAAACAGGTGCTGCAGCGGCGGCTTGGACAGCCTGTTGCGGCTGCATGGCGTTGGCGATGTTTTGCCCGAACATCTGGCCGAAACCCAGCCCAGCCCCCAGCCCAACGCCCAAGCCAGCCATGCCGCCTTCGTTCTTGGCCGCATCGGGAATGCTGTTGGCGACTTGGTACTGGGTGTAGCGCTGCATGTCGCCAATCATGTTCATGCTGATCTTCTGATCAAGTACCTTCTGCAACTCCTCCGGCAACGAGATGTTCTGCACCACCAGCGAATCGAGCGACAGGCCGAACTCGGCGAACATCGGCGCGGCCTTGGCCAGCATGGCCTTGCCGAACTCGTCCTGGTTGCCCGCCATGTCGATGAAGGGCACGCCGGATTCGCCGAACAGATCGGTCAT
Source organism: Azonexus sp. IMCC34839 (assembly GCF_047047955.1). GTDB lineage: Bacteria > Pseudomonadota > Gammaproteobacteria > Burkholderiales > Rhodocyclaceae > Azonexus. Next base: position 2,843,157 of record NZ_CP150631.1, on the reverse strand, counting down.
GCCGGCAACCAGCGTGTTGCGCAACTGGCCTTCGAGTTCCTCGCGCGTGTAGGTGTCGCGCGTGCCGGAAATCTTCTGGTAGAAGAGTTTGGGATCGGTCAGGTGATAGGAATAGATTCCGAAGGCGCGCAGGCGGACAATGCCGAAATCCTTGTCGCGAATGGTGATCGGGTTGGGCGTGCCCCACTTCTGATCGAGCTGGGTACGCGTCGAGAAGAAATAGACGTCGCTCTTGAACGGGGATTCGAACAGCTTGTCCCAGTTCTTCAGATAGGTGAGCACCGGCAGCGTCTGCGTGTTCAGTTTGTACATGCCGGGCGCAAAGACGTCGGCCACCGTCCCTTCGTTCACGAACATCGCCATCTGCGATTCGCGCACCGTCAGGCTGGCGCCGTTCTGGATTTCCATTTCCGCCATCGGGAAACGCCAGGCCAGCGTACCGTCGGCATCCTCGGTCCACTGCAGGATGTCGATAAACTGTTTCTTGATGAAGTCCATCAGTGCCATGTGAGTCTCCTTGAGAAATCAGGCAATGCAACCGGCATTCAGGATACCGACGCCGAGCGACAATGAAGCGAGAAACACCCCGGAGGCCACCTTGCCCTGGGGAATGCTTGAACTGATCTGCGGCAAGGCCAGGCGCGCCGCCACATAGGCCAGCAGCTGAACGGCCCCGGCAACGACTCCCCAGCCAAGCATGGCGTAGAGGTTGTGACTGACCACGACCGAAACGGCAATGGGCAGTGCAAAGCCGACAATCGCCCCGCCAAGACTGATCGCTGCAGCCGTGTTGCCTTCACGGATCAGGCTCATCTCGCGATAAGGCGTCACGAAAACATAAAGGACGAGAAATACCGCGAGCAGGATAACTGCCGTGGCAAAGAACCCGGCAAAGGCGGGCAGGCTGTTGATGACCGGATCGAACATGGACGCTCCCGGGATTGGCGCAATGACAGGCGATTGTCTCCGCTCGCGCCGCTTAATTCAAGCCCAGGCGCCTTGCTGCCGCCTTAAACGCTGCTTTCCTGCGCCAAACGCAGCAATCCTTCCAGGGGCAGATTGTCGATCAATTGATAAGGAATCGACAGGTGCTCCGCAATACGGGCCGCGTTGCCGCCCGACAGCACACAGAGACCGTTGCTGCCCGGCAGCCGTCGAAAGGCCCGCTCGATGGCGCCGGCTTGAGCCTCCAGCACACCACTGACAATGGCATCATCGGTACAACGCGGCAAAGGATCATGTTTCCCGTTGGCGAAGGGCAAGGCAGCAGTTTCCCGAGCCAGAGCGCGCAGCATCAGTCCGATGCCAGGCAGGATCATGCCACCCAGAAAAGCACCTTCGTCATCCAACGTATCGACTGTGGTCGCCGTGCCTGCCATGACGACCAGCAAAGGACCAGCCACCATGGCATGCGCACCAATCAAGGCGCACCAACGGTCGATCCCCAACCTTTCCGGTTGGCGGTAGCCGTTGCGTACGCCGCCGGCGAATTCGCTGGATTTCACTTCTTGCACCAGCTCGCGCCAGCCACCTAAAGCATCTTCGATACGGTGGGCCGCCGCCTCACCCGCGACGTTGGCCAGCATCACACGACTCACCTCCGGCCAGCGCGTCGGCAATTGCGCCAGTTCTCCCAGACGCGCATGCGGTACGGCACCTTGCGCCAGCCACAGCGTGCCGTCATGCACGCCCCACTTGATGCGGCTGTTGCCGCTGTCCAGGCACAGAATCATGCGCGGCGCAGGCTGACGTCGCCCGACAGGATGCGTTCGATGCCAGATTCGGTCTGCAGCAGCAGGGAGCCATCATCATCGACCCCAAGACAGGTGCCGGTGATTACCCGCTCCTCGCCAAGTATGCTAACGGGCATGTCCTGCCAGGCATGCAGGCGCTGCCAGGCGGTTTTTGCCCCTGGAAAGCCGTGCACCGCAAACAGATCAAGGATGACGGCCAGTCGTTCCAGAATCGCCGCAAACAACACGTGGCGCTCCGGCACCTGGCGCATCGCCTGGCCGAGTCCAGCCGCCGGCTGCAGCAAATCGCCGGCTGGCGGGGCCAGATTGATGCCAATGCCGATCACCGCCTGCGCCCCCCGCCGGTCTGAGGTCAATTCGATCAGGATGCCGCCAAGCTTGGCAAAACCATCTCCTTGCGCCAGCAGGATATCGTTCGGCCATTTCAACCTGACGCCCTGAGCGCCCAATTGCTCCAGCGCCTCCGCCACGGCCAGCCCCACAGCAAGCGACAGACCGGCCAGACGCATCGCATTGCCGGGAAAGCGCCACAGCAGCGAGAAGGTCAGACTCTGCTCCGGCTGCGAAAGCCACTGGCGACCACGTCGGCCGCGCCCAGCCGTCTGCCGGTCGGCCACGACAACCGTGCCGCTCGGCGCACCACGGTCGGCCCGGCGGAGCAATTCGCTGCTGGTGGAGTCGCATTCGTCGAGCGCATCGACGTCAAAGCGACCGGACTGGGTAGCCAGCCGGTCTTTCAGCAAAACAGGATCGATTAAGGGCATGGCAGGGATTTTACTCCCCTGCGTGCTCCTTGCCGCCCTCGATACCCAGTTCCGCGATCTTGCGGGTGATGGTGTTGCGACCGATACCCAGGGCCTGCGCCGCTTCGATGCGTCGGCCGCCGGTATGCGCCAAGGCACGAGCAATGAGAATGCGTTCGAAGGTCTGCGACAAGACGCCATGCACATCCGGCATGCCGCGCGCCAGCAGGCGGTCGACTTCGCCTTCCAGGGCACTTTCCCAATCGGTCGCCAGCGCCACGGGCGTTGCATCGCGCAATTCGCCCGGCAGATCGCCGACTTCCACCTGCTGCCCTGGTGCCATCACGGTCAGCCAGTGACAAAGGTTTTCCAGTTGGCGCACGTTGCCCTGGAATTCAAGGCCGCACAGGTACTTCAATGCAGCCTCGGACAGGCGCTTAGCCTCGACACCGAGTTCGCGGGCGCTTTTCTGCAGGAAGTGACGGGTCAGCAGCGGAATGTCCTCACGCCGTTCGCGCAAGGCCGGCAAACGAATGCGGATGACGTTCAGACGGTGGAACAAGTCCTCGCGGAACAAGGCGTCCTTGACTCGGGTTTCCAGGTTCTGGTGCGTCGCGGCGATGACCCGCACATTGGCCTTGATTGGCGAGTGACCGCCAACACGGTAGAAGTGACCATCCGACAACACGCGCAGCAGGCGGGTCTGCAGTTCGGAGGGCATGTCGCCGATTTCGTCGAGGAACAGCGTACCGCCCTCGGCCTGCTCGAAACGGCCACGCCGTTGGGCCTGGGCGCCGGTAAAGGCGCCGCGCTCATGGCCGAACAACTCGGATTCGAGCAAATCCTTGGGGATCGCCGCCGTGTTGATGGCGATGAACGGCTTGTCCGCCCGCGGACTGTGACGGTGCAGGGCGCGCGCCACCAGTTCCTTACCGGAACCGGACTCACCGGTAATCAATACCGTGGCGTGCGACAGCGCGAGACGACCGATTGCGCGAAACACCTCCTGCATGGCCGGCGCCTGACCGAGAATCTCCGGCACCAGGCCCTCTTCCTCAGCCGCACCACTCTGGTGCATTGACTCATCGATGGCGCGCCGGATCAGTTCAACTGCCTGATCGACGTCGAAAGGCTTGGGGAGGTATTCGAACGCCCCCCCCTGAAAGGCCGCCACCGCGCTTTCCAGATCGGAGTAGGCGGTCATGATGATCACCGGCACCGACGGAAAACGGGTTTTCACTTCCTGCAGCAGCTCCAGGCCGGATTGGCCTGGCATGCGGATGTCCGACATCAGCACCTGCGGCGGCTCGATGCCCTGCTCCAGTTGGGAAATGGCCTCGCTCGCCGAAGCGTAGCTCTTGAACGGAATGCCTTCGCGCGACAGGGTCTTTTCAAGGACCCAGCGAATCGAACGGTCGTCGTCAACGATCCAGACAGGTTTCATTGGTATTGGGCTCATTATGTCTGTCAAATGAGCATTTCTAGCAAGTCTCAGGCCTGCTCGACCGGCAGGCGCAAGGTGAAGACAGTCTTGCCGGGATGGCTGGAGCAGTCGATCGTGCCGTGGTGATGCTGGATGAAGTTCTGGGCGATGGTCAGCCCCAGGCCACTACCGCCCTCACGGCCGGAAACCAGCGGATAGAACATGCGTTCACGGATCTCGTCGGGAATCCCCGGTCCGTTGTCGATCACCTTGATTTCCATGGCCAGGCGATAGCGCTTCTTGGCCAGCGTCACCTGGCGCAGCGCACGGGTGCGCAGGATGATCTCTCCCTCGCCGGCCATCGCCTGTGCCGCGTTGCGCGCGATGTTGAGCACGGCCTGGATCAGTTGCTCGCGGTCACCGACCAGTTCCGGCAGACTGGTGTCGTAGTCGCGGCGAACCGCCAGCGAACCGGGAAACTCTGCCCGCAACAGGCTACGCACCCGCTCGAGGATCTCGTGGATATTCACCGTGGTCGGCAACATCGGACGATGTGGCGTCAGCAGGCGCTGCATCAAATCCTGCAGGCGATCGGCTTCCTTGATGATGACCTGGGTGTATTCCTTCAACGAAGGATTGTTCAACTCGTGCTCAAGCAGTTGCGCCGCACCGCGCAGGCCGCCGAGAGGGTTCTTGATTTCGTGCGCCAGATTGCGGATCAGCTCGCGACTGGCTTGCTGCTGCTCGATCAGGCGCTCCTCCCGCGTTGCTGCAAGGTGATGTTCGATCGGCTGCAACTCGAGCAACAAACGCATGCCTGCGGCAATATCGGGACGCAACGGGGTCACCGTACAATTCAGATGCAAGCGCTCGCCATCGGCGCGACGCACTTCAATGTTCTGACCGGTATAACCCCAGTTATTGTGCAAGCCGTTGTCCAATGCGGCCTGCAGGGTCGTGGAATAGGTGCAAACAGCCGACAGCGGTTTACCGATCACCGCTCGGCTACTGACGGCGAGCAGGTTTTCGCCTGACGGATTGATGTAGCGGACCGACAAGGCATCGTCGATCAACAGGACGGCCGAAGCCAGCAAGTCCAGTCCGGCGAAGTTGGCGTGAGTAGTGTTCATATTACGCAGAGGCCTGGCAGCCAGTACCCGCAGACTCCGAATCAGCGCAGATTCGACAATTCTTTCTGAATCGCCTGGATATTGCGCTCATGCTGGGCGACCCGATCACGATAGGGCGCCACGCGCTCCGGCGTGACACCAGGCGTGCGCTCCTGTTCCGCCAGATCCTTCTTGGCTTGCTCCAAGCTACGCTGTTCGTTGGCCAGCTCCTGCTCCAGGATGTGACGACGATCGCCATCGCGGGCTTTCTGCGTATCTTCCTGCACTTTCGGGAAACCACTCGGCGTCGGATTGGCGGCAGCCCCCGGCGCCCTCGCCTTCGGCGCTGGCATGGAGGTTTCCGGGCTTGCGGCAATCGCCTTGCAGCTCTTGTCCACCCTGGCATTCGAGATCAAGGTGCCACCGTTTTCGTCGGTGCACTTGTATATGGTCTGCGCAGACGCCACCCAAGGCAGCAAGGAGAACAACAGGCAAAGCGAATATTTTGTCATCGTCATCATTCCTCGAATGGCTGTCAGTGTACCGGACTTAACGAACTGATCGGAAAAACGTGGACAAAAAAAGGGCGGGAAACCCGCCCTTTTTCGAACTACATCCGATTACAGGCTGTAGTACAGGTCGAATTCCACCGGGTGGGTGGTCATGCGGACCTTGTTCACTTCGTCCATCTTCAGAGCGATGTAGGCATCGATCCAGTCGTTGGAGAAGACGCCACCCTTGGTCAGGAAGTCGCGGTCCTTGTCGAGAGCGGCCAGTGCTTCTTCCAGCGAGGCGCAAACGGTCGGGATCTGTGCGTCTTCTTCCGGCGGCAGATCGTACAGGTTCTTGGAAGCCGGATCGCCCGGGTGGATCTTGTTCTGCACGCCATCCAGACCGGCCATCAGCAGAGCCGAGAAGCACAGGTACGGGTTGGACAGCGGATCCGGGAAGCGAGCCTCGACGCGACGACCCTTGGTCGAAGCAACGAACGGGATACGGATGGAAGCGGAACGGTTCTTGGCGGAGTAGGCCAGCTTGACCGGGGCTTCGTAGTGCGGGACCAGACGCTTGTAGGAGTTGGTACCCGGGTTGGTGATCGCGTTCAGTGCCTTGGCGTGCTTGATGATGCCGCCGATGTAGTAGATCGCGAATTCGGACAGGCCAGCGTAGCCGTCACCAGCGAACAGGTTCTTGCCATCCTTCCAGACGGACTGGTGAACGTGCATACCCGAACCGTTGTCGCCGACGATCGGCTTCGGCATGAAGGTGGCGGTCTTGCCGTACTGGTGAGCCACGTTGTGGGTCACGTACTTCTGGATCTGGGTCCAGTCAGCGCGCTGAACCAGGGTGCTGAACTTGGTACCGATTTCGCACTGACCAGCGTTGGCCACTTCGTGGTGATGCACTTCAACCGGCACGCCCAGGGCTTCCAGGGTCAGGACCATGGCCGAACGGATGTCGTGCAGGCTGTCGACCGGCGGAACCGGGAAATAGCCGCCCTTGACGGCCGGACGGTGACCGGTGGCGCCATTGCCTTCGTTCTTCTCACCAGCGCCCCAGGAGGCTTCGGCAGAGTGAATCTTCAGTTGGCAGCCGGACATGTCGACAGACCATTCGACGCCGTCGAAGATGAAGAATTCGGGTTCCGGACCGAAGTAGGCGGTATCGCCCAGGCCGGAGGACTTCAGGTAGGCTTCAGCGCGCTTGGCGATGGAGCGCGGGTCGCGGTCATAGCCACGGCCGTCGGTCGGATCGACGACGTCACAGGTCAGGACGACGGTGGTTTCGTCGAAGAACGGGTCGATGTAGGCGGTAGCGGGATCCGGCATCAGCAGCATGTCGGAAGCTTGAATGCCCTTCCAGCCGGCGATGGAGGAACCATCAAAAGCGTGGCCGTTTTCGAACTTGTCTTCGTCAAAAGCGGAGACCGGCACGGTGACGTGCTGTTCCTTGCCACGGGTGTCGGTGAAACGGAAATCGACGAACTTGGCGTCGTTTTCCTTGACCATCTTCATCACGTCTTGCGGGGTTGCCATAAGCGTTAGTCTCCTAAGAAAACAAGTTGCCGGTACGACCGGCGACAATCAAAAAATCGCAACGGCGGAACTTTTAGCAGAAACCATGCCAAAGATCGACAGCCAAGCTTTGTATTTTGCCACAATGAGATGTCGACTTTGCACAAAGATTTGATGCACCATCGATGTGCGCAACATGACACGTTCGCACTATTTTGGTGCGATCTGGCAATTCAGTGACACATAGCGGATCAACGGGTGCGATTTCAGACGATCGGCCACCTCCGCTTCACACTGACGCAATTTCTCGCCACTTTCAAAAAAGGCGTGCGAGAGAAAAACTTCGACTTCGACTTGGCCGTTCAGGTAATGCAAGACCACCTTCTCCGGCTCCGGCAGACCCGCCAGCACAGGTTGCAACTCGCGCAGCATCACATCCCGGCCCGGCAAGCGGAAAGATGCCGACTCCGGTGCCATGTCGTCTTCCGGATCGATATGAACCAGCACATCGAGCACTTCCGGATGCTCCCGCAGAACCCTGGCCCGTGCCGACTCGGCAATCCGATGCCCTTCGGAAACGCTGATCCGCGAATCCACCTGAACATGGGCATCGACCAGGGCCTGATGCGCCATGCGTCGCGTACGCAACTGATGCAAGCCGCGCACCCCCGGCGTCGCCAGCAGGCACTCGCGAATCGACGAAACTTGCCGCTCGTCCAACCCAGTATCGATCAGTTCCTTGATCGCCCCCCACGCCAGTTCGACACCCATACGCAGGATCATGAAGCCCATCAAGGCTGCTGCCAGCAAATCGAGGAAAGCCCAGCCCAGCAGCGCGCCACCGATACCGACCACGACGACCAGGGCCGATGCTGCGTCGGCACGGGTATGCAAGGCATTGGCAATGAGCAGTTGCGAGCGCAGGCGCTCAGCGACGCCGATCAGATAGCGATAGAGCCCTTCCTTCGACACCACGGTGGCGATTGCCACCCACAACGCCGAATACTCCACGGCAGGCAACGCTTCGATATGCTGCAGACGCAGGCCGGACTCCCAGAGGATTCCGCCACCGATCAGGGCCAGTGAAATCCCGAGAACCAGAGTCGCCGCCGTCTCGATCCGGGCATGACCGTAAGGGTGGGCCTCGTCGGCCGGGTGCGCGCTCTGCCGGCTGGCGTAGATGACGAGAAAGTCGGACAGCAGATCCGAAAAGGAATGCAGACCGTGCGCGATTAGCGATTGCGAATGGGCCAGCCAGCCGACGACCAACTGGGCGACAGTCATCACCAGATTGACCGCGACGCTGACCCAGGTCGCCCGTTGCGCCGCCGCCGAACGCTCGGCAGCCGACTCACCGTTTCCCAACTGACGCTCTTCCGCCATCTGCTCTGCCCTATACTATTGGGTCGCAATTCTACCAGCCGGCCATTATGGGAAAGTTAACGGACATCCTGAGCCTCGCCCGCACGCGCGCGGAGGCCTTGGAACGCCCTTATCAGGGAGAGCTTCTGCCGCAGGAGGCCCACAAGCTATTGCAGCTCGCCCCCGGCGCCAAGCTCGTTGACGTTCGTACCCGTGCCGAATGGGACTGGGTCGGGCGTGTTCCCGGCGCCATCGAAATCGAATGGAACCAATACCCCGGCGGTGTGCGGAACCCGAACTTCGTCGCCGAACTCAAACGCCAAGTCGATCCGGAAGCACTGGTCATGTTCCTGTGCCGCAGCGGTGTGCGCTCCATTGGTGCGGCCAGCGCAGCAGCCGAGGCCGGTTACGCCAACTGCTACAACATCCTCGAAGGCTTCGAAGGCGACAAGGACGCCAACGGCCACCGCGGCAACATCGGTGGCTGGCGCAAGAACGGACTACCCTGGATTCAGGGATAATGCTGCGGTGCACCGCAGAAAAACGGCAAATTTCAGAGATCAGCATGCAAACAGCTCCCCTTACTTTCGCCCCCTATAACGACCTGTCGGACGAAGCCTGTCAGGAACGCATTCGCGTCGCCCGCGCCAAACTGGGCAAGAAGGCCGTCATCCTGTGCCACCACTATCAGCGCGCCGACATCTACCAGCACGCCGACCTGACCGGCGACTCGCTGAAACTGTCGCGCCTAGCCTCGCAGACCGATTCCGAATACGTGATTTTCTGTGGCGTGCACTTCATGGCCGAAGTCGCCGACATCATGACCGCCCCGAACCAGATCGCCATCCTGCCCGACCTCGCTGCCGGTTGCTCGATGGCCGACATGGCCAACCTGGCCAAGGTCGAACGTTGCTGGCGCGAACTGGGCGAAGTACTGGACGTCGAAAACGAAGTCACCCCGGTCACCTACATCAACTCGGCCGCCGACCTCAAAGCCTTCTGCGGCGATCACGGTGGCATCGTGTGCACCTCTTCGAACGCCGGCACCATCGCCAAATGGGCCTTCGAGCGTCGCCCGAAAGTGCTGTTCTTCCCCGACCAGCACCTCGGCCGCTGGACCGGCCACCGGATGGGTTTCCCGATGGACGAAATGGTCGTCTGGGACCCCGACCTGGAAATGGGCGGCCTGACGCCTGAGCAGATCCTCAAGGCCAAGATCCTGTTGTGGAAGGGGCACTGCTCGGTGCACCAGATGTTCCAGAAATCGCACATCGACGCTTTCCGCGCCAAGTATCCGGATGGGTTGGTCATCGCCCACCCGGAATGCAACTTCGAAGTGTGCGCCGCCTCCGACTACGTCGGTTCGACCGAGCACATCGTCAAGACCATCAAGGAAGCGCCGGAAGGCACCCGCTGGCTGGTCGGCACCGAACTCAACCTGGTCGACCGCCTGGCCAAGGAAGTGCTGCCGCAGAACAAGATCGTCCAGTTCATGGCCACCACCATCTGCATGTGTTCAACCATGCAGCGCATCGACCCGCAGCATCTCGCCTGGACGCTGGAAAACCTGGCTGAGGGCAAGGTCGTGAACCAGATCAAGGTGCCCGACCACGAAGCCAAGCTGGCCAAGCTGGCACTTGATCGCATGCTGGCAATTTCCTGAGGCAGACGATCCTATCGACTACAAACGTGACGGTTTTCACACTCTTTCGCTAAGAAAGGCTTCACTCCGGCGTCTAGGTAGGGTTTAATCCGCACTTTTGGCAGTTAGCCGGCCGTTGCTCTTCCTCCTTCGCCTCGCTTTTTTTCTGTTGCTCAGTCACGCCGCCATCGCCAAGGCGGGGTTAGCTGTCGCCCTTTATTACGGCAACACGATACCGATCGAGGAATTCAAGGCCTTCGACATCGTCGTCGTCGAACCGGATCATGGCTTCGACCCCAATCTTTTCCGCAGTGCCGAACGGGAGCTGTACGCCTATGCCTCAGTCGCGGAGGCTCAATCTCATCGCCCGTATTTCAAGAACATTCCGGCCGCCTGGAAACTTGCCAAAAATGCCGACTGGGGTTCCGATGTTATCGACCAAACGCCGGCTGAATGGCCGAATTTCTTTGCCGAACAGGTAATTCGACCGCTCTGGGAGCGCGGCTATCGAGGCTTCTTCCTCGACACCCTGGACTCGTATCGCCTGGCCAGGAGTTTTGACGAAAACGCGCAGCAGGCAGGGCTCATCCGCGTCATTGAAACGCTGCACCAACGCTTTCCCGGCATTCGCCTGATCCTTAATCGCGGTTTCGAAATTGCCCCGCGGGTTCGCGACAAGATACAGATGGTGGCGGCCGAATCGCTCTTTCAAGGTTGGAACGCCGGCCGCAAGCGCTATGAGCCTGTTCCTGCAAGCGATCGCGCCTGGCTCGTCGGCCAGATGAAGACCCTGCGCGAACAATACAACCTCCCCATCCTGGCCATCGACTACGTCGCCCCCCATGATCGCACCCTGATGCGGCAGACTGCACAGGCGATCAAGGAACTCGGCTTCACTCCCTGGGTAACCGACAGCAATCTCGACACCCTTGGCACGGGTAGCCGCGAAGTCCTGCCACGTCGCATCCTGGTCGCCTACAACGGAGCCGAAGCGCCGGCACTGAATTACACTGACGTACATCGCTTCCTGCAGTTGCCTCTCAATTATCTCGGCTACATCGTCGATTACTACGACGTCCGGCAGCCACCGCCCCAACGCATCCAAGCCGACCGCTACGCCGGAATCGTCACCTGGTTCAACGGCACGCCATCCGACTCGGCTGGCCGCAAACTTACCTCATGGCTGGCACAGCGCTTGGACGAAGGACTGCCTGTGGCCATGTTCGGCGAAATCGGATTTCTGCTGGACCCACGCCTTGCCAAAAAGCTCGCACTACGTTTGGCCACGCCCGCCAAGGGAGAGATCAGCTTTTCCAGCATCGACCCGATCTTCGGTTTTGAAACCAAGCCTCCGCTTCCGCGCCGGGAATTTCAACCACTGGTAGCCGACGGCCCCGGCGTCACCCCTATGCTGGAACTGAAGGGCCCCGGGAACCAGCGTTACACCGCCAGCGCCGTAACCCCCTGGGGCGGCTACGTTCAGCAACCGTTCGTTTATTGGTCTGTGCCTGCGACCGAAACCGTACGCTGGGTGGTTGATCCCTTCGCTTTCGCAAAAAAAGCGCTGCGACTACCGGACATGCCGGTACCCGATACCACGACGGAAAATGGCCGCCGGCTTTTCTTCTCGCACATCGACGGCGACGGCTTTCCATCCGTCGCCGAATTACCCGGCCGCCCTTTCGCCGGCGAGGCAATGCTGACGGAAATTCTCGAGAAATATCGCGTCCCGACCACGGTATCGGTCATCGAAAGCGAGATTTCGCCAAACGGCCTCCACCCCAAGGACAGCCCGGCGCTTGAGAACATTGCCCGCAGGATTTTCCGCCTGCCGCATGTGGAAATCGCCAGCCACACCTATTCCCACCCTTTCCGCTGGGACTCAAGCGTGCGTCATGGTATCTTCCAAGACAAGGACGAGGAGTACTATCACCTCGACCTGCCGGGCTACAAATTCGATCTTCGTCGAGAAATCGTCGGCTCGGTCGACTACATCCGACAACGCCTCGCCCCACCGGGAAAACCGGTCAACATCCTCCTCTGGTCGGGCGACACCGCCCCCGGTGCCGATGCCTTGCGCATCGCGTATGACGCAGGCTTGCTGAACATGAACGGCGGAGATACTTCGATTACCCGGTCGAATCCGACGCTGACCGATGTCGGCGCGAACGGCATCGTCAAGGACGGACTCCTGCAGATCTACGCCCCGATCACCAACGAGAACATCTATACCAATCTGTGGCGCGGCCCGTTCTATGGGTATGAGCGGGTCATCGAGAGCTTTGAATTGACGGAAACACCTCGTCGCCTGAAGCCGGTGGATATTTATTACCACACCTATTCGGCAACCAAACGCGCCGGCCTCAATGCGGTGCATAAGGCTTTTGCCTGGGCTTTGAACAAGCCCTTGCATCCGGTGTTCGCCTCGGAGTACATCCATAAGGTTGAAGACTTTTATCGGGCCAGCATCGCCCGTGAAGGTGACACCTGGATCATCCGCACCGACGGCAATCTGCGCACTATGCGCCTGCCGAACGAGCTCGGCACGCCGGACCTGGCTTCCGCAAAGGGTATTGCCGGATTCGCCGATGGCCCCGAAGGTGTCTATCTTCATTTATCCGGAAGTGAAGCCGCAGTCCCGATGCAGACGAATCGTCCGGCACGGCAACCCTTCCTGTTTTCAGCCAATGCCCGTATCGGCACAAGAGGAAGTCTATTGGGCGCCGACCAGATAAGCCTATCTTTGCAGGGACATGTGCCCTTGCAATTCACCTTGGCCAACGCCCAAGGGTGCCGCGTCACTGCCGATAACGCCCCGATCGTTCCGGTGCAGTCCGAGCAAAAAGCCGGCCTCGCCCTGCAACACTTCCGCCTTCCCAATGCTGCTGCGCAGATCACGGCTCGCTGCCAAGCACGCTGAGCGTCCCTATCTCGCACCCATTTGGTTGATCGCGCTACTCGCTGCGATCATCGTTTTCGTCCTCGTCCTGCTTTACCCCCGCCGCGACCTCGAACGCCGAATCTCCGACACCCCCGACACGGCACTTTCAGTCGCCTATCTGGACAATCTGTTACGCAGCGACCCGAACAACCCTCAACTCCGATTGCTGCTTGCCCGCCACCAAGTCAGTATCGGGGAGGTCGCCAAGGCAAGACAGACCCTCCAATCTGCTCTCGAAGCCGCCGACTCCGAACTTAGGCGCGACGCCCGCTGGGTGTTGTGGGAGATATCCGAAGCCGAATACAAGGCACTCCCCGCCAGCGACCAGAAACGACGAGCCCATTTCCACGAAGAACTTCGTCGCAGCTTGCACGAGCTCGCCAAGGAAGAATGGCCTTTTGAACAGAAACTCCTGCTTGGCAACAAAGCCTACGAGTATGGCGAACACAATTTGGGCAGTGCCCTCTATCGCGCCGTAGCGCAATCCATGCCCAACGCCGCCTCAGCGGCCATCCTGTTCGATGCCTCGGCCAGAACCGCATTGGCTTCCGGTGACTACCGGGGCAGTGCCGAGCTCAATCTGCTCGCCCGGCGAAGCTCCAGCGAACCTCAAGCCGCACGGGCCTACTTCATTGCTGCAATCAGGGCACTACAGGCTGGCAATCAACCGCTCGCCGCTTTGGAAATGGCTGAACGCGAAATCGACGGCCTTGAGGACGACCCGGAAATCCTCTATCTGATGGTCAATCTCGCACGTGCTGCGGGACGCCCCGATGTCGCCGATCGCTATGTCCGCAAACTGCTCAAGATCGCAATGCTGCGGCAATGGCAACAGATACAGATCGCCCGCGCCTGGGGACCGGGGGAATTTCTCCGCGTGGCGGAATCGGCTCGCCCCGGTGGCCCTGGCATTGCCTTCGACGACAAACTCTACACGCTGGGGTACGACACTTTCCTGGAAAACCGCAAGCCGGAAGATGCCTGGTTGGTGGCCCAGTCGGCGGTACGGCAAGCACCCGACAACATGGCTTGGCGTGAACGTCTCGCCCGTGTCGCAGAATGGACTGGCCGCCCTGAAGTCGCTCTGGAAAACTGGCATCAGGTCGCACTGGCGACGCAAAAGGACGAAGCCTGGCAGGCAGTGCTGCGATTGGCCCCCGGCCTTTTCGACGATGCTGCACTCGCCGCGGCCCTGCGCTACCAGATCAGCCGCACACCCGGCGACTTCCGCCTGATCAAGGAGCTGATCGCCACTTATGAACGCCAGGGCAAGCCGGAGTTGGCGCTTGCCTACTTGCAGGACCATAGCCGGCGCCAGGCAGCAGGCGAATGGCTTGCCCTGCAGGCTGAACTGACCGAGCGCATGGGCAAGCCAGAACTCGCCATCGCCGCCTGGCAACGCTTGTTTTCCGACGAACGCCAGCTCACTCCCAGCCGTGCCATGCACCTGGCTGTTCTTCTGTTGCTACACGGCCGTGGCAGCGAGGGTTTGATCTGGCTGGAGAAGGCCCAAGGGCAGGCCCGATTGAAAGATGGGGAAGATGCGGATTTCTGGCGTCTGACAGGCCAACTGCAGGAGTCGGCAGGCAAGGACGAAGCCGCCTTGCTTGCTTTCCGTCGCCTGGTCGATTCCGACTTCGCACAAAGTAGCGATTACGATGCGCTATTGCGCCTGCTGGCCGAGAGCCAGCCGCTGGAAGCCGCCCGTTTCGCCGGCGTGGCCTGGCAAAAATTCGGCGAAAGCCGCTATCTGCTGGAAGCGATGGGCCTATTCATCGCCAAGGAACAATGGAGCGAACTCGGCGAATTGCTGAAACAGCTGAAATCGAACACCCCGGCCATGCAGCGACAACGCAGCGAACTGCAACGTTCGCCCGAATTCCTGCGCATGTTCGCTGCCTATGAACAACAAGCCGGCCGGCCGGCCGTCGCACGCCGCCTGCTGGAAGACGGCTTGCGTCTGGCACCTGAGTCATCGGCTTTGCAACAGGCGCTCATCTGGCTCCATATCGACGGCAGCGATGCCCCCGCATTGCGTAAGCTCCTGGCGAGCAGCGAGGCAAATTGGGCGGCTAACGAGGCGCTGCATGACTCGCTGGCTGCCGCCTATCAGGCGCTTTCGCTGCCCCAGGTTGCGCTGACGCGCTATCTGACCCCCCGGGTCGCCACACACAAAAACGATTTTCTGTGGCTGATGAACTATGCCGATGCGCTTGAGCAGAATCAGCAGTTCGAGCGTGCCTGGCGCTTGCGCCGCCATTTGCTCGCCGAACAGTGGCAGAAGCTGAAACTCACCAACCCGGGCGACCTCAGCGTTCGCCGCCAATGGTTGCACGATGCGGATCTCGACAGTGTGCGCCGCATCGCCCGTACCCGGCTCCTGTTGATGCAGAAGCCTGGCGACGCCGGCCTGGGCGCGCTACGCGAATTACTTCGATTGGACCGCGACGGGGAAGGACGCCTGACCGATGCCGCCGCCGAAACCGCTATCGGCTGGCTGCAGGATCGCGCGGAGTACACGGCCGAACGCGGTTTCCTCTGGGAACAATATGCGCGCAGCCGCAGCCGTCGTGCCAACCTTCCGTTGTGGGCAGAAACCACCTTGGCACTGGCCGAGGATGACCGAGCGAAGAGCGGCCAGTTGATCGAGCACAATGAAGAGCGCCTGCCTCGTTACGACCGCGTCAACCTGGCACGCACTATCGATGCCACCCACCATGCACAAACTGCGGCCTTCGAGGCGCAGGCGCAGCAGACCGACGACGATCCCGTGCACCTGCAACTGACGGAGAGCCTGCTTGCCTTCAGCGACCAGGTTGGCGCCTCAGTTGGCTCACGGGCACTGGGCGGCCTCAGCGAAACGCCTTTCGCCACCACTTACCATCTGGCTGTCGATCCACGTTTGTCCCTGGATTTCACCTGGGGTCGCATCGCTCGCTCGGTATCCGACAACAACCTGCTTGAGGTAGCTCCCAACGAAACCATGCTTGGCGCAAGCCTCAACTGGCGGCATGACGACGGAGAAACCATCCTGCGGGCCGAACAGCGCTCGAGCTTTGCCGATTATTCACCGCTCCAGCTTGAACGGCGTCAGCGCTTGGACGACCGACTGAGCCTGACAGCTTCGCTCGGACGCCAACTACCGAGCCAGGAAACGATTCCGCTACGTATTGGCGGCATGAAGGATCGCGCAGCGTTGGAACTCACTTATCGCCCGACCCGGCTTGACCGGCTATCGCTTGAATACGCCCTGGAACGTTACCAATTGCAGACCGGCGCCGAATTGGGGACCGGCAACCACACGTCGCTGACCTATGCCCATACCTATCGCCAGGAAGCCCGCGATCTTGAATTCAGCGCTTTCTGGTCACTGCATCGATACGGCCAATCCGCCCTCGACAGTGCGGCAGGCGCTTTCTATGACCGCTACGTGCCCAATTCCCAAAAACCGGGATACGGCGGGGCTGCCGGCTTGCCCAGCAATTACTTCGTCCCTGACAGCTTCACGTTCTACGGTATCCGGGCCATGACCGACACCCGCTTCGAACGCGACTACACTCGCGCCCTTCGTCCGTACGCCAGCCTTGGGCTGACCAACCATAGCGCCCTCGGTTTTGGGTACGATGTCCGCCTTGGCATTGCCAGCAGCGTGCTGGGAGCGGACCATCTCGCCCTGAGCTGGGGCCTCGCGAAATCCGGCATGCAAACCAGCGGCACGGTGCGCGACCTCTTTCTGACCTATCGCCTTCATTATTGACCTCTCTATTTCTCGACGGAAACTCGCCATGAATGCTCTCCGCTCCGCCGCCCGCAGCTTGCAAGCGATCCTGCTCGCCAGCCTCGTGCTGCTCTCGACCGCCTGTTCCACGCTGGACCGTAGCCATGCTCCGGATGTCGACCGACAAGCCCTCTGGGTCGTCCTCCCCTTCGCCAACCACACCGAGACACCGCTCGCCGGCAACCGAGCCGAGGCCATCACCGAAGCGCTGCTACGCACGCAAGGTATCGCCCGCGTCAAGCGCCACCCCACGCAGAGCCAGCCGGAGGCGCTGTTCGACAGCGGTGAGCGCAAGCAATTGGAAGATGCATTGGCCTGGGCCAAGGAACAGGGCGCCCGCTATGCGCTCACCGGCGCGGTAGATGAATGGCGCTACAAGGTCGGCGTCGATGGCGAGCCGGCGGCCGGCGTTACCCTGCAAATCATCGACGTCGCCAGCGGCGAGACCTTGTGGAGCGGTACCGGTGGCAAAAGCGGCTGGAGTCGCGAGGCGCTTTCCGCCGTCGCTCAGCAGTTGATCCGCGACCTGCTCAAATCCGGCCTGGCCGGCGCCCGCTGAGGAGACTGCTGCGGTGCACAGCAAGATTAGGCGATTTTTCGGCGCCCCCCCCAAGCATGAGCGTGGCAGCCTGAATCTCCATCTGCGGGACGGCGGAGACGTCACCGGCAAGGTCTTGGGTCGCCTGACCTCGACCAGCGTCCGGCCGGCCGCCGTCCTCGGCGAAATCGTGTTCCTGCCTCTGATCGCCATCATCCTGGGACTCTGGCTCAATCCCGAAGACCCGCTATGGACCGCAGCCAGTTTCCCCTGGGCGTGGTTCGCCCCCGTCATCCTTGCCTTGCGCTATGGACCACTGATCGGCCTGGGCGGCTCCAGCATTCTCTTGGTGGCCTGGCTGATCCTCAATGCAGGAAACTACGACGCTTTTCCCAAGCTCTTCTTCCTCGGCGGCCTGATCCTGATGATGCTGGTCGGCGAATTCTCCAGCCTGTGGCTGGCGCGTACCCGGCGTGCCGAGACCATACAGCTATACCTCGACCAGCGGCTCGAACACCTGACCCGCCAGCACTACCTGCTGCGCCTGTCGCACGACCGGCTGGAACAGGACCTGATCAGCCGTCCGATGTCGATGCGCGACGCGCTGATCAAGCTGCGCCTGCTGCGCGGCGGCTCGAAAACGCCGGCAGACAGCGCGGCGACGCTGCTGCGCCTGCTGGCGCAATACTGCCAACTGGAATCGGCATCACTACATAGCACCGACGAATCGCTCTCCGCGCCGGAACTACTCGCCAGCATCGGCAACGCCGAAGCATTGCGCAAGCAAGATCCGCTGATCGTTCAAGCCATCGAGACCCGCCGCCTGTGTCACGTCCGGCAAACGCTGAACGAGAACGAGGCGGGCACGCACTACCTGATCGCCGCCCCGCTCATCGACCTCAACGGCAGCATCTACGGCCTGCTGACCGTCGAGGAAATGCCCTTCTTCTCCTTGCAGGACGAAACCCTGCAGACCATCAACCTGCTGCTCGGTTACTACACCGACGGTCTGGTGATGGACAACCTGGCCAACCCCATCGTCGCGCAACTGCCGCTCTGCCCACCGGAATTCGCCTTCGAAGCCCAGCGCCTGTGGCATCTACGCCAGACAACCGGCATCCCCAGCGTGATCGTTGCGCTGGAATTGCTACCGCGCGCCATCGAACAGGACCTACCCCTGCAATTCCATCGGATGAAGCGAGGGCTCGACGAAAACTGGTTGATCCTCGGCGGAGAAAAGCAGGTCCTCGCCACCCTGATGCCCCTTGGCGACTACTCGACGGCCGAAGGCTACATCAGCCGCCTGGAGAGCTGGGCAAAGCAGAAAAACGACCTCAGCCTGGCCGAACTCGGCGTCTTCCCGCACACGCTGCTGCTCGACCAGGACGCCCCGGCGACCACCCTGCAGCGTCTGCTCCGCCTCGCCAATGATTAACCACAAGCTCGGCGTCTACGCCCTCCTGCTCGAGATCAACGCGTGGAGCGGCCCGCTGCTCTTCGAGAACGGCTCGGACGCCTTGCTGCTTTGGTATCTTGGCGTGCATGCCTCGGCCAGCCTGCTGCTTGGCTTCTTTGCCTGGACATTGCTGCCGGCTCACAGTGCCAAGCCGCGGATTCCGTCGATCCTGCTGTTCGCCGGCTTCAGCTATGCGATCCCGGTCGCCGGCTTTGCCGGCGTCCTGCTCGCTGCAATCACCCTGCGCTTCTACCGCCGACCGGCCAGCCTGGAGCAGTTCGATTCTGTTCAGTTGCCGGAATTCGACCCCCACCAGCGCGAACCGGGCGCTTTTCGCCAAGCTGGCCTGCGTTCTGTCCTCGGCAACACGCAGGTTCCGATGAGTTCCCGGCTGGGTGCGATGGTTGCCTTGCAATACGTTCCAGGACGCGTTTCCTCGCCGCTGCTGCGCGACGTGCTGACCGACCCGAGCGAGGACATCCGGCTACTCGCCTACGGCATGCTCGACAATCAGGAAAAGCGCATCAACCGGGCCATCGACGAGGAACTCAAGGTCTTCAACACCGAATCGCCGGACAATATGCCGCCTTCCCCGGAAAAGATCGCTGCAGCGCACCGGCTTTCCGACCTGTATTGGGAACTGGTCTATCAGGAACTGGCGCTCGGCGACCTGCGCAAATACGCCATCGACGAATCGATGCGCTATTGCCAGTTGGTCCTCGCCCAACAACCGGATAATGCACCACTCAACCTGCGCCGCGGACGCCTGTTGCACGAGGCCGGCGACCTTGCCGGCGCCGACGCAGCCTACCGCCGTGCCCTGGCCCTCGGCCTGCCGGCGACCCGCGTCCTGCCCTATCAGGCCGAGTTGAGTTTCGCACAAGGCGACTACCGCGAAGCACGCCGCCTGATGCAGGAACTGGCCCACTGGAGCGCCCTGCCCCGTCTGCGCCCGATCATCGACTACTGGACCGCCGCATGACTTTCCCCAAGGCCGCCGAAGCCGATATCGCCCTGCTGCTCGAAGGCACCTTTCCGTACGTCAGCGGAGGGGTGTCGAGTTGGGTGAACCAGATCATCCGCGCCTTTCCGGAATACCGGTTCGCCATCGTTTTCCTCGGCAGCCGGCGTGAGGATTACGGCACACCGAAGTATCAGTTGCCGGAAAACGTGGTCCATGTCGAAGAGTATTTCCTCTACGACGACCTGAGTTCCAACGAAGACCCGATGAGCCGCATTGGCGATGTCGAGGCGTTCGCCGCTGTCGAGCGCCTGCACGAAAAATTCACCCAGGATATCTCGACCACGGATGCCATGGCCGCGTTCCGTGACGTCGCGCGCGACATGCTGCCTGGTGGCCGGCTGACCCTCGATGACTTTCTGCATAGCGAATATGCCTGGGAAATCATCTGCGATCGCTATCGCCGCTACTGCTCCGATCCCTCCTTCGTCGACTACTTCTGGACCGTGCGCATCATGCACACCCCGCTCTGGAAGCTGGCCCACATTGCAAAGTCGCTCATCCCGGTCCGCGCCCTGCACGCCGTATCGACCGGCTATGCCGGCTTCCTTGGCGCCCTGTTGGTGCAATCGCGGCAATTGCCGCTCATCCTCTCTGAACACGGGATCTATACCAAGGAACGCAAGATCGACCTGTTCAAGAGCGAGTGGATTCGTGACAACCGCAACGTTTTCCAGCGCGACCCGACGGAGCTTTCCTACTTCCGCCGCATGTGGATCGGCTTCTTCGAATGGCTCGGCCGTTTCTGCTATGACGCGGCTGACCCGATCATCGCCCTTTACGAGAACAACCGCTTGCGCCAGGTGGCCGACGGCGCCCCGGCCGAGCGTACCTTCAATATCCCCAACGGCATCAGCCTGCAGCGCTTCGCCCCCTTGCGCACACTGCGCCCGGAAAATCCGCCGCCGGTGCTATGCCTGATCGGCCGCGTCGTACCAATCAAGGACGTGAAGACCTTCATCCGTGCCATGCGCCGAGTCGTGAACCAGATGCCGGATGCCGAAGGCTGGATCGCCGGCCCGGAAGACGAGGACAGGGCCTATGCGCAGGAGTGCCACGATCTGGCGCGCAGTCTCGGCCTGGAGGACAACGTACGCTTTCTCGGCTTCCAGAAAGTCGAGGATCTGATGCCGAAGATCGGCCTGACCATCCTGTCGTCGATCAGCGAGGCCTTGCCGCTGGTCATTCTGGAAGGCTACGCCGCCGGCGTGCCGACCATCTCGACCGATGTCGGTTCCTGCCGGCAACTGGTCGAGGGACTGGACGACGAGGACAAGGCGATCGGCCACTCGGGCGCCATAGTCAATATCGCCGACCCGCAGGGCCTGGCCGACGCCGCCATCCGCCTACTGGCCGACCCGGCTGCCTGGAAGGCAGCCAGTGAGGCAGGCATCGCCCGGGTCGAACGCTATTACACCGACAGCATGATGTTCGGCCACTACCGCCGGGTTTACGAAACGGCCCTGCACGGCGCCCTGGAGCAAGCCTGATGGCGGGCATCGGGTTCGAACTGCGCCGCCTGTTGCGCAAAAATACCCTGGTCGGCCTGATCGAGGCCTACACCTATGCCGGAGTCATCGGCTCTGGACCCTGGGTTTTCTCCATCGTCGGGATCCTGCTCATCGGCCTGTTCAGTACCTCGGTCGTGGTACCGGTTTTTCTCGTCACGCAGTTCCAGACCTCGGTCACCTATCTGGTGGCCAGTAGCCTGATCCTGACCGGGCTGGTGCAATTGGCCTTCACCCGTTTCGTCTCGGACCGCCTGTTCGAAAAGAAGAGGGACCTGATCCTGCCCAACCTGCACGGCCTGCTGACGCTGGTCATACTGATTGCCAGCACCCTGGGCACACTGGCGCTGTTCGTGCTATTTCCCGGACTGAGCATCGCCTACCGCCTGCTCATGCTGGCGGGTTTCGTCCTGATGTGCACGGTTTGGATCCTGACCATCCTGCTTTCCGGCATGAAACGCTACAAAGCCATCGTGCTGCTGTTCGGCCTCTCATACGCCCTCGTCGTTCTGCTCGCGCTCGCCTTGCGCCCCTATGGCCTGGAAGGCCTGCTTGCCGGCTTCGACATCGGCAATCTGGTGCTGCTGGCTGGCATGTGGACGCTGACCGTGCGCGAATTCAGCAACAAGGGGGCCTTGGTCGATTTCAGTTTTGCCCGCAAGGAACTGGCCTACCCCACGCTGATGGCCATCGGCTGCCTGTACAACCTGGCGGTTTGGATCGACAAGTTCATGTTCTGGTATTTCCCGCCGACTTCGCAGCCGATCATTGGAGCCTTGCGAGCCTCGCTGATCTACGACCTGCCGGTCTTCCTATCCTATCTGTCGATCATTCCCGGCATGGCCGTCTTCCTCGTTCGCATCGAGACGGATTTTGTCGAGTATTACGACAAGTTCTACGATGCCGTGCGTAGCGGCGGCTCGCTGGAGTACATCGAGAACATGCGCGATGAGATGGTCTATTCCATCCAGCAGGGACTGAGCGAGATCGCCAAGATCCAGACGCTGGCCGTGCTGACCACTTTCGTCGCCGGCCCCGCCCTGTTGCAGGCTCTGGGCATCTCCGAGCTCTATCTGCCCCTGCTCTATGTGCAGGTGGTTGGCGCCGGCCTCCAGGTCGGTCTGATGGCCGTGCTCAACGTGTTTTTCTACCTCGACCAGCGACGCATCGTCCTTGCCCTGTGCGTCGAGTTCGTCGTCCTCAACGTCCTGCTCACCGCCGCGACACTCTGGTTCGGTGCGGCACTCTACGGCTACGGCTTCACGCTGGCCGTGCTGATCACGCTGTGCACCGGTCTGGCGCTACTCTCCCGCCAGCTCAACCGGCTGGAATACGAGACATTCATGCTGCAATGAGTGCCGAGGCTTGTTAAGCTGTCGTCAGAATCTTTCGGCAGTACTCCTCCCGTGCCCACGCCCAATCTTCACGTCACCACCTTCAACATCCACAAGGGGTTTTCGCAGTTCAACCGGCGGATGATGATCCACGAGTTGCGCGAACGCCTGCGTCACCTGAACCCGGACATCCTTTTTTTGCAGGAGGTACAGGGGCTGCATCTCGGCCATGCCGAAAAATTGGGCAATTGGCCCAGTGCACCGCAGCATGAGTTCCTGGCCGAGGAAATCTGGCACTCCGCCTATGGGCGCAACATGATTTACGACCATGGGCACCACGGCAACGCCATCCTGTCGCGCTTCCCCATCCTGGATAGCCACAATCAGGATGTAACCCACCTGCAGTTCGAGAAACGCGGCCTGCTTCATTGTCGTATTACGCTACCTGATGAACAGGAAGCACACTGCGTCTGCGTGCATCTATCGTTGTTCGGCTACTCGCGACGCAAGCAGATGAACGCCCTGGCCGATTATCTGGAACGCCAGGCGGCACCCGATGCCCCGTTGATCATCGCCGGCGACTTCAACGATTGGCGCAACCATGCCGGCGAACACCTGGCCCGCCGACTCGGCCTGCAGGAGGTATTTTGCGGCCACAGCGGCATTCCGGTGCGCAGCTTCCCGGCAGCGATGCCGATGTTCCGCCTGGATCGCATCTACGTCCGAGGCTTCAAGGTCCATCGCACCGAGGTCCACTGGGGTCTGCCCTGGTCCAATATTTCCGATCACGCCGCCCTGTCGGCGCACCTGAGCCGGAATGATCGCTGAGTTTCTGCCGGGCAACCGGCTGACGCTGCTCAATTCGGGCAACGAGTATTTCCCGGCCCTGCTCGCGGCCCTTGAATCGGCCCGGCACGAGATCTTCCTCGAAAGCTACATTTTCGCCGACGATGCCATCGGCCATGAGGTCGCCAATGCGCTTTGCCGCGCAGCGCAACGTGGCGTCGAGGTGAATGTCACGGTGGACGGCTTCGGAGCGCGAAATTTCGCTGCCGATTTCCTGCCCCGCTTTGCGGACGCCGGTGTCCGCGCCCTCTTCTACCGACGCGAACTCAGCACCTTCCGACTCAAGCGCCATCGTTTGCGCCGCCTCCATCGCAAACTGGTCGTCGTCGACGCCAAGGTGGCCTTCGTTGGCGGCATCAACATCGTCGACGACAACAATGCGCCGGAACACATGCGTCCCCGCTTCGATTACGCGGTGCAGATCGAGGGGCCGGTCTTGCAGCAAGTACACCGGGCTGTCCGCCGCATGTGGGAAATCGTGTCCTGGGCCAACTTCCGCCGACGTTTCCGCCTGCATGCCGATGCCGCACCGTGTATCGAGATCGCTGGCAGCCAGCACGCCGCCTTCCTGATCCGCGACAACATCCGCCACCGCAACGACATCCTCAACGCCTACATCGACGCCATCGATGCGGCGGAAAGCGAGATTCTGATCGCCAACGCCTACTTCCTGCCCGGCGTACGCTTCGGTCGCGCCCTCTATGCGGCGGCCAAACGCGGCGTGCGCATTTCCATCCTGCTTCAGGGCAAAACCGACCACCCGCTGCTGCGCTATGCCACGCAGGCGCTCTATCACACGGCACTGAAGACCGGCATCCGCATCTTCGAGTACGAGCGCAGTTTCATGCATGCCAAGGTCGCCGTCATTGACGGCGAATGGGCCACCGTCGGCTCCTCGAACATCGACCCCTTCAGCCTGCTGCTCGCCAAGGAGGCCAATGTCGTCGCCAAGGACCGCCGCTTCGCCGGCGAGTTACGCGCCAGCCTGAAAGAAGCCATTGCCAACGGCGCCCGCGAGATGCTCCCCGACGATTTGTCCCGCCAGCCCTGGCATTCCCGCCTGCTACGCTGGCTGAGTTATGGCGTCGTGCGCGCCATGGTGGGCATCGCCGGCTACGGACACCGCCATTGGCATGCCGAAGAACAAACGCACCCGGTCAGGAAAGGCTGATCGCACGCTGCCGCGGAACGCGGTCGAATGACCAATTTTCGGCCGCCCAGGCCCAAACGTCGTTCACCGTAGCCCGCGACAACTCGGCCGGAACAGCTTGGCCGAGGAAAGCCAGCGCCCTGACCAATTCGGCGGCAGCCTGCGATTTGTCGAGCGCAGGCGCCAGGGTCTGCTTTGACAGCTTCTCGCCGGCAGCATTGGCCGCCACCGGCAGATGGGCATAGCGCGGCGTGGCGTAGCCGAGACAGCGCTGCAACCAGATTTGGCGTGGGGTCGACGCCAACAGATCGGCGCCGCGCACGATATCGGTGATTCCCTGAAATTCGTCGTCCACCGTGACTGCCAACTGGTAGGCGAACAAGCCATCGGCCCGCAGCAGCACGAAGTCGCCGACATCCCGCTCCAGTTGCTGTTCGACATGACCCTGCAAGCGGTCGTCGAAACCGACCGGCTCGGTGCTGACGCGTAAACGCCAGGCGCGAGCCGTACGATCCGCCGGCAAGCCATTGCGGCAAGTCCCCGGATAGGCCAGCCCGCCATCGATCGCCGGACGGTTTGCCGAATCGGCAATTTCCTTGCGCGAGCAGGCACAGCCATAGGCTAGACCGTTCCGGCACAAGCGCTCCAGTTCGCTGCGATAAGCCTCAAGGCGAGCGCTTTGGTACAACACCGGGCCGTCCCAGGCAAAGCCGAACAATTCGAGCGTATGCAGGATATCTTCTGCCGCCCCCGGCACTTTGCGCGGGGTATCGACATCTTCCATTCGTACCAGCCATTCCCCACCCTGAGCACGGGCATCGAGATAACTGCCGACCGCCGCGACCAGCGAGCCGAAATGCAGCGGCCCGGTCGGCGACGGGGCGAAACGTCCTCGATAGATTGCACTCATGCCGCTATTTTCCGCCAGCCGACGCGAGCATCCAATCCCCAGGCGCCCAGGGTCCCATCCCAGGCTCGCTTTGCCAGTGCCTTGCCGCAAGATCGAAATAGCCTGCGCAGGACAAGGGACCGCCAATCACACGGCTCTCGTAGAACATCAGGTGCACACGGCTTAGTTCAAGTTCCCTCGGCTTGACGTCCAGTTGTGCCAACCGTTGCCAAACTTTCGCCGCCGGCCAGGCGGAACGATACAGCCCGAGCGTCAGATGCGGCACATAGTCGTCACCTGCCAGAGCAGTTTGGGGATGGAAGCAGCGGCGCAACGCCGCCAGGCTACCATCGCTATCCCGCACGCTCAGATAGGGCGCCGAAGCAAAACTGTGCGGCAAACCGATCTCGAGTGAAAAAGAAGCAATGTTCCCACCTCCAAGACGTTCCAACTGCTCGCGCCAGGCTGCCAAGGAATACTCATCGGCGGCACGCGACTCGGTGCAGGGGAACCCGCATAAGCCTAGCGTAACGTGGGCCTGTCGCCGATAACCGGGCAACAACAAATCCTGCAAGGCATTCTGACTGTCTTCAACGACCGAATTGATCTCCGGCAAGTCGAGATCGAGAGCCCACACGGCATAATGTCGGCGCCCACGGTGCCACTCGATAAAGTCCCGATGCTCGCTCGGAATGGTGAAATCAAAAGACATTGCCAGAACTTTTTTCGGGACTTAGCACTCTTAAGCTGCGAGTGCTAAAATGATTTTGTAGTCAGTTGAAGGAGGATATTACGCGATGACCCAAGCTATGGCTCTTCCCATCCCCTCGTCGGTCGGTAGCATCGATGCCTATATTCAGGTAGCGAATCGTTATCCGATGCTGTCCGAGGCCGAGGAGACCCGGCTGGCCGTGCGTTTCCACAACGAAGGCGATGTGGAGGCGGCGCGTCAGCTTGTGCTCTCCCACCTGCGCCTCGTCATCTCCATCGCCCGCGGCTACCTCGGCTACGGCCTGCCGCATGCCGACCTGATTCAGGAAGGCAACATCGGCCTGATGAAGGCGGTGAAGCGTTTCGATCCGTCGCGCGGCGTACGTCTGGTCTCCTTTGCCATGCACTGGATCAAGGCCGAGATTCATGAATACATTTTGAAGAACTGGCGCCTGGTCAAGGTCGCAACGACCAAGGCCCAGCGCAAGCTGTTCTTCAACCTGCGCAGCCTGAAGAACGACTACGAAGGCGTGGACACCCTGTCCGGTCCGCAAGCCGCCGAAGTGGCTGCCCGCCTGGGCGTCAAGCCGGAAGAAGTGGTCGAGATGGAAACCCGTCTCACGGGCCGCGACTTGGCGCTGGAAGGCTCGCCGGACGATAGTGAAGATAGCTTTGCCCCGATCGACTATCTGGCCGACTCGCGTTACGAGCCGGTGCGCATGCTGGAAAACAAGGCCACTGCCCGCCTGCAGGACGAAGGCTTGCATGAGGCGCTGGCTACCCTCGACCCGCGCAGCCGCCGCATCGTCGAAGCGCGCTGGCTGAGCGAAGGCGAAGCCGCCACGCTGCACGATCTGGCCGCCGAATTCGGCGTATCGGCCGAACGTATCCGCCAGATCGAAGCCAAGGCGCTGCAGAAGATGCGCGGCGTTCTCGCCGCCTGATTGCGCAGTCCCCTCAAGCAAAAAAGGGAGCCCTGGGCTCCCTTTTTTATCTTCCGAAACGTTAATTCTTCTTGCGTGCCGCCTTGCCCGGTTTGCCGTCAGCCAGATCGCCCTTGAAGTCGTTTTCGACCAGGGGTGGCGCATCCACCTGCGGCACATGGCATTGCACGCAGTTGTGCCGAGCTGCCGAGGCCTCCGGCAGCACCTTCCCGTCGCGGTCACGGAAGTGACTGTCGCCGATCTTCGGGGCCTTTTTCTTCTGGTAGTTCGCTGCGCCATGGCAAGTCAGGCACTGGTTCTCTTCCAGCGTAATTTCGTCGAAATTATCAACGGCATGCGGAATGAGCGGGGGCTGAGAGCGGAAGGTACGCGCCACTTTTTCCTGGCCGCCGGGTTTGCCGCCGATGTACTTTTTTGCCTCCGGAGCCTGGTCCACCGCAGATACGTCGGCGCCGCGCATCGGCTTGGGCGACTCCTGCGCCAGCGCCGGACCGGCCAGCAGACAGCAGGCGACGGAAGCAAGCACGGACAGCTTCAGGATAGATTTCATGATGGGCGCTCCTCCTCTAGAACTCGATCATGGCATGGCCTCGGATGTCGGAGTCGACGTCGAAGCCGGGTTGTTTGAACGCAGCCCGAAGTGGAATACATCCTTCGAGCAGACATCAATGCAGCGACCGCAATTGGTGCAGTTCGGAGCCAGAATGACCGGGCCGATACCTTTGCCCTCGCCTTTCAGGGCCGGACGAATGACTTGCGGCTCGGGGCAGACTTCGAAGCAATCCATGCAGTCGTTACAGGCGCTGCGGCGGGAAGCCGAGATACGCACCGGACTCCAACGACCGAGCAGGCTATAGAAGGCACCGACCGGGCACAGCCGCCCACACCAGCCCCGATTCATCACGAACAGGTCGAACAGGAAAATGGCCAGAACCACCATCCAGGCCGTGCCAATACCGAATATCAGCCCGCGATGCAGCATGGACACCGGATTGATCAATTCCCACAGGACCATCCCGGTCACCGCCGAACCGATCAAGGTCATGGCCAGAATCCAGAAGCGCGTCTTGGCCGACAGGCTACTCGCTCCCTTGATGCCGAGCCGATCCCGCAACCAGCCGGCAGCATCGGTCACCATGTTGATCGGGCAGACCCAACTGCAATAGACACGACCACCGACCAGGAAATAAAAAAGCAGAACGATGCCGATACCGATCAGTCCGAGCTTTTCAGGCACATTGCCGGCCATCAGCGACTGCAGTGCGACATAAGGGTCGGTCAACGGCAGAAAATCCAGCGTATAGCTGTAGTTCAGGTTGCCCTTGACGATCCAGATGCCAGCCAGCGGACCGAGCAGAAAGAGGATCAGGATGGAGAGCTGCGACAGGCGGCGCAGGATCAGCCAACGATGCGCCTTCAGCCAGCCCTTTTCGGCCACAGCCTCGGCACCGATACGTTTGCTATTGGCAAGCTTGCTCATGGCTTGCCTCCCAATCCGGGTGGCAGACTCGGGATGGCGCCAGCCTCGCTACCTGCCATGCCGCGCATCGGCTCGGTATGCCCGGTGGCCGGATCATAGTGTCCGGGCAATTGGGCGCCTTCGGGCAGACGGTCCGGCAGGTCGATCATCTTGGATTCGTCGATCAACGAATGCCCGGCCTTCTTCTGCTCCTCCCAGCCCACGCGGTAATGCTTGCCGAGTTCGCCCTTGGCCAGCTTGGGCGGCAGCACACGGATTGCCGCCTCTTCGAGCACGCAGGATTTCTCGCATTTGCCGCAGCCGGTGCAGTGCTCGGAATGCACCGTGGGCAGGAACATGGCGTGGCGCCCGGTACGTTGGTTGGGCTGCATGTCGAGGGTGATCGCCTTGTCGATGACAGGACACACGCGATAGCAGACATCGCAACGCAAACCGAGGAAATTCAGGCAGGTCTCGTGGTCGATCAGTACTGCCACACCCATCTTGGCCTTGTTGATGTCAGTCAGCCCATGATCGAGAGCCTTGGTCGGGCAAGCCTTGACGCAGGGGATGTCGTCGCACATCTCACACGGGATGTTGCGGGCGGTGAAGTACGGTGTCCCTGTCGTGACTGGCGCTTCCGGCTTGGCCAGTTCCAGCGTGTTGTAGGGACAGTCGCGCACACACAGGCCGCAGCGGATGCAGGCACCGAGAAAATCGTCCTCGGGCAATGCTCCGGGCGGCCGCAGGGCAAGCGCGGGCAGCGCTTTGGATTGTTTGGCATAGAGCCCAAGGCCCAGTCCGAGCATGCCGACCCCGCAGACCATCTTGGCGGAGTCGAAAAGGAACTGGCGGCGAGCCGCGCTGCTTTTCGGGGTCTTATCGTTCATCTTTCATCGATTCTTTCAGTTCAGCCGATTCCGGACAGGCCCCTATTCCCGCCCGGCACCGGCACTCCCTGATTGCCTGTTTGACTGCTTACGCCTTCACCACCTTGCAGGCGCACTTCTTGAAATCCGTTTCCTTGGAAATCGGACAGGTCGCATCAAGCGTCAGCTTGTTGACCAGACGATGTTCGTCAAAGAACGGAATGAACACGAGGCCAAGCGGCGGTTTGTTACGTCCCTTGGTTTCGACACGCAACTGGATTTCACCGCGGCGGGTCGATACCTTGACGACATCGTTGCGCGCCAGGCCACGCTTCTTGGCATCTTCCGGATGCATATACACCATGGCATCCGGCATGGCCTTGTACAACTCGGGCACGCGACGGGTCATCGAGCCGGTATGCCAATGTTCCAGCACCCGTCCGGTACACAGCCACAGGTCGAATTCGGCATCGGGCATCTCGGCGGCTGGCTGGTAGGGCAGAGCGAAGACGATGGCCTTGCCGTCCGGATAACCGTAGAAACGGACACCCTCGCCCTTCGGCACATAACTGTCGTAGCCCTCACGGAAACGCCACAGCGTTTCCTTGCCATCGACCACCGGCCAACGCAGACCACGCGCCTTGTGATAGACATCGAAATCGGCGAGGTCATGGGCCTTGCCACGGCCGAAGATCGCATACTCCTCGAACAGGCCTTTCTGCAAATAGAAACCGAAGGCCTGCGACTCGTCGTTCATGTAATCCTTGATGCCGTGGGCGTTGACTTTCCTCACCTCGGCCAAGCCGAACTTGTTGACCTGCCCGTTGGCGTAGAGCACATCGTAGAGGGTCTTGCCCTTGTACTCCGGCATCTTGTCCAGCAACTCGGCCGGCCAGACTTCCTCGACCTTGAAGCGCTTGGAAAACTCGACGTATTGCCACAGATCGGACTTGCTCTCGCCCGGTGCCTTGACCTGCTGACGCCACATCTGGCCACGCCGCTCGGCATTGCCGTACATGCCTTCCTTTTCCATCCACATGGCGCAGGGCAGGATCAGATCGGCGGACATGGCGGAAACGGTCGGATAGACGTCGGAAACCACGACGAAGGCCTTGGGATTGCGCCAGCCCGGATAGATCTCGTCATTGACGTTCGGCCCGGCCTGCATGTTGTTGGTCGTCGTCGTCCAGTAGAAGGCCAGCTTGCCGTCCTTCAGCGCACGGCTCTGGGCGACCGCATGCAGACCGATCCAGTCCGGAATCGTACCGGCCGGCAGTTTCCAGATCTTTTCCGACATCTCGCGATGCTTCGGATTGGTCACCACCATGTCGGCCGGCAGGCGGTGAGCAAAAGTGCCGACTTCGCGTGCCGTACCGCAAGCCGATGGCTGACCGGTCAGCGAGAACGGTCCGTTGCCCGGTTCGGAAATCTTGCCCACCAGCAGGTGGACGTTGTAGATCATGTTATTCACCCAGGTGCCGCGGGTATGCTGGTTGAAACCCATGGTCCAGTACGACGTGACCTTGGTCTTCGGGTCGGCATAGGCCTTGGCCAGGGCCTCCAGATTATCCTTGGGCACGCCCGAGATTTCGTGCGCCTTGTCCAGCGTGTATTCGGACACGAAGGCAGCGAATTCGTCGAAGCTCATCGGCGTCGAATTGTTCGGGTTGCCCTTCGGCTTGCCATCTTCGCCCGGGTAACCATTGTTCATCGCCACCTTTTCCAAGGGGTGATTGGGACGCAGGCCATAGCCGATATCGGTCACGCCCTTGGCGAACTTGACGTGTTTGCCGATGAACTCCTTGTTCACCGCGTTGTTCTGGATGATGTAGTTGCAGATGTAGTTGAGGATCGCCAGGTCGGACTGTGGTTTGAAGATCAACGTATTGTCGGCCAATTCGCAGGAGCGATGGCTGAAGGTCGAGAGCACATGAACCTTCACGCTCTTGTTGCTCAAACGACGGTCGGTAATGCGCGACCACAGGATCGGGTGCATCTCCGCCATGTTCGAGCCCCACAGCACGAAGGCGTCGGCATGCTCGGCATCGTCATAGCAGCCCATCGGTTCGTCGATGCCGAAGGTACGCATGAAACCGGCGACGGCCGAGGCCATGCAGTGACGGGCATTGGGGTCGATATTGTTGGAGCGGAAACCGGCCTTGAACAGCTTGGCGGCCGCATAGCCTTCCCAGACGGTCCACTGGCCCGAGCCGAACATGCCGATATTGCGCGGGCCGCCTTCCTTCAAGGCGGCTTTGCACTTCTCTTCCATGATGTCGAAAGCCTGCTTCCAGGTGATCGGCTTGAAATCACCGTTCTTGTCGAACTTGCCATCCTTCATCCGGAGCATGGGCTGGGTCAGTCGATCCTTGCCGTACATGATCTTCGACAGGAAATAACCCTTGATGCAGTTCAGGCCGCGATTGACCGGCGCCTCCGGGTCACCTTGGGTGGCAACGACACGTCCATCCTTGACGCCTACCAGGACGCCGCAACCGGTGCCGCAATAACGGCAAACTCCCTTGTCCCAGCGGACGCCATCGCTGCCTTTTTGTTGCGCCATCGCCAGGCCGGGGACCGAGATGCCGGCCGTCGCCGCTGCCGCCGCAACGGCGTTGCTCTTGATGAAATCACGCCGCGTCAGTTTCACTTCCATGACCTCAAGCCTCCTCATCC
This sequence comes from Azonexus sp. IMCC34839, assembly GCF_047047955.1. Taxonomy (GTDB): domain Bacteria; phylum Pseudomonadota; class Gammaproteobacteria; order Burkholderiales; family Rhodocyclaceae; genus Azonexus. Next base: position 2,810,989 of record NZ_CP150631.1, on the reverse strand, counting down.
GGATCGGTTTCGTATTGGTGATACACCAGCGCTGCGGAGAGAACCCCTTCCAACTGGCGAATCGCTTCGAAGGTATCGACGGTGGAACGTTCGGAATTCGTTTCCAGGGAAACGATCATGCGACCATCGTCGCTGCAGGCATGAACCTCAACACCGGGCATAGCGCCAAGTCCGGCGCGCACCCGATCGAGCATCGCCGGTTGAGCACCGACGATCAGGCTGGAAATATTGATAGCCCCCGTTGCTTCCATTGCCCCACACCCTGTCAGTCTGTTGTCAGCGAAAGCAATCTACGCCCTTGCAACCCATGCGCTTTAGCACAGATCAAAGGCGGGGAAATAACCCCACAAGTTCTAAGTTTTGTTGACGCCGGTCAAAGTCCGGGCATTACAGCCCGAGCATTGGCCGTGCTTGCCGCAGCTACTTCAAGCGGGGAAACAGCGCGCAATTCGGCCAGCACATCGGCGATGCGCGGCAGTTCAGCCGGCGTGTTGCGTCCCCGGTTGAGCCAAGCCGGCGGAATATCCGGTGCATCGGTTTCGAGGACGATGGCTTCGAGCGGCAAGGTTGCCGCCAGCTCACGGATACGGGTCGAACCGCTATAGGTCATGGCCCCGCCAAAACCCAGCTTGAAGCCAAGCTTGATGAACTCGTCGGCCTGCTGGCGGCTGCCGTTGAAGGCATGGGCGATGCCGCCCGGCACGCGAATACGGCGCAGGTGTTTGAGGATGGGATCGATCGCCCGCCGCACGTGCAGCAGCACGGGCAGGTCAAACTCCCGCGCCAGCTTCAGCTGCTCGACGAAGAAATGTTCCTGGCGCGCCGCATCGATGTCCGGCACGAAGAAATCCAGTCCGATTTCGCCGACGGCGACAGGCCGCTCATTCGCCAACCAGTCGCGGACTACCGCTAGGTCATTCTCACTAGCCTGCATCACATACATTGGATGGATGCCATAAGCCGCGACGCAACCGGTGTATGTATCGACCACGGTTTTTGTCGTTTTGAAGCTGTGCACCGCAGTAGCCGGCACCACGAAGCGTTCCACGCCAACAGCCAGCGCCGCGGCATGCACGGCCGCCCGGTCGCCGTCGAATTCGGCGGCATCCAGGTGGCAGTGGGTGTCGATCAGCATTTCAGGAAAGGGAAATCGGGCTCAGGCCGTTTGCCGTCAATCAATGCGGCCAAGGCTGCACCGGAGCCGCAGGCCATGGTCCAGCCAAGCGTGCCATGGCCGGTATTCAACCACAGGTTGCCGAAGCGGGTGCGCCCGATGTAGGGGACATTGGACGGTGTCGCCGGACGCAAGCCACACCAGAATTGCGGTTCGCCGACGAACTCCAGGCGCGGGAAAAGTTGCTGGGTGCGCGTGATCAGCGCCTGGCAGCGCACCGGGTTCAGCTCGAGGTTGTAGCCGTTGAATTCCGCCGTGCCAGCCACACGCAGACGATTGCCCAGCCGCGAGAAAACCAGCTTGCGTTCGTCATCGGTCAGACTGACGCTGGGCGCCGGGGTGCCGGCGGCAAGCTCCAGGGTCGCCGAATACCCCTTGGCGGGATAGACCGGTAGCCCCAGGCCCAACGGGCACAACAAAAGCGGCGAATAACTACCCAAGGCCACGACATAGGCGTCGGCTGTCAGCAGTTCCGGCCCGTCGTCACCGCTCGCCACGACACCGGCGATCTTGCTGCCACCGGGTGCGATACGTTCGATGCTGCGTCCGAACAGGAATTCCACCCCCGCGGCCTGCGCGCGCTCGGCCAAGGCACGGGTAAAACGATGGGCGTCGCCCGACTCGTCCGATGGCGTGTAATCGCCCCCGACCAGGCGATGGCGGGCATCGGCCAGGGCCGGTTCCAGCTCGATGCAGCGATCGACATCGACCGGTGCTCGATCCAGCCCGAAATCGCGCATGACTTCGGCAGCCGCCATGGCCGCCTCGAACTCTTCGGCATCGGTATAGATGTGCAGGATGCCGCGTTCCAGATGGTCGTATTCGAGCGCCAACTCCCGCCGTAGCTCCTGCAGTTGCCCGCGACTGTAGAGCGCCAGGGCAACGATGGCTGCGATGTTGCTACGGGTACGCCCTGGCAGACATTCGCGCGCGAAGCGCAGGCCCCATGCCAATTGCGCCGGATCGGCCCGCCAGCGCCAGAGCAAGGGCGCATCTTCGCGCCCCAGCCATTTGAGCAGGCGGGGCAAAACATGCGGGTTGGCCCAGGGTTCGGCGTGCGAAACCGAAATCTGCCCGCCGTTGGCGAAGCTGGTCTCGTTGCCGGCTATCGGCTGGCGGTCGACGACGGTAACCTGATGACCTGCCCGCGCCAGATACCAGGCTGTCGTCGTTCCGACGACACCGGCGCCCAGCACCAGTATCCTCAAGCCTCGCCTCCCCTTTCCCGGACGATGCGCGTGACCTCGGGAATATGCCGCAGGCCGCGCATCACAGTCGCCAGATGGTTGCGATGGGCGACCTGGATGGTGAAATTGAGCACGGTAAATAGGCGCTCGGGATCGGAATCCATCGCCACATGCTCGATGTTCGAACCGCACTCAGCGATGGCTGCCGCCACCTGAGCCAGCACGCCGCGTGTATTTTTGACTTCGACGCGGATACGGATATCGAAGAGTTTGCCTTCTTCCGGCTCCCATTCGACATCGATCCACTTCTGCGGCTCGGTCGAACGCGACTTGCGAATGACCGGGCAATCGTGGGTGTGGATGATCAGGCCGCTGCCCTTCTTGATCGAGCCGATGATCGGATCGCCCGGTATCGGCTGGCAGCAGCGCGCCAGCTGGATGGCCATGCCTTCGGTGCCGTGGATGGCGAGCGTCATGTTGCTCGGTGTATCCGGCGAGATGTCCTCACGGGCCAGCAGGCGGCGCGCCACAACAGAAGGCAGGCGCTTGCCGAGGCCGATTTCGGAATAAACCTCTTCGATCGACTTCTGTCCCCCCGCCTTGACCAGCGAGTCCCAAGCCTCGGCCGGGATCGAGATGGGCACCACGCCAAGCGACAGCAATTCCTGGCGCAGCAGGCGTTCGCCCAGGCGAGCCGACTCCTCGTTCTGCATGGTGCGCAGGAAATGGCGAATCTTGCTGCGCGCCCGACCGGTCTTCACATAGGTCAGCCAGATCGGATTCGGGCTGGCTTGCGGCGAGGTGATGATCTCGACCAGATCGCCATTCTTCAGTTCGCTGCGCAGCGGGGCCAGTTCGTGATTGATGCGCGCAGCCGAGCAATGGTGACCGACATCGGTGTGCACGGCATAGGCGAAATCCACCGCCGTCGCACCCTGCGGCATCGCGAGAATCTTGCCCTTGGGCGTGAAGACGTAAACCTCGTCCGGGAAGAGGTCGATCTTGACGTTCTCGAAGAACTCCGACGAATCGCTGCTCTGCATTTCCAGCAGCGATTGCAGCCACTTATGCGTCTTCACCTGCAGGTCGGCACTGGTTTCGTCCATGTCCTTGTACAACCAGTGCGCAGCAACGCCCTCCTGGGCGACGTTGTGCATTTCACGCGTGCGAATCTGCACCTCGACCGGCGTGCCGTAGGGACCGATCAGCGTGGTGTGCAAGGACTGATAACCGTTGGCCTTGGGAATGGCGATGTAGTCCTTGAACTTGCCGGGTACCGGCTTGAACAGGCTGTGCAGGGCACCGAGCGCCAGATAGCAGGTCGGCACGTTGTCGACGATGACGCGGAAGCCATAGATGTCGAGCACCTGCGAGAAGGACAGATGCTTGTCCTTCATCTTGCGGAAGATCGAGTAGAGGCTCTTTTCGCGACCGAACACCTCGGCCTTCAGGCCGGCATGTTTCAGCTTGTCCTCAATGCCGCTCTGGATCTTGGTCAGCAACTCCTTGCGGTTGCCGCGCGCCGCCTTCATCGCTTTGGCCAGCACCTCGGCGCGATGCGGATGAATCAGGCGGAAGGAGGTGTCCTGCAACTCGCGATACAGCTTGTTCAAGCCAAGACGCAAAGCGATAGGCGCATAGATTTCGAGCGTTTCGCGGGCGATACGCGCCCGCTTGTCGGCCCGCATCGCCGACATGGTCTGAATGTTGTGCTGGCGGTCGGCCAACTTGATGAGCACGACGCGCAGGTCGCGCGCCATCGCCATCAGCATCTTGCGGAAGTTTTCCGCCTGCGCCTCCTGGTAGGAAGCGAATTCCATCTTGTCCAGCTTGGACAAGCCATCGACCAGCTCTGCGACCTCGTTGCCGAACTTGTCGGCCAACTCGCGCTTGCTCGTCCCGGTATCTTCCAGGACATCGTGCAGCAAGGCGGCGCAGATGGCATCGCCATCCATGCGCCATTCGACGACGGCACCGGCAACGGCCAGCGGATGGGTGATGTACGGCTCTCCCGACATGCGCTTCTGGTGCGCATGCGCCTTGGCCGCGTAGGCATACGCAGCCTGAATCCGTTCTACATCGGTGTGAGGGAGATAGTCGAGACTATCGAGAAAAACCCTGTAGGCGGGTTCTTCAAAGGCGGGCGGCAAGGGTGACGGCGCAGAATCCTTCAAGCTTCACCGCCCGTGGGCATTAGGCCTGACCGCGATTCAGCACTTCCAGGCCGACCTTGCCGGCACCCATTTCCTTGAGCGCGACGACGGTCGGCTTGTGCTTTTCGGCATCGACCAGCGGGGTGGCGCCGTTAGCCAGCTGGCGGGCGCGGTGAGCGGCAGCCAGGGTCATCTGGAAGCGATTGGGGATACGTTTCAGGCAGTCATCGACGGTAACGCGAGCCATGGGCAAACCTCTAATTCAGATCAATCTGTCAAACAGGGCCGCGTGACGGGCACGCTGGGCCGGAAAGGCCAGGCGGGAAGCGCGCACGATGGCACGCAAGTCTTCCAGTGCCTGGTCGAGTTGGTCGTTAATAATAACATAGTCAAATTCCCCGACATGGCGCATCTCCGCTTGTGCGGCAGCCAGTCGGCGGGCGATCACTTCCTGGGCATCGGTGCCGCGCCCGGTCAGGCGACGCGTCAGTTCTTCCATCGACGGCGGCAGGATGAAAATCCCGATCGCCTGCGGGAAAAGCGAGCGCACCTGCTGTGCGCCCTGCCAGTCGATTTCCAGCAGGACATCCCGCCCAGCCGCCAGTTGGTCGGCAATCCACTTTTTCGACGTTCCGTAGAAATTGCCATGGACCTCGGCCCACTCCAGAAATTCCTGGCGGTCGATCATGCCTTTGAAGGTTTCGACATCGACGAAATGGTATTCGCGGCCGTTCTGCTCCCCCGGCCGTGGGCCGCGCGTGGTGTAGGAGATGGACAGATTCACCCCTGGCTCGCGTTCTAGCAGCAGGCGAACCAGGGTGGTCTTACCTGCACCAGAAGGTGCTGCAACGACATAAAGATTCCCCGACATCGGTATTCCTCAAGAACTTTAGGACTTGGCCAAAACGCTATTCTACCGGTGCCTTTGCCCCCGGCTGCAGCCAGCGACGCAAGGCATCGTTCAAACGATCCGGATCGACCGGCTTGGCGATGTGGTCATTCATCCCGGCCGCCAGACAGCGCACCCGGTCCTCGGAGAAGGCGTTGGCCGTCATCGCCAGAATGGGGGTCTCGGCATAGTTCGCCAGTTGGCGAATGCGGCGGGTCGCCTCCAGTCCATCCATGCCTGGCATCAGCAGATCCATCAGGATCAGATCGTAGCGCCGCTGCTGCGCCATTTCGATCGCCTGCTCGCCGTTTTCCGCCATATCGAGCGGTACGCCGACCAAAGCGGCGACCAATTCACCGGCCACTTCGCGGTTGATCGGATCGTCCTCGACCAGCAGGATGCGCATATCGGCAAGATCGGACAGCCCCGCTGCCGAATCCGCTTTGCCTTCGTTATCACCTGCCGGGGGAAGCGGTTTGACCTTGCCAAGGCGGACAGTCAGCCAGAAGGTGCTGCCTTGCCCAACATGGCTGTCGACACCGGCATGACCACCCATCAGTTCGGCCAGCCGCTGAGTGATCGCCAAACCCAAGCCGGTACCGCCATATTTGCGCGTCGTCGAGTTGTCGGCCTGCTCAAAGGGATGGAACAAGCGCGGCAACACCTCCGATGGGATGCCTATACCGGTATCTTCAACCTCGAAACGAACCTGTAGCGAACGCTCATCCTCATCGAGCACTTCGGCACGCAACGTGATCGCCCCCTGCTCGGTGAACTTGATCGCGTTTCCGAGATAATTCAGCAAGGCTTGGCTCAGGCGGGTGCAGTCCCCCACCATGATCGCCGGCAGGCTGCCAACTGCCGTGCGCAACGACAAGCCCTTGGCCTGGAGCCTTTCGGCACAGAGCCCGACCAGTTTCTCGACCAGATCGGAGACACGGAAAGGTTCGGCTTCAAGGACCAGTTTGCCCGATTCGATTTTGGAGATATCCAACACGTCGTTGATGATCGACAGCAGGTGCTCCGCCGATGCTGCGATCTTGGCCAAGCGGTCTTCCTGCTGCGGGGTCGGTTTCTCCCGCCGCAGCAAATGGGTCAGGCCAACGATGGCATTCATCGGGGTACGAATTTCGTGACTCATGTTGGCCAGGAAACTGCTCTTCGCCAGATTGGCTTGCTCGGCCACCACCTTAGCCTGCTCGGCTTGTTCCGTACGCTCGCGCACCAGTTCCTCGAGATGTTCGCGATGCTTCTCCAACTCCTGAGCGTTGCGCTTCTTTTCGTCGATATCGGTAATCAACCCGACCAGACCGACGAGCTGCCCGTCGTCATCGCGCAGCTGCCGGCCACAAAGAAATCCCCAGAACGGCGTGCCATCCCGCCGTACATACTCCCGCTCGAGGCGAACAAAGGGTATCTCGCTGCCCATCAGTTGCAGCATTTTCTGGCGGCCGATATCGCGTTGCTCTGGATGAATCAGGTCGACGTATTCGCCACCGAGCAACTCAGCGATCGGAATCCCCCACATCGCCGACATTCGCTCGTTTGCCGCGGTGATCCGACCGCGCGTATCGACCAGAAAGATGGCGCCATCCGAAGTATCGAAGATGGTCCGCAAAGTACGTTCCCGCTCGCTCAGGCTTGCCGAATAGCGATACATCAGGCGCGTCGCCCAGGCACTCAAGCCGAGAAAGACGAGCAGCAGCGCCGCAGTCCCCTCAAGCTGTCGCAGCCAGGCGGCAACATAGGTTTGCTTGGCGACGCCGACATTGACGTAGAAGCGATGCTGCTGGTTGTAACGGTAGGCATGCAGGCGTTCCACGCCATCGATGCTGGTCTTGCCGGAGAGGTATTCGCCTTGGAGCGGATCCCGCGCCAGAGCTGCTTGAAAATCCTCCGACAGCACACGAGCGCCATATTCGCTGACCGCCCCCGCTTTGGGACGCCTGGCCACGACCCGCAGATTTTCGTCACGCCAGGTGATGGAGCCGTTATCGCCGAGTTGCAAAACCTCGAAATCCTTCTCGAAGGAATCGAGCGGCACACTGGCGAAGGCCACCCCGGAAAACTTCCCATCGACATCAGGCAGGCGGCGCGCCATGATCAAGGTCCATTTGCCGCTGATACGCCCATACAGGGGTTCAGAAACGAACAAGCCCAAGTTCGGATTGTCACGCAACTGGCGGAAATAACTGCGATCCTCGATGCCGGTAGTCATACCCTCGCTGCCGAACAGCACTTTCTTGCCCTCGGCATCGGAAATGCGCAGGCCGATGATTCTGGGCTGCCTTTCACGCAATTTGTGCAGTTGCGCATCCATGGCATCCACGCTGACCGGACCGGCAAGACGTGCACTTTCGTAGGCATCGATCGCCGACAACAGAACCAGATCAATCTTGTCGATCCATGCGGCAACGTCGCGCTCAAGCACAAAACTGAGGTTCTGCACTTCGAGCCGGGTACGCTCTTCCTGCTGCAGCAAGCTGGCTCGTAGGAAATACGTAGAAAGCGTGACAACCGAAAACGCCATCAGCAACCACCCGACAAACAAGCGCCGCGCCAGGGATTTCGCAACGGGTTTGCCGGAGGTGGGAAGCATGCGACTACTCCAGGTTCTGGATCTGTTCCCGCATCTGCTCAATGAGCAGCTTGAGGTCCATCGAGGCTTGCGATACTTCGGTCAGTGCCGACTTGGAGCCCAGGGTATTGGCTTCGCGGTTCAATTCCTGCATCAGGAAATCGAGGCGTTTGCCGCAGGCGCCACCCTGCTTCAGTACACGCTCGACTTCATCCAGGTGCGTGGTCAATCGCGACAATTCTTCCGCCACATCGATGCGCGTGGCAAACACCGCCACTTCCTGCAGGATGCGATCGTCGCTGGCGTTGCCCAGCGCCTCGGTCAGGCGCTGGCGCAGCTTGTCGGTGAACAGCGCCTGCGCCTCGGGAATGCGTGGTGCGACGCGCTGTACGATGGCACGCATGCCAGCCACGCGCTCCAGAATCATGTTGGCCAGTTTGGCCCCTTCGCGACCGCGCGTTGCCGAAAAGTCGTCCAGCACCTCGCGGGCCAGCGCCATGACTTCGGGTCCGAGCGCCGCGAAATCGACCGATTGCTCGCCAAACATGCCCGGCCAGCGCAACATTTCGTTGACGGTCAGCGGAGTGGCTTCCGGCACTTCGGCACGGACCTTGGCGCTCAAACTCTTCAGGGTGGCCAACAGGTCGCCGTTCAGTTGCATTTGCTCCGGCCGGGCTGCCGCCGCATTGAAGGACAATCGGCACTCGACCTTGCCGCGGGCGATGCGCGACGCGAGCAATTCACGCAGCGGCATTTCCAGCGCGCGCAAATCCTCGCTGATGCGGAAATGAAAATCGAGATAGCGGGAATTGACGCTTTTGAGTTCGAGTTGCAGCGTACCACGCTCGATATCGCGTGTTTTCACTGCATAACCAGTCATGCTACAGATCATTCTAGGGTAGTCTCCAGCTTTACAGGCCGGACAACACGCCCGAAAATGCCTGGGATTGCATCATAACCGCGAGACAGATGGCGCAACAAGCCAACCACGCCCTGCCGAATGGCACGCAACTGGAGGAATACACGATCGAACGCCAGCTTTCGCTCGGCGGGTTTTCGATCGTCTATCTGGCGGCCGATCCGACGGGCAAGCAGGTCGCCATCAAGGAATACCTGCCGAACAGTCTGGCACTGCGCGGCAAGGGCGAGATCAAGCCGGTCATCACAGGCGAGCATCAGGGTGCCTTCCGCTACGGCATGAAGTGCTTTTTCGAGGAAGGCAGGGCGCTGGCCAAGCTGTCTCACCCCAACGTGATCCGCGTGTTGAATTTCTTCCGCGCCAACGACACGGTCTACATGGTGATGGAGTACGAGCACGGGCGCACGCTGCAGGAATTCATCCAGAAGCATCAGGGCCACATCTCGGAACGCTTCATCCGCGGCGTGTTCACGCGACTGCTCAACGGCCTGCGCGAAGTGCACTCGAACAAGCTGCTGCATCTCGACCTCAAGCCTTCCAACATCTACCTGCGCAGCGACAATACGCCGGTACTGCTCGACTTTGGTGCTGCCCGCCAGACCCTGATGTCCGACCAGCCGATGCTCAAACCGATGTACACCCCGGGCTTCGCCTCACCCGAGCATTACGGCACACGCAAGGATCTCGGGCCGTGGAGCGACATCTACAGTGTCGGCGCCTCGATGTACGCCTGCCTGGCCGGCTCGGCACCGCAAGCCGCCGACGAGCGCCTGAAGAAGGACACCCTGGTTCCGGCCATGATGCGCTGGGATGGCCAATACTCCGACCGCCTGCTTGAAATCATCGACTGGTGCCTGAATCTGAATCACCTCTACCGGCCGCAAAGCGTCTTCGCGCTGCAAAAAGCGCTGGTCGAAGCCATTGCCCCGCCGCAGCCTAAACCCCAGCCCAGCTGGTTCAATCGCGTCGTCGATACGCTCAAGAAACCCATCCTATGAGATTCACCATCTACCAGGAAAGCCGCCAGGGCGGCCGCAAGAACAACGAGGACCGCATCAGCTACTGCTATTCGCGCGATGCGCTGCTGATGGTGGTGGCTGACGGCATGGGCGGGCATCACTATGGCGAAGTTGCCTCGCAGATCGCCGTGCAGACATTGGCCGAGGCTTTTCAGCGCGAAGCCAAGCCTATCCTGCCCGACCCCTTCCGCTTCCTGCAGCGCGGCATGACCAACGCGCACAGTGCCATTCTCGACTACGCCTCGCGCCACCGCCTGCCCGACACGCCGCGCACGACCTGCGTCGCCTGCATCGTGCAGGACAACATCGCTTACTGGGCACACGCGGGGGATTCCCGCCTGTTCCTGATGCGCGAAGGCAAGGTCATCGCGCAGACCAAGGATCACTCACGCATCCGACTGATGGTCGAGGAAGGCCTGATCAGCGAGGCGCAAGCCGCCGAGCATCCGGATCGCAACAAGATCTACAGTTGCCTGGGCAGCCCGCATGCCCCTGAAATCGAGTTCTCGCGCAAGACCCCGCTGGAAAAAGGCGACATCATCCTGATCTGTACGGATGGCCTGTGGGGCGTGACCTCCGGCGAGATGATGGCCGCTGCACTGAAGAACGCCAACCTGTTGCAGGTCGTGCCGATGTTGCTGGAACAGGCCGAGATCAAGGGCGGCGAATACGGCGACAACCTGTCGGTCGTCGCCGTGCGCTGGGAAGACACCTACGTCGAAGAGGCGAGCAGCGCCATCTCGACCCAGACCATGGCCCAGAACGAAGTCACCACCCGTCTCGAGGAATTCGGCCGTAATCCGGCCTACAAGAGCGATCTGACCGAAGACGAAATCGAAAAGGCGATCGACGAAATCCGCGCCGCCATCGAGAAATTCAACCCGAAGAAAATAGGACAATAAGCCGCATGCGTCCCAGCCAACGCCAGCCAGACCAACTCCGTACGGTCCGCATCACCCGCAACTTCACCCGCCATGCCGAAGGTTCCGTCCTGATCGAGATGGGCGACACCCGCGTACTATGCACCGCCTCGGTCGAGGAGAGCGTGCCCGGCTTCCTGAAGGGCAAGGGCCAGGGCTGGGTCACGGCCGAATACGGCATGCTGCCGCGCTCGACGCACACCCGTACCGCCCGCGAGGCGGCCAAGGGCAAGCAGACCGGCCGCACCCAGGAAATCCAGCGCCTGATCGGCCGCGCCCTGCGTGCCGTGGTCGACCTGAAGGCCCTTGGCGAACGCCAGATCACCCTCGACTGCGACGTGCTGCAGGCCGACGGCGGCACCCGTTGCGCCTCCATCACCGGCGCCTGGGTGGCGCTCTACGAAGCCTGCGACAAGCTGGTGCAGGCCGGCAAGCTCGCCGCCAACCCGGTCAAGGACCACGTTGCCGCCATTTCTGTCGGCATCTTCGAAGGGGCGCCGGTACTCGACCTCGACTATCCGGAAGACTCCGGCTGCGATACCGACATGAACGTCGTCATGACCGGCGCCGGCGGCATTGTCGAAATCCAGGGCACGGCCGAAGGCGAGCCCTTCACCCGCGAGCAGATGAGTGTTCTGGTCGACCTGGCCACCATGGGTATCCGCCAACTCGTCGCCGCGCAGCAGAGCGCCCTCGCCGCATGAAAAAGCTTGTCCTCGCCTCGAACAACGCCAAGAAGATGAAGGAGCTGAACGCGCTGCTGGCGCCGCTCGGCTTCGAAGTCATTCCGCAGGGCGAACTGGGCATTCCCGAAGCCGAGGAGCCACACTGCACCTTCGTCGAAAACTCCCTGGCCAAGGCCCGCCACGCCGCCGCGCACAGCGGCCTGCCTGCCCTGGCCGACGACTCCGGCCTGTGCGTGCATGCCCTCGGCGGTGCGCCCGGCGTGCTCTCGGCCCGCTACGCCGGCGAGCCGAAATCGGATGCCCGCAACAACGAAAAGCTGCTGCACCACCTAGCCGACTACGACGACCGCCGCGCCCACTTCTACTGCGTGCTGGTGCTGGTCCGCGCCGAGGATGATCCGCAGCCGATCATCGCCGAAGGCGAATGGCATGGCGAAATCCTCCCTGCCCTTCGTGGCGAAGGTGGCTTCGGCTACGACCCGCTGTTCTTTGTGCCGGAATTCGGCCAGACCGCCGCCGAACTCGATGCCGACACCAAGAACCGTGTTTCGCACCGCGCCCGCGCCATGCAGAAGCTGATCGAACGCCTGCCCACGCTGTAATTCTCCCGCCCCGGAACTTCCGGGGCTCTCGGCGCTCTGAGCCGGACCCGTTTCTGCAAGCCATCCGAGCATGACCCGAACCATCCCCATTTTTGCCCAAAAAGCACCGTCCACCGCGGCAGGCCTGGAATTCCGCAAATCGCCGGCCCTCTCGCTCTACGTGCACGTGCCTTGGTGCGTGCAGAAATGCCCCTACTGTGATTTCAACTCGCATGAAGCCGGCGAAACGATCCCCGAGCGAGAGTACGTTGATGCACTGATCACCGACCTGCAATCCGCCCTGCCGCTGATCTGGGGCCGGCCGGTGGTCAGCGTCTTCTTCGGCGGCGGCACGCCCAGCCTGCTGTCGCCGGCCGCCATCGATGAACTGATCGCCGCTTTCCGCGCCCTCGCCATGCTGTCGCCGGAAGCCGAAATCACGCTCGAAGCCAACCCCGGCACGGTCGAAGCCAGCAAGTTTGCCGGGTTTCGCGCCGCCGGCGTCAATCGGCTGTCGCTCGGCATCCAGAGCCTCGACGACGCGCACCTGAAAGCGCTCGGCCGCATCCACGACGCCGCCGAAGCCAAGAAGGCGGCGCAACTCGCCGGTGAGCACTTCGAGCGTTTCAACCTTGATCTGATGTACGGTCTGCCCGGCCAGACGCTCGATCAGGCGCTGGCCGACATCGATGCCGCCCTCACCTTCGCGCCGACGCACCTCTCCTGCTACCAGCTGACGCTGGAGCCGAACACCCGCTTCGCCGCTTTCCCGCCCGAACTGCCCGAGGGCGATATCTGCGCCGACATGCAGGACGCCATCGAGGCCAAGCTCGCCTCCGCCGGCTACACCAACTACGAAACCTCCGCCTTCGCGCAGGAGGGCAAGCAGTGCCTGCACAACCTGAACTACTGGCACTTCGGCGACTACCTCGGCATCGGTGCCGGCGCCCACTCCAAGCTGACGCTGCACGACCGCGTGCTTCGCCAGATGCGCCACAAGCACCCCAAGGCCTATCTCGACAACATCCGCGCCGGCACGCCGATCCAGGAAGAAAGCCAGGTTGAGGCAGCCAGCCTGCCCTTCGAATTTATGATGAACACCCTGCGCCTCGCCGACGGCTTCGCTCCCTCACTCTTCGAGCTACGCACCGCCCAGCCGCTGTCGACTATCCTGCCGCAACTGAAGGCCGCCGAAGTCGACGGCCTGCTGACGCTGACGCCGGAGAAAATCGCGCCCACCCTCAAGGGGCGACGCTTCCTCAACATCCTGCTCGAACGCTTCCTCTAGTCCAGAACGATGATCGCCCTGCTCCGCCTGCTCGCCTTGCTGCTCGGCACTGCCCTCACCCTGGCCCCGGCTGCCCTGCTGCTCTTCTCGCACGGCGGCGGCGAACTACCGAGCGGAAGCAAGTTGTTCGACCTGCTGGCTCCGCTGCTGGTGATCGGCCTCGCTTTCGGCCTCGGCCCGCTACTACTCGGCTTCCCCCGGCTGGTGGGCCGCGGAACGAACCCCGCGATCCGTGTGGGCGCCGCGCTTCTGCTGCTGATCTCTGCCGGCGGCATGCTACTGATCGCCCTCGGCGGACAAGCCAGCCTGATCCTCGCCATACCGGGACTGCTGCTCGAAGGCATACTCTTCGCCGTCTTCATCTGGCCTGCCCGGCGCTTCGCCGAGGCTGCGGCGATAGCGCCGGAAGTAACACCGAACAACTGAGCCCGACGGGCTTCGGGACAAAACCAGCTCCAGAAGAGGCTGCCGGGCGAACGCCCATTTCGCTCATCCCCGGCAAGTGGAGGGTCTGCTCCCGGCGTTCGGCATCGCCACCGCCATCACCACCAAGCTGTGCGACTGCTGCGGTGCACTGCCGGTTTTTGCCAAAAACCGAGCTTGATCGGACTCAGCGATAGCTTCTATCGCGCCCTACCTCCACGCCAATTCCCCAGGCATGAATCTGCCGAATTCCCGCCAGCACAGGCTTCCCCAGAAGCCCGACAAGAAAGACCAAACGCAACCCGCCAGACCGTCACATCCGAATGCACAAATAACTTCAAAAATTCATCGCAAGCAACTGATTATTAGTTATATTATCTCGCCATTAAATTTACCAAACTGCTGCATCAAATCACCGGAAAATCGCCACATGCGTATCGCCACCAAGCTGCTCTTGCTGCTTCTCGCCGTAGGCACAACAGCCACTTCCGCCAGTGCCGCCCAAATTCGTGACCGGCTGTACTCAGCCAAGGAATGGCGCGATGCCTGCAACCGTTACGAGGCGGAACACACGCGCACACGTTGCATGACCGAATTGCACAAGCCCATGTTCCATGGGCGCAGCCTGGGCAACTTCCAGCTCGTTGAACCCTCGTCGCCGGAAAAACTTCAGTCGCGCTCCGGCATCTATTTCAGCCCCTCGCTCAACGCGAGAATTCTCCAGGTGCGCGAAGACACCGGCGCCAAAACCCGGCTCGACCTGGAGAACGACACCCACTGCCAGGCCTATTCGAGCCTGCCGGACCTAATCGACACTTCCGAACGCGGCCCCGGCGTCAAACGGCTCGTGCATGCGTGGATACAGGAATACACCGACGACCGCTATGCGGTGCAGGGCCTCAAGCTGACCCGCCAGGCCATCCGGCCGAAACTGGCCTTCCACGCCATCACCGAGCGCCGCCGCATCGTCACCGGCGAATACCGCCCCGACGGCCGCAACAATGCCGGCATCTTCGCCACCTGCGATTACCCGTCGGATTCGGAAGAAGCCCGCCTGACGGCCGAGTCTTTCTTCCAATCGCTGGAGGGGTCGGCGCGGCGGTTCATTTGAACCTGTTGCGAATAATCTTTGTGACTTGATCGGACAAATTTCGGATAAGCCCTCGCAATTCTCGTGATTTCGAACTTTTGCGGCATCCACTCGAATATTTATAAGGACTCTTGTGGGTCGCCCGAATAACGCTTACGCGCATGGACCCTAAGAAGCTCTTCATAGATCAACGCTTTGTTGGGGTCTGCTCGTACTGCGGAGCACCAGCAAACTCTCGGGATCATGTGCCATCGAAGATATTGCTTGATGAGCCTTATCCGCTCAATCTCCCAATCTCCGAATCTCCGAATCTCCGAATCTTGCACGACATGCAATCTCGGTTTCTCAGCCTCAGAAGAGTATCTCGCCTGCCTGCTTGAATGTATTAAGCATGGAACCACTACTCCGAACGAGACGTTTCGTCCGAAAATCGCTGCGACCCTAAAGGCACGACCTGCATTATCAGCACGAATCGAAGCAGCCAAATACACTTCGAACTCGGGGGCGACGCTTTGGCGACCAGAGGATGATAGGGTTCGCGAAGTAGTTCTTAAGCTTGCACGTGGCCACCTTAGCTACGAACTGGGCATCCAACGTACTGACGCCCCACTCACACTCCAAGTGACACCGCTACTGTTGATGTCAGATGAAGAACGTCAGTCATTCTTCGATATTGAGTCTGCTGCAATTTATCCTGAGATTGGAAGTCGTAGCTTCATAAATTGCTTAAGCGGCAAACCCACGGCTTATGAAAATTGGCTCGTAGTACAAGAATTGACGTATGCGTACGCAGTTGGTCAAGGAGATGGCAACTGGGTAAAAATATTAATTCGTGAATATCTAGCCTGCCACGTCACATGGGACTGAGAATGCTAGAAAATTCCATTGTGAATGACGGTTTGCAGTTCTGGGCGCTGCTGCGGCTTGCAATTGTTTACCCCAACTCCCCATCCCGATAAAACCACCGACCGTCTTCCTTCACGAAACGGCTGAGTTCGTGCAAGCGGTGGCCCTTGCCGGCGATGCGGTAGCGGGCGACGAAATCCACGGTGGCGTGGGTTTCGTCCTGCACCTCGTGCTTCTTCACTTCCAGCCCCAGCCACTTGGTGTCGTCGGCGGCGATGTCGAGTTCGCTCGGGCGAGTGTCGGGGTGCCAGGTGGCGAGCAGGTAGTCTTCGAGCTTGAGCACGTAGGCGCTGTAGCGCGAGCGCATGAGGGCTTCGGCACTGTCGGCATTTTTGGCCCCTGAGTGCAGTGCACCGCAGCAGTCGGCGTATGGCCGACCGCTGCCGCACGGGCAGGCTTGGGCTGACGCTTTCACGCTTCCCACGGCGGGGTGGTGCTGCCGGCAGCGGGCGCCGGGGTGGCAATCACTTGGGATTCGACCTTTTCGCCACCCAAGGCTTCGACCAGACAGGGCAGGAAGCGCACCAGTTCGCCGGTCATCAGCGCGAAGTCGGCATCGAACTGCTCATCGGCGTGTTCGGCATTCTTCTCGGCCTCTTCCTTCAGCAGATCGAGGAAGGCGAGGCGCTTGACCTCGAGTTTCTCGCTGAGCACGAAGGAGATGCGATCATTCCAGGTCAGCGCCAGCTTGGTCGGCAGCTTGCCGGCGGCCAGGTGGGCCTTGATCTCGCCACTGACTTCGTCGCCGAGTGGATGGCGGACGTAGCGCACGGCGGATTTTTCTTCGCCGATAGCTTTCAGTTCGCAATCGCGGTCGATGGTGAAGCCGGCCGGGCCTTCCCCGCCGGCCAGCCAGTCAGCCATCGCTGCTTGCGGCGAAAGCTGGGTATGGAGCAGTTGCAGCGGAAATTCGTCGAGGCAGAAGCGCAGGTGTTCGATCACCTCTTCGGCCTTGGCCGGGCTGCCGGCATCGACGATGAACCAGCCGTTCTGCGGGTCGATCCAGACGTAGGTCGTGCGCTTCTTGGTAAAGGCGCGCGGCATCAGTTCCTCGGTGACGCGCTCCTTCAATTCGCGCAGCGCCTTGCGACCTGGTGCGTAGCCTTGTTCTTCGGTCAGCTTTTCGGCGCGTTCCTTGACCTCGTCGTTCACGACGGAGGATGGCAGCAGGCGCTGCTCGACGCCGAGGGCGATCAGCCATTGGCGGTTGTTGGCGTAAATCAGCCCGCCATCCTTGCGCGGCGACACCCAGCCACGCGACATCGGCTCATGGCTGGCGCAACGGGCAAAGGTGCCGCGGCTCAACTGCTCGTCGAGCTTGGCGAGGTCGATATTCCACGGGGTGGGCAGGCGATAGAGCTGGAGATTCTTGAACCACATGGGGTGCTTTCGTCAGGCTGTCATTCAGGGCGAGGAGTTTACCAGTCCGTTGCGCTATGACGGCACGCCTTCTAAACTGATGACATGCGTGCCGGGTTTCGCCTCATCCTGCTGCTGATCGTTTCGCTAGCCCTGCGGGGTTTCGGCGGGAACGTCTACGCCATGCCGCACGCGATGGAAGCACCGCCCGCAGTCGCCGAATGCGGCGAACACAGCGGGCACGACATGATGGCGCCAACTTTGGTCCAACTCGACCAGGACGATCCTCAGCACGACAAATCCTGTCGGATCAGTTGCGACCAGGTTGCGGCCGCGGCCTTGCCCGTGCTGGCTCCTTTCGGTACTCAAGCCACCCCGACCGTGCTGACGCCGACGCTACCGGCCCTGGCCGTCGGCGATCTGCCGCCGCCGGACCACCCGCCTCCGATTCTTTGATTCTCCCCCACGCTTTCTGAACGCTGCCCGCTACCTTGCCGCGCGGCTTGTTGCATCGTATTTGGAGAATCATCATGCCCATGACGCATTACATGGAACTGCTGGCCGTCAACCAGCCCTGGAACCTCATCCTCTTCATGGCCGTCCCGGTCGTTCTAGCGGAAACGGTCGCCATCACCGAGTTGTTCATCCTTTTTTCGCGGCAGTATCGTGGTGGGCTGCGCAGCATCAACCGCGCCGCAAGCATCGCCGGCGGGCTGTATTTCATCGGGGTGTTCGGCTACCTGTTGGTCAACGCGGTCATTCCGCTGACGCTGAGCGGCCAATGGCGCGGCCCGGCCGACGTGATCGCGGTTGGCGCCTACCTGAGCGGCATCGTGCCGCTACTCGGGCTGGCCCTGCTCGATCTTGGCATCACCGGTCGTGGCCTGGCCGAGGAAGAAAAACTGAAGCAACACGCCATGTGGGTCGCCGTATTCCTGGTCGTCGCCCACGTTGCGATGATCTTCGGCATGCTCGACCCGACGCTGCTGCAATCGGGCGTACCGGCCGCCATGGAGCACGGCGGCATGCATAGCCACTAAAGGGTAAATGCGGCAGGCGGGAGAACCGCTTGCCGCAATGGCCATCAGCGTTTCTTGAAGACCAGATCCCAGACCCCGTGGCCGAGACGCAGGCCGCGGTTTTCGAACTTGGTCAGCGGCCGGTATTCCGGGCGCGGCGCAAAGCCGGCGAGGTTGGCGGCGCTATCCGCTTCGAGCGCGGCGGCCAGTTGCTCGGCGCTCGGGTTGGGCACGCTGTTTTGCAGGCTGGGTTCGCGACCGAGCACGTCGAGCATTTGCAGCGCGTAATTTTCCCAGTCGGTGGCGCAGTGGATGTAGCCGCCCGGCTTGAGGCGCGAGGCGAGCAGCGCGACGAAGGGCGGCTGGACCAACCGGCGCTTCTTGTGGCGCGTCTTGTGCCAGGGATCGGGGAAGAAGATGTGGATGCCGTCGAGCGAGCCTTCCGGCAGCATGTCGCGCACGACCTCGACCGCGTCGTGGTTGCCGATTCGCAGGTTGCTCAGATTCTTCTCGGCGATCAGCTTGCACAGCGCGCCGACGCCGGGCACATGCACTTCGAGGCCGAAGTAGTCGTTCTGCGGGTTGGCTTCGGCGATCCTTGCCGTCGTTTCGCCCATGCCGCAGCCGATTTCGAGGACTTTCGGCGCATTTCGCCCGTACACCGCAGCCAGGTCGATATTCGACGGCTGATAGGCGATGCCGATCTTCGGCATCATCTCGTCGAAGTAGCGATGCTGCGCTTCCGACATGCGGCCGGCACGGCGGACGAAGCTCTTGATGTGGCCGTGCGTATCGTTGCCTTCGCGGCCTTCGGTGTAGACGCCTTCGTCGTGCGCGGCGCCCGTTTCGATCAGGATGTCCTTGCTCATGAGCCAATCAGTCCGGTGGTCGGCGACGACGGGTCGGCCGAGTAGTATTTGCGCGCCATGCGACCGGCGAGATAGGCCTCGCGGCCTGCCTCGATGCCCTTCTTCATGGCGCTGGCCATGAGCACCGGATTCTTGGCGTGGGCGATGGCGGTATTCATCAGCACGCCGTCGCAGCCCAGTTCCATGGCGATGGTGGCGTCCGACGCAGTGCCGACACCGGCATCAACGATGATGGGCACCTTGGCGTTGTCGATGATCAGGCGCAGGTTCCACGGGTTCACGATACCCATGCCGGAGCCGATCAGCGAGGCGAGCGGCATCACCGCGACGCAGCCGATTTCTTCCAGCATCTTGCACTGGATGGGGTCGTCGGCACAGTAGACCATCACCTCGAAACCTTCCTTGACCAGCGTTTCGGCGGCTTTCAGGGTTTCCGGCATGTTCGGGAAGAGATTGGTCGGATCGCCCAGCACTTCCAGCTTGCACAGAGGGTGGCCGTCGAGCAGTTCGCGCGCAAGACGCAGGGTGCGCACCGCGTCGTCGGCGGTGTAGCAACCGGCAGTGTTGGGCAGGATGGTGAATTGCGAGGGCGGCACAGCGTCCAGCAGGCTGGGCTGGCTGGCGTCCTGGCCGATATTCACGCGACGCACCGCGACAGTGACGATCTCTGCGCCCGAGGCGTCGATGGCGGCACGCGTTTCAGCGAAATCCTTGTACTTGCCGGTGCCGACTAGCAAGCGGGAACGATACGCCTTGCCGGCGATGGTCAGTTGATGCATGAGGCTTTCTCCTTAGCCGCCGCCGACGGCGACGACGATTTCCAGCTGATCGCCCGAGGCAAGCTCGGTCGAGGCGTGCTGGCTCTTGGGCACGATTTCGCCGTTGCGTTCGACGGCGATGCGCTTGCCGACGTAGCCGAGCTGTTCGATCAGGCCGAAGACGGTGAGCGGAGCGGAAAACTGGCGGTTTTCGCCATTGATTCTGAGTTCGAGCATGGCGCAATTTTACCAAGCGGTGGCCGCCCCCGCCGCAGCAAAATCAGTGCTTTTTTCAGGGCCTGGCCTATAGTGAAATTGACATTTCTAACGCGAATGGAGGTTCCGATGTCTATATTTGACGCTCCGATCGCCCGCTGCGAAGCCGTTCACGAAATGGTGCTGACAGACGAAACACAATGCGAGTGCGCACGCGAGCACGACTGCCCGCCCGACCGTATCTGCCCGCTGCAAGGCTATTTCACCGACACCAGCGGCATTGCCGAAGCAGAGACCGAAGTCGAGCTGCAGTGTGCCGCTTGGGCGCACAGCCAGGAACTACTGAGTCAGTACGCCACGCGGCTTCTTCGGCGCGTTCGCGAAGAGGCGGTCGTATAAGCAGTTCGGCAACAGGCGAAGCAACTTGGCGACGACACCCATCTGCCAGGGAATGACGGTGTAGCTTGCACCGCGCGCGATGGCGGCGGCGAAGCGTTGTGCCGCTTTCTCGACCGGTAGCAGGAAAGGCATGCGGTAAGGGTTGATCGCCGTCATCGGCGTTTCGATGTAGCCAGGCGCGATGGTGACGACGCGGATGCCGTACGGTCGCATTTCGAGGCGCAGGCTCTCGAGGTAGGAGATCGCCGCCGCTTTCGATGCGGAGTAGGCTTCCGCCCCCGGCAGGCCGCGGATGCCGGCCACCGAGGCGATGCCGACCAGTCGCCGCTCGCCCTTGCTTGCCTTCATTGCCGGAATGAAGGGTGCGAAGGTGGCGGCCATGCCGAAAACGTTGGTATCCATCACGCGCTTGAAGACGGCGAGGTCTTCCTCGCATTCGGTCAGCGTGCCGGCCGAAACCCCCGCGTTGGCGATGACGATATCGGGAGTGCCGAAGCGGGCGATGAAGTCGTTCGCGGCGTCATGCTGGGCGCCGGCATCGGTGACATCGAGCGCGTAGCAGGCATGGGCACCGCCCAGGCGCTGGTTGAGACCGTTCAGGAAATCCATCCTCCGGGCAGCCAGGCCGAGCGTCGCTCCCTGTTCGGCGTAGTAAACGGCAAGCGCCTCGCCGATACCGGACGAGGCGCCAGTGATGAAGACCTTCAGGGCCAATTACTTCTTGCCGCTCTTCTCGCTGCGCGACTTGGCGATCAGCTTGTCGGCAATGGCCAGCGCTTCATTGAAATCCTTGCCGCCGACCAGGTACTTGCCTTCGACCGCCAGAGTCGGCACGCCGGTGATCTTGTACACCTGAGCGAGCTGGTCGCCGCGCTTGACCTTGCTCATCACGCCAAAGGAGTTGAAGGCATCGGCGAATTTCTTGGCATCAACGCCCTTCTTGGCGACCCACTCGGCAATCGTCTTTTCGTCGAACAGATTGACGCGCTCCTGATGAATGGCCTTGAAGATATCGGCGTCGAACTTGCCACCGTCGCCGGTCACTTCCAGCGCGTAGTACATCTTGGCAGCATTGGCCCAGGCGGCACGACCGAAGCTGACCGGCACCTTCTTGAGCACGACGTCGCCCGGCAGCTTGGCCGCCCAGGCGGTGAGCAGCGGGTTGAAATCGGCGCAGTGCGGGCAGCCGTAGCTGAAGAACTCGATGACCTCGATCTTGCTCGCGTCGTCGGTCGGCTGGGCCGGGGTGATCGGCGTGTAATCCTTGCCTGCGGTCTGGGCCAAAGCAGGCACGGCTGCGGTGCACAAGGCGGTTAGGGCAAAAATGGCACTGACGAAACTGCGACGGTCAAACTTCATCGGCTGCGCTCCTTATTTGGCGAGTTGGGCTTCGATGCCGGATTTGGCAAGCTCGGCCCGGACTTTGTTCAATTCTTCGATCTTGGTGTAGGGACCAACGCGGACGCGGTAGAAGGTCTTGTCCTGGATCATCACCTGCTGGACGACCGCTTCATGTCCCATGAAAGCCAGCTTGGCCTTCTGGTTGTCGGCATCCTGCGCCGTGCTGAAGGAACCGGCCTGCAGGAAGAGCGGCGTCTTGCTCTCCTTGGACTCTTCCTTCTTCGGCTCTTCCTTCTTGGCGTCCTTGCCCTCTTCCTTCTTCGCTTCTTCCTTGGCGACTGGCTTGCCGTTCTTGTCCGGCACCGCGTCGGCCTTACCCGGCAGGATGTCGTAGAACTGGAAGCGCTTCTCCGGCACCGGATCGCCCGGCTTGCCCGGCAGCGCCATCGGTTGTTGCGGCTGGCCATTGGCGGCCTGCTTGCCCGGTGCACCATCCTGCTGCTTGGCCGGCGTCTGCACCTTCTCGACGAAGGGCAGCGGCGACTTGTTCAGGTACCAGACGACGCCAGCGGCCATCGCCACACCGAGCACGAGGCCGATGAACATGCCGATCAGCGTGCCGCCGCCGGATTTTTTCTTGGACGGCTGGGTCTTGCGGGGTTTCATGTCACGGCTCATCGCGAACTTTTCCTTACATGGATTCGGGGCAGCTGACGCCGAGGATGGCCATGCCGTTGCGGATCACCTGGCGCACGGCGGCAGCCAGGGCGACGCGGGCATCGCGCAGCTTTTCGTCGTCCACCAGCATGCGTTCGGCGTTGTACCAGCCATGGAATTCGCCCGCCAGATCCTTCAGGTAGAAGGCGATGGAGTGCGGGGCGAGATCGCGCGCGGCGGTTTCCACCACTTCGCGGAACTGGGCCAGCTGGTTGGCGATGGTCAATTCACGCTCGTTGGCCAGCAGCGACAGGTCGGCATCGGCCAGCGTGGCCAGATCGCCGCTCCACTGGTTGATCACGGAGCAGACGCGGGCGTGGGCGTACTGGATGTAATAGACCGGGTTCTCGTTGGTCTGGCTCTTGGCCAGATCGAGGTCGAAATCGAGGTGCTGGTCCGACTTGCGCAGGGCGTAGAAGAAGCGGCAGGCATCGTTGCCGACTTCGCGACGCAATTCGCGCAGGGTGACGAACTCGCCGGAGCGGGTCGACATCGAGGCCTTCTGGCCATTGCGATAGAGCACGGCGAACTGGACCAGCGCGACGTGCAGCTTGTCGGAATTCAGGTCGAGCGCCTTGATCGCGCCGGTGACACGCGGGATGTAGCCGTGGTGGTCGGCGCCCCAGATGTTGATGACCTTGTCGAAGCCGCGCTCGAACTTGTTAAGGTGGTAGGCGATGTCGGAGGCGAAATAGGTGTACAGGCCGTTTTCGCGCTGGACGACGCGGTCCTTCTCGTCGCCAAAGGCAGTGGATTTGAACCACTTCGCGCCGTTCTGCACGTAAACGTGGCCCTTCTCTTCGAGCAGGGCGACGCAGCGGGCGACCAGGCCGGTGTCGTAGAGCGACTTCTCGGAATACCAGACTTCGAATTCGACGCCGAATTCCTTCAGGTCGTCGCGGCAGTCTTCCAGCTGTTCGTTCAGCGCGTGCTGATGGACGTAATGCCAGTCACCGCCGAGCAGTTCCTTGGCCCTGGCGATCAACGCATCGAGGTGCAATTCGCGTTGCTGTTTGGCTTCGTCGTCGGCACGACCGGCTTCCGGCAGGCCCGGCGTACCGGCGATCACGTCGGCGGCGGCGCGGACGAACTTATCGCCGTGAGCGACCGTCATCTGCTTGGCCATTTCGCGCACGTAGTCGCCCTGGTAGGCGTTCGGCGGGAATTGCACGGTCTGGCCATGCTGGTCGAGGTAGCGCAACCAGGTCGACAGGCCGAGGATGTCCATCTGACGGCCGGCGTCATTGACGTAATACTCGCGCGTCACATCCCAGCCGGCAAAAGAGAGCAGGCTGGACAGCGAGGCGCCGTAGGCGGCGCCGCGGCCGTGGCCGACGTGCAGCGGGCCGGTCGGGTTGGCTGAGACGAACTCGACCTGGACCTTCTGCTTGCCGCCGGCGGTGGAGCGACCGAAAGCGGCGCCTTCGGTCAGCACGTTCTTGACGACGCCGGTCTTGGTGCCGGCATCGAGCTTGAAATTGATGAAGCCGGCACCAGCCACTTCGGCGCTGGTCACCAGCGACGACACCGGCAATTCGGCAACGAGCTGGTTGGCGATCTCGCGCGGATTCTTCTTCAGCGCCTTGGCCAGCTGCATCGCGAGGTTGGTCGCGAAGTCGCCGTGCGACGGGTCGCGCGGGCGTTCGAGCTGGATAGCGGTATCGGTTGCGGTCGGGGCAACGCTGGCCAGAGCCTGTTGCAATAGGGCGGTCAGCTGGGCTTTAACGTCTTGGGCCATTGATTTTTGGCGAAAAAAGCAAAAGCGCGATTATACGCTGCCCGCCCTCACTTCGCTGGCGGCTCGACGATGACCCGCCAGGCGGCCAGCTTCTCGGCATAGCCGCGCGCGGCATGGGCCGGGCTGGTCGAGGGCAGGCGACCATAGCTCAGCTCGAGGTTTTTCACCTGCGGCAAGACGTGACGGCGGAAATTGGTCTCGGCCGCGCCACCATTGAAGAAAACACGATCAATGCTGCGGTGCACGGCCAAAAAAGCCGAAAAATCATTGGCCATCACCGACTCGCCGACAATGGCCGAATCCAGGCTGCCCGGCCGATGGCACTCGGCGATCACATCCCATAAGGCAATGCCGGCAGCTTTCAGCTTTTCCAGACGCTGGGCGTAGGGCAAATCCGGCCCGGCACCGACCAGGTCGCCCATGATGCGCCAGAAGGCGTTGCGCGGATGGGCGTAGTATTGGTGCGCCGCCAGCGAAGCCGCCCCCGGCATGCTGCCGAGGATCAGGACACGCGCCGAACTGTCCGCCACCGGCGGAAAACTTTGGGCCAGACTCATGGAACCGTAAATCAGCCGGCGATGACGCGATTCTTGCCCGCGCGCTTGGCGAGGTACATCGCCTTGTCGGCCCGCTTGATCGCATCCGCCCCGGTTTCTTCCGGCGTCAGTTGAGCGACACCGGCGCTGAAGGTGATCAGCACCTTCTGGTTGCCGGTCAGGAAAATCGCCTTGGTCAGTTCGCGCTGCAGGCGGACCATGGCCTCGACGCCCTGTTCGACATTGGTATCAGGCATCAGAATGACGAATTCCTCGCCGCCGTAACGAGCCAGCGTGTCGGTCGGCCGCATCGAGCCTCGAGCGATGGTGGCCAGGTGGATCAGCGCCTGATCGCCCGCCTCATGGCCGAGTTCATCGTTCAGCTTCTTGAAATTGTCGAGGTCGAGCAAGGCGAGCGAGAGCGGCGTATCCTTCCGCCGCATGCTGGCGATTTCGCGGGCCAGCGCTTCGTCCAAGCCTTTGCGGTTCAGGGCATCGGTCAGCGGATCATGGCGAGCGAGCGCGCTGGCGTTATCCAGTTCCAGATGCAACTGGACAAGTTCGGCCTCGGTCGCCAGCACCCTTTCCTGCAGGGCACTCAGTTCCTCACGGGACTTGGACGTTTCTTCCGCCATGGAACGCGTCGCGGCAATGACGTCCTTGAGTAGCGGCGCCAAATCCTCGATGCGCTTCACCTGTTCGATCTGGCGCGCGCTGTCCTCGATGCGCCCCTGAAAGGTCGTACTCGATTCGTTGATATTGGCCAGACGCTGGATAAAGGCGGCCAGCATCTGGCGCATCTCTTCCTGCGCTTCGACCGAACGTTGCTTGGCGACGCTCTGCTTCTGCATGACGTCGCGCAGGCGGCGCTCCATTTCATCGAGGTGACGCAAGGTGATCGGTGGCACGACGACGGCCAGCAAACCGTCGACCTGGCCTTTCAGCCAACTGTCGTCGAGACTCAGTTCCCCGATGTTTTCGATGATCAGGTGCAACAGCTTGAGCAAGGAGCCCTTGATCTCGACCTGCTCTTCCGCAGCGATCAATACCTGGTGTGTCAGGCGCCCCAGCGCCTCTTGCAATTGGGTCAAATCCAGGCCGGGCTGCCGGAGTGCCTGTAGCAACTCGCCCGAATATTCGACGACTCGCTCGTTGTCCTCGCCCAGCGCCGGCAGGACTCCTTCGACAAAACGTGCCAGACGTTGGGCGAACTCAGGCGAGACGCCCGGCAGATGGAGCGGCATCGCATCGCGTACGGCCGGCGCCGGCTCTGCCTCAATGAAGGCCAGCAAAGCCTCCTGCACCGCCTGCCAACTACGCTTGCCGATCGCCAGGTCCAGTTGTTCAAGGCATTTCTGCTGTACCTCGCCTTTTGCCACCAAGGCCAAGGCGATCTGGCGTAACGGGGGCTCGGGAAAGGGGGTGATATTCGGTAGTTTGGCGATCTCGTTGTAGCAGGCCTGATAGTTGGCCGGCGTTGGCGACAAATTGCGCGCAACGAGCTGCTTGAATGCCTCCCGGGCAATCTCGGACGGATTTTTGGTCTCGCTCATGGATCGTTCGGCAGTTCAAACATGGGTGGGCTGAAATATTAAATTTGCGAGGTGAGTTTAACGCAATGCAGCTTGGATAACACGAGTCGTATTTGCTTAAGGCAACATTTTTCGCACATTGTCCCAAAGGACAAATCTGCCCGCCACAATGGCAGAGCGCGTGTTAGCATTTCCGTTTTGCTTCGTTGGCCGGACACCCGGTCTTGCCGTCATCATGCGTCTGCTTCGCCTGCTCAAGATCGCCTCGGTCGCCAGCCGCTTCGGCCTGGACGAGATGGTGCTCGAACACGAGCCGAGCGGTCGCCTGGTCCGCCTGGCCAATGCCCTACAGTTCTGGCGCGACCTCTCGGCGCCACGCGCCGTTCGTCTGCGTCTGGCGCTCGAAGCCCTCGGTCCCATTTTCGTCAAGTTCGGCCAGGTGCTATCCACCCGGCGCGACCTGATGCCGCCGGATATCGCCGACGAACTGGCCAAACTGCAGGACCGCGTACCGCCCTTCGACTCCGAACTGGCGCTGAAGGAAATCGAGAAGGCCTACGGCCGCCCGGCGCATGAGGTCTTTGCCGAATTCGACCCGACGCCGGTCGCCTCCGCTTCCATCGCCCAAGTGCATTTCGCCAAGCTACGCGATGAGGACGGTGGGCACGAAGTCGCCGTCAAGATCCTGCGCCCCAACATGCTCTCGGTCATCGAGCACGATCTGGCGCTGATGGACAGTTTCGCGCTGCTCCTGGAAAAACTGTGGTCCGACGGCAAGCGCCTGAAGCCGCGCGAAGTGGTTGCCGAATTCGCCAAATACCTGCGCGACGAGCTCGACCTGATGCGCGAAGCCGCCAACGCTTCGCAGCTGCGCCGCAATTTCACCGACTCCACCCTGCTCATCGTGCCCGAAGTGCATTGGGACTTCTGCACCTCGACCGTCATGGTCATGGAGCGCATGAAGGGCGTGCCGATTTCGCAGACGGAGCGCCTGATCGCCGACGGCATCGACATGAAGAAACTGTCCGCCGCCGGCGTCGAGATTTTCTTCACGCAGGTTTTCCGCGACGGCTTCTTCCATGCCGACATGCACCCGGGCAACATCTTCGTCGCCCCGGACGGCCGTTACATCGCGCTCGACTTCGGCATCGTCGGCACGCTGACCGACACCGACAAGAACTACCTGGCGCAGAACTTCCTCGCCTTCTTCCGCCGCGACTACAAACGCGTCGCCGAAGCGCACATCGAATCGGGCTGGGCGCCGAAAGACACCCGTGTCGACGAGTTCGAGGCCGCCATCCGCGCCGTCTGCGAGCCGATCTTCGATCGCCCGCTGAAAGACATCTCCTTCGGCAAGGTATTGCTGCGCCTGTTCCAGACCTCGCGCCGCTTCAATGTCGAAATCCAGCCGCAACTGGTCATGTTGCAGAAGACTCTGCTCAACATCGAAGGCCTGGGCCGCCAGCTCGACCCTGAACTCGACCTGTGGAAAACCGCCAAGCCCTTCCTCGAGCGCTGGATGAGCGAGCAGGTCGGCTGGCGCGGCCTGATCAACACCTTCAAGCACGAAGCGCCCTATCTGGCCCGCACCATCCCGCAACTGCCCCGCCTGGTGCATCAGGCCCTGGCGCAGCCGGCCCGCGCCGACCTGCAGCCGCAGATCGAGCTTTTGATCGCCACTCAGCGCCAGCAGAATCGCTGGCTCGCCATCATCGCGCTGCTGCTGACGCTGCTCGTCGCCAGCTTGTTTGCCTGACGGCATGACTCTCGTCACCCTCGAAGACTTCTCCGAAGAACACCTGGCCGAATGGTTCGGCGAGGCGGATATCGCCCGCGCCCGGCCCTATGTCGATCTGGTGCAGGAACTCGAAAGCGACGGCGACAAGATTTCCGCCCTGGTTCCCGGCTCGGCCAGCGAGCCTTACCGCGTCCAGGTCTGCCTGAGCCAGGATCAGAACGGCGAAATGCAGCCGCTGAGCCGTTGCACCTGCCAGCAAGGCAAGCAGTGCAAGCACGTCATCGCCGTGTTGCTGCGCGCCATCGACGAACGCGCACCGCAACCCGCCGCCAGCGTGAGCGCCCTGTCCTGGTTGGAAGACCTGCGCCGCGCTTCGCTCGCCGTCGCCAAGAAAAAGGCCCGCCCGCCCAGCGCCCGCCAGCAGTTGTTCTACGTGCTGAAATGGTCGCCCGACCGCCGCCACTTCGGCATCGAGATTCGCAAGGGCAAGTATCCGGACAGTGCCGAGGAATGGTGGAAAATCGACCGCGCCCTCACCGTGCGGCCGCAGTTCGCCAGCGACGAGGACATGGAAATCCTGCGCCTTATCTGGGCCGAACGCGGCCAGGCCACTGGCCTGCGCGCCTTCAGCCTGAGCCGCACACACGGTGCGGAACTGCTGCAGCGTATCGCCGAAACGCGGCGCCTCTATTCCAGCGACGACCTGTCGTTGCCCCTGCACGCCGGCGCCACGCGCCCGGCCAGCATCGGCTGGCAGATCGACGGTTCAGGCCTGCAACGCCCCTACCTGAAGCCGGAGCCGACGGCGGAACTGACCATCCCGGTCGATCCGCCGTGGTACATCGACCTGACCGAGGGCGAGGCCGGGCCACTCGATGTCGGCAGCAACCCGGCACTGATCCAGCATCTCTTCTCCCTGCCCCCGTTATCGGCGGAAGAAGCGGCGCGCGTCGCCGAGGCCCTGTCCGAGCAGGCACCCGACCTGGCGCTGCCGACCGCCGACGTGGCCGCCCGCCTGCGCCTGATCGACGCGCCGCTGCAACCCGTGTTGCAGCTGGACACGCTGTACACCCATGGCTACCAGACCTGGCGCGGCTACGAGCAGAACGCCAGCGGCGGCCCCTTCGACATCGCCCGCGTCGTCTTCCGCTACGCCGATGCCGACATCCACCCGGGCGAAACGAACGAATTCGTTACCCTGCCGGATGGCGAGACCGTACGCTTGCAGCGGCGGACCGAGGCCGAACAGGCGGCACTTGCCGAACTGACGCTACGCGGCCTGCAAGCCATCCCGCGCGAAATCCTCTACACCTTCGGCAGCCCGCCGGAAGGTATCTTTGGCCTGGCCAACGAAGCGGCCTGGGTCGCCTTCATGCAGAACACCCTGCCGGAGTTGCAGGCTGCCGGCTGGGGCATCGAATTCCCTGAAGACTTCCGCCATCACATGGTCGAAGTCGACGGCTGGGAAGCCGATCTGTACGAGGCCGACAACGGCTGGTTCAACCTCGACATGGGCATCATCGTCGAAGGCCAGCGTCTGCCGCTCGCACCCCTGCTGGCCGGCCTGTTCAAGCGCGATCCGCGCTGGCTGGACAGTTTCGAACTGATCCGCATCGCCGACGACGACCCGGTCGAGCTGCAAACCCCGGCCGGCAAGCGCTTGCGCGTCACGGCCGGGCGGGTCAAGCCGCTGGCCATGACGCTGATCGACCTGTTCGACGGTTTCAACGGCGGCCCGATGCTGCGTCTGTCGCGCTTCGACGCTCCACGTCTGGCCGCACTGACCGACACCAGCCGCTGGCAATTCCGCGGCCAGAATGACGTGATGGCGCTGGCTGAGCGTCTGCAGGCGGCCCAGGGCATCCGCGACATCGCCCCGCCGGCCGGCCTCAAGCTCGACTTGCGTCCCTACCAGAAGGAAGGCTTGGCCTGGCTGCAGTTCCTGCGCGAGCACCACCTGTCCGGCATCCTCGCCGACGACATGGGCCTCGGCAAGACAGCGCAGACGCTGGCTCACCTGCTGCTGGAAAAGGAAGCCGGTCGTCTCGACCAGCCGGCGCTGATCATCCTGCCGACCTCGTTGATCTTCAACTGGAAGAGCGAAGCCGCCCGCTTCGCGCCTGACCTGCGCGTGCTCTCGCTGCATGGTCCGGAACGCAAATCCCGCTTTGCCGAAATCTCGCAGCACGACGTGGTGTTGACCACCTACCCGCTGCTCTGGCGCGATGCCGACGAGTTGATGCAGCACAGCTACCACCTGCTCATCCTCGACGAGGCGCAGACGGTCAAGAACGCCCAGAGTCAGAGCGCCGAGGCCGTGCGCAAGCTGAGCGCCCGCCACCGCCTGTGCCTGACCGGCACGCCGCTGGAAAACCACCTGGGCGAGCTATGGAGCCAATTCGACTTCCTGCTGCCGGGCTTCCTCGGCAGTGCCAAACAGTTCAATCGCTACTGGCGTACACCCATCGAAAAACAGGGCGATGCCGAACGACGCGATCTGCTGGCCAGCCGCATCCGCCCCTTCATCCTGCGCCGCAAGAAGGAAGACGTGGCGCAGGAACTGCCGCCGAAAACCATCATCGTGCGTAGCGTCGAACTCGAAGGCAGTCAGCGCGACCTGTATGAAACGGTACGGGCGGCGATGGACGCCAAGGTGCGCGACGAAATCGCCAGCAAGGGCTTCGCGCGCAGCCAGATCGTCATCCTCGACGCCCTGCTCAAGCTGCGCCAGGTCTGCTGCGACCCACGCCTCGTCCGCGCCAACGCCGCGCGCAAGGTCGGCGAGCGGGCCAAGCTCGACCTGCTGATGGCCATGCTACCGGAGCTGGTCGACGAAGGCCGGCGCATCCTCGTCTTCTCTCAATTCACCAGCATGCTGGCGCTGATCGAGGCCGAATTGCAGGCACTCGGCCTGAATTACTCGCTACTCACCGGCGACACGACCGACCGCGAGAAGCAGATCCAGCGCTTCCAGGATGGCGAAGTGCCGATCTTCCTGATCAGCCTGAAGGCCGGCGGCGTCGGCCTCAACCTGACGGCGGCCGACACCGTCATCCACTACGACCCGTGGTGGAACCCGGCCGTCGAAAACCAGGCGACCGACCGCGCCCACCGTCTCGGCCAGGACAAACCCGTGTTCGTTTACAAGCTGATCGTCAGCGGCAGTATCGAGGAAAAGATTCTCGCCCTGCAGGAACGCAAGGCCGAGTTGGCCGCCGGCATCCTGTCCGACGACCGCAACGTCGAAATCAAGTTCGGCAACGACGACCTCGCCGCCCTCTTCGCGCCCTTGCCGGGCTGAGCATTTTTGCCCATTTTGGGCAGTGCACCGCAGCAGGGGCTTAAAATGCCATCAGCTTATCCCGCCAACAAGGAATTTTCATGCGCCATCTGATTGCCAGCTTCTGCCTCGCTCTGCTCAGCGTCACCGCGATAGCCGATGGCTCCATGGAAAAAACCCAGGTCAAGGGCAGCTTCGATGAAACCAAGGAGGCGCTAGTCACTGCCATCGAGAATCGCGGCCTGGTCATCAACTACACCTCGCACATCGCCGACATGCTGGCCCGAACCGGTGCCGACCTCGGTGCCACGAAGAAGATCTACGATAAAGCCGAGATCATCGAATTCTGCTCGGCCGGCCTGTCGCGCAAGATGATGGAAACCGATCCGCATAACATCGTTTTCTGCCCCTTCGCCATCTCGGTCTATACGTTGCCTGGCCAGAACGGCAGCACCTGGATCGCCTACCGCAAACCGACGGGTTCGGCCGCCGGCATCGCCGGACCGCTACTGCGCGAATTGGTCCGCGAAGTCAGCCAATAAGGCGGCCGTTCAGGCCTGTAGCACCGCACCTTCGAGGCGCTCGATCAGCCCGCACAGGGCGTGGCGAACCGATTGCGCCCGCACGGCCGAGCGCTCTCCGGCGAAATGACAGGTCTGCGCCTCGCAGCCGCCCTCCTTGGCCGCCCAGGCAAAACAGACGGTACCAACCGGCTTCTCGGCTGAGCCACCACTCGGCCCTGCTATACCGGTGATTGCCACCGTCCAGTCGGCCCGGCTATGCGCCAGCGCACCCTGCGCCATCGCCCTTGCCGTCGCTTCCGAGACAGCACCGTGGCGCTCCAGTGTCGTTTCCGGCACACCAAGCATGTCGACCTTGGCGCCATTCGAATAGGTCACGAAACCGCGGTCGAACCAACCCGAACTACCGGCTATCGCGGTTACGCTCTGCGCCACCCAACCGCCGGTGCACGATTCCGCCGTCGCCAGCCATTCGCCGCGTTTCAGCAACAATTGACCGAGGCGCTCGGCCAGCGTTTCTAGTTCTTTGTCCATGCGGCATGCTAGCACGGCATAGCCACGACCGATTTAAGGCTGGCCCGAGTCATTTCGGTCAGGGAATTCCCTACTGTGGAAAACCGATATTGCAGTGCAACATGACTCACCTATACTGCCTGGCAGGATCACAAAGAATCCATAAAAGGAGTACAGCAAATGAGCGTCAAGGTTCACTATCGCATCACCCAGGATCGCGCCGGCATCCCGCAGGACTATACCGGCGCCCGGCACTTCTCCGCCGATCACGGCGACACCCTCGAGGATCTGGCTCGCGCCCAGTTGGCGGCGGACTACCAGATTCCGGAAAGCGCCGTCGAAATCCGCAGCATCGAACGCTGACGCGGAGGACTCGCTCCTCAGCGCGGACCAGCCGGGAATCCCCGGCTGCGTCTGCTTTTTGCCGAAAAAAGTCGGCAACTTGCCGACAACGGCCTACAACACTCCGCCTGTGCACATTCTGTTACACAAGGCTACGAAAGTACGACAGACGTATGGCGGCTCAATGCATAAACTGCAACTGTGCATTGAACCCCTCCTCTCGAAACTCCCCCTTTCGAGAATTTCAACCCCGCCGCGCGCGGGGTTTTTTTTGCGCTGCAACGTCGGGCTGCCGTTATAATTAGTGTTTTTCTTCAAACGCATTGGGGTCTTCGGCATGGCTGAACAACATTCTTCCAAGGGCATCATGTGGAAAACGATCGGCGTGGCGGTCGTTCTGATTGCCATTATCTATCCGCTCACCAACAAGTCCTTTAAGTCCGCCGCCGACAGCGGTGCCGGTAACGACGAAGCCGAAATGCGCATCCAACCCGTCGCCCAGTTCGAACTGGCCAAGGCAGCCCCAGCCGCCAGCGGCCCGAAGGATGGCGCCAGCATTTACAACACCGTTTGTGGCGCCTGCCACAACACCGGCGCGGCCGGCGCACCGAAGGTCGACGACAAGGGCGCCTGGGCGCCGCGCGTTGCCCAGGGCAAGGAAGCGCTGTACAAGAGCGCGCTGAACGGCAAGAACGCCATGCCGGCCAAGGGCGGCGCTGGCGATCTGTCCGACGCAGAAATCAAGGCCACCGTCGATTACATCCTGACCAAGGTCAAGTAATCCACCGGGTACCAACAAAAAAGGAGGCTGCGGCCTCCTTTTTTGTTGCCCGCACAATGACCGCTCGGCGGATGTGCTCGCTCAGCGTTTGTTGCCGGCCAACATCGCCTTCATCGCATCGAGGCGAGCACTACTTGTCGCCTTGTCCGGCGGCGCGGCATCCTTCCCCCCCAAGAAGCGTACGTCATCCTTGCCCATTTCGGCGATGAAGCGCGACGGCTCGCAGGGAATCAGTTCGCGTGCCTGCTTGCGCCGCTCACAGTAGGAAATGTGCAGCGAGTGCTGGGCGCGGGTGATGCCGACGTACATCAGCCGGCGCTCTTCCTGCAGCTTGGCCGGGTCGAGGGATTCCCGATGCGGCAGAATGCCCTCTTCGACACCGACCAGAAAGACGTGCTTGTATTCCAGGCCCTTGGAGGCATGCAGCGTCGAAAGCTGCACCGCGTCGATCTCATCGCTATCCTGTTTTTCCAGCATATTGATCAACGCGATGCTCTGCGTCATCTCGATCAGCGTCTTGCCGTCTTCCTCGCCCTTCTTGTTGATCCACTCGGCAAACTCGCAGACGTTAGCCCAGCGGTTCTGCGCCGTACGCTGCTCTTCCGCATCGTACAGGTAGGTTTCGTAATCGATGGCCTTCAACAGATCCGGCATGACCTGCTGCGCTGGCTCCTTGGTCGCCCGGTGCTGCATGCGGTTGATGAAGTGGCAGAACTCGAGCAAGGGCTCCAGCTGGCGTGCTGCCACGCGATGGGCGAAGCCCTCCTCGAACACGGCATGGAACAACGAGACATGCCGCTCGCCAGCATAGGTGCCGAGAGCCTGCAGCGTCGCCGCACCAATGCCACGCTTGGGCGTGGTGGCAGCGCGAATGAAGGCCGGATCATCGTCCTCGTTGGTGAGCAAGCGGAGATAGCTGGTGATGTCCTTGATTTCCGCCTTGTCGAAGAAGGACTGACCGCCAGACAGCAAGTAGGGAATCTTGTGGTTGCGCAAATGGGTTTCGAGCAGGCGCGCCTGGTGGTTGGAGCGGTAGAGGATGGCGTAATCCTTGAACTTGCTGCGCTGCTCGAAGCGATGCGCCTGCAGCTTCATAACCACGCCTTCAGCCTCGGCCTCGTTGTCGCGGCAGGCGGTGACGCTGATCTGGTCGCCGTGACCGAGTTCGGACCACAGCGTCTTGTCGAACAGCTTTTCGTTGTGCGCGATGACGTTGTTGGCCGCCTTCAGGATGCGCACGGTCGAGCGATAGTTCTGTTCCAGCTTGATGACCTTGAGCGCCGGGAATTCGGCCGGCAGTTTCCTCAGGTTATCGATGTCGGCGCCGCGCCAGCCGTAGATCGCCTGGTCGTCGTCGCCCACGGCCGTAAACTGGGCGCGCACGCCAGTCAGCAGCTTGAGCAACTGGTACTGGCAGGCGTTGGTGTCCTGGTATTCGTCAACCAGCAGGTAACGCAGGCGGTTCTGCCACTTGTCGGTGATTTCCGGATGTTCGGTGAAGAGCTTGACCGGCAAGCCGATCAAGTCGTCGAAATCGACGGCCTGGTAAGCCTTCAGCGTTGCTTCATAAGAGAGATAGGTGCCGGCGGCGAGCGCTTCATGCTCGTTGGTCGCCAGGTGACGCGCTGCCTCGGGCGTGACCAGGGCGTTCTTCCAGTTGGAAATGATCGACTGCAGGCGGCGCAGCGTCGCCTTGTCGACAGTCTTGGCACAGTCACCGATGATGCCCGCGCAATCGGCCGAATCGAAGATGGAGAAGCGCGGCTTGTAGCCTAGCGCCTTGGCCTCTTCGCGCAGGATGCGCACGCCCAGGGAGTGAAAGGTGGAAATCTGCAGCTCATTGGCCTGCGAAGACGACAGCAGCTTGCCGACACGCTCCTGCATTTCGCGCGCCGCCTTGTTGGTAAAGGTGATGGCTGCAATGTTGCGCGGCTGGAAGCCGCAGTCCTGCACCAGATAGGCGATTTTCTGCGTGATGACACGCGTTTTGCCCGAACCGGCGCCAGCGAGCACCAAGAGAGGCCCGTTCAGGTAATGGATCGCTTCGCGTTGCTGGGGATTGAGACCGGACATTGGAAAAGGCAGCGCCCCGGCAGGCGGGGCGCGTGCGAGTCATTCGATGGCTGGATTTTACCCCAGGGCTGAGGCGACGAAAAATGGCGTTTTGGGGCAGTGCACCGCAGCAGGTGTCAGGCGCTGTCGTCCACCGTATGCAACCCGCTGTTTTCGAGGACGGACACCCGAACCAACTGATCAGCCTGCGATCCGAGATCGACAATCTGGGCGGCCAGATGATGCGCCTGGTTTGCCACCGCATCGTTAGCCGCCGACTCTTGCGCGGCCTCCGGCTGCCCGGCCAACTCCTGCCGCAAGGAGCGCTGCCTGTCGTTTTCCAGGCCTTCGCTCGCTTCGACACGGCGGATGCGCTCGCCGGGAGCGGCTGCCAACCGCTCTGAAACGTCGCCCGAAGCGGGGTGATAACCGGCGGATTCGAATCGGTTGAGCTTCATATGGCCCTCCTGCCTTTCTCTACGGCAGGAAAGCCAACAAGCTTTAACTCAGAGCGCGCCGAAGACCTTCTTCAGCAGTTCGCTACCGGCGCCGATCGGGTTGTTGCGCAGCTTTTTCTCTTCCTCGGCAATCATCAGGAAGAGACCGTCCATCGCCTTCTGCGTGACATAACGGTCGATATCGGCATCCTTGGCGTCAATCAGGCCGGCGCTCGCTGCCTTGCCAGCGAAGGCGTTGTACTGATCGGCCAGTTGCAGCTTGCTGGTGGCTGCCTTGACGATGGGCAGGAACTTGGCGGTTAGTTGCTCGGTCGAGGTACGCTTGAAATACTGGGTCACGCTGTCCTCGCCGCCGGTCAGGATGCCCTTGGCGTCCTGCACGCTCATCTTCTTGATCGAGTCGGTCAGGATGGGCTTGGCTTCGGCGACCGCATTCTCGGCTGCGTGGTTCATCGTTTCGACCAGTTGGTCGGCCTGCTTGCCCATGCCGAACATGCGCAGGCCGGCTTCGGCCTTTTGCAGATAGCCGGGCAGCGGAATCTTCACCTTGCTGTTGCCGAGGAAGCCGTTATTGACGCCCAACGACGAAACCGCGTAATCCGCCCCCTTGGCCAAGGCCTCCTTGACCCCGGCACTGGCGTCACCGCTGGAAATGCCGTCCAGAGCAGCGGCGTGGGTGACTGCTGCGGTGCACAGCGTAAAAAGAGCAAAAACCAGATGGGCGAAACGGCGCATGGCAATCTCCCTCAGACGATATCGAGATGACCGATGCCGGTGGTCAGATCCTTGTCCTTCGACTCCTTGCCGTGCAGCTTGATCTGCAGGCGCAGGTCGTTGAGCGAATCGGCATTGCGCAGGGCATCTTCGTAGGTAATCTTGCCGGCCTCGTAGAGGTCGAACAGCGCCTGGTCGAAGGTCTGCATACCCAACTCGCGCGACTTCTTCATGATTTCCTTGATCTCGTGCACCTCGCCCTTAAAGATGAGATCAGAGATCAGCGGCGAATTGAGCATCACCTCGATGGCGGCGACGCGGCCCTTGCCATCCTTTTTCGGAATCAGGCGCTGCGACACCATGGCACGCAGGTTGAGCGACAGGTCCATCAGCAGTTGCGAACGACGCTCTTCCGGGAAGAAGTTGATGATGCGGTCAATTGCCTGGTTCGAGCTATTGGCGTGCAGCGTGGCCAGCGCCAAGTGGCCGGTTTCGGCAAAGGCAATGGCGTAATCCATCGTGTCGCGGTCGCGGATTTCACCCATCAGGATGACGTCCGGCGCCTGACGCAGCGTGTTCTTCAGCGCCGGGCCCCAATCATCCGTATCGACCCCGACCTCGCGCTGCGTGACGATGCAGTTCTTGTGGTCGTGCACGTATTCGATCGGGTCTTCGATCGTGATGATGTGACCGTAGGAATTCTCGTTGCGGTAATCGACCAGCGCCGCCAGCGAAGTCGTCTTACCGGTACCGGTGCCACCGACGAAGATGATCAGGCCGCGCTTGGTCATCGCCAGGTCCTTGATCACCGGCGGCAGCTGCAGTTCGTCGATAGTCGGGATGGTCATGTTGATCGTCCGGCAGACGACGCCGACGCGCCCCTGCTGGACCAGCGCATTGACGCGGAAACGCCCGATGCCCGACGGAGAAATCGCGAAGTTGCATTCCTTGGTCGCTTCGAACTCCGCGGCTTGGCGATCGTTCATGATGGCACGCGCCAGTTCGGCGGTGTGTTGTGCCGTCAGCACCTGATTCGACACCGGCGTGATCTTTCCGTCGATCTTGATCGCCGGCGGAAAGCCCGCCGTGATGAAGAGGTCGGAGCCCTTCTTCTGCGCCATCAGTCGCAGAAGATCGTGCATGAATTTCATTGCCTGATCGCGTTCCATGATTTCCCCTCGTTATTGTGCTCAGGCGGCCGATCAGGCCGGGAAAGCGTCCTTGTTGGCGGCACGCAGCTTGGCTTCGTTGCTGGACACGACATTGCGGCGGACCAGATCGATCAGGCACTGATCGAGTGTCTGCATGCCGAAGTTCTGGCCGGTCTGGATGGCCGAGTACATCTGCGCCACCTTGTTTTCACGGATCAGGTTACGGATGGCCGGCGTGCCGATCATGATCTCGTGCGCCGCGACCCGGCCGGAACCGTCCTTGGTCTTGAGCAGGGTTTGCGAAATGACCGCGCGCAGGGATTCGGACAACATCGAACGCACCATTTCCTTTTCCGCCGCCGGAAAGACGTCGACCACACGGTCGATGGTCTTGGCGGCCGACGAGGTATGCAGCGTACCGAACACCAAGTGGCCGGTTTCGGCCGCGGTCAGGGCCAGGCGGATAGTTTCCAGGTCGCGCATTTCACCGACCAGGATCACGTCCGGATCCTCACGCAGTGCCGAGCGTAGCGCATTGGAGAAGGACAGCGTATGCGGACCGACCTCGCGCTGGTTGATCAGGCACTTCTTGGACTCATGGACGAATTCGATCGGGTCCTCGACCGTCAGGATGTGACCATAATCGTTTTCGTTGATGTGGTTGATCATCGCCGCCAGCGTGGTCGATTTACCGGAACCGGTCGGCCCGGTGACCAGCACGATGCCGCGCGGAAACTCGGAAATTTCCTTGAAGATCTTCGGGCAGTTCAACTCTTCCAGCGTCAACACCTTGGACGGAATGGTCCGGAAAACGGCCCCCGCGCCACGCTGCTGGTTGAAAGCATTGACCCGGAAACGGGCCAGGTTGGGAATCTCGAAGGAAAAGTCGCACTCCAGCGTCTCTTCATACACCTTGCGCTGGCCGTCGTTCATGATGTCGTACACCATGCTGTGCACGTCCTTGTGCTCCATCGGCGGCAGGTTGATGCGGCGCACGTCACCGTGCACGCGGATCATCGGCGGCAAACCGGCCGAAAGGTGAAGGTCGGAAGCCTTGTTCTTGACGCTGAAGGCCAGCAGTTCGGTGATATCCATGAGGATCGTCCTCTGAGCGCGTGTATACTGGGATTGTTCGAAATTCCAAAAGGATTATGAGCGCAATCGCCAGCAACCTGCAAGCCGTCCGCCGCCGCATCGAAACAGCCGCTCAAGCCTGCGGTCGTGCGCCGGACGACATCGCCCTCCTCGCCGTCAGCAAGACCTGGCCGCTGGACTCCGTCCTGCAGGCAGCCGCTGCCGGACAACGGGCCTTCGGCGAAAACTATGTGCAGGAAGGCTGCGACAAGGCCATGGCAACTGCCGGGCAAGGACTCGAATGGCATTTCATCGGACCGCTGCAAAGCAACAAAACCCGTCCGGTGGCTGAGCATTTCGCCTGGGTGCACGGTATCGACCGCCTGAAGATCGCCGAACGCCTTTCGACACAACGTCCGGAACATCTGCCTCCACTGCAGGTCTGCGTGCAGGTCAATGTTTCCGGCGAAGCCAGCAAGAGCGGCTGCACGCTTGCCGAGGCACCGGCGCTCTGCCGCGCCGTCGCGGCTCTGCCGCACCTGCAATTGCGCGGGCTGATGGCCATCCCTGAGCCAGCCGACAACGAAGCGGCGCAGCGCGCGCCTTTCCGCGCCCTGCGCGAACTCTACGAACAACTGCGAACGAGCGGTCTGCCGCTCGACACGCTGTCCATGGGCATGTCCCATGATCTCGAAGCCGCCGTCGCCGAGGGCGCGACCATCGTCCGCATCGGCACGGCCATTTTTGGTGAAAGAAACTACGCATGAAAATCGTTTTCCTCGGCGGCGGCAACATGGCCAACGCCCTGATCGGCGGCATGTTGCAACAAGGCTTTGCCGCCTCCGACATCACCGTCATCGATCCGGGCGCCGAAGCCCGCCAGAAGCTGGCACAAACCTACGGTGTGCGCACGCTGGCCGCAGCCAGCGAGGCCGATAGCGCGGGCGATCTGCTGATGCTGGCGGTCAAACCGCAGCAGATGAAAGAGGCCGTCGCTCCGCTCGTCGCCAAAATGGGCGAAGCGCTGGTCGTCAGCATCGCCGCCGGTCTCGATATCGGTGCGCTCTCCCGCTTCTTGGGCGGCCATCGCAAGATCGTCCGCTGCATGCCGAACACCCCGGCGCTGATTGGCAAGGGCATCACCGGCCTGTGCGCTGCACCCGAGGTCGATGCCGCCGGCCGTGATGCCGCCGACCGTGTATTGAAGGCCGTCGGCACCACTGTCTGGATCGCCGACGAAGGCAAGATGGACGGTGTGACCGCCCTCTCCGGTAGCGGCCCGGCTTATGTCTTCCTGTTCATCGAGGCCATGCAGCAGGCTGCCGCCGAACTCGGCTTCACGCCCGAACAGGGGCGCCAGCTGGCCATCGAAACCGTCCAGGGCGCCGCCGCGTTGGCGGCTGCCTCGCCCGAACCAGCT
The DNA here is from genome assembly GCF_047047955.1 of Azonexus sp. IMCC34839. Classification (GTDB taxonomy): domain Bacteria; phylum Pseudomonadota; class Gammaproteobacteria; order Burkholderiales; family Rhodocyclaceae; genus Azonexus. The sequence continues at coordinate 2,770,648 of NZ_CP150631.1, read as the reverse complement.
TCGACCCTGCGCGAACGCGTCACCTCGAAAGGCGGCACGACCGAAGCCGCACTCAACAAGATGGCCGAGATGGGCGTCAAGGCCGGCATCGTCGCCGGCGTGAAGGCCGCCGAGGCACGCGGCCAGGAACTCGGCAAACTGCTCGGAGCCGCCTGATGCAAGCCCTCGCCTTCCTGCTCGATGCCGTCGTCAGCTTCTTCTGCACGCTCTTCATGCTGCGCTTCATGATGCAGACGATGCGCGTGTCGTTTGGCGGGCAGATCGGCGATTTCGTGGTCAAACTGACCAACTGGGCGGTCAAGCCGTTGCGCCGCGTCGTGCCCGGCTTTGGCGGATTCGATTGGGCCAGCCTGCTCGCCGCCCTCGCCCTGCAGCTTGCCTTGTCGGGCTTTCTGGTCGCCCTGGCCGGCCCGCTGGTCAGTGCCGAGCCCGGCCTGATCGCGCTGATGGCGGTCAAGTTCGCCTTGATCGCCCTGCTGCGCCTGGCCGTTTACATCATGATCGGCGCGCTGATCCTGCAAGCCGTGCTGTCCTGGGTCAATCCCTATTCGCCGTTGTCCGCCCCGGTCAATCAGCTGACTCGGCCAGTGCTCGACCCGATCCGGCGCATCCTGCCGCCGATTTCCGGCATCGACCTGTCACCATTGGTCGCCATCCTGCTGCTGCAGGCCTTGTTGATGCTGTTGTGAGCGAGTGGTTCAAGCAGGCGGCCGACGGTCGCCTGACCCTGACGCTGCACATCCAGCCGGGTGCCAAGAAAACAGAATTCGCCGGCCTGCACGGTGATGCGCTGAAAATCCGCCTCGCCGCTCCGCCGGTGGACGGCAAAGCGAACGAGGCTTTGATCCGCTTCGTTGCCGACCAACTCGGCTTGGCCAAGAGTGCCGTCAACCTCAAGAGCGGCCAGACCTCGCGGCGCAAGGTACTGGAAGTAATCGGGGCGACCGCCGAAGCCGTCGCCCGTTTTGCTCAGGCCGAGTAGACGAGGCGACCGCCGACCAGTGTCGCCTTGACCTTGCCCGTCATCATGTAGCCCAGCCACGGCGAGTTCTTGCCGCGGCTCTTCAGGGCTTCCGGCGTCAGCTGCCAGCTTTCCGCCGGATCGAACACGCAGACATCTGCCGTGCTACCGACAGCCAGCGTACCGGCTTCGATGCCCAAGACCTCGGCCGGGGCCGTGGTGATGCGCGCCAGGGCGTCCGGCAGGGCAACATGGGCCGCCTCCGCCCATTTCAGGGTCAGCGGCAACAACACTTCCAGTCCGGTCGCGCCCGGCTTGGCTTCGCCAAAGGGCAGCAGCTTGTCGTCGGCGCCGACCGGTGTGTGATCGGAGCAAATCGCCGCCAAACCCTCGGCGGCTGCGGTGGACAGCGCCAAACGGTCATTTTGCGAACGCAGCGGCGGCACGAAACGGGCATGCGGATTGAAATAGCCGATGTCGTTGTCGGTCAGCAGCAGGTGATGCACGCCGACGTCGCAGCTAATCGGCAAGCCTTCCTGGCGAGCGCGTTGAATCAGCGCCATGCCGGCGGCCGACGAGATGCGGGTGAGATGCACGCGACAACCGGTATCGCGCACCAGTTGGACGATGGTACCGACGGCGATGGTTTCTGCAGCAACCGGAATGCCGGCCAGACCGAGACGGCTGGCCACCTCGCCCTCATGGGCGATGCCGTTGCGCGACAACCAGTAGTCCTGCGGCTGCAGCCAGACGGCGAAACCGAGGGTAGCCGCGTACTCCATCGAGCGCAGCAGCGCTTCGGTGTCGACCACCGTCTTGCCCGCTTGCGAGAAGGCGACACAGCCCGCCTTCTTCAGGCCGGCCAGTTCGGCCAGACGTTCGCCCTTGAGGCCCAGCGTCAGAGCACCGAGCGGCAGCACGCGCGCCTTTCCGATTTCCTCGCCACGATGCACCAGGCGGTCGGCCAATTCCGGCTCATCGAGCGGAGGATCGGCATCCGGCGGCACGACGACGGAGGTCACACCACCGGCGACGGCTGCCGCCAGTTCGGCTTGAATGGAGTTGAGGCGGGCGCCGAGATCGATCAAGCCCGGACAAACGACACAGCCACTGGCGTCGATGCTCTGTTCGGCGACAAAGCCGTCCGGCTTCGTACCGATCGCGGCGACCTTGCCGTCGGCGATGAAAATTGCCGTTTTCGGCATGTCCACCGCAGCAGCGGGGTCGATGAAGCGGCCATTGGTGATTTCGATATTCATGTGCTCAATTCCCCGCAACAATGCTCATCACCGCCATGCGCACGGCGATACCGAAGGTGACCTGCGACAGGATCACCGCCTGCGGGCCGTCGGCGACGGCCGAGTGGATCTCGACGCCGCGGTTCATCGGCCCCGGATGCATCACGATGGCATCCGGCTTGGCCAGCGCCAGCTTCTGCGGCGTCAGGCCGTACAAGCGGAAGTATTCGCCAGCCGAAGGCAGCAGCGCACCGGTCATGCGCTCGTTCTGCAGGCGCAGCATGATGACCACGTCGCAATCCTTCAGGCCCTCTTCCATGTCGTGGTAAACATGCACGCCGAGCTTGTCGAGGTGTTTGGGCAGCAGGGTTTCCGGGCCGATGGCGCGAACTTCCGGCACGCCCAGCGTGGTCAGCGCATGGATGTCGGAGCGTGCCACGCGCGAATGCAGCAAGTCGCCGACGATGGCCACGCGCAACTGCGTGAAGTCCTTCTTGTAGTGGCGAATGGTGAACATGTCGAGCAAGCCCTGGGTCGGGTGACCATGGCGACCGTCGCCGGCATTGACGACGTGGATGTCGTCGCGACCGATACGGCGCAGATGCTCGCCGATCAGATAGGGCGCACCGCTCGAGGCATGGCGCACGACAAAGAGATTGGCATCCATCGCGCACAGGTTGTCGATGGTGTCGAGCAGGGTTTCGCCCTTGGCGGTGGAAGAGCGACCAATATCGAGGTTGATGACGTCGGCGGAGAGGCGCTTGGCGGCGATCTCGAAGGTCGTGCGTGTGCGCGTCGAGTTCTCGAAGAACAGGTTGAAAACGCTCTTTCCGCGCAGCAGCGGGACTTTCTTGACCTCGCGCGCCGACACTTCCATGAAGGATTCGGCGGTATCGAGAATCTGCGTCAGCACCGCCTTGGGCAGGCCCTCGGTAGACAGCAGGTGGATCAACTCGCCATTCTTGTTGAGTTGCGGATTATGCATTTTCGAGCCTCCAGGCCAGATCACCGTTTTCGCCGCGCGCCAGCACCAGGTTTTCGCCCTTGGCCAGGCTGACCTCCCAGACGCACCAGGTCGCCGCCACGGGCAATTCGCGCTCGCCGCGATCGGCCAGCACGGCCAGCGTGACCGAAGTTGGACGGCCGTAGTCGAACAGCTCGTTGATGGCCGCCCGCGTGGTACGGCCGGTGTAGAGCACATCGTCGATCAGGATGACGTGGCGACCTTCGACATCGAACGGAATCACGGTCGGGCGGCATTGCGGATGCAGGCCTTTCTCCGAGAAGTCGTCGCGATAGAAGGACACGTCAATCATGCCGATCTCTTCGCTCAAACCGAGGAGTTGCTTGAGGCGCTCGGCGATCCAGGCACCGCCGCTATAGATGCCGACCAGGGCTGGGTTATTGGCCAGCTGCGGGCGGATCAACTCAGCCAGCTGGCGACACTGCGCCTCGGCGTCAGGCAGGGGATTGAGGTTGGACATTCGGATTCTCGAACCAGGTTTGAAGAATGAGTTGGGCCGCCACGGCATCGAGCAGCGGCTTGGCGGATTTGGCGTTGCGCCCCGTCTCGCGCAGGCGCGCCTCGGCATCGAGCGAGGTCATGCGCTCGTCGGCATAAGAAACCGGCAGGGCGAATCTTCGCTGCAGGCGTTCACCGAACTTCTGTGCCAGGCGGGTCATTTCATGCGGTGTACCGTCGGCGTGGGTCGGCAGACCGACGACCAGACGCTCCGGCTGCCATTCGGCCACCAGCTTGCCGATGGCGGCAAAACGATCGTCGTTGGATTCGGCATGGATCACGGTCAGCGGGTGGGCACTGCCAAGCAAGGTTTCGCCGGTGGCGACACCGATACGTTTCTCGCCGAAATCGAAAGCCAGGACGGTTCCCATGCCCGCGTCAGGCGTGCCCGGCCACGTCGGACAACTGGGTAAAGCTGATGCCCAGTTTCTGCATCGCCGCCGGCAGGCGCTCTTCCGGGGGCAGTTCGAACAGGATGCTGCTCTTGGCCGGCACCGTCAGCCAGGAGTTCTGTGCCAGTTCGTCTTCCAGTTGGCCGGCATCCCAGCCGGCATAGCCCAGCGTGACGAGGATTTCGCCAGGCGTGCCGCTGGCCGCTACCGAGGCAAGAATGTCGCGCGAACTGGTCAAGCCAACCTCACCGCTGATACGCAGCGTGGATTGCCAAGTGCCAAGCGGCCGGTGCAGCACGAAGCCGCGATCCAGTTGTACTGGGCCGCCGAAATAGACCGGCAGATCGCCCAGCTTCTCGTCTTCGAGCTTGATATCGATCTTGTCGAACAAACCCGCCAGGTTCATGTCGATGGGGCGATTGACGATAATGCCCAAGGCACCGTTTTCGTTGTGCTCGCAGATGTAAACCAGGGCGTTGGAGAAATACGGGTCTTCCAGCGTCGGCATCGCGATCAGGAAGTTATCGGTGAGGTTTACACTGTCCATGCCCCGAATTTTAATCGCCCCCCGGGTACAAACCAAACATGAAACACCAAAAAGCTCTCGTCTGGTTTCGCCGCGACCTGCGCGACAACGATCACGCGGCCCTCAGCGCCGCCTTGGCCAATAGCCACGAAGTCCATTGCGCCTTCGTTTTCGACCGCGAGATACTCGACGCGTTGCCGTCCCGCAACGACCGGCGGGTGCACTTCATCCACGAATCGCTGCTTGAACTGCATGCCGCCCTGCAAGCCCGGGGCGGTGGTCTGCTCGTTCGCCACGGATTCGCCCAGGAAGAAATTCCGGCCTTGGCTCGGGAATTGGGCGTCAATGCGGTATTCGCCAACCGGGATTACGAACCCACCGCCAAGACCCGCGACGCTGCCATCGCCGTTGCCCTCGCCGGCCACGGTATCGCCCTTGAGCTGTTCAAGGATCAGACGATATTCGAATGCGATGAACTGCTGACTCAGTCCGGCAAACCCTACACCGTCTTCACGCCCTACAAAAATGCCTGGTTGAAGCGGTGCACCGCAGCAGACGCTGCCAGCTGGCCGACGGAAGGCCGTTTCGCCAATTATTCAGGCAATGCTCTTCCATCGCTGCCGGAACTCGGCTTCGAAACAAGCGACATTGGGCAGATCGGCATTCAACCCGGCATGAGCGGAGCCCGCGCCCTTTGGCTGGATTTCCGCGGCGACCGGCTCGACCACTATGGCGAGCGACGCGACTATCCGGCCATCAAGGGTGTTTCCTACCTCTCTGTCCATCTGCGCTTCGGCACGATCTCGATTCGGGAACTCGTTCGCCACGCCCAGGCGCAGCAGGCCGATGCTTGGCTCAACGAGCTGATCTGGCGCGATTTCTACTTCATGATCCTCGACCGCTTCCCGCATGTCGTCAACCGGGCCTTCAAGCCTGAATACGACCTGATTCGCTGGGATGACTGGCCGGCCGGCCTCTCCGCCTGGTGCGAAGGGCGTACCGGCTACCCCTTGGTCGATGCGGCGATGCGCCAACTGAATTTCAGCGGCTGGATGCACAACCGACTGCGCATGGTCGTCGCCTCTTTCCTGAGCAAGGATCTCGGTATCGATTGGCGACAAGGCGAACGTTACTTCGCCGAACGCTTGGTCGATTTCGACCTGTCGGCCAATAACGGCGGCTGGCAATGGGCAGCGTCGTCAGGCTGCGATGCGCAACCCTATTTTCGTATTTTCAACCCGGTAGCGCAGTCGGAGAAGTTCGACCCGGAAGGACGTTTCATTCGCCGCTACGTCCCCGAATTAGCCAGTGTTCCGGACAAATACATCCACCAACCGTGGCGCATGAGCACCATGGAACAGCAGATGTGCGATGTAGTTATCGGCCGGGACTATCCGGCTCCCATCGTCGATCACGCACAGGCCAGGGAGCGAACCCTGGCCCGTTACGCAGTCGTCAAAAAGCCGATTTAGACAGCGGCCTTCTGTTTGACGTAGCCGGCGATCAGGCCAAGCAACTGGTCTTCGTCGTACGGCTTGCCCAGATAGTGGTTGGCACCGATTTCCAGCGCGTAGTTGCGGTGCTTGTCGGCGGTACGCGAGGTGATCATGATCACCGGGATGTTGCGCAGACGCTCGTCGGCACGCAGATTACGCACGAAATCGAAGCCGTCCATGCGCGGCATCTCGATGTCGGAGAGGATTACGTCCGGACGCTCGTCGATCAACTGCTCCAGCGCATCGACGCCATCCTTGGCCAGAACGACCTGGTAGCCTTCGCGCGACAGCAGGCGGCTGGTGATCTTGCGCACGGTCAGGGAGTCATCCACCACCATCACCGTCGGCAGGTGTTCCTCGACCGCAGGGGCTGCCGGAACATTGCTCGGACGAGCTTCGTAGCTTGCCGCCACCGGACCACGGCTGGCCAAGGCCACCGGGTTCAGGATCAGCACGACTCGACCATCGCCCAGCACCGTGGCGCCGGCAATACCGACCACCCGCGCCAATTGGGCGCCGATGTTCTTAACGACGACTTCCTGGTTGCCCTTGAGTTCATCGACCTGCACACCGACCCGCTGCGAACCGGAACGCAGCAACAACACCCAGTGCTGGCGATGCGCTTCGGGCAGCGCCTCGCTGTCGCCCAACAGGTGCGGCAGGTAGGCGAACGGATAAGTATTGCCCTGCCACTCGGCCGCACCCTGTTCGCGAATCGCCGCCAGACCCTTTTCCTTCAATTCCATGACCTGTTCGATCATCGTGGAAGGAATGGCGTACATCTGGCTGCCGACACGAACCAGCAGGGTCTGCGTCACGGCCAGGGTCAGCGGCAGGTAAAGGCGGAAGGTGGTGCCTTGTCCCGGCGTGGTCACGATTTCGATACGCCCGCCCAGTTCGGTGACGCTGGTCTTGACGACGTCCATACCGATGCCGCGCCCGGCCAGTTGGGTCAACTCCGAGGCTGTCGAGAAACCAGGGTGGAAGATGAAATCGTAGAGCGCGCTGTCCTCGACCTGCTGGCCTGGCTGCAACAAACCGAGCTCCTCGGCACGGACGCGGATACGCCCGGCATCCAAGCCCTTGCCGTCGTCCTTCATGGACAGGATGAATTCGTTGCCCTCCTGCGCCAGCGCCAGCGAGATTTCGCCAACTTCCGACTTGCCAGCGGCCTGACGCTGCTCGCGCGTTTCGATACCGTGCGTCACCGCATTACGCAGCATGTGCTCGATGGGGCCCATCATCTTGTCGAGCACGGAACGGTCGATATCGACCTGCCCGCCGATCACGTCGAGGTTGGCGCGTTTGCCGACCTCCTTCGCCGTCTGCCGGACGATACGATAGAAACGCTCGGTCTGGCTGGCGAACGGGATCATGCGCACGCCCATCAGCTCCTGCTGCAGACCACGGTTGATTCGTGCCTGCGCCAAGATGGCCGCGTTGGCATCGTCAAGGTTCTTCAACAAGTTCTGCTGGACGGTGGCCACGTCATTAACCGATTCGGCCATGAAGCGGGTCAGTTCCTGGAAGCGCGTAAAACGGTCCAGTTCCAGCGGATCGAATTCCGCCATCCCTTCACTACTCTGCGCGACACGGGCCTGAATCTGTGTTTCCGCCTGAATTTCGATATCGCGCAGCTGGCGACGCAGACGGATGACGTTTTCCGTCAGGTCGAGCAGCGAACTCTTCAAGCTGCGCATTTCGCCCTCGATACGGGCGCGAGCAATCGACAATTCGCCAGCCTCGTTAACCAGGCGGTCAACCAGATCGGCGCGAACACGCAAGCTTGCCTGCTGGGCCGCGGCAACTTCGGCCTCCGGCGCAACTTCAGGCTGAGCAAGCGGCTTGGCGGCGGACTCGGCGACCTTCGGCTCTTCGCCAGCCACCTCTTGCTCAACCGGTTCGGCCGCTGGAACTGTTTCCGGCGGCGGACCATTGCGCAGAATTTCCACGGCCTGCGCCAGCGTATCGCAGCCTGCCTCGATCTCATCGAGCAAACCGGCGCTGGCCGGACCGGCTCGCATCGTTTCCTCGACGCGTGTCTCCAGCAAGTGCGTCACTTCACCGAGGTTCATGGCCCCGGCCATGCGTGCATTGCCCTTGAAGGTATGTAGCAGGCGGCCGATGGCATGCGGTGCGGCATCGCCGGCGGGGTCGCCGCGCCAGATACGCAGTTGTTCAGTCAGGTCACGCAACTGATCGGCTGCCTCTTCCAGGAAGATGGGCAACAGCTGTTCGTCCAGTTCGTCGGTCAGCTGCGGCAACTGGACTGCCGGCGCAGGCGCGCTCTCGACCTCAGGCGTCGGCACCGGCTCTGGGACAACCGGATGCAAAGGGATAACCTCGGCGCTGGCAACCTCCTCTTCCGCCACGCTGGGTGGCGGGAATATTTCCTCGAGGGCGGCGACCAGTTGCGGCTGCTCTGCTGGCGGAGTTTCCTCGGACAGCGTGGCGTACATACCTTCGAGCGTGATGATCGCCTGCCGGACGGTTTCCAGTCCCTCGATGCTCGCCGGATTGGCAGAGCCATCACGACGCAGGAGGGCATGTTCAAGAGCGATGGCCAGATGGTGCAACGGCATCAAACCGACGGTTGCGGCGATTCCACCCAAGGTATGGGCGGCCCGTGTCATCTGGAATGTCGTCGGCGCTACGGGATGCGCATCCATCTGCGCATAGCCCTCGCTGAGCGATTGCAGGTGACCGCGAGCCTCTTCACGGAAAATATCGAACAAGGTTACCGCTGCCGGCTCGGCCAAGGGCTCGCTGGCGGGCATTTCCTCCTCGACTGCCGGCAACTCCGGCACTTCGACCAGTTCGATGGCCTCGATCGTTTCATCTTCAGGAGCAGGCTCGTCAAGCGACAGCAAATCTTCCAGGGCGGCCGCGGCATGTTCCAGTTCGCTGGCAGGCTCCTCGACAAGCGCTGGTTCCTCCAGGGCGAGCGCCGGGATTTCCAGCATTTCGGCCGGCGCTTCCAAGGGCGTCTCCGGTTCCGGCAGTTCGATCTCGATGGCCGCCAGCGGCTCGGGCTCTTCCATCGCTTCGACAGCCGGCACCGCCTCAGGCACCGCTACGGCAACCGGTTCCGGAGTGGCCGACGGTTCGACACCGCGTAGCTTCTGTGCCAGCGCTACCAGCGCATGGGTATCGGGCACTTGCCCGGCACCAGACTCAAGATGCTCCACCCAGACCGAGAAAATCGCGTGCTCTTCGTCGATCATCCGGAGCAGCTCGGCCGAGGCCGGCTGTTCCTGACGCAGCCAAAGGTTCAGCGTCTGCTCCAGCTCCCAGGCAACTTCGCCCAGCGCCGTCAGACCGACCATGCGACCGCTGCCCTTGAGCGTATGGGTCGAACGGCGGACAGTCGTCAGCGACTCGCTGTTGCTCGGATTCAACGCAAGCTGAGTTTTTTCGTCGTCGATAGTAGCTAGGACTTCCTGGGCTTCCTCAAGGAAGATCGCCAGTAGTTCAGCATCGATTTCTTCGTGACTGGATTCCGCCAGCTGGATGGTTTCGGCGGACGGGGCCGGCGCTTCCGGCTGAACCGGGGCCAAACCCGGCATGGTCAGATCGAGATCGCCGCCGGCTTGCAATGCTTCGATGGCAGCCTTGGCGGATTCACCCAAAGCACGATCGGCGACCAGATCGGCGTCTTTCTGGATCGCCTGCAAGTTCTGCATCAATTCGCCTTGCAGACGCTCGTCCCGTGGCGTTTCCTTCAAAGCCTCGACCAAGGCCTGCGCCTCCTGGGCTTGCTTGGCCAGTTGGGCTTCGACCGTCATCTCGGGAAGCGTCTCTTCTTCCTCTTCCTCGAGAACAGGCTCATCCTTGCCTTCCATACGACGCATGAAGCTGTCGAAATCGGACTCGCCAGTCTGCAACGCATCAATGAAGAAGCCAATCAGCGACAACTGATGCGCCACCGCTTCGAATTCGGCATCATCCGGCGGTGTCTCCGCCTCGGCAAAAGCTCGAATGCGGCCTCCGCACTCTTTCAGGCTATTGACCGCACCGAAATGGCCGAGCATGGCCAAAGCACCGCCAACTTGCTTGATCTGCCCGTCGATTTGGGCGACATCGGGCACCTTGCTCGGGTCTCGGAAGTAGGCATCGAGAGACTGCTCGATCTGCGCCAGGTTATTCTGCATTTCCCGGCCGACTTGTCCGATCAAGAGCTTTTCCTGGGCACGACGGGTCATCTCGTCGAGCAACGGCACCTCAGTATCGGCAGCCGCACGCCCGGCGATGCAGGCGTAAAGGCGGTCGACCATGAGGTCGACTTGTTGCGCGAAATCGGTACCAAGACGTCGGAAGTTCTCCTGGGCGTTCTGAATCAGCAGGATGGCCGTCGCTACTTCCATGGCAACGGTATCGTTGTAACGGCCGGCATCTTCGAGCAACCAGCTGGCCAAGGCATTGAGTGCCTGGCCCAGGCGCTTCAAATCGGTCTGACCGAGTTCGTCGGTCAATTGGGCACAAGCCCGGGTGTTATCGGCAAAAGCCTGCAGGCTGCCCGCATTACCCGTACAGAATTTGTTCCAGGCCTCCTCGACCCCTGCCAGCAGTTCGCGCAACTTGCGCAACGCGGCTTCCTGTTCGGGCTGCAAGGCCTCGGGGCCCTGCTTCGGTAACAACGCCGAGAGAGCCCAGGTTTCGTGTGCCCGAGCGATCGCCGGCGCAAGTTCCGGCGCTGCATGGGCGATGTAATACAACGCTTCACGCATCAACCGCTCGGCGATGCTGGTCGACCCTTCGAGCAGACGGCGAATCTGCGCATCGATACGCGAGACAAGTTGCCGGACATAGGGGTCGCTGGCCAGTTGCGGATTGGCCAGGGTCTCCATCAAAGCCGCGGCCACCCACCAGAAGGAACGGGTAGACGGTGTGCGTTGCATGCCTTCGATGGCTTGCAGGGCATCACGCATCATCTGGCGACCGCTTTCAGCCTCGGCCGGCTTCTTCAACCAACTGAGCAAACCCTTCTGGAAGCGCATGCGCTCGGCCTTGAAGGCCAATTTGGCTTGCGCCGCATCGGGCGGCGCCGCCGCACCGGCGCGCTTCGGTGGACGCAGGTTCAAATCGGGGAAGAATAGATCGCCGGGATGCACGGCTGCCAAACCACGCGCCGCCGCCAATTGCTGATAGACCGGCAACAAGCGCAGCGGCTGGTTCGGCTCGCCCGCTACCAATTCGTCGAGATAGCGACGTAGACCCAGCAACGCATCGCGCACTGCAGGAGCCTTGTCTCCGCTGGCACGGCCATCCTCCATGGCCAGCAGCAACGCTTCAAGCGATTCGCTAACCAGAGTGATACCGTCCAGGCCGACGATCGAAAGCGCGCCGTGGACTTGATGCACATGGGTGCGGCAGAACTTGAGTTGAGTGGTATCGCCGCCTTGCTCGAACAGGTCGATCGCCTCGACTGCACGCTGCAGCGAAAGGTCGATCTCCCCCTTGACCCAGGTCAGCGGGCCCATATCAAATTCCGTTGCCGCGTTCATAGTCTCTCGCGCAGATCAATCTACCTTGAAGCCTGCAACCGAACCCTTGAGTTCGGAAGCCAGAGCGGTCAATTCGTCCACCGCCTGGGCAGTACGCTTGGTACCGACCGTGGTTTGTTCCGTCACCTGCAAGATGTCCTGCATCAGGCGGGCAACCTGCGTTGCCGAATTGGCCTGATTTTGCGTTGCAGACGAAATGTTCTGAATCAGGTCGGCAAGATCGCGCGACACCTGACCGATCTCGGCCAGTGCCTGACCAGCAGCATCCGAAAGCTTGGCCCCCTCAACCACACCCTGGGTCGATTGTTCCATAGCGGACACCGCATCCTGAGTATCGGTCTGAATGGTCTTCACAATCGCCGCAATCTGCTTCGTCGCTTCAGCGGAACGTTCTGCCAGACGCTGCACTTCTTCCGCAACCACCGTAAAGCCACGACCTGCGTCACCGGCCGAGGCTGCCTGGATAGCAGCATTCAAAGCCAGCACGTTGGTCTGTTCGGTAATATCGGAAATCAGTTCCACGATTTCACCGATCTCCTGCGAGCTTTCGCCAAGGCGCTTGATTCGCTTGGAGGTTTCCTGAATCTGGTTACGGATTTCGTTCATACCCTTGATGGAATCCTGCACCGCCTGGGTACCCTTTTCCGCTGCGGACAGCGACTGGCGCGCAACCTTGGCCGACTGGGTCGCGTTGCCGGAAACCTCATTCATCGAACGGGCCATTTCCAGAGCAGACTGACCGACTTCCTGAATTTCGGAGGACTGGCGCTGGGCGGCGTCGAGCAGTTCGATGGAGGTCTGGCGCGCAATCTCGGTCGCCGCGGTCACTCGGTTCGCCGCATCGTTGATTCGACCGACCAGAACGCGAAGTTCTTCAATCGTGTAGTTGATCGAGTCGGCGATAGCGCCGGTAATGTTTTCGCTCACGGTTGCGGTAACGGTCAGATCGCCGTCCGCCAAGTCGCCCAGTTCGTTCATCAGACGCAGAATGGCGTCCTGATTTTCGCGATTGACCTGTTCGGAGCCGCGACGTTGCTCTTCCGCTTCAACCGCACGGCGTTGCGTATCGCCCAAGTAGATCTTGGCCAACAAGGCCAGTACGGCAACGGCCGCCACCGTCAGCACAATCATCAGTACCACGTACAGACCACGCTCGGACAAGCTGTCCTGATAACCCTTGGCCAGTTCGTCGGTGGCCTTCAGCAGATCCTCGCTCTCGCGGAAGATACGGGAACCGGCCTGTTTGGACAGGACCAGCGGCTGCATGTTGCCGAGAATGCTGGCAATCGCACCTTGGTATTCCTTGAATGCCCCTTCCAGTTCGGCGATCTTTTCACGGCTGTCGGCGTCGTTCGCACCCTTGGTCAAGCCTTGCAGCAAATCGCGGAATACGTTGGTGTCCTTACCCAGCAGGAAGGCGACTTCCGGGTTGATTTCACTACCGATCTGCAGCGCAGAAGCGTTCTTGGCAATCCGCTGGGTCAACATGACCAGCTGGTTGGCTGCCGCGATATCGCGGGCCGAAGCGCCAGCCTGCAGTTTCAGGGTAGCGATCTGCTCGGTCAGTTCGAGCATGGTCGCATTCCGATTATCGATGGTGGCAACGTTATTGCTCAAGGCAACCAAGCTCTTTTCCTGGCCGATCAGGATATCTGCATCCTTGGCGGTACCTTCCCAACGCTTGGTCAGGGCTTCGAGCTGCTCACGCACAGCGCCCGGCGAACTAGGAACGCTGACACCGTTCAAATCCCCGCCATTGGTCAGGCGATCGAGCAACTGGCTGAAGGTTTCACGCGATTCCTTCAATTGCGTGAAGGCCACCGGGTTACCGAGCAGGGCCAGCGATGATGCTTTTGCCAAGCGCTGCGACAGCATGCGCATCTCACCGGCCCCCGCCACATAGGCGGTACCGTGGGTCGATTCGCGGTTATCGTGAAAAACCAGCGCGGCAATCAGCACCAGCAGCAGGACGAAAATGCCGCCCAAGGTCTTGAGCTGCTGGATAACCGGCTGCCCCTCCAGGAAGGCCGGCATGGGCAGCTTGCCCTGTTTTTTCGGACTTTCTTCCTGCAGGTCAGCCGAAACGGTCATCTGACCGTTCGGATCGACCTTGGACTTCCCGATTTTAGGCAGTTTGAAACTGAAAGCCATGAAGTTCCTCCACTTGGGGTAACGAGCTGGTGCTCGCCTTCAAACCCCGATATTCATGAAATCTTGATCGGCCAGCACCTCACGCACTGAGAGCTTGTGCCAGACCTTTCCCTGGGTGTCCTTGTAACGTTGCCGTCCCCACACCGGCATCGCCTCGTCATCGCCTTCCGGCGTGAAATCTTCCGGATCCTTCAGGCCCAGCATGCGAGAAACCAGCAATGCCGAGTTGGAACCGTAACGCACACCAATCAGGAGCAAACGAGCATTTGCGTTCACCGGTGTTGGCGCCCCACCACGGAATACAGACAGGTCGGTGACGGAATAGAGATTGCCGCGAATGTTCGCCATACCGGCAAACCACGGTCGAGTCAGCGGCACAGGCACCACTTGCGGCGCCTGAATGATTTCCCCTCCGTCCGAAAGGTCCACCAGCCAAGCTTCCTTGCCCGCCTCGACCCCCAGCCAGGAGATACCACGGCCAGCCAAGGCCGCCGTCGTCAGGCGACCGGCCAGGTATTCCTGAAAATCCCGAAGACTCGTCTTCTTGGCCATCTAGATCAGGCCAAGGCGGCGATGCGTTGCAGCAGTTCGTCGGGATTCAGCGGCTTGACCAGATAGTCGACCGCACCTTGACGCAGACCCCAGATCTTGTCGGTTTCCTGGCCCTTGGTCGTGCAGACGATAACCGGAATGTTCTTGGTGTCTTCGTCGCGTGTCAGCGTGCGCGTGGCCTGAAAGCCGTTCAGCCCCGGCATCACGACGTCCATCAGGATCAGGTCCGGCTTCATGGCCTTGGCCTTGGCGATACCTTCCTCGCCGTTTTCCGCCGTGGTGACTTCATAGCCTGCCTTGGTCAACAGGTTAACGGCAAAGAAACGTTCGGTGGGCGAATCGTCGACAACGAGAATATTCTTGATGGGCATTACAGGACCTCAACTACTATTTGGATTCAGATTCAGCCGGCAGTGCAAAGGTGGCCACCATCTGCAGCAGACTGTCCTTGGTGAAGGGTTTGGTCAGATACTGATCGGAACCGACCATACGCCCTCGCGCCCGGTCGAACAGGCCATCCTTGGAGGACAGCATGATGACCGGCGTACTTTTGAAACGCGCATTCTTCTTGATCAGCGAACAGGTCTGATAGCCATCGAGGCGCGGCATCATGATGTCGCAAAAAATCACTGCCGGCTGGTGATCCGTAATTTTGGCCAGCGCATCGAAGCCATCCTCGGCCAGCACCACCTGACACCCGGCCTGCACGAGAAAAATCTCAGCGCTACGCCGAATGGTGTTGCTGTCGTCGATCACCATGACCTTGACGCCACGCAATCTTGATAAATCTACCAATTTAAATGTCCCCTGAGCCTTATTTCAGGCCTACTCGCTATTTTCGCATCATACTACGGAAGTATTGGCCCAATGCAATCCCAATATTGTAGGAATTACCCCGTAACTACGGGGCCCCGAGGGCCGGTTTCGGATAAAATTTACCCCCACTTTTAGCACATTCGGTACACCGTATCCGGTGCACTTCCCGATGAGTTCACCACATACCATTCCTCCAACTCCACCGCTGGTTCTGGTTTTCGCGGCCAGCGACCCGACTTCGGGTGCCGGCATCCAGGCCGACCTGCTGACCCTGGGCAGCCTGGGTTGCCACCCGCTGACCGCGCTGACCGCATTGACCGTCCAGGACACCGTCGGCGTACATAGCCTGCACCCGGTATCGCCCGAACTGGTTGAGCAGCAGGCGCGCGCGGCGCTCGAAGACATGCCGGTGGCCGCCTTCAAGATTGGCGTGCTGGGCAGCGTGGAGAACGTGTTGATGGTGGCAGAGATCGTTTCCGACTACCCGGAAATCCCGCTTATCCTCGACCCGGTGCTCGCATCCGGCCGCGGCGATGACCTCTCCGGCGAGGACATCATCGCCGCCATGCGCGAAATGCTGTTGCCTCAAACCACGCTGATCACGCCGAACGCCCCCGAAGCCCGCCGCCTGGTCGAAAGCGACGAGGACGATGAAGAGCCGTCGATCGACACCTGCGCCACCCGCCTGATCGAGATGGGTGCGCAATATGTGCTGATCACCGGCACACACGAAAACACGCCGCAGGTCGTCAATACGCTGTACGGCCCCGAAGGCGTCATCCGGCGCGACCGCTGGGAACGCTTGCCCGGCAGCTATCACGGCTCCGGCTGCACGCTGGCCTCGGCCATCACCGGCGCCATCGCGCAGGGCGCGCGCATCGAGGATGCTGTGCGCGATGGTCAGGACTACACCTGGCAAACCTTGAAGGCTGGCTTCCGCGCCGGTATGGGCCAGTTCATTCCGGACCGTTTCTTCTGGGCGCGCAGCGAAGACGAAGAGACCGCCAATGACGAAAAGGCTGCCCCCGATGCCTGAGTTGCGCGGCCTCTACGCCATCACCCCCGACAACGCCGACGGTGCTACCTTGCTGCGCGACGTCGAAGCCGCGCTGGCCGGCGGCTGCCGCATCGTGCAATACCGCGACAAGCTGAGCGCCATGCCCGAGCGGGTCGCGCGCGCCAAGGCCTTGCGCATGCTGACGCGTCGTTTCGATGCGCGCCTGCTGATCAACGACGACTTGGCCTTGGCCATGCTGATCGATGCCGATGGTGTCCATCTCGGCAAGGATGACGGCCACCTCGCTGCCGCCCGCGCTATCCTCGGCCCGCAACGCATTCTCGGTGCCTCGTGTTATGGCGATATCGAGGCAGCCCGTCGGGCGCAGGCTTGCGGTGTCGATTACGTCGCCTTCGGCGCAGTCTATCCGTCGCCAACCAAGCCCAACGCACCGACTGCTGCGGTGCACCTGTTCCAACAGGCAAAAACAGAACTTGGCGCAAAGACCTGTGCCATCGGCGGCATTACCATTGCCAACGCTGCCCCGCTCGTGGCCGCCGGCGTCGATCTGCTCGCCGTCATCACCGATCTTTTCTCGGCGGCGGACATCGCCGCCCGCGCCGCCCAATTCCAGAAACTTTTCGCGAGAACCTGACCATGACCTCACGTAACGAAGCCCTCTTCGCCCGCGCCCAGAAGCACATCCCAGGCGGCGTCAATTCGCCGGTGCGCGCCTTCCGCTCGGTCGGCGGCACGCCGCTGTTCTTCCAGAAGGGCGCCGGGGCCAAGGTACAGGACGCTGACGGCAAGTGGTACACCGACTACGTCGGCTCCTGGGGCCCAATGATCCTCGGCCACGCCCACCCGGAGGTGATCGCCGCCGTGCAGGCCGCCGTCGTCGATGGCCTCTCCTTCGGCGCGCCGACCGAGAAGGAAGTCGAAATCGCCGACCTGCTGTGCGATCTCGTGCCGTCGATGGACATGGTGCGCCTGGTGTCTTCGGGCACGGAAGCGACGATGAGCGCCATCCGCCTGGCCCGCGGCTACACCGGCCGCGACATTCTGGTGAAGTTCGAAGGCTGCTACCACGGCCACGCCGACAGCCTGCTGGTCAAGGCCGGCTCCGGCCTGCTCACCTTCGGCAACCCGTCCTCCGGCGGCGTGCCGGCTGGCACCGCCGAAACGACCATGGTGCTGACCTACAACGACCCTCAGGGTCTGGCCGAAGCCTTCAAGACGCACGGCGACAAGATCGCCGCCGTCATCGTCGAGCCGGTGGTCGGCAACATGAACCTGATCGCCCCGACCGCCGAATTCCTCAAGGCCATGCGCGACCTGACCGCGCAATACGGTGCGGTCCTGATTTTCGACGAAGTGATGACCGGCTTCCGCGTCGGCCTGAAGAGCGCCCAAGGGCTGTTCGGCATCACGCCGGACCTCTCCACCTTCGGCAAGGTGGTGGGCGGCGGCATGCCGATGGGCGCTTTCGGCGGCAAGCGCGAGATCATGGAAAAGATCGCCCCGCTCGGCCCGGTTTATCAGGCCGGCACCCTGTCCGGCAACCCGATCGCCACTGCTGCCGGCCTCGCCACGCTGAAGCTGATCCAGGCGCCGGGCTTCTACGAATCACTGACCGCGAAAACGAAGGCACTGTGCGACGGGCTGGTCGCCGCCGCGAAGAAGCACGGCGTTTCCTTCAGCGCACAGAACATCGGCGGCATGTTCGGCCTCTATTTCGCCGACGCCTGCCCGGGCACCTACGATGCCGTGCTGGCCTGTGACAAGGAAGCCTTCAACCGCTTCTTCCACGCCATGATCGAGACCGGCCACTACTTTGCACCCTCGGCCTTCGAAGCCGGGTTCGTTTCGGCCGCGCACAGCGATGCCGATATCGCCGGCACCATTGCGGCGGCGGACGCCTACTTCGCATCGCTGAAGTGAGCAGCGGCTTCGCCTGGCTCGTGTTGTTCATCGCCGGCCTCTGCGAGGTCGGCTGGGCCGTCGGGATGAAATACACCGACGGCTTTTCGCGCCTGTGGCCGAGCGTATGGACGGTGATCGGCATGGTCGCCAGTGTCGTGCTGCTCGGCTGGTCGCTGAAAACGCTGCCGCTGGGTACCGCCTATGCCGTGTGGACCGGCATCGGTGCGGTGGGCACGGCCATTCTGGGGATCTATTTATTCGACGAATCGCGTGAGGTCTTGCGCTTCGTCTGCATCGGACTGATCGTTGCCGGCATCGTCGGCCTCAAGCTGGTCACGCCGGACAGCCACTAAGGCTCGCTACTGCGGTGCACTGCCCCAAAAGGGCAAAAACCGCGACCCCTCTGCTTACATCAGGAAGAGCGTGGCCAGGCCGAGGAAGATGAAGAAGCCGCCGGAATCGGTCAGCGCCGTGATCAGCACCGAACTACCCACCGCCGGGTCGGCGCCCAGCTTCTGCCGCAGCAACGGTATACCGACGCCGGCCGTTGCCGCCAGCAACAGGTTGAGCGTCATCGCCGCCGTCATCACGACACCGAGCTTTAGACTGCCGTAGAGCCACCAGGCAGCCAGGCCCAGCAGGCCGCCCCAGATCAGGCCATTGATGGTCGCCACGCCCATTTCCTTGCGCAGCAGACGGCGCATGGCATCGGGCTGTACCTGACCCATGGCGATGGCGCGCACGATCATGGTAATGGTCTGATTGCCCGAATTGCCACCAATACCAGCAACGATGGGCATCAGCGCAGCGAGCGCGACCAGTTTTTCAATGGAATCCTCAAAGGCACCGATGACGCGCGAGGCGATGAAAGCCGTGACGAGATTGATGGCCAGCCAGGACCAGCGGTTTTTCACCGAATCCCAGACCGAGGCGAAGATGTCTTCTTCTTCCTTCAGACCGGCCTGGGCCAGTTGTTCGTGCTCGGCTTCTTCACGGATGTAATCGACGACCTCGTTAACCGTCACGCGTCCGACCAGCTTGCCGTCGAGATCGACCACCGGCGCCGACACTAGGTCGTAACGTTCGAAGGCCTTGGCCGCTTCGTCGGCCAGATCGTCTGGCTCCAGCTCGACGAAATCGGTCTGCATCAGCGTGCCGACTTCGACCTCGACTTCATTGACCAGCAGGATATTGAGCGGCAGGACGCCCTTCAGCTTTTCGTCGCGATCGACCACGAACAGCTGGTCGGTATGATCGGGCAATTCGTCGAAGCGGCGCAGGTAGCGCAACACGACTTCGAGCGTCACGTCCTCGCGGACGGTCACCATCTCGAAGTCCATGATCGAGCCGACCGAATCCTCGGGATAGGACATGGCGGCGCGCAGCTGCTCGCGCTCCTCGACCGACAAGCTGCGGAAAACGTCGTCAATAACGCCTTGCGGCAGGTCAGGCGCCAGGTCGGCCAGTTCGTCGGCATCGAGCGTCTCGGCGGCAGCCACCAGCTCAGTGCGCTCCATCGACTCGATCAGGCTTTCACGAACCGCATCCGAAACTTCGAGCAGGACCTCGCCTTCCAGCTCCGGATTGACCAAGCCCCAGACGATCAGACGTTCATCGGGCGGCAGCGCCTCCAGCACATAGGCAATGTCGGCTGGGTGCATCGGGTCGAGCTTGTCGCGCAATTCGTGCAGATGCTGTTTGTGCACCACCTCTTCGACCAGATCGTGGCGCGGGCCTTCCTGGCGATGTACCAGCTCTTCGACCAGCTTGTGCCGGGCGAGCAGGGTCTGCACCTCGGCGAGGCGCTCCTGCAAGTCTTCGGTGTCGGTCAGCTGGGCTTCTTCGCTCATGGTGCAGTGCGGCAAAAGGTGCGACATTTTAGCACCGCGACAGTGCGCCCGTCGGGACAATTTGGCCTGTGGATTTCCCCAATCCGGGGCGTTGTTCAGGGCAGTTCGGCCGCCGGCATGCGGCCCAGAATGATGGCCGTCTTCTTGCCCAAACCGGGCGCCCCCCGGTTACGGTCGTAGTAGCGCGGATTGGGCACCATGCCGGCCAGACGGGCCGCCTGTTCCGGCCCGAGTTGGGCGGCACTGATGCCGTAATAGTGACGCGCCGCCGCCTCGGCACCGAAAATGCCGTTACCCCATTCAATCACGTTCAGATAGACCTCGAAGATGCGCCGCTTGCTCCACAGCGTCTCCAGCATCAAGGTGATGATCGCCTCCTCGGCCTTGCGGAAGTAGGACTTGTTCGGCGTCAGGAAAAGATTCTTGGCCAGTTGCTGGCTGATGGTCGAGCCGCCGGCAACAAAGCGACCTTTCTTCTGGTTCTTTTCGATGGCTTTCTGGATACCTTCCCAGTCGAAGCCTTCATGATCGACGAACTTGGCGTCTTCGGCCGCGATGATCGCCCGCTTCAGATGCGGCGAAATTCGCTCGTAGGGCAGCCATTGTTGCTGCAACTGGGCGTTCGGCACCTTCTGGCGCAACTCGGTCAGGCGGATTTCCATGAAGCGCGTCGTTCCCGGATTGACCCAGCCCCAAAATAGCACCCAGCCCAGCAGCCACAGCTGCCACAGCAGGAAGAGGCCGAGCACGAGCAACAGCCCGCGCTTCAGCCAGCGTCCGAGCGTTCTCATCCGGCCAGCGCAGCGCGCAACTGCGCCAGGACGCCAGCGGTTTCGGGCCGTACACCGCGCCAGACGAAAAAGGCTTCGGCCGCCTGTTCGACCAGCATGCCGAGACCGTCGGCCACCTGTGCCGCACCCTGGGCACGGGCCAATGCCATGAAGGGTGTGTCGCCCTTGCCGTACATCATGTCGTAGGCCAGGCTGCCCGGCGCGAAAAGACCGACCGGCAAGGGCAGACTGGCGCCCGCCAGGCTGGCCGAAGTGGCATTGATGATCAGGTCGAATTGCTGGCCGGACAATTTTTCGTAATTTCCGCCGTGCACCGCAGCCATGTCGGAAAATGCCGCCGCCAGGGCCTCGGCCTTGTCGGCAGTTCGGTTGGCGATGTGCAGGCTGACCGGCTGACCGGCGAGCAGGGGGGCGATAACGCCGCGCGCCGCGCCGCCAGCACCCAAGAGCAGAATGCGCTTGCCGGCCAGCGGAGTGTGCAGGTTGTGCGTGATGTCGCGCACCAGGCCAGCGCCGTCGGTGTTGTCGCCGACGATTTCGCCCGCGGCAAAACTCAGCGTATTGACCGCCCCGGCCCGTGCTGCCCGCTCGGAAAGTCGGGTTGCCAGCCGGTAGGCATCTTCCTTGAACGGCACCGTGACATTCGCCCCTTTGCCGCCAGCCGCGACAAACTCAGCCACTGCCGGCGCAAACTCGCCGACCGGCGCCAGGCGGGCCTCGTAAACGAGATCCTGCCCGCTGGCTGTAGCGAAAGCGGCGTGAATCTGCGGCGACTTGGAATGGGCGATGGGATTGCCGAAAACGGCGTAGAGGTCGGACATGGTCTTGAGCGCTAGAAAATTCAGTTCGGCGGCCGCAGCCGGAACATCTATTGCCCCTTGCCGGTGCTCAAGGCATCGCCTTGGGTGAAATACCAGGTACGGGCAAACGAAAGCACGGTGGCACCGCTCATCGGCTCGCGCGGCACCGGGCCGAACGGCGCCGACATGCGCAGGATACGTAGCGCCGCCTGATCGAGCACCTTGTGGCCCGAGGAGCGGGAAACCTCGACGTTGTACAGGCTGCCATCTTCGACGCGCAGTTCGACGAAGAGCACGACCGAACCGTACAACTTGCCGCGCGCTTCTTCCGGGTAGTTCAAGGTGCCGATGCGCTCGATCTTGTTCTTCCAGGCATCGAGGTAAGCTGCCAGGCCGTATTCCTCGGCGCGGGCACCGACGAATTTCTTGCGCGGCTTCCGGCTGTACTCATCGCTCATCCGGTTGATTTCGCCCTCCAGGCGAGCCATGGCTTTGGCCGACTCGAGCAGGTCCATGCCACTGACGTTGGGCGCCGGCGTCGGTTGCTCACTGGCCGTCGGCGTGCTGGCTACCGTGCGCAGGCTCTTGGCCTGGGTCAGCATCTTGCGCTGGGCGGCTTCCAGTTCCTGCACACGGCGTTGCGCCTGCTGCACTTCGTCACCGGCGGTATTCTGTTTGGTCGGCGGCAGCGGCGTCTTGGCACGGCGGTCTTCCTCGGTATTACCACCGCCATCGAGATTGGCCTGGGCCAGGGCCTGGGCGTCGCTCGGCTTGCGGGCGGATTTGGCATTCACCAGGATGATGTCGAGAGCTTTTTCGCGCATGGCCTTCGAAGCATCGGGAAACTGGAAGTGCAGCATCATCAGCAAGCCGTGGAATAGCAGCGAAATGCCGATCGCCATCCACATGCGGCGGTTGTCGGGAATCGTCGGCTGCCAGTTCAGGGCGGCGGCGTTGCTCACTGCGCTTCCTCCTCCAGGGCTTCGGCCACCTCGCACTCGCCGAGCAGGCTCAGGAAGCGGCAGGTCAGCTCGGGGCCGAGCAAGTCGATTTCTTCGATGGCCAGATGCACGCGCTGGCCCGGCGCCAGATCGGCCGGCAGCGACGGCACGCGCAACATCAACGGCAGATGGTCGAGCTTGACCAGTTGCTCGCGGCGCACGGTGGCGTCGATTTCGCTGACGCCGTGCTGCTGCAGCCAGCGCAGACACCAGTAGCGTTCCATCATGCGCTGGAAGTCGGCATAGCTGCCGTAAGTCACCTCAAAGTCGCGCATGGCAGCGAACAACTCGGCCGATTTCTGCGCAAAGGCAGGGGTTTCGCCCTTCAGGCAGGCAATCAGTTGCCATTGGTTGACCAGATCGCAATAGCGGCGCAACGGCGAGGTCATCCAGGCGTATTGCGGCACACCGAGTCCTTCGTGTGGCAGCGGCGAGGTCGTCATGCGCACCTTGCCCTGCGTCTGCGCGCGGTACAGGCAAGCAACGTTATGTTCGGCCAGCAAGCCCCCCCAGGTCGAATTGGCGACGATCATGAGTTCGGCGACCAGCTTGTCGAGTGGGCTACCCCGCTTGCGCTCGGAGATTTCGACCGTGCAGGTTTCCGGATCGGCCAGATCGCCGACGATGGCGAAGTTGTAGTCGTTCACGCCCTGCACGGCAGACGGCTTGCCGCGCCGACCTTCGCAAGCGTTGGCGAAGTGCCACAGATGCAGCAATTCCTTGGCGAACGGCTGGTCAGGTAGCGCCCCGCCCACGGTTTCCGCGTTGAACCAGGGTTCGACTTCGTGATGACGCAAATTGGCGGCGATGTGCACCATTTCGACGCGCGATTCGTGCGAAACGATCTCGAACGTGTCGTTAACCGTCAGATAGAGCGACACCGCCGGGCAATCGACGCCGCCAGCCAGCGTGTAGTTCTGCACCACGGCGTCGGGCAGCATGGTGATCTTGTTGCCCGGCATGTAGACCGTCGACAGACGGGCGCGGGCCACGCCGTCGAGCGGCGAACCATGCTCGATGGCCAAACCCGGCGCGGCGATGTGTATGCCGATGCGGGTGCCGATGCCGGGCAGCCAGGTGACCGACAAGGCGTCGTCGATCTCGGTGGTGTTGGCGTCGTCGATGGAGAAGGCACGCACCTCGGCCTTCGGCAGATCGGTCGGCAGGCCCGGCGCTTCGAGATTGGGGAAGCCCGTGCCCTTCGGGAACTGCTCGTGCAGAAAGCGTTTGTAGTGCAGGTAGTAGGCCGACTTGATGGCACCGCACTTGAGCAGCAGTTGCGGCGCGGTCAGCCCGGTTTCGGCGCAGGCCGTTTCGAAAGCCTTGGTTTCGGGTTTGTTGCGGTCCGGCGCGTAGAGCAGCGCATCGGTCAGCGGCGCGATCTCGGCCGGCAGGCGGAAAGCCTTCAGGTCGGCGATCCAGCCTTCTATCGCGAGCGCTTGCTGACGCTTTTTTTCAAGACTGGCCAGAGCAGCTGCGAGAATGTCGGCTGGAGCCTTTTTGAAGCGGCCCTTGCCTTTGCGGTGGAAATAGACGGGCGCGGCGTGCAGGGCAAGCAGCACCGCCGTCGCTTCGACCGGAGCGGGGTCGTGTCCGTAGTAATCACGGGCAAAATCCAGAAACGAAAATTCGCCATCGTTCACGCACTCCCACAGGAAATCCGGTTCGATCTCTTCCGCCAGCGGTGTCGCCTGCTCGAGCAGTGCCGCAGCCGAAGGCTTTTCGAAACGCAGCAACACGGTTGCCGCCTTGATCTTGCTACGCTTGCCCGTAGGCAATTCGACCTGCAACGAGCTGTCGTTGTCGGTCATGATGCTGCCGGCCTTGAAGCCGCCGTCTTCTTCAAACAATACGTTCATCGGCGGATTATAGCCCAGCAAATTCAAGTATTTGCGGGATGTATTCGGGAAAATGCGTGAAGCTGTGATCACCGCCCTCGAGCACATCCTGGCGGCAACCGGCATAGAACTGCTGGGCTTGATGGTAGTCGAGCACTTCGTCACCAGTCTCCAGCAGCACCCAGTAACGCGAGCGAGTCGGCCGACTGACTTGTCGTCGCAATTGCTCGGCGTGTTCCGGCGTGAAGGTGAAACGCTCGCCGCTATGGAAATTGGCGTGATCGCCGATGAATTTTGCCAAATTCAGGCTGTGCACCGCAGCAGGGTTGATCAGCACGGCATTCAGGCCGTATTTCTCGGCCAGATGGTTGGCGTAATGCCCGCCGAGCGAGGAGCCAACCAGCGTAATCCGTCCGCCCGCTGCCACTAGCGGCTCGATCAGCGCCGACACGTCGGCCATCGCCTGCTCCGGCACCGGCGACAATGCTGGGCAGACGAAGTGGTCAGCCAACTCGCGCCGCGCCATTTCCTCGGCCATCAGCCGCGACTTCCAGCCCGCCGGCGACGAGCAGAAGCCGTGCAGATAAACGATGGCCGGCGAGCTCAGTGCGCCGTCCATTCAACCCAACCGAAGTGCCAGGTGGCCAGCACGACAATGCCGAAGGCGATGCGATACCAGGCGAAGGGAACGAAATCGTGGCTGGAGACGTAGCGCAGCAGCCAGCGCACGCACAGGAAGGCAGACACGAAGGCCGAAACGAAGCCGACTGCCCACATGCCAAGGTCGTCGGCGTTGAGCAGCGCGCGCTCCTTGTACAGGTTGTAGGCGGTAGCCGCGAACAGGGTCGGAATGGCCAGGAAGAAGGAAAATTCCGTCGCCGCCTTACGCGACAAGCCGAACAGCAGGCCGCCGATGATGGTCGCCCCCGAGCGCGAGGTGCCGGGAATCAGCGCGGCGGCCTGGGCCAGACCGAGCTTCAGCGCATCGAGCGGGCTCATGTCATCGACCGTCTCTACCCGGATGCGATGCTCGCGCCGCTCAGCCCAGATGATGACGAAGGCGCCGACGATGAAAGCGATGGCGACAGGCACCGGCTTGAACAGATGCGCCTCGATGGCCTTCTTGAACAACAGACCGAGCACGGCCAGCGGCATGAAGGCGATAGCCAGGTTCAGTACCAGGCGGTTGGCCAGGTGATCACGACCGAGGCCGGTCAGGACGCGGGCAATCCGCTCGCGATATTCCCAAACCACGGCCAGAATGGCGCCGGACTGGATGACAATTTCGAACAACTTGCCGCGATCGTCGTTGAAATCCAACAGATCGCCCGCCAGAATCAAATGACCGGTCGACGAGATCGGCAGGAATTCGGTCAGCCCCTCGACGATCCCGAGGATCAGGGCCTTGAGCAGAAGAATGAGGTCCATGGAATGCAGCCCGCAGGCTCGCCAGCAAAAGGAGGCCGCATTCTACTATTGCGGCGAAGTCGCCGCTTCGAGATCGGCCAGCCAACGCAAGGCATGCTCGCGCGATTCGCCACACATTTCCGGCGAAGGCTGCAGTCCACCGCAGCATTCCGGGCGTTCCGGCCGGCCGAACAATTGGCAGCGCAATTCGGCATCGAGTTGTGGGCAAGCCACACCGGCCGGCTTGTTCAGCGAGGAAATGGAGGGCGCGATACAACAGGCGCCGCAGCCGGGACGACATTCCATGGCAACAATCAGCCGGCGATATCCGGCCCAAGATCAGGAGAACGGATTCTACCGCCGACGCGGCGGCTCATCCTCCTCGTCGAAATCCGTCGCATCCAGAATCATCGGCGGCGCATCGAGGCCGGTCTGCTTCATCTTCTTCTTGAAGCGACGGCTTTCCAACACCTCGTCCGTGCCATTCGCCTCGGCACGCTGGCGCATCGTGTAGCAGACTGTCTCGACGACGGCGGCTCCCGCACTTGCAGGAATGGGCACATAGAACTTCAATGACTCGGCCCGTGGGCCGAAGGCCCCATCGGTTGCCTCCAGGATGCGCGCCATCATGCCGCGGCCGCAGCGCACCGCCCACAGCGTCAGCCGCTCCTTCGCCGCATCGGCATCGCCCAGCCAGCCAAGTACGCCCTTGCGTGGCAGGAACTCGACGCGCTCCCAGACTTCGTAATAACTGCCGCGCCGACGGACATCCTCCAGGCTCAAACTGATCTTGCCGTTGGTTGCGCTCGCTGGGAAATACAGTTCGCCAAGCAGACTCCATTCGCGCGGCGGCACCACCGGCTTTTCACCAGCCGGCGCACTCTCGAGCGGCGCCGTCTCGATGATCTGTTCCGGCACCTCAGGTTTGGCAGTCGCCGTCTCTGGCGAGATCGGTGAAGCCATCGGCTCCGTTGCCGCTTCCGTTGCCTTCTTGTCCGGCTCAACAGCCGGCGGTGGCTTCGCCACTGCCTTGGCCTGAGGCTTGGCCGACGCTTTCACGCCCTTGATTGCTGGTTTGACCACCGGCACTGGCGCTTCAGCCGGTGCGGTTTCACCGGATAGCGGCTGCTCACTCTGCAAGCCAGGCGTCGTTGTCGCCACTTCACCCGACGAGGGCGGCGGGCTTGGCTTTTCCTCAACCGGACTTTCGGCAGCCGGTGGCTCTGTCGATTCCGCCACCTTGTCCGGCTCAACTACCGGCAGAGGCTTCGCCACCGTCTTGGCCTGAGGCTTGGCCGACGCTTTCATACCCTTGGTCGCTGGCTTGACCACCGGCACTGGCGCTTCAGCCGGTGCGGATTCAGCGGATAGCGGCTGCTCGCTCGGCGAGCCAGGTGCCGCGGTCGCCACTTCACCCGACGAGTGCGGAGGGCTTGGCTTTTCCTCAACTGGACTTTCGATAGTCGGTGACTCGGTCGATACCGGCGGAAGGGCGCCTGGGTCCGGCACAACAGGTTTGGCAACGCTCGGAGCAAGCGCTTTCGGCATTGGCTTGGCTTGCCCTCTAGGTCCCATCGTCTTGGGCGGAGCCTTTAGCACAGGGGCCATCGGCTGCGGCTGAACGATCGCCGGCGGCGGCGAATCGGACTCGGGCACTACCGCGGACACATCCGGCTGCGACGCCGCAGCATCGGATTCCACAGTTGGCGACACTTCCGCAACAACGGGAGAGATCGCTTCCGACGTTGGCACCGGAAGTTCCGGCATCGGGACAGGCTGCTTCAACACAGCACGGCCTTGCCCTCTCGGGCCGACGATCTTGGCGGGCGGGTTGCCAGCCGGCCGCAGGGTCTCGGATTGGACAGGCGGCGAGTCCGGCGCCGGAACCGCTACTGGCACCTCCGGCGTGGCCACTGCCCCAATGTCCTCCACTGGCGCTACTGGCGGCGTGACAGACGGCACCACCTCAGGCGTCACAGGCGGAAGCTCCTGCGCCGCTGGGTTGACCAGAACGGCCTGCTTCAAGGCGGAGCGGCTCGCCCCTTTCGCTCCGACAACCTTACCCGGAACCTTCGTGGCCTGGGCTGGCAGCGCTGGCTCGGCCGGCTGCAGCGTTGACACAGGTTCGACAACGGTGCTCGCCTTTTCGCTAAGCGCTGGCGTGGCGCTTTGCTCTTGCTCAAGCGGAGTGGGCTCGACAGACGGAGTCTTCTGCGGCCCTTCCATCCCGATCGGCGGCAACTCCTGCCCCATGCCATTGCTGGGTGCCAAGGGCTTTTCCACCGGCTTCGCCGGCATCCGCCCTGCTGCCTTTGCCTGAACCTTGGTCTTGGGCAGCGGCGAAATTCGAACCTCAGGCGGCGAAGCCGACGCCGCGGCGGGCAGCGGTTCGCTCTCCAACTTGATCGGCGCATCGCTCTCCTGGGTCTTGGCAGCCGGCATTACCTCTTCCTTCGCCGCCTCCGCCGCTGGCTGCGCGAGCTCGTACCCGGCCGGCTTCGCCGATTCCTGCACATCGGGCATCACCGGCGGCACCATGAACTTGCTCTCCGGTTTGACAACAGGACGGAGCGGCTGTTTTACCGGCAGCTTTGCTTTCGGTGCTGCCTTGGCGGTTGGCACGGCTTCCTTAAGTTGTGCCGGCCCTTCTTCCTGCGTTGGGCTGGCTGCCACACCGACCTCGGTGACAAGCGGCTTTTCCAAAGCCGGGGCAGTCTCCACCGGCGAGACCGGCGCTAGCGGAGGCACGACTGCCAAGGGCGCTTTTTCTCGAGCAGGTTCGGCGTCAGTCTGCTGCACAGCCTCTGCGGGCGGGCGAGCCCCATCGACCGGCAGCTCGCCGCCACTGGCATCCGTCCCGACCGTGGCACCGGCTGACGGAGGATCGGAGCGGCTTGGCGCCGAGGGTGACGCAACCCCGGCTTTGGCGGATGGCAGCACGGCCTTCCCGCCAGGGCGGGGCGCGGTTGGCGTAAGCGGTCGGAGGTTTTTACTCGGAACTGTCTTGGCGACAACAGGAGGAGCGCCGTCGGCAGGCGAATGCGCAGCGGTTTCCACCCCAGCGTGTGACTGGTCATGCGAAGGCGAAGCACTATCACTCGTCACCACCTGAATCGCGGGCTCCGATTTTTGCGGAATCTCAACCGATGCAGGAGCCACCATCGCCGATTCTTTGGACGGCTGTACACCATCCGACGCAGCGCTTTCCTGCTGATTGGACATTTCGGCCTTGTCTTCGCCGGAGTTGCCCACCTGCGCCTTCGGCGGAACGCCAGCCCTACCCACCGGACCACGCTGCGGCAAGGCCTTGGGCGGCACTTTGGGCGGCTTGGGCATTACTTTCTGAGCTGGTACCGCGATCGTTGGCGCCTGCATTGGCTCTATGGCTTGCGTCGAAGATTCCGGCATGACTACCGGCACCACTGCCGTCTCTGTCGGCAAAGCTGTGCCCTTATCCGCGCCCTCTTCCCCATGCGCCGCTCCGACCACTGCCAAAACGGCGCCAATCAGCAGCCTGCACCAGGATTTCACCGTTCGCTCGCTTGGTTTTTTCTCATGCCGACAGTCTAGACCGAAACGCATTGCATGCAGCATAGCGGTCCGGTTTTTCGCCATTTTGACAAGTGCACCGCAGCAGTGAGCTTCTTCGGGAATTTTCCGATGCCACAAACAAAAAGCGGCCGTTATCGGCCGCTTTTCTACGCATCAGTCCGGCAATCAGACCTTGTGATAAATCTCCGCGCCGGTTTTCACGAATTCGACGGATTTGGCTTCCATGCCCTTTTCCAGCGCTTCGGTTTCACCGATGCCTTGCTGGGCGGCGAAGTCGCGCACATCCTGCGTGATCTTCATCGAGCAGAAGTGCGGACCGCACATGGAGCAGAAGTGGGCGACCTTGGCCGATTCCTTGGGCAGGGTCTCGTCGTGGAACTCGCGCGCCTTGTCTGGGTCGAGGCCGAGGTTGAACTGGTCGTCCCAGCGGAACTCATAGCGCGCCTTCGACAAGGCATTGTCGCGAATCTGCGCGCCCGGGTGACCCTTGGCGAGGTCGGCGGCGTGGGCGGCGAGCTTGTAGGTGATGATGCCTTCCTTGACGTCGTCCTTATCCGGCAGGCCGAGGTGTTCCTTGGGCGTGACGTAGCAGAGCATGGCCGTGCCGTACCAGCCGATCATCGCGGCGCCGATACCGCTGGTGATGTGGTCGTAGCCCGGCGCGATGTCGGTGGTCAGCGGGCCGAGGGTGTAGAACGGGGCTTCCTTGCAGTATTCGAGCTGCAGGTCCATGTTCTCCTTGATCAGGTGCATCGGCACGTGGCCCGGGCCTTCGATGATGGTTTGCACGTCGTGCTTCCAGGCGATCTCGGTCAGCTCGCCCAGCGTCTTCAATTCGCCCAGCTGTGCTTCGTCGTTGGCGTCGTAGATCGAGCCGGGACGCAGGCCGTCGCCAAGGCTGAACGCGACGTCATAGGCCTTCATGATCTCGCAGATTTCCTCGAAGTTCGTATAGAGGAAGCTTTCCTTGTGGTGCGCCAGGCACCACTTGGCCATGATCGAGCCGCCGCGACTGACGATGCCAGTCATGCGGTTGGCGGTCATCGGGATGTAGCGCAGCAGCACGCCGGCGTGGATGGTGAAGTAATCGACGCCTTGTTCGGCCTGCTCGATCAGCGTGTCGCGGAAGATTTCCCAGGTCAGTTCCTCGGCCTTCCCGTTGACTTTTTCCAGCGCCTGGTAGATCGGCACCGTGCCGATCGGCACGGGCGAGTTGCGGATGATCCACTCGCGCGTTTCGTGGATGTTCTTGCCGGTGGAGAGATCCATCACCGTATCGCCGCCCCAGCGGATCGACCAGGTCATTTTTTCGACTTCTTCCTGAATGCTGGAGCCGAGCGCTGAGTTGCCGATGTTGGCGTTGATCTTGGTGAGGAAGTTGCGGCCGATGATCATCGGCTCGCTTTCCGGATGGTTGATGTTGTTCGGGATGATGGCGCGGCCACGGGCGACCTCGCTACGCACGAACTCCGGCGTAATCTCGGCCGGGATGGCGGCGCCAAAGCTCTGGCCCGGATGCTGGCGGCCAAGCAGCTTGGCCATCTTGTCGCCCATCGGGCCGGTCGCTTTCAGCGATTCGAGGTAGGCGGCGCGATTGAGGTTTTCGCGAATCGCGACGTATTCCATTTCCGGCGTGATGATGCCCTTGCGCGCATAGTGCATCTGCGACACATTCATGCCGGCCTTGGCGCGGCGCGGCTTGCGGTGCAGGCCGGGGAAGCGCAGGTCGTCGAGCGCCTTGTCGGCGGCGCGCTGGCGACCGTATTCGGAGGTCAGGTCGGGCAGCTCTTCGGTATCGCCGCGTTCGGCGATCCACTGCGCACGCAGTGCCGGCAGGCCGTTGCGAATGTCGATTTTGGCCTTGGGATCGGTGTAGGGGCCGGAGCAGTCATAAACGAAGATCGGCGGATTCTTCTCGCCGCCGAAGCCGGTCGGCGTATCAGCTTGGCTGATCTCGCGCATCGGCACCTGGATATCCGGGCGCGATCCCTCGACATAAATCTTGCGGGAATTCGGCAGCGGCTGGATGGCGGCCTCGTCGACGTGGGCGTTGGCGGCGAGGAAGGTGTCTTTGGCGTTCATGCGTGCTCCAAGCGAAAGTTCAGCGGGCTCAGACGGCCAAGGAGCAACAAAAGTTCGCAGCGCGAAAATTCGTTTCCCTGTCCGGCATGACCCGATCAGGTTCGAAGGGTATTTCTCAGTCCGATTATGCGCTCGGACACCCCTAACGAGAGGGCTGCAAGTTACTGGAAATACAGGCAAAATGCAAGAAATGACACTTTTCACTCAAGATTTCTAGAAATTGGCCGAAATAAATCCGACAAGTGCCGGAATTTCAAGAAAAACACGAGGGACCCCAGATGCGCCTACTGACCATCGCAACCTTGCTTGCCGCCCTGCCATTCGCGGCCAGCGCCGCTCCAACCTGGCAAACCGTATCCTCCGAACCGGGCAAACGAATCGAACTGGATCGCACCAGTATCAAGCGTGATGGCAATACCGTGCAGGCTCAAGGTCGCGTCGTTCTGGAAAAAGAGCTGATCGACGGCAAGTCCGGCGCAGGCTACCGCGTCATCGAAGCCATCACCCGCTACGACTGTGCAACCCGCAATGCCACGACGCTCAAGCGTATCTACAAGAAGAACGAAAGCGAGGCGATCCGCGAAGAATCGATCAACGGCGCCGAACTGCCCGTGCGCAGTGGCACCCTGGACGACAAGGTCCTGCGCGAAGTCTGCCGCCCGCAAAAAGAAAACGTTGCCGAGATCGTCCAAAAGGCCAAGGAAGCCGGCAGCCAACTGAAGGAAGCCAACGAAGCGCTGCTCAAGAAGGAAATGGCCAAAGGCGACAAGCCTGAAGCCATAAAAACATCGGAAAATCCGCGCGCCGCCACCAAGGAAAGTGAAGGCATTCCGTCGATCAAGCCAAACCTGAAGGCCGCCGTCGAAAAACAAAAGGAAGCCGCCCCTGCGGCTGCCCCCATCGCCGTCAAGGAAGCGCCTGCCCCCAAGACCAACACCGTTTACGTTCATAGCACTCCGGCCCCCGCGCCCAAAGCCAAGAAATCCGGCAAGTCGGAGGGCTATATGCTCGAACTGTCGCATGCCGAAGGCGCCCTGCAACATGCCCATATCCACTGGAGCTACGAAGGCGCCGGCAGCCCGGAAAACTGGGCCAACCTCGATCCGAAGAACAAGCTGTGCGCCACTGGGCAACGCCAGTCACCGATCGACATCAAGGACGGCATCAAGGTCGACCTGGAGCCGATCAAGTTCAACTACCGCCCCTCCACCTTCCGCGTCATCGACAACGGCCACACGATTCAGGTCGAGGTGGGCGACAGCTCGATATCCCTGACCGGCAAGACCTACGAGCTGGTGCAATTCCACTTCCACCGTCCCTCCGAGGAAAAGGTGAATGGCCAGCGCTTCGACATGGTTGCCCATCTGGTGCACAAATCCGACGACGGCCAACTGGCGGTGATCGCTGTCCTGCTCGAGCGCGGCAACGAGAATCCGTTCATCCAGATGCTGTGGAACAACCTGCCGCTCGAGAAGAACTCGTCGGTGTCGCCGCCCAGCCTGACCATCGACCCGATCAACCTGCTACCCGCGTCGCGCAACTACTACACCTACATGGGCTCGCTGACCACGCCGCCCTGTAGCGAAGGCGTACTGTGGCTGGTCATGAAGCAGCCGGCGCAAGTCTCGCAGGACCAGATCAACATCTTCAGCCGCCTGTACAAGAACAACGCCCGCCCGATCCAGCCGGCCTCCGGTCGTCTGATCAAGGAAGGCCGTTGACCGCCGCTTCCTGACGATGGTAAGTTAATGACCAACCGGTCATTAACTTACCCATGTCCACACTCCCCACCCCGCGCAAACGCCGCAAGGAAGCTCGCCCCTCCGAGTTGCTGGCGGCCGCCATCGAGGCCTTCGTCGAAAAAGGCTACGCCGCAGCACGCCTCGAAGATGTGGCAGCCCGCGCCGGTGTGTCCAAGGGAACGCTCTACCTCTATTACGAGAACAAGGAAGCCTTGTTCAAGGCGGTGATCCAGGAAGGCATCGTTCCGGTAATCGCCGAAAATGAACTGATCGCCGCACAACATACCGGTAGCAGCTTCGATCTGCTCGAAAAGCTGCTCGACAACTGGTGGGCCAAAATCGGCCAGACCACTCTGGCCGGCATTCCCAAGCTGATCATGTCGGAAGCCGGCAATTTCCCTGAACTCGCCCGCTACTACCACGACAATGTGATCAGTCGCGGCCGACAACTGGTCGGCGCCGCCCTTAGTCGCGGCATGGCAAGTGGCGAGTTTCGGCAGCTCGATGTGGAAACGGCCATCGACGTCATCATCGCCCCCGTGCTGATGTTGCTGATCTGGCGCTTCTCGCTGGCAAATTGCCTGTCGCAAAGCGCCGACCCCCGTGCCTATCTCGACATTCACATCCGTCTGTTGAAGCAGGGATTGAAAGCGATGCCCGAGGAGAGTCAGGTATAATTTAGCTTTGTCGGAACTTGTATATTAGCTTGTGCTAATATTATGCCTGCGGAGACCCACATGAATATCGAGCAAGCCCGCTTCAACATGATCGAACAGCAGATCCGGCCCTGGGAAGTTCTGGATCCGCAGGTTCTCGACCTGCTTTTCGTTGTCAAGCGCGAAGACTTCACCCCGCCCGCCTATCGCAACCTCGCCTTCGCCGATATGGAAATCCCGCTCGGCCAGGGCCAGGCAATGCTCGCCCCAAAGATGGAGGCCAAGCTGCTGCAGGAACTGACAATCAAGAAGACCGACAAGGTTCTCGAGATTGGTACCGGTAGCGGCTACATGGCTGCCCTGCTGGCCAACCGTGCCGAGCATGTGGTCACTGTCGAAAGCCGCCCGGAACTGGCCAGCTTCGCCACTGCCAATCTCGAGCGCGCCGGCATCAACAACGTTA
The DNA here is from genome assembly GCF_047047955.1 of Azonexus sp. IMCC34839. GTDB lineage: Bacteria > Pseudomonadota > Gammaproteobacteria > Burkholderiales > Rhodocyclaceae > Azonexus. The sequence goes on along the minus strand of NZ_CP150631.1, from coordinate 2,736,388 downwards.
CCGTCGAAGTCGGCGACGGCTCGAATGGCTGGTCGCAGCGCGGCCCGTACGACGCCATCGTCGTTTCCGGCTCCGTTCCCGCCGTTCCGGAAGCCCTGCTCAAGCAATTGCGCGTTGGTGGCCGCATGGCTGTCATCGTCGGCGAAGCGCCGGTCATGGAAGCCCAACTGATCACCTGCACCGCTGACGGCGTTTACAACACGGTGAACCTGTTCGAGACCGTGGCTCCGGCGCTCGACGGTTTCGCCGCCAAGGAAAACTTCACTTTCTGATGAAACAGGTACTCGCGCACCAACTCGCCGACTGGCTGGCCGACACAAACCGGCCCAATCCCATCCTGCTGGACGTGCGCGAGCCCTGGGAAATCGAACTCTGCCAGATCGCAGGTTCGCAATGCATCCCCATGCATCTGGTGCCGATGCAATGCGAGGACCTCGATCCGGAGCAGGAGATCGTGGTCATCTGTCATCACGGCGGCCGCAGCATGCAGGTCGCCATGTTCCTTGAACGCAAGGGTTATACGAACGTCTTCAACCTGATGGGCGGCGTCGACGCCTGGGCTGGCGAAGTCGACCCGACCATGCGTCGTTACTAGAGGAAAGCATGAAGAAACTGGCCTGGCTGATCGCCGCTCCGCTACTCTCGTCCCCGCTCTACGCCGCCGACCTGATGCAGGTCTACCGCGACGCGCAGGACAACGACCCGACCTTCGCCGCCGCCCGCGCCACGCTCGACGCCGGACGCGAAAAGCAGCCGCAGGGCCGTGCCGGTTTGTTGCCCAGTCTGACGCTGTCCGGCAACACGACCTGGAACGAGAACGAGATCTCGACCCACAACGGCCCGACCATCGCCCGACCGAACTACAACTCGAACGGCTATCAGCTGACCTTGTCGCAACCGCTGTTCCGCTGGCAGAACTGGGTCGGTTACGACCAGTCAAAAATCCAGGTGGCACAAGCCGAGGCGAACTTCGCCCAAGCCAAGCAGGACCTGATCCTGCGCGTCGCCCAGGCCTATTTCGACGTGCTTAACGCCGACGAAAGCCTGACCGCCGTTCGCGCCAACAAGCAGGCCATCTCGCAGCAACTCGAATTGGCCAAGAAGAGCTTCGAAGTCGGTACCGCGACCATCACCGACACGCACGAAGCCCAAGCCCGCTTCGATCTTGCCTCCGCCCAGGAAATTGCTGCCGAAAGCGACCTGGAGGTTAAGAAACGCACACTGCAGGCCATCGTCGGCAAGGAAGCCGGCGCCCTGGCCATGCTGCGCAAAGGTGCCGAGCTCTCCCCGCCCAGCCCGAACAACATGAACGACTGGGTTGGCGCCGCGGAAAAGGACAGCCTGTCGGTACAGGTGCAACAGGCCAATGCCGACATCGCTGCCCGTGAAGTCGACAAGCAACGCGCCGGCCACTATCCGACCGTCGATGCCGTCGCCAACTACGGCTACGCCAAGTCCTACAACAGCCTGTCCGGTACCAGCATCGACACCGATTACCGCAACGCTGGACTGCAGGTCAGCATCCCGCTCTTCGCCGGCGGCCTGACCGTATCCAAGCAGCGCGAAGCCACCGCCAACCGCTATGCCGCCGAATCCGGCCTGGAGGCCGCCAAGCGCAGCGCTGCCCTAGCTGCCCGCCAGTACTACCTGGGTGTCGCCAATGGCCTGGCGCAGGTCAAGGCGCTGAAGGCCGCCCTGGTTTCGTCGCAATCGGCCCTGGAATCGAACAAGCTGGGCTACGAAGTCGGCGTGCGCATCAATATCGACGTGCTGAACGCCGAGAACCAGGTCTATGTCACTCGGCGCGACCTGGCCAAGGCCACATTCGACACGCTAATGGCCCAACTGCGACTGAAGGCCGCCGTCGGCGCACTGTCCGAAGACGACGTGGCGCAGATCAACGCGCTGCTCGACCCAACCAATCTGCGATAAGACCCAGCAGGCGCTCAGCCGCACCGCGGTGGGCGCCGGCGAAATTAGCCGTCGCTGCCCGCATTTCCGCCAATTCGTTTTTTGCCGAAAACAGCCGGTGCACCGCAGCAGCGAGCTCGGCGGCATCCGCCACCCGTAACGCCGCCCTCGCCTCAATGGCATCCCGCGTCGCCTGCAGGAAATTGAAGGTATGCGGGCCAACCAGCACCGGACAACCACAGGCCGCCGCCTCGATCAGGTTCTGCCCGCCCAGCGGCAACAGGCTGCCGCCGATGAAGGCCAGATCGGCCAGCGAGTAGTAGGCCACCATCTCGCCCATGCTGTCGCCGAGCCAGACCTGGGTTTCGGCCGTCGGCAGGCCTTCGCTGCGGCGAACGAAGGGCAGGCCGCGCTTGGCCAACAGTTCCGCCACTTCGTCGAAACGCTGCGGATGACGCGGCACCAACACCAGCAAGGCATCTGGCCGGGCGACCTTGGCCCAGGCGTCGAGCACCAGCGGCTCCTCGCCTTCGCGCGTGCTGGCGGCTAGCCAAACCTGGCGCTGACCGATGGCCTCGCGCCACGATTGCCCCAGCGCAATTTTATCCGCCGGCGGCGTTACATCGAATTTCAGGTTGCCGCAAACCGCCACCCTTGATGCACCCAACATACCGATGCGCTCGCCATCCCCGGCAGTCTGCGCGGCGACGCCGGTCAAGCTGGCGAAGGCCGGCCGCACCAGCGCGCCAAATCGCCCGTAACCGCGCGCTGAACGCTCGGACAAGCGGGCATTGGCCAGCACCACCGGAATGGCGCACCGCTTGGCGGCCGCCAATAGGTTGGGCCAGATTTCCGTTTCCATCAGCACGCCGAATGCCGGTCGGAAGTGTGCGAAAAAACGGGCCGTTGCGCCCGGATAGTCGTAAGGCAGATAGGCCTGGATAACGCGCTCGCCATAGACGCTTTGCCCAGCCTCGCGCCCGGTCGGCGTCATGCAGGTGAGCAGGATGCGATGCTCGGGCCAGCGCGCCAGCAGCCCTTCGATCAAGGGCTGTGCGGCGCGTGTTTCCCCGACCGAAACGGCATGCACCCAGATCAGTTTGCCTGGAGCTTGGCCGGAATAGAAACCGTAACGCTCGCCGAGATTGCGCAGATATTCCGGCTGCTTGCGGCCGCGCCACAGCAGGCGCAGCCAGATCAACGGCGTGATCAGGTAGAGCAGCAGGCAGTAGCCAAGGCGTGCCATCACAGCCCCTCCAGCAATTCGGAGAGCACTGACGCCACGGCCGGCACCTGTGCTTTGCCGCCGAGATTGCGGTGGTAGCCTGCGCCATAAACGCCGGTCAATCCCGGCTCAGTCGCCGTGTAGATCGCCACCGTCGGCGTTTTTACGGCAACGGCAAGATGGGTCAGGCCGGTATCGACGCCGACAGCACCGCACGCGCCAGCCAGCAGGCTGGCCAGTTCGTCGATGCGCATGGGTGGCGCGGCGACGGCGCCAGGGATTTGCCCAGCCAGGCGCGCGGCCCGCTCGCGTTCGACCGCGCTGCCGCCGGGCAGGACGCAGGTCAGCCCGTGTTCAGCAAGTTGTTTGCCCAAAGCCACCCAATGATCTTCCGGCCAGAGTTTGTCGTCGCGGCTGGTCGCCGTCAGCAGGACGACGTAGGGCTTCGCCGGCAACCAGGCGAACGCGCCCGCGGGAACCGTAATGCCGTAATCGACAGCTGCGTCGAGGGAATAGCCCAAGGCCGCAGCAGCCAGGCGACGATTCCGCTCGACGGCGTGCAACGCCTTATCCACGCTGAAATGGCGATCGTAGAAACGCGCCGCCAACGGCTCTCGCGCCGAATCGGCGGCATATCCGGCCAGCGGCCCACGCGCCTGACGGGCAATAAAGGCACTTTTGGCCAAGCCCTGAGTATCGAGCACGAGATCGTAGTCGCACTGTCGGACTGCCTGACGAAATGCGCCGACCTCCCGCCAGGTCGCCGCCTGCAATAGCTTCTTGCGCCAACGGCGCACCGCCACCGGAATCACCTGACCAACGCCAGGATGCAACCTGGGGATCGCCGCAAAGCTCTCCTCGACACACCAATCGATCTTCGCCTCGGAATAGTGACGAAGAATGTCGGTGACGACGGGCAAGTTGTGGATCACATCGCCGAGCGAGGAAGTTTTAACGAGCAGGAGACGCATCGGCGAGTGTAGTGTTGCACCCTTGTCGGCGCATTTAAAATTGAAGGATTTTGGGTCAGGGCAAGGCGCGAACCACAGCGATACCCCTTGGTATCGCGCGGATTCGCAACGCCGCCATGGCCCGAAAGACGAGATTTTAAGTGTCGATGAGGGTGCGACACTACACTAGAATATCGGCTTTCAAAGACGCGATTATAAATGTCCGCACCGCGCCCAGCCCTCTCTGTCGTCATCATCACGCTCAATGCCGCGAGCCAGCTTGAGGCCTGCCTGCAAAGCGCCGCCTTCGCCGACGAGATTCTGGTGGTCGATTCGGGCAGCACGGATGGCACGATAGCGCTGGCCGAGCGCTATGGCGCCCGCGTCATTCACCAGAAGTGGCTGGGGTTCGGCCCGCAGAAGCAATTCGCCGTCGAAGCCGCCCAGCACGACTGGGTGCTCTGCCTCGATGCCGACGAGCGCGTTTCGCCCGAACTGCGCGCCAGTCTGGAAAACGCCCTGAAAGCCCCGTGCACCGCAGCATTCCGCTTTGCCCGCTGCAATCGCTTCCTCGGCCGCTACTTGAAGCATGGCGAAGGCTACCCTGACTGGTCGCTGCGCCTGTTCGACCGCCGTCAGGCGCGCTGGTCGGACGATGCCGTGCATGAGAAGGTGGTGACCCAGGCCGAGATCGGCACACTGAGCGGCGACCTGCTGCACGATTCCGCCGAATCCCTGGCCAGCTATCTGACCAAGCAGAACCGCTACACCAGCCTCGCCGCCGAAATGGCGCTCTCCGCCGGCAAACGCGCCACCTTTGGGCGCATTGCGCTCAGCCCGCTGGTCCGTTTCATCAAGTTCTACCTCATCCGCCAAGGCTTTCGCGACGGCCTGCCCGGTTTCATCCACATCGCCATTGGCTGTTTTAATAGCTTCAGCAAGTACGCCAAGATGCTGGAACGGCAGAAAGCCGATGCCGCTGCGGTAAAATCGGCACCTTGAACCCATTCTCCCGCGCAGGACTCACCGCATGAAGATTCTCGTCACCGGCGCCGCCGGCTTTATTGGCATGACTACGACCCTGCGCCTGCTGGCGCGCGGTGACGAAGTCGTCGGCCTGGACAACCTGAACGACTACTACGAGGTTTCGCTCAAGGAAAACCGCCTGGCCCGCCTGACGCCGCATGCCAACTTCCGCTTCGTCAAACTCGACGTCGCTGACCGCGCCGGCATGGAGCAACTGTTCGCCACCGAGAAGTTCGACAAGGTGATCCACCTCGCCGCCCAGGCCGGCGTCCGCTACTCGATCCAGAATCCGCACGCCTACGTGGATAGCAATCTGGTCGGCTTCATCAACATCCTCGAAGGCTGCCGTCACAACAAGGTCAAGCACCTCGTGTATGCCTCCAGCTCCAGTGTCTATGGCGGCAACACCAAGATGCCGTTCTCCGAGCATGACAGCGTCGACCACCCGGTCAGCCTGTACGCAGCCACCAAGAAGGCCAACGAGCTGATGGCGCACACCTACAGCCATCTGTACGGCCTGCCGACCACCGGCCTGCGCTTCTTTACGGTCTATGGCCCGTGGGGCCGCCCGGACATGGCGCTCTTCCTGTTCACCAAGGCCATCCTCGAAGGTCGGCCGATCGACGTATTCAACCACGGCAACATGAAGCGCGACTTCACCTACGTGGACGATATCGTCGAAGGCGTCATCCGCCTGATGGACAAGGATGCCACCGCCAACCCGAACTACGATGCCATTGCCGCCGACCCGGCGACCAGCAACGTGCCCTATCGCGTTTTCAACATCGGGAACCACGACCCGGTGCCGCTGCTCGACTTTATCGGTGCCATCGAACAGGCACTCGGCCAAACCGCCGAAAAGCGCCTGCTGCCGATGCAGGATGGCGACGTGCCGGCCACCTACGCTGACACCGCACTGCTCGACGACTGGGTCGGCTTCGCCCCGGCCACCCCCATCACCGAAGGCGTCGCCCGCTTCGTCGCCTGGTATCGCGATTACTACAAGGTTTAAGGACTGATCATGTGCGGCATCGTCGCGGCAGCAGCCGGCAACAACATCGTTCCCGTCCTCGTCGAGGGCCTGAAGAAACTGGAATACCGTGGCTACGACTCCGCCGGCCTGGCAGTCATCGGTAACAACGCCATCGAGCGCGTGCGCTCAGTCGGCCGCGTCGCCGAACTGGAAAGCTCTTCGGCCAACACCCAGGCCACGACCGGCATCGCCCATACCCGCTGGGCCACGCACGGCGTGCCGTGCGAGCGCAACGCCCACCCGCACATTTCCGGCAGCATCGCCGTCGTCCATAACGGCATCATCGAGAACTACGAGAGCCTGCGCGTCGAACTGAGCGCCCAAGGCTATGTGTTTACCTCGGATACCGACACCGAAAGCATCGCCCATCTGATCGAAGCAACGCTGAAAAGCGAGCCCGACCTGTTCACCGCCGTCCGCCTGGCCTGCACCCGCCTGGTCGGCGCCTTTGCCATCGCCGTCATCGACCAGCGCCAGCCGAACAAGGTCGTCGTCGCCCGCGAAGGCTCGCCGCTGCTGCTCGGCGTTTCCGACACCGGCAACTACGCCGCTTCCGATGCCTCGGCCCTGCTCCAGGTCACGCGCAACATGGTCTATCTGGAAAACGGCGACATCGCGGAACTGACGCCCGCCGCCGTCCGCATCGCCCGCCTCGACGGTACACCGGTCGAGCGCCCGGTGCATGTCTCGCAACTGTCTGCCGCCGCCGTCGAACTCGGCAATTACCGCCACTACATGCAGAAGGAAATCTTCGAACAACCGGAAGCCCTGGCCAACACGCTGGAAATCGTTGGCGGCAGCAAGAGCATCCAGCCCGGCATTTTCGGCGCGGAAGCTGGCAGTTTGCTCGACGATGTCGACTCGATCCTGATTCTTGCCTGCGGCACCAGCAGCCACTCCGGCTATACCGCCCGCTACTGGCTCGAAGCCATCGCCGGCGTGCCGTGCAATGTCGAGATTGCCAGCGAGTACCGCTATCGCATCTCGGTACCCAATCCGCGTCAGTTGATTGTCGCCATCTCGCAGTCCGGCGAAACAGCCGACACCCTGGCCGCCCTGCGGCATGCCAAGTCACTTGGCCAGACCAAAACGCTGGCCATCTGCAACGTGCCGGAATCGGCCATCGTCCGCGAATGCGCCCTGCGCTTCATCACCCGCGCCGGCCCGGAAATCGGCGTCGCCTCGACCAAGGCCTTCACTACCCAGTTGGCCGCCCTCTTCCTGCTCACCCTGGTCATGGCCAAGGTCAAGAACCGGCTGAGCGGCGAACAGGAGCAAAAATTCATCGAGCAACTGCGCCACCTGCCGGTTGCGGTGCACAAGGTCCTGAGCCTGGAAAACGATATCGAAGCCTGGGCCAAACAGTTCGCCGACAAGCAGCATGCGCTCTTCCTTGGGCGCGGCCGCCACTACCCGATCGCCCTCGAAGGCGCGTTGAAGCTCAAGGAAATCTCCTATATCCACGCCGAAGCCTACCCGGCCGGCGAACTGAAGCACGGCCCGCTGGCACTGGTCGATGCCAACATGCCCGTCATCTCGGTAGCGCCGAACGACGACCTGCTGGAAAAGCTCAAATCCAACCTGCAGGAAGTCCGCGCCCGCGGTGGCGAGCTCTACGTCTTCGCCGATGCCGATTCGGAAATCCCGGCCTCGGAAGGCGTCCATATCCTGCGCCTCCCCGAACACTACGGCCAGCTGTCGCCCATCCTGCACGTCGTGCCCTTGCAGTTGCTCTCCTACCACGCTGCGCTGGTCAAAGGCACCGACGTGGACAAACCACGTAACCTGGCCAAGTCAGTAACCGTCGAGTAAATGGCCACCTACGCGATCGGCGACATCCAGGGCTGCTACGACTCGCTCGAGCGCCTGCTAGCGCTGTGCGCCTTCGATCCGGCACAGGACAAGCTCTGGCTGGTCGGTGATCTGGTCAATCGCGGCCCCAAGTCGCTGGAAACCTTGCGTCTGATCAAGTCACTCGGCAATGCCGCCATCACGGTCCTGGGCAATCACGATCTCTACCTGCTGATGGTGGCCGAAGGCGGCGCCAAATTTCGCGGCAAGGACGACACGCTGCAGGCCATCTTCGACGCGCCGGATTGCGCCGAATTGCTCGACTGGCTGCGCCATCAACCGCTCTGCCACACCGATGGCAACTTCTGCTTGGTCCATGCCGGCCTGCTGCCGCAATGGACGGCTGCCCGTGCCCGCGAACTGGCGCGCGAAGTCGAAGCTGCGTTGCAAGGCTCCGCCTTCAAGGAGTTCGTCCTGAACCTGTGGGGCAGCGAACCTGCTGGATGGTCGGACGAATTGACCGGCTGGCCGCGTCTGCGGGTCATCGTCAATGCAATGACAAGGATGCGCTTCTGTACGCCGGAAGGTGTGATGGAATTCCACACCAAGGGCGAAACGACCAACGCGCCGGATGGGCATCTTCCCTGGTTCGAACTGCCCAATCGAGCCCACGCCGACAGCGTGCTGGTGACCGGCCATTGGTCGGCGCTTGGCCTGAAAATTACGCCGAATCTGCTGGCGCTTGACTCCGGCTGCCTGTGGGGCGGCCATCTGACGGCATTGCGCCTGGAAGACCGGCAGGTGTTTCAGGTGGATTGCTCGCCAGGGGAAGCCCAGCCGCTAATGCGATAGCCTCGCGTGCCTCGGCGGCAACCTGACGGCGATCTTCGCCGTTCAGCCCGCGCAGCGGCGTGGTCACCAGGCGAGCAATGATACGTTTGCGGCCAACGATGGCCGAAGTGCATACACCCAAGGAAATATCGCCGTCGTAGCGCGGTGCGAGGCTGCGGGCACCGTCCAGCTCCCAATACGAAATCGCTGCCGGTAATACCGGCCGCCCGGCAGCCAGCGCCGGCTGTATCAGCGCCGCGTGAAAATGCAGCAGGCTGCGCCCGTCGGTCGTCGTTCCTTCGGGAAATACCGCCACGTATTTACCCTGATCGAGGATATTCGCTACCTGTTCGTTGATGATGCGAGCGTGCCCGCGGCTGCCGCGGCGCAGGAACACCGTGTCGTTCTTGGCCGCCAGCCAGCCGATCACCGGCCAGTGCCGAACCTCTTCTTTGGAAACGAAGGCCGATGGCAGGGCAGCGTTGATAACGAAGATGTCGATCCACGAGATGTGGTTGGCGATCAGCAGGGCGCCGGGAACGACGTGGCTTAGATCGGCTTCTACCTCGACGCCAAGCGCATCGAGCAAGGCCAGCGACCAGGTTTGCTTGAGCAGCAGACGACGACGGTCGCCGCAGATGCGGAAGACGGTCAACGCGACAATGGCCCCGCTAAGAATCAGCAGGGCCATCCGGAAATAACGAAAGGCGCGGAGCGCCGGATGGGTCGTACTCAGTCTGCTTGCCCCAGATAATGCTTGGCGTAGCGGCCGCTGACCTTGGCCATCGGCATCAGGATGGGCAGGTCGGCGGTGTTGAAATCGGGATCCCAGGCCGGTTCACCGCAGATCCATGCCCCGGCGCGCAGGTAACCCTTGATCAGCGGCGGCACTTCGGCCGGACGATCCTGCTGCAAGGCCGCCAGCGGCAGCGGGCAGCGCGGAAAGACGCGATACTCCTGCGGCCCCAGATGGTCGGCAGCGAGTCGATTATACAGACTGGCCGCGGCGTGGCCGCCGTCGGCCATGCTGATCGAGGCACAGCCCATCAGGTAGTCGTAACCACGTTCAGTCATGAATTGGGCCAAGCCCGACCACAGCAGCGAGATGGTCGCACCGGTGCGGTAATCCGGATGCACGCACGAGCGGCCGATTTCGACCAGACGTGTGCGGAGGTGCTGCAGGCGGGTCAGATCGAATTCGTTTTCGGAGTAATAGCCGATCTGGCGAGCATTTTCCGGCGACAGGATACGGTAGGTGCCGACGATTTCGCCGCTGTTGGCATCGCGCACCACCAGATGTTCGCAGAACGGGTCGTAGATGTCGTGATCGACGCCCGGCGTACGACTGGGCAGGTTCGCCCCCATCTCGCCGGCAAAAACGCGGTAACGCAGGCGCTGCGCTTCGAGGATGTCGGCCTGGGTCTTGGCGAAGCCGACTGTCAGGCGCTTTTTCTCCGGCCGCCCTTGTGCGACCGCCTTGTTCAGGATTTCCATATCGTTCTCCATGTGTTCATGGGGAACGAGTCTGGGGCAGGCGTGTTACATACGCTTTGCCCCAGGATTACAAGGAGATTTCAATTACCAGGGCAGCGAGCCGAATGCCTTGCGGTAGCGCTCACCGATTTCCTCGCGGCTCGGCTGGTGGTTCTGGCCGCCGCGATGGGCAATCTTGATCGAACCCATGACCGCTGCCAGGCGGCCGGTAGTCGGCCAATCGTAGCCATTGGCAATGCCGTAGAGCAGGCCGGAACGGTATGCGTCGCCACAGCCGGTCGGATCGACGATGGCATCTGCTTCGACGCAGGGAATGCTGTGCTTCTGGCCGTCGGCATAGATTTCCGACCCCTCGCCGCCGCGCGTAACGATCAGCGCCTTGACCAGACCCGCCAGTTGTTCCAGCGAGCGCCCGGTGCGGTCGCACAGCAGCTTGGCTTCGTAATCGTTGAAGCAGGCGTAGTCGGCCAGCTCCATGAAGTCGAGCAGTTCGTCGCCGTTGAACATCGGCATACCCTGGCCCGGATCGAAGATGAAGGGCACGCCCGCCGCGGCGAAATCGCGCGCGTGCTGCTGCATGCCTTCGCGGCCATCCGGCGCGACGATGCCGAGCTTGGCGCCGGCCTGTTCGACCTTGTTCAGGTGCGAGAAGCTCATTGCCCCCGGATGGAAGGCGGTGATCTGGTTGTCGTCGAGATCGGTGGTGATGAAGGCCTGCGCGGTGAAGCTGCCCGGCACCTGGCGCACATGCTTGCGCGACAGCCCGAGCTTGTCGAGGCGATCCAGATACGGCACGGCATCGTCGCCGACGGTGGCCATGATGGCCGGCTCACCGCCGAGCAGCATCAGGTTGTAGGCGATGTTCCCGGCACAGCCGCCGAATTCGCGGCGCATTTCCGGCACCAGGAAGGCAACGTTCAGGATGTGGATCTGTTCCGGCAGGATGTGGTTCTTGAAGCGGTCCGGAAAGACCATGATGTTGTCGAAGGCCAGGGAGCCGCAGATGAGTGTCGTCATGTCGAATCAGGGATAGAAAATGTAAAGTCGGTAGCCGACGGCGCCGAGGTCCTTGGCGTCGATCCACAAGCGGACCGCGACCTCGCCGTTGGCCGGGAAGAAATCCTGTGCCGTACCCGGCGGCAGGTAGTGGGCGGCATACATGACGCGACGGGCGACGACATTGTCGTTGGTATCGGTGAGCGTCAGTTCCAGCGTGGGCCAGGCCTGGGCATAACGCGCCCGGTTGCGCAGTGTGGCCTGCAGCACGAACAGGTTGCGCCCATCGTCGTACTGCAGGTCGGAACTCTCGATGACGACGAGGTCGGCCTCGCGCGGCAAGGGAATCTCGATATCCGCCATCTCGTACAGCGCGGCCATCGCCGGCATACGCAAAACCACCTGAGTGCGGTAGTGATAGAGCAGTTGTACGACCAGGCCCAGCACGAGCAGCAGGGCGAACAGGACATACAACCAGGTCGGACGCTTGGCGGACTCTTCCACAAAGCCGCCCGTACCATCCGATGCCAAGGCACCGGCTGCCCAGCGGTTGTAGGCCGCAGGATCGTTCAGTTCGCGTACAGACACCAGGCCAGCTTCGCGGGCGGCCTGGGTACTCACTTCGGGTGTTTCCTCGACGGCCTCCTCGAAGGGCTCGGCCGGCGGCAGCGTGATTTCTTCGACTTCCTGCGGCGGTATGGCCAACAAGGTCTCGTCGAAATTTGCCGTTTTTTCCTCGTGCACCGCAGCAGTCGGTGCCTCTGGCATTTCTACCGCCTCGATTTCAGCCTCAACAGGCGCTTCAGTTATCGACGGCATGGGAACGACCGTATCCAGTGCGTCCTCGAGGGCCTGAGCGACAATCGTCGCATCAGCATCGAGCGAAGGATGAGCGGGCGCAGGCTCGATCACCGGCGTTGGCGCTATTTGGACGTGCGGCTCCGATGCCTGCTGGACAAACTGAGCATCCTGGACGGTTTCTGGCGAGTCGGCGCCAGCATCGCTCATTAAGTGATCGAAGGCATTGAACACCTGCTGGCACTGGCCACAACGGACCTTGCCGGCCTTTAAACGCAACTGCCCGGAAGTGACACGGAAAATCGTGCCACAAGCCGGGCAACGCGTACGCATCAGGGCTTGACTCCGCTCAGACATACCCAGTCCTCGCGCACGTCGGCCACCTGCAGCGGCAGCCATTGACGATAGATAGCGATGATTTCGTCGGCCTGCTCGCGCAGGATGCCAGAGAGGGCCAAACGGCCACCCGAGCGAACATGGGCGCAGATCGCCGGCGCCAGCACGCGCAACGGGTTCGACAGAATGTTGGCAACCACCAGATCGTATTCGCCGGCTACCGGTTCGGCCGAATCGGCAAATTGGGCGACCACGCCGTTACGTTCGGCATTGGCCTGCGCCGCGACGACCGCTTGCGGGTCGATATCCACACCAGCCACCCGTGCCGCGCCCAGCTTGGCACCGGCAATAGCCAGAATGCCCGAACCGCAGCCGTAATCGAGCAGGCTGACGCCCGGTGTCACCGTCTTTTCCAGCCATTCCAGGCAGAGACGGGTCGTCGGATGCGAGCCGGTACCGAACGCCATGCCGGGATCGAGAATCAGGTTGATCGCCGCCGGATCGGGGGTTTCATGCCAGGACGGCACGATCCACAAGCGACCGGACACGCGGATCGGGTCGAATTGCGACTGGGTCAGCTGCACCCAGTTCTGCTCTTCGAGCGGCTCGACGGTGAACTCCGGCGCGGCATCGAGGCCGATTTGGCTGGCAACTTCGGCCAACATGGCGGCAACGTCGGCATCCGGCTCGAACATGGCGACGATGCGCGAATGCTCCCAGGCCGGTTTGGTTTCCAGGCCGGGTTCGCCGAATTGCGGCTGCTCGTCCGGCGTACCGGCATCGGCATCCTCGATGCTGGCCGACAGTGCACCAGCTTCGAGCAGGGCATCGCAGAATTCCTCAGCGTGCCCGGCATCGGACAGGAAACAGACGTTCTGCCAAGTCATGCTTACTGCTTGACCTCGTTCTTCGCCGCCAGCTTGTGCTCCAGATAGTGAATGCTGGTGCCGCCCTCGACGAAGCGTGCATCCTGCATCAACTCCTGGTGCAGCGGGATGTTGGTCTTGATGCCCTGCACGGTCATTTCGGACAAGGCGATGCGCATGCGGCGAATGGCCTGCTCGCGGGTATCGCCGTAGGCGATGACCTTGGCGACCATCGAGTCGTAATGCGGCGGCACGGTGTAACCCTGGTAGATGTGCGAATCGACACGGATACCGGGGCCGCCGGGCGGGTGATAGAACTCGATCTTGCCGGGAGATGGCACGAACGTGAAGGGATCTTCGGCGTTGATGCGGCATTCGATGGAATGACCGCGGAACACGATGTCCTTCTGGCGATAGCGCAGCTTCTCGCCGAAAGCGACGCGAATCTGCTCCTGCACGATATCGACACCAGTAATCAACTCGGTTACCGGATGCTCGACCTGCACGCGGGTATTCATCTCGATGAAGTAGAACTCGCCGTTCTCGTACAGGAACTCGAAAGTACCCGCACCGCGGTAGCCGATCTTGCGGCAGGCATCGGCACAACGCTCGCCGATACGGCTGATCAGGCGGGCCGGAATGTGCGGTGCCGGCGCTTCCTCGATCACCTTCTGGTGACGACGCTGCATCGAGCAGTCGCGCTCGCCGAGGTAAATGGCGTTACCGTGCTGGTCGGCCAGCACCTGGATTTCCACGTGACGCGGGTTTTCCAGGAATTTTTCCATGTACACCGTGGGATTGCCGAAAGCGGTCTGCGCTTCCTGGCGGGTCATCTGCACGGCGTTCACCAGCGCAGCCTCGGTATGCACGACGCGCATGCCGCGACCACCGCCGCCGCCCGCTGCCTTGATGATCACCGGATAGCCGATGGCACGGGCAATCTTGACGATTTCCTTGGGGTCGTCTTCCGGCAGAGCACCATCTGAGCCTGGCACGCAGGGTACGCCGGCGGCCTTCATCGCATCCTTGGCCGACACCTTGTCGCCCATCAGGCGGATGGTATCGGCGCGCGGTCCGATGAAGACGAAGCCGGACGACTCGACGCGCTCGGCGAAGTCCGCGTTTTCGGACAGGAAGCCGTAGCCCGGGTGAATGGCCTGGGCATCGGTCACTTCGGCAGCCGAAATGATGGCCGGCACGTTCAGGTAGCTCAGTGCCGAAGATGCCGGGCCGATACAGACCGACTCGTCAGCCAGCTTGACGTATTTGGCATCGCGGTCGGCCTCGGAGTGCACGACCACGGTCTTGATGCCCAGTTCGCGGCAGGCACGCTGCACGCGCAGGGCGATTTCGCCGCGATTGGCGATGAGAACTTTTTCAAACATGACGGGAAACTCAGCCGATCACGAACAGCGGCTCGCCGAACTCGACCGGTTCGCCATTTTCCAGCAGGATCGCCTTGACCACGCCATCGGCGTCGGATTCGATTTCGTTCAGGAGCTTCATGGCTTCGATGATGCACAGCGTATCGCCCTTCTTGACGGTGCTGCCGATCTGCACGAATGCCTCGGCACCCGGCGACGGAGCGCGATAGAAGGTACCGACCATCGGTGCCTTGACCACGTGACCGGCCGGCAGGTCGTCTTCGTCGTCCAGATCGACCGACGAAGCTGCGGCCGGAGCGCCGCCCGCCATCGGCATGGCAGCCGGCATGGCGTACTGCTGCATCGGGGCCATCACGCCGCCGACATGCTTGGCGATGCGCACCTTCTCTTCGCCTTCGGTCACTTCCAGTTCCGAGATACCGGATTCCTGAACGAGATCGATCAGTTTCTTGAGTTTACGCAGGTCCATGGATACTCCTTCCAAATCTAATGGGCGCCCCGCAGGGCACCGGGAAGCCGACCGTAGTCGGACTAGTCGATATTAAGCTGGTTAAGCAGGTACTCCAGGGCAAGCAGATAGCCCTGATGACCCAGGCCGCAGATGACGCCGATGGCCAGGTCGGAGAAATAAGAGTGATGCCGGAAAGCCTCACGGGCATGCACGTTCGACAAATGCACTTCGACGAAGGGAATCGCCACCCCGGCCAGCGCATCGCGCAAGGCCACGCTGGTATGCGTGTAGGCCGCCGGATTGATGATGATGGCACGCACACCCTGTTCGCGAGCGGCATGAATGCGCTCGATCAGGGCACCCTCGTGGTTGCTCTGGAAGGTTTCCAGGTCGACACCGGCGCTCTCGGCCATGCGGGCCAGCGCCATGTTGATGTCGGACAGGGTCACGCTGCCATAGTGTTCCGGCTCGCGGGTGCCAAGCAGGTTCAGATTCGGCCCGTGAATCACCAGGAAACGGGCTTTATCGACCGGCTTGGAAGCTGTTTTTCGCTTCGTCATAGCTGCAAGTTTGCCGCAATTCGCAGCAACTTGTCCAGCCTTACTCCGAAAGTAAGGCCTGTAGCGCCTCGGCGCGAACGCGTTCGCGCGGACGTCCGTCGCGGTATTTCAGCGCCACACGCTCGAGATGCGGCGGCATGATCACCAGATTGGCGTCCGCCGTGTCGGTTTCCATGACCAAAACCGCCTCGACCCGCTCATTTCTCGGCTCTACATGTTCCACGTCGATCCCGCGATTTAGCAGGAAGATCTCGACCTCTTTGGCGCTGTCGGCAAATAGCAGGATATCGATGGTCGAATGCTCGCCGGCCGTGCCATCCAGCACCGAACCGGTCAAATAGGGATTGAACGGCGCCAGCAGTTCCATGACCTCGAGTGCCGTCTGGCGCAGGGCTGCCAGCATTTCCTCGTGATCCTCGCCCTGATACAGGCTGCGATAGGCGCGTAACTCAGCCTCGACCTCGGCGTTATCGGGAAAAGCGGTGTGCTCCGGCAGGCCCAATTGGCGCGCGGCCTTCTTTTTGGCCAGGTGGTAGTCAGTGATTCCGTCCTCTGCCATCAGCCGGGCGGCGGCGCTGGCGATGCTGGCCCGCACGCTGGCGCTCGGGCGTAACCTGTCTGGGCGGGGCATGGCGTCTCGATCAGGGTAAAATCGCCCCCATTCTAACGGTTCTCTGTGACATGCACATTCATATTCTCGGTATCTGCGGCACCTTCATGGGCGGCATCGCCCAACTCGCCGTCGCCGCAGGCCACAAGGTGACCGGCTGCGACGCCAACGTCTATCCGCCGATGAGTGACCAACTGCGCGGCGCCGGCATCGAGTTGATCGAGGGCTTCGGCGTCGATCAACTACAGCTGAATCCCGACATCTACGTCATCGGCAACGCCATTTCGCGCGGCAATCCGCTGCTCGAAGAGATTCTCGACCGTGGCCTGCCCTATGTCTCCGGTCCGCAATGGCTGGCCGAGCATGTGCTGCAGGGCCGCTGGGTGCTTGGCGTGGCCGGCACGCACGGCAAGACGACGACCAGTTCGATGCTGGCCTGGATACTCGAAGACGCCAATATGGCGCCGGGCTTCCTGATTGGCGGTGTGCCGCTGAATTTTGGCGTCTCGGCACGTCTCGGCGACACCCCGTTCTTCGTCATCGAAGCCGACGAATACGACACCGCCTTCTGCGACAAGCGTTCCAAGTTCGTCCATTACCATCCGCGCACCGTCGTTTTGAACAATCTCGAATTCGATCACGCCGACATCTTCGCCGACCTCACCGCCATCGAAACGCAATTCCATCACCTCGTACGCACCCTGCCGCGTAATGGCCTGGTCGTCTCCAATGCTGCCGAAGCCAGCCTGGAGCGTGTGCTGCTACGTGGCTGCTGGACGCCGGTCGAGCGCTTCAACGATGCAACGGGTTATCGCACGACGGGCGACGACGCCAGCGGCGAACTGATTCTCTTGGGGCCGCAAGGTGAAATTGGCCGCACCGCCTGGGCGCTGACCGGCGACCACAACCGCGCCAACGCTTGCGCCGCCCTGCTCGCTGCCCGCCATGTCGGCGTGCCTTTCGACAAGGGCCTGGAAGCCCTTTCCCGCTTCGTCAACGTCAAGCGGCGCATGGAAGTTCGCGGCGAAGTCCGTGGGGTCACGGTGTACGACGATTTCGCCCACCACCCTACCGCCATTGCCACCACGGTGGCGGGGCTGCGCCGCAAGATCGGCAAGGCCCGCATCCTCGCCGTGCTGGAGCCGCGCTCCAATACCATGAAGCTCGGCACCATGAAAAGCCAGCTACCGGATAGCCTGCGCGAGACCGACCTCGCCTTCTGCTACGCCGCCAATCTGGGCTGGGATGCCCGGGAAGCCCTGGCGCCGATGGGCGACAAGGCCACCGTGGAGGACGATCTTGACCGCCTGGTGCAACGCATCGTCGCCGAAGCCAAATCCGGCGACCACATCCTGGTGATGAGCAACGGCGGCTTCGGCGGCATCCACGGCAAGTTGCTGGCAGCCTTGGCGCAGTAGTTCATACGCCGCAGCCGACTGCTACGGTGCACTGCCCGAAATGGCCAAAAACCATGGCGTAAAAAAACCGGCTAGCCGCAAGGCCAAGCCGGTTTTTGTTTGGGCTGACGCCCGGGCGATCAACGCTCCATCGATTCGACCACAGCCAGCGCGGTCATGTTGACCAGGCGACGCACGGTGGCGGTCGAGGTCAGCACGTGCACCGGACGATCGACGCCGAGCAGGATGGGGCCGATGGTGACGCCTTCGCCGCCGGTCATCTTCAGCAGGTTGTAGCTGATGTTGGCGGCGTCGATGTTCGGCATGACCAGCAGGTTGGCTTCGCCATTGAGCGGCGTATCCGGGTTGGCTTCGCGGCGCAGCTCTTCGCTCAGCGCGGAGTCGCCATGCATTTCGCCGTCCACTTCCAGCTCGCCGGCCGACATGGCACCGATCAGGCCGGCAGCCACGCCCATCTTGCGGGCCGATTCCGAGCTGCTCGAACCAAAGTTGGAGTGCGACAGCAGCGCCACCTTCGGCTGCAAACCGAAGCGCTTGACCTGCTCGGCCGCCATCAGGGTCATCTCGGCGATTTCCTGGGCATTCGGGTTTTCGTTCACATGCGTGTCGCAGATGAACAGCGAACGACCCGGCAGCATCAGATAGTTCATGGCGGCCAGCGTATTGACGCCGTGGCGCTTGCCGATGATGTTCTGGATGACGCCCAGGTGGTGGCTGTACTGGCCGGTCGTACCGCAGATCATGCCGTCTGCGTAGCCCAGTTTGAGCAGCATGGCGGCGATCACCGTCGGCTTGCGACGCATGCTTTCCTTGGCGATGGCCGGGGTCACGCCACGGCGGACCATCAGCTTGTGATAGGCCTGCCAGCATTCACGGTAGCGCTCGTCCTGCTCGGGGTTGACGATGTCGAAATCGACGCCCGGCTTGATGCGCAGCTTGGCCTTTTCCAGGCGGTGTTCGATGATATCCGGACGGCCGATCAGGATCGGACGGGCGAATTTTTCTTCGATCACGACCTGAACGGCACGCAACACGCGCTCTTCTTCACCTTCCGCGAAGATGATGCGCTTGCCCTTGGCCTGGCGTGCTGCCTGGAAGATGGCGCGCATACCGACGCCGGTGTGATAGACAAACTCGGACAGCTTGGCGCGGTAGGCCGCCCAGTCGGTGATCGGACGGGTGGCGACACCGGAATCCATGGCGGCTTGCGCCACGGCCGGCGCGATCTTGACGATCAGGCGCGGGTCGAAAGGCTTCGGAATCAGGTATTCCGGGCCAAAGGAGAGATTGGCACCGGGGTAAGCCATGGCCACTTCGTCGGTGACTTCGGCTTCGGCCAACTCGGCGATGGCACGTACGGAGGCCATCTTCATTTCTTCGGTGATGCGGGTGGCGCCGACGTCGAGCGCACCGCGGAAGATGAACGGGAAGCACAGAACGTTGTTGACCTGGTTCACATAGTCAGAACGGCCGGTCGCGATGATCGCCTCCGGACAGACTTCTTTGACCAGTTCCGGCATGATTTCCGGGGTCGGGTTGGCCAGCGCGAAGATCATCGGCTGGGCAGCCATAGT
Source organism: Azonexus sp. IMCC34839 (assembly GCF_047047955.1). GTDB lineage: Bacteria > Pseudomonadota > Gammaproteobacteria > Burkholderiales > Rhodocyclaceae > Azonexus. The sequence continues at coordinate 2,717,133 of NZ_CP150631.1, read as the reverse complement.
CTTGACCATCTCCTGCTTGACCACACCGGCGGTCGACAGACCGAGGAAGACATCGGCACCGACCATGGCATCGGCCAGGGTGCGCTTGTCGGTTTCCTGGGCGTAGCGGGCCTTGGTTTCATCCATGCCGCCGGGGCGACCGATGTAGATAACGCCCTTGGAGTCGCAAACGGTGATGTTTTCGCGCTTGACGCCGAGATCGCACCACAGGTTCAGACAGGAAATGGCGGCAGCGCCGGCGCCCGAGCAGACGACCTTGATTTCGTCGATCTTCTTGTTAACGACCTTCAGGCCGTTCAGCATGGCGGCAGCGGAAATGATCGCGGTGCCGTGCTGGTCATCGTGGAAGACCGGGATGTTCATGCGCTCTTTGAGCTTCTGCTCGATGTAGAAGCACTCCGGCGCCTTGATGTCTTCGAGGTTGATACCGCCGAGCGTCGGCTCGAGCGCGGCAACCATGTCGATCAGCTTATCGGGGTCGTTCTCGGCCAGTTCGATGTCGAAGACGTCAATTCCGGCGAATTTCTTGAACAGGCAGCCTTTGCCTTCCATGACCGGCTTGGCGGCCAGCGGGCCGATATTGCCCAGACCGAGTACTGCGGTACCGTTGGTGACGACGCCGACCAGGTTGGCGCGCGAGGTGTAGAGCGCAGCCGTTGCTTCGTCCTCGACGATCGCATCACAAGCCGCGGCGACGCCCGGCGAATAGGCCAGCGCCAGATCGCGCTGGTTGGTCAGGCCCTTGGTCGGGCGAACAGCAATCTTGCCCGGCGTGGGCCAGCGATGGTATTCGAGCGCGGCTTCGCGCAAATCCTTTTCCACGGAATCTCCTCGGTTCTCGCTATTGGGGAAAACCCCGTAGATTACTCTAAGTCCACAGGGCCTGGAAGCGTAATTATGAATTATAGAAGCATCTACGTACAATCCGCAGCCCCCAAGGCGCGGTGCACGGCGTCGAACTGACGCCCAGTGTTTGCGCCCCGAGGAGAGGACCGGTTTTTGCCGATTTCAGGCAGTGCACCTCGGCAGTGTCCGATTGCCCCCTGGAATCGGACACTGGCGCGTTCAACCTCATTCAGTAACGATAAGTCAGCGTCAGCCGCAAACTGCGGGGTTCGGTCGGGTGCAGATGACGATCGGCGACGTTCGCCCCCTCTCCCGGCAGACGGGATTCGTACCAATACTCGATGTCGTTCATCTTGCTGTCGAACAAGTTGTAGACGTCGAGCGCCAGCGACAACTTCGGCGTATGGCGATAGCCGATACGCAGATTGGTCAGCGACGACGCCTTGGAACGCACCGAATTGTCCTCGACCAGCGGACGCGGCCCGAAATAGCGCCAGCGCACTGCGCCAAACCATGGCCCGATGTGATCGACCGTCATCCCGACATTGGCCGTCGTTGTCACCGCCCCCGGAATATGGTCGCCTTCTGGCGCCGAATCGCGGAATCGCACCTGCGACCAATTCAGATCGACGTCGAAGGCCAGCCAGTCTGTCGGTGTATAGAGGTTGCTCCACTCGACACCGTAGCGGCGGGATGGCCGCGAAGCTTCGGTCGTTCCGGCATCGCCGACGAACAACAGTTCGGAAGCGGTCTCCAATTGCCACAACGCTGCGGTGGACTGCCATTTTTTGGCGATTTCCGTGCGCAACCCGATCTCCATGCCACGCGTGCGCACCAACGGCTTGACCCGCGCCAGCGGATCGCCGCTCGCCGGATCGACGCTGATCGTCGCCCCGCGTGCATCGTTGGAGTGGAAGCCGTGACCGTAATTGAAATACAACTCGGTGCTGCGCCACGGCCCGAAAATGAGCGACAGCTTCGGCGTCACCATGTGGTCGCTGGCCTGACCGGAATTGGCCGACAGGCTGCTATCGACCGCAAAGTCGTAGGCATCGGCCCGCAAGCCCTGGATGGAACGGAACCAGTCGGTCCAGCGCAGTTCGTTCTGGCCCCAGAGACCGACGCTGCGCTGCGTCACGCGATCCTCGCGCACCGTCGCCAGCGTTTCCCTGTCCTTGGTCGAATACAGACCGACCGGTCGCAGGCGGTCTACACGGGTTTGCAGACCAAAGGCATTGACCACATCGAGGCCGCCCCATTTACTATAAATTTCGTGCGAGGCATTGAAGCCCCCGGCCACACGACGCTCGGCCTGCTTGAACTGATCGCCATCGGGGCAGCCATGGGTGCAGTAAGTGAAGTTCGACCACAGATCAAGGCCGGATTCGAGCAACCAGACGTTGGCCCGGCTCTGCGCTCCATCCCAGCGCTTGGCCCACTCACCGGACAGGCTGTAGCGATACGTCTTGCCGCCGGTGCTCGCATCGAGGTTGCCATAACGGTCAGCCAGGCCGCTGTCGATCGCCCGCTGCGCCAGCTGATCGGTCGAGGTCCATTTACCCTGATAGGCCATACCGGTCAGCGACCAGCCGTTGTTGCGCTCACCGCGGCTGTAGCGCAGCAAGCCGTTCAGTTTCTTGTAGTGCTCATCGATTTGCCAGGGCCCGTCGTTATGAAATAGTTCCAGGCCATAGAGCAGATGCCCGTCTCCCACCGCCGGCGAACCGGCGAGCAAAGTGCGGGCGTACCCGTTCTGACCCAAGGTCATTTGCGCCAGGTTGCTGTCCATCGTCCGAAAATAATCGAAATGCGCCGCCCCGGCCGAGGAAAAATCGCCTTCCTCGGGAAAGTACGGTCCTTTGCGATAGGCGATGCGTTCGACCAGTTCCGGAATCAGGAAATTCAGATCGGTGTAGCCCTGACCATGCGCATGCGTCGGCATGTTGACCGGCACGCCGCCGACGTAGGTGGCGAAATCGGTACCGTGATCGAGGTTGAAGCCGCGCAGGAAATACTGGTTGGCCTTGCCGTCGCCGGCATGCTGCGTAACGATCAGGCCCGGCACCATTTCCAGCGCTTCGCCCGGACGCAACATCGGCACAGCGGCCAGACGCTGGCTGGAAACGATGCCTTCGCTGCCCGAGGCGGCAATACCTTCCATATTCTCGGCCCGCGCCCGCACTTCAACGGCCGACAGTTCGGTAGATTCATGCGCCTGCACAGCACCAAAGGCGAGCAGCAGATATGAACAAAGTAGTTTTCGTCTTACCACGATGCTCAAAAAAAGCCGGTTGCCCGGCTCCTCGCCTTTCGCCATGCCTCAGATCCCCACTGGCCGCCGAGTCAGGCGAAGCGCCCAGATAAAACTCAAGGCGATGATTGCCACCAAGCTAAAGCCAAAGACCAACTCCTTGCCCTCGCTCCACGCATCGATGGCCGGCGACAGCAGCTTGGCCGCGCCGAAGGCGGCAACCAGCAAGCTGATGCCCGACACCACCAAGCCCATGACGCGCGACGCGATCAGCGCGACCTGATCGGCCCGCGCGATCAGGCGGGCGATCCACAAGCCATTGATGCCGTCGGTCAGCAACATGCCGGCCATGAACAGCGTCGCCAGCAGCAGGGCATGCTCCCAACCGCCAAACTGGGTGGCAGTCAGCGCAAAGAAAGCCGCTTGCGACAGCGTATCGAAGGAAAGGGCGAACAATGCGCCGACCAGCGCCACCAGCGCCGGATGCGACACCTGACGCAAACCGCCGAGCAAGCGGCCCTTGACCCCGATTGGCTGAACGACTTCGTGTGGTTCGGCACGCAATACGGCGGCCAGATTCAGGCTACCCAAGGCAACCAGAAAGGCGATGGAAATCAGCGCGCCCAACGTGCCGAACCATTCCGGCACCTCCCACTGGCCGGCCAGGGCAGAAACGCCCAGCGCAATGGCCATAACCACGGCGCCGTGCCCCAGGGAAAACAGCGTGCCGCAATAACGCGCCATGCCCGGTCGAGCGCGGGCGTTGAAACGCGTCAGGCCGTCGATTGTCGCCAGATGATCGGCGTCGAAGCCGTGCTTCATGCCCAGCACGAAGGTCAGGATCAGCAGGGACAGCCAGTCGTTCGGTAGCGTTTCCATGGCACGGGTATGAAAATTTTTATCATCTTCATACAATCTCCGTGCCAGAACAATAAGTCATTGTTCGTATTGAAGACTGGGCAAATCCGGCTAGCGAAAATCCACCCAAGTGGTTAGCCCCTGACCACCGGCAGTGCAAGGCAAAATTCCGCTCCGCCCTGCGGAAGATTGGTCGCCGACAGCTTGCCGCCATGGCGATCAACGATGCCGTAGCTGATCGACAGGCCCAGCCCGGTGCCCTGCCCGACCGGCTTGGTGGTGAAGAAAGGTTCGAACAGTCGGCTCAAATGTTCCTCGGCGATGCCCGGCCCATTGTCGGAGAAGCGCAACACGGCCATGTCGCCCTCGACCCCGCCGCTGATGCGGAGTTTAGGCTGCTGCTGGCGGGCCGTGGCGTCGCAGGCGTTCTGCACCAGGTTCATTACCACCTGCTGCAACTGGCCGGAAGAGCCGACGCAATGCAGATCGGCCGGCAGATCGATATCGACCTCGAACTTGGCCGCCGCGCTCTGCACCACCCAGCGCACCGAGCGTTCGACCACTTCGTTCAGATTCACCTGCTCGGGGGTCATCTTGTCGACGGCGGAAAAACGCTTCAGTGCATCGACGATGTCGCGCGTGCGTTCCGCCCCTTCGATCATGCCGTCGATCAGGTGCGGCATGTCGGCCAGGATGCGGTCGATGCGCAGTTCGGCGCGCAGGCTGCTGACGGGGTCGGTTTTTGCCGTTTCGGTCGAGTGCACCGCAGCAAGGTAATTTTCCAGACGCTGGGCGTAACGTTGCAGCGACAAGACGTTGCCCAGCACGAAGCTGATCGGATTGTTCAGCTCATGCGCCACACCGGCCACCAACCGACCGAGCGACACCATCTTCTCGGCGTGCAGCAACTGGCCTTGTGTCCGCTTCAGGTCATCGTGCGCCTGCCGCAGCGCCTGATAGGCCTTGCGCAATTCGCCCACCGGCCGACCGGTGACCACCACGCCCATCAGCTTGCCGGTCTGCGATACCCGCGGCGTGCAGTTCATCGACACCGGCACGGTCGAGCCATCGCCCGAGCGCAGAAAAAACTCGCAGTCGTGCAGCCCTTCGCGGGCATGGCGATTGAACACGTCGCGCGCCTTGGCCCGCTCGGTCTCGTCCGCGAACAGTTCGAAGACCGGCGTACTGACCAGTTCCTCGCTGCTCCTGCCGACGAAATGGCGCAAGGCCGGGTTCACTTCCTCGATGTTACCGTGACGATCGCAGACGATCAGGATGTCCGACATCGACGCCAGCACGCTCTCGATGAACTGGTGCGACTCTTCCAGCGCCGAGTTCTTCTCTTCGAGGGCGACTTCGTACTGGAGGAGGTCGTTATAGACCTCGTCCATTTTCTGGATGACCTCGATCCAGGCCTGTTCGCCAAGGCCCTCGCCGACAGCCGGATGCGGTTCAGCGGGCCGGTCGGTAGTGGACATGCGCTTCCCCGTGTTCGTCGTGGGCGTGATGGTGCTCGGCTTCCAGCGCGATCACGTTCAGCTTGCCGTGGCGAACGCCGCGCTCTGCCATCAGCGCATCGGCGAATTGTCGGACATCCGCCGTCGCCCCCTTCAGGATGACGCTTTCCAGACAATTGTCGTGATCCAGGTGGCTATGCATGGCCGCCACCGTCAGATCGTGATGGTCGTGCTGCAAGCCGGTCAGGCGCTCGGCCAGCTCACGCTCGTGATGGTTGTACACGTAGGAGAGATTGGCCACGCAATGGCCGGACGGCGTTTCGCGCTGGCGGTCGCTCTCGATGGCCGCACGGATCAGGTCGCGCACCGCCTCGGAACGGTTGCTGTAGCCGCGCGTGGCAATCAGTTGGTCGAACTGGCGAGCCAGCGATTCGTCGAGCGAAATGGTGAAGCGTTCCATGCAAATTTGCTCCCTGCTAAATACGGGCAGCACCCAGGCTGCTAGGATGCCCTCGTCGCATTCTAACGTTTCCCGCCCCGATGACCGACGCGCCGAACATCGAAACCATCCGTGCCGCCCTGCGCAACGTGGCCGATCCCGAGATCGGCGCCAATATCGTCGACCTGGGCCTGATTTACCGTATCGATCTTGCGGACAAGACGCTGCACATCGAAATGACCATGACCTCCCCGGCCTGTCCGATGGGCGACATGATCCTCGACGACGCCCACAGCGAACTGGGGCGCATCCTGCCGGCCGATATCGAAGTGGATATCAAGGTCGTGTGGAATCCCCCCTGGGAACCCAAAATGATGAGCGAGCAATGCCGACAGCGACTCGGCTGGACCGACTCGGACTCGCCATAGCGCCAATGCCCGACCTCAAGCCCGGCGCTCGCCTGCCGCTCCTCTTTCTCGGCATGCTCTCGTTGCTCGGCGGCGTGCTGGCCGGGCTAGCCCGCATCGGTTGGGATGTACCGGCAGTGGCGGCCCAGGCGGCTGGCTTCCACGCGCCGCTGATGATCGCGGCTTTTTTCGGCACCGTGATCAGTCTTGAACGCGCCGTGGCCATCGGCCAGGGTTGGGCCTACAGCGCCCCACTGGCGGCTGGGGCCGGCGGCATCGCCCTGCTGGCCGGGGCACCCTTACTCGTCGCCCAGAGCCTGGGAACCTTGGGCGCCCTCGGCCTGGTGGCCGCCAGCATCGTTGCGCTGCGTCGCCACTGGGCAGTATTTACCCTTGTTCTGACCCTGGCGGCAGCTTGCTGGCTGGTCGGCAATATCGTCTGGCTGAGCACCGGAGAGCTGAGCCTGGCCATTGCCTGGTGGCTGCTCTTCCTTGTTCTGACCATCGCCGGCGAACGACTGGAACTGACGCGCTTCCTGCCCACGCCGCCGGTCGCCCGGCTGTGGTTCATCGCCATCGTGACACTGCTGTTCGTCGCTGCGGCAACCGGAGCAAGCCGCGTCCTTGCCTGCGGCCTGCTCGCCCTGGCCGGCTGGCTGATGCGCTACGACATCGCCCGGCGCAATATCGCCAGCGAAGGTTTGACCCGCTTCATCGCCGCCTGCCTGCTCTCCGGTTACGTCTGGCTCAGCATCGCCGGCCTGCTCGGGCTGGCAGGCGCCTTTCAGCCCGGTCACCCCTGGCGCGATGCGGCCTTGCACGCTATCGGCCTCGGTTTTGTATTCTCCATGGTCTTCGGGCACGCCCCGATCATCTTCCCGGCAGTCACCCGGATCAAGATCCCCTACCATCCGGCACTTTATCTGCCGATGGTCCTGCTCCACCTGACACTGGCAATACGCCTGTTCGGCGGCTTGGCCGAAAACTTCGCCCTGCGCCACTATGCCGCCCTGCTCAACGGGCTGGTGCTCGTCGTCTTCATCGTGACGATGGTGACCCTGGTCAGGCGCCACACACCGAGAGGCATGCGATGAAACGCCACGCCGCGCTACAGCAACATTCCCGCGAACACCACACGGCACTCAAGATGGCCCGCCTGGCACGTTTTGCCGCAGACTCCGGCGCAAGCGCCGCGATGGAGCAAGCTGCTGCGGACATCGTCGGACACTACCTCGAACTCATGGAAGCGCACTTTCTCGACGAAGAAGAAGGCATCCTGCGGCAACTGAAAGCCATCGGCCAGAACACACTGGTCGATCGCACGCTCACCGAACACGTTCGCCTGCGCCAACTCGGACAAGCGCTCAAGCAGCCGGACGCCGCGACTCTGGCGGAGTTCGGCTCGTTGTTGACCGACCATGTGCGTTTCGAAGAGCGGGAGTTGTTCGAAACCGCACAAGAGCTGCTCTACCCCGACAGCACCTGAAAGCCCGGCGGAGAGCAAATTGACGCACCGCACCAATCGGGAACAAAACCTGCTTGTCTCAAGATGCCGAACGGACAATCCGTTATCGGGTCTATCAGCGCAAGGAGGAAGTCATCATGAGCACCAGCGACATCCGACTCTCGGTCGCCGAAGAGCGCACCATTTACGACGTCTCCGCCATCGAGCGCGCGCTCGATGAGGCCAGCGGCAATCGCAACGAGGCGCTGACCAGCCTGTACGAAAAAATGAAGCAGCGCGGCGGCGGACGCTTCCTGGTTCGCCCGAGCGGGCCGGACATGATCGACGAGATGTACGACAGCTGTCCGAACTTTGGCGACGTCATCGACGACCTGAAGAAATACATCGCCCTGTCGGTCGCCGGCAACGAGCCGATGAGCTTCACGCCCATCCTGCTGCTCGGCGAGCCCGGCATCGGCAAGACTCATTTCGCCCGCGAGCTGGCGGGCAAACTGGGCACCGGCCATGAATTCGTCTCGATGAGTTCGCTGACCGCCGGCTGGATTCTGTCCGGATCCTCGGCGCAGTGGAACAACGCCAAGCCTGGCAAGGTAGCGCACACTTTGGTGCATGGCGACTTCGCCAACCCCATCGTGGTGCTCGACGAGATCGACAAGGCCGGCGGCGACAACCGCTACGATCCGATGGGCGCGCTCTACAGCCTGCTCGAACACGATACGGCCAAGGCCTTCAAGGACGAGTTCGTCGATATCGACATCGATGCCTCGCACATCCTGTGGGTGACCACTGCCAACGATGAACGCAGCATCCCGGAACCGATCCTGAACCGGATGAACGTCTATGAAGTGCCGCGCCCCGACCTGGAAGCTTCACTGGCCATCGCCGGACGCCTCTACCGCGACATCATCGGCGAACACGACTGGGGCTTCCCGGACGAAATCGAGGATGCCGTGCTCGAACGCCTGGCCTCGCTACCGCCGCGCGACATGAAGAAGCGTCTGCTCGCCGCCTTCGGCACCGCCAAGCTGGACGGCCGCAACTGGCTGGAAGCTCGCGATTTCGATGCACCGCGTATCGGGCGTAGCCGCAAGATCGGTTTCTGAACGATCCAAGCAGCTGCCCACTCCCCGCCTCGCGCGGGGATTTTTTTGCCCTGACACCAAACACACTCAATTTGACGAAATTAATAGTTTTGCATTAACTTACAAAAAATCGACCACCCTGGACAACGATGTTCGACCGTCAGCAACTTTTCTCCGGCACACACCCGGAGCTCTCCGCCCTGCTTCGCGAATGGCAAGGCGGCGCCCCGGCCATGGGATTGCTGGCATTTTTGCCCGAGGCAGAAAAAGCTCGCGTCGGTGACTTGCAGGCGGCCTGCCAGGAAGCCGGAATTCCGCTACTGGGTGCCATCTTTCCCGCACTGATCAGCGATGCTGCTTTCGTCACCAGCGGCATCTGGTTACTACGCGTACCTCAGATGCCACCCCACTTCCTGCTGGAGGACATGGACGCCCCGCCTTTCGATGCCGGGCAGCGCATGGGTGAAGCGATCAAGTCGGCGCTCCGGCACTCGGGAGATCACGAAGCGCAGCATGTACTGTTCATGATATTCGACGGCATGCTGCCGGCGATTGGCAGCGCTCTGATCAATCTGCACACGACTTTCGACCGACAACTTCCCTGTAGCGGCATCAATGCCGGCAGCGAGACATTCCAGCCCATGCCCTGCCTGTTCGACAACACCCGGCTGCTTGGCAACGCCGTCATCGGCATGATCCTCCCCGAAAACACGCGCTTCGCGGTCGAGCATGGTTACCCGGTCGCCAAGACCATCATGCGGGCGACCTCGACGTTGGGTAATCGCATCGACAAGATCGACGGCCGACCGGCCATGACGGTCTATCAGGAAGTCATCAAGGCGGAATTCGGCATCGAGCTGACCCACCAGAATTTTTACGACTATGCGGTGCACTACCCCTTCGGCGTCGTCACTGCCCTGGACGTACTCGTGCGGATACCGGTCGCTTTCGATGAAGATGGCTCGATTTTCTGCGTTGGCGAAGTTCCGCCCAACTCCGTACTGCGCCTGTTACGTGCCCCAACACTGGCCGAAAGCAACTGCGTCGACCGGCTGGCCGTCGACCTGAAAGCCCCCGGCCATCAAACGCCCGGTGGGCAAAACATCCTGACTTTCTACTGTGCCGGACGCCGCATGCACTTTGGCGAAGAATCGGCGTACGAACTGGCCAATCTACAGGCGGCCACAGGAGCCCACCAGCTGATCGGCGCCCTGACCCTCGGCGAAATCGACAGCTCGCACGACCTGCACATCCCACGCTTCCACAACGCCAGCGTGGTCTGCCTGAGCTGACACTACCGACAGCGGATCAATGCACCGTGCACACCATGCACGGATCGAAGGAACGGACGACGTGTTGGATGGTCGGTAACGCGCCCTCGCCGGCTGGCAAGCCGACCAAGGCCTGCTCCAACGGACCGGGTGTCTCGGCGCTATCGCGCGGCGAAAAATTCCAGGTGGTCGGCGCAACGATCTGGTAGCGCTCGATCCGGCCCCGCTTGACCGACATCCAGTGTCCCAGGCTGCCGCGCGCGGCTTCGACCAAGCCCGTAGACTCACCGCTGTCGGGCATCTCAACCGGCAAGCAAAACGGCTCGCCGAGACGTAAATCGCGCAGCCAGCTTTCCATCAAGGGCACCACCGTTGCCACTTCGATCATGCGAGCGACGATGCGAGCCGTGACGCTGCCACCATGGCGCAGGATCAAGTCTTGCAGCAGCGGATGTCCGGCAACGACCAGGCGCGCCAGCGCCCCGACTTCGGCCACCTCGCCGCCATAGCGCGGCGCCTTGCACCAGGTGTAGGCATCCGGTTTGTCGGCGGCGACGATGGTTTCACCCTGCGCCGGCGGCAAGGGCGCGCGGTCGGCCAGCCAGGCACTGTGCGCATCCTCGGTGATTTTTGCCGTTTCCAGGCTGTGCACCGCAGCAGTCGGTTGGCGAATGCCGGAGACGAAGTGACCATAAGCGCCGTAAGAGAGGAAACGGTCGGTCGCCCGCCCAATGCCTTCCAGCCCCAGATCGCCAGCTGCCCGCAGGAAGTGGGCGAAATCGCTGCCTCCCCCGGCAGCCCAGGCTTGCAACTGATCGAAGCTGGCCAGCCCGGCGAAGGCCTCCAGCGTATCGCCAAACAATCGGCCTTCGAGGAAGCTGCGGAACTCGCGCAGCAGCGCGAACAGTCGAATGCGCTCGGCCGCCGTCACCGCCTTGGTGCTGCCGCCGGCCTGCAAGGCCAGCGTGTGCGGCCAGCGACCGGACAGCACGCCGGCAATGTTGTAGAAACGGGCGCGCGCCTGCAGCCAGGGCGCGACCGACGCCCCGGTTTGTGCGGCGAATCGGCCAGCAACTTCGCCGAACCAGCTTCTATCGGCATAAGCCGACCGGGCAAAATCCGGCATGAAGAAGAGATAGAAGTGCGTCAGATGATCGGCCAGATTCTCGGCCGCCAACACGATCTTCTGTGCCAGTTGGCCATTGGGCGGCGGTTCGACCCCGGCCAGCGCGGCCAGCGCATTGGCAGCCGCCGCCGACTGGGCGACCGAACAGATGCCGCAGATACGCGGCACGATGGCCAGCGCATCCTCCGGCGCACGCCCGACCAGCACCTGCTCGAAACCGCGGAACAGCGGGGAATTGACCCAGGCTGCGGCAACCCGCCCCTGCCCGACATCGAGACTGACTTCGAGATCGCCTTCGACGCGATTGAACGGCCCTAATTGAATACGCTTCATTTGCCCGCCTTGCGTACGGAGGGGCGGATCACCGTGTGATCCTCGACGGCATTGTCGCGCACCCGCTTCGGTGTCGCCGATTTCGACAAGGCCGCCAGCGCGACGAACCAGGCCTTGGGCATGTCGGTCGGCAAGCCGATCGGAATACCAGCCACCTTGGGCGTCTGCTGGAAGGCGTGGCCCGGCGCCTCGAAACCCGGCTCGGTACAGGCAATGCAGGCGAAGCCGCCCTTCAGGCAGGAACCGCCGCCATTCCACGGCCGGGTATTGCAGTCGGCGTGCGCCTGGGTGCCCTTGCAGCCGAGGTTTTCCATCAGGCAGCCGATATCGGAATGCTTGGTGGCGCTGGCCTTGAACTCGTAGAACTCGTTGCGCGGACAACCGTGGTGCACCAGTTGCTCGGCGTAGAGCAGCGGCCGACCCAATTCGTCCAGATCGGTCGCGAATAAGCCGTCAATGGCGGCCTTCTCCAGCGTATCGACCACCCAGCCCGGATGCACCGGACAGCCGGCGATATTGACCACTGGCACACCGGCCGCCGAGCGGAAAGTCTTGCCGAGCAGGCCGCCCGGCGTATCGGTGTCGTATTGCAGGCCGCAGGCTTCGAGCGGATTGCCAGGCGTGGAAGCCGAAAATCCGCCATAAGCCGTACACGAGCCGACGGCCAACACATAACGCGCCCGCGCCGCCAGGCGTTCGACCCATTCGGTCAGCGGCCGACCGCTGCCGGCCATCAGATGAAAACGACCAGTCCCGTTCGGCCCGCGCAGCATGGCGCCTTCGATGCACAGCACGTCGAACGCACGGCGCCCCTCGGCGCAATCGGTCAGGACGGCCAGCGCCTCGTCGCCACTTTCCAGCGACAGCGCCGGGTGCCAGACGAATTCGATACCGGCATCGCGCAATTCATCGAACAGCGGACGCGGCTCGTGGCACAGCAGCGATTGGGTGCAGCCGCCGCAGCCGCCGCTCTGCAGCCAGAGGACTTTCATTCGGCGTCCAGCCCGTAACGATTGAGCTTGGCGCGCAGGCCGACGCGCGACAGACCCAGTTCGCGCGCGGCGCGCGACTTGTTGCCGCGATGGCGCTGCATGGCCGCCTTGATGACGCGCATTTCGAGCTGTTCCATGCGCTCCTTCAGGTTGCCGCTCAGGCCATCGACCCAGGAGTCGCCCTCGCCGGAGGGCGCAACGCTCGGTCGCAACACGCGCGACGACAGCAGATCCGGGGTCAATTGCGTGCCATCAGCCAACGCCACCATACGCAGGATCTCGTTCTGCATTTCGCGCACATTGCCCGGCCAGGCATACTCGGCAAAGGCCGCCAGCGTCTCCGGCGCGAAGCCGTCGATTGCCTTGCCCAGGCTGCGTGCGCTGCTCTCCAGCAGGCGGGCGGCGAGAAGCGGCAGATCCATCGGCCGCTCACGGAGCGGCGGCACATGCAGGGCGATGGTCGCCAGGCGGTAATACAAATCCTCGCGGAAGCGGCCGGTGCGCACATCTTCTTCCAAATCGCGGTTAGTTGCCGCGATCACGCGCACATCAACCGACACCGGACGATTGCTGCCGAGCGGACGAAACTCGCCTTCCTGCAGCACGCGCAGCAGTTTTACCTGAAAGGCCGGGCTGGTTTCGCCGATTTCGTCGAGGAAGAGCGTGCCGCCGTCGGCTTGCTGGAAGAGACCGACGCGATCGTCCACCGCGCCGGTGAAGGCGCCGCGCTTGTAGCCGAACAGCTCCGATTCGAGCAGGGTATCGGGCAAGGCGCCGCAGTTCTCCGTGATGAAGGGACGGGTAGCGCGCGCGCTCTCGAAGTGGATGGCGCGAGCCACCATTTCCTTGCCGGTGCCGGATTCGCCGGTGATCATCACCGAGAGGTCGTAGGGCGCGACGCGCTGGATCAGACCGCACACCGCGTTGATCGGGCTGCCCGATGTACGCACGATGGCGCCCAGACCGAAGCTGCTGCGCGCCTTCTCCTGCTTGCTCTCGACCTTCTTCTTCAAGACCGGCTCGGCGGTACGCAGATCGAGACTCAGGCGCTGGTTTTCCTGCTGCAGGCGCCAAACGTCGGCGGCACGCTGCAAGGTCAGCAGCAATTGCTCAGGCTGCCAGGGCTTGAGCAGGTATTGCCAGATGCCGGCTTCGTTGACGCCGGTGATGATGTCTTCGGCGTCGGTATAGCCGGACAGGATGATGCGCACGATATCCGGCCAGCGGTCGCGCACTTCCTTCAGGAACTGGACGCCGGTCGTTCCCGGCATGCGCTGGTCGCACAGCACGATGCGGATTCCTGCGGTGGACTGCTCCATTTCGAGGATTTCCATGCCCTCGTCGGCGCTCGATGCGCAGAAGACCTCGAAATCTTCCTCGAGGGTCCGGCGCAGGGCTTCCTGCGAACGTACCTCGTCATCGACGACAAGAACGGCGGGCAAGCGGCGCAGGAGGGGAGCGTTCATGCGGGAATTTTCCAATCGAGTTCACGGTGCAGGGCGAGATGGCGCGGCGTCCACGAGTGCGGCGTTTTGGCGACGAAATGATAGCGTGCGACGTGGTAGGACGGGTCGAAACCGTAGAAATTGCGCCGCATTTCCTGCAACTCCGCGGCACGGTAGTTGGCCAGGGGCTTCACCGCCTCGTCGGCTTCCAGCTTGGCCTTTTTGGCAGCGAGTTGCGCCGGCAGATCGCCGGCGGCCGCAATCTCGGCAGCCCGCCGCGCGACATCGACGGCAAAACCCGGCCCCGGCAGGCAGGCGTCGTAGAAACCGAGTTTGACCGCTTCGGCCGCCGTCATCGGCAAGCGGTGACGCATGATGGCACGCGCCCCGTCGTCGCCGACCCGTGGCGGTAGCAGATAGGTCCAGAATTCCGAACCGAACAGGTTGCCCATATTCTTGTAGTGCGGATTGAGCATGACGCCGTCGCGCACCCAGACCTGGTCGCAGGCGCGCGCCAGGAAGCAGCCGCCGGCGCCGGCGTTGCCGCCCACGGCCGCCACGGTAATCTGCGTTTCGCAGCGCAGGATGGCTTCGGCCAGGTCGTCGATGGCGTTGATGTTGGCCCAGGACTCGTCGGCCGGGCTTTCGGCTGCCTCGATGGTGTTCAGATGAATGCCGTTCGACCAGAAATCGCTGCCGCCACGCAGCACGATCACGCGCGTCGGCCGTTGGCTGGCCCATCGAAATGCCTCGGTCAGCCGCTGGCACTGACGGGTACTCATCGCCCCGTTGTAGAACTCGAAACCGAGAAAACCGACCCCGCCAGCCTCTCCGTAGGCGATGTCCTGCCAGGTGGCGGACGGCGCTTTCCACCAGCCATCGAGGCTGCTTTCCGGCAACTCGCCGGCCTCGGCGAAAGCCTGTGTCGTTGGCAGTTTGAGCGCGCCCGGCCGCTTGACGTGGCCGATCCACACGGCGCCGTCTACCGTTGCGCGGCAGACAGCCGTCTCACGCCGAGCCAGCAGCGCGCCAGGTTGCCCACTCAGGCTTGCTTCCGGCCAGGCATCGAAGAGATGACAGGCTTGCCCGAACAATTCGTCGGCCACACCGGGAAAACCGTCGGCCGCATTGAGCTTGGCCAACACGGTGGCCGTATCATCGGCTTGCCAGTCGATTTGGCGATCGGCCTGTTTCATCGGCTCATGCGCCGCCCCCGGCACCCGCGCCGGCGTGAAATTTCCGCTTGTGAAGCGGTGCACCGCAGCCATCACCGCCTGCACCGCCGCTTCGGTCACTTCGTTGCGGTAGAGCGAAGCCTTGCGCGCCGGACGCATCGGGAAAGTTGCCGAAGCCCATACCGGGCCGGCATCCATCTCCGCCTCGGCCTGCAGGACGGTCACGCCCCATTCCGGCAACTGTCGGCGGATTGCCCAGTCGAGCGCCGAGGGTCCGCGGTCGCCAACAATGCCCGGATGCACGATTAAACAGAGGTGGCGCGCCCAGATCGACTCCGGAATCGCCCGCTTCAGATAAGGCGCGACGATCAGATCCGGTTTGAACAATGCGACAGCCTCCTCGGCGACGGCGTCGGCAATGTCGAACTCGATGCTGACCTGGTGGCCGAGCGCGCTCAATTCGCAGAAAAGGCGCTGGGTCAGGCTGTTGAAGCTGTGCGTAATGAATAAGATGCGCATACCAATCGGTTTTTTTCAGGCGATGGCAAAAAAATATTTTGAGCAACCACGCGGTTTGGCGCGGCTTGCCCGGCATAAAAACGGCCGTTTATAACTTTCGCGATATTTTTCAAACGCTTGGCTTTGATTAGGATGCGCTAAAACAAAACCGGGGGAATTCACATGCAAGCTGCCAAACAAGCCCGCACTTCGCGAAAACGGGCGCCGCGTCTGGAATACATCGCCGCCGTGCGCTATCCGGATGGCCGTCGTGACATCTTTCACGTCCGCAACGCGGACGATATCGACGACGCCCGCGACCTCGTGCTCTCCGAGGTCGGCGACGTCCAAACGGTGATGATCGCCGTTCGCCACTGAGCCCCGCTCAGCAAATCCGCGGCAACTGCTCGCCGCTCAACCAATCGACAATACGTCGACCACCGAACGCGGTGGTCATCTGCACGAAGTGATGCTCGTCGGCATGCACCTTGCCGACGATGGCGGCATCCCCGCCCAGCGGATGCGCCCGCATCGCGGCCAACAGCTTTTCAGCATCCTGTTCGGCGCAGATCGCCACCAGTTTGCCTTCGTTTGCCACATAAAGCGGGTCCAATCCCAAAAATTCGCACGCTGCCTCGACCGCTGGCTTCACCGGCAAGGCCTTCTCCTGCAGCATCATGCCGACGCCCGACTGCTTGGCGATCTCGTTCAGCGTCGTCGCCAGCCCGCCGCGCGTCGGGTCGCGCAACACATGGATCTCCGCCTCGCTCGCCCGCATCGCCGCGATCAGCCCATGCAGCGCTGCGGTATCGGAGACGATAGGCGATTCGAAACCCAGACTCTCGCGTTCAGCCATGATCGCCATGCCGTGATCGCCCAAGGTGCCGGACACCAGAATCACATCGCCCGGCTGCGCATTGCGTCCGGAGAGCTCAGCGCCCGGCCGCACGACGCCGACGCCGGTCGTCGTGATGAAAACACCGTCGCCCTTGCCGCGCTCGACCACCTTGGTATCGCCAGTAACGATCGGCACGCCAGCCTCCTTCGCCGCTTCGGCCATGCTTTGCACGATGCGCGCCAGATCGGCGAACTTGAAACCCTCTTCGAGAATGAAGCCTGCCGCCAGATAAAGCGGCTGCGCCCCCATCACTGCCACGTCGTTGATCGTGCCATGCACCGACAGGCAACCGATATCGCCCCCCGGGAAGAACAGTGGCGAGACGACATGCGAATCCGTCGCCATGACCAGCCGCCCCTCGCCAGGATTCGGCAGCAGCGCACCGTCGTCGCCCTGCGCGAGGTATTCGTTGCCGAGGTGCTTGACGAACAATTCCTCGATCAACTGCGCCATCGCCCGGCCACCCGAGCCATGCGCCATATCGACCTGGCCGTGTTTGATGTCGAGGGGACGGACGTAGTTTTTACGGGTTTGGGTCATGATCTATTGCTGTATCTCTAAGCTCGAGCAATTTTGAAACGCTGGTTTTCGCGCCTGACGCGCGAGCGTACTTTCTTCTTGCTTCGCCAAGAAGAAAGTAGCCAAAGAAGAAGGCGACCCGAGGTCGGCGCCCGCTACGCGGTTTCCCTGCGCTACTCGACGGTCGGGGCGGCTGGCTAAACTCGCCTTCGGCTCAAACAACGCCAGCCGACGGCTCCCCGACCGCCTGCGTTGCTCGGCGCCTCCCACGGGCGGTTTAAAACCGAACGCATGCTTAACCCTAGTGAATTGTTTTTTTGCCTTTTTGGCCAGTGCACCGCAGCAGTCATGTTTTTTTAGTGACAGTGAAGCTGCGACGCTTTTCCGGGCCCCTTGCGAGGCGCTGAGCAACGCAGGTTGGCCGGGGGCTTTCGGCTGGCGTTGTCTGAGCCGCATCGCGGCGAGTTTAGCCAGCCGCCCGGCCAAGCGAGTAGCGGAAGGAAGTGGGCGCAGCCCACCGCCGACCCAGGGGTGGCCTTTTCTTTGGCTACTTTCTTTTGGCAAAGCAAAAGAAAGTACGCCCGCCGTAAAGGCGGAAAGCCGCGTTTGAGCAACAAACGACACGACCTCAGGCCACATCCTTATACCGCCCATACGTGTAATGCGCCGCACAAGCCCCCTCGGACGACACCATGCAAGACCCCACCGGGTTCTCCGGTGTGCACACGGTGCCGAAAATCTTGCAGTCCTGCGGTCGTTTGACTCCGCGCAGGATGGCCCCGCATTCGCAGGCTTTGTGATCCGGCACCGAGGCGTAGCCGAGCGGGAAGCGTTTTTCGGCATCAAATTCGGCGAACGTGCCACGTATGCGCAGCGCCGAGTAGGGTAGGACATTCAAACCGCGCCACTCGAAGTTCTTGCGCATTTCGAACACTTCGGCGACCAGTTGCTGCGCCTTCTTGTTGCCTTCGCGATCCACCGCCCGCGAAAACTCGTTCTCCACTTCCGCTCGACCTTCGTTGACCTGGCGGATCAGCATGCGGATCGCCTGCATGACATCAAGCGGCTCGAAGCCGGCGATCACCACCGGCTTGCGATACTCCTCGGCGAAGAACTCGTAGGGTCGGCTGCCGATGATGGTCGACACGTGAGCCGGGCCGATGAAGCCGTCGAGCGGCACGGTGCCCCACTGGCGCACTTCCGGCGACTCGAGAATGCTAGAGATGGCTGACGGCGTCAGCACATGGCAGCACAGCACCGAGAAATTCTTCAAGCCGAGCGCAGCCGCCTGCTTGATCGCCACCGCGGTCGGCGGCGTCGTCGTTTCGAAACCGATGGCGAAGAAAACGACCTGCTTGTCCGGATGCTTCTGCGCCAGTGCCACGGCATCGGCACTGGAATACACCATGCGGATGTCCCCGCCGCGTGCCTTGGCCTTCATCAGCGATAGGCCATTCGAGGCGGGCACGCGCAGGCAATCGCCATAAGTACACAACGTGACACCCTGCTCCAGCGCCAGGCGGATCGCCTGATCGACGCGACCGATGGGCAGCACGCAGACCGGGCAACCCGGTCCATGGATCATCTTGACGTTGTCCGGCAGCAGATCGGAGACACCGTAGCGCGAGATGGCGTGCGTATGGCCGCCGCAAAATTCCATGAAATGGTAGCGGCGCGCCGGGTCGGCTTCGGCGCGGATGACGGCGGCGATCTTCTGGGCAAC
This sequence comes from Azonexus sp. IMCC34839, assembly GCF_047047955.1. GTDB lineage: Bacteria > Pseudomonadota > Gammaproteobacteria > Burkholderiales > Rhodocyclaceae > Azonexus. The sequence continues at coordinate 2,698,348 of NZ_CP150631.1, read as the reverse complement.
CTCGCCGTCGCGGAATTCGTCGATGTATTTCATGGGTGGGCTGCTTCGTAATTGGCGGGACAAAATAAAAGCGCCGGATTTGCGCCATAGGCTAGGCGCGAACCACAGCGATAGCCATCGCTATCGCGAGGATGAGCAACAACGCCTACGGAGCAGAAACAAGCTTTCATGTTCTGATAATTGCGAAGCAGCCCATTAATGCAAGGTCAATCCGTCGCCATCCGGGGTCAGCTGGCCCATTTCGGCGAATAGCTTGAGTGTCTTCTCGGCCTCTTCCGGATCCAGTTTGTTCAGCGCGTAGCCAACATGGACGATGACGTAGTCACCGACCGCCACACCCTCGACCAAGGCCAGCGAAATCTCTTTCTTGACCCCGGCCAGGTCGACCAGGGCATTGTCGTTGTCGCGCAGCTCAACCACCTGCGCCGGAATGGCCAGACACATCTTTCGTCCTCTCTAGCGCCGCCCCGTCAGGGCACGCAAAAAACCCCGGCGGGACACCGGCGGGCGCGGCGCTTCCTCTGCCGTCGCCGGTGCTTCCGGCCGATAGCCAAGCAACTTCAGGGCATCGAGAGCAACTTCGCGCGCCACGGCGATGTCGCTCACACCATCCGCCGCTTCGGCCAGGTGGCAACGCTGATAAGCGCCCAACTCGCCATCCTCGCCCGCAACAAAAGCCCAACTCTGATCGGCCAGCGTGACGAAACGCTTCTGCCCGACCGGAATGTCGCCCCACAGGCTGCCGCCGGCCGGCAACAGCATCAGACAGGCGCGGTCGGCATGCGCCACGGCCGCGATCCAGTCACCTTGCATCGGCAGCCAGCCCACCACCTCGCCGGCAGCAAAACCGGACCGCATCAAGGCGGCAAGCAACAGTTCATCGGAAGGGCGTGGGTTCATCGCGGTCACTCGTCATCCAAGCAGAAAAGCCATGCCCGCATTGTCCCGAGCGTCGATTCGTTGCGCAAGCAGCGGCAGCACAAAGGCAAGACACGGACCAGGCCGGGAGCAAATGAAAATCAAAGACTTGGCAGCCCCCATCTTAACCGATGAAAAGTTTCTTTCCACACCATGGCAAGACAAGCTTCCATGTCTCACCTGCCCCAACTGCCACAACCGGCTCCCAGCTAGTGGTCTGCTTCGTCATTATCGGACTTGATGAAAACGCCGGATTTGCGCTGCCGGCTAGGCGCGAACCGGAGCGATAGCCGAAGCTATCGCGAGGATGAGCAACAACGCCAGCGGCACAAAGACAAGTTTTCATGTTCGGATAATTGCGAAGCAGGCCACTAGCCCTAGCTGCGCCCACCCAGCCGACGCAGAAAGGCTCGGCGCGAAGCCTGCGGATCAGGCGCAGCCTCTTCCACAACTGGCGCCGGAGCCAGCAGCACGGTTTCCCACGCCGCCTCGGCTACCTGCAAGGCAGTCGCCATATCCGGCAACTGATCAACCGGCGCCACCAGCGGGCAATACTGATAAGGGCCGATATCCGGATCGTCGTCGGCGATGAAGTGCATCGTGCCGCAGGGAAGATCCAGCGCGCAGCGCTCACCAGCCGGAATGTCGCGCCACAAAGCGCCGCCACCGGGCAGCAAGAACAAATTCAGGAACCAGGGCGTCAGCAGGATGCCCAGCCAATCGCCCTGCTGACGCTCGAATTCGAGCCCGTGCACCTGCAATGCCGGATTGACGAAAGGCATGTCACGCATGCGCTCCTCGTAGACGCGCCGATAGTGCGCCTCCAGCCAGCCTCCCGGATTCTCGGCATGGGCCTGGGCCACCCGTACCGGCGGCGGCGCCATGGCCGGCGTACGGAAACGCTCAATCATGCGCCACGCCCAGATCGCGGAAATGCTGTGTCGGGTCGTAGTCACCCTGCAGCGAAGCCGCCAGGGCGGCCAGCGCATCCTCGATCAACTGGCGCTGCTCGTCCTCGATCACCTCCTTGGCCAGCCCGAGCGAGGTCAGCACCCAGGTGCCGACCGGCTGCGGGCCAATCAACATCATGTTGATGCGCTCGCGCTGACCGTCGCGTTCGACCCAGGCGAAGTCGCCGGCACCCTCGCCGCTGCCTTCCCACTCGACCACGCATTTCGGAATCGACAAGCACATCAGGCACGCTCCTTCGCCTCGATGCCGAGCAAACGCAGTTCGTTCAGCGTCATCGCCAACAATTCCGGCAACCTGGCCGCCACTTCCGGCGACAACTCCATGCCCAAGTTCATCGACACCGGCTGCATACCAACGATGGCGATCGACTTCGGCGCCCGCCCGGTGAATTCCAGGCTGGCCAGCACGTCGGACAAGCTGACCTGATGCGGCGAAAGCTTGGTCTTGAAGAACACCGGCACGTCGTCACCCTTGAGCAGGATGGGCGTCGCCGGAGGCTGGTTGGCGCGCACACAATCGACCACGATCAGGCCATCGAGGTTTTCCAGCTGTTCCAGCATTTCCATGCCGCAGGTACCACCGTCAATGACTTCGACCTCCGGCGGCAGCGCATAGTCGCGCTCCAGCGCCTCGATGGTGCGAACGCCGACGCCTTCGTCGGTGAGAAGAATGTTGCCGATACCGAGTACGACGATACGCATGCTCAAATCCAAAAAAAGCGGGCGCGAGCATTGTCGCGCCCGAAACGCAGAGTTCCTTTGCTGCCGATCAAGCGGCCTTCACCGTCACCACCGGGTTGTTCTCCTGATCGACCACATGCACGGCACAAGCCAGGCAGGGGTCGAACGAGTGCACGGTGCGCAGGACTTCCAGCGGCTTCTCGGGATCGGCCACCGGGTTGTCGAGCAGGCAAGCCTCGTACGCACCCGGCGCATCCTTCTCGTTGCGCGGGGCGGCGTTCCAGGTGGTCGGCACGACGCACTGGTAGTTCTTGATCTTGCCGGAATCGATCACCACCCAGTGCGACAGCACGCCGCGCGGGGCTTCGTGGAAACCGACACCCATTTGCTCGCCCTTCGGGAAGACCGGCTTGTTGAAGGTCTTGTAATCGCCCTTGCCCATGTTGGCGAGCAGCAGATCCCACTGCTTGAGCAATTCATCGACCTGCACCGCGCAACCGACCGCCCGCGCCGCATGGCGGCCGATGGTGGAATGCAAGGCCTCGACGCCGACCTTGGCGCCGGCGACCTTGGACACCAGATCGAGCGCCGCCGTGGCGTACTGCTTGGTCGGTTCGTGACCTGCCGCCAGCATGTTGAGCACGCGCGGCAGCGGGCCGACCTGCATCGGCTTACCGTAGAAGGTCGGCGACTTCAGCCAGCTGTATTTGCCGTTATCCTGGAAATCCGTGTAGTTCGGCTTGGTCTCACCCTTGTACGGGTGCAGCGAGACGTCGTTGCCGGCCGCGTAGTCGTACCAGGAATGCTTGATCGCCTCCGACACGCCTTCGGTGAAGTACTTGTCGTTGAAGCTGGTGATCGCCTTGAAGCTCTCCAGCTTGCCGCCCTCGATATAGCCGCCGGGCAGCGCGAACTGCGTCCCCTTGCCGTCGAGCGGGATGTCCGGCACGCACAGGTAGTCGGTGATGCCGCGGCCGTGCTTCGTCCAGTCGGCATAGAAGCCGCCGATGGCACCAACGTCGACCAGATAGACGTTCTTGATGAAGTCTTCCAGCTTCAGCATCCATTCCTTGATGGCCAGCAGGCGCTCCATGGTCAGCACCGACTGGGCATCCATGTTCAAGGGATTGGCCACGCCGCCGACCGCCACGTTCTGAATATGGGGCGACTTCGAGCCGAGAACGGAGACGATCTTGCTGGCATAACGCTGGATTTCCAGCGCCTGCAGGTAGTGCACCACGGCCATCAGGTTCACTTCCGGCGTCAGCTTCATGGCCGGGTGGCCCCAGTAGCCGTTGGTGAAAATGCCGAGCTGGCCGGTACCGACGAAGCCGCTCAGCTTGTCCTGCACCTTCTTGAATTCGGCCTTGGTGTTGCCGTTCCAGTTCGACAGGCTCTGCGCCAGGCTGGCCGCCTTTTCCGGGTCGGCCTTCAGGGCCGACACGACATCGACCCAATCAAGCGCCGACAGGTGGTAGAAATGGACGATGTGATCATGCACGGCGTGGGCCAGGATGATCATGTTGCGGATGTACTGCGCGTTGACCGGGATTTCCAGTTGCAGCGCGTTCTCCACGGCGCGCACCGAGGCGATGGCATGCACCGTGGTGCACACGCCGCAGATGCGCTGGGTGATCGCCCAGGCGTCGCGCGGGTCGCGGCCGATCAGGATGTTCTCGACGCCGCGCCACATCTGGCCCGAGGCCCAGGCCTTCTTGACCCGGCCGCCGTCCACTTCCACGTCGACGCGCAGGTGACCCTCAATGCGGGTGACCGGGTCGATGGTTACTCGTTTAGTCATTTTTTTCTCCTATCCCTCGAATTCAGTGGGCAGTTTCCGGGCGCGGCAGCACCGGGAAGCGGCGGGTGATGATGATGTAGCCGAGCACTTCGATGGCGAACATGCCGATGGTGACCAGCATTTCGGCGATGCTCGGGAAGTAGTGCCAGCCCGGGCCGGTGTCGTAGCCGATCAGGAAGCCATTGACGCGCAGCAGCACGCCGGCAAGCATGATCGACACCCCAGCCAGGAACAGGCGTGCCGGATTGCGCCGGGCGTTGGCTGTGCCGACCAGTGCATAAGGCAGCACGAAGCAGGCGGTTTCCAGCCAGAAGAAGAAGGCTTCCAGGCTAGGCGTGAAGGCATGGCCGAGCGCGCCGCGCACGACCAAATCGCCGAAGCGCACGCACAGGAAGGCAGCAAGCGTGCCGAGCATGATCTTGGCCATCGGCTGCAACAGGTGCATCTCGATCTCGCGGCGATAGGCCGACGAGGCGACACAAGACTCGAACAACACGACGCCGTAGCCGATGGTCACCGCACTCAACAGGTAGAGCAGCGGCACGACCGGGGTCTGCCACAGCGGATTGACCTGACCACCCATCACCACCAGCAAGGTGCCGAGCGAGGACTGGTGCATCATCGGCAACAAGGTGCCAAGGGCGATGAAGAAGAACAGCACTTTCTCCAGCTTCTTCTTTTGCACCTTCAGGCCCCACTGCTCCATGAACACCGGTGAGAACTCGATCCACATCACCGTGATGTAGCAAGAGATGCACAAGGCGACCTCGAACATCACCGAGTTCGGGTTGGCATAGGTCGGCCACAGGATGTGCCAGAAGTTCCAGTATCGGCCGAGGTCGAAGATCACCCCGACGCCGGCCAGCGTGTAGCCGAACAGCGAGGCCAGCAAGGCCGGCCGCACCATCGGGTGGTATTCGCCGCGGTTGAAGATATAGACCAGCATGGCCACCGAGAAGCCGCCGCAGGCGAAGGCCGAACCGATGACCACGTCGAAGACCACCCAGATGCCCCACGGGTAGCCGTCGTTCAGGTTGGTCACCGCCCCCAGTCCGAAAATGAAGCGGACGAACAGGATGGCGACCATGGCCATGATCAGCAGGGCGCAGACGAAGGTTGCGGTATTGAACAGCTTGCCGCCGACCGGAGCCGTTACCGGATGCGAATGGGCGCTCATGACTGGCCTCCCTTCTGGTTTTTACTTGCCTCGTCGTCTTCCGGCACGACATTGCGCCTGGCCACCCAGGTCAGGCCGGCCAGGACGGCAATGGGCATGATCATGCCGCCGTACAAGGTGTGCTGAATGGTTTCCGAAGTGGCCGCCGACGATTTCGGTGGCAGGTTAGGCATGCCGACCTTCTCGAACTCAACTGCCGACAGCTTGAGCACCTGCGTGCCGCCGTATTCGGTTTCGCCATAGACATGCTGCTTGTACTGGCCGACCACGGCCTGATAGCTCTGGTCGAGCGGACCCTTCCACTTGGCGGCCTGCTCGGCCGTTTCGCCCCTGGCCGGCAGGCGTCCGCGCGGGATGGCGGTCCACTCGCCCGGTTTCAAGGCCAGACGGCGTTTCGCCTCAGCCAACAGGTCCTCGGTGCGGCCGAACAGCGTGGCACCGGTCGGACAGACCTCGGCACAGGCCGAATAATGGCCGTCCTTGTGGCGATGCCGGCACAGCTCGCACTTGCCGATCTTGCCGGTCGGCGAGTCGTACTGGTATTTCGGAATACCGAATGGGCAGGCGGCGACGCAGTAACGGCAACCGATGCAGGCATCGGCGTCGTAGCCAACGACGCCGGTGAGCGGATCCTTCTGCATCGCCGACACCGGACAGGCCGAAACGCAGGACGGGTCGGCGCAGTGCATGCACGAGGTCTTCATGAAGGAGAAGCCGTTCAGCTCACTATCCTTCGTTTCCATCGTGCCGTTGCGGTACATCTTGATCAGGTTGAAGGTGTGGCCGGTCGTATCGAGCGGCGTATCCCAAAGCTTGTCCATGGCCGTGAATTCGGCCGGGTTCTCGTTGGCTCGCTTGCACGCGGCGACGCAGGCCTGGCAGCCGACGCACAGGGTGGCGTCGTAGAGCAGGCCGAGCGCCTCGGGCGGGCGTTGTAGCGTATCGCGCGCGCAGGCCACCTCGGGCACGACGGACGCGGCAGCTGCCGCTCCGCCGGCCAGGCAGCCGCGCAGAAAGTCACGTCTGCTGGTCATCTCAGACCTCCGTCGATTCGGTGGCTTTGTTGCCTTCCTTCTTCGCCCGCTCCATTTCCTCGGCCTGGTGCGACAAACCGAGGTTCTTGGCGACCATCGCCCCGGCCCCGGCGGCAGCCCCGGCCACCGCGGCGAGCACCGCAGCCGAACCGAGTGTGGCACCAATGCCCTTCTCCTCGACGATCCGCGGCAGGAAGGCAGACGGTTCGATGTTCTTCAGCTTGGCCACGGTATGGATCGGCTTGGCGAAGCCGACACCCTGCTCGGTACAGCCGATGCACGGGTGGCCGCAAGCCACCGGCCAGGTGCCGGCGCCGGCGTCGCCGAACATGATGACCGAACAGTTGGCGTAGGTTTCCGGCCCCTTGCAGCCGAGCTTGTACAGGCAATAGCCCTTGCGGTGGCCGTCGTCGCCGAACTCCATGGCGAAGCGGCCGGCGTCGAAGTGGGCGCGGCGCTCGCAGTTCTCGTGGATCAGGCGCGAGTAGGCGAACTTCGGACGACCCTTGTCATCGACTTCCGGCAACTTGCCGAAAGTCAGGAAATGCACGACGGTGGACAGGAAGTTGTACGGATTGGGCGGGCAGCCGGGAATAGTGACGACCGGCTTGCCGAGCACCTGGGCCACCCCGCTGGACCCCGTGGGGCTGTCGGTCGCGCCGGGAATCGACGGGATAGTCGAAGGCATGCCGCCCCAGGAGGCACAGGAGCCGATGGCGATCACCGCCGCCGCATCGGCCGCGCACTCCTTGAGCAATTCGATGGCGGTCTTGCCGCCGACCTTGCAATAGACCCCGTTGTCGCGAGTCGGGATGGCGCCTTCGACAACCAGGATGTATTGCCCCTTGTTTTCCTTCATCGCCGCATAACGCGCCGCTTCAACCTGATGGCCGGCAGCAGCGAACAGCGTCTCGTGGTAGTCGAGCGAAATGACGTCGAGAATGAGCTTTTCCAACGTCGGATGCTCGGCGCGCAGCATGGACTCGGTGCAGCCGGTGCATTCCTGGAAGTGCAGCCAGATGACACTCGGGCGCTTCTTGGTCGCCACGGCCTCGGCCACGGCGGCATCCGCCCCTTGCGGCAGGCCCAGCGTGCTGGCGAGCGCGGCACAGAATTGCAGGAACTCGCGACGCGACATCGACAGGCGCTCGGCCGCCGCTGCGATGCGTTGATCCAGTTCCAGCTTGATCAGATTTTGGTTGGCCATTGATCTCCCCTTTTGTATGTGTTGCCGCCGATGGCCGGCGCACGATTCTCTGCTTGGGGGTATGGCGAATTTTTATTGGCGACTAAATGCGCAATAAGCGGGCCAGAAAAGACTTTTCTAATATAACCAGTCGCTTAGCGATTTTGCTGCGGCGCACCAAGGGAAGCAATTGGCAGCCACAGGTTTCCAGTCCAGGCAATAAATGGTTAATTGCTAATCAGCCGGATTGACTAGTCCATCCGGTCGTAAGCCACTGTTATTTCATGCGTCTGGCGACCACCGCCTGACCCAGTGCCAACCCGCCGTCATTGGGTGGTGCCAGCCGGGCTTCCAGCAAATCGACACCACGCTCGGCTAGTTCGCGGCGTAGATTTTCGGCCAATACGGCATTCATGGCACAGCCACCGCCGAGGGCGATTTTTTGCCTTTTTGCCCCGTGCACCGCGCCCAGCAAGAAGTCCCCTTGGGGGACGGCCGTCGCCCACTCGGCCAGCCCGGTGGCCAGCGTGGCATGGAACAGCGCCGCAGCGCGGGCGGGTTCGCCGCGCAGTTCGAGCAAAGGCAGCAGCATGGGCGACAGGTCGAGCACCCGGCCGCCGTCGCGCAGGGTGTAACCGGCCGGCAGGGGTTCGATCTGCCCGAAGCCGGCGGCCAAGCCTTCCAGCTCCATCGCTGCCTGGCCTTCGAAGGCCATCACGTCGCGCACGCCGAGCAGCGCGGCGATGGCGTCGAACCAACGGCCCAGACTGGTCGTCGGCGGGCAACGCAGTTGGCGGGCGAGCATGGTCAGCAAGGGGCCGGCGTCGCGTTCAGGCCAGGTCGATTGCAACCAGCCACCGATGTGGTGACTGTGGCCGGCGCCGTTCAGCGCGGCCACCGCCATGCGCCACGGCTCGCGCGCCGCGCGGTCGCCGCCGGGCAGCGCCAGCGGCTGCAGATGGCCGAGGCGCTGGCACTCGGCGCCATCGAGATGCAGCAATTCGCCGCCCCAGGCAACGCCATCCGGACCGAGGCCGACACCATCAAGCAGCAGGCCGGTTAGCGGCTCGTTGCTGCCGTGTTCACCGGCAATCGCCGCCAGATGTGCCTGATGGTGCGCCACCGGAACGGCCGGAACGCCCAGTTCGTCAGCCAAACGCATGGCCAAGCGGGTCGACGGAAAATCGGGATGCAGGTCGTGGGCAATCGCCGACGGCCTGACTTCCAGGATATCGAGCAGGTGTGCCACGGTTTCCTCAAGGAAACCAATCGCCGCTGCGTTATCCAGACCGCCGACATGCTGCGACAGGAAGGCCTCGCGGCCACGCGTCACGCAGATGGTGTTCTTCAAGTAGCCGCCGACGGCCAGCACATCCGGGCCATCCTCGGCCAACGGAATCGGCACCGGCACGTAGCCGCGCGCCCGGCGGATGAAGGCTGGGCCGTGCGGTGTCGCACGCACCAACGAGTCATCGCAACGAACGACAATATCGCGGTCGTGCAGCAGGAAGGCATCGGCAATGCCGGCCAGGCGCGTCAGGACTTCGGCGTTATCCGCCACCAGCGGCTCGCCATGCGGGTTGGCGCTGGTCATCACCAGCAACAGGTCGTTCGGCTGACTCAACCAGTCCGTGCCGCTCGGCCGCCCGGCCGCCTCGTGCCAGAGCAAAAGATGCAGCGGCGTCGCCGGCAGCATGACGCCGAGCCAGGCCAGACCCGGCGCAATGCCCGGCAATTCCCGCTCGCCCTTGGCGCACAGGACGATGGGCGCCGCCACACTGCGCAGCAGGGCGCGCTCACCCTCGCCGATCCGCGCCAGTCCGGCGAAGGCCGCTTCATTCAGGCCCATCACGGCAAAAGGCTTGGCTTCGCGCTGCTTGCGCTGGCGCAATTCGGCCACCGCCTCCGCGTTACGTGCATCGCAGGCCAGATGAAAACCGCCCAGGCCCTTGATGGCGACGACCTGCCCGGCACGCAAGCGGGCCAGCGTTTCGGTGATGGGATCGCCGGACAGCGGCTGACCGAGCGCATCGAGCAGGCTCAACTGTGGGCCGCAGGTGGGACAACAGGTAGTTTCGGCGTGGAAGCGTCGGTCGGCCGGTTCGCCATATTCGCCGGCACACGGTTCACACAGCGGAAAACCGCTCAAACTGGTCTGCGCCCGGTCGTAGGGAATGCGCCGGCTAACCGTGAAGCGCGGCCCGCAATGCGTGCAGGTGGTAAAGGCATAGCGCCAGCGCCGACCGGCTGGGTCGCACAAGTCGGCGATGCACTCCGGACACAGCCCGGCGTCGGGACCGATGGCGGTTTTGACCTCACCCTCGGCGCTGTCGAGAATGGCAAAACCGGTGGTCGGCAATTCGCCAGCCAATTCCTCGATCTCGACGCCATCGATCCGCGCCAGACACGGCGCCTCCAGGGGCAGGCGCTCAACGAATTTTGCCCAATTCGGCCCGTGCACCGCAGCAGTCACCCCGGCGCCGTCGTTGCGCACCCAGCCGGCCAATTCCAACTCTTGCGCCAGGCGCCAGACATAGGGCCGGAAGCCGACGCCCTGGACGAGACCGCGGATGCGGATCAGGCGGCCGCTCACGACAAGCTCGCTTTCCGGCCGGCAATCATACCGAGCCCGGCACCAATCAACAGACTAGGCAATGTCGCAAACGATGCTCCCAGGAATGCACCGACAGGGCTGAGAAATGGTCCGAACAACCCGTTAGCCCACAACCAATCAACCGTTCTCATGTAAGGCACGACGAGTGCGCCGAGCGCAGCCATAGCCCCCATCCCGATCAACAGGGTTAACCAGGCGATGCATGCTCCGGCAAACATGGAGGCGAGATACCCCTCGCGCTTAAAACTCGGCGCCGACCATGCCGCCAGGCGATCCGCGCTGAGTGCCGCAACGCAGCACAACAACAGGCCAGCCAGCCAACCGAAAACCGCCATGCCGGGCAAAGCAGCCAGCACCGCACCGATAAGAAATACGCTCTGCCCCAGGGTTGGCCGCAGCATGACCAGCCCCGTCGATTACTTCGCCGCCAGCTGCTGCTCCAGTTGGGCGATACGCGCCTTCAACGCATCGACCGACTCGCCGTGCTTGCCGCGCTGCGCTTCGAGACCGGCTTCGATCCAGTCCAGCCAGGCGCTCATGCCGTCGCCGCGGGTGGCGGAGACGCGGAAGATGGTCAGGTTGGGATTGACGCGGCGGGCGTTGGCCTCGGCCAGGTCGGCATCGAATTCGAGGTAGGGCAGCAGGTCGCACTTGTTGAGCAGCATGACGTCGGCTGCGGCGAACATGTCCGGGTACTTGAGCGGTTTGTCTTCGCCTTCGGTGACCGACAGGATCGCCACCTTGTGGTGCTCGCCGAGATCGAAGGCAGCCGGGCAGACGAGGTTGCCAACGTTCTCGATCAGGAACAGCGATTCGTCCTTGGGCTGCAGGCGCTGCATGGCGTGGCCGACCATGTGGCCGTCGAGGTGGCAGCCCTTGCCGGTGTTGATCTGGATGGCCGGCACGCCGGTGGCGCGGATGCGCTCGGCATCGTTGGCAGTCTGCTGGTCACCTTCGACGACGTTGATGGCGACCTTGTCCTTCAACAGCTCGATGGTCTTACACAGGAGCGTGGTCTTGCCGGAGCCCGGGCTGGAAACGAGGTTGAGCGCGAAGATGCCGCGCTCGTCAAACCAGCTGCGGTTGGCGTTGGCGTAGGTGTTGTTCTTGGCCAGGATGTCCTGCTCGATCTGCACCATGCGTGCCTGGCTCATGCCCGGCACGTGGGCGCGGGCCGGGCCGGTGCCGTAGTCGAGATCGCCGCCGACGGCGTGCGCGTGGTGATGGTGGTGATGATCATGTTCGTGGCCATGCTCATGGTCGTGCGGATGACTGTGCGTGCTGCCATCGGCATGGACATGGTCGTGGCTGTGACCATGCACATGCGCATGCTCGCCCTGATGCACGTGCTCATGCACGTGCGTCGTGCCGTCCGCATGCGTGTGCGGATGCTGATGCGCCCCAGCCAGCGCGGCGCCGTCGTGGCTATGCTCGTGCTCGTGATGATGGTCGTGGCTGTGCGTATGCACCGTGCCATCGGCGTGCACATGGGTGTGCTCATGCGCCCCGCCTTCGATCTTCGTTTCCCCTGCCCCGCAGCCGCAAACCGTACACATGGTGTTGTCTCCCGATTATTCGATTTCGATTTCCTTGACCCGCATTTCGGTGCCCCCCGTGGGCTGCACCTGATAACTGCCGCAGGTCGGGCAGGCGCCATACAGCTCGCCGACCGATACCGTCGCCGCGCATTGCATGCACCAGCCGCTGCCCGGCACATCGACGATCTCCAGCCGCGCCCCGTCGGCAATGCCGCCCTTGGTGACGACATCGAAGCAGAAGCGCAGCGCCTCCGGCTCGACCGACGACAGCTTGCCAATTTCCAGCACCACCAGCTTGACCCGTTGCGCATTCTCGCGCTTCGCGGTGTCTTCCACCAGCTGGATCACACCTTCGGCCAAAGACATTTCATGCATGTTTCAATCCACTTCCAATTCGTAAGGCAGGCAAGGGTCGAGGGCCAAAATAGCCTGCTCGATGCCCTGTCGGGCTGCCTCGCCATCCGCGAACGTCCGCTCAGCCAGCAAGGCGGCGAGCGGCACGGCATCGGCGAAAAAACCGTCGGTCGGCGCCTGCACCCGGTAATTTGCCACCAAACCCTCCTCGACGTGTATGGCATGGGTCAAAACGCCGCGCGCCGTCAGCACTTGACCGACGCCCCAACCCTGGCCGCCGGCATGAACGATGGGATAAGGGGCACGCTCAACCAAGGCCGCGACCGCCTGCTCGACATCGACCAGGCGCGCACGGTAGGCCGCTGCCACACAGCTCGGACCGACGATGGCCGGCCTATGATCGGCTTCACCACGCCAGAAGGCCAGCCAGCCTTCGGCATCGAAGCCGGTCACCGGCATCGCAGCACTGCTGCGGTGCACGAGCCTTTCCAGGCATTTTTCAGAGAGCGGGCGCAGGGTGTTTTCCAGCAAGTGCTGGGTCACGGTCAAGCCCTTGTCGCCCTGGCGCTCCGCCCGCCATTCGATGAAGGCATCCTTCTCTTTGGCCAGGCCAAGCGCGGTCGGCCAGTCGAGCAGCAGGCGCCAAAGGTTTTCGTGCAGGAGCTCGAGCCACAGCGCCCGGTCGTCGGCCGGCAAGGGCGGCTCGCCGCGTGCGGCAGCGACGGCGCACTGAGCGGCCGTACGTTGCGCCTCGGCGCACAGGGTGTACAGATAGGGCACCGTCTTCACGACAGCGTCGGGCAACTGGCCGATGAACAGGCGGGTCACGGTCGGCCGGCGCAGCTCGACCGCCAGATTCTCGACTCGCCCTTCGACCCAGTTTGCGCGGACGGTCAGTATTCCCGCCGAATTCACCCCCGCAGCCCCAGGAAAGCACGCCGGCTGCGCGGCGCGTCGGCCACGACGGGCGGCGGTGCCAAGGGTGCGGCAAACAAGGCTTCGCCGACTGCAATGGCGGTCAACCGGGCCTGATCATGCGACTCCAATTCGACCGCCGGGGAAAACAGGGAACAGAGGTGGTAAGTACCGAGTCGATCTTCGTGGGCCACGGTGAACTCGTAATTGCCGGAAGGAAAGCGCCAATCATACTTGCTCGTCGCGGCCAGCTCCGGCCAGTTTTCTTCGTGCCCGCGCAGGCGCAGCAGGTTGATCGCCCACGGCGTGATCATGACGCCGGCCCAATGCCCGTCCTCGGCCCGACGAAAGCCGATGGCCTCGACTTGCAATGCCGGGTTACAGATCGGTACGCCAGCCATGCGCGTTGCCGCGATGTCGGCAAAAACACTTTCCAGGTACAACGATGGATCGTCGGCCCAGAGCCTCATGCGCCGAGCACCATGAACTTGTGCTTGGGCGCATCGCAGCCGGGGCAATGCCAGTCATCCGGCAGCTCGGCAAAGGAAACGCCCGGCGGTATGCCGCGCACATCGTCACCCACCGTCGGATCGTAAACCCACCAGCAGATGCCGCATTCGAGCTTGTCGTCCGGCTTGACGTTGAGGAAGGAGCCTTCGAAACGCATATCGGAAACTTAAAGGGGTTCCGCCATCATGTCGAGATATTCGCGCAGGCGCTCGACGGAATCGGCGAAATCCTCGTCCGAGGCCAGCACCACGTCCGGCATGGCGACCACCTCGATGGAGTTAAGGATCAAGGCATCCATCGAGTTGAAATACTGAACCCACCACACGTCGTGCAGACGCGTACTGGTGATGCGGCAATTGCCGTAGCCGCGCGACAGGATGGACACTTCGCGGTGGCCGAGCCAGCCGTACAGGGTATCGAGATCGGCATCGCTGACCGGCAACAGGGTCAGGTTGATCACGTGCGCCGACTGGCCGGGCTGGTACGCGGCGGCCTGCTGGCGGATTTCCTCGACCAGCGCCTGGGCGTTCATGCAACCGGCCGGGTATTCGGGCGGCTGCAGGCCGCTGGTCGCGGTACGGCGCATCGAATCGATCAGCACCGCCGGCACCGGGCCGGTTTCCAGGCGGTCGATCAGGAAGCGGCCATCCTCGCCGACCTGCAAGACGCGCCAGACACCGGCAAAGGCACTTTCCTGCACGCGCCAGTGTTCCGGCGCGGTGGTGAAGGCGCTGACTTCGCCGAAACCGAGCGACTGGTTGATCACTTCACGCACTTCCGGATCGACAGCAAGCAGGTCGAATTGCGCACCGCCGGCGAAGCCAAGGCGTTCGGCGTTATCGACGAAATCGGCCAGCAGCACGGCGGCACGCGCCACCGATTCGGCCGAAGCCCCTTCCGGCAGACGCGGCTGGTGGAAGGTTTCCATGCCCTTGGGCATGGGCAGGTAATCCGGAGCTTCCTCGCCTTGCGAGCCGGGGCCCATGGCGACGACGGAAATCGGGAAGGGACGCAGGCTGGCCGGGTTCATGCACAGGCTCCTTGAGACGTGGCGGCGCGGACGGGAATACCGATGGGTTTGGGCTGGGCAGGGCCGTTCAGCAGGCGAGCGACTTCGGCCTGATATTCGCTCCAATCGCGAATGCCTTGCAGCACGCCGACGAATTCGCCATCACGCAGGAAGACGACGGCCGGCGCACGCGCCACGCCGTAGCGGGCGAGCAGTTCGGCCGCCAACTCGGCCCCGGCGACGCAACGGGCGATGCTGTCGCCCAGCGGCTTCAACGCCTCAGGCAGGATGACGCAGGCGTCGAGCACTTCGAGGTTGCGCTGCGGGTCGTCGGTGAGCAGCAGCGCGACCAAACCAGAAGGAAATACGTCACTGCTGCGGTGCACACGCGAAAAACCGTGTTTTTGCTCCATGCGGCCGATGGCCGTTTCCAGGCGCTCGAGCGAGGTCGGGCCGGCTTTGAGTTCGAGGCTCATGATTGTGGGGTCCTCAGGAATTCGGGTAGTTGGGGTTCGCGGTCGAGATCGGCAAAGAAGGCGGAAAAATCGGTTTCGCCACTGTGGGCGGCGGTCAGGGCATCGAGTGCGGCATTGATCGCCGCGGCACGCTCAGCCTCGATCACTTCGCGCGCCGCATCGAGAAAGGTCAGCAGCCAGGTGCCGGCCGGCTGTGGGCCGACCAATGACAGGTCGACACGCACCTCGCCGCCACGCCCGGCACAACGGGCGAAATGAGCACCGGTTTCGATGACCTGGACGGGAATGCCGAGGCACATCAGACCGACTCCATATTGAGGAAACGGGCATCGCCCAGGCGATAAGCCAGGTCGGCCGACGGCCGCTCGCCTTCGTAGACGTCGATGGCCAGCGCGGCATCGGTGATCGGTTCGGCATCGCCGTCGCGCAAATGGCCCGCGGCGCCCCACTGTTCCAGCCAGTCGAGTGCCTTGTTCAAGGCCGGCACCATCTGCGCCTTGACCACGTCGCGCAGGCTGCCGCCGTAGTCTTCGAGTTCTTCCGGCTGGACGCCGATCAACACCAGCTCCTTGGGCAGCTTGCCGGTCAACTCGGCGGCCATCAGGACTTCCTGAAAGCCGGTCTGGTGCAGGCTCATCTTTTTGGCCCCCATGAAGCGCGGCACCTGATCGCCGACCACTTCGCGCATCGTGCCCGGCTCGTCGCCGTAATCGACGGCATCGAAGACCAGCAGGCAATCGGCTTCCTGCACGTAAGGCAGCAGGTAGAGCCCCTGCGTACCGCCATCCATCAGCGTCACTTGCGGCGGGAAGGTCCAGCCTTCGTTCAGCGCCTCGACGCAACGCACGCCGAAACCTTCATCGGCCCACAGCAGGTTGCCGATACCGAGCACCAGAATGCGTTTTGAATCCATCGTCATCTTCCGAAAAAAACGCCCCGGTCGCGTGAGGGTGCGAGCCGGGGCCAACGCAAGGTAAACCTTAATTCCGACTGTTGGCCAGGCGCGACCAGGGCAAGGCGGCAGCGCACAAACCGTACGACTGCACGGCAAACGCCGACAACGCGGCCCTGGTAAGCATGACCATCAGTCCTTGAACATCCGCCAGCCGGAGATCATGGTCGAGATCAACGATTGCCGGCTCATGATGTCTTCGCGGATCGCGGCGTAGACGTGGACAACGACGAAGGTCATCATGATCCACATGCCCAGCCGGTGCAGGCCATGCACCTGCAGCGAGCCGCCCAGCATCGGGATGACCCAGCCGAACATCACGTCGCTCCAGTGACCCAGACCGGCGCCTTCGCTGTACAGCGCGAAGCCGGTGAACACCATGCCGACGGCCAGCACCGTGAAGAAGAAGAACATCATCAACTGTGCCATCGGGTTGTGACCGACGTATTTCTTCGGATATTTCTCCAGGAAGAGATACCAGCGCAGTTCGAAGAAGACTTCACTCCACCATTGCGGGTTCAGGATGGGCAGCTTGAAGATCTGCTTGGCGTGATGGTTACCGACAAAGGCCCAATAGACGCGACCGAGCAGGCCGATCGCGAAGATGTAGGCCGCGGCGAAATGGGCAAAGCGGATATAGCCCATCAGGAAGTTCTCGGCGGCTTCGCCGGGCACTGTCGGCAAGGGCTTGCCGATGAAGTAACCGGTCACCGCCAGCACCACCATGGCCAGCGCATTGACCCAGTGCCACAAGCGCACAGGGGCTTCGTAGACATAGATCGAACGGACTTGTTTACCGTGCCGTTCGGCCTCCAGCATGTCCTGTTGAGAGAGCATGATTGCCTCCTTTCCGGGACGCGGTTAGCGAACCTTGACCGAGGTCATTTCCTGACCGTCCGGGCTCATCACGTGCGTCGAGCAAGCCAGGCAGGGGTCGAAGGAATGCAGGGTGCGCAGGATTTCCAGCGGCTCGTCCGCCTTGGCCACCGGGGTGTCCATCAGCGAGGCCTCGAAGGCACCGATCTGACCCTTGTGGTCACGCGGACCGCCGTTCCAGGTCGTTGGGACGACGCACTGGTAGTTGTCGATCTTGGTGTCCTTGATCTTGATCCAGTGGCCGAGCGCGCCGCGCGGGGCTTCGGTGAAACCGGCACCCATGGCTTCCTTCGGCCAGGTGCTGGGTTCCCACTTCTCGATGTTGGCGGTGTTCAGATCGCCAGCCTTGAGGTTGGTCATCAGCTTGTCGAACTGCTGTTGCTGCAGCTTGACGCAGTAGGCCGTTTCCAGACCGCGCGCTGCGGTGCGGCCGAGGGTCGAGAACAGAGCGGTGACCGGCACATCGAGCTTCTTCAGCGCGCCTTCGACCAGACCGTGGATTTCCGGATACTGCTTCGGTTGCAGATAGCCCAGCACCATGCGCGGCAGGCAGCCGACTTCCATGGCGTGGCCGCGCCAGCGCGGCGCCTTGATCCACGAATACTTGCCGCCTTCGTCCAACTCCTTGATGTTGGTCTTGGTGCCCTTGGTGTTGGGGCCGAGCACGAAGTTGGGTTCGGTGACGCCGTCGAACGGGTGCAGGCCCTTGGTTTCGTCCGGGTACTTGTACCAGGAGTGAGCGACGAATTCCTGTACCTGTTCCGGGTCCTTCAGGTCGACCGGATGAATCTCGTCGAGCTTGCCGTTGATGATCGCGCCTCGCGGCAGCAGCAGGTTGCCCGAGGTGTAGTCGTTGGCCTTCTGCGGGATATCGCCGTAGGAGAGCAGGTTCTTCGACGACAGGCCGCCACCGTACAACCAGCCCTTGTAGAAGGAGCCAATGGCCAGCAGATCGGGAATGTAGACCTGTTCGACGAACTCGGTACAGCGATCGATGATGCTCTTGACCAGGTTCAGGCGCTCCATGTTCACCGCGCCGACCGCCCCCGTGCCTTCGAGGTTGATGGCGCAGGGCACGCCACCGACCAGCCAGTTCGGGTGCGGGTTTTTGCCACCGAAGATGGTATGAACCTTGACGATCTCTTTCTGGAAATCGAGGGCTTCGAGGTAGTGCGCCACGGCCATCAGGTTGGCTTCCGGCGGCAGCTTGTAGGCCGGGTTGCCCCAGTAGCCATTCATGAAGGGGCCGAGCTGGCCCGATTCGACGAACTTCTTCAGGCGGTTCTGGATGTCGCGGAAATAGCCCGGCGACGACAGCGGCCAACTGGAAATGCTCTGCGCCAGTGCCGAAGTGGCCTTCGGATCGGCCTTCAATGCGGAGACGACATCGACCCAGTCGAGCGCATGCAGATGGTAGAAGTGCACCAGATGATCGTGAATATAGAGATTCAGCTGCATCAGGTTGCGGATGGTGTTGGCGTTTTCCGGAATCTTGATGTTCAGCGCATCTTCAACCGCGCGCACCGAGGTCAGGGCGTGCGTACCGGTACAGACGCCGCAGATGCGCTCGGTGAAGGCCCAGGCGTCGCGCGGATCGCGGCCCTTGAGGATCACTTCCAGGCCGCGCCACATGGTGCCCGTGGAGACGGCGTTACGGATGACGTTCTTGTCATCGAGGTTCACTTCCACCCGCAGGTGGCCCTCGATGCGGCAAACCGGGTCGACGACGACGCGCTTGCCAGAGTTGTCCAGCTTGAAGCCTTGAGTTTCGTAGGCTGACATGAATTATTCCCCCTGTTTTTCTTGTTCGCCGGCCTTCTGGCGAGCGCGGGCCAGCGCGGTGACGGCGGCGTGCGCGGCAATCGCAGCGCCCACCGTGCCGGCAGCAGCCTTGCCGATGGTGTCGGCGTTCGATTCGGCGCCGAACGGCGTGATCGAGGTGACGCGGTCGTAGAACGAGCCCTTGTCCCAGAAACCTTCTTCCGAGCAGCCGATACAGCCGTGACCGGATTGCACCGGCCAACTGACGCCGCCGTTCCAGCGCATGGACGAGCAGGCGTTGTAGGTGGTCGGCCCCTTGCAGCCCATCTTGTACAGGCAATAGCCCTTGCGTGCGCCTTCGTCATCCCAGGCTTCGGCAAACTGGCCGGCATCGAAGTGGCCGCGGCGATAGCACTTGTCGTGGATACGCTGGCCGTAGAACATTTTCGGGCGACCCTGGCGATCCAGCTCGGGAATGCGGTCAAAGGTCAGCATGTAGGTCACGACGCCGGTCATCACCTCGGCAATCGGCGGGCAGCCCGGCACGTTGATGATCGGCTTGCCGGAAATGACCTTGTGCACCGGCGTCGCGCGCGTCGGATTCGGCTTGGCGGCCTGCACGCAGCCGTAGGACGCACAGGCGCCCCAGCTGATGATGGCCTTGGCGTCGGCGCAGGTTTCCTTGAGCACTTCCACGAACGGACGGCCGCCGTGAATGCAGAACATGCCGTCTTCGTTGAGCGGCGGATTGCCCTCGACGGCGACGATGTAGTTGCCCTTGTACTTCTTCTTGACCTCTTCGATGATCGCCTCGGCCTGATGCCCGGCGGCGGCCATCAGCGTGTCGTCGTAATCGAGCGAGAGCATGGAGAGCACGACATCCTTGGTCAGCGGGTGGGCCGAACGAATGAAGGACTCGGAACAGCAGGTGCATTCCAGGCCGTGCAACCAGATCACCGGCGTGCGCGGCTTGGTTTCCAGCGCATGAGCGATGCGCGGCGCGGCGGCGCTGCCCAACCCCAGCGAGGTGGCGGTCAGGCTGCAGAACTTCAGGAAGCTACGCCGGGTAATGCCCTGCCGGCGCAGCACTTCATAAAAAGTCTCGGTCACTTGTTTTCCCCCGTTCGTTTTTCGCATTGGACGTTGCGGCATCGCAAAGCACGTGCCAACGCCGGGAGAAATGTGATTTATTGATTTAAATCAAACCCTTCGCCAGTCGGTTTGGCGCCAGCAAAACAGCGAAGGGCGAGACAAGTGATTACTTGGTTTCCACTCTGCAAACCACAAAACCACACTGCTGCGGTGCACCGTGAAAAACGGACAAAAATCAGTGGATCAGTCGATAGGCCGGATTGTTCAACCCCTGCACCGCCGCCACCAGCGCATCCATGGCTTTCGGCCGCACGAAACCGGTCCGCCAGGCCAGCGCAATACGGCGCGACGGCTCCGGCTCGGTGAAGGGAATGACACTGATCAGGTCGTTGCTATAAGGATGGCGCAACGCCCCATCGGGCAGCACCGACACACCAAGCCCGGAAGCCACCATGCAGCGGATCGTGCCAATGGAATGGCCGAGGCGAACGTCGGTCTCCGGACTGCTCACCTGCGGGCAAGCACCCAGCACCTGGTCGCGGAAACAGTTGCCCGCCTTCAACAGCAACACCTCGTCGCCAGCCACTTCTTCCGGCGCGATGCGCGCCTTGTTTTCCCACCCATGGCCGCGCGGCACGATGACCTTGAACGATTCGTCGTAGATGGGCCGCGTCAGCACGCCCGGAATATCGAAGGGCAAGGCGATGATCACGACATCGACCTCGTTCTCGCGCAGCATCTCGGCCAGGTTGGAGGTCATGTTCTCCTCGATGGCGAGCGGCATGTGCGGCGCCACCTGCTTCAAGGACTGGATCAATTGCGGCAGCAGATAGGGACCAATGGTGTGAATGACGCCGAGGCGCAACGGCCCATCCAGCTGGTCGCGCCCGACCATGGCGATCTGGCGCACCTTGTCCGCTTCTTTCAACGCCTGCTGCGCCTGCTCGACGACGCGCACGCCAACCGCACTCGGACTGACGAAGCCCTTGCCGCGCTCGAACAACTGTACGCCCAGTTCGTCTTCCAGACGGGCGATGGCGACGCTCAATGTTGGCTGACTGACCGAACAACGTTCGGCCGCCCGGCTGAAACTTCTTTCCTGCGCCAAAGCCACGATGTAACGCAACTCGGTTAAGGTCATTTGCTGCTCTCCTGAGTAATTTAGCGAGGTCTAATGCCCCTTCTATCTATAGGGGAAAGCTATAACCCCTATAAACAAAACCCATAAAAATCATTGACTTGGATCAATACTACCATGACCACCGAGGGGACAATGCCCGGACCGAATGTTTTTTACAAGGGAGAATGCAAATGAAAAGAAGCACGCTTTCCGTTTTTGTTTCACTGCTGCTCGCCGGATCCACCAGCCTCGCCATGGCCGCCGAAAAGGAACCGATCCAACCCATCCAGCCAGCCAAGGTAAGCAACCCACCCCTGGTCGAACTGGGCAAGAAACTCTATTTCGACCCGCGCCTGTCCAAGTCAGGCTTCATCTCATGCAATTCCTGCCACAACCTGTCAATGGGCGGCACCGACAACATCAAGACCTCGATCGGCCACAACTGGCAGGAAGGCCCGATCAATGCCCCGACCGTCCTCAATTCCAGCCTCAACCTCGCCCAGTTCTGGGACGGCCGGGCGGCCGATCTCAAGGCTCAGGCCGGCGGCCCCATCGCCAATCCGGGCGAAATGGCCTTCACCCATACGCTGGCCATCAATGTGCTGCAATCTATCCCGGGCTATGTTGCCGACTTCAAGAAAGCCTTCGGCAAAGAGCAGATCGACATTGACATGGTGACGAAGGCCATCGCCGCCTTCGAGGAAACCCTGGTCACCCCCAACTCCCGTTTCGACAAATGGCTGAAAGGCGACAAGAAGGCCCTGAGCAAGATGGAACTGGAAGGCTACAAGCTGTTCAAGGACAGCGGCTGCGTCGCCTGCCACAATGGCCCGGCCGTCGGCGGCAATTCCTTCCAGAAGATGGGTCTTGTCGAAGCCTACAAGGCTTCCAGCCCGGCCGAAGGTCGTTCGGCAGTTACCGGCAAGGACGCCGACCGCTTCAACTTCAAGGTGCCAACCCTGCGCAACGTTGAAATGACCTATCCGTACTTCCACGACGGTGCCGCCAACACCCTGCCCGAGGCGGTCGACACCATGGCCCGCATTCAGCTCGGCAAGAAGTTCACGGCCGATGAAAATGCCAAGGTCGTTGCCTTCCTGAAGACCCTGACCGGCGACCAGCCGAACTTCAAGCTGCCCATCCTGCCGCCCTCTTCCGACGCAACACCGCGCCCAACGCCGTTCGAGAAGAAGTAAGGACGAACGCCCATGACGACGGGGGCAGCCGCCCCCGTTTTTTGTTGCCCGATTTGTTTGATGATCATCAATCTGCCGGTAAACTGGCGCGTTCATAATTTGCGCCTGATTTTTCGCGGTTTTTTCTAAATGCTTGAAGCTGACAATCTGGAATGCGTGCGCGGCGAGCGCCGCCTGTTCGCAGGCCTCGGCTTCAAACTGGAAGCCGGCGAACTGCTCTATCTGCAAGGCAAGAACGGCGCGGGCAAGACCAGCCTGCTGCGCATGCTGATCGGCCTGCTGCCGCCGGAAGCCGGCGAAATTCGCTGGAAGGGGCAATCGATCCGCTCCGCCGGCGAGGATTTCCGCGCCGACCTGTGCTATCTCGGCCACCTGAACGCCATCAAGGAAGAGCTGACCCCCTTGGAAAACCTGCTCGCCGCTGCCCGCCTAGCCGACGAAGAACTGTCGGAAGACGATGCGCTGGATGCTCTCGAGCAGGTCGGCCTGGCCGGCCGCGAGGATCTGGCCTGCAAGTACCTCTCGCAAGGCCAGAAGCGCCGTGTCGCGCTGGCCCGACTGGTCAAGGAACGCCGTCCACTGTGGGTGCTCGACGAACCCTTCGTCGCCCTCGACGTGGCTGCGGTGGACTGGCTCGCCGGGCTGATTTCCGCCCACCTGCAACGTGGCGGCCTGGCCGTGATGACGACACACCAGCTGGTCGACATTCCGGCCGGCACCGTGCGCGAACTGCGCCTTTCCTGAGGTCGGACGATGCTGAAAATCATCCTGGCCGTCATCGGTCGTGACCTCAAGCTGGCCATGCGCCGTCAGGCCGACATCGTCTCGGCCATCTTCTTCTTCATCATCGTGGTCAGCCTCTTTCCGCTCGGCATCGGGCCGGAACCGGACCTGTTGCGCAAGCTCGCCCCCGGCGTGCTGTGGGTCGCCGCCCTGCTCGCCACCATGCTGTCGCTGCCCCGCCTGTTCGCTGACGACCATCGCGACGGCACACTCGAACAGCTAGCCTTGGCGCCACATCCGCTCGGTCTGGTTGTTACGGGCAAAGTGATCGCTCACTGGGTGGTCTCCGGCCTGCCGCTGGCCTTGATCGCACCGGTGCTCGGCATCCAGTTCGACCTTTCCACCGACGCCCTCATCGTGCTGACTGGCGCCATCCTGCTCGGCACCCCGGCGCTGTCCGGCATCGGCGCCATCGGCGCGGCACTGACCCTCGGCCTGCGTGGCGGCGGTGTACTGCTATCGCTGCTCGTGCTGCCGCTTTACATCCCGGTGCTAATATTCGGCGCTGGCGCGGTTGACGCGACCGTGTCCGGACTCGGGGGAGAAGGACATCTGTCACTGCTCGCCGCCATTACCTTTGCCGCAACCGGCTTCGCCCCTTGGGCGTCGGCCGCCGCCTTGAAGATCGCCCTCGAATGAAAGATCGCTTCAATCTCTATAAATTCGCTTCACCGGCCACCTTCTATCCGTTGGCCGGCGCGCTGATTCCCTACTTCGCCGCCATTTCGATCGTCTTCGGCCTGGCCGGACTGTATCTCGGCATGCTGGTCGCACCGACCGACTTCCAGCAGGGCGAGGGCTACCGCATCATCTTCATTCACGTCCCAGCGTCGTGGATGTCCATGTTCATCTATCTGGTAATGGCTTTCTGGGCCGCCATCGGTCTCGCCTTCAACACCCGCCTCTCCGGCATGATGGCGCAGGCGCTGGCCCCAACCGGCGCACTGATGGCCTTCCTGTCGCTGTGGACCGGCGCCCTGTGGGGCAAGCCGATGTGGGGCACCTGGTGGGTGTGGGACGCCCGCCTGACTTCAGAACTGATCCTGCTCTTCCTGTACATCGGCTACATGGCGCTGACCGCCGCCATTGACGACCCGCGCCGCGCCGACAAGGCGGGCGGCCTGTTGCTGCTGGTCGGCGTGGTCAACGTGCCGATCATCTATTTCTCGGTGAAGTGGTGGAACACCCTGCACCAGGGCTCCAGCGTCAACCTGACCAAGTCGTCGATGGCCGAAACCATGCTGTGGGGCATGTTGCTGATGGCTATGTGCTTCTGGATGTATTCCATCGCCGTCGCCTTCATGCGCGTACGTACCATCATGCTCGAACGCGAGCGGCACACCGACTGGGTCAAGGCCATCCTGACAGGAGGCGAGAAATGATCTACTGGAACAGCTTTTCCGACTTTATCGCGATGGGCGGCTACGGCCTCTACGTCTGGGGCTCCTTCGGCGTCACCGCAGCCATCATGGCCATTGAACCGATTCTCGTCGCGCGCAATCAAAAGACCACCATCGCCCGCCTGAAACGTCAGCTAAGGGCAGAAAGCAGGACCCCTACCGAATGAAAACCCGTCACAAGAAACTCGCGCTGATCGGCGGCGCCCTCGCCATCATCGGCATCATTGCTGCCCTCGTGCTCAATGCGCTGAACAGCAACATCGCCCTTTACATCTCGCCGACCGACGTGGCGGCCGGCAAGGCACCGGCCGGCAAGCCCTTCCGTATCGGCGGCCTGGTCAAGGAAGGCAGCCTGGCGCGTGAGGCCGACGGCGTGACCATCCGCTTCGTCGTCACCGATACCGACAAGGACATCACGGTGAACTACAAGGGCATCCTCCCCGACCTGTTCAAGGAAGGCAAAGGCGTCGTCGCTCAAGGCAAATTGACCGAAACCGGCACGTTCACCGCCAGCGAAGTGCTGGCCAAGCACGACGAGAACTACATGCCGCCGGAAGCCGCCAAGGCTGTGGGCGATGCCCATGCCCGCGCAGCCGAGAAGAAGGCTGGCGAAACGGCAAGCACTGGCGACAAGCCGAAAGCAGGTTACTGAGCATGATTCCTGAACTTGGTCATTTCGCGCTGATTCTCTCGGCGCTGGTCGCACTTGTCCTCGGCGTCTTTCCGCTGATTGGCGCCCACCGCAACCAGCAGAGCTGGATCGCCCTGGCTCGTCCCGCCGCCTCGGCGATGGCACTGTTGGTCACCTTCTCCTTCGCCTGCCTGACCATTGCCTTCATCAACAACGATTTCTCGGTGGTTTATGTAGCGCAGCACTCCAACTCCCTGCTGCCCATCGAATACCGCATCGCTGGCGTCTGGGGCGGCCACGAAGGTTCGTTGCTGCTGTGGATCTTGATGCTGACCTGGTGGGCCTTCCTGGTCGCCTTGCTGTCGCGCGAACTGCCCGACACCATGGTTGCTCGCGTGCTTGGTACGCTGGGCCTGGTCGGTTTCGGCTTCCTGCTTTTCATCCTGCTGACCTCCAACCCCTTCGAGCGACTGCTGCCCGGCGCACAAGAAGGTCGCGACCTCAACCCGCTGTTGCAGGACCCCGGCTTGGTCATCCACCCGCCGCTGCTCTACATGGGTTATGTCGGCTTCTCGGTCGCCTACGCTTTCGCCATCGCCGCCCTGCTTTCCGGCAAGCTCGACGCGGCCTGGGCACGCTGGTCGCGCCCCTGGACGACCGCGGCCTGGGTCTTCCTGACCCTGGGCATCGCCATGGGCTCCTGGTGGGCCTACTATGAACTCGGCTGGGGCGGCTGGTGGTTTTGGGACCCGGTGGAAAACGCCTCATTCATGCCCTGGCTGATCGGCACAGCGCTGATGCACTCGCTGGCGGTCACCGAAAAGCGCGGCAGCTTCAAAAACTGGACCGTGCTGCTGGCGATTTCCGCCTTCTCGCTGTCGCTGCTCGGCACCTTCCTGGTCCGCTCGGGCGTGCTGACCTCGGTCCACGCCTTCGCCACCGATCCGCGCCGCGGCATTTTCATCCTGATCTTCCTGGTTGCGGTGATCGGCTCGTCGCTTACCCTATTCGCGGCGCGCGCGCCGAAGGTTGGCCTGGGCGGCCGGTTTGCGCTCTTCTCCCGCGAGTCGCTGCTGCTGACCAATAACGTGTTGCTGGTGGTTGCCTGCGCCACCGTCCTACTCGGCACGCTTTACCCGCTGCTGATCGATGCGCTGGGCGTCGGCAAGATTTCGGTCGGCCCACCGTATTTCAACGCCGTCTTCGTGCCAGTGATGACGCCCATCCTCTTCCTGATCGGCATCGGTCCCTTCGCCCGCTGGAAGGAAGCTTCCGTTACCGAAATCGCCAAGGCCGTGAAGTGGGCGCTCGCCGTCGGCGTCGTTGTCGCCATCGCCTGGCCGCTGCTCTATGGTGGCTGGCATGCGATGACGGCACTCGGCCTGTTGCTCGCGGCCTGGATTGTCGCCACCGCCGTGCTCAATTTCGTCGAACGCGTCCAGCACACACGCGCCGGCCGCAGTTTTGTGGCCACCGCCCTCAGCCAGCCACGCAGCTTCTTCGGCATGCATCTGGCGCATATCGGCGTCGCCGTCTTCGTTATCGGCGTCACCATGGTCTCCAGTTATCAGGACGAAAAGGACGTCAAGCTCGGCCCCGGCCAATCGGTCGATGTCGCTGGCTACCACTTCACCTTCAACGGCGTGAAACAAGTGGAAGGCCCCAACTACGTGGCGGCGCAGGGGGATTTCGATCTGTCCGTTGAGGGCAAATTCCTGCGCAAGATGAATCCGGAAAAGCGCAATTACCACTCCTCGACCATGCCGATGACCGAAGCCTCGATCGACGCCGGCCTATTGCGCGACGTCTATGTTTCGCTCGGCGAACCGATCGACCGCGACAAGCCGGAAGGCGAATGGGCCGTGCGCGTCTATTACAAGCCTTATGTCGACTGGATCTGGGGCGGCTGCATCCTGATGGCCCTCGGCGGTCTCGCCGCCATGCTCGACCGCCGCTACCGCGTGAAAGCGCGTGCCGCCGCCAAAGTCCCTGCCGGAGCCCAACAAGCATGAATCGTTATTACTGGATCGTCGGCGCCTTCGCCGCCCTCGTTGCCCTGCTCGCCGTCGGTCTCAACCTGAATCCGCGCGACGTCCCTTCGCCGCTGGTCGGCAAGCCGGCTCCGGCCTTCACGCTGGCACAACTGGCGCAACCGGATAAAACCCTGTCGCCGAAGGACATGGAAGGCAAGGTCTGGCTGTTCAACGTCTGGGCCTCGTGGTGCGTTTCCTGCCGCCAGGAACACCCGATCCTCGTCGAATTCTCGAAGAAGGTCGACGTGCCCCTGATCGGCCTGAACTACAAGGAAGTACGTGGCGACGGCGGCTTCGACATGGGCAAGATGCCGGCCGAGGAAGAAAAGAAACTGGCCTGGCAACGCGCCAATCAGTGGCTGTCCGAACACGGCAATCCGTACAAGCTGACGGTCATGGACCTCGACGGCCGTGTCGGCATCGACTACGGCGTCTATGGCGTGCCGGAAACCTACGTCATCGACAAGGCCGGCGTCATTCGCATGAAGCACACCGGCCCGATCACCCCGGACGTGCTGGGCAAGAAGATCATGCCGCTGCTGGCGGAGCTGAACAAATGAAACACCTGCTCGCCCTGGTTTTTGCCTGTTTTGCCTTGTGCACCGCAGCAGTGGCCGATAGCGCCACCGAAGCAGCCATCGCTGCCGATCCGGTGACCGAAAAGCGCTTGCAAAAGCTCTCCGAAGAACTGCGCTGCCTGGTCTGCCAAAACCAGAACATCGCCGACTCCAATGCCGAGCTGGCGCAAGACCTGCGCCGCGAAGTACGCGGCATGATCAAGGCCGGCAAGAGCGACAAGGAAATCATCGACTTCATGGTCGCCCGCTACGGCGACTTCGTGCTCTATCGTCCGCCGGTCCAGGGCAACACGCTGCTGCTCTGGGGCGGCCCCATCGCCCTGCTGTTGCTCGGCATCGTCGCCCTGCAACGCTACCTGAAGCGCCGCGCCGCCCGTCTCGCCGCCGAAGACAAGCCGCTGACCGCCACCGAGGCGCAGCGCGCCGAAGCCCTGCTCAAGGAACTCGATTCGCAATGACCCAGTTTTTCATCTTCGCCCTGCTGCTCGTCGCGGTGGTGGCCGCCTTCATCGTGCCGCCGCTGTGGCGCAAACCGCGCCAGAACGCCTCCAACGCCGAGCGCAAACAGGCCAACCTCGCCATCTTCCGCGACCAGCTGGCTGAACTCGACCGCGAACTCGCCGAAGGCTCCTTGAGCGAAGCCGACCACGCCCAGGCCAAGGCCGAATTGCAGCGCCGCCTGCTCGAAGAAGTCGATAGCGACGAAACCGGCGGCAATGTCGCTAGCGCCGCCCCCAGCCGCAAGCTCGCGATCACCCTCGTCGTACTTTTGCCGATTCTTGGCCTGCTCGGTTACGGCGTGCTGGGCAACCCGCGCGCGCTCGACCCGACACAAACCGTTGCCCAGCCAAAAATGACGCCGGAACAGATCAATGCCATGGTCGCCAAGCTGGCCGAGCGCATGCAGGCCAACCCGGACGACATGCAAGGCTGGATGATGCTCGGCCGTTCCTACAAGACCCTGGGCCGATACGAAGACGCCGCCCAGGCTTACGCCAAGGCGGAAAAGGCCATGGACGACCCGGACGTGCTGGCCAGCTATGCCGAGACCATTGCCATGGCCGAAGGCAAAGGCCTCAAGGGAAAACCGACGCAACTGATCGAAAAGGCGCTGAAGATCGAGCCCAATCACGGCCACAGCCTCTTCCTGGCTGGTGCCGCCGCCATGGAGCGTGGTGACCGCAAGGCCGGCATCGCTTATTGGGAAGCCCTGCTGCCGCAAGTCGAACCTGGCTCGGAAATCGACCAGATGCTGCGTAGTGGCATCGACAAGATGAAAGCCGGCGGTTAAGCCATGGTCGATCTGGCGCGGCGCGGCTTCTTTCGCGGCCGCGCGCGCCCGCAAGTTCAGATGCGCCCCCCCTGGGCACTGCCCGAAGCCAAATTCATCGACGCCTGCACCCGCTGCAACGACTGCCTGAAAGCTTGCCCGACCGGGATTCTGATCGCTGGCGATGGCGGCTTTCCGAGCGTCGATTTCCAGCGGGGCGAATGTACCTTCTGCGCCGACTGCGTCACCGCCTGCCAGCCCAAGGCCCTGCTACGCGTTGAAGGACAGGACGCCTGGTCGTCGAAAGCTGTCATTGGCGATGCCTGCCTGCCGCGCCGGGGCGTCGAATGCCGCGTCTGCGGCGATTTCTGCGACGCCCGCGCCATCCGCTTCGTTCCACGTCTGGGCGGCAGCCCGCTGCCCGAACTCGACCCGGAAAAATGCACCGCCTGCGGTGCTTGCATCGCCCCCTGCCCGACCCGGGCCATCCGTATCGCCCTCTGAGCCTCACTTTTGCCGTTTCCAAGGCGCCGCATTGGCGCTATGCTAGGACTTCGAACGCCTTTGCTATCCGGAGACATGCAGATGACGCAACAAAAGTTTCGCCTGGTAACCCGCAGCGATTTTGACGGTCTGGTTTGCGCGGTACTGCTCAACGAATTGAACCTGATCGACGACATCAAGT
The DNA here is from genome assembly GCF_047047955.1 of Azonexus sp. IMCC34839. Lineage (GTDB taxonomy): Bacteria > Pseudomonadota > Gammaproteobacteria > Burkholderiales > Rhodocyclaceae > Azonexus. The sequence continues at coordinate 2,668,787 of NZ_CP150631.1, read as the reverse complement.
TCGTCCATCCGAAAGACATGCAGGACGGCAAGGTCGACATCACCGAGCGGGACATCACGACCAACCTGCCCTACGTCGCCGGCGCCCATCTCGCCTTCGACCACCACCTGTCGGAAACCATCCGCAATACCGGCGATCGCAAGAACCACATCATCGAGCCGGATGCCCCCTCCGCCGCCCGCGTCGTCTACAACTACTACGGCGGCAAGCAGGCCTTCCCGAAGATCGCTGACGACATGATGGAGGCCGTGGATAAGGGCGATTCAGCGCAATTCAGCCGCGACGAAATCCTCAATCCGACCGGCTGGGTCCTGCTCAACTACCTGATGGATGCCCGCACCGGCCTCGGTCGCTTCCGCGAGTTCCGCATCAGCAACTACGCGCTGATGATGGACCTGATCAAGTACTGCCGCGATCACAACATTGATGAAATCCTCGCCCTGCCCGACGTCAAGGAACGCGTCGATCTCTACTTCGAACAGGCCGAGAAAGCCAAGGACCAGATCCTGCGTTGCACCACGGTACACAAGAACCTCGCCGTGCTCGACCTGCGCAACGAGGAAACCATCTGGGCAACCAACCGCTTCATGATCTACGCGCTCTTCCCGCAGACAAACATCTCGATTCACGTCATGTGGGGCCTGCAGAAGCAGAACACCGTTTTCGCCACCGGCAAATCCATTCTCGACCGTTCGAGCAAGACCAATGTCGGCGAATTGATGCTGCAATACGGCGGCGGCGGCCACCAGGCAGCGGGTACCTGCCAGGTCGCCAACGATCAGGCGGAAAGCACCTTGCAGGTACTGATCGCCAAGATCAATGCGGACGGCTGATCAAACCGATCTTTCATGAGCGGCTGATAACAGCGGCCAGGGGCTCGTGCCCTCGGCCAGCATCTCCGCCTCCAGCTTGAAACGCAGCAACAACAAACCGCGCAGCGACTCGCGTGCCTTGTCTTCCGGCCAATCGGCATGAGGTTCCGCCAGACATGCGGCAACCTCATGCGGTGTGGCAAGATCGACGCCACAAATCAGCGCATAACGACGAATCTCATCATCGAGACTAGTCAACTCGCGCTCATAATGTTCAAATCCGCTCATCACATAAGCATACTCCAGACAAGGAGAGACGATGGACTGGTTGAAACTTCCGGAACCGCGCTCCAACATCGCGCTGGCTTTCAAAGATGCTGCCGGGGCAAAAGCCTGGCTGGCGGCCCAGCCGCAGGCGCAAGCCATGCACATGCTGGCGGCCATTTGCCTGCAAGTCGAGGCTATCGAAGGCTCCAGCCTGGCACCGGCCCAAGCCTACGAACTCCTGAATTCGCTGTGGTCGCCCGCCATCCCAGCCGAAAACGCCATCGAACCGCGCTATAGCCGCAAGGCCCTGCCCCTGCCGGAAGAAGACGAACGCGCCTTCGATGCCGCGCAACGCCTCTGGCTGCGCTTCGGCATCGCCTACCTGCGCATCGCCCCCGACCTGTCTGCCGATGCTCGCCTGCGCGCCCTGCAACGGTCTGCCAACGCCCTGCGCATGGCTCAGTACTGCCATTTCAATGCCGCCCGTAGCTGCCCACCGGAAATCGACCATCTTCTCTTCGGCGTTCTCGCTCAGGCAAACGCCGCACAAATCCTCGAACAACCGGTAGTCGACCGCGACTTTCCTCACCTCGGCGAAGCGAATATTTCCGGTCTGATCGTCTGGGCCTTCCTATTGCGCCTGGCCGATCCCTATCGCCTATCGTCTGCGCAGCTGACCGTTGCCAATCGCGGACTGAGCCGCTGGCGCGAACTGGCCACTTTCACGAACGAACCGGCCTCCGAATCGAAATCCCGCCTGATCGACTTGGCCTGCTTGTTCGGTAGCCCACTGCCGGTCGGCGTTCCGACCTTGCTGGAAGTACGCAAGGTGCGACGCAAGATACTGCAACGCATCGACGCCCTGGAAAAAGGCGAAAGCCCGGAATCGCTTAAGCTCGGACGCGAGTTGTCCAGCTATGCCTGCATCCGCCTGCTCCACCTGCTCGAAGCTTCGCTCAAGCCGGGCAACGGCCTGGTCTCAACCGAAGTAGGGGAAATCGAGCTCGCCTTTGGCGCCGAAAATGCCTTTGCCGTCTTCAACGGCGAATATCTGAATTCTCCGGTGGCCCAGGAAAAACAGAGCTCTGCCATCGCCCACCAGCGCATGGCCATTTTCGGATTCGACCGCCAATCGAGCCTGCCTACCGCCGTCAAGAAGCTAAACGTCCCCGGCGAAAACTGGACTCTGGTCGATGGCGTCGCACTCCGCCCGGAGGATCGAGGCGGAGAACGCCGTGCCTCGCCCTGCCTGATCGCCAGCAAGCTCAAGGAACAACCTCGCCTGGGCGTGATCGCCAGCCTGCAGACCCGCCCGGACAATGCACTTCAGGCCAGCCTGGACTGGTACGACGGACGCATCGAAGCCCGCTTCGTTCGTCAATCCGGCATGCCCGGCGAAGCACCGGCCCGCATTCCGGTCTTCCTGATCCTTGGCGACAAGGAGAAATCCCTACTTGTCCCGCCGCAAGTTCGTGCCGCGACCGGCAAGCAGATCACCCTGGAAGGCAGCCTGACGACCACGCTCACCTTGGGCGAAGTGGTCGAACGTGGAGTGGACTTCGTCCGCTATGCGGCCAGCTAGGAAATTTGATTCCCTGAAAATGTGGAAATCGCGTTGACTCACCCATTAGCGCTCTATATAATGCGCGCTTCCCGTGGGCCGGGTCGGTAGCTCAGTCGGTAGAGCAGCGGACTTTTAATCCGTTGGTCGCGAGTTCGAATCTCGCCCGACCCACCAACTTTCGGGAAATTCTGGGTCGTTAGCTCAGTTGGTAGAGCAGCGGACTCTTAATCCGTAGGTCCACAGTTCGAATCTGTGACGACCCACCAGAATACAAAAAGCCAGTCTTTCGACTGGCTTTTTTCATTTCTGCTAGTGACTAGCTTACTTGCGACCGAATTTCTCGGCAAGTTGCTGCAGCTTTTGCTGCTTGCGCTCTTCCGCCTTGGCGGCCGCTTCAGTCGCACGACGTTGCTCGGCCTGCTTCTTGAAGCGCTCACGCAACTGCTCCTGTGCATGCTGACGGTTTTCGTCCGTCACTTCGCCAGCGGTACTGCCGTCGAGATTGTAGCGAACGCTGCCCTTTTCCATTTCCTTCAGATAGCGCGTCGAAATGGTGTGACTACGCAAGGCAAGACGCAGCGATTTCTTCGAAACCTCGGGCAACTGCGCGAATACCTGCTTGTCGATACCGATCGCCAAGGGGCTGAAATTACGGAATACATCGAAACGAGTCTGCAGGTCCTTGAGCAGTGCGCGGACGTCAGTCGGCTTGGCGGTAGAGGTTTCTTCGGTGGTCATGATGCGTCGAACTCAAAACAAGGCGCGAAGCGTAGCACGAAGTGCCCCGCCCCGCTGCCGAAATCAGATGCCGTGTTGATGGAACCAGGCCAGCATGCGCTTCCAACCATCCTCTGCCTCTTCCTTGCGATAGCTCGGCCGGTAATCCGCATGGAAGGCATGCGGCGCATTGTCGTAGACATGGATTTGCGACGCCTGGGCTGCCGGGCTGCCCTGCTTCAATGCATTCTCCATGGCTTCGACGGTTTCCAGCGGAATCCCGGCGTCGAGTCCGCCATACAGCCCCAGCACCGGCGCCTTCAGACTACCGGCCAGTTGGCTCGGGTGGCGCGGCGTAAACTCGTTTTCAGCGCCGACCAGACGGCCATACCAGGCGACCCCTGCCTTGACCTGCGGATTCATCGCAGAATACAACCAGGTGATCCGTCCGCCCCAACAGAAACCGGTGATGGCCAGGCGACCGATGTCACCGCCCTGCTTGCCGGCCCACGCGACGCAGGCATCGAGGTCGGCGAACACTTGCGCATCCGGTGTCCGGCTGGTGATCTTGGCCTGAATCTCGGGAATGCTGGCAATTTGGCGCGGATCGCCCTGGCGAGTGAACAGCTCCGGGGCGATGGCGAAATAGCCTTGCTTGGCCAGCCTGCGGCAGACATCGCGGATGTATTCGTGGGCACCGAAAATTTCAGAGACGACCAGTACGACCGGCGCCTTGCCTTTGCCGGCCGGAACCGCACGATAAGCGGAAACCTGACCATCCTTGACCGGCACCTGCACCTCGCCGGCGGTCAGCCCTTTGCTATCGGTCGCAATGGCGGTTTGCGCCATCACCGGCTGCACGGCAAGGGCAAAACCGGCGCCCAGGCCGGCGGCGAGAAAGCCACGGCGGTCGATGCTCTGCGGCGGTACCAGACTGTCGAACTCTGCTTGATCGTTCATTGTCTTCTCCTCGGTTGGGGCTTACATCAAAACGATATCGTACTGCTCAGGCGAATAACTGGGCTCGCTCTGTAGCGAAACCGGCTTGCCGATGAAGTCAGAGAGCATGGCCAGCGCCTGTGATTCTTCGTCGAGGAACAGATCGACCACAGCCGGGCCGGCCAGGATGCGATATTCGCGGGCATTGAACTGGCGCGCCTCGCGCAACAATTCGCGCAGAATCTCGTAAGCGACGGTTCGCGCCGTCTTGACCTCGCCCCGCCCACCGCAGGTCGGGCAAGGTTCGCACAACACATGGGCGAGCGATTCGCGCGTGCGCTTGCGGGTCATCTCGACCAGGCCGAGCTGGGTGAAGCCATTGACCGTCAGGCGGGTGTGGTCGCGCGCCAGCGCCTTGTTGAATTCGTCGAGCACGGCCTTCTTGTGCTCCTCATTCTCCATATCGATGAAATCGACGATGATGATGCCGCCCAGATTACGCAGGCGGAGCTGGCGGGCGATGGTGACAGCGGCTTCGAGGTTGGTCTTGAAGATGGTGTCGTCGAAATTGCGCACCCCGACGAAACCGCCGGTATTGACGTCGATGGTGGTCATCGCTTCGGTCTGGTCGATGATCAGGTAACCGCCGGATTTCAGGTCGACGCGTCGGGCCAGCGCTTTCTGGATTTCCTCCTCGACACCGTGCAATTCGAACAGTGGGCGCTGGCCGAGGTAGTGCTCGAGCAGAGGCAAGACAGCCGGCGTGTATTCCTCGGCGAAGGTCATCAGCTTCTGGAAGTTTTCCCGCGAATCGATGTAGATGCGGGTCGTTTCCGGATTGACGAAGTCGCGCAGCACGCGCTGGCCGAGGGACAGTTCCTGGTAGAGCAAGGTCGGTGGCCCGGAAACACGTGCCTTGTCGCGGATATCGGCCCAGGTTTTACGCAGGTAGGCGATATCGGTGACGAACTCCTGATCGGTCGCATTTTCGGCCATGGTACGGACGATAAATCCCCCCGGCTCGTCTTCCGGCACCAGACGGGTGATCTTTTCGCGCAACACTTCGCGCTCGGCTTCCGCCTCGATGCGCTGCGAAATACCGATATGTTTTTCCTGCGGCAGATAGACCAGCATGCGACCAGCAATGGAAATCTGCGTGGATAGGCGTGCCCCTTTGGTACCGATCGGGTCCTTGACCACCTGCACGACGATGCTCTGCCCCTCGGCGAGAATCTTCTCGATAGGCCGCTCGACCGTGCGTTCGCCGTTGGCGTCACGCGGTTGCCAGATGTCGGCAACGTGCAGGAAGGCAGTGCGCTCCAGCCCGATTTCGACGAAGGCCGACTGCATGCCGGGCAGGATGCGGACGATGCGTCCGAGGTAGACATTACCAACCAGCCCTCGGCTGGCCGTACGCTCGATATGCAGTTCCTGCACGACCCCCTGTTGCATGACAGCAACGCGGGTTTCCTGCGGCGTGAAATTGATCAGTATCTCTTCGGTCATGAGGCGTAAAATTCGCGGTTTTTCAGAATTTTACTATGCTCCGCGTGCCTCGATCCGCGCCAGAATTGCTTGCCCCCGCCGGCTCGCTCGACATGATGCGTACCGCCTTCGCTTTTGGCGCCGATGCCATCTATGCCGGCCAGCCACGTTACAGCCTGCGCGTGCGCAACAACGAATTCGGCACACTGGAAAAACTGGGCGAAGGCATCGCCGAAGCGCATGCGCTGGGCAAGCAGTTCTTCGTCGTCAGCAACATCTTTCCGCACAACGCCAAGCTGACCACCTACCTCGACGACATGGCACCGGTCATCGCACTCAAGCCGGACGCCCTGATCATGTCCGATCCCGGCCTGATCGACATGGTGCGCGAGACCTTCCCGGAACAGGTCATTCACCTGTCTGTCCAGGCCAACACGGTCAACTGGGCGACTGTCCGTTTTTGGCAAAAAATGGGGGTGCACCGCGTCATTCTGTCGCGCGAGTTGTCGCTCGACGAAGTGGCAGAGATTCGCCAGCGCTGCCCGGACATGGAACTGGAAGTCTTCGTCCATGGCGCGCTGTGCATCGCCTATTCCGGTCGCTGCCTGCTTTCCGGCTACTTCAACCATCGCGATCCGAATCAGGGCACTTGCACCAATTCCTGCCGCTGGGATTACAAGGTCTCGACCTCCGACGGCGCACCACTGCCTGCAGGTCAACCCGTCAATTTCTACAGCCATGCCGACCAGGAAATCCTCCTCGAGGAAAAACAACGCCCAGGCGAGTTGATGCCGATCGAGGAAGACGAGCACGGCACCTACATCATGAATTCGAAGGATCTGCGCGCCATCGAGCATGTGCATCGCCTGGTCGAGATCGGTGTCGATTCGTTGAAGATCGAGGGCCGCACCAAGAGCCCGTATTACGTCGCCCGCACCTGCCAGTCCTACCGCCAGGCCATCGACGATGCTGTGGCCGGCCGGCCGTTCGACCCGACCCTGCTCTCCGACCTGGAAAACCTGGCCAATCGCGGCTACACCGATGGTTTCTACCAGCGCCACCACGATGCCGACTACCAGAACTACCTGCGCGGCCATTCGGAATCGGACAAGAGCCAGTATGTCGGCGACGCCGTGCGCTTCGACACGACGCGCGGACTGATGGAAATCGAGGTCAAGAACCGCTTTGCACTGGGCGACCGTATCGAATGCGTGCATCCGCAAGGCAATGAGCTATTCACGCTATCCCGCCTGGAAAACAAGGATGGCCAACCGATCACCGTCGCCCCTGGCAGCGGTCACCGCGTCTGGGCTGATTTGCCCGAGCGGTACACCGATTCCTTCTTGGCGCGTTACCTGTAGTATCCGCCAACCAACAAACTGGCAAAAACACCAGACAAAACATAGGTTTAATATTGGTGCACCGCAGCAATCCGGTGTAACATCGCTGTCATGAGCCATTCCAGCAACCGCATGCCCTTGATCGATGCCCTGAAGGCCATCGCATCGCAACTGATCGTCCTCCATCACCTGGCGGCCTACGGCCCCTTGACCGAGGCCGTGCAGCAGGTGGCGCAAAAACCCATCGACTGGCTCTACGACTACGCTCGCATCGCGGTCCAGGTCTTCCTGGTCATCGGCGGTTTTCTGGCCGCCCGCGGCCTGTCGCCGGATGGTCAGGCCCTGGAGCGTTCGCCTTTCGCCATGATCTGGAAGCGCTATCTGCGCCTGTCCATTCCCTTCCTCAGCGCGCTCGCCCTGGCCATCATCTGTTCGGCCATCGCCGACCGCTGGCTGGACGACGACATGGTGCCGGCGCGCGCTTCGCTCGGCCAGTGGGTGGCGCACGCCACGCTGCTGCACGGCATTCTCGGCGTCGAATCGCTGTCGGCTGGCGTCTGGTACGTCGCCATCGATTTCCAGCTTTTCTCGTTGCTCGCCTTGCTGCTGTGGGCAGGACGCCGCCAGTGGATCGCCCCGGCCATCGTCCTTTGCCTGGCGGTCGCCTCGCTATTCTGGTTCAACCGCGATGCCAGCTGGGATAACTGGGCGGTCTATTTCTTCGGCTCCTACGGCCTAGGTGCCGCTGCCTGGTGGGCGTCGAACCGCAACCGCCTGTCGTTCTGGGTCGGTGTCATCGCCAGCGTTGGCATAGCGGCACTGGTCCTCGATTTCCGCCTGCGCATCGCCGTTGCCCTCGTCGTCGCCCTGACCCTGGCTTTCAGCCGCCGTAGCGGCCTGCTCGAGCGCTGGCCGGAGTCGGACACGCTGGCCTTCCTCGGCCGCATCTCCTTCTCGGTCTTCCTGGTGCACTTCCCGGTCTATCTGGTGGTTAACGCCATCTACGCCCGCTTCGATCTGGTTTCGCCAACCTCGGCCGTCTTCGGCATGTTGTTCACCTGGGGCGTCAGTATCGGTGCGGCGACCCTGTTCCATCGCTGGATCGAAAGCCCGGCCGGCAGTCAGCGCATCGCATCTGCCTGCGGCTGGCTGACCGCCACCCTCTGGCAGGCGAGTTGCCAACTCGTCCGCCAGGGCAAGGCGCTGCTGCAGCGGCTCGTTTTCGGCCGCGCCTGATCAGTCAGCCAGTTCGCTGCGGGCGCGGAAGTATTCCAGCGCCTCCGGGTTGGCCAGCGCTTCCACGTTTTTCACGGGCTGCTCGTGCACGACGTTACGTACGGCAAGTTCGACGATCTTCCCTGATTTCGTACGCGGAATGTCCTGCACCTGAACCACCTTGGCCGGCACATGGCGCGGCGTCGTGTTGTCGCGAATCTGCTTTTTGATCCTGTCGACCAGCGCAGCATCGAGCGCAATGCCTTCCTGCAGCTTGACGAAGAGCACGACGCGCACGTCGTCGTTCTTGCCCGGCGGCCAATCCTGACCAATCACCAGCGATTCGAGGATCTCCGGCAACTGCTCGACCTGGCGATAGATTTCGGCAGTTCCGATGCGCACTCCGCCCGGATTCAGCGTCGCATCCGAGCGGCCGTAAATGATCATCCCGTCGTGCGCCGTCAGTTCAGAAAAGTCGCCATGGCACCAGATATTCTGGAAACGCTCAAAATAGGCGGCACGGTACTTCGAACCATCGGCATCGTTCCAGAAACCGACCGGCATGACCGGGAAAGGTTTGCTGCAGACCAACTCACCCTTTTCCGAACGCACCGGTTGGCCAGCCTCGTCGAAGACATCGACCGCCATGCCCAGACCCCGGCACTGGATTTCGCCGCGATAGACCGGCAAGACCGGGTTGCCCAGCACAAAACAGGAGACGATGTCGGTACCACCGGAAATCGACGCCAGCAGGATGTCCTGCTTAATCTCGCGATAAACCCAGTCAAAGCCCTCCGGCGACAGCGGACTACCGGTCGAGAACATGGCACGCAAGGCTGACAAGTCATGTGTCTTGCCCGGCGTCAGGCCGAGCTTGGCCGCAGCGTCGATGAACTTGGCCGAAGTGCCGAAGTGAGTCATGCGCTCGGCTTCGGCATAGTCGAATAGCACCTTGCCCTTGGCCGCGAACGGCGAGCCGTCGTAAAGCAGCAAGCTGGCGCCGGCAGACAGGCCGGAAACCAGCCAGTTCCACATCATCCAGCCGCAGGTGGTGAAGTAGAACAGACGGTCGCCGGGCCGCACGTCGCTGTGCAGCTTGTGCTCCTTCAAGTGCTGCAGCAGTACGCCACCATGGCAATGGACGATGCACTTCGGCACGCCGGTAGTGCCAGAGGAAAACATGATGAACAGCGGATGGTCGAAGGCGACCCGTTTGAAAATAACCTCTTTTGGCCCGTGCACCGCAGCAGTGTCGTTCCACAGCACGGCGTGGGCGATCTGCCCGATTTCCGGCCGTTCGTTCAAATAAGGAACGACGACGACCTTGGCCAACGAGGGCATACGGGCCACCACCTCGGCATTTTTCTCCAGGCAATCGACCGCCTTGCCGTTGTACCAATAGCCATCGACGCAAACCAGCACCTTGGGCTCGATCTGACCAAAGCGGTCGAGCACACCCTGCACGCCGAAATCCGGCGAGGCGGAGGACCAGATGGCACCGAGCGCCGTCGTCGCCAGCATGGCGATCAAGGTTTCCGGCAAGTTGGGTAGATAACCCGCTACCCGATCACCTTCGCCGACGCCGGCGGCAATGAGGCATTGCTGGAAGCGCGCCACTTCGGCATAGAGTTCGGCCCGCGTCAGACGCCGCTTGACCTTGTCCTCACCCCAGAACACCGCCGCCTCGCTGTCGTCACAGCTTTGCAGTTGGTTCTCGGCATAGTTCAACCTTGCCTCCGGGAACCAGCGCGCCCCCGGCATGCGATCGCCATCGACCAGCACGCGCTCGCCCTTTTCGCCCACCGCACCGCAGAAATCCCACAGTTTCGACCAGAATGCCTCCGGCTGATCGACCGACCACTGCCACAAGTCGCTGTAACGACCGAATCCGTTGGCCTGCATGAACACGGCCATGCCGGTATCGCCGACAGTATTGGGGTTGGGCTTCCACAGGGGATGCTCTGCGATGGCGTAAGTCATCTCGTCTCCATATCGTTTATAGGTTTGCACGCAGCTTAGCAGCTTAGCCAAGGCCAAGACTGTCGCCAGCCGGACAAACCCTGATATGGCCGGCTGTTAAACTGCCATTTTGACAAAACCAAGCCAACAGGAGACGCCCGCATGAGTCAGGTCATCATCAGCGAAGTGATCGGCAAGGTCGGCCTGATCCACATCAACCGCCCGGAGATGATGAACGTCCAGAACAGAGAAGTCGTCGACGGTTTCGCTGCTGGGGTGGACGCCTTTGTCGAGAAGCGCAAGCCTGTACTCAAGCACCACTGACTTGCACCTCTTCGTCGACATTTCCAGCCACGGCTTCGGGCATCTGGCGATCACCGCACCAGTGCTCGAAGCGCTGGCGGCCAGCCTTCCCGAACTACGCCTGACCGTGCGCAGCCGCCTGCCACCGAGCCAGCTGCAGCAGCGTATCGCTCACCCGTTCGAACTCATCGCCGACAACACAGATTTCGGTTTTGCCATGGTCGATGCAACACAGGTCGACCAAACAGCCAGCGCACTGGCCTACCAAGACGCCCACGCTCATTGGCTCGACCGTGTCACCGCAGAAACGGGCTTCCTGAAGCAACTGTCGCCCGATTTCGTCCTGACCAACGTCAGCTACCTGCCGCTGGCCGGCGCTACGCTGGCGGGAATCCACTGCGCCAGCCTGAGCTCACTAAACTGGGCCGATCTGTTCAGGCATTTTTTCGGCCATGAGCCCTGGGCCGCTGTCATCCACCGCCAGATTCTCGATGCCTACCTGTCGGCAGAGGCTTTCCTGCGCGTCACCCCCGGCATGGCCATGTCGGATTTCCCGCATGTTCGCGACATCGCGCCAATCGCCGCCCGCGGTCTCCAGCATTCGCTACCGTTCGGTGGCGACAAGACCGTGCTGGTGGCCATGGGGGGCATCGCCCATCGCCTGCCGGTCGAAGCTTGGCCGAGCATTCCCGGCATCCGCTGGCTGGTTTCTCGGGATTGGCAATGCGCCCATCCCGATGCTGTCGAGTGGGAAAGCTTGGGGCTAAGTTTCACCGACCTGCTGGCCTCGGTCGATGCCGTCATCACCAAACCGGGTTATGGCACCTTTACGGAGGCCGTCTGCAATGGGACCCCGGTGCTCTATCAGCGACGGGAAGATTGGCCCGAACAGGAATGCCTGATCGCCTGGCTCGAACGGCACGGGCAATACGCCGAGATCGAAGCGGAGAAGTTGATCTGCGGCGACGTAGAAAAAGCGCTGAGCGAATTATGGCAACAGCCTTGCCCAGAGCAACCCGTCATGGATGGTGCGGCCGAGGCCGCAGCCTGGATCAGAGCGGCCGGAAGCCGAGGCTCTTGAGCAGCTCGCCGGTTTCGCAGACTGGCAAACCCATCACGCCGGTATAGCTGCCCGCCAAATGCTCGACGAACAGCCCGGCCAAGCCTTGAATACCGTAAGCGCCTGCCTTGTCCATCGGCTCGCCGCTCATCACGTAGTGACGGATTTCCTCGTCGTCGATGGTGCGGAAGCGGACTTCACTGACCGACAGCACGTATTCGGTACGTCCCATGTGATTGATTGCCACGCCGGTCAGCACGCGATGCGTCTTGCCCGAAAGGCGTTTCAAAATAGCGGTGGCGTCGGCCAAATCTACCGGTTTCCCGATGATCTGCCCCTCGAACTCCAGCGTAGTATCGGCCGAGAGCACCGGGCGCATCGGTAGCTTGCGGTCGGCGATGATCTTCAGGCCATGGATTGCCTTCGCTCGGGCGATCCGCTCGACATAGTCTTCAGCACTTTCACCGGCCAGCGGAGATTCGTCGGTTTCCGTATCGGCCCGATCGCCATCGCGGAAGACGACGGTGTCGAAATCAATGCCGATCTGATGCAGCAACTCGCGGCGGCGCGGACTGCGCGAAGCCAGATAAATACGCATCAACCCTCCCGGTGATATGGATGATTTTTCAAGACACTGACGGCTCGATACAACTGTTCACATAATAGCAACCGTGCCATGCCATGTGGAAGGGTCAAACTGGACAAACGCAGCTTGTCGTCGGCTTTTTGCTTGAATTCCTCGTCCAGCCCATCTGCTCCGCCAATCAACAGGGCAACATCACGCCCATCCTGCATCCAGGCCTCAAGGCGCTTGGCAAGCTTGAGCGTGGTCAAGTCGTCACCGCGCTCGTCGAGCACAACGAGCCGGGGATTGTTCGGCAAATGCTCCCGAATGCGCCCCTTTTCGGCCGCCAGCAATTGCTCGCGCGTCTTCGAACCGCGTGCCTCGGGCTTGATTTCGGCGATGTTGAGTGGCAACTCGCGCGGCATGCGCTTCAGATATTCGGCACAGCCTTCATTGACCCAATCCGGCTGCCGATGACCGACAGCAAGGATGGTCAGTTTCATTCCTCGGCGGCCTGCTCGGCTGCGGCCTTGCGACGCTGGGCCGGCGTCATCTGCCAGAGTTCCTCGAGGTTGTAATACAGGCGGACGTTCGGCTGCATCACATGGACGACGACATCGCCAATATCGACCAGCACCCATTCGCCGGCATCCTCGCCTTCGACGGAAACGATCTCGCCACCTGCTTCGCGCACCTTGTCCTGAACGTTGCGGGCCAGCGCTTTGACCTGGCGGTTGGAATCGCCGGTAGCAATGACCAGGCGATCGAACATCGAGGTCAGTTTGGTTGTGTTGATGACTTCGATGTCCTTGCCCTTGATATCTTCGAGGGCGTTGACGACTATTTTTTGCAGCTTGCGGATGTCCATCAGGGGTTTCTGTAAAGGGAATGAGTCTGAATATAGTCGAGAACGCTGTCCGGCAGCAAATAGCGGGCAGATAGGCCGTTGGTGAGCAATTTTCGGATTTGCGTCGCGGAGATGGCCAATTGGGTCATGGCGAAAGTCACAATGCCACCGTGGGTCGCGTCACCGAGTTGCCCGGCATCGGCCAGACGCCGGGCCGCATATTCGGCAGCGACCTCATCGGGCAGGCTGGCCAGCTCGACCGGGAAGCCCGGGCGGTGCGACACGGCAACATGGGCCAGGTCGAAGATATCGCTCCAGCGATGCCAGGTCGCCAGGCCGGCAAAGGCATCGGCGCCAACCAGCAATACCAGCGGCGTCTGCTCACCCAGTTCGTGGCGCAGTCTTTCCAGCGTATGGACCGTGTAGCTCGGCTCAGCTGCCTCGACCTCCGCGGCATCCACCGAAAAGGATGGATTGTCTGCCGTCGCCAGCCGCACCATGGCCAGACGATCGGCCGCGGTCACTTGCGGCGTGCCGCGATGCGGCGGCTGCCCGGCCGGCATCCAGCGCACACCGCCGAGTCCGAGGTGGGCGACTGATTCCTCGGCCAGCCGCAGGTGGCCGTAATGCACCGGATCGAAGGTTCCACCGAACAGGCCCAGGGGCGGATTCATGCCTCAGACGATTTCCGAAATACCGAAGATATCGCGGTAGCAGGCATAGAAACTGGCAAAGACGATGGGCGCGACGACCAGCACCATCGGCGCCATGATCAAGGCGGTCAGCAGTTCCTGCAAGCCGGGTAGCAGCAGCAGGAGCACACCGAGCAGCACACCCGGTACGATCACGCTGATCAGCAGCATGGCCAGCCCGTAGGTCAGAAAAGGGCGCCAGTTCATCCAGCAGGCAACGAAGCTGAAAAAGAGCGACTTGCCGAGCGGCTGGCGATGCCAGGCCGCCAGCACCGGGGCGAACCACCAGGCCATCAGCACCGGCATCATCAACAAGGCAACAACCAGCAGGGGCAACAGAAAATCTGCATCCTCGACCGCCGCCCGCTCGGCACGGCTGCTGGCCAGCATATATCGCAGGAAATCGCCACCATCGACCAGTGCTGTAACCCCCAATACCCCGAGGGTGCACAGTAGATAGAGCCCTCCCAAGGCCAGCAGGGTCTTGGCGTTTTCGTTGAAGCCGCCATACAGCGTCTGCAGGCCGACCGGCTGGCCGCGCTCCAGGTTGCGCGCCGCCTGCATCAGGCCGACCGACAGTCCAGGAATGGCCAGCGAGGCTGCCAGCGCACCGATCACCGGAAAGAGATTGAGGAAGATCACCGTAAACCAGTAAGCCACCACCAGCATGGTCATCATTGGCGGATTACGGCGGAAGATGGCCACGCCACCGGCCAGCCAGCGCCAACCTGCTCCGGAAGGAAGCGTTTGAGCCCGCACGCTCAAGCCCCCACGAAAATATCGCGATAGGACGCGTACACCGCACCGGAAGCCACCGGCAACAGCAACAACAAGCCTAGGCCGAGCGGCAGCATGGCGAAGAACAATACGACGACAAGGAAGACCGCAAAAATGACCATGGCCAACCAGTTCTTGGCCCCGGCGGCAAAGCTGGCTTTCATGGCATCGATCGGCTTCATGTCGTGAAAGAAAACCAGTGCGGGCGCAAACCAAGTGGCCATGATCACCGGCACCGACAGCACCAACACCAGCAGACCCGCCAGCATCATGCCACCAAGAGCGATGCCGAATCCGGCCACTCGTCCGGTTACCACGCCCCCGAGTACGCCCCCGCTGATCAGCAAAAACGCCAGGAAAGCGATGCCGAAGATACCGAGCGCAAAGAATACGCCGACCATCACCAGTTCCCCCGCGTTGTGCTTGAAGCCGGCGAACAGATCGGCGATCTGCACTTCCTGATCCTGTGCGATATGGCGACAAATCTGCACCATGCCTGCCCCAAACAAAGGCACCAGCAGATGCGCAGCCACCTGGCCGAACAGCGGCACGATGGAAATTGCCATCAGGATGACCAATAGCAACACGGTGCTGCCAATCCAGACACCGGGGTTGACCAGAAACATGACCCAGCCCTGGCGCAACCAGTCGAAACAGGCGCCGGGGTCGACTTCGCGGCTTTCGCCATCGAAGCTCGCCGGGGGCAACGGGAATACGGGGTTTTCACTCATGGGCGGATGCTAACGGGGCAACGCCTCGGGGGCAAGGCGCAAACGCAACAACAGGTCACGATATTCGTCGGGATTCTTGATCGTCACCACTTCGCCGGCACGCGGCCGATAGCGCGCATCGAGTCGGAGCAGCCAGAAGCGCAAGGCAGCGGCTCGTCGTATCGCTGGCCAGGCAGCACCTTCAGCTTCGGTCAGCAGTCGCCGGCTTTGATAACCGGCGATCAGGGCTGCGAGCCGTTCGCCATCACGGCACCAATCGTTGGCGACGACCGCCAGGTCGAACAGCCATACATCCTCTCCGGCGAAGTAAAAATCGAGGATTCCGGCCAGTGCACCGCAGTTGTCCCACAAGACGTTGTCACGGAACAGATCGGCATGGATCACGCCGCGCGGCAGCGCCGCCCAGTCCGATGCAGCCTCGACTGCCAACTCCTCGGCCAGCATTGCCGCCTCGTCCACTGGCAAATGCGGCAACAGCGTTGCTCCCGTCTTGGCTCGCCATTCGGTACCGCAGGGATTGGGCAAAGGATCCGGGAAATCGGCGGCAGCCAAATGCAACTCAGCGAGTTTGACACCGACGGCCCGGCACTGCGCTACGTCTGGATGGTCGCAATTGGCTCCAGGCAAACAAGTCAGCAGACTGGCCGGCTTGTCCGCCAAAGACCGCCATAGTCTGCCGTCCGCGCCGGCTAATGGCAGCGGGCAGGCAATACCGCGCCGGGCCAGATGCTCCATCAAGGCCAGGTGGAAATCGAGGTAAGCGAACTCCGGGCGCTCGAACAGCGTCAGCACATAACGCCCGCGCTCGGTCGTGACGAAATAGTTGGAATTCTGCATGCCGGCAGCGATACCGGCATATTCGATCAGCCGCCCGAGAGCGAGCGGCGTGAGCCAGGCGTCGAGTTCCTCACGCCCGACCGGGGTATAGACCGACAAGGCTTACCAGCTATAGATAACCCACATCGGCGGGCGCACCGGATTCTGGGCAATGTCGGCTTCGACGAACTTGCCGTCGCCCTGGCGATCGATCAGGTAGTAAGGCTTGCCGATGCTCGGCGTGACCTTGACCATGTACAGCTTGCCCTTGATGCGATATTCCTCGCGCGTCTCGGCTTCCTTCTTGACGATGGTCACCTGTGGTTCCAGCGCGGCATCGAAAGCTTCCATTTCGGGCGGCGGTGGCGGCACGGCCGGCAGGGGCTGCAGATCGCCCTTCTGGGCCCAGACGGGAAGAGCGGCAAACAACAGGACAGGAAGAAGACGGCGCATGGTAGGTTCCTCGTTGGGATAGGCCTGATTTTATTACAGGTTGAGCAACATCTCATGTTCATTCGGTAACGGACCGAACGGACGCCCCTCGTAGTGTTTGAAAATCGCCTCGACAACCTTCTCCGGATCGTCGATCAGCTGAATAAGGTGCATGTCTTCGGGGTCGATCATTTTTTCCTCGACCAGCTTGCCTTTGAACCAGTCGACCAGGCCGCCCCAGAACTCGGAACAGACGAGGATCAGCGGAATCTTGCGTGCCTTGCCGGTCTGGATCAGCGTCAATGCTTCCATCAGCTCGTCCAGCGTACCGAAACCGCCCGGCATCACCACGTAGGCGCTGGCGAAGCGGACAAACATGTATTTGCGGGCGAAGAAGTGGCGGAAGGTCTGCGAGATGTCTTGGTAGGGATTGGACTTCTGCTCGTGCGGCAATTGGATGTTGAGGCCCACCGAGGGCGATTTGCCGAAGAAGGCCCCCTTGTTGGCCGCCTCCATGATGCCGGGGCCGCCGCCGGAAATCACCGAGAAACCCGAATCCGAGAGTAATCGTGACAACTGCTCGGTCAGCGTGTAGTACTTCGAATCCGGCCGCACGCGGGCACTACCGAACAGCGTGACGGCCGGTTTGATCGCGGCCAGACGTTCGGTCGCCTCGACGAACTCTGACATAATGCCGAAAATCCGCCAGGACTCGCGGGCCGTCGAATTTTTCAACAGCGCCTCGGTCTCCACACTCATCTCCAGTTTGTCGCTTTCCGTCACTTCTATGCCTCTCTTGTTGTTGGTGGACGGTTCGTCCTATCTCTACCGCGCTTTCCACGCCCTGCCCGACCTGCGCAACAAGGACGGCGAACCGACTGGCGCTATCTACGGCGTCCTGAACATGCTACGTCGTCTCGAAAGCGACTACAAGGCAGACTACAAGGCCGTCGTCTTCGACGCCAAGGGCAAGACCTTCCGCGACGACTGGTATCCGGAATACAAGGCCCATCGTCCGCCGATGCCGGATGACCTGCGCGCCCAGATCGAGCCGATCAACGTGGCGATCAAGGCAGCCGGCTGGCCGGTGCTGACCATCGACGGCGTCGAAGCCGACGACGTGATCGGCACGCTGGCGACGACTGCTGCGGTGCACGGCATCGAAACGCTGATTTCCACCGGCGACAAGGATCTGACCCAATTGGTCGGCCCGCACGTGCGCTGGTACAACACCATGAGCAACGAACTGCTCGACGCGGCCGGCGTCGAAGCCAAGTTCGGCGTGCCACCGGAGCGCATCATCGACTACCTCGCCCTGGTCGGCGACACGGTGGATGGCGTGCCCGGCGTCCAGAAGTGCGGCCCGAAGACGGCCGTCAAATGGCTAACTCAATATGGCTCGCTCGACCAGATCGTCGCCAATGCCGACCAGATCAGCGGTGTTGTCGGCCAGAACCTGCGCAATCATCTCGAATTCCTGCCGCTCGGCAAGAAGCTGGTCACCGTCGTCTGCGACCTGCCCGGCCTTCCCGCCCCCACCCAATTGACGGCGACGCCGCCCGATCTCGACACGCTGCGCGAAACCTATCGGCGTTACCAGTTCCGGACCTGGCTGGCCGAGATCGACGGCGCCGATGCCGCTGCCGGCATTCCCGCACAGACGGTCGGCACTCCGACCCCGCCACCGGTAGAAAAACTGGCCGTTCGTTACGAAACCGTGCTCGACTGGAACGCATTCGAACGCTGGCTGAAGAAGATCGAAGCCGCCGACTTGACGGCGCTGGATACGGAAACGACCAGCCTAGACTCCTTCGCCGCCCGCATCGTCGGGATTTCGCTGTCGGTCACGCCGGGCGAAGCCTGCTACATCCCGCTGGCCCACACCGCCCCCGGCGTCGCCGACCAATTGCCGCGCGACGAGGTCCTGGCCCGCCTGAAGCCCTGGCTCGAATCCGCCGCTCACAGGAAGGTGCTGCAGAACGCCAAGTACGACCAGCATGTCTTCGCCAATCACGGCATCAGCCTCGCCGGCATCGAACACGACACCATGCTGCAAAGCTATGTCATCGAGTCCGACAAGGGCCATGACCTCGGCCAACTGTGCACCCGCCACCTCGGCCTGGAGACCATCGCCTACGAGGACCTGTGCGGCAAAGGGGCCAAGCAGATCACCTTTGATCAAGTCGATATCGAGCGCGCCGCCACCTACGCCGCCGAAGACGCCGACGTCACGCTGCGCATCCACAATGTCCTGCATCCGCGCTTCGTCGCCGAACCTGGCCTGTCGCGCATTTACCACGACATCGAAATGCCGGCCCGTCAGGTCATCTGGCAGATCGAGCGCAACGGGATCCTGGTGGACGCTGAGGTATTGACCCAGCAAAGCCACGAAATGGGCCAGAAGATCATGGCCCTCGAAGCGCAGGCTTACGAACTGGCCGGCCAGCCCTTCAACCTGGCTTCGCCCAAACAGCTCGGCGACATCCTGTTCAACAAGCTCGGCCTGCCGGTCAAAAAGAAAACCGCCTCCGGCGGCCCGTCCACCGACGAGGAAGTGCTGTCGGAACTGGCGCTCGACTACCCGCTGCCCAAGCTGCTGCTCGAACACCGCAGCCTGTCGAAGCTCAAGGGTACCTATACCGACAAGCTGCCGCGCATGGTCAATCCGCAAACCGGCCGCGTGCATACCAATTTCGCCCAGGCCGCCGTCGTCACCGGCCGTCTCGCCTCAAGCGACCCCAACCTGCAGAACATTCCCGTGCGCAGCGAAGAAGGCCGGCGCATCCGCACTGCCTTCATCGCCCCATCCGGCAGCAGCATCGTTTCGGCCGATTACTCGCAGATCGAGCTGCGCATCATGGCGCACCTGTCGGGCGACGAGCGCCTGCGTGAAGCGTTTGCCCATGGCGAAGATGTGCACCGCGCCACCGCCGCCGAAATCTTCGGCGTCACCCCGTTGGAAGTCGGTCCCGACCAGCGCCGCGTAGCCAAGAGCATCAACTTCGGCCTGATCTACGGCATGAGCGCCTTCGGCCTCGCCCGCCAGCTCGGCCTGGAACGCAGCGCAGCGCAAACCTACATCGACCGTTACTTTGCCCGATACCCCGGCGTCGCCCGCTATATGGAAGAGGCCCGCCAGTCGGCGCGCGAACACGGCTACGTCGAAACGGCCTTCGGTCGCCGCCTGTGGTTCCCCGACATCAAGTCGGCCCAGGCCATGCGTCGCCAAGGCGCCGAACGCGCTGCCATCAACGCCCCGATGCAGGGCACCGCCGCCGACCTGATCAAACTGGCCATGATCGCCGTACAGAATTGGCTGGAAAAATTCGGCATGCAGAGCCGGCTGGTGCTACAGGTGCACGATGAACTGCTGCTTGAAGTTCCGGACAACGAACTGATGGCCGTGCGTACCCACCTGCCGAAGTTGATGGGTGAGGTTGCAGCCTTGAGCGTGCCGCTGGTGGTCGAGGTGGGGGTCGGACCGAACTGGGAAGCCGCGCACTAGGCGCAAAACGCTCTTCCGAAATTATCGACGTCAAAGGCATTCAAGCGCAGAGCCCAGGCCAATCATTTCGAATAACAAAAAATGCTGGCAAAATTCCCGGCATTTCCCGACTTTGCGCAGACAGCAAACCGATTAGTTCCGCTACTCAAATTTCGATGAAGATACTAATTATTCGACGTGACAACATCGGCGACCTCATCCTGACTACGCCGCTAATTTCAGCTCTTAGAGCCGCACAATCCGAAGCAACTATCGATATCCTCGTCAATAGTTATTGCGCCCCTGTCCTCTTAGGAAACCCCAATTTGAATAATATATACGTTTACGACAAAGGGCATCACAGGGGTAGCAAATCTTTGGCAAAAGCTTACTGGGAAAGAATCAAGCTACTCTTCCGACTGAGACGGAAGCAATATGATTCAATCATCATAGCGAAACCAAATGTAGAAAAAAGGCCGTACAGACTAGCCAAAATTGTCGGGGCAAAACGTATTTACGGTGTAGTAGCCCCTGGTTCTGTTTATGAGAACTTGATCTCGAACCCGATCCACGTTGCCCCGAGCATTCGCCACGTTGCGGACATCAGTTTTCAGATTGCAAAAGAATTTGGCAGTGATATTCAATGCGGAAAGACACAAATATTTCCTGACCGAGCCCTAATTGAAATAGCCGAGAGCAAACGATCCGAGAACCTTGGCTATTCTGGAAAGACAGTCGCGATACAAATTAGCTCTCGGAAAATCAAGCAACGCTGGCAAATCGAAAAGTTTGCAGCGCTAATGCGTTACCTACATGATCGCGATGGATGCGTCTTTCAAGTCTATTGGTCGCCAGGCAGTGTAGACAATCCGATGCACCCAGGCGATGACGAAAATGCGATCCACCTACAATCGTTGCTAGGCGGTAGCATCCCAGCTCTCTTCTGTCGCACGGAAACACTAGTCGAACTCGCCGCATCATTAGCCACTAACGATCTTATGATTACCAGCGATGGCGGAGCCCTCCATATCGGCGCCGCACTGGGCTTACCGATTGTTTGCTTTTTCGGAAACTCGGAAGCAGTGCGCTGGCATCCCTGGCAGGTTCCATATGAGCTTCTCCAGGTTGACTCCTCTGACGTTCGGGACATCTCCGTTGATATGGCGATAGATGCCTATGACCGATTGCTTGAACAGTTTTCGCATAAGCAAATTGGGAATTTGCCTACCACCACTCCAAATTTATGATCAGCAATATGAGCCAACCAGTCGATATTGCCTTCATCACTCAACCCATTCAACGCGTCCCTCCCGAAGGAGCCGCGGCAGTGGAATGGTGGACTTGGCAGGTAGCAAAGGAGCTTGCCAAGTCTGGAAAATTTCGACCGCACATTATTTGTACGGGCGAAAACGATCCCTCACCTCGGACTGAAATTAGAGATGGCGTACATTTCTATCGTATTACACTCTCACGAACATACAAACGCCTTTTCCAGAAGTGGACGCGGCTAGATCCCTACGGCTACGCGGCACGCGCAGCTAACTACTGTCTAAGCAAAAGCATACGCATCGTACATACGCAAAACTCTCCATCTCTTCATCAACAAGTTGCAAAAAAGCTCAAGCTGCAAAAAACAATATTGCACATGCATAATGAAAAGCCCATTAATACGGGCTTTCGTGCAGATTTGGTACTTGTAGTTTCAAACCATCTTGCCCATTGGTACGAGAAATATCTACTCAACACAGAAATTCGGGTTATTACAAATGGTATTGATAGGAATCTATACCTCCATCCAAGCCCACCGCCGGACTGGAAAAAATCTCTACCCACCTCGAAGAAAGTCATACTTTACGCAGGACGAATATCCCCGGAAAAAGGCGTTCATATTCTGGCAGAGGCCTTCGCTTTGCTCGCCCCTAAATATCCTGAACTACACCTGGTAATAGTTGGTGGCAGAAGTCATGGAAAAAATGACCGAGCCCGATACGCTGATAAGCTTGAGGCGTTCATCAAGCCATTTACCAATCAAGTTCAATTGATTGGCTCGATTAACCCCTCCGATATGCACAAGCATTATCAAGCAGCGAATCTTTTGGTCGTCCCTTCCGTTTCAGAAACCTTCGGCATGGTCTGTCTCGAAGGGATGGCTGCAGGAATTCCAGTCTTAGCGTCACCGGCCGGTGGACTACCGGAGTTCGTCAAACATGGTAAAACAGGTTTTTTGATTGAAAAATATGGAGACGCCTCCCACCTCGCTGCCCAAATTCTCGACATTCTAATGCACGAGGAAATGACAAAAAGGATCGCAACCGCCGGCCAAGCTTACGCCCTCGAAAATCACAACTGGAGTATTGTCTCTGAGCAACTTGCCAGGATATATGACTCCCTTCTCAACAATGATCGCACCTAAGCCCAATTACCTAGATTACCTTCATGCCATAAGTGAGTTTTTTTTGTACTCATGGTTCGCAGGACTAGTGCTACCCCATTCGAATGCGCTATACAACCTTGGCCTATTCGGCGCGCCAATATTCGGTTATCTCTACATTCTCTTGAGCCGAGGCACCGAATTAAAACGACTTCCTCTAACGTTCTCGCTTGGGGCTTGCACATTTTTAGGGTGGAGTCTCTTAAGTTGCCTTTGGGCTCCGCAACCTAGCGAGGCAATCATCGAATGGTCGGGCAATCCAGGCATAGCCTTCCTAACAGCATGGATTTATGCCGTCATTTTTCAGGAGAGTTCCAGCCAACGACGACTGTGGCTATTTGTGATCTTGCTAAGCACCTTGCTGGGAGGCATGTTTATATTCGAATGGATTTCTGTCTCAACATCTAGTGGAGCATTGATCCCTCCTTATCCAACAATGAGATCCTGGGGAGATCGACTGATTCTTTGTTTTCCTTTTTTAATGTTTGCGGGAGAACAGCCTTATACCAAATTTTTCAAACTATTTATAAGATTTTTGATGCTCGTTTTCGCTGTATTGATGATAGTAACCAGCGCAAGGGGGGTATGGCTTGCATTGGCATGCTATCTCACATCCTGGGCTATTCTGGCCAATAGAGGAAGACAACTTGTTTCCCTTGTTGCTTGCCTTTGTCTAGTGCTCAGCTTTTCGCTCCTCATTCCTAATAATCCGCTGTCGCACCGCTTTACCAAAATCACCTATACGAGTGATCGCGTAAATTACACGTGGGGTCCTGCGTTCAAATTTTGGCGGGACTCTCCTGTCTACGGTATTGGTTATGGTAGCCAAGCTTTCCGTGGGAAAGCTGCTGAATTAGAAAAAAACAGTGACGAATGGCTTAAGGGATTTGACAACAAGGACAAAGAAAATCATATCCAATTAGGACCACATAGCAATTACCTTGAAACCCTAGCTGGCGGGGGATTAATAGGCATAGTGCTATTGCTATATTTTTATTGGCACGTAATTAGAAATTTCTTTCTCCACCGAGACCCAAGACCCTTATTGCTAGCAGCCACAGGAACGGGAATTTTTGTCAAATACATGATCCACGGCACGGTTGAATCGATTAACTGGAAGGCTCTCGGGATTCTTTTTGGCTTGATGCTAGCTACCCTTATATCGAACTCACCAAATACAGGCAAATTTCGCAGCTTAACTACATTAAAGAAAATATAAATATTTAATTGAATTTTCTATGCTACCCCGGTAACAAGATTTAGTAACTTTTTACCGCGGTTTTTCCAAGTGTATTGACGGGCTCGCTCCCTTGAAACCTTTCCCAAAGACGCACCTCCATCAGAAGATTCACAAACCTGTCGTATTGCCTGAGCCAGCGAAGCTGCATCGTTTGGTTGCGCCCAGCTGGCACCATCATCACCGAGCAACTCGTGTATGGCGGGAAGATCGGTAGCAACCACCGCACAGCCTGCCGCCATATATTCAAATAATTTTAGAGGAGACGTGTACGCACTCTCTGTATTCGCACGATTCGGCAATATAGCAACGCAAGCCTTTGCCAATAGCAACTGCACCTCATGCTGAGGCAGGTGCCCAAGGAAAGAAATACAATTTTCTCCTACTTTACGACTTTGCAGACGCCCAATCTGCTCACTGGTGCCACCAATTACCGTCAAATGGTATCCGGGTAATTGACACATTGCATCCTGTAAATCATCAACCCCCTTCCATCCGAATAAGCTTCCAGCATAAATCAGGTTCATTCGGCTTTCCGACCATGCTTTATCGGGTAATCTCTCTGGGTACTCAACTGCGCTAGGCAATACTATTATCGGCTTAGATATGCCGAAAGTTTTTTTCAGGCCATCCGCCGCCCCTTTTGATATTGCGACAATATGCCTTGCTCTTAATAAAACCTCCTTTTCCAGAAGGAAGAGTCTAGCTTGTTGGCTTGGTTTGGCCGTATGTGCAAATACTTCGTGCGCCTCGTAGATGAAAGGTATGTTTGGAAAAGTTCGCGCAAACAGTGCGGCCACCTTGATGTGCCGGAAAAACACTATGGAAGGCAACTTCCCGGATGCTTTCTTTTGTCGCAACCAACGAGATAGCCGCCACATAAACAACCGATGGGATTTGATACGCGTTCCCCATATGCTACGGGACAGCGGTAGCAGTGTAACGTTCTCTGGCACGTCGTGGCCGATCGGCGCAAAAGGATGGGAGTCCCGCGAAGGGACATAGGCCAATGTAACTTGTACCCCAAGCAAAGCCAGCGCCCTTATGAAATGTGCAACTTGCACTCCGCGCGCCCGCGGCAGTGGCAAAGGCTCAGGAAATACATAAAGCATTCGAAACCCCTCCAGGGCTATCTGTTCCTCCTGCCGCCCCTTTTGCTTCGAAAAACCTTTTTCTTGGGCCTCCATCGGCGTTGCCCCAATCATTTTTTTAGGTTGTCCAATAATCGTTCAGCCGATTGTCGCCAAGTAAAATTCTGCTCAATGCGTTGCCTCGCACTTTGCCCAAGCACCTTTCTCAACTCGACATTTGTGGACAAGCGAGCCATCGCCTTTGCGAGCGCCAGAGGGTCTGCCACCGGTACAAGTAGCCCTGATACTTCCTCATTGCCTATAACCTCAGGGATGCCCCCAATGTAACTACCGATCACGGGCAAACCGCACGCCATCGCCTCTGCTATGGTGATGCCAAATGCTTCGTCAGCGATACTGGGAAAAATACCGACGTCCGCTAATGCATACCAATCGGGAAGTTCTTTGTGCGGGACCGCGTCTTGAAAAATGATCCGATCGCTAACTTGCAAGCTGTCGGCTAATTCGAGCAGGCCTGGCTTGGCATTGCCATCACCAATTATCAAAAGACGAACTGCGATATCTTGCAACGGCGGTTCAGCCAATGCCCGAACTGCGATCTCCATGCCCTTCCAGCCAACAACCCGGCCAGCAAATGCATAGAGAGTTTCATTTTCCGTTACTCCAAGCTTCTCTCGGCGCTCAGCATCACGACGTCCTGGCCTAAATCGTTGGATATCGACACCATTGTAGATAACCCCCGGAACTCGCTTGTAATGGGCGGCAATTTGCCAGGCATTGAAATGACTGCAAGCGACGAATGCATCTACTTTCTTAGAAAGCCAACGATCGCCTTTAAAAAAGTCGGTCCCACCACTCATAAACGCAAAACGGGTTTTGCTCCCCTCGGGCATCAGATGCGGCCATATAAAATCAAACGGCTTGGTCAGAATTACCCAATCGTAGTTTGCCGAAACAACGTCGTTCCGTGCATGCCTAACAAAACTCAAGCGCTCGGCAAACTTGCGGAAACGCACACCAAGATTTGGGAAACGCTCCCGCGGCACGAACGGAAATGTTCGGATAGCAATTGCTCTCCCGTCCAAATCAGGAGTCACCTTCCCATTGCCTCCGTAAATCGTGATGTCATGCCCCATATCCGCCAAAGCCATGGCAAGTTGCCATACGGCAGTTTGAACCCCACCAAAAAAAACAGTAGTTGTTACATCAATGAACGCAATTCTCATTTTCTATCCAAATATGCGCAGGCCGCAGCGAAAACCGTTTCCACTGGAATTTCCGCCATACTTGCTTCGCGGCTAGGCTGGCTTGCCGGGTGATCAACGACCGTTAACGCCGGATGCAGTTGAGGTGCAAGGAAACGCCCCGGATGGAAGCAGTGATACATCGCCACCATTGGTATATCAAGCGCCCCAGCAAGATGAGTCGGCCCAGTGTCCACGCCAATATACAAAGCTAAATTGGAAATAAGCGCAGCGTTTTGGCGCATCGTAAACCGACCGGCCACATTGCTCACTCGATTTTCGAAAGCTGACTGGAATTCATCCGCGACGGCACAACTCTCAGGACCACCAAGCAAGACAATCTGAATATCGTGGTATTGATCCAGTAATTTCTTGGCCAATTCCACAAAATGCGCCATCGGCCAATCACGATAAGCTTTTGTGGGGAAACTTTGCAGTTGCAAACCAACTAGGCGGCAGCTACCCCATCCGCTTTTCCGTATAAAACTCGCTGCCTCCTCTGCCTCCTCTGCACTGACCACATAATGGAGATGCAAGTTTGAAACGGAATTGATACCCAAGGGACCAAGCAGCAAGGAGCGCTCAGCCGCTGCAATCATCGGAGCTCCAGGTCTGGGAACCGATTCAGTGAGGGCCAATTCATATTTGGCATTATCGCGGCCAGAAAATCCAATCACGTGACTTGCCACTCGCCTTGCAAAACGAGCTAATGCTTTTTCCTCACCATATACGAGCGCTAAGTCATAGCGCTTACCTAGCGCCCAGCCCGACCATCGTGCTCGGAGCTTCGTAATGCTGGCCAATTTATCAATAAAACTCAGATGCTCCAGCACCTCCACTCGCCCAGGATGTGCAAGCACTGTGAGATGCGCTTTCGGCCAGTGTTGCTTCAAAGCAGCCAGCGTGGGAGTAATCAGCAACGTATCGCCAAAGCGTGCCACACAAATCACGAGGATCCGTGGAGAATCGCTGGGAATCAGAGGGTAAGCCACCTCAGCCCTTCTTGAGTGCTAAGTAAAAGGTTGAAAGTATGGGATTACCATAAATTGCCATACGACGAGCAAACCAAGCGGCGCCTTTGTCCTTTGCAACTATTCGCGGCAAACGTGGCAACTCAACCCCAGAACGGACAACATTATGTTCTGTCGTATATAGATGGGTGAACCCTGAGGCTAACGCAACTCGCTGGTATCGCTCGTCAAAATACCCCTGTGGCCAACAGAGATGCTCACTAGCCTCCCCCAGTTTCGCCATCAAAATTTTTTTGGAGGTTATCAAATCATTAGCTAATGCTGTATCTCGAGCAATCGGGTCGCTAATTTCCCGGTCCCAACGAGTATGGGTGTGGGTATGGGAGTGAAAGTCAATTACTCCTGAAGCGCGCATTGCCTCAACTTCTGACCATCGAAGAAAGGCCGCATCAAAACGACCCTCCTTAGCCTCTCCCATTGCCTCCTTATGGCTCGGAACAGTAGGCGCCCCTGCATGCCCCGCACAGGGTCGGATGTCCCCTTCACCCAACCAACCGGTAATGAGAAAGATGGTTGCCCGAAGACCAAACTCCCTCAGTACAGGAAAAGCATAAACCCAGTTATCAAGATAACCGTCGTCAAACGTAATCAAAACGCTTTTTTTCGGTATAACTTGATTGGCTAAGGCATCCGAAAACTCAGCTGTGGACAAAGCTTTCCAACCGTTACTAGCCAACCACCCCATTTGCGCCCGAAAATTTGCTGGAGAACATGTCACCAAGCCAGGTCGGGGGCTGACGTGGTGATACATCAGTATGGGCAGCGGCCGACCAAACATTAACGCACCTCCAGCAAGCGCATATATAGCTGCTCCATTCCTTGGGCCATCACTTCCCTCGAGAAAGCTCTCCGAACGAACTCCGCCGCATTCTTCCCCATACTTTCGCGACAAATCGGATCAGCCAACAAACGATTTATTGCTTCTGCCACTGCCAATCCATTCTGTAACGGCACCAAAAGGCCAGTCACCCCGTCCTGAACCACCTCCGGAACCCCATCAACATTTGTTGCAACGACTGGCAAGCTCATTGCCCCAGCTTCGATAAATGCAGTTCCCAAAGCCTCTTGATGTGTTGGCAAGACAAATACATCCAATGAAGCAAGAATGTTTGTGACATCTCGACGCAACCCGAGCATATGCACGTGGTCACCCAACCCCTCTGTGGCAATACGCTTCTTCAGATTTTCTGTCTGAGGCCCATCCCCGGCGAAAATAAAATGGGCATTCGGAAAACGCTTCAGAATGAGCGGAACTGCATCCAGAATTTCGTTATGCCCCTTTTTTACCCGCAAGATAGCAATAGTTCCCACGAGCAATGCCTCAGTTGGCAACCCCAGCTCCTGACGCAAATTGCCCGCTATTGATGTTCGATCATAGCGTGCAAAATCTACCCCCGTAGGCACGGTAGTTATTTTGCTGCGTGGGACACCTGATGCAGCAAGGAAATGTTCTACGAAGCGACTTACAGTGACTACATGATCGGGCAGTATGCTGTAGGTAAATTTCGAGGTAATCGGCAAGGCAAGGTGGCGAGTCCGAACGATGCGCGGCCGATTCCACAGCATGTGCGCAGCCATCCCGGCCAACTGGGTGTCACGACCGCTATGGGTATTGATGACATCAGGCCGGAAAAATTTGATAACCGAACGCAAACGTAAGATGTTCGGCAAATCAACAGCCCCCCGCATATCGATGGCAAATGTCTGAAAACCCGCCTCCTTCGCTCGCTCGATGATGCGCGCGCCAGGCCGGCTGAGCACGGCCAGTTCGTGGCCACGCGCCCGCATGGTGATCAGCTCGTTCAGGGTACGGTTTTCCTGGCCGCCCCAACCCTTGGACGATTCGGTGTGCAGAATGCGCATCAGACGCTGGCCTCCTCGGCCTTCTGCATCTTGTACAGGCGGGCGTAGAGACCGTCATGGGCCAGCAGTTCGGCGTGCGAGCCTTCTTCCTGCTTGTGACCGTGCGCCAGCGCGATGATGCGGTCGGCACTTTCGATGGTGGACAGGCGGTGGGCGATGACCAGGGTGCTGCGACCACGCATCAGCTCGTCGAGCGCGGCCTGGACGTGGCGTTCGGATTCGGTGTCGAGCGCCGATGTTGCTTCGTCGAGAATAAGGATCGGAGCGTTCTTCAGGATGGCACGGGCAATGGCCAGGCGCTGGCGCTGGCCGCCGGAGAGCTTGACGCCGTTTTCACCAATCATGGTGTCGAAGCCTTCGGGCAGCTTCTCGATGAACTCCAGCGCATGGGCCGCCTTGGCCGCAGCGCGGATTTCATCCAGCGTTGCATCGCGCTTGCCGCCATAGGCGATGTTGGCGGCGATGGTGTCGTTGAACAGCACAACGTCCTGGCTGACCAGCGCGATGTTGTCGCGCAGGCTGTCGAGCTTGATATTGGGCAGGGCGTGGCCATCGACGCGGATCTCGCCGCCATCGATCTGGAAGAAGCGCGGTAGCAGGTTGGCCGCCGTCGTCTTGCCGCTGCCCGATGGGCCGACCAACGCGACGCATTCGCCCGGGCGGATGGTGAAGGAGAACTTGTCGAGGGCCGGACGCTCGGCGCCGGGATAGGTGAAGCTGACATTGTCGAACTCGACCAGGCCCTTGGCTGTGCCCAGCGCTTCCTTGCCCTCATCCTGTTCGGCCGCTTCGTCGATTAGCGAGAAGACGCTCTCGGCTGCGGCCAGGCCGCGCTGGATCGGCGCGCTGACGTCGGTGATGCGGCGCAGCGGGGCGAGGATCATCAGCATGGCGGTTATGAAGGAAACAAAACTGCCCACCGTCGCCTGATCGTTGGCCGCCTGCTTGAGCGCCGCCCCCATGATGATGGCGACGCCGGAGGCAGCGAAGAACTGCACGATCGGACTTTGCGCCGCGACGGCCATGGTGGCGCGCATGGCCAGCCGACGCTGCTCGCGCACCGACTTGCCGAAACGGTCTTCCTCGTAGCTCTGGCCGCCGAAGATCTTGACCACCTTGTGGCCCTCGATGGCTTCCTGCAACACCTGCGTGATGCGCCCCATCGACTCCTGCTGCCCCTTGGCGACCGCACGCAGGCGCTTGCTGAATTTACGCACGACGAAGCCGATGAAGGGCACGACCGAAAGGGTCACCAGGGTCAACTGCCAGTTCAGGTAAAGCAGCCAAGCGAGCAGGCCGATGATGGACAGCGAATCCTTGATCAGCGAGGTCAGCGCATTGGTTGCCGCGCCGGCCACACCGGTCACGTCGTAGGCGATGCGCGACATCAGGCGACCGGACAGGTTGTCGCTGTAATAGCCGGCCGGCAGGCGCACCATGCGGCGGAACATGGCCTGACGAAGTTCGGTCACGACGTTGTTCGACACCCAGCTCATGGCATATTCGCCGATGAAACCGAGCACTGCACGCAACAGGAATATGCCCATGATGGCCAGCGGATAGATCAGCCAGTCCCACGGCCCGGCGGCGGACGAGAAGCCATCGTCGAGCAGTTTCTTCATCATGGCCGGGAAAACCGGCTCGGCCAGCGAAGCCAGCCCCATGCACACCATCGAGATGGCGAAAGCTTTCCAGTAGGGGCGAACGTAGGTCAGCAGCCGAAAATAAAGCTCGCGGCTGGTCATGTCAGTCGACATGCAAATTCCTGATGCAAAAAGACGAATCCGGAATTATACCTGCTGGCTAGACGCCCCGCCGAGGCTGCGATACAGGTCAAGCAATCGCCCGGCCATGGCCTCCAGCGTCAGCGGTTCGGCCACAGCGCGCGCAGCGGCTCTGGCCTCGGCATTGCCAGCCAGGCCGGCCAGATCGTCGAGATGCCCCGCCAGTTCGTCGATGGCCAGCGCATCGACCACCCAGCCGTTCTCGCCGGCGCGCACCCACTCCTGCGCACCACAGGTCGTCGAAGTGACGATGGGCAGGCCGCTGGCCAGCGCCTCCAGCGCGGCATTCGGGCAGGGATCGTAGAGCGTCGGCAGGACGAAACCGTCGGCCGCGCCGTACCATGGGCGTACATCCTTCAAGGGCCCGGTGAACGTCACGCGGTCCGCGAGACCGAGGCTGGCCGCCCGCTTCTGCTCGGCCTTCAACTTGCGATCGGCACCGACGATGACGATACGTGCATCCTGCCGCTGCATGCGCGCCGCCGCTTGCAGCAACTGCGGCACGCCCTTGCGCTCGAAGCCGCTACCGACATAGAGCAGCACCGGCACATCCTCCGGAATACCCGCCGCGGCGCGGGTTGCCGAGCGGAATTCATCGGCCAAGCCGGGATGGAACACAGTCGTATCGACGCCGTTGTAGATCACTTGCAGCTTGCTGCGGTGCACATGGTAAAAACGGCAAATTTCATCGGCCACCATCTGCGAATTGCAGATCACCGTGCGCAGCGCCGGGTGCTCGAACATCGCCTTTTCCGAGCCACACACGTAGCGATGATAAGCCGACCAGCCTTGGCTCAAGCGTTGCAGCGGCCCGAGCACGCACGCCCGGTGTTCCAGCCAGGCGGCATGGACGCCATCGCCGGCACGGAAAATCATGCAACCGGGAATACGCTCGTGCGATTGCGTGATGTCGAAATGGCCGCGCGCCCACTCGGCCTGCACCGCGGCCGCGAAACTTTTGTCACGTGCGGCCCGCCCGCCGAACAGGCGGGAATACGACGGGTCGCAGGTAATCTGGCGAAAGCCTGCACGCGGTGCCCCCTCCCAGTTGCGGGTGATCAACGTCACCTCTGCCCCCTCGCCAGCCAGGGCCGACAAGGCGCGCTCGACGAAGCGCTCCGCCCCACCGTAGGGGTTGTAGCGCTGGCGGACGATGGCGATCTTCACGAGGCGAGCAATTCGCGCGCCGCCGCCAGCACCTGCTCGGCGGACAAAATGGTCAGGCAGTCGCTGACCTTGCCGCCGCCACAACCGTCGGCGCCGCAGGGGCGGCACGGGTGCTGCTGGCTGGTGATGACACGCGCCGGCACGCCCCACGGCCCCCACTGCTTGTCACCGGAGGGTCCGAACAAGGCCACGACGGGCGTTCCCACCGCCGCCGCGATGTGCATCGGAGCCGAATCGACACCGATGAACAACTTGGCCGCCTGGGTCAACGCCGCCAGTTCCTTCAGCGACAACTCACCGGACAGGCTGAACGCCGGTGTCGCCAACCGTGCCTGGATGGCCTCGACCATCGTCTGTTCATCCTTGCTCGGCGCTGCGGTCAACACCACGGCATGGCCCTCGGCCTGCAACTGGGCAACCACCGCCGCCATGCGCTCGACCGGCCAGCACTTGAAGAACCAGCGCGAGGCCGGATGCACATGGATGAAATCCTTGCCAGCCAGCCCGAAGCCGGCCAGATGCGCCGCCACAGCGCGCTCCGCCGGCTCGCCCGGGACCAGCTTCAGCCGGCGCTCATCCGGCCCCGGCTGGATGCCCAGTCGACGTAGGGCGTCGAGATTGGTTTCCGCCATGTGACGCAGCGCATTGTGCATGGTCTGGACATGCGTGAAGCTCTGCTTCCAGCGCTTCGAACGCCCCTTCACCGCCGGGCCGACCGACCAGCGCGGCTTGAGCAGCCGGCACAGCCAGGCGCCGCGCCAATGCTCGGTGAGGTGAATGATCAGGTCGTACTGGCGCGCCTTCAGCGCATTGAACAAGGCCAGTTCGGCCTTGGCCTGGCCGACCACGCCAAGCTTCTTCCACTTGCGGTCGATGGTATGCACCTCGGCGACCGCCGGATGCAGCGTCACCATCTCGGCCGTATCGGCATAAACCAGCGCATCAATCTCCGCCTGCGGTGCACTGGCCTTCAGGGCGGAAAACACCGGGGAAGAAACGAGCACGTCACCGTGATGGCGCAGCTTGATGACCAGGGCACGGCGAATCTCGCCGGCCGGAATTGCATCGCGCAAGGGATTGAAATTTTCCATCCCGGCATTCTAGTGCCAGCCTCTGTTTTTGTGGCATTACCGGGGGACAGTCACTCGCGTGCAGGAGCCGTAAGCGAAGTTGAGTTCGGTCCACCGCTCCGGCGGCAGTCCCTGCCAATGCGCCAGCAGGGTGCGGATCACCCCAGCGTGAGTGACGATGACAGCCTCCTCCACCGCCAACGAAGCGACGAAATCGAGTGCCCTCCGTTGCAATGCGCGCGGCGATTCGCCGCCAGGCGGCGCATAGCCGGCCACATCCGCCGCCCAGGCATCAAGTTCGGCGCGCGGTATCTCGTCCCACGGCCGCCCTTCCCACTCGCCGAAATGCATCTCGGCCAGGCGCTCGTCTGCAGTGGGCGAAGCGTGCAGCAAGGCCGCCAAATCGTGGCAGCGGCGCAGCGGGCTGGTGAACACCGGCACGCCGGCAGGCAACTCGGCGCGCAAGGCGGCAGCAACCGCCTCAATCCCCATCGCCGGCACATCCAGTCGGCCATAGCAACGCCCGGCCTCGATCTGCGGCTTGGGGTGGCGAATCAGGTGGAGCCGCATCGCGCCGCAGTCCCCGGCTAATTAAAAGTAACGCAACACCAGGTAGCCAATGGCGGCGATACAGATCAGGAGGGCCGGCAGCGCCACCAGCGAAATCGAACGCTGGCGCTGCAAGGCCACGCGCTGCATGCCGACGGACTCGGCCACCGCGCTGCGCGACAAGGCGATCTGCTCGCGCACCAGAGCCTGCGTTTCTTCCATTTTCTGCAAGGCATCGCGCTGCGCATCGCGAATTTCACGCAGCACCTGCAACATCTGTTCGCCGGTTTCCTGATTCATCGCACCCTCGAATGCTGGATCAATGCGCGCATTATGCCGCTACAGAGACGCCGCCAAACCAAGATAGAAGGCGATTTCGCTGATCTGCTGCACCGCCCCCAGGCAATCGCCGGTGTAGCCACCCAGCCAGTGGCGGAACTTGCGGGCCAGCCAGAAGGTGACGAGACCCGCCAGCAGCGCACCGAGCAAGGCGTTTTGCCACGGCAGGCCGAGCAGCGGCGGCAGGGCAAAAATAGCCGAAACGAGCAGTGCGCCGCAGGAGAGATGCGTCGCCAGCGGTTTGGCCTTGGACGAAGCATCCTCGCGAGCGTATTCCATAGTTGCCAGCAGCGTCACCGCGCAGAAGCGGGAAAAGGCATGGCCGGCCAGCAGCGCCAGGGGCACCAACGCTGCATCGAGCGTCGCCAGCAGGGTAAATTTGCCGAGCAGCGCCATGGCCAGCGCGACCACGCCGTAGCTGCCGACGCGCGAGTCCTTCATGATTTCGAGGATGCGCGTTTTCTCCCAGCCGCCCCCCAGACCATCCGCCGTGTCGGACAGGCCGTCCTCGTGAAAGGCCCCGGTGGCGTACAGCGTGGCCGCCATCGACAGAAGCACAGCAACCGGCTGCGGCCACAACAGCGCCGCCAGCCAATAGACCAATGCGCCAATGCCGCCGACCAGCAGGCCGACGGCCGGGAAGTAGCGCGCCGAACGATTCAGCGCTTCGGCTGAATGCCCGACCCAGCCGGGCACCGGCAGGCGCGTGAAGAAACGGACGGCGCCGAAGAAATACTCCAATTCGCGACGGATCATCTCGAACATCCTGAATTCCCGCCTGCGCGGGAATGATGGTTAGTCTGACTCGCCTATTCTTTGTCCGAAACGCCGGCCGATTCGAAGCTGGCCATCTCGTTCAGGAAAGCCACTGCCGCCCGCACCAGCGGGTAAGCCAGCGCCGCGCCGGTGCCCTCACCCAGACGCAGACCATGATCCAGCAAGGGATCGGCCTGCATGGCGGCCAGTTGGGCCGCATGGCCCGGCTCGGCCGAACGGTGGCAGAAAATGCAGTAATCGAGCAGTTCCGGCGCCAGGCGCGAGGCGACCAAGGCCGCCGAGCCGACGATGAAGCCGTCGATCAGCAGCACCATCTTGGCCTCCGCCGCGGCCAGCATGGCGCCGACCATAGTGGCGATCTCGAAGCCGCCAAATTCGGCCAGTACCTTGAACGCATCGTTGTCACCGCCGGCAGCGCGGTAGCGGGTCAACGCCTGCTCAAGCAGCGCCTGTTTGCGCAACAGCCCGGCGTCGTCCAGCCCGGTACCGCGCCCGATGCACTCGGCCAGCGGCGTGCCGGTCAGGCAATGGGTCAGCAACGACGCCGAGGCCGTGTTGCCGATGCCCATTTCGCCAAAGCCGACCACATTGCAGCCCAGTGCCGCCAGGCCGAGCACGATGCCCGCACCCTGCTCGATGGCCTGCGCGCACTGGGCCACGCTCATCGCCGGCTGCTCGATGTAATTGGCCGTGCCCGCCGCCACCTTGACGTCGATCAGCCCCTCGCGCGGGCCGCCGAAATCGTGCGCCACGCCGGTATCGACCACCGACAAGGCCAAGCCGTTGGCGCGGGCGAACACATTGATCGCGGCACCACCGGCCAGAAAGTTCTCGACCATCTGCCAGGTCACATCCTGCGGATAAGCCGACACGCCGGCCTTGGCCGCGCCGTGGTCGCCGGCAAAAACCAGCATCTGCGGGCGATTGAGTTGGGGCGACAGGGTCTGCTGGATCAGGCCGATCTTGTGCGCGACCGCCTCCAGCTGGCCAAGCGCACCCAGCGGCTTGGTCTTGCGGTCGATCTTGTTCTGCAGTTGCGCGGCAATGCCGCGATCCGGGGTAGCGATTTGAAAGGAATGCATCCGATTCTCCAAAAAACAAAAAGGGCCTCGCGGCAGCGTCTTGCCAAACGCTGCCGCGAAGCCCTGTCCTCAGGCTTCTTTGGTTAATTCCGATAGGTCTTCTGGCTTCCGGATCGTCCCTTGACCGCGTCTTCCCGGAACCTTTGTTTCGGTTCGTAGTGACATGTGCGGTTTCGGTCCCCGGTTACAGCGGCGGGCCCGCCCCGGAATTGCATCGCTGCGCACCGGGTTCCGTTTTATCGGAGCGGCGAATTATCCGCCTGCCGCATGCAGCTTGCAATTGGCGGCTACCGGGAGCATCCTCGAAACCTATGCCATTCGACTTTTCGGGGGTTACGCCATGCGCTCGCTTCTCGTCTTCCTGCTCTGCCTAAGCGGCTTTGCCGCCCATGCCGCCGATCTGGCAGGCGCCAAGGATCATCCGGCGATCAAACGCTTTGCCGGATCAGAAATCATCGCCTACGACTACAAACGTTTTGACGAATTCGACCTGCAAACCTCGACCTTCAAGAACTACAACTTGCAGATAAAGAAGCGGGAATACACCCAGCCGGCACTGCATCTGGAAGGTGCCCACACCACCCTGTGGTACGAATCGCCGGGCGACACCAGTTCGATCGAGCTGATCCGCAATTACCAGAACGAGCTGGTCGCCAAAGGCTTCCAGATTCTCTACGACTCATCCAAGGATGGGGCCATCACCCACCTGAACAATTACCTGGCCCCCTTCGGTGCCGTGGAGTTGAAAACCAGCCGCAGCAAGTACGTGCTTTACGCTGCCGACCAGAAAGGTATCCGCTCCAGCACAGCCAAGCTGGAAAAGCCCGAAGGCTCAATCTACGTTTCGCTGACCGCCGTCGAATGGCCCAAGGACGACGCCACCTACAAGGCCAAACGCGGCGCCTACATCGCCGTCGACATCATCGAACCGAAGGCCATGGTGCAGAACATGGTGGTGGTCAAGGCCGACGAGATGTCGAAAGCCATCGCCGCCACCGGCAAGGTCGCCCTCTACGGCATCCTGTTCGACACCAATAAGGCAGACATCAAGCCGGAATCCAAGCCGGCTCTCGACGAAATCGCCACCCTGCTCAAGGCCCAGCCCAACCTCAAGCTGCACATCGTCGGCCACACCGACAATGTCGGCGGACTGGAGTCGAACATGGCCCTGTCGCGCCGCCGCGCCGAAGCCGTGATGGCTGCCTTGAAGGGCGACTATGGCATTGCCGGCGCCCGTCTGACTGCCAACGGCGTCGCCTACCTCGCGCCGGTTGCCGTCAACACCAGCGAGGAAGGACGCGCCAAGAACCGGCGCGTCGAACTGGTGCCGCAATAAGACACCCCTTGCTGCCTTGTCGCTCCGGCGACGGGCAGCTAAAGTGCCGGCCATGAAAGAATTGATCATTGGCGGCGCCCGCTCCGGCAAGAGCCTGCTGGCGGAAAAAAGAGCGAAGGAATCCGGGCTCAAGGTCGTCTATCTCGCCACGGCTCAGGCGCTGGACGGCGAGATGGCGCGTCGCGTGGCGCACCATCGCGAGCGGCGACCGGCCGAATGGGGCTGCGTCGAGGAGCACCTGCACCTGGCCGCCAAGCTGCGCGAAATCGCCGCGCCCGACACCTGCATCCTGATCGATTGCCTAACCCTGTGGCTCTCCAACCTGCTTTTCGCCGGCGAGGCGGCGAAGCAGGCCGAAGCGGGCGAAGCCATCGACTGCCCACTGTTCCACCAGCAAATCGGCGACCTGGTCGCTGCGCTGCCGGAACTGCCTGGCCGCATCATTCTGGTCTCCAACGAAGTCGGCTGGGGCATCGTGCCGATGCATCCGGTGTCGCGCCTGTTCGCCGACGAGCAGGGGCGGCTGAACCAGCGTGTGGCGGCAGTTTGCGATCAGGTGACGCTGGTTGCCGCCGGCCTGCCGCTGACACTCAAGTCTCCGCCCGCCTAAACGCCGCGACCGGTTTTCGGCCAAAAGCCACCGTCCACCGCAGCAGTCTCCCTTTGCTGCTCGAACGGGCGTATGCTTCAGCGCGGAGAGACAACACGCTGCCGCAGAAGCAGCCACGCCCATGCAGACACTGCTCGACATCCTGGCTTCCGGGGTGCATGACACCAAGAATCAGCTGTTCCTCGCCGAATCGCTGCTCAGCGCTGCCGAGTCGGCACATGGCATCGACCTCGGCGAGGCTCGCTACGCCATTGAGGCAGCCTCCGCCCGGCTGAACCGGACACTGGCGGCCTACCGCTTGCTGCGCGAAGGGACTGGGCTGGCCATTGTGCCGACCGTGGTCGGTGACTTGATCGACGAAATCGCGCTCGAACAAAAAGCGCACCTCGGCAAGCTCGGCATCTCACTTGAAATTGACTGCCCGGTGGTCGATGAATGGGCGCTCGATCGCGACCTCGTCGCCGACATGCTGAACAACGCCGTGCAGAATGCGGCCCGCTTCGCCAAACAGCGCATCCGCCTGGCCGCCCGCGTCGATGACGACACCCTGCAACTCAGCGTCGACGACGATGGCCCTGGCTTCAATCCCCTACCCCCCACCACCGGCGTCGGCCTGCAACTGGCTGCCCGGCTGGCCGAACTGCATGTCCGGCGGAATCGGCACGGCAGCCTCAGCCTGAGCAACGACGGCCCGCTCGGCGGCGCCCATTTCATGTTGCACCTGCCATGAACAACAATCCGTTCGCCGACAAGCGCTTCCTCGTCGTCGACGATCTGCCGATGGCGCGCGAGGCCCTGCGCACCATCGCACAAACCGCCGGGGCTTTTGCCGTCGAGTTTGCCTCGAATTATCAGGACGCCATCTATCGCATCCGCAACAATGCCCCGGACGTGATCCTGTGCGACTACATCCTGGGTGAAGGGCGTTCCGGCCAGCAATTGCTGGAAGAACTGCGCCGCTTCAACTTGCTGCCGGACGAATCCATTTTCATGATGGTCACCGGCGAGCAATCCTACGAGCAGGTCGTTTCGGCGGTCGAACTGGTGCCCGACGACTACATCATCAAGCCTTTCTCGCCGGACAAACTGCTCTTCCGCCTCAATCGCATCATGGCCAAGAAGGAATTCTTTGCCGAGTACTACCGCGAAAAACGCGCCCAGGAATATGCCCAAGCACTGGCCATCCTTGAACAGCAGAAACAGAGCGAGGCGGGCCGCCCCTATCGCTTCGAGATCCTCCGCCAGGAGGCCGAAGTCCTGCTTGCCAAGGGCGACCACGAAGCGGCGGAGGGCGCCTACCGCAACATTCTGGACAACTACGAATTTCCGTGGGCGCGCGCTGGTGTGGCGCGGGCGCTGCACAAGCAGAACCGGCTCGACGAAGCGCGCGAGGAAATCGAGCGCGCCGTCGGCGCCACACCCAATTTCTTCGACGCCGCCGACATCAAAGCCAGCATCTGCATCGATCAAGGCGAAACGGAAGAGGCACAGCGCGTCCTCGACGAAGTCAGCAAGAAAACACCGCGCAACTATCAGCGCAAACGCCTGCTCGCAGAGGCCGCCACGCTGAACGGCGACAGCGACACGGCGCGGGCGGCAATGGCCGACGTGGTCGCCAACGACACCATGCCCGGCGCCGTCTCGCTGGAAGATCGCCTGGCCCTGGTCCGCAGCCATGTGGTGGCCGGCGACAAGATATCAGGCGAGAAGGTGCTGGTCGGCATGCGCGAATCGGAAATCCAGAACCTGGCGCTGGACGAGCAGGCAAGCTTCGCCGCCCTGCTCGCCATCTGTTCGCCGGGCAAGGGCAAACCCCGTTTTACTGGCCTGCGGCCGGCCTTGCTCAGCGCCGAACTGTCGGTCCATGCCCGCCTCGACATCATCCAGGCCGCACTGAGCCTGAGCGACAACCCGCTGGCCGACCAGCAGGCCAAGACCCTGATGGCCGGCGAAGAAGCCAAGAAGGTCTTCGGCAGTATCCGCAAGTTCTATGCGCTCTACGGCCGCGAAGTCGATTTTCGCGAGTTGCAGAAGCAGGTGGCGCTACAGCGCATCCACCACGATTAGCCAGGCAGGTAGGGGCGCAATTTTTCCCAGTCGATGGCTGCTTCGACCGAATCGGCCAGGCGGTCGAGATCGGCTTCGCGGCGGGCGGCGAAATCGACATGCTCGGTCTCCGCTGCCCCCGCCCAGCGCAACAGCGCGGCCAGTGCTTCCGGGTGGTCGAAGACACCGTGGCAGTAGGTGCCAAGCACCTGGTCGTCGGCCGAAATCGCACCATCCGGGCGACCATCATCGAGTTGCACGGCGCTACGCGTCAAACCATCGCCGCGCGTGATGCCGAGGTGGATTTCATAGCCTGTCATCGCTGGCTGGCCACCCAGCGCCAAGTGACCGCTCACATTGCGCAACTGTTTTTCGCTTTCCAGCGTCGTTTCCACCTCAAGAAAGCCGAGGCCAGCGGTCGAGCCGGGCTGGCCTTCCAAACCTTGCGGATCGTGAATCGCCTGCCCGAGCATCTGGTAACCGCCACACAGGCCGATCACCTTGCCGCCGTAACGCAGGTGCTTGGCAATCGCCTTGTCCCAGCCCTGGCCACGCAACCATTCGAGGTCGGCGCGCACCGCCTTGGAGCCGGGCAGCACGATCAGATCGGCCGGCGGCAGAGCCTCGCCTGGGCCGATCCAGCGGAAATCGACTTCCGGATGCAGGCGTAGCGGATCGAGGTCGTTGTGATTCGAGGTGCGCGGATAGGCCGGCGCAATGGCTTTGATTTTTGCCGTTTTCTTGCCGTGCACCGCAGCAGTGGCAATCGCATCCTCGGCATCGAGCATCAAGCCGTGCAGATAGGGCAACACGCCCAACACCGGCTTGCCGGTGCGCTCTTCCAGCCAATCCAGCCCCGATTCGAGCAGCGCGATGTCGCCGCGAAAGCGGTTGATGACGAAACCGACGACCCGATTTTGCTCGGACGGCGACAACAACTCCAGCGTACCGACCAGATGGGCAAACACCCCGCCGCGGTCGATATCGGCGACGATGATCACCGGGCAATCTACCGCTTCGGCGAAGCCCATGTTGGCAATGTCGCGGTCGCGCAGGTTGATCTCAGCCGGCGACCCCGCGCCCTCGACCAGCACGCATTCGTAGCCGGCGGTCAGCCGCTGCCACGATTCGAGCACCGCCCCCATCGCCCGCGGCTTGTAGGCGTGATAAGCCTTGGCGTCGAGGTCGGTCGCCACCTTGCCGTGAATGATCACCTGCGCCTTCTTGTCCGTCGTCGGCTTCAACAGCACCGGGTTGAAATCGGTATGCGGCTCCAGCCCGCAAGCCAAGGCCTGCAGCGCCTGCGCCCGCCCGATCTCGCCGCCATCCACCGTCACCGCTGAATTCAGCGCCATGTTCTGCGGCTTGAACGGCGCCACCCGCACCCCGCGCCGCTTCAGAATGCGGCACAGCGCAGCAACCAGCGTCGATTTGCCGGCGTCGGAAGTGGTTCCTTGGACCATCAGGGAATTGCGGTGCATGGGCAGCCCCGGTGTTAAAAAGGCCATAATTATGGCACCATCGCCTCCGCTCTTTTTCAGAGCAGGTGTCTCCCGGTGCCTACGAACGTTGGCGCTTGCACAAGTCGTTCCTGACACGAAGACGAGCCGCAGGCAGTGCTGACCAGCACGGCAAGGCGAAGTCGACAAAGTCAGGGACGGGTTGTGCAAGCACCAGCCAGGAGAATCGGGAAGGCGGTGCAACTCCGCCACGTGCCCAACGCTGTAAGGGGGACGGCTGCACGAATGCCACTGCTGCCAAGCGGGAAGGCGTGCATGCCGGACGAACCCAAGTCAGAAGACCGGCCGGGAGACGAAATTCGGCTGCACGGCCAGGCAGCCCCGTTTTTCCAGAAGGGGAATCCATGGAAAACCCGAAGGCGCCATTGGCGCATGCCTTTACCGAAGCCGAACGGGCTGCGGTCTATCAAGCCATTTTCAGTCGCCGCGATGTGCGCGGTCAGTTCTTGCCCGATGCGGTGCCCGACGAGGTGCTCGCCCGCGTGTTGATGGCGGCCCACCATGCACCCTCGGTCGGCTTCATGCAGCCGTGGAATTTCCTGATGGTGCGCTCGGCTGAGGTCAAGCAGCGCGTCCATGACGTGTTCCACAGCGCCAACGACGAGGCGGCGCACATGTTCCCGGACGAGAAGCGCGAGATCTACTCGAAGCTGAAGTTACAGGGCATCCTCGAAGCGCCGATCAACCTGTGCATCACCTGCGACCGTTCGCGCAGCGGCCCGGTGGTGATCGGCCGCACCCACATTCCGACCATGGACCTGTACAGCAGCGTGTGCGCCGTGCAGAACCTGTGGCTGGCGGCGCGGGCCGAGGGGCTGGGTGTCGGCTGGGTCAGCATCTTCCACGAAAAGGCGCTGCAGGACGCGCTGGGCATTCCCGAGCACATCGTGCCCATCGCCTACCTGTGCATCGGCTACGTCAGCCACTTCAAGGATAAGCCCGAGCTGGAAGCGGCTGGCTGGCTGCCACGCCTGCCGATCAACGACCTGATGTATTTCGAGCAATGGGGCGAGCATGATGCCGAACAGGCCGATCCGCTGAGTCAGACGCTCGCCGAGATGCAGCAGGCCATCCAGCAGCAAGGCATCTTCCCGGCATGAGTTTCGACGACGTTTCGGCGCTCCTGCACGGCCCGCTGGCCATGCCGCTGGCGGCGCTGGCAGCGGTGCTGCTCGACCGCCTGCTCGGCGAGCCGAAGCGTCTTCATCCCCTGGTCGGCTTCGGCAATCTGGCCGGTACACTGGAAAAACGGCTGAACCGGCACAGCATCGTCAGCGGCCTGCTCGGCTGGTCGCTGGCCGTGTTGCCCTGGGTAGCGCTGGCTGCCCTGTTGCGCCCCTTGGCTCCGTTTGCCGTCGATGTCGCCCTGCTCTATTTCGCCCTCGGCGCACAGAGCCTGGGCGAACATGCCGATGCGGTGGCCCGGCCACTGGCTGAGGGCAATCTTGACGAAGCCCGCCACCGCGTCAGCTGGATGGTATCGCGCGACACAACGCAGCTCGACGAATCGGGCGTCGCCAAGGCCGGAATGGAATCGGTACTGGAAAACGGCAACGACGCCATTTTCGGCGCGCTGTTCTGGTTCTCCATTCTCGGCGGCCCCGGTGCCCTGCTCTTCCGTCTGGCCAACACACTGGACGCCATGTGGGGTTACCGCACCGAGCGCTACAACCTGTACGGCCGCTTCGCTGCCCGTTGCGACGACGCGCTGAACTGGCTGCCAGCCCGTTTGACCGCTTTGACCTACGCCCTGCTCGGCCGTACCCGAAACGCGCTGGCCTGCTGGAAAACCCAGGCCCCCGGCTGGGAAAGCCCGAACGCCGGCCCGGTGATGGCGGCAGGCGCCGGCAGCCTGGGCGTGCAACTGGGCGGCGCAGCGATTTATCATGGGCAGGAAGAAATTCGCCCGCCGCTCGGTAACGGTCCGGCCCCGGTGGCCGCCGACCTGGCGCGGGCCATTCGGCTGATCCGCCGGAGCCTTTGGCTGTGGCTGGCGGTCTTGTTCGTTATTGGAGCCTTCAATGCTTGATCACGGCGGGCGACTGCGCGAGGCCGCAGCGCACTACGACATTCCGCTCGGCGACTGGCTCGACCTGTCGACCGGCATCAATCCGCTTGGCTGGCCAGTGCCGCTGCTGCCGCAGGAGGTCTGGCAGCGCCTGCCGGAAGACAACGACGGGCTGGACGCGGCGGCGGCCGATTACTACGGCAATCCCAACCTGCTGCCGGTGGCCGGCTCGCAGGCGGCCATCCAGTGGCTGCCGGCCATGCTGCCGCGCGCCGCGGTGGCCATCGTCTCGCCGATCTACAGCGAGCACCCGCAAGCCTGGCAGCGTGCCGGACACAAGGTGCGCTTCCTGCAGAATGCGCCGCTGCCGCGCGCCCTGGCGGCGGCCACACCCTACGTGCTGCTGTGCAACCCGAACAACCCGACGGCCGACCGTCATCCGCGCGAGGCCATCCTCGACGCTGCGGCGCAGTTGCACAAACGCGGCGGCTGGCTGATCGTCGACGAGGCATTCGGCGATGCCACGCCGGAGCAATGCGTGACGCCATTGGCGGCGACCGAAGCGGCGCCCAACCTGATCGTGCTGCGTTCGCTCGGCAAGTTCTTCGGCCTGGCCGGCACGCGCGTCGGCTTCCTGTTCGCGCCACACGATTTGCGCCAGCGCATGGCCGAGGCCATGGGGCCGTGGACCATCTCCGGCCCCGCCCGTGAAGTCGCTCGCCGCGCCTTGCTTGATCGCGCCTGGCATGAGGCCACTCGTCCTTGGCTGATTGCCAGCGGCGAGCGCCTGCACGGGATGCTCGCCCCCTTTGGCGAGGTCAAATCGACCCCGCTGTTCGCCACGCTGACCACCCCGCACGCCAGCGAACTGCACGAACACCTGGCGCGCCACGCCATTCTGACCCGACGCTTCGAGCAACAGCCGCTGTTGCGCATCGGCCTGCCCGGCAACGATGCGGAATGGCACCGCCTTCGCAGCGCCCTCGCCGAATGGAAACCCGCCGAATGACCCGCCCGTTTTTTGCCCTTTTTGCCCTGTGCACCGCAGCAGTCGTCTTTTCCGGCCCGGCCCGCGCCGACATTGCCCTGAAAGATGACACCGGCCAGGAAGTTCGCCTGAAAGCGCCGGCCAAGCGCATCATTGCCCTGGCGCCACACATCGCCGAGAGCCTCTACGCGGCCGGGGCCGGCGCCCAGTTGGTCGGCACGGTCGATTACAGCGACTACCCGCCCGAGGCGAAGAAGGTGCCGCGCGTCGGCGGCTATTCGCGCGTCGACCTCGAATCCGTTGCCGCCCTCAAGCCTGATCTGGTGCTGGCCTGGGAGAGCGGCAACAACATGACGCAGGTGAACAAGCTGAAGGCGCTCGGCCTGACGGTTTATGTCTTTCAGCCGAATACGATGGAAAACGTTGCCGATCAACTCGAACGCCTGGGCCAGCTGGCCGGTACCGAGGCCGTCGCCAAGCCGGCAGCGGAGCGCTTCCGCCAGCGCCTGGAGGCCCTGCGCAAGGCCAATGCCGGCAAGCCGAAGGTGCGCACCTTCTACCAGATCTGGAAGACGCCGCTGATGACCGTCGGCGGCCCACAGATCATCAGCGACGCCATCAAGCTGTGCGGCGGCGACAACGTTTTCGGCCATCTGGGCAAGATGGCCCCGACGGTCAGCGTCGAGGCGGTGCTCGAAGCCGACCCGGAAGCCATCGTTGCCACCGGCATGGGCGACGCCAAGCCGGAATGGCTGAGCGACTGGGACAAGTGGACCAAGATGACAGCGGTCAAACGCAACAACCTCTTCCA
Organism: Azonexus sp. IMCC34839; assembly: GCF_047047955.1. GTDB lineage: Bacteria > Pseudomonadota > Gammaproteobacteria > Burkholderiales > Rhodocyclaceae > Azonexus. Next base: position 2,623,798 of record NZ_CP150631.1, on the reverse strand, counting down.
CATCAACCCGGACATCATGCAACGCCACACGCCGCGCATCCTCGACGGCGCCGAAAAACTCTGCGCCCACCTCGACACCGCCCGTGCCCATCGTCCGAGCAAGTAAGCCCATGTCCCGCCTGCCCCAACGCATCGTCTGCCTGACCACTGAAACCGTCGAGGTCCTCTACGCCCTCGGCGAGCAGGACCGCATCGTCGGCATTTCCGGCTACACCGTGCGCCCGCCCGAAGCGCGCAAGGAAAAACCCAAGGTCTTTGCCTTCACCAGCGGCGACATCGAGAAGATCCTCGCCGTCCAGCCCGATCTGGTGCTGACCTTTTCCGACCTGCAAAGCGAGATTTCGCGCGATCTGATCAAGGCCGGCGTGCCGGTCTACGCCTTCAACACCCGCAGCGTCGAGGACATTCTCGGCATGGTCGAAACGGTCGGCCGTCTGGTCGGGGCAGAAGCCAGGGCGCTGGCGCTGGTCAGCGAACTGGAGGTGCAGATAGAACGCACCCAGGCCATCGCCGCCGATCGCTTCGCCCGCACCGGCAAGCGGCCGCGCGTCTATTTCGAGGAATGGGACGAGCCGCTGATCAGCGGCATCCGCTGGGCTTCGGAGTTGATCGAGATCGCCGGCGGCGAAGACGTTTTTGCCGAGCGCGCCCGCTCGCCGCTGGCCAAGGACCGCCGCCCGACGCCGGAAGAAGTCATCGCAGCGGCGCCTGACATCATCATCGGTTCCTGGTGCGGCAAGCACTTCCGTCCGGAGCGTGTCGCCGCCCGCCCCGGCTGGGAGACCATTCCTGCGGTGCACAACGGAAAAATGCACGAAATCAAATCGGCCGTGATCCTCACCCCAGGCCCGGTGGCCATCAGCGAAGGCCTGCCGGCACTGCTGGAAATTTTTGATCTGTGAGAAGGCCCGTGGCCGGCAAGCTCCCTACAATCCGGCAAAAACGGAGGAATCCCCCATGAAGCTCCTATTGTCCGCCCTCACCCTGCTGGTCACCTTCAGCATCCCGTCTTTCGCCGCCGACGAAGCGACACAGGCGGTCGAAGCCATCGGCAAGATTAACGGCATCGCCCTGGCCTGCCAGCAACCCGCCCTGAGCAGCCGCGCCCGCAATGCCGTGCAAACCGGCGCACCGAAAACCCGTGCCTACGGCGAAGCCTTCGAAAACGCCACCAATGCCGCTTTCCTCGCCCAAGGCAAAGGCGTCTGCCCGAGCGCCAACGAACTTTCAGCCCAGCTCGGCGCTGCCGAAAGCGCATTGAGCAAGGCTTTCCCGGCCCGGTGATCCGCTTTTTCCTGACCCTCTGCCTGTATTGCGCCGCACTGGCCGCGCAGGCACAGCACTCTTCCCAGCCGGAAGAAACCACCGGTATAGTCCCGCGTTACCTGTTGCAGGACCCCTACGGCCGCGCCATCACCAACGAAGATTTTCGCGGTCGCTTCCAGTTGATCGCCTTCGGTTACACCTATTGTCCCGACATCTGCCCGACGACCCTGGTCGAAATGGCCGAAATCCTGAAACAACTCGAGGAGGATGCCGGCAAGCTGCAGGCAATCTTCATCTCGGTTGATCCGGAACGCGATACGGGCCAAGTTTTGAAGACTTATACCAACTTCTTCGAGCCACGCATCCTCGGCCTGAGAGGCTCCCCCGCACTGGTACGACGAGCGGCCGACAATTTCAGGATGCGTTATGCCAAGGTTCTCGAACCAGGCAAACCAACCGACCAATACGCGGTTGACCACTCGGCCGGCATGATCCTGCTCGGACCCGACGGGCGCTTCCTGCGCAAGTTCGCCTTCGCCAGGCCCGTAGGAGAAATTTCGTCAGAAATCAAAGACCTGATTCATTCATTCTGAATATCGGTTATCCCTAATTGCATTGGCATAGCCATACAGCTATATTCCGGCGATGCTTCGGTATTTTTGCCGTATTTTCGCTGTCCTGCTGGCCCTCTCCCCTTTCTGTGCGAAGGCCGGCACCATCGCGCTCATTGTCAGCGAAAACGGCGGCCCTTATGGCGAATTCTCATCGACCCTGAGCAATGCCCTGGCCGGCACAGCATGGCAGATTAGCGCCACCTTGCGCGCCGACACCATCGTGCAACCGATTCCCAAGGCGGACCTGGTCGTCACGGCTGGCGTCGCCGCTCTTCGGCAAGCCATGCAAACCTACGGCGGAACACCGATTCTCGCCACACTGATTCCTCGCCAGAGCTACGAAAAGCTGATCGCCGAAACGGGAGGCAAAGGCCAGGGGCGCATCTCCGCGATCTGGCTCGATCAGCCGGCGTCGCGCCAGGCACTATTCCTGCGCAACCTGTTGCCCGGACAAAAACGTATCGGCATATTGGTCAGCCACGAATCCGCGCAACTCGCCCAAAACTATCGGCAGGTTTTCGCCAACCTCGGACTCAGCCTGGATGTCGAGGACAGCGACACGGACCAATCCCTGCTGCCGGCTCTGAACAGTCTCCTGCAGCGCAGCAGCGTTCTGCTCGCGCTACCGGACAGTACGATCTATCGTCGTGACAACATCAAACCGATACTGGTCACGACCTATCGCGTGCAAAAACCGGTCGTCGCATTCTCGCAAGCCTTCGTCACCGCCGGTGCATTGGCTGCCCTATACTCGACACCCGCCCAGATCGCCCGGCAGACCGCCGACTCCGTTACCGCCAATGGTATAAATCTGCCACAAGCTGGCGGGCCAAGCCAGTTTGCCATCGCAATCAACTACAACGTCGCCCAGGCTTTGGGCTTGAACGTGCCGGATGAAGCTACTATCCGGCAAGCCATGCTCGCTGCGCGGGAGTCCCGATGAACCGCTTGACCCTACGTCACCGCCTTTTGCTGCTGACCCTGCTGCCCAGCACGCTGATCGCCGTCGCCCTGGTCGCGTATTTCACGATCAGCGGCATGCGGACGCTGGAGGGCGAGTTGCGGGCAAAAGGCATGGCTACCGTCCGCTATCTGGCGCCAATCAGCGAGTACGGCATCATCGCCGGTCAAGTCGAGGGTTTGCATAGCCTGGCCCAGGCCTCGGTCCAGGAGTCCGGCGTCAAGGCAGCCATCATCGTCAACCAGAAGGGCCGCGCAATCGCCGTCAGCGGACACGTCGCCCTAGGTGCCGAAATCCTGCGCCATGGGCCACAGAATCCCGGCATTGTCGGTGAAACCGAGCGCTGGATTGCCTTCGGTGCTCCGGTCATCCGCTCGATGAACGAGGTCGACAGCCTGTTCGACTCCGGACCTACCCCAGCCAACAAACCGGAAATCATCGGTCATGTCTTCGTCGAATTCGACAAGGCCGATCTCTACGCCAAGCAACGCGATTTGCTGCAGCGTGGCCTGATCATCGTGTTCGTGGGACTTGCCCTGCTGGCCGGGTTGGCTGTCGCCATGGCCGATACGCTGGCCAGTCCGGTCATGCGCCTGGTTCGGGCAATCGGCGAAATGTCCACCGGCCGTTTGGATACGCGCGTACCCGCTACCAGCAGCGGTGAAATCGGCGTTCTCGAGCAAGGCTTCAACCAAATGGCCAGCCGAATCGAGGAAGTGCACCAATCGATGCAAAGCCGCATCGAAGAAGCCACCGCTCAACTCGCTTACCAGGCGAGACACGATGCCCTGACCGGCCTGCTCAACCGTCGCGAATTCGAGCATCGACTGGAAAAAGCACTCAGTAGCGTCCAGGCTGGCGGCAACGATTGTTGCCTATTGTTCATCGACCTCGACCGCTTCAAGCCGGTCAACGATACCTGTGGTCACTTGGCTGGCGATGAGCTGCTGCGTCAGATAGCGCTGCTCTTTCAGGGGCGGTTGCGCGACGACGATACCGTCGCGCGACTAGGAGGTGACGAGTTCGGCATCCTTCTGGCAGACTGCACCGCCCCCCGAGCACGCCAGGTCGCAGAGGACATCTGCGCCTTGACCTCCGCCTACCGCTTCATTTGGCAAGACAAGGTGTTCGCCATCGGAGCAAGCATCGGACTCACACCCATCACTCGCCGCGCTTCCAATATTCAGGAACTCTTGGCTGCCGCTGACAACGCCTGCCAGCAAGCCAAAGAGAGCGGGAGAAATCAGGTGCTCGAACAGGAAGCCACAGCCACCACCGACCGACGACAGGATAAGGGCAACTGGGCAAGCCGAATTGCCAATGGTCTGATCGAAGGACGGCTGCTGGTCGAAGCCATGCCCCTCAATTCGCTGCAGCACATCGGCAGCGGCGAGCACGTGGTCGAACTGACCGCACGCCTGCACGAACCGGGGCAGCCCTCGATCGCCTTGTCCGCACTGATGGATGCCGCTGAACGCTACGACCTATCGACCTCGATCGACCAACACTTCATCGAACTGGCCATTTCTGCCTTGGCGCGCACGCGTCACGATAAAAAGTCTCTGAGCTGCCTCGTTCCCATTTCCAGGGTATCCCTTGGCAAGCGCGAACTGGTCGAACACATCGCCCGTACGCTGGCCCTGCATGAGATTTCCGGCAATGGGCTCTGCATCCTGTTCAACGAAGATGCGACCACACACCATACCAGCCAAGCGTTGGAATTCACCCGACAAATTCGCGCTCTGGGCTGCCAGATCGGGCTGGACGATTTTGGCGGCGGCTTATCATCGTTCAGCCACCTCAGGTCGCTCGCCCCCGATTACGTCAAGCTCAGCCGCAGCTTGACACGTGACATCGGTGGCAATCGTGCTTCCACTGCCCTGCTTCGCGCAGTTCAGGAAATAACGGCCGACCAGAACATCTACACCATCGCCGAAAGCATCGACGATCCGGCCGAAATCATTCAGCTTAGAAGCTTGGGTATCGACTTTGCACAAGGGAAAGCAGCTGCCCCGATCGAGCCTTTTGATGCTTGGCTGGAAGGCGCGGTAATTCGCGCCGGCTAATCCCTCGGTTCAGAAGTCGAGGCGCAAACCAAGCCAGTGACGACGTCCAACTACGCGATCAGCCGGTTGGCCATAAGACTTGAACTCACCGTGATTGCCCTCGAACGACTGCACTGTGTAAGACAACTCCCCGCCCCTCGGCCCCCATCGGAAGGGATAAGCCAAGCGCACATCTCCCCGAGAGTATCTATCCTGCCACGAATTACGCGTCCACTTCATCTTGTCCAACCAGTAGCCTGCAATCGAGAACTCAAAACCGAACGGCAACGATTGCATCAGCAGGATGGAATTGGAATAGCGTGGAGCAGAACGCTCACCGAGTTGATCAAGGTTAGTCCGAGGCACGGCGGAAAGACCGGACAACGGTCCCGCCAGGGCCGAGTCAAGAAACTCGGAATCGATGCGAATGAAGCTTTGGCTTACCTGGATACGAGTCGTATCGAAAGGCTGCCATTTCCATTGATACTCCAAGCCATTAATTTGGATCTTTTGGACCTCGACCATGTACTCGACCTGATTCTGCACCTGAATCATGCGGTTCGGTATTTTCTCCCGGAACAGCCGGGTATCCAGACTCATCCGCCAGCCACGCCAATCGCCGAGGTAACCCAATTCCCAGGTATCCATCTGCTCCGCCTGCAAATCCCGATTTCCACGAAAATTCAGACTTGAGCCCTCCCACCAATTGGCCCGGTAATCAACAGTGCTACCCGTGCGATAGGCCCTCGAATAACCGATACGCAGGGTATTTTCCGGCGTAATGTGAAAATTGGCGCTCACGCGAGGCGAAGTATGAGCTCCAGCCAGCGAGTCCTGCTCAGTCGATAAACCGAGGTTGCCGGTAAACCAATTAATTGGCTTGATTTCCAGATTGCCAAACAGGCGAAAAACATCCCGACTTACCCAACTCATCCCCCGAAACACCGTATCGGAGCGCACTGCATCATTCCGCCAACTGCCACCCCAGGCCAAGCGCATCTTGTCGAGCGGAACGAAATTGTGCTGTATTTCGAATTCATGTCGGACACCTTGATCACCAGCCTCATCATAGTTGTATGCTGGGTTGGCAGACTGATTTAGGTAACGATCAGATGCCCAATCGGAGACGTAAGCGTAACGGACATAGATATCAGAATTAACGCTCAAAGTGTGACGCAAGCCAGCCTGCAGGTAGGTACTCGATTGGGAAAAATCATGAATCGGCCAACCTGGGTTATTTCCACCTATCAAAACATTTTGGCTTTTTGCCAGACGGCCGCGCATCGTGACTGCCTCGACATGCCCGGCGCTGAATTCAAGAACATCGCGCTCAGACAGGGAAAAATCAGCTCTAAGATCAAACAATCTTGAGGTGAACTTATCCTTCCAGTCAAACTGATCCTTCAATCCATCATCGTCGCGCTGTTGATAGGTAAAACGAAAATTCCCGGCCTCCCCCAGTTTTCCCCCTTGCCGCAAAGTGTAATCCCGTACGCCCTGGTTACCATGATTGGCGCTCACCGAGAATCCACGGACTACAGAAGGATCGACGGTAATGATATTGATGACTCCAAGGAAAGCATTGGTGCCATAAGATGCGGAATTTGTCCCCCTAACCACTTCGATGCGCTCAATATCCTCAAGCGCCACCGGGACCAAGGCCCAATTCATTCCGTTGCGGAACAAGGGCGAATGCAGCGAACGACCATCCACCAGCACCTGCACCCGCGGAGAAAAATCCTCGTCGCTCAAGCCGTGATAGGTGACACGCGCAGCATCGGTGTTGTTTGGATAGGTCTGAAAACCGGGGACCAAGCGAAAAACATCATTCAAGTCCCGAGCCCCGGAGGCACGGATTGCCGCCCGATCCAGCACCGTTACCGCGGTCGGCGCATCAGCCAGACGCTGGGGTAGGCGACTGACTGAGGCAACCATCGGCAAGTCGCTGAAGTAGATATCCTCTTCGCCAGCATACACCGGCACAGAAGCAAACAGGCAGGCAACCGGCAGGGCCATTGCCAATTTCAGAAATCTTACTGAGTCCATCACACTTCCCTAAGCCGCATCGATCTAGCCTGGCATCGCCAATGCAAGTTTCCACGCACCAGAAAACACTTCCGACTGTTCCCCGATATCCACCCCATGTCGCGTAACTGCGACCATGCAAAGAGCCAAGCCTGCTTGATCGATCTGAGTCACAGCACTGGCATCGATTTGGTCGACACCAACACGGGTCAAGGCATGCATGAAGTCATTACGCAAACAACCTCCCAAGCCCCCAGCAATACGCATCACTTTTTTCCCGCCGGTTTCGTGCATCGAAAGAATCGATGCTTTGCCGCTGGCCAATGCTGCATTGATCGCATCGTCGATCAGAATCTGAGCGATCGGCCCTGTCTGAAAGCGAGCCCCGTACAGGTCACCAACCCGGCTCACCACGCTTGCCGGCACATCGATCAAAGGTGAATCGAAAACTTTGAACTCGCAACCCATCGTTCTGCCCACTTCAAGAGCCATATCCGATCGCACCATCAAGCCGGATAGCGAGATATTCTCGATATAACCTTCACCCAGCGACCCGCTATAGCCAATCTTGACGCACGGCGGCACGGCGAAGCGGATACGCTGATGCCGTCTTTGCTCGAACATGAATTGCCCCCGGATTTTCACAATTTGGATTTTTTTGCAGTGTAACAAACCTTTAGCTGTCGTTTGATGACTAGTCGACCGGAAGAATCCGCATTGACTTTTCGTCGTGCGCTCGGTATCGTCAGCGATGCTCCTGCCACGAGGGGCCGCGCCGATTTGAGCTCTGATTGCGGGCGCGCAAATAAATACTGCTAAAACGGGAACCACCCAGTTCGCGTTTCGGCCAACTGGGTTTTTTGTTTTCAGGAAACGCATGCCAGGACAATCCGTCGGCGCCGTCCATTCTCAGCGCGCCCACTTCAACCAGCCGCTACAATTGCGTAGCGGCGGCATATTGCCGGCCTACGATCTGGTCTACGAGACTTACGGCACGCTGAATGCAGCCAAGTCGAATGCCATCCTCGTCTGCCACGCGTTATCCGGCCACCATCACGTTGCCGGTCACTACGCCGATGCGCCGAACAACATCGGCTGGTGGGACAACATCGTCGGCCCTGGCCGCCCTCTCGATACCGACAAATTCTTCATCGTCGGGCTTAACAATCTGGGCGGTTGCCATGGTTCGACCGGCCCCTCCTCACTAAATCCGGCCACTGGGAAGCCCTGGGGCGCCGACTTCCCCATCGTTGCCGTCAGTGATTGGGTCGAAGCCCAGGCCCGTTTGGCCGATCTACTGGGCATCGACCAATGGGCAGCCGTCATCGGCGGCAGCCTCGGCGGCATGCAGGCCCTACGCTGGAGCATCAGTTTCCCTGAGCGAGTACGCCACGCCCTCATCATCGCTTCGGCCCCAAAATTGTCGGCGCAGAACATCGCTTTCAACGATGTCGCCCGCCAAGCCATCCTGACCGACCCGGATTTCCACGGCGGACACTATTACGAGCACGACACCCGTCCGACACGTGGCCTGCGCCTTGCCCGCATGCTGGGCCACATTACCTACCTGTCTGACGACCAGATGGGCGAGAAATTCGGCAGGGAACTGCGCAACGGGTCGTTTTCCTTCGATTTCGATGTCGAATTCGAGGTGGAGTCCTACCTGCGCTACCAGGGCGACAAATTCGCCGGTTACTTCGACGCCAATACCTACCTACTGATGACCAAGGCGCTGGACTACTTCGACCCAGCGCGCCTGGACGATGGCGACCTGATCCGGACGATGAGCCGCACCGCGCCTAATACCGGCTTCCTGATCGCCTCGTTCACCACCGATTGGCGCTTCTCGCCCGCCCGTTCGAAGGAAATCGTCAGCGCTCTGCTGGCCAACGGCCGCAACGTTTCCTACGCTGAGATCAACCTCAATTTCGGGCACGACTCCTTCCTGATGGATGACCCGCACTACCACGGGATCGTCGGTGCCTACCTGAACAACATCAAGCTATGACGCATACTCTGGGCCGCCCCGACTTCGACGTCATCACCGCCTGGATCGAACCGGGCCACCGAGTTCTCGATCTCGGTTGCGGCGATGGCACCTTGTTGAAGCACCTAATCGACTCCCGCGGTGTACAGGGCTGGGGTGTCGAAATTGACGACACCAACGTGTTGGCCGCCATGCGCAACGGCATCAACGTCATTCAGGGTAACCTGGAGAATGGGCTCGACGAATTCACCGACCAGTCCTTCGACCATGTCGTGCTGTCTCGCACCTTGCAGACCGTCCGCCACACCGAAGGCATCCTACGCGAGATGTTGCGCGTCGGGCGCGAAGCTGTCATCTCCTTCCCGAATTTCGCCTACTGGAAAAACCTGCGCTCGGTCCTCGATGGCCGCATGCCGGTTTCGGAAGATCTGCCCTATCAGTGGTACGACTCACCGAACGTACGCTTCTTCACCCTGCTCGACTTTGAAGCCCTATGTACGCAAATGGGGCTGACTATCCGCGAACGCCGCGTACTGGATGAAGATGGCAATCCGGTCGATAGCGCGGACGACAAGGAACTCAATTTCCTCGGCAGTCTGGCAGTGTACCGTTTGACGCAGCCACGCTGATGCCGGGCTGGCTCAAAGCTCTGCTCACCCGGAAGATGCTGATCTGCATCTTTACCGGCTTTTCCTCCGGCTTGCCGCTTTACCTACTGCTCAACCTGCTCCCTGCCTGGTTGCGCAGTGAGGGCGTCGACCTGAAGACCATCGGTTTTTTCGCCCTGATCCAGTTCCCCTACACCTGGAAATTCCTGTGGTCGCCACTGCTCGACCGCTACGCCATTCCGGGTTTCGGACGCCGCCGCGGCTGGATGCTCCTGACCCAAATCGGCCTGCTGCTGACCATCGGCAGCCTTGGCGGTTTGAATCCACAGCAGAATATCTGGCCCATTCTCTGGCTCGCGGCCTTGCTGGCATTTCTATCGGCGACTCAAGATATCGCTCTGGACGCCTTCCGGCGCGAGATACTCGATGATGCCGAGCTTGGCCTGGGCAACGCTGTACACGTCAATGCCTATCGCATCGCCGGTCTTATTCCCGGCTCTCTCTCCCTGATTCTGGCTGATCGCCTCCCATGGGACGAGGTATTCTGGATTACCAGCGCCTTCATGTTGCCGGGGATGGTTATGGCCTGGCGGGTCAGTGAGCCTGGTATCGGCGGTCAACCGAAGACGCTGCGTGAAGCGGTAACCGAGCCTTTCCGCGAATTCATCGAACGCAAAGGTTGGCAAAGCGCGCTGATGGTGCTCGCCTTCATTTTTCTCTACAAGCTGGGCGACAGCTTGTGCACGGCCTTGGCCACGCCGTTTTATCTCGACATGGGTTTTACCAAGACTGATATCGGACTGATCGCCAAACATGCCGGGCTGTGGCCTGCCGTATTCGGCGCCCTGCTCGGCGGCATCTGGATGGTTCGCCTCGGGATCAATCGCGCCCTCTGGCTATTTGGCGTCGTCCAACTCGTCTCGATTTTCGGTTTTGCCTGGCTGGCCGCCCAAGGTCAGTTTCAGGCAATCGGCGCCGAACAGCGTTTGGCCCTCGCCTTGGTTATCGGTTTGGAAGCGCTGGGCGTGGGCCTGGGTACAGCCGCGTTCGTTGCCTTCATCGCCCGCACCACCCATCCTGCCTATACGGCAACCCAGATGGCCTTGTTTACCAGTTTGGCCGCCGTACCACGGACCTTCATCAACGCCTCGGCAGGATGGCTGGTCGAATCGCTTGGTTGGCTGAATTTCTTCTGGCTGTGCGCAGTACTCGCCATCCCCGGCATGCTTCTTCTAATGAAGGTCGCCCCCTGGCAAATGCCTGCCGAGCGAGTAAGGGAAATTTAACGCTGCTGGCGACGCCGGTCGAGCCACCAGGCATAGGCCGGCAGCAGGAATATCGATCCGGGCATCATCAAGGCCACCAGATAGGGCGACAAATGCGCCATGCGGCGTAGGTGGCCGAGCAATTCTTCGCGCTCGGCTTCGCTCCATTGTCCGCCGTTGCGCGCCTTCATCAGCAGGGGCATCATGCCGCGCGCCGCCATCAATTCAGCCAGGACGCGTTGCACTTCCCGTCGCTGGGAATTCAGCAACTGCCTCCACCACGCCGGCAGCAAAGACTCGGGCGAATCGACCTGCAATCTGCTCAACCCCGCCCGAAAATCGATTTGCGCAAAGATAGCCAACCGCGCCACAAAAAGAATCCGCGCTGCGCCCAACGCCAAACACGACGCGGCCGAGCCAGCACAGCACCCGCCACGGCAACAAATACCGCAGCCGGATGATGCTTCAACCAATCGACGCCGCGCAACACGGCATCGCCATGGGCAAACGCTGCCTCTATGGGTTGCGTGTGTTTCGCCAATTCTCGCCGCTGAGCATCAATTTTGGCCTTCAAGGCACCGTGACGCTCCGCCAGTTGCAGGAGTTTCGAGTTCATTCCTGACGGTGCACGCTACGGCGCAACTGGTTCATGTCTGCTTCCAGCTCGGAGAGACTGGCATGAAACAAGCGGCTTCCCTTGGCGGCATCCTTTTTCAGCGATCCGATCAAGGCGAATCCGATGCCGACGAAGAGCGTGGCGAACAGCCCGAAAACCAGTATTCGGTGTTCCCACAAGGCCAGCGCCAGGCAAAATACTGCCATGATGACGCCCACGGCCAGGAAGAAAGCCGCACCTATCGCTTTCGACCACAGCGACATCAGGCGGAATTTCTCTTCTTCCAGTTCGGTAACGAGAAGTTCCGCCCGCGTCTTCACGATCGCGATCAGCGTCGCGATCGTATTTTTCAGCGCCGCGAACAAGCCCTCGCGAGCTTCTTCGCTGCCAGTCGGATCGACCATGCGTTTAGCGGCGGCCGATCAGGACACCGAGGGCCAGGCCCAAGGCTGCGGCAACACCGACAGCCTTCCACGGCTGCTCATGCACGAAATCGTCGGTGGCACGGGCTGCCGCCTTGGTCTTGTCGACGACGGCAGCTTCAAGGTCGAGCACGCGCTCTTTGGCATCGCGCAGACGAACACCCAGGCGCTCGCGCAGCTCGCCTACCTTGTCGCCCGCGGCACCGGCAGTCGCACGCAGCAACTCTTCGGTATCGGCGATGACGACCTTCAGGTCGGAAACCAGTTTGTCCTTGTTGGCGGTGGTCAGTTGTTCAGACATTTTCAACCTCGTTGATGGCAGTTAAGCAGGATTACAGAGTATCCCTAGAACAGGGCGAAATCAATTCACTTTGATGACAAAGAATAATCGTAGTCGACGATCAGCGGAGCGTGATCGGAAAAACGCTGTTCCTTGTAAATCTCGGCTCGGCGTGCGGTTGCGGCAAAGCTCGGCGTAGCGATCTGGTAGTCGATCCGCCACCCGACGTTCTTGGCCCAAGCCTGCCCACGATTGCTCCACCAGGTGTAACACGCATCGGTGGTGTCGGGATGGAGACCGCGGTAAACATCGGCCCAGCCCAATTCATCGAAAACGCGCGTCAGCCAAGCGCGCTCTTCAGGCAGAAAACCGGAGTTTTTCTGATTGGACTTCCAGTTTTTCAGATCGATTTCCTTGTGGGCGATATTCCAGTCGCCACACAGGACAATCTCTCTGCCCTCCGCGCGCAGCGCCTGCATTTGCGGAAAAAAGGCATCCAGAAAGCGGAACTTGGCCTCCTGGCGCTCAGGCGATGAGGATCCCGACGGCAAATACAACGAAATGACCGACAGGTTGCCAAAGTCAGCGCGAATGTAACGCCCCTCGGCGTCGAATTCACCGCCATCGAAGCCTTCGACGACACGATCCGGCTCCTGGCGACTCCAGATACCGACGCCGGAATAGCCTTTCTTCTCGGCACAGTGGTAATAGGCGTGCATGCCGTCCGGCTTGAGCATTTCGGCATTGAGATCGGGCAACTGGGCCTTCAGTTCCTGCAGACAGATGACATCGGCACTTTGCGCGGCCGCCCAGGGCAACACGTTTTTACTCCAGGCGGAGCGAATGCCGTTGAGATTCAGGGAGATGATGCGTAACATTGCGTTGGGATCGGAGGAAACGGTCCGTATAAGTGGAGTGTTATGGATTTTCGCCAGGATTTCATCGAGTTCGCCGTCGCTTGCAAAGTGCTGCGCTTCGGCGAGTTCAAGACCAAAGCCGGTCGCTTGTCGCCCTATTTCTTTAATGCCGGGCTGTTCGACGATGGCAATTCGCTGGGCCGCTTGGCTGAATTCTACGCCAAAGCTGCGGAAGCCAGCGGCCTGCAGTTCGACATGCTGTTCGGTCCGGCCTACAAAGGCATCCCGCTGGTTGCGGCGATCGCCATCGCGCTGAGCCAGCGCGGCCACAATTTTCCGTTTGCCTTCAATCGCAAGGAAGCCAAGGATCACGGCGAAGGCGGCAACATCGTTGGCGCGCCCCTGCAGGGACGCGTGCTGATTGTCGACGATGTGATCTCCGCCGGGACTTCGGTACGCGAATCGGTCGAATTGATCCGCGCCGCGGGTGCCACACCAGCCGGCGTGTTGATCGCCCTCGACCGCCAGGAGCGCGGCCAAGGCGAGTTGTCCGCCGTGCAGGAAGTACAGCGCGATTACGGCATTCCGGTAATTGCGGTCGCCGGCCTCAAGGATCTGATGACCTTTCTGGCACACAATCCCGATCTCGCGACCCACCGCGAAGCCGTGGCAAAATACCGCGAACAATACGGTGTCGATGCCTAAACGCGCGCTCCCCCTCCTGTTGGCATTACTGGCCGGTTGCGCAAGCGCTGCCGGCGAGTTTTATTGCTGCCAGGACAATGTCAGCGGGCGTCGCGTCTGCGGCGACACCCTGCCCGAGGCCTGCCGGGGGCACTCTTACCGCGTGCTCGACAGTGGCGGCAACGTCCTGAAGGAAGTCGGGCCACCGCTGACCCCGGAACAAAAGGCCCAGTTGGCCGAGGAAAACCGGCGCAAGAAATTGCTTGAAGAAGCCGCCAGGGAGCAACGCCGGCGCGATCAGGCCTTGCTCGATACCTATGCCACTCAGGACGACATCGACCTGTCGCAACGCAAAGCGGAAAAGGATGTCGCCATCGCCATTGAGAACGTTCAGCGGCAGATGGAAATCTCGCAGAAGAAACGGCAAAAGCTGGCCGATGAAGCTGAGTTCTACAAGAAGAAGAGCATGCCGCCCCAACTGGCGAGCGATCTGCGCGCCATCGACCACGAAATCAAGTTGCAGCAGGAACTACTCGACGTGAAACGGCGCGAATACGATGTGATCAAGGCCAAGTACGACGCCGATCGCAAGCGCTACATCGAACTTACCGGTCGCCGCCCGGCGGCAAGTTCGCCTCCGGCCAGCGGGGCACTACCGCCCCGCTAACCAGCCTTCGGCAGCTTAACCTGCCAGCTTCTTCTTGAGCAGTTCGTTGACCTGTTGCGGGTTGGCCTTGCCCTTGGCGGCCTTCATCACCTGACCGACCAGCGCGTTGAACGCCTTCTCCTTGCCGGCACGATATTCGGCGACGTTGGCGGCATTGGCCGCCAGCACTTCGTCGACCAGCGCTTCGATCGCACCGGTATCGGTGATCTGCTTGAGCCCTTGCTTGTCGATGATTTCATCGGCAGTCGCGCCCTCGCCATTCCACAACGCTTCGAAGACCTTCTTGGCGATGTTGTTCGAGATCGTGTTGTCGGCGATGCGCAGGATCAGGCAACCGAGTTGCTGCGGCGTTACCGGTGAATCGGCGATTTCCTTGCCTTCCTTGTTCAGACGGGCTGCCAGGTCGACCATGACCCAGTTGGCGCAGGGCTTGGCGTTGGCCGGACCGGCCACTGCTGCGGTGCACTCGTAAAAATCGGCAATTTCCTGGCTGGCGGTCAGCGTATTGGCATCGTAGGCGGACAAGCCTAGATCGCTCATGAAACGTTGGCGCTTCTGCGCCGGCAATTCCGGCAATTCACCCTTGACGCGCTCGATCCAGTCGCTGGCAATCACCAGCGGTAGCAGATCGGGATCGGGGAAATAGCGGTAGTCATGCGCATCTTCCTTGGTGCGCATGGTGCGGGTTTCGCCGGTATCCGGGTCGAACAGCACCGTGGCCTGCTGGATCTTGCCACCATCTTCCAGCGTCTCGATCTGCCAGCGCACTTCGTAATCGATGGCTTCCTTCAGGTAGCGGAAGGAATTCAGGTTCTTGATCTCGCGACGGGTGCCGAAAGGCTGGCCGGGGCGGCGCACCGAAACGTTGGCATCGCAGCGGAAGGAGCCTTCCTGCATGTTGCCGTCGCAGATGCCGATCCAGCGCACCAGCGCATGCAAGGCCTTGGCGTAGGCCACCGCCTCGTCGGAGGAACGCATGTCCGGCTCGGTGACGATTTCGAGCAGCGGCGTCCCGGCGCGGTTCAGGTCGATGCCGGACTTGCCGTGGAAATCCTCGTGCAGCGACTTGCCGGCATCCTCTTCGAGGTGGGCGCGGGTCAGGTTGATGGTCTTTTCGTAGGCCTTCTCGCCGGAACCGACCTGCACGGTAATCGCGCCGCCCTGCACGACCGGCAGTTCGAACTGGCTGATCTGATAGCCCTTGGGCAAGTCCGGGTAGAAGTAATTCTTGCGGGCGAAGATTGATTTCGGCGAGAGATGCGCGCCGATGGCCAGGCCAAAACGGATGGCACAGTCGACCGCCTTCTTGTTCAGCACCGGCAGCACGCCCGGCAAGGCGAGGTCGACGGCACAGGCCTGGGTGTTGGGTTCTGCGCCGAACGCCGTCGAAGCGCCGGAGAAAATCTTCGAAACCGTCGAGAGCTGTGCATGCGTCTCGATCCCGATCACTACTTCCCACTGACTCATGATTTCATCCGCTCAGTAACAACGCCCGCTCTTCGCCTCGACGACGATGGGCCACAAATAATCGAATGCCTGGCCTTCGCAGGATTTCGGGCAGGCATTGAATGCCACCGTCACCTTCGGCCCCTGCTCCCACATGCGGACCAGGCAATCCTTTTCCTTCTTGTGCCGCAACAAGGCCTGCGGCAACTTTTCCACTTGCTCGAACTCGCCCAGATTGAAGCGGCAAGCCCCATAACCCTTCATGCTGACCTGCGCATCGAAGGCCTTGACCTCGGCCTCCTTGACCAGCAGATCAAGCTTGGTCACCGTCCCGATGGCGTCCTTGTGCGAACACTTGGACTTCACATTCAGCGGCCGGGTCGGCTGCGGCTGCAGGTTGCGGCCAGCCAGATACTTCAGCGTCGAATTCTTGAACTTCGGCGTTTCCGACTGCACCGGCGCTGGCTCCGCTGCGGGTTCGGGCACCGGCTTTCCCGGTGCCTTGGGCGCTTCTGCGCAGGCGGCCAGCACCGTAGCGACTAGCAGCGCCAGCCGGAGACGCATGTTATTCGATACCGGCCGGACGACGCTGATGCCAGTCCGTCGCCATCTGGTAACGATGTGCCACGTTCAACAGGCGCGCCTCGTCGAAGTAATTGCCGATCAACTGCAAGCCAACCGGCAGTCCGCCGGCAAAACCGCAGGGAATCGACATCCCCGGCAAACCCGCCAGGTTCACCGCGATGGTATAGATATCCGACAGGTACATCTGCACCGGATCCGCGGCCTTTTCGCCTAGCTTGAAAGCGGTCGACGGTGACGTCGGGCCGAGGATCACGTCGCACACCTTGAAGGCTTCGACGAAATCGTTGGCGATCAGACGACGGATACGCTGCGCCTGCAGATAGTAGGCATCGTAGTAGCCGTGCGACAGCACATAGGCACCAATCAGGATGCGGCGCTTGACCTCCTCGCCAAAGCCCTGGGCGCGCGACTTCATGTACATGTCGTCGAGGCTGCCGTATTCGGGCGCACGGTAACCGTAGCGCACGCCGTCGAAGCGACTCAGGTTGGAGCTGGCCTCGGCCGGGGCGATGACGTAGTAGGCCGGTACCGACAGATGGGAATTGGGCAGCGAAACCTCGACGCAGGTCGCGCCGAGCTTTTCGTATTCCTTGATGGCGGCTTGCACGGCAGCCATCACTTCGGCATCGCAACCTTCGCCGAAGAATTCCTTGGGCAAACCGACGCGCAGACCGGCCAGCGGCTTTTCCAGGTCGCGGGCGTAGTCCTCCACCGGACGATCAAGCGAGGTCGAGTCGCGCTCGTCAAAACCGACCATGGTGTTGAGCAGTAGCGCGCAATCTTCAGCGCTGGCCGCCATCGGGCCGCCTTGGTCGAGCGATGAGGCGAAGGCGATCATGCCGTAACGCGAAACCAGACCGTAGGTCGGTTTCAGGCCGGTCAGGTTGCACAGCGCCGCCGGTTGGCGGATCGATCCGCCGGTGTCGGTACCGGTCGCCGCCGGCGCCAGACGCGCCGCTATGGCCGCCGCCGAACCGCCGGACGAACCGCCGGGCACGCGCTCGCGGTCCCACGGGTTGCGCACCGGACCGAAAAAGGAAGTTTCGTTGGACGAGCCCATGGCAAATTCGTCCATGTTGGTCTTGCCCAGCGAAACGAGACCGGCTTCGGCGTGCATCTTGCGGATGACCGTGGCGTCGTACGGCGAAACAAAATTGGACAGCATCTTCGAGCCGCAGGTGGTCAGCCAGCCTTCGGCACAGAAGATGTCCTTCTGGGCGATGGGCACGCCGGTCAGTTGGCCGGCCGTTCCGGCAGCGATACGGGCGTCGGCTTCGGCCGCCATTTTTAGGCTTTTTTGCCGGTCCACCGTGACAAAGGCGTTGATTTCCGGATTCAGACGCTCGATGCGATCGAGAAACAGCGTCGTCAGTTCGCTACTGGAAATCTGCTTCGCGGCCAGCGCCTGCGACAATTCCTTCAGGCTGGCGTGAATCATTCGATCACCTTCGGTACGAGGTAGAGGCCGGCTTCGGTTTCCGGAGCAACGGCCTGATAGGCCGCACGACGATCGGTTTCGGTCACCGCGTCATCGCGCAGGCGCTGACTGAGATCCTGCGCGTGCGCCATCGGCTCGACGCCTTGGGTGTCGACGGCCTGCATCTGTTCGATCAACTGAAAAATGCCGTTGAGATGACCCTGCGTGGTGAGGGCTTCGGACTCGCTGACCTCGATACGGGCGAGGTGGGCGATGCGCTGAACCTGATCTAATGTGAGCGACATGGCTGCCAATAAATTGTGCAAAAAGACTTTTTCTGCAGTGCACAAAGTCTTAAAATCGAAAGCGTTATAAGGTATCATAAAAGTTTTCCCTACCGCACCCCCAACGCGGAGTCACTGATGTTCGGTTTCCTCAATAAATACTTCTCCAACGACCTTGCCATCGACCTCGGCACGGCCAATACGCTCATCTACGTGCGCGGCCGCTCGATCGTCCTCGATGAGCCGTCGGTGGTCGCCATCCGTCTCGACGGTGGCCCCAATGCCAAAAAAACCATCCAGGCCGTCGGCAAGGAAGCCAAGGAAATGCTTGGCAAGGCACCGGGCAGCATTACCGTCATCCGCCCGATGAAGGACGGCGTGATCGCCGACTTCACTGTCACCGAGCAGATGCTCAAGCAGTTCATCAAGAAGGTGCACGACTCCAAGCTGTTCAGCCCGAGCCCGCGCATCATCATTTGCGTACCCTCCGGCTCGACCCAGGTGGAACGCCGCGCAATTCGCGAATCCGCCATCGGCGCAGGCGCCAGCCAGGTTTACCTGATCGAGGAACCGATGGCCGCGGCTATTGGCGCCGGCCTGCCGGTCGCTGACGCAACGGGTTCCATGGTCGTCGATATCGGCGGCGGCACCACTGAAGTCGGCGTCATTTCGCTGGGCGGCATGGTTTATGCCGGTTCCGTGCGTGTCGGTGGCGACAAGCTGGACGAAGCCATCATCAATTACATCAGCCGCAACTACGGCATGATGATTGGCGAGAACACTGCCGAAAACATCAAGAAGACCATCGGCTCCGCCTTCCCGGGTGCCGAAGTCAAGGAAATGGAAGTCTCCGGCATCAACAAGGCCGAAGGCATCCCGCGCAAGTTCACGATTTCCTCCAACGAAATCCTCGAAGCGCTGACCGACCCGCTGAACCAGATCGTTTCCGCCGTGAAATCCGCGCTGGAAAAGACTCCGCCGGAACTGGGTGCCGACATCGCCGAAAAGGGCATGGTCCTGACCGGTGGCGGCGCGCTGCTGCGCGACCTGGATCGCCTGCTGATGGAAGAAACCGGTCTGCCAGTCATCGTCGCCGACGAGCCGCTGACCTGCGTTGCCCGCGGCTGCGGCATGGCGCTGGAAAAGATGGACAAGCTGGGCAGCATTTTTGCCTCGGATTAACCTGTCCACCGCAGCATCCCAGCAGGAAGGACTCTGATGGCCGGCATTGACCACGCGCCGCCACCATTCTTCAAGCGAGGGCCAGCACCGCTGGCCCTTCTGACTTTATACATCGCCCTTTCGCTGGCGATCTTCGTTGTCGACCTGCGTTTCCGCAGCCTCGACCTGCTGCGGCAAAGCGTTTCCCTGGTCGTTGACCCGGTGCAGCGGGTGGCACAGACCCCCGGCAGTCTGGTCGATTATGCAGCGCAATATCTGCAAGGCCTGCGCTCGCTGCAGAAGGAAAACGACGAACTGCGCCACGCCAAACTGAACACCGCACCCGACCTGCAACGCCTGCAGCAACTGGAGGCCGAAAACGACCGCCTGCGCAAGCTACTTGCGGTCAAGGAACGCGAAAAGGCCAAGGGACAAGTTGCCCAGATTCTCTACACCGCGCGCGACCCCTTCTCGCGCAAGGTGATCATCGACAAGGGCCAGCAAGCCGGCATCACCGCCGGCCAGCCGGCCATCGACGAAGCCGGCGTAGTCGGTCAGGTAACGCGCGTTTACCCGTTCTCCGCCGAGGTCACGCTGATTACCGACAAAGATCAGGCCGTACCGGTACAGATCGTCCGCAACGGCCAGCGCTCGGTCATCTTCGGCTTGGGCAACGGCCAGATGGAACTGCGCTACATGCCGGCCAATGCCGACGTGGAAGTTGGCGACACCCTCGTCACTTCCGGCCTAGACGGCGTCTACCTGGCTGGCTTCCCGGTCGCCAAGGTGGTCAATATCGAGCGGGACAGCGCCTATTCCTTCGCCCGCATCTTCTGCGTACCCATCGCCGGCGTCGAGAACTTCGGCGAGATGATGATCCTCGACCCGCGCCAGCCCCAACCACCAGCCCCGGCCACCACCTCCGGCCGCGGCGATAGCGGCGACAAGGGCGAATTGCGGGTCAAACGCAAACGCGGAGGCAAGGCTAACTGATGCAACCGACCTTTTCTTCCTCGCGCATCCTGCTACCGGTCCGCCCCTGGTTCATTTTCCTGAGCCTGATCGTCGCCGCGCTGATGAACTTCATTCCGACCGCACACTGGCCGGGCGTTCCCGATTGGGTGGCCTTGGTCCTGTGCTTCTGGAGCGTGCGCGAGTTCCGCCGCGTCGGCATGGGCTGGGCCTTCATTCTTGGCTTGCTGATGGATGTGGCCGACGGTGCCGTGCTGGGCCAGCACTGTTTCGCCTATGTTCTGCTGGCCTACACCGCGTCTTTGCTGTCGCGGCGTATTCTCTGGTTCCCGCTGGCACAGCAGGCACTGCAGGTCTTGCCGCTGTTGATCGGCACGCAAGTCATCCAGGCCTTGATGCGTTTGGCCGTTGGCAGCGACTTCCCTGGCTGGAGCTATTTCATCGGTCCGTTCGTCGCGACCCTGTTGTGGATTCCGATCACCTTCCTGTTGTTGCTGCCCCAGTATCAGCCTGTGGAGCAGGACCCCAACCGTCCGATCTGACAGGCAACCTGACGTGGGCGACTTCCACAATCCCGATGCCGACCTCGACCGCTTCCGCTTTCGCACCGGATTTGCGGCAGCGACGGTGCTCGTCTGCTTCGGCATCCTGCTCGCCCGTTTCATCTGGCTGCAGGTCATTCAGCACGACTTCTACCGTACCCGTGCCGAAGACAATCGCATCGCACTGATTCCCATCGTCCCGAACCGCGGCGTCATCACCGACCGCAACGGGGTGGTGCTGGCCCGCAACTATTCGGCTTTCACGCTGGAAATCACACCATCGCAGGCCGGCAATCTGGAAGAAACCATCGATGCCCTGACCGAAGTCATCGACATCCAACCCAAGGACCGCAAGCGCTTCAAGCGTCTGATGGATGAAGCGAAGAATTTCGAATCCATTCCCATCCGGACGCGACTCACTGATGCCGAAGTGGCCCGCTTCGCCGCCCAGCGTTATCGATTCCCCGGTGTCGAAGTCAAAGCCCGCTTGTTCCGGCACTACCCTATGGGCAGCGTCGCCTCGCATGCCATCGGCTACATCGGCCGTATTACCGAACGCGACCTGAAGTGGATCGAGGAATCGGAGCGCGTCGCCATGTACAAGGGTACCGACCACATTGGCAAGACCGGCCTGGAACAGCATTACGAATTCGAACTGCACGGCACGACCGGCTATGAGGAAGTCGAAATTGATGCCGGCGGTCGGGCCTTGCGCAGCCTGAAGCGGATTCCGCCGATTTCCGGCAACAATCTGTCGCTAACCCTCGATTCGAAGCTGCAGGAAATCACCGAGCAGGCCTTCGGCGACCGCAAGGGGGCGCTCGTCGCCATCGAGCCTTCGACTGGCGGCATCCTGGCGTTGGTCTCCAACCCCACCTACGACCCCAACCTCTTCGTCGATGGCATCACGCCCGACAACTGGAAGGAATTGAACGAACACCCCAGCAAGCCGATGGTGAACCGGGCACTCAACGGCGCCTACCCACCGGGTTCGACCTTCAAGCCGTTCATGGCACTGGCCGCGTTGGAAATGGGCAAACGTACGCCCAACCAGGCGATCAGCGATCCCGGCTATTTCAATTTCGGCAACCACCAGTTCCGCGACGATAAAAAAGGCGGGCACGGCATGGTGGACATGTACAAGTCCATCGTCCATTCCTGCGATACCTATTACTACATCCTGGCCAACGACATGGGGATCGATAACATCGCCAAGTTCATGGCTCAGCTAGGTTTCGGTCAGCGTACGGGCATCGACCTTGGCAAGGACGACTCCGGCGAATCGAAGGGGGTCCTGCCTTCCCAGGAATGGAAGAAGCAGCGCTTCAAGCGCCCCGAGCAGCAGAAGTGGTATGCCGGCGAAACCATTTCCATCGGCATCGGCCAAGGCTATAACGCCTACACGCCGATCCAGCTGGCCCAGGCCACGGCCACCCTTGCCAACAATGGCGTGATGTTCCGCCCGCACCTGGTGAAGTACATCGTCGACACCAAAACCGGCGAAAAACGCCCCGTCGAGCCGAAGCCGATCCGGGATCTCCAATTGAAGCCGGCCAACGTCGACGTCATCCGGCGGGCCATGGTCGGCGTCAACAAGGAAGGTACCGGTACGCGCGCCTTCGCCGGCGCCCCCTACGAAGTTGCCGGCAAGACCGGGACGGCCCAAGTTTTCTCGTTGAAAGGCGCACAGTACAAGGAAGGCGCGGTCAAGAAGGAACTGCGCGACCACGCGCTATACATAGCCTACGCGCCGGCCGACAAACCGACCATCGCACTCGCCGTGCTGGTCGAGAACGGGGGTTTCGGTGCCCAATCGGCCGCACCGATCGCCCGCATGGTGCTCGACTACTACTTGCTCGGCAAACTGCCAGCCGGTGCCGCCAACGAGGATAGCGGTGCCATCGAGGATGACAACGAGCAATGATGGACATCGCCACCACGCTTCGTCGCTATTGGGCAAACGCCATTGCCCACATCGATTTTCCACTGCTCTTCATCACCCTTGCCATCATGGCAGTGGGTCTGGCCACCGTTCACTCAGCAACGATCGGCGGTAATCACCGGGCGTTCGCCCAGGCCGGGAACATGGCCGTGGCCATGACCATCATGTGGTTTGTCGCCCGCACCCCGCCGCAAACGCTGATGCGCTACGCCATTCCACTGTATGTGGTCGGTCTGATTCTGCTCGTTGCGGTCTTCCTGTTCGGCATCAAGGTCAATGGTGCCAAACGCTGGCTTTCGCTCGGCTTCACCCGCATCCAGCCGTCCGAGATCATGAAGATCGCCATGCCGCTGATGCTGGCCTGGTATTTCCAGAAGTACGAAGCGACGCTGCAATTCAAGCATTACATCGTCGCCGCCCTGCTCCTGCTGGTGCCCTTTGCCCTGATCGCCAAGCAGCCCGACCTTGGCACTGCCTTGCTGGTCGGCGCCGCCGGCTTCTATGTCATCTTCTTTGCCGGCCTGCCGTGGAAAATCATTGTCGGCCTGATTGCCGCCGGTGCCGCCGCCGCCCCTTTCCTCTGGCACATGCTGCACGACTACCAGCGCAAGCGAATCATGACACTGATCGACCCGACCAGCGATCCGCTCGGCTCCGGCTACCACATCATCCAGTCCACCATCGCCATCGGTTCCGGTGGCCCCATCGGCAAGGGCTACCTGAACGGAACGCAAACCCACCTCGAATTCATCCCGGAAAAGCACACCGACTTCATCTTTGCGGTCTTTTCGGAGGAGTGGGGCTTGATCGGCAATATCGTGCTGCTCATCCTGTACACCCTGCTGATCGGGCGCGGGCTGATGATCGCCTCCGGCGCGCCGACGCTGTTTTCCCGCCTGCTCGCCGGCGCCATCACGCTAGGCTTCTTCACCTATGCCTTCATCAATATGGGCATGGTTTCCGGTATCCTGCCGGTGGTCGGCGTGCCGCTGCCTTTCATGAGTTACGGCGGCACCGCTCTGGTAACCCTCTTTCTCGGCATCGGCATGTTGATGTCGATTCATACGCATCGGATGCTGGTCAAGAAATGAAACTCCTCCGCCTGAGCGTTTGCGCTGTCGCCGGTCTGTGGCTGGTCGGCTGCGGCACGACGCAGTTGCCGTCGCAGGGTGCTGCGGTGGACAGGCCAAAAGAGCCCATTTCCAAATCGCCGACGCCAACCCGCAAACCGACCGCCGTCTTGAAGCGTGGCGGCGGTTTCTATAAGGACGACGGTCCGGCCGACGACATCCCGGACGGCCTGGACGACATCCCGGATGCCGAACCGAAATGGGAAGCGCTGCACAAGCCGGCGATGAAACCCTACGTCGTGCTCGGCAAGGAATATGTGCCGAATACCGCGGTCAAACCCTACAAGGCACGCGGTATCGCCAGCTGGTATGGCAAGAAATTCCACGGCCAGAAAACATCGATCGGCGAGCCCTACGACATGTTCGCCATGACCGCCGCCCACACTACCCTGGCGTTGCCCTCCTACGTACGCGTTACCAATGTGCAGACCGGCAAGGCCGTGATCGTGCGCGTCACCGACCGCGGCCCCTTCCACGCCGACCGTGTCATCGATCTCTCCTATACGGCTGCCTACAAGCTGGGGCTGGTCAATGGCGGCAGCGGGCTGGTCGACGTCGAAGCGATCGTTCCGGGCGAAGCAGGATCGACGACCTACGCTCAGGTCGTGCCGCCCTCCCGCCCGGTGCTCGCCGAGCGCGACGAAATCGAGCTACTCGCCCAGCGCATGGCCGCCGAGGAACGTCCGGTACAAACCGCTGCCATGGCCGGCATGAGCGGCATGAATGGCGACAACGGCGCGGCCACCAAAGGTGTGTTCCTCCAGCTCGGCGCCTTCGCCAACGCCGATAATGCCGAAAACCTGAAGAATCACCTGCAGCGTGAACTGGACTGGCTGACCGAGAGCATGCGCATCACCCCAGGCGGCGGTGTGCACCGCGTGCATCTCGGCCCCTATGCCAACCGCAGCGATGCCGACCGCGTCGCCGAGCGTATCCGGGCCGCGCTCGGCTACAAGCCGACGGTCATCGTTCGCTGAGTCTAGCTCCGGTCAAACAGTGGCACGCACCGTGGCCACTACCTGATTGCCCTTGCCACGGTATTCCAGTTCGCTGAAGCTCAGCATCTTGGCCATCGCAATACCGCGCCCGTTCGGGTCGAAGGCCCGCTCCGGATCGAAAGTCAGGTAACGCTGCCAATCAAAGCCGTCGCCCTGGTCGGTAATGGTGAAGACGATCTCGGCGGCATTGCGTTCCACCTTGACGCTCGCGACGCGATGGCAAAACTGTGGCAAAGCCAGACGGCGCTTGATCTCGGCCTCCCAATCGCCTTCCCATTTGAGCAGCGATTTCTCCTGGTAAGTCACGCCGAGATTGCCGTGCTCGACAGCATTGACCATCAGATCGGACAGGCCCGGTGCCGCCACGTCGGGCTGCGGGCAGAGGGCGGCGAGCACCGGCACCAGCGTCGCCACATCTTCCAGCGTGACGAAACGGTACTCGACCGTCGCGATCAGCTTCTGTGCTTCTTCCAGGCGGGCCGCCCGGCTGCGCAATTGGGCACGCCCGCGGCGGTCGTCCAGGGCGGCGCGGACGATGGAGATCAGCGCCTCGGGCTCGTACGGCTTGGTCAGGTAATAGTAAGCGCCAGCTTCCAGGCCCTGGCGCACCTGATCGGGCGACGAGGCAGCGGTCTGCATAATGACCGGAATATCGGCGAAGCGCGGTTCCCGCTTCATGCGACGCAGCAACTCGATACCGTCCAGGCCCGGCATCATGCGGTCGAGGACGACCAGCGAAAAGTTGCTTTCCGGCGACTGCAGGCTGGCCCAGGCCTGAAGAGGATCGCTGTGCAGTTCCAGCTCCAGGTCTTCCTGATCGAGAAACTCCTCGATGATGAACAGGTTCAACTGCTCATCGTCGACTACAAGGACCCGTTCCTTCTCCATGCACTCCGCCCCCGGTTGTTGGTGCCGCCGCGCCGCCGCCGGATGTCGGCGCTCAGCGAGAAAAATTCACCAGAAGTGTAGCATTTCCAAATATTGATAGACGCTTCGTTCAAGCAGAAGGGTATGGTTTTTAGCCAAAATGGGCAGTGCACCGCAGCAGTGAGTTTGTTTTGCGAAAATCCTGCCATTTAGCCAGCACCCAACTCCCCTTTGACCAGGATCAATGGCGAAAAATCAGGGCTGGCTATACTCGCGCGCTTGATGTTTCGGAGGTTTCCAATGCCTTCCCTGCCCGATCTCGTTTGTCCGGCCGGCAGCCTGCCAGCACTCAAGGCTGCCATCGATAACGGTGCCGATGCCGTCTATCTCGGGTTCAAGAACGACACTAACGCCCGCAACTTCGCCGGCCTCAATTTTGACACCAGGACAATGGGCGACGGCGTCCGTTACGCCCATGCCAAGGGCCGTGAAGTGCTGCTCGCCATCAACACCTTCCCGCAGGCCGGGCGTGTCGCTGACTGGCACAACGCAGTCGATGCCGCGGTCGACCTGGGCGTCGATGCGATCATCCTGGCCGACATCGGCCTGCTCGACTACGCCAGCCGCAAGCACCCGCAGCAACGTCTGCACCTGTCGGTGCAGGGCTCAGCCACCAGCTACGAGGCAATCAATTTCTGCCAACGCGAATTCGGCGTCCGCCGTGCCGTGCTACCGCGTGTGCTGACGTTGGCTCAGGTCGAGCACGTGATCAAGAACACCTCGGTCGAAATCGAGGTCTTCGGTTTCGGCAGCCTGTGCGTCATGAACGAGGGCCGCTGCTGGCTCTCCTCCTACGCCTGCGGCGAGTCGCCCAACACCGTCGGCGCCTGTTCGCCGGCCAAATACGTCAAGTGGGACAAGCAGCCTGGCGCCATGGAAACCCGCCTCAACGGCATCCTGATCGACCGCTTCGGCGACGATGAGCCGGCCGGTTATCCGACGCTGTGCAAGGGGCGCTTCGAGGTGCAGGGCGAAACCTATTACGCCCTGGAAGAGCCGACCAGCCTGAACGTGCTCGAAATCCTGCCGGAAATCCTCAAGATCGGCGTGCGCGCCGTCAAGGTCGAGGGTCGCCAGCGCAGCCCGGCCTACGTCACCCAGGTCACCCGCACGCTGCGTGCCGCGCTCGACTCGCTGGCCGCCAGCGACGAACGCTACCACGTCAAACCCGCCTGGCAGGCCGAACTGGCCAAGGTCTCGGAAGGCAGCCAGGCGACGCTCGGCGCCTACAACCGCCCGTGGCGCTGAAGGAACCCGCATGAAACTCTCGCTCGGTCCCCTGCTCTACTTCTGGCCCAAGGCCGAAGTCATGGAGTTCTACGCCGAAATGGCGCAGAACCCGGCACTCGACATCATCTACGTCGGCGAAGTCGTCTGCTCGCGCCGCCAGCAACTGCGTACCGCCGACTGGATCGGCCTGGCCCGTGACCTGACCGATGCCGGCAAGGAAGTCGTCGTCTCGGCCCAGGCCCTGCTCGAATCGGAAAGCGACCTGAAGGCGTTGCGCCGACTGGTCGATGAAGCCGGCTGCAAGCTCGAAGCCAACGATCTTGGCGCGGTGAATCTGGTCCGTGGCCAGGATTTCGTCGCCGGCCCGCACCTGAATATCTACAACGAAGCGACCCTCGCCACCTTCGCCCGCTTCGGCCTGAAACGCTGGGTACCGCCGCTGGAAGCGACCCGCACGCTGGTCGAAACGCTGCATCGCAGCAAGCCGGCCGGCGTCGAGACCGAGCTCTTCGTCTTCGGCAAACTGCCGCTCGCCTTCTCGGCCCGCTGCTTCACCGCCCGCCACTACAACTTGAACAAGGACGACTGCCAGTTCAAATGCCTGGATCACCCGGTCGGCCTGACGCTGAAAACCCGCGAGGGCCAGGAGTTCCTGACCATCAACGGTATCCAGACCATGTCGGCCCAGAGCTACAACCTGCTGCACGAAATGCCGCAGCTGCTCGCCATGGGTATCGACATTGTCCGCCTCAGCCCGCAAGCAGAGCACATGGGCGAGATCATCGCCGCCTTCGACGCCGCCCGCCAGGGCAAACCGGCCCCGGCTGCCAACGCCGCATGGAACACCAGCGGCCTGGTCGACGGGTACTGGTTCGGCGATGCCGGCATCAAGCAACACCACGCCGCAGCACTGGCACAACTCGGAGCATGACCATGAGCGAAGGCTTCACCATTCCCAAGTTCGAACTGCCCAACTTCATCGGTGCCATCGGTCGCAAGCTACCGCAATGGCCGCACGCACTGGCCCTGGTCGGTGGCCTGAATGCCGCGCTGAAGCTCAAGCTGCTGTCGGCCGACGACCTGGAAGCGATCACCGACAAGGTTTTCCAGGTACAGGTCCGCGACACCGGCGGCACCGCCCGCTTCACCTACCGCAACGGCCTGTTCCGCCCACTCTTTCGCAGCGAGGGCGAGGCCGACCTGTCCTTCTCGGCCAACCTGTCGGCTTACCTGCAGCTGCTGAATCGCCAGGAAGACCCGGACACGCTGTTCTTCAAGCGCGAACTGGAAATCACCGGCGACACCGAGCTCGGCCTGCTGGTGAAGAACATGCTCGATGCCATCGAGCTGCCCAAGCTGCCGGTCGGCCTACCCAAGCTGCGCCATTAAGGCGCCAGGTTTCAGACCTCAACGACCTTGGTCGAACACCCGATGACCAACACCGACATATCGTCATGAGCCGCCAGGCCGCTGAGATGCGTGCTTACGGCCAGGCTCAGGCGAGAAACGAGATCTTCCCCTCCCGTCGTCGTGCGAGCCGCATCAAGTAAACGATCCATGCCGAAGTAGGCATTTTCCGGACTCAGGGCTTCAAGAACGCCATCCGAGTAGAGCATGAGGCGACATGCTTCATCCCAGGCGAAGCGTTCGGTACGGGTGCCCATATCCGGAGCACGTGAAATTCCCAGGGGCAAATCCTTTGACTCGAAATTCCGGATCAACTCTCCGGACTGATCGATCAGCAGGGCATCCGGCATTCCCCCAACCCAGATTTCACCTTGCCGGTTTTCCTCGTCAAGCTCAACCATCGTGGCTGCGACAAACCGGCCGGTCGGCAGGGAATTAGACAACAGGAAGTTCACCGACTCGATCAACACGGCCAGCGGCTGCGAGTGCTCCACCAGGCGGTAAAACTCCTGCACCATGGGCAATACGCTGACCGCTGCCGCCAAGCCATGTCCGGTGGCATCCGCCAGAAGCGCATACAGCTTCCCGCTCGGCGCGCGTGCGGCCAGCACCAGATCGCCCGAGAAATTGCTGGCCGGAATAACCGAATACTTGATCCCCGAGGCATCCAACAGATCCGTCCGAATCTGGTGCTCGAGTATCCTGCGCGCCAACTCAGCTTCGCGCTGTTGTTCGTCGTACTGCGCCTTGAGGATACCTGCCTGCTCTGCCACCTTGGTCTGGGCAACATGCTTCTCGGTAACATCGCGCAAGGTTTCAACAACGGCAATCAACTTGCCCTGCTCATCGAAGACCGGCCCGGCATCAACGGCCAAATACAATCGGGTGCCGCGACGCGGCATCCAGCACCAGTTCTCGGCATGGACACCGAAGGTCGGCTGATCCGGTTCATCGTGAACGGAATAGAGGTCGGCGATCTGTTCGTAATACCCATCTGCCACCAGATCGGCCAGACACGGACGTCGAGCCTCGTAGAAAGCCTTCCAGTGATCGCTTGTCCCGACAATCTCCGCTGCCGGAACATGGGTCAGTCGTTCGCAGGCACGATTCCAGATTAATACCCTGTGATCCGCATCGAGCACGAAAGTGGGGACGACAAGGTGTTCCATCAAAGTGATGGCGAATGACAGATGCTGCTCGGGCGCTTCAAGCGCCGAACGAACCTTGTCCACGACTTCCGCTGTCATCTCCCCCCCTTTATGCATATTAGTTTTTCCGCATCATACCCGAATCAACACGGATACCAATAATGACTTAAATAACAGCCATCGATCTAATTCTCGCCATGGGGAATTCCCTGCGTCAGCTACACCTCCCAGCTTGGCCGAACTTCCGCAAAAAAAAACGGGAGACCGAAGTCTCCCGTCTTCATGAAGCCGAATGGACTTGATCAGTCCTTCTTCTGTGCATCCAGGCGGAACTTGACGTAGCTGCCCGGGGCATCCTCAAGGGCCTTCAGTTTGCCGGCGGCCGGATTGCGCGCCTTGACCTTGGCGGAACCGCCGGGCAGGCTGGTCACCCACTCGTGCCAGTGCGTCCACCACGAACCGGCATGCTGGGTGGCGCCGGCCAGGAAGTCCTCCGGGCTTTCCGGCAGATTGCCGTCGGTCGCATCGTTGGTCCAGAAGCCGTACTTGTTGGCTGCCGGCGGATTGACGATGCCGGCGATGTGACCGGAACCGCCAAGCACGAACTTGGTCGGGCCGGACGGCAGGCGGGCACCCATGTAGGTGCTCTTCCACGGTGCAATGTGGTCTTCGATGGTCGAAATGAAGTAGCACGGGGTCTTGACCTTGCGGATGTCGATCTTGACGCCGCCCAGGGTGATGCCGCCCGGATCCTTCAGCTTGTTGGCCAGATACATGTTGCGCAGGTAGAAGCTGTGCATGGCCTTCGGCATGCGCGTCGAATCAGAGTTCCAGTAAAGCAGATCGAACGGGAACGGATCCTTGCCCATCAGGTAGTTGTTCACCACGAAGGACCAGATCAGGTCGTTGGCGCGCAGCATATTGAAGGTGCCGGCCATTTCCGAACCTTCCAGGAAGCCGCGCTTTTCCATCTTCTTCTCGAGGCCCTCGATGGTGCCTTCGTCGAGGAAGACGGACAGTTCGCCCGGCTCGGAGAAATCGAGCATGGTGGTGAAGAAGGTGGCGGAATTGGCGCGCTTGTCCTTCTTGGCGGCCATGTAGGCCAGCGTCGACATGGTCAGCGTGCCGCCGATGCAGTAGGCCGCCAGATTGACCGAATCCTCGCCGGTTTGCTCGCAAACCTGGGTGATGGCTTCGAGCGTACCCTTCAGCATGTAGTCTTCGAAGCTGACTTCGGCCATCTTCTCATCCGGGTTGACCCAGGAAATGATGAAGGTGGTGTGACCTTGGTCGGTGGCCCACTTGACCAGGGAGTTCTTGTCGCGCAGATCGAGGATGTAGTACTTGTTGATCCACGGCGGCACGATCAGGAAGGGCTTCTTGTACTGTTCGGTCGTACCGGGGTTGTACTGGATCAACTGGAACAGTTCGTTCTGGTAGACCACCTTGCCCGGCGTCGTCGCGACGTTCTTGCCCATCTCGAAGGCCGAGGTGTCGGTCATGCGGATGCGCAACTGACCGTCGTCGGTCATGTCGTTGAGTAAATTGTTCAGACCCTTGATCAGGTTCTGGCCGTGGCTCTTGACCGTTTCACGGAAGACTTCCGGGTTGGTCAGCGCAAAGTTCGACGGCGACAGGGCGTCGATGTACTGGCGGGTGAAGAAATTGACCTTCTGCTGGGTGGACTCGTCCAGGCCCTCGGTACCGGCCACGGTGTCGTGGATGTGGCGAGCGGCGATCAGGTAGGACTGCTTGACGAAGTCGAACAGGAAATGCTGCTCCCAGTCCTCGTCCTTGAAGCGCTTGTCGCCCTTCTGCGGCGCGGCGACCGGTGCGGCGCCCGGCATGCCCATCATCTTCATCATGGAACCCTGCCACAGCGAGAAGTAGTCCCACATCATGTTCATCTGGGCCTGGGCCAGCTTGTACGGATTGGCCATCAGGCGGGCCGACAGATCCATGAAGGCGCGAGCCACACCCATTTCGTCACTCGGTGCCTCGACCCCTTCCTTGGCCTTCTTTTCCATGAACTGGGTGATGATGCGCGAGGCACGCTGTGCGACCTCGGCATAGGTCTTGGCCATTTCGGCCGGGTTGGGCAGGTTAACGCCCTGGTCTTCGGTTTGCTGCGACATACTCAAACTCCCTCTGTCAGTGCGCGGCGGGTCGGTGCTGCAACCGCGAAAAACGAATCACCCCGTCGGTGCCAACGCTGCGTGACAACCGACCAGCTTGTTCAAGGTAGTTCAGATGGGCAATCGCCTCCCCCATCGCGAACATGGTTTGGTGTGTATCCAGTTGCCGGTTGAACAGGACTTCGAGCAACTCGGCTGCGCTCTGTGGCGCTTGTTCACAGCTATTCTCCAATGCATGCAATCGTTCTTCGTGGTGCGCATGCAAATCCGCGACGCGCGGCTGCACTCCGATAAAGGGCAGACCATGCGAGGGCAGTACCAGGGTCTTTTCCGGAATCGCCACCGCCAACTCGTCGAGCGAGTCGAGATACCAGCGCAGAGCATCGGCCTCGGGGGTCGCAGCAAAAACGCTGATGTTGGTGGAAATTCTCGGCAAAAGCATGTCTCCGGAAATTAACACGCCGGCTTCTGCACAGTAAAGCGCCATATGCTCGGGTGCATGACCGTGGCCGATCATGACCTGCCACGAACGCCCGTCGATGCTCAGTGCATCGCCCGCCTTCACCCGTTGGTAATGCTCAGGCAATGCAGGAACCGCCTTGCGATAGCCGGAGCCACGCTTCTCGAACTTGGCCAGATGTTCGGCGTCCAGGCCATGCTGGCGGAACTGCTCGACCATGAAGCGGGCGCCATGGCCGCCGACCTCGTTCCAAACCACGTGAGCCGTCAGGAATTCGCCAGTAGTCATCCACAGCGGTGCACCAGTTTTTTCCATCAGCCAGGTCGCCAGCCCGAGGTGATCGGGATGGAAGTGGGTCACGATCAGGCGCGTGACCGGGCCATCGAGCCGCTCGATGATCTGCGACCAGAGTTCGCGCACGCCGTCATCGGGGAAACCGGTGTCGACAATGCACCAGCCGGCGCCGTCGCGCAGCAGCCAGAGATTGATATGGTCGAGCTGAAACGGCAGCGGCATGCGCAGCCAGAAAATACCGGGCGCAACCTCGTTCAGCTCGCCGGGCGAGGGATGTTGGGGGAAGGGGTAATGCAGGGACATGTTGATTATCACTTTTCTAAGTTTGCAACTTACCATACGGCGACGGATTGAAAAAACCCCCCGCATCTGCTTAACTTCGTCGCACCTTGAGGAGACGACATTGAGCCAGACGGCTGCGACCTTCGCCATTTCCGATCTCGCCCGCGAATTCGGTATCACCCCACGCACCATCCGCTTCTGGGAAGACCAGGGCATCCTGGCACCGCAACGCGAGGGGACCAAGCGGATATTCACCCGCCGCGACCGCGCCCGGCTGAAGATGGCCCTGCGCGGCAAGCGGCTCGGTCTGAGCCTGGCCGAGATCAAGGACCTGATCGGCATGTACAGCTCGACCGAGGACGAAACGCCGCAGTTGCTCGAATGTCTGCGCGTCATGGAAAAACGACGCACCGCCCTGCAGCAGCAGCGCGAGGATATCGAGACCATGCTGGCTGAAATCGCGCAATTCCAGGCGCTCTGCCAGCAGGAACTGGCCCGCCGCGGCGCCGCCTGAGTCTTTCTCCAACGTTAATTCTGGTCCCGGTGGGAGATTTCCACTACCCGCGCCCTCTGCGCGATTTGCTCGACCAGTGCCATGGCGCGCAAGCGGTTGGCCGGATCGAGGTTGGCATCCCATTCATCAAGCAAATAGATCGGTGCTGCGGTGCACCGGGCAATTTCGGCCAAAATTGCCAATTGGCGTTCGCCTGACGAGTAACCCGATTTCTCCCGTGCCGCTTCTTCGGCGCTGATTTCCTCGGGCTCTTCCGCCTCGTCGTCCGGATCCTCGACGCCGGCCGGCTCCGCTGCCGCCAGTTCGGTATTGAAACGGTAGTTCATCCGGTCGTGTGCCGGCAGGTAATACGCCTGCCCGCGGAACTGGCATTTCAGTGCGGTCAGCAAACTGGATTTTCCTGCGCCGTTGTCGCCACGCACGGCAACGATGCCTGTCGGCTGCGCCAGCACCGCCTGCACGGCATCGGCCAATGAGGCACAGACGATGGCCCCTGCTTCGCTACGCAGACTCAGGCGACCGAATCCGACCCGTTCCTCCGGCTGCCCGCTCGGCTGCGGCCGCATGTGCTCGCACACGCCCTTGATCCTCGTCCAGATGGCTAACAGGTCAGTCATGCCGGCGGTCAGTTGATGCATGTCGAGGGTCATTTCGATCTGGCGCGGCATCGTGGCGGCCAGGGCGATCAGCAAGGCGGTATCGCCCGCACCCTGTACCGCGACCCAGGCGGTAGCAACGAGTACGATGACCAGGGCGATGACGCCGCTCAACGCGCTCCAACCTTCGCGCGCCATGATGGCCCGTACCTGGGCAGTCAGCGCCGTGCCCAGGCGCTGACGGAAGTCGGCATGCCACAGGCCGAAGTTGTAACGGTTGCCGGCGAAGATGTTGTCCCAGGCGTTATAGGTCCGCGCCATCATCCGGTTGGTCATGCGCTGGTTGTGCATGTAGGCGGCGGCCAGCGGTTTGCGCAAGCCCCACTGGAGACCGACCAGCAACGCGAAGGCGAATGCGTAGGCGAGCGGCAGGCCGGCATCGATTTCCAGCCCGAACACCAGGGCGTTGAACACCAGGTTGAAGAACAGCCGCGAATAGAACTGCAGGTCGTACATCAGATCGAAGCAGACCCGGAACGTCTCGTTGGTCAGGAAAGGCTCGGTCCGCTCGCGGGCTTCGTTGTCGGCCAGCAAGGCCGTGTCAAAGCGATTGAGGCGAGCGAAGTTCAGCAGGTATTTGCCGAAGGCGGCAAAGCCGGCCCGCTCGGCGTAGATCCAGCTCACCGCGCCGGCCACGTAGGACAGGGTCTGGGTAAGAACGATCCAGACGAAATCGCTCGCCGCGACTTGTCCGCCGGTAATGTCGCGGGCCAGGTGGATGACCAGCCAGGTCGTGGCAGCAGCGAACAACTCCTGCAGCACGACGAGGCCGAGCATGGCCAGGAAGGCGGCACCGACGAGGAAGCGCAGGAAATCCCTACGCGTAAAGGCTGCTTGGCTCATGAGGAAGAACAAAATAAAAAAGCAGACTCACGCCTGCTTTTTTCGTATTCGGTTGGGTTGATGATTACTTCTTTTTCTTGCGCTTGGCCATTTTATTTCTCCCCTAAGGCGTTGAAGAAGTGCGGCAGGACACCGCCAGCGCAGTCTATTCCAGAAGCCTGACCATAAATTGACAAGCGATGCCAGAAAACTCTCGGCCGCCACATGTTGACGTTAACGTAAACGTCAATACAATCACACTTCATGAATCGCATTTCCGACCCCCACTTCGCCGAACGCGTCCGCACCAGCTTCGCCAAGCAGCAGGCCATGGACTTGATTCGCGCCACGCTGCCCGTCGTCGAGCATGGCCGGACCGAGATCCATCTGCCGCACTGGCCGGGTGTCGAGCAACAGCACGGTTTCGTGCATGGCGGCGTGGTCGGCATGATTGCCGATTCGGCAGCCGGCTACGCGGCCATGACCATGGTGCCGGCCAGCGCGTCGGTGCTGACCGTCGAATACAAGATGAATCTGGTCGCCCCGGCCGATGGCGAGATGTTGATCGCCCGCGGCCAGGTGGTCCGGCCAGGCCGTACCTTGATCGTTACCCAGGGCGAAGTCTTCGCCATCAAGGACGGCAAGGAAACGCTGTGCGCCCTGATGCAGCAAACGATCATGGTGATGCACGGCAAGGAAGAAAAATAAGGGCGCACCCCGACCCGAATAGAGAACCCTCAATTAAAAAACACGGAGACAAACCCATGAACATTCCCAGCCTCGACTTCGGCCTCGGCGAAGACATCAACATGCTGCGCGACGCGGTGAAATCGTTCGCCGACGCCGAAATCGCCCCGCGCGCTGCCGAGATCGACCGCGTTAACGAATTCCCGGCCGACCTGTGGAAGAAATTCGGCGACATGGGCCTGCTCGGCATGACCGCCGGCGAGGAATACGGCGGCACCAACATGGGCTACCTCGCCCACATCGTCGCGTTGGAGGAAATCTCGCGCGCCTCGGCGTCGGTCGGCCTCTCCTACGGTGCACACTCGAATTTGTGTGTAAACCAGATTCGCCGCAACGGCACGGAAGCCCAGAAGCAGAAGTACCTGCCCAAGCTGATTTCCGGCGAACACGTCGGTGCACTGGCCATGTCTGAGCCGAATGCCGGCTCCGACGTGGTGTCGATGAAGCTGCGCGCCGACAAGAAGGGCGACCGCTACGTGCTCAATGGTTCGAAGATGTGGATCACCAACGGCGGCGATGCCGACACGCTGGTCGTCTATGCCAAGACCGATCCAGAAGCCGGCGCCAAGGGCATGACCGCCTTCATCGTCGAAAAGGGCTTCAAGGGCTTCACCCACGGTACTCACCTCGACAAGCTGGGCATGCGCGGCTCCAACACCTTCCCGCTGTTCTTCGACGACTGCGAGATTCCCGAGGAAAACGTGCTGGGCGGCGTCGGCAACGGCACCAAGGTACTGATGTCCGGTCTCGACTACGAGCGCGCCGTGCTGTGCGGCGGCCCGCTCGGCATCATGGCCGCCTGCATGGACGTCGTCGTGCCCTATCTGCACGAGCGCAAGCAGTTCGGTCAGGCCATCGGCGAGTTCCAGCTAATGCAGGGCAAGGTCGCCGACATGTACTCGACCTGGCAGGCCACCCGCGCCTACGTCTACGCCGTCGGCCGCGCCTGCGACAGCGCCGACCATTCCCGCACGCTGCGCAAGGATGCCGCCGGCGCCATCCTCTACTCCGCCGAAAAGGCGACCTGGATGGCCGGCGAGGCAATCCAGACGCTGGGCGGCGTTGGCTATACCAACGAATACCCGACCGGCCGCTTGTGGCGCGATGCCAAGCTTTACGAAATCGGGGCGGGCACGTCGGAAATTCGCCGCATGCTGATCGGTCGCGAACTGATGGCGGAGACGCGCTGAGATGATGCGCCGCAGCATGGGTAAAATGACGGTCTGCCGTCTTCACGATACGGCTCCCGAATAGAACGCTCCTGCCGGTACTCCGGACAGGAGTACCGCTAAGGAGTTTCACAGCATGAACGTCACGCTACGCACCCTCACCGCCACCGATACCGAAGCCCTGGAGCAGGTTCGCCAGTACTTCCGCAATTACGCGGGCTGGCTCGGCGTCGACCTGTCGTACCAGAACTTCGACCAGGAAATGGCCTCCCTGCCCGGCGCCTACGCAGCGCCGCAGGGCCGGCTGTTCTTCGCCGAAGTCGATGGGCGCCCGGCCGGCTGCGTCGGCGTGCGCCC
Source organism: Azonexus sp. IMCC34839 (assembly GCF_047047955.1). GTDB lineage: Bacteria > Pseudomonadota > Gammaproteobacteria > Burkholderiales > Rhodocyclaceae > Azonexus. The sequence goes on along the minus strand of NZ_CP150631.1, from coordinate 2,586,876 downwards.
GCTGCCGGACAGTGACGGTGTCTGCGAGATGAAGCGCCTCTACGTGACGCCGGAAGAACGTGGACACGGTGTCGGTGCCACCCTGGCACTGGCGGCAATCAAGGCCGCCAAGGAAATCGGCTACCGCAAGCTGATGCTCGACACGCTGCCCAACATGCGCATGGCGGTGAAGCTCTACCGTGAGCTGGGCTTCACCGAAGCGCCGAACTACTACCAGACGCCGGTTGAAGGCACCATGTTCATGGCGCTGGACCTCGACAACTGGTCGGAAGAAGAAGTGCGCAACGAAAACCTGTCGCACCTCTTCGACTTCAACCGCGCCTGGGCACGCCAGATGCAGGAGGTCGATCCGACCTACTTCGACCGCCTGGCCAAGCTGCAGACGCCGGAATTCCTGTGGATCGGCTGCTCCGACTCGCGCGTGCCGGCCAACCAGATCGTCGGCCTGTTGCCGGGCGAGGTCTTCGTCCATCGCAACGTCGCCAACCTCGTACTGCACACCGACATGAACTGCTTGTCGGTCATCCAGTACGCCGTCGATGTGCTCAAGGTGAAGCACATCATGGTCGTCGGCCACTACGGCTGCGGCGGTGTGCAGGCCGCGCTGCACAAGACACGGGTCGGCATCGTCGATTTCTGGCTGCACAACGTGCAGGAAGTGCACACCAAGCATGCGGCCATGGTCGACAACCTGCCCGAATCCGAACGCCATGACCGCCTGTGCGAGCTGAATGTGCTCGAACAGGTGACCAACCTGTGCCATACCCCAGTCGTCAAGGACGCCTGGAAACGCGGCCAGAAGCTGACCATCCACGGCTGGGTCTACGGCCTCAAGGATGGCCTGGTGCACGACCTCGGCATCACCGTGGACTGCCCGGAAGATTTGACCACCCGCTACGACGCCGCCCTCAAGGCGCTGGAGTGTCGGGATTGCTGAATGCCTGACCAGTAACCGAACAGGAGAACCCTCATGTCTGCCCCGACCCTTATTGTTTCCGCCACCAGCACAGCTGTTGGGTCGCTCCCAAACGGATTCTCCTTGCTGACTAACGCCGCCCCCATCGCTCACTGCGCAGCTGCCCTCCTCGCTGCGGAACGGCCGTAATTGTCCGAAGCCCGTTCGCTCACTTACGGCAAACTCGTCGCAGCCATGGCCATGTGGGGAGGCACCTGGATCGCCGGGCGCATCATCGCGCAGGAACTCAGCGCACCGCTGGCCATTGCCTCGCTCCGTTTCGTCATCGCCGGACTGGCGCTGGCCATGGTCGCACTCATCACCGAGGGCGCCGTCCCGATGCCGCCTTCCGGCCGCGCCTGGGCGGCGATCTGGGGTCTGGGCTTCTTCGGCATCTTCCTCTATGGCCTGTGCTTCTTCTTCGGCCTGCAACGCATCCCGGCCGGGCGTGGCGCGCTGGTCGTCGCGCTCAATCCGGTGGTCATCGTCATTACCGCCTGGCTGCTCGGCCAGGAACGCATGAATGCGCGCAAGGCGATCGGCAGCACCATCGCGCTGGCCGGCTGCCTGACCGTGATCGGCAACGGCGACCCTTTCGCCCTGCTGCACGGCACCGTTGGCCTTGGCGAATGGCTGATCGTCGGCTGCGTCATGACGTGGACGGCCTACACCTTCATCGGCCGGCGGGCGACGCAACTGCTCTCGCCGCTGGCCACGACGCTGCACGCCAGCCTGGCCGGCGCGCTGCTGCTCGGCATTGCGGCCTTCATTCAGGGTGGCATCGACCCGACCGCCTGGTCATGGCGCGTCTGGGCCAGCATGCTCTTCCTCGCCCTGTTCGGCACGGCCATCGCCTACACCTGGTTCACCGACGCGGTACATAAGCTCGGGGCCGGCCACGCTTCGGTATTCATCAACCTGGTGCCGGTCTTCGCCGTGCTGCAGGCCGCCGTCCTGCTCGACGAACGCCTTGGCCTGCCGGTGCTCTTCGGCGGCCTGCTGGTCATCGCCGGCGTCTGGCTGACCACCCTGCAAAAACCTTCTCTGGAGATGCGGAAATGATCCTGAGCCAAAAATTCACGACCATCCGCGCTTCGCAGCCCGCCAACACCACCGAATGACGACTGCTGCGGTGCACCGGCAAAAAAGGCAAAAAAACCGACCGGCCCCGCAGACGATAACGAGGAGACAAACCATGACCGACGCCGCCCCCATCGACTTCTGGTTCGATTTTTCCAGCCCATACAGCTACCTGCTGAGCGAGAAGATCGACGAACTCGCCGCCCGTCACGGACGCAAGGTGCGCTGGCATCCGATCCTGCTCGGCATCGTCTTCAAGGCCACCGGCAGCGCGCCGCTGACCCTGCAATTCCCGCCCAAGGCCGAATACTCGACGCTCGACTTCGCACGTTCGGCCCGCTTCATGGGCCTGCCTTACCGCCACCCGGACAAGTTCCCGCTCGCCACGCAGAGCGCCGCCCGTGCCTACTACTGGTTGCACGGCCGCGACTGCGCGCTGGCCCGCCGCTTCGCCCACGCCGTCTTCCGCGCGCTGTTCGTCGACAACCGCGACGTGTCCGCCCCGGAAACCGTGCTCGAACTGGCCGCCGGCCTCGGCGTTGACCGCGCCGAACTCGAAACCGGCCTGCAAAGCCAGGAAATGAAGGACCGCCTGAAGCAGGAAGTCGATACCGCGTTAAGCCTCGGCGTCTTCGGTGCCCCCTACGTGGTCATCGACGGCCAGCCCTTCTTCGGTGCCGACCGCCTGCCGCAGATCGAGCGCTGGCTGGAAACCGGAGGCTTCTGAGAAAACCATGAAACGAATCTGCGTCTTCTGCGGCTCGAATGCCGGCACCAACCCGATCTACCGGGAAGCGGCCGAGCGAGTCGGCCGCCTGCTCGCCGAACGCGGCATCGAACTGGTCTACGGCGCCGGCAACATCGGGCTGATGGGCGCGGTGGCCGATGCCTGCCTGGAAGCCGGCGGCACCGTCATCGGCGTCATCCCGGAAGCGCTGATGGGCAAGGAAGTGGCTGGCCGCGCCGTCGATCACCGGGCGCTGACCCGCATCGAGGTGGTCGATTCGATGCACACGCGCAAGGCGCGCATGGCCGAGCTGTCCGACGGCTTCATTGCCCTGCCCGGCGGCTTCGGCACCTTCGAGGAGTTCTGCGAAATCCTGACCTGGGGCCAGCTCGGTTTCCATACCAAGCCGATGGGCCTGCTCAACGTCAATGGTTTCTACGACCCGCTGCTGGCCATGTTCGACCGCGCCGTGACCGACGGCTTCCTTCGCGCGCAGAACCGGGCGATGGCGCTGGCCGACACCGAGATCGAAAGCCTGCTGGCGCAGATGGAGGCCTACCAGGCCGAGCCGGTCAGCAAGTGGCTGAAAGAGGAAAAACAGTTGTAGCGCTATTTATTCACCCGATTTTTCAGGCAACGCACACAGAAAAGAAGCGAGGAGACATGACCATCCTGAAATCCCAACTCAACCCGCGCGGCGCGGACTTCCAGGCCAACGCATCGGCCATGCGCACGCTGGTCGACGACCTGCACGAGAAGGTCGAGAAGATCGCCCTCGGCGGCCCGGAAGCGGCGCGCCAGAAACACCTGGCCCGCGGCAAGCTGCTGCCGCGCGAGCGGGTCAACGGCCTGCTCGACCCCGGCACGCCCTTCCTCGAAATCGGCCAGTTCGCCGCCTACGGCATGTATGGCGGCGACGTGCCGGCCGCTTCGGTCATCGCCGGCATCGGCCGCGTCCATGGTGTCGAATGCATGGTGGTGGCCAACGACGCCACCGTTAAGGGCGGCACCTACTACCCGCTGACCGTCAAGAAACACCTGCGCGCCCAGGAAATCGCGCTGGAAAACCGCTTGCCCTGCGTTTATCTCGTCGATTCCGGCGGCGCCTTCCTGCCCATGCAGGACGAGGTTTTCCCGGACAAGGAGCACTTCGGCCGCATCTTCTTCAACCAGGCCAACCTGTCGGCCAAGGGCATCCCGCAGATCGCTGCGGTGATGGGCTCGTGCACGGCGGGCGGCGCTTATGTGCCGGCGATGTGCGATGAGTCGATCATCGTCAAGAACCAGGGCACCATCTTCCTCGGCGGCCCGCCGCTGGTGAAGGCAGCGACCGGTGAAGTCGTCTCGGCCGAAGACCTCGGTGGGGCCGACGTGCATACGCGCATCTCGGGCGTCGCCGACCATCTCGCCGAAAACGATGCCCACGCGCTGGCCATCGCCCGCCGCATCGTCAAGGACCTGAACTGGCAGAAACAGCCGCCGGTCAGCCTGACTGCACCGGCCGAACCACTCTACGCCGCCGAAGAACTCTATGGCGTGATCCCGACCGATTCGAAAAAACCCTTCGACGTGCGCGAAATCATTGCCCGCCTGGTCGACGGCTCCGATTTCGACGAATTCAAGGCGCGCTACGGCAACACGCTGGTCTGCGGCTTCGCCCGCATCTACGGCTATCCGGTCGGTATCGTCGCCAATAACGGCATCTTGTTCAGCGAATCGGCGCAAAAAGGCGCGCATTTCATTGAACTGTGCGCCCAGCGCGGCATTCCGCTCGTTTTCCTGCAGAACATCACCGGCTTCATGGTCGGCAAGAAGTACGAAAACGGCGGCATCGCCCGCGACGGGGCCAAGATGGTCACCGCCGTCGCCACCGCCAAGGTACCGAAATTCACCGTGGTCATTGGCGGCAGCTTCGGCGCCGGCAACTACGGCATGTGCGGCCGTGCCTACTCGCCGCGCTTCCTGTGGATGTGGCCGAACTCGCGCATCTCGGTGATGGGCGGCGAACAGGCCGCCGGCGTACTGGCCACGGTCAAGCGCGACGGCCTGGAGGCCTCCGGCAAGACCTGGTCGGCCGAAGAAGAAGCCGCCTTCAAGGCACCGATCCGCGAGCAATACGAAACCCAGGGCCACCCCTACTACGCCTCGGCCCGCCTGTGGGACGACGGCATCATCGATCCGGCCGACACCCGCCGCGTACTCGGCCTCGGCCTGTCGGCCGCGATGAATGCCCCGGCCGAAGAAACCAAGTTCGGCGTCTTCCGGATGTAAGGAGCAGACCATGTTTACCGCCCTCGAAATTGAACTGAACGGCCCGGTCGCGACGATCTGGATGAACCGCCCGGACCTGCACAATGCCTTCGACGAAACCCTGATCGCCGAACTCACTGCCGCCTGCGTCGCCCTTGACGACGATGCGGACGTACGCGTCGTCGTCCTCGCCGGTCGCGGCAAGAGCTTCTCGGCCGGCGCCGACCTCAACTGGATGAAGCGCGCCGCCAACAACGGCATCGACGACAATCTGAACGACGCCCGCGCCCTGGCCCGTATGCTGCGCACCCTGGCCGAGATGAAGAAGCCGACCATCGCCCGCGTGCAAGGCGCGGCGCTCGGCGGCGGCATGGGCCTGGCTTCGGCCTGCGACGTTGCAGTCGCCTCGACCAAGGCGGTGTTCGCCACCTCCGAGGTCAAGTTCGGCATCATTCCCTCGGCCATCTCGCCCTACGTGCTGCGCGCCATCGGCGCCCGCCAGGCCACCCGCTATTTCCAGAGCGCCGAACGCATCGACGCCGCCCGCGCCCGCGAAATCGGCTTGGTGCACGAGGCGGTCGAACCCGAACAACTCGACGCCAAGGTTCAGGAAATCGTCACCGCCCTGCTGCAAGGCGGCCCCTGCGCCCAAGCTGCCGCCAAGGATTTGATCCGCGTGGTAGACGGCCAGCAGGTCAACGAAACCCTGGTCGAAGAGACGGCCCACCGTATCGCCCACCTGCGCGCGACACCGGAAGCCCGCGAAGGCATTGGCGCTTTCCTCGACAAACGACAGCCCAGCTGGATGGGGGAATAAATACATGTTCACCAAGATCCTGATTGCAAACCGCGGAGAAATCGCCTGCCGCGTTATCAAGACGGCCCGCCGCATGGGCATTCGTACCGTCGCCGTCTATTCCGAAGCCGATGCCAACGCCCGCCATGTTCGCCTGGCCGACGAGGCCGTGCTGCTCGGCCCGGCGGCGGCGCGCGAGTCCTATCTGGTCGCCGACAAGATCATCGAAGCCTGCAAGCGCACCGGCGCGCAAGCGGTACATCCGGGCTATGGTTTTCTGTCCGAGAATGAGGAATTCGCCGAAGCGCTGAGCCAGGCCGGCCTCGTCTTCATCGGCCCGCCGGCTTCGGCCATCCGCGCCATGGGTTCGAAGTCGGAAGCCAAGAAGCTGATGGGCACGGCCAACGTGCCGCTGACGCCGGGCTACCACGGCGACGACCAGCGCCCGACGCTGCTCCATGAAGAAGCCGAGAAGATCGGCTACCCGGTGCTGATCAAGGCAGCGGCTGGCGGTGGCGGCAAGGGCATGCGCCTGGTCGAGCGTTCCGAGGACTTCCCGGATGCGCTGGCTTCCTGCAAGCGCGAGGCGCTGTCCAGCTTCGGCGACGACCACGTGCTGATCGAGAAATACATCACCAAGCCGCGCCACATCGAAATCCAGGTGTTCGCCGACAAGCTCGGCAACTGCGTTTACCTGTTCGAGCGCGACTGCTCGGTGCAGCGCCGCCACCAGAAGGTGCTGGAAGAAGCGCCGGCCCCGGGCATGAGCGAGGAACGCCGCCGCCAGATGGGCGAAGCGGCTGTCGCCGCGGCCAAGGCCGTCGGTTACGTCGGTGCCGGCACGGTCGAGTTCATCGCCAACCAGGACGGCACCTTCTACTTCATGGAGATGAACACCCGCCTGCAGGTCGAACATCCGGTCACCGAAATGATCACCGGGCAAGACTTGGTCGAATGGCAATTGCGCGTGGCTGCCGGCCAGCCGCTGCCGCTCAAGCAGGAACAACTGGAAATCCGCGGCCATGCGCTGGAAGCGCGCATCTACGCTGAAGATGCCAACAAGGGCTTCCTGCCCGCCACCGGCCAGCTGATCCGCCTGCTGCCGCCGGCCGAATCGATCAACGTGCGCGTCGATACCGGCGTCGAGGAAGGCGACGAGATCACGCCTTACTATGACCCGATGATCGCCAAGTTGATCGTCTGGGACGAAACGCGCGACGGCGCGCTGGCCCGCATGCGCAAGGCGCTGGCCGACTATCAGGTCGCCGGGCTGACCACCAACATCGACTTCCTGTCCCGTCTCGTCGCCTGCCCGGCCTTCGCCGGCGCCGACCTCGACACCGGCCTGATCGAACGGCAAAAGGATTTCCTCTTCCCCGCCGCCCAGCCGGTACCGCGCGACGCGTTGCTCGTCGCCACGGTTGGCGAACTGCTGTGGGAACAGCACGAGGCCAAGCAGGCCGCCAAGCAGAGCGGCGATCCGTTCTCGCCCTGGCACGCCCGCGACGGCTGGCGCATGAACCTGTCTGCGGCGCGCACCATCAGCTTCAAGGATGGCGAAACGCTGGTCGATGTGCAGGTCAGCTACGGTCGCGACAGCTGGAAAATTACCCTGAATGGCGAGTGCACCGCAGCACGCGGCAAGAAGCTCGACGGTGACCGCTTTGCCGTCGAACTCGACGACCGCCGGCTGATCGCCTCGGTGGTGGCGGTGGACGACAAGCGCAGCATCTTCCTGCAGGGCAGCACCTACACGCTGCTGCGTGACGATCCGCTGCACCGCGTCGACGCCGGCGACAGCCACGGCGGCGGCCTGACTGCGCCAATGCCCGGCAAGGTCGTCGCCCTGCTCGCCCAACCCGGCCAGAAGGTGGAGAAAGGCACACCGCTGCTGATCCTCGAAGCCATGAAGATGGAGCACACCATCACCGCCCCCGCGGCCGGCACGCTGAAAGCCTTCTGCTACGCGGCCGGCGAGCAGGTCAGCGACGGCGCGGCGCTGGTCGAGTTCGAGAACGAGGCATAATGACCCGATCATTCACCTGATCGTTTGCCCGGTATGAACTCACTGCGCAGAAAACTGCTCTTCGCCGGCGGCATGGCGGCCATTCCGCTGTCGATGGGCTGCATCACCGCGAGCGTCATGTCTGGCGGCAGCAATTACGACAACTACAGCGAAAAGGTCAGTTCCGTATTGTTGTCCGCCGACGGCAAGACGCTCGCCGTTATCGGCAAGGAGTTCCATTACCTGTTCGATGCGCCGGAGCCGCTCAAAGCCGTGCTGCAACCGGAGCTGCGCGGCATCGTCGATGCCAGTTTCAATAGCTTCAAGGTCGAGGGAAACCAGCGCATTGCGGGGACCTATTTCCTCCGTATCGGCAAGAACGCCAGCGCCGAGCAGAAGGAAAAGGCCCTCGCGGCCGGCTTCAAGGCCTCGCCGAGCGGCGAATTGCACTTCAACGGCAGCTTGAGCGGCACGCGCTACGCTGCCAACGGCATCGAGGCGACGGCCGCCTCGCAGAAGCTGAACAAGGAATACACGATCACCGTGATGGTGGAAAAGTCCGCCGGCTCCAAGGCGGCCTCGACCACCGGCAAGATCTTGCTGACGCCGATCACCTTGGCGGCCGATGGCGTTTTGATCATTGCGGCCGTTCCCCTGTTGCTGATCCTGATGATCGGCAGCGCCGCTTCCTCACGCAATTAACCTCCCATCCATCGCCATGACCCTCCCCACCCGCGTCAAAATCGTCGAAGTCGGCCCGCGCGACGGGCTGCAGAATGAGAAACAGGTCGTCCCGACCGAGACCAAGATCGAGTTGATCGAGCGCCTGGCCGAGGCCGGGCTGCGCGTCATCGAGGCCACCTCCTTCGTCTCGCCGAAGTGGGTGCCGCAGATGGGCGACAACAGCACAGTCATGCAGGGCATCAAAAAGCACCCTGCTGCGGTGTACCCCGTGTTAACGCCAAATTTGCAGGGCTTCGATGCGGCCGTGCAGGCCGGAGCAACGGAAGTAGCCATTTTCGGCGCCGCTTCCGAAGCCTTTTCGAAGAAGAACATCAACTGCTCCATCGCCGAAAGCCTGAAGCGCTTCGAGCCGGTCGTCTCGGCCGCCTCGGCGCTGGAAATCAAGGTACGCGGCTATGTCTCGTGTGTCGTCGGCTGCCCCTACGAAGGCGCCGTCGCACCGGAAAAGGCCGCCGAAGTGGCCAAGACCCTGTACGACATGGGCTGCTACGAAGTGTCGCTGGGCGACACGGTCGGCGTCGGCAACCCGGCCAGCATCCAGCGCATGATCGAGGCTTGCGCCCGCGTCGTGCCCATCGCCAAGCTGGCCGGCCACTACCACGACACCTACGGCATGGCCATTGCCAACATCTACGCCTCGCTGCAGATGGGCATGGCCACCTTCGATGCCTCGGTTGCCGGGCTCGGCGGCTGCCCGTACGCCAAGGGGGCCTCCGGCAACGTGGCGACGGAAGACGTGGTTTATCTGCTGCACGGCCTGGGCATTGAAACCGGCATCGATCTGGCTAAACTGGCGGTTGTCGGCAACTGGATTTCCAGTGCCATCAACCGCCCGAATGGCGCCAAGGCCGGCCGGGCCATTTGCGCCAGCACCGAGTGAGCTTCTTCTCCGCCGTTTCCGAACTACTGCACCCCGCCCCGCCGCCGGACGAAAACGTGCGGCGCGCACTCGACCGCGTGTGCGAACTGGTCGATCCCCTGTTGCGCACGGTCGGCAGTTTCGAAAAGAAACTGAGCGGCCCGGTGCACTATGCCCTCGGTTATTGCGACGGCCTGGTCGCCAGCCTGCCTGGCCCGATCGAGATCAGCCGCCCGGCGTTTTCCAACGACCCGTTGATCCATTCGCTGTTCGCCACCGCTACCGACATCGACCAGATGCTCGGCCGCAGCCAGGCCATCCGCGACTACCTGGCCGAGCCCTGCTCGTGGGAAGACGATTATTTCTACGCCATGCTCGCTGCCCGCCGCCAGGAAAAGAAGCAGCTCGGCATGGCGCAGCAGGGGGATGTCATCCGCAACGACGTGCCGCAGACGGTGCTCTATTTCTCCGGCCAGACCCTGATCGAGCCGAACTGCCAGCTGGAAGCCACGCTGCACGGACTACGCTGCAAGACCTTCGAGAGTCTGCTGCACACCTTCCGTTCGCACGTCGAGGCACTGCGCGGCGAACGCGACGGGCTGCGCGCCGACGTCACCGAGGAACGCAATCACATCACCGTCCTGAACGGCCACAGCAGCAAGCAGGCTTACGATTGCGCGACCCGCCATCTGGCCGAACTCGACGCCCAGTTGCGCGCCAAGGCCGAATCGCTGATGCCGGAGCACCTGATCGATGCCCTGGCCGACTACCTGATGAACCCGGAGCCGGCGCTGCGCCTGACGCCGGTCAGCCTGACCGTGGATCGCCTCGGTGTCATCCAGAGTGTGCCGGCCGACGACGCCAGCGTGCATACCATCACTTTTCCGGAACTTACTGCCCGCGACCGGCGTCTTCATCTGGCCATGCTCGCCCGCATCAGCCGCGACGAAGCCCTCGAGGCCGTCGAGATGGTGCGCGACGAGCAACACCGCTTCATGATTATCTGACGTCCCATGATCCAATCCCCCTGCATCAACATCTGCAAGATGGACAGCCACAGCGGGCTGTGCCTTGGCTGCCACCGCACCATCGACGAAATCAGCGCCTGGTCCCGCCTCGACGACACGGCGCGCCAGGTCATCCTCGACAAGATCGCCGAGCGCCGCCAAAGCGCTCCGACCAGCCCCGCGAAAGCCCATGCATGAGCGACGAAAACGAAGACCTCTATCCCTGCGTCGGTGTCTGCATGTCCGACCCTGAAACCGGCGTTTGCATGGGCTGCGGCCGTCCGCCGCTAGGCTCGCCGGAAGTCGCCATCGAGGTTGTTCCACCGGCTCCGGCGAAGACCCAAGCCAGCAACGATGAGGCCGAATGAGTCCGGCGCTGCCCGAGACGCTGCGCGTCCTTGAGCGCGGCTGGCTGTCGGCCAACAACATCCTGTTTCTCGAAGGCGAGCGGGCCACGCTGATCGACAGCGGCTACGTCACGCACGCCGCGCAAACGGTCGAGCTGGTGCGGCACGCCTTGGCAGGCCGGCAACTCACGCGCCTGATCAACACCCACTCGCACTCCGACCACATCGGCGGCAACGCGGCGCTGAAGGCTGCCTTCGCCTGCGACATCCTGGTGCCGGCCGGCCTGCACGCAACCATCGCTGACTGGGACGAAAATGCCCTCCTCCTCTCGCCGCTCGGCCAGCAGGGCGCCCGCTTCCAGCACGACGGTGTGATCAAGGCCGGCGACGAACTCGAACTCGGCGGCCTCAACTGGCTGGCGCTGGCCGTGCCCGGCCACGACATGGAAGCGCTGGCCTACTACAACCCGGAACAGCGCCTGCTGATCTCGGGCGATGCCCTGTGGGAAAACGGCTTCGGCGTCATCTTTCCCGAGCTGCTCGGCGAGGGGGACGGCATTTCCAGCACGCGGGCAACGCTCGAAATGCTCGGCCGGCTCGCCATCGACACCGTCATCCCCGGCCACGGCCGCCCTTTCGGCGAAGTCGACGTGGCGCTCGACCGCGCCTTCCGCCGCCTGGAGATGTTCGAGCAGCAGCTCGACAAGCTCGCCTGGCACGGCATCAAGGTCATCGTCTCCTTCGCCATGCTGGAGCGGCGCAGTATCGCCCAGAAGGATTTCGCCGCTTTCATCCTCGGCCTGCCCTTCGCCGCCGACGTCAATCAACGCATCCTTGGCCTGGCCGAAGACCGGCTGGTCGAACGCATCGAGCGCGAATTGCTGCTGGTCGGCGCGCTGCAACTCGAAGACGGGAACCTGATCGCCAATACGTAGTCTTGTAGCATGGGATTGCTACCCGCCTGACATGGAAGGCGCGCACAATCGTTTCGCCAACTACACCTAGAGGAGACAACGATGGCAGCCAAGAAAATCCTGATGATCACCGGTGATTTCACCGAAGACTACGAAACCATGGTGCCTTTCCAGGCCCTGCTGATGGTCGGCCACACCGTCCATGCGGTCTGTCCCGGCAAGCAGGCCGGCGAGCAGGTCAAGACCGCCGTGCACGACTTCGAGGGCGACCAGACCTACAGCGAAAAGCCCGGCCACAACTTCACCCTCAACGCCAGCTTCGCCGACGTGAAGGCAGCTGATTACGACGCCCTGGTCATCCCCGGCGGCCGCGCCCCGGAATACCTGCGCCTGAACCCGGAAGTGCTCGCCGCCGTAAAGCACTTCGCCGATGCCGGCAAACCGATCGCCGCCATCTGCCACGGCGCCCAGCTGCTCACCGCCGCCGGCGTGCTAGGCGGCCGTTCGTGCAGCGCCTACCCGGCCTGCGGCCCGGAAGTGACGGCAGCCGGCGGCAAATACGCCGCCATTCCGGTCGACCAGGCCATCGTCGACGGCAACCTGGTCACCGCCCCCGCCTGGCCGGCCCACCCGGACTGGCTGGCCAAGTTCCTGCAGGTTCTCGGCAGCCGCATCGAAGCCTGATCCACCCGCGAGGTGTCCCATGTGCGAAATCTACGTCAAGGCCGACCCCATGCTCTACGAATCGCGCTCGCGTTCGCTGCGCATACACGGGTGCGTCACCAAGATACGACTGGAAAACCACTTCTGGGACATCCTCGCGGAAATCGCCGCGAGTGACGGCTATACGACCAATCAGCTGATCGCCAAGCTGTACGACGAACTGCTGGAATATCGCGGGGAAATCGACAACTTCGCGTCGTTTTTGCGGGTGAGTTGTTTGCGCTATCTGACTTTGCGCAAGGGCGTGGTGGATAAGCCGGCCCTGGCGGTGGTGGGACTGGGACGGCCGGCGGCCTGAGGTTTTTGCCGTTTTGGGGCGTGCACCGCAGCAGTGGCTTCGGGCTGATTAAAGACGGCTTTACCAACTGTTGGCCGCTTTTAGATGAGCAAGCACAGCCTTCCGCCCTGACGGCGGGCATACTTTCTTTCGCTTGGCCGAAAGAAAGTAGCCAAAGAAAGGGCCACCCCTGAGTCGGCGTTGGGCTTCGCCCAATCCCTTGCGCTACTCGGCCGGCCGGGCGGTTCGCATGAACTCGCCTGCGGCTCAAACAATGCGAACCGACAACCCCCGGCCAACCTGCGTTGCTCAGCGCCTCTCAAGGGGCCCGGAAAACCGCCTGCCGCTGATTGGCCTCTCCGTCATTCCCGCGGAAGCGGGAATCCAGGGGGATGCGAGGTGTTAGGAGCATTTCTGGATTCCCGCTTCCGCGGGAATGACCTCTGAAATCGTGACTGCTGCGGTGCACTGCCTAAAAAGGCAAAAAACCAAACGCCCTCCTGTCAGCATACGTTCGGTTTTCAACCCCCCGTGGGAGGTGCCGAGCAACGCAGGCGGTCGGGGAACAGTCGGCTGGCGTTGTTTGAGCCGAAGGCGAGTTTAGCCAGCCGCCCCGACCGTCGAGTAGCACAGGGAACCCGCGTAGCGGGCGCCGACCCCGGGTCGCCTTCTTCTTTGGCTACTTTCTTCTTGGCGAAGCAAGAAGAAAGTACGCCCGCCGGCAAGGCGGAAAGCAGCGGTTGATCTGCCAAACAAACCGGCAGGCCAACCAACCGACAACAACCTACGACCCCAACCACCTCCGCACCAAATGCACCCAATAACTCGCCCCCAGGGTGAGCAACTCGTCATTGAAGTCGTAGTGCGGGTTGTGCAGCGTGCAGCCGCCGGTGCCCGGGCCGTTGCCGAGCCAGACGTAGCAGCCCGGCTTTTCGTTGAGCATGTAGGCGAAATCCTCCGCCCCCATGGACGGCAGGATGTCGGTCAGCACGTGTTCCTCGCCGAAGACTTCCTTGGCCACTTCCTGGCAGAAGCGGGCTTCGGCCACGCTGTTCACGGTCGGCGGGTAGCGGTGGTCGAAATGGACGTTGATCTGCGCCCCGTTGGCGGCGGCGATGCCGCTGCACAGGCGTTCGATGGCACGTTCCACGGCCTCCTGGATTTCCGGCTTGAAAGTGCGGATGGTGCCGCGCAGGATCACTTCTTCTGGAATGATGTTCCAGGCTTCGCCGCCGTGGAACTGGGTCACGCTGACCACGGCCGATTCGCAGGGATGCAGGGTGCGGCTGACCACGGTTTGCAAGGCCTGCACCAGTTGCGCGCCAGTAACGATGGAATCGACACCCTGGTGCGGCATGGCGGCGTGGCAGCCGTGGCCGCGCACGCTGATTTCGAAGGCGCAGGTGCCGGCCATGACCGGGCCGGGCATGGCCATCATCTGGCCGACCGCGATGCCGGGCCAGTTGTGCAGGCCGAACACGGCCTCGACCGGGAAACGCTCGAACAAGCCGTCCTCGATCATCACCGCGGCACCGCCTTCCGATTCCTCGGCCGGCTGGAAGATGAAGACGGCGATGCCGTCGAAATCGGGGTTCTCGGCCAGGTAGCGGGCGGCACCGAGCAGCATGGCGGTGTGGCCATCGTGGCCGCAGGCGTGCATCTTTCCCTGGTATCTGGAGTGATGCGGAAACTCGTTCATTTCGCACAGCGGCAGCGCATCCATGTCGGCGCGCAGGCCGATCATGCGTTGCGAGGTGCCGGCGCGCAGCACGCCGACGACACCAGTCTTGGCGATGCCGCGATGCACTTCCAGGCCGTAGCGCTGCAGTTCACGGGCGACGATGTCGGACGTGCGTGTCTCGTTGAAAGCCAGTTCGGGATGGGCGTGGATGTCGCGGCGCAGTGCCGTCAGTTCGGCCAGGAAAGGCAGCTGGAGTTGGGGAATCGTCGGGGCCATGATTGTCTCCTTCTTGTCTTTGCCTGCGGCGGCCGACAGCCGACCGGCCCGCCGCCACAGACGAATATTATGCCGCGCCTTGCGGCGACGTGCCGGCTTGATTATTGTGCACTGCATGGAACTCGTTCTCATCAGCGGCCTGTCCGGCTCGGGCAAGTCGGTCGCCCTCAATCTGCTGGAAGACTCCGGTTATTACTGCGTCGACAACCTGCCGGTCGTGATGCTGACGGTACTCGTCCGCATGCTGAAGGAAGAAGGCATCCGCAAGATCGCCGTGGCGGTCGATGCCCGCTCCGGCGGCGGCATCGAGTTGCTGCCCGACAAACTGGAGAATTTGTCCAAGGAAGGCGTGCGCCACAACTTCCTGTTCCTGCAGGCCGACGAGGAAACCCTGCTCAAGCGCTACTCGGAATCGCGCCGCCGTCACCCGCTGGCCACCGCTGGCCAGACCCTGGAGGAGGCGATTAGCGCCGAACGCGTGTTGATGGAGCCGATCAGCCAGTTGGGCAACCGCATCGACACCAGCGACCTGAAGGCCAATGCCCTGCGCGAATGGGTGCGCCAGTTCATCGAGGCCGAACCGGGCCAGGGCCTGACCCTGATGTTCGAATCCTTCGGCTTCAAGCACGGCATCCCGCTCGACGCCGACCTCGTCTTCGACGTGCGCTGCCTGCCCAACCCGCACTATGACCCGGCGCTGCGCCCGCTGACCGGGCGCGACCAGCCGGTCATCGACTTCCTGGAAAAGGAAGCCGAATTCCGCCGCATGCGCGAAGACATCCGCAATTTCGTCGCCACCTGGCTGCCGTCCTACATCCGCGACAACCGCAACTACCTGACGGTGGCTATCGGCTGCACCGGCGGCCAGCATCGCTCGGTATGCATGGCGGAATGGCTGGCCAAGCAATTCAACGGCGACGCCCGCGTCCTCGTCCGGCACCGTTCGCTGGCCGGCAATTGAAACTCTGGCTGTCCCTGATCCGGCCGGGCGACTGGCTGGTCGCCCTGCTCGGTGCCGCATTGGTCGCCGGCAGTGTGCCGCTATTCTGGCAGGGCGGATTGGCTGACCGCGCCATCGTGCGCCAGGAAGGCAAGGTCTTCGCCGAAGTGGACCTGAAAGCCAAGCGCCAACTCGAAGTACCGGGGCCGCTGGGCACCACGGTGATTGCTGTCGAGCCCGGCCGGGCCCGCGTCGTGGCCGATCCCGGGCCGCGCCAGTATTGCGTCAAGCAGGGCTGGCTGATGCGCCCCGGCGAAATCGCCATCTGCGCCCCCAACCGCGTCAGCCTGCAAATTACCGGCCGGACCAAGGTCTATGACTCGATCAGTTATTGAACTCCAGGTCACTGAGGAAGACCGCCGGGTCGCCTGGCTGGCCACCGCTGCCGTCGCCCTGTCGCTGGTCGATGCGGCGATTCCGTCGCCGCTGCCCGGCGTCAAGCCGGGGCTGGCCAATATCGTCACGCTGGTCGTGCTGCTGCGCTACGGCTGGGCTACGGCGGTCTGGGTCAGTGGCCTGCGCGTGCTGGCCGGCAGCCTGCTGCTCGGCTATTTCCTCGCCCCCGGCTTCTTCCTGTCGCTGACCGGCACGACGCTCAGCCTGCTCACCCTCGGCCTGGCCCATCGCCTGCCGCAACGCTGGTTCGGCCCGGTCAGCCTGTCCATCTTCGCCGCTTTCGCCCATATCGGCGGGCAACTGCTGCTCGCCCGCGCCTGGCTCATTCCGCACGATGGCGTTTTCCTGCTGACGCCGGTCTTCGCCGGAGCCGCGCTGGTATTCGGCACCATCAACGGCTTGATCGCGGCTAAACTGCTGGCTGAATCGTCCGCCCCGGAACCTTCCGATGCCTAAGACCATCTGCCTCGCCCTGACCGGCGCCTCCGGCATGCCCTACGGGCTGCGCCTGCTCGACTGCCTGCTGGCCGCCGGCTGCAAGGTGCAGTTGCTCTACTCGCAGGCCGCCCAGGTCGTCGCCCGCCAGGAAATGAATTTCGAGCTGCCCTCGCGCCCGGCCGATGCCCGCACCGCCCTGCTCGAGCGCCACCCCGGCGTCGATCCCGAGCTGCTCGCCGTCTATGGCCGCGAGGAATGGTTCGCTCCGGTCGCCTCCGGCTCCAACCCGCCCGACGCCATGGTCGTCTGCCCGTGCTCGATGGGCACGCTGGCCGCCATCGCCCAGGGCCTGGCCGACAACCTGATCGAACGCGCCGCCGACGTGGTGCTCAAGGAAGGCCGCAAGCTGGTGCTGGTGCCGCGCGAGACGCCGTTCTCGGCCATCCACCTGGAAAATATGTTGCGTTTGAGCCGGGCCGGCGCCGTCATCCTGCCGCCCTCGCCCGGCTTCTACCACCATCCGGAAAGCGTGCAGGACATCGTCGATTTCGTCGTCGCCCGCGTCATGGATCAGGTCGGCGTGACGCATACGCTGATGCAGCGCTGGGGAAACTGATGGGCTGGTTCGACTTCATCCGTTCGCCGAGTGGGCGCAGCGTCGAGACGCTGGAAATTCCGCTCTTTCCGCTCAATACCGTGCTCTTCCCCGGCGGCGTGCAACCGCTGAAGATTTTCGAGCAACGCTACCTCGACATGGCCGCTGCCTGCATGAAGGACGAGACGCCTTTCGGCATCTGCCTGATCGACAGCGGCTCGGAAGTCGGCAGCGCGGCCAAGCCGCATCCGGTCGGCACCCTGGCCCGCATCGGCGACTGGGAAATGGAGCAGCTCGGCATCCTGCAGATCACCGCCCTGGGTGGCCGGCGTTTCCGCATCATCGACAGCGAGGTCGGCCCCGGCAACCTGCTGCGCGGCCACGTCGAACTGCTCAGCGAGGGCGACACGGAGCCGCTGCCGCAGGAACGCGAACGGCTGCTCCCGCTGCTCCAGCGCATCGTCGCCGATCTCGGCAGCGCCCGCATTCCCGAGCCGCACCGTTATGACGATGCGGCCTGGGTCGGCTATCGCATCACCGAAATCCTGCCCATCCAGAATCTGGCCAAGCAGAAGCTGCTCGAGCTGGATGACCCGCTCGCCCGCCTCGAAATCCTGGAAAAATTCCTCGATCAGCGCAAATTGCTTGGCTAGCCTCATCCGACTCCGGACTGCTGCGGTGCACTGCCCATTTCGGCAATTTTTCATCGCGGCACCGGAAATTTGACAATTTCATCAACGCCTCCGCTAACAGGCTGTTTAGAATAGCCAAAAATAATTAATCCAAAAGAATCAGGGGGTCTGTCGGGATGTCTTCGTTCGTCTTCATCGATCAGTTGCGGGTCGGGCTCTATGTCGAGCTCGATTTGCCATGGATGAAGCACCCGTTCAGTTTCAGCAGCTTCAAGATCAAGAGCGACGAGCAGATCCGCCAGTTGCGCCAGCTCGGCCTCGACAAAGTCCGCTACGATCCTCGGCGCAGCTCGACGCTGCCGCTCCCCTTGCAGGAATCCGGTGACGCCGCCCCGCTGCCGCCCCCCCTGCCACCGGATGACCCGTTGTTGCTGGCCAAGCAGGCCCGCGGCGCCCATCTGGCCAACTACCGCACCTCGGTGGCCCAGGCCGAACAGGCATTGCATCAAGCCGTGCAGGAAGTACGGCGCATCATCGGACGGTGCACGACCGACCCGCAAAGCGCCCTCGACGATGCCACCCGCCTGGTCGACGACATTGCCGGCGACTACTTCGGCCACCCCGATGCCCTCATCCATGCCATGGGCGACAAGGGGCATCAGGATTCGCTCTACCACCACGGGCTCAACGTCACCGTGCTGTCGCTGATCATGGCTCGCGGCCTGGACCTGCCGACCGAGCAGATTCGTACCCTCGGTCTCGGCGCACTCTTCCACGACATCGGCCTGCACGCCATCCCGAGCACGCTGCTGCGCAAGGTCGATCCGCTGACGGCCGGAGAGGTCAAGCTGCGCCAGACGCACTGCGAACAAGGCGTCGAACTCGGCAGGAAGCTCGGCTTCCCACAAGGCGTGCTCGACATCATCGCCCAGCACCACGAACTGATGGACGGCAGCGGCTATCCGCAGCAATTGCGCGGCGAACAGATCACGCTACTGGCCCGTCTGGTCGAAGTGGCCAACCGCTACGACAGCCTGTGCAACCCGACCACGCCGAGCAAGGCCAAAACCCCGCACGAGGCCTTGTCCTACATGTTCGCCCAGCAGGCGAGCAAGCACGACCCGCAGATGATGCGCCAGCTGATCCGCAGTCTCGGCGTCTATCCGCCCGGCACGCTGGTGCACCTGTCCAATGGTGCCACCGCGCTGGTCACCTCGGTCAACCCGACCCGCCCGCTGAAACCGGTGCTGATCGTGTACGAAACCAGCGTGCCGCGCGACGAGGCCATCATCATCGACCTCGACCAGGAACCCGATGTCCAGATCGCCCACGCACTGAATCCGAACCAGTTGCCGCGCAGCATTTACGACTACCTTTGCATGCGCAAGCATGTTTCCTACTATTTCGGCGAAGGCAGCCCAGGCAACGCATGAACTCGACGTCCCCGACCTCATTCGACTCCCTGCTCCTCGAGCACGCCGACGATCTGTTGCTGCTGGTCGATCCGCAAACACAGCGCATCTGCGCTGCCAACCGCGCCACCTGCACGCGCCTGGGCTACGAGCATGAACAACTGCTCGAGCGCCCGATCACCGACATCGGCCGCTCGCTGGCCGACATCTTCTACTGGGAGGAAGTCGCCGCCGGCAACATCCAGGAGGTCGAATCCTCCGAAGGGCTCTATCGCTGCGCCGACGGCAGCCTGTTTCCGGTCGACGAGCGCATCTCGCTGGTCGACCACGACAAGCGCCGCTGGTTGCTGATCCGGGCGCACGACATCACGCATCAACGCGACGAGAAAGCCCACCTCGAAAGCCTGACCTCGCTGCTGCGCGCCACGCTGGAATCGACCGCCGACGGCATCCTGGTCTGCGACGAGCGGGGCCATCTGATCAACATGAACCAGCGCTTCGCCGCGCTCTGGCAGCTGCCGGAAGACATCCTGGCCCGCGGCGACGATGGCGAGGTGATCGCCTTCATGGCCGGCCGCCAGGACGATGCCGAAGGCTACCTGGCACGCTTCGCCGACATCATCCGCCTGCACGAGGAACACACCCTCGACACGCTGGAACTCGACAGCGGCCAGGTGCTGGAACAACGCTCGCAGCCGCAATACCTCGAAGAGCGCATCATCGGCCGCGTCTTCACCTTCACCGACATCACGCAACGGCGCGCCGCCGAACGCCAGCTCAAGCAGAGCGAAGCCGCCTTCCGCTCGCTGGTCGAAGGCTCGCCGGACATCATCATCCGCTACGACAGCGATTGCCGCGCCGTCTATGTGAACCAGATGCTGGAAGTCAGTACCCAGCTGGATCGTTCCATGGTGCTCGGGCAAACCCCGACCGGCCGCGTCTTCGAGGGAGACAGGGACCGAGAGCATTACGAGGCGGCCTTGCGCCAGGTCATCGCCAGCGGCGAGCCACAAGAAATCGAAATCCAGGTACGCAGCCGGGAGGATGAACCACGCATCCACCACGTCCGCATGGCCGCCGAGCGCGGCGAATCGGGCGTCGTCGGCGCCCTGGCCTTCGGTCGCGACATCACCGACATCATCCGTGCCGAAGTCGAGCTGCGCATCGCCGCCATCGCCTTCGAATCGCTCGAGGCCATCGCCATCACCGATGCCGAAGAGCGCATCATCAAGGTCAACCGCTCCTTCTGCCGCATCACCGGCTACAGCGCCGAGGAAGCACTGGGCAAGACGCCGGGGCAGCTGCTCAAGTCCGGACGGCACGACCCAATGTTCTACGCCGAAATGTGGCGCGCCCTGACCTACGAAAAGCACTGGCAGGGTGAAGTCTGGAACCGTCGCAAGAATGGCGACATCTACCCGGAATGGCTGAACATCACGGCCGTGACCGACCCCGCCGGGCGCATCTGCAACTACGTCGCCGCCTTCTCCGATATTTCGCTGCACAAGAAGGCCGAGGCCGAAATTCACACCCTCGCCTTCTACGACCCGCTGACCGCGCTGCCCAACCGCCGCCTGCTGCTCGACCGCCTCGAGCACACCATGGCCAGCAGCGCCCGCAACAAGCGCCACGGTGCCGTGCTGATCCTCGACCTCGACCGCTTCAAGGAACTGAACGACACCAAGGGCCACAACATCGGCGACCTGCTGCTGATCGAAGTTGCCAACCGCCTGCAGGAATGCGTCCGTGCCGACGACACCGTCGCCCGCCTGGGCGGCGACGAATTCGTCGTCATCCTCGTCGACCTCGGCCCCAACCCTCGCCAGGCCGCCGCGCAGGCCGAAATCATCGCCGAAAAGATGCGCTCGGCGATCAACCGCCCGTTCACCCTGCAAAGCAGCGAATACCACACCTCGCCCAGTATCGGCATCTGCCTCTTCGGCAATCAGGAAATCAGCATCGACGAGCTGCTCAAGCGGGCCGATACTGCCATGTACCAGGCCAAGCGCTCGGGCCGCAACACCATCCGCTTCTTCGATCCGGCCACCCACGCCGCCATGGAAGCACGCATCGCACTCGACACCGATCTACGCCGAGCCCTGCCCGAAGACCAGCTGCTGCTCTACTTCCAGCCGCAAATCGAAGGCAGCGGCCGCATCCAGGGCGCCGAAGCCCTGCTCCGCTGGCAACATCCCAAACAGGGCATGGTCTCGCCGCTCGTCTTCATTTCGTTGGCCGAAGATACCGGGCTGATCGTTCCGATCGGCCAATGGGTGCTCGAAACCGCCTGTCGGCAACTCAAGGCCTGGGAGAACGACTCCGTTTCCCGCTACTGGTCGCTCGCCGTCAACGTCAGCGCCCATCAGTTCCGCCAGGACAACTTTGTCGAACACGTGCTCTCCATTGTCGAAAAAACGGACATCGACCCCAGCCTGCTCAAACTCGAACTCACCGAAAGCCTGGTGCTCGACAACGTCGACGACACCATCGCCAAAATGCAGGCGCTCAAGGCTGCCGGCATCTGTTTCTCGCTCGACGACTTCGGTACCGGCTACTCCTCGCTCGCCTACCTGTCGCGCCTGCCGCTCGACCAGGTCAAGATCGACCAGTCCTTCGTGCGCAACATCGGCGTCACCGGCGCTGACGAGGTCATCATCCAGACCATCCTCGGCATGGCGGAGAACCTCGGGCTGGAAGCCATCGCCGAAGGCGTGGAAACGGAGGAACAACTCGAGTTCCTGCGGCGCAACGGCTGCACCTACTTCCAGGGCTACCTGTTCGGCCGCCCCATTCCGATCGACGACTTCCACAACAGGCATCGCACGAACGACTGAGCACCGGCCAGCACATCCCACAACACTGCTGCGGTGCACTGCCCATTTTGGGCAAAAACCGGAAATCCGAATGGCCGAGCCGGAGTCTGAGCAGCCCCGCCCGGCTCAGACCCAAAGGCTCAACGGCGGGTCATTGACCACCGAGCGCAGAATGTCGCCGCGCGACACGAAGCCGACGGCCCGCCCATGCTCTTCGACGATGGGTACCCCGGACAGGCCGTATTCCACCATAGCCTGAGCAATACGCCGGATATCGGTCACCGGGTCGGCACTGACGATGGGCGTCTGCATCACATCCGCCACCCGCCGCCCCAGCACATCCCGCAACAAGCCATCCTCCAGATTCACCGAGGTGAGCAGATCCCGCTCCGAGACCAGGCCGACGATCGCGCCTTCATGATTGACCACGACAGCCTGACGCACCTTCGACTTGACCAGCACCCGCCAGGCCAGCTCGACCGAATCCTGCGTCTTCACCTTGATCACCTGCTTGCTCATCACCTGCCAGGCATGCATGACCGGTCCGCGCTCCAGCGCCTTGGGCAGAATGGCCCGATAAGCCTGCGCCGCCGTCGGCGACGGCGCAACCCCATCATCCCCACCAACCAGCGTCGGTTCGTACTCCACGCCATCCCGCCGAATGGCGCGCACCTCGGCACTCTTCGCCAACTGCTCCAAGGGCGCACGCAGACTGAAACCGGAAAGACTATGGATGGCAAACATGATGGCTCGGCTGGACGACAGACACGTGAACACTACCGATCAGACAACAAAAACGCCAACCGGGTTCAGTTGGCTTCATGCTGGGAGAACAAAGAGACAGAAAGCATCTTTCACATTTGAGCGGTGGAAAAAATTCTGCCCCAAAAAAAACGGGCCCGAAGGCCCGCTTTTCATTAAGGATGAACAAACTATCCAGTGATTTTGATGATGTTGCTAGCCTCATGAACCTGAGTTGCTGCACTGATATCACCATTCACCAGGACTGTCTGCTCAATGCCACCCGTGTAATGAGCCACCACTGTAGATTGATGGTCGGTGCTGTTATAAGTGACATCCAGCGAGACCACATCTTCAAACCGCAAGGTATCTCCAGAACCGAAGTCGGTGACCTTGTCGACCGCTCCAGATGGAGAGTCGGCCAGCTTGAAGACGAAGGTGTCAGCACCAGTACCGCCGGACAAGATGTCGTTACCAGCACCACCAGTAATGACGTCGTTTCCTTCCTGTCCGTAGATGATGTCGTTACCGGCACCACCATCGATCGTGTCATTACCGCCACTGCGACCACTCTCTGCCGCCAGCGTCTGGTGATTCGCCTTGATGTACGACGCTATCTGATCCTCAGTCCAGCCGAGTTGCTGGAAGACAGCATACCCAGCACCAGCTGGCATTGCACTGGTAGCGGCATTTGCATCTGCCAAGGCATCGGTGTTGACCGCATCACCAAAGATCAGGTCATTACCCGAACCTCCGATGATCTCGTCACCACCAGCCGTGGTTTGCGTGGTACTGCCACTGGTCAGGTTGCCAATCACCGTCGTCATCTGATTGGCACTGGTTACATTGGTGGCGTCGTTGGTATCGACTTGAGACAAAATGCCCAAGGCGGTTGTATCAACTGCAATACCGACAGCTTCAATGGTATAGCCAGCGCTCTGGATCTGCCCGACTTCATTCGTGGAGTCAGTAACGCCGAACACCTGATTCAACGCAGTGTTCGTGGTGACGTTAGTGGTAGTAGTCCCATTGTCATTCGTATAGGTATTGGGTTCGCCATCCGATACGAAGATCACTTTGTTGATGGTAGCGTCAGCCAACGGGGCACTGGTCTTGATCCAGGTCAGTGCTGAGGCCAAGCCGGCTTCGTAGTTGGTCCAATTGGCCATTGTCAGGGAGTCAACCGCAGCCTTTGCAGCAGTCAGCTGCGCAAGATTATCAGCCCCATTCAATGTCAATGTGAACGTACCTTTATCGCTCGCTGTCTCATTGAAACCAACGATATGAACCTGAACACTCGTTGCCCCGGAATCATAGAGACTCTGGAGAGCCGTTTTGACTGCAGTCTTCAGGGCGTCGAGACGCGATACCCCATTGATCTTATCCGCCATGCTGGTGGAGGTATCCAACACGAACACAATGTTGGCTATCGAACCAGACGTCAGAGTCGAGCCTCCCGGATCTCCCACCAGAATATCGGATCCGGACCCACCAATGATGCTTCCATCGACATCCGGCGCAAGGTTCGGGTTAGGTACTACATGGTCCGCCGTGCTGGCACCGACATCACTTGAATTGCTACCAACAACGAACAGCGGTTCCGGGCTTTGGAGATCGATAGTCAACTGAGCAACAGTCGTATCGCCGTCATAGTCCGAGAGCGTTACGTTGAAGTTCAGGTCTGCCGGATCACCTTCTGTGGCCGTCCCAAGGCTGACAAGATCGACCTTGCCATTGCCACCTGCATCGTTGGTAAAGAGCTCGATGTAATCAATTGCCGTCATATTATCGAGTGACGGTATGGTGACCACCGAGGTCGTGCCTAGCGTGGTGAGCGAGTCGCTGTCTGTAGACCCGTCGGCATAGTGGATGACGTAGTAGATCGTGTCCGAATTCGTATACCCAATGAAATCGAACGTCGCATACGTCACAGCCGGGCCACTGAACGAAGGTGGTGTGTATCCGCCAGCGCCATCAAAGTCATCCGCATCATTAAAATCGAAGCGCATGAACTCACCGGTGGTGAAGTTATTGTTCGTTACGCCCCAACCCGCTGTCGATCCATTGACGGTCGCGAAGGTAAGACCCGTTGCGTCCCCACCTGCCAACCAAGCTGCCAGATCAAAACTGGCGCCGGCATTCCAACCCGTAACTACCGACAATTGACCACTTGTAGAGTTGGTCAGAATTTGGAACGGCTGGGGGCCAGAACCAAATGCAGCAGAGCCGTCAATCGGGGTGTTGGAGATTGGACCATCCAACGGCTGATACATCTCGATCGAATATGTGTCGGTGCCCGGCGTAACCGTCAGCTTGAACACCTGATTGGATACGATGGACCAATCACTACCGGTATAAGCAATCAGGACATTCGGCGCCGATGGATCAACGTAATAACTGACAGCATCGCCACCCGAAGTCATATCAGCCGGTGCGACATTTCCGACCAAGCTGGCACCACCTCCCAAAACGACGAATCCGTCAGCTCCGGACGAAACATCAAATGTTCCGGAGAAGCTTGAGCCCGCAACGTTATCCAGCACACCGGCTTGAACCGTATTGACCGCAGGACCATCGTCGTAGAAGCGCAGGTTGCCGCCCAGATCGATCGCTTCGCTGTCCGTCGCCTGGTCACCGTCAAAGTCAGTAACGGTGGCCGAGGCGGTCAGTTCAATCTGGCCATTCGCCAGGGCGGTGTATTGGTTGTCACCCGGGGAGTTGCTGACCAGATCTGCATGGTCGATCTGTTGATACTGGGTCAGCGTGACGACGCCACTGCTATTGACCGAGACTGAGAACACCACGTTCGCAGCGTCAGCCGTTGCCGGCTCAACGTTGCCCGTCGCACCCACGATCGTGCCGTCGGCCAGCTGGAACAGGTTGACTTGAGCGCCATGGCTGTCCAGACCCGAATCCGAGCCTTCGGCTACCTTCAGCGTCAGCGCGTAGGAGACAGAAAGCGGATTTCCCGAAACCAGATCATCGGCACCGACACTGGCATTGATCTTGAATACATCGGCAAACGACTTGCTATCGGAATCACTGGCGTCACCAATGGTTTGCGCATCCTTTGTCGCCAAATTCGGCACATTTACATATTGCCCCTCGTCACCTTCCACCAAGTTAAGAGCAACTTGTACAACGGGGATGTCGTCCTGAATTTCGATGACCAAGGAGCCGGCTGGCGCACCATTCAGAGGATCACCATCGAAGTCGGTTACCTTGATGATCGAAGAGAAGTCGATGGCAGGGATACTTGAGGTTCCTTCACCATCGAGCACCAGCAATTGGAAGTTTTCCGAATTCGTTTGATCGTCAACATGATCCAGTTGGTCATCCAGATCAAATTTCCAAGTGCCATCTGCATTGACCGTTAACGTGAAGACGATTCGCGCATCCTCTCCGGAACCCGCTGTTGCGGTTAAAACATTACCTTCAACGGTATAGGCAAGCGCCTCACCTTTAGACAACAGAGTCGGCAAATCCGAAGTATCCGTCAGCAGGCCAAAAGATCCCGGGCCATCGGCACCAAAGGAAACCAGATTGGCGAGAGACCCGGCGAGACTACTACCCGTTTCATCGCTGTACGTACCACCTGTTGCACTCATCCCTGAGGTTGCAGTACCCAGTACATTCCAACCGCTCAGGCCCGGCTCGAATCCGTTGGCCACTGGGGATCCGTTGATTGCAAGATCGCTCAGCAGCAAATACGAATTAACACCGCTATCCCCAGTATTCATCACGCCGAAGCCGAGATTCAAGACACCACCGGCACTCACGACAAATGAATAGGTTTGCCAAGGTGTTTCGTTATAGCTGCCAACCTGAGCGATATCTGCCAATTGAACCGGCTCGCCGTTGATCGTAACGAAGGCGAAGTCGTTATAGGGAGAATAGTCATCTGCATTGAACGACCAGCTAAATGTGACTACATCGCCTGCATTGACATTCAATGTCGTCTGAATCGCCGACCCATTCGTTGCATCATCATAGCCACTCCCCTCGGCAGCAATTCCACTCAGGCCACCGCTTACAACGCCCAACAGGGACTCAATCGAACCCTGAGTACCAGCAGCAGAAGAGGCCAACTGAATGTAGGAGGAAGAGGAACCATCTCGATTACCTTCCGAGAGATCACCGGAATCTCCTGAGACAAGCGACATCCCTTCTTCCCTGACCGAGCCGAAGACGCCACCTTCTTCGCCAGAAAGCCAGACCGGCGTATCGTCATCAACGGTGACGCTCAGAGTGCCACCGGAGGGATCACCGCTCGCATCGGTAATTGTGTAGTTGAATACGAGGTGCAAATCGTCTTCTGTGCCAGAAATCGAGTGATCCAGCGGACGATAGAGGGTCAGTTCATACGCTCCGGATGCCGGATCGGTCAGGACAATTTCAAATACTAAGACTTCATCCTGCTCTTCGCCCCCAGGAATGATACCTCTGAGAACGAGACCATCATCACTGATCTGGTATTGAACAAGATTGCCTCCGGAATAGATATCTTCATTCTCTGGCAGAGTAACGCCCGTCCACCTGAATGCATCAACCGCTGCTGCACCATCCGGACCAAACGAATAGATGAGATTTCCAGAAACAGATGCGCCGATATCAGTTCCGATATCGCCAGCACCACCCGGATTACCAGTTTCCAGGCCATCTTCATTTACGCCAATAACGTCGTCGCCGGCACTCGGAAGTCCATTAGGTTCAATGGTCGGTTCCGGCACAGCCAAGCCTTGAAGAATGGGGGCACTTCCTGGCCCGTAGACAGGGAATTCATAGCCAGCACCTGGCACATTTTCGACAATACGCATCAGGTCGACAAAAGTGTGACCGCCATCAGCGCCGTCGCCACCCGTCAAACCAGCCGCCGCTGCATCGTCTTCAAGCAGCGCATTGACATCAAGACCGCTGCCCGTGGCTACCGTTTGAATGACCTTTGCTGCTTCACTCGAACCAAGGGGAGCGACGGAAGCTGCAGTTGCATCGGGTGCCACCGCGGTAACTTGTGCATCTAGAGAGACCGTCTGCTGTTCAGCGACGCTCAATGGCGGAGCGTTGAACATGGAAATATCCACAGCACTGCCATTCGCAGTGACGATAACGTCATGTTCAAAAACCTGGTCGCCAATATTCAGACGGCGCATCTTGCCATCTTCTCCGCGCGCGAAAACTTCACCCTTCGTTGCGGTGACGATGCCGACTGCTTGATTGTTCGTTGCCATGATGTCTCCTTGCCCATAAGGGATTAACTACAAATACACTATATATATTTGAGTTAACAAAGCCATTGCCCAAAAGGGTATAACAATCATAGTTTACATATTTCACATTTAATAAAACATGTTACGGAAAATTGACAAGCGACATATCCATATGATTTAAATTAATAAATTACAAATATCTATAGCCAATTAACAATATTGTCATATGATGAATGGGACGTTAATCGCTGATTTAAGCGCCTATTTCGCTCCAGACAGCAGGTTGGCAAGTGTCTCGGAAAAGCCATTTGATGCGCTCACTCTCCGAAGCCGGCGCCGGCTCTCGTCAGGTCAGCCTGTCCAATGACCTGAACAGCCCGGGATTGGTAGTCGCCTATCAATCCGCGGCGTTACGCAAAGCCACGTCATGCTCAGGAAGGTTCGATTTACTGAAATAGCTGATGAACTGCCGGATGGATAGCGCCGGACATAGACGAGTTCTGCTCTACGAAACTATGGCCAGATATCGAACAGATAACAAAAAAGCCAACCGGTCTAGGTTGGCTTTTTTTACAGATCAACGACCTGCAATAATTCGATGTGGAGCGGGCGATGGGAATCGAACCCACGGCATCAGCTTGGGAAGCTGAGGTATTACCATTATACGACGCCCGCTCGGTGGGCCGAGGCTGCATTCTAGACGCAGTCGGCCGGTGCTTCAACGGTTCTCAGTCGGCGCTGGCCAATTTGGCGTAGCGGCCGGCGTGGAAAAGGAGCGGCGCCTTGCTGGCATCTTCGCTGAAATTTTCGACACGGCCGATGAAAATGGTGTGGTCGCCGCCGGCCACGGCGCTCTCGTTGGCGACTTCGAAACGGGCGCAGCAGCCGGGGAAGACCGGAGCGCCGCCGGCACCGGCTTGCCAGGCGAGACCGGCAAAGCGGTCGACCGGCCAGGTGGCGAAACGGGTGGACAGTTCTTCCTGATCGAGCGCCAGGATGTTGATGGCGTGGTGGCTGGCGCGGCGGAAGGCTTCGAGGCTGTGCGAGCCGTTGTCGAGGCACCAGAGCACGAGCGCCGGGTCGAGCGAGACGGCGCTGAAGGAATTGACGGTCAGGCCGATGGGCTGGCCATCGGGATCGATCGCCGTGACGATGGCGACACCGGTGGCGAAACGGCCAAGGGCATTGCGCAGGGCGCGGCTGTCGGTCGGGGCTTGGGACATCGGACTTTGATTTGCGTCAAAAGGCCGTATTATCCGTGCTCCCGCCCCCCGCGTCGAGGCTGTTTTGTCCGTTTTACACCCTTTCACCGACCGTTTGATCCGCTGGCAGAAGCTTTCCGGCCGCCACGACCTGCCCTGGCAGAACACGCGCGACCCGTACCGCATCTGGCTCTCGGAGATCATGCTGCAGCAGACGCAGGTGGCGACGGTGATCCCCTATTACCTGCGTTTCCTCGAGGCTTATCCGGACGTTCTCGCCCTCGCTGCGGCGCCGACCGATGACGTGCTGGCCTTGTGGGCCGGGCTGGGCTACTACGCCCGGGCGCGCAACCTGCATCGCTGTGCGCAGGCCATTGCTGCGGTGCACGGCGGAATTTTCCCAAAAACCGCGGCGCAACTCGCCGAGCTACCCGGCATCGGCCGCTCGACCGCAGCGGCCATCGCCGCCTTCGCCTTCGGGCAGCGTGGGGCGATTCTCGACGGCAACGTCAAACGCGTACTGTGCCGGCAGTTCGGCATCGACGGCTTTCCCGGTTCGGCGCCGGTCGAGCAGCGGCTGTGGGCCCTGGCCGAAGAGCTGTTGCCGGACACCGATATCGAGATCTACACGCAAGGCATCATGGATCTCGGCGCGACGCTATGCACCCGCGGCAAGCCGCGTTGCGGCGAATGCCCGATGGCGGAAGACTGCGTCGCCAAACGCGATGGACGGCAAGGCGAGCTGCCTGCCGCCCGGCCGCGCCCGGCCTTGCCCGAACGCAGCGCCGACTACGCGCTGATCACTGACGGCCAGCACATTCTGCTCGAACGCAGGCCCGGTAGCGGGTTGTGGGGTGGCTTGCTGGTGCCGCCGGAGGGCGAAGCATCCGCTGTGCTCGCCAGACTTGGCCTGCACGCCGAAACAACCCGCACACTGCCGCCGCTGAAGCATACGTTCACGCATTTCCGCCTGACCCTGCAGCCGACCCTGTGCCGGGTCAGCCCAAGCGCCGCGCTCGGTGAGCCGGGTTTGCAATGGGTGGAACTGGCCAGCGCGCCCGATGCCGGCGTGCCGACACCGATCCGCAAGCTGCTCAGGCTGGTAGCCAGCGCTCCGGACTGAGGCCCCAGGCCTCGAAGGTTTCGGCACGCACGATCTGGCCGTAGTGGTTGCCGATCTTGCGCGACAGGTCGACATCGACCGGCGTCACATACTGCTTGCGCCCGGCGTGGAAGATGACGCGAACGATGGGACTGAGCAGGTTGTCGGCGTGCAGTTCCTCGACCACGGCAAGGTGGCCGCTCTGTAGCAGGACCAGCGTACCGACCGGGTAGATGCCCACGGTGCGCACGAAGGCAGAAACGAGATTGGGGTCGAACTGGCTGCCACCCTGCTCGAAGACCTGGCGCAAGGCATGCGAGGGCGACAAGGCAGCGCGGTAGGGGCGGTCCGAGGTCATCGCGTCGTAGGTATCGACGATGGCGGCCATACGCCCGGCTTCGGTGATTTCGTCGCCAGCCATGCGGTAGGGATAACCGCAGCCGTTGTAGCGCTCGTGGTGTTCGAGCACGACGGCAACCGAGGTGTCGGGCAGGCGGGTGGTCGCCTGCAGCACCGAAAGACCGGCCTCGACGTGGCTCTGTACCGTGGAATACTCGGCTTGCGACAGCATGCCCGGCTTTTCGATCAGGCGGGCGTCGATGGCGGCCTCGCCGATGTCCTTGAGCATGGTGCCGATGGCGAGTTTTTCGATTTCCGGCTCGGGCATGCCGCGATGGCGGCCAAAGGCAATGATCAGCGCCGCAGTGGCCACCGCATGTTCATGCGTGTAATCGGCCGATTGCTTGAAGCAGGCCAGCGGCACCAGGGCATCCGGGTTGCGCGTCACCGATTCGAGCATCTTGGCGACAACAGGTTCGAGGCGGCCGGCATCGACATCGCGCCCGGCACGCGCCGCCAGCATCATGTCGGTGACCAGCGAATTGGCTTCCTTGATCAGCCGAGCCGCCCTTCGGCGTTCTTCGCCAAGCGAGACAAGGCGCGGCATTTCGGCCTTGATGTCGGCCAGCGAGCGGATTTTCTGTTCGACGGCGTTGATGCGTTGGATCGGCTGCGGAATGTCGATGCCGCGCTCGGTATCGATGCTGACCTCGTGGATGCCTTCGTCCACCAGATGGGCGACATGGGCCGAGTCGCGCACCATGAAGCGTTTCCGCCAGATATTGTGTTCCAACCAGTGCTTGTGCAGATCGACGACAAACATGCCGGGCTGCAGATCGCGGATCGGAATCTTGCGGATCACGCCGGGCCTCGCTACTTCGCTTCTGCCTCGGCGGCCCGCCGCTCGGCTTGCGCCTTCTTGGCCGCCAGCCGCGCTTCGTGCTCCTCGACCTTCTTGCGCTGGCGTTCGGCTTGCTCCGCCTTGCGCTTGGCGCCTTCGGCCGCTTTTCTTTCCTTGTCGGCACGGGTTTGCTCGATTTGCGCAGCCTTCTCGGCCTGCTCAGCGCTGACCTCGCGTTCGCGCGCCTTCAATTCGGCTTCGCGTTGCGGCACTTCGGCCGCTTGACGGGCATCCTTGTCGGCCAGCTGCTCCTTCTTCACGCTGCGCTCGATGGCCTTGCCCTCGTTGATCAGGCGCTGGGCCTGATGCGACGACTTCGAATGCTGAAGCTTGGATTCCTTCAAGCAGGAACTGACCAGAAATTTCTTGTAGCAGGCCTTGGTCTGCTCGTCGAAAGTCTTGTCGATGGAATCCTGCATCTCCTTGCCTTCGGCCTGCAATTTGGCGGCCTGCTCGAGACGAGCCTCCCACGCGGCCTGCTGGCCCGGCGATGGCTCGCTCGCGGTTGCAGCCAGCGGCCAGGCCAGCAGTGCGGCAATCAGGAGGGGAGCCATTGATAGGGGTCGATTTTCCATTTCTCGAAACTTTCGAAGCTGGCGATACGGTCCTGGGTCTTGGCCAGGTTGACGATCTCCGGCGGCAGATAATGCTGTTTGGCCGCATGATAGAACACGCGGACGACCGGTTCGAGCAAATTGCCTTCATTTTGCTCGACGACCACGCCCATGCGATTGCTTTCCAGACGCACCAGCGTTCCGGTCGGATAGATGCCGATGGCGCGGATGAAGGTCTGCACCAGTTGCGGATCGAAGTGGTGGGCGCTCCATTCGAGCAGCTTCTTCAGTGCCATCGAGGCCGGCATGCCCTTGTGATAGACGCGCTCCGACGAGATGGCGTCGTAAACGTCGACGATGGCCGCCATCTGGCCATAGAGCGAAATATGCTCGCCGTTCAGCTTGCGCGGATAACCGGTGCCGTCGAAGCGCTCGTGATGCTCGCCGGCCACCTGCAGGGCGATGCGGCTGATGCCCGGCGCGTCCTTCAGTAGCAGCACGCTTTGCGCCACGTGCGACTGCATGGTGGCGAATTCCTCGTCCGAGAGCTTGGCCGGCTTGTTCAGGATGCTGTCCGGAATCTTGGCCTTGCCGACATCGTGCAACAGTCCGCCCAGGGCCAGTTCCTTGATCTGCTGGCGCTCGAGCTTCATGCCGCGGCCGAAGGCGACGAGCAGCGCGCAGACGCTGACCGAATGCTCGAAGGTGTAGTCATCGTGGTTCTTCAACCGTGCCAGCGGTAACAGGGCATCCTGGTTGCGGAAGATGGAATCGACCATGCCCTCGACCAGCGGCTCGACCCGCTCGACCTGAATCTGCTGGCCGAGGCGGACGTCCTCCATCATGTGGCGGACGATCTTGTTGGCTTCGCCGTGCAGACGGCGGGCGCGCACCGTCTCTTCCTTGACGTCGGTGGTCGCCGGCTTGTCGGTCTGCTTGCGGGCGATTTCGCGGATGCGCACATCGAGTTCGGCATTGACCTCGCCCTGGGTACGCGCCTCCCAGACGTCCGCGCCCTTGACCGTATCGATGTACAACTCACGGATGCCGAGATTGACGATCTTTTCCACGGTCGACTGATCGCGCACGTGGAAAGCATTGGTCATGAAAGGATGATCCATCCAGCCACAATTCAGGTCGTGGATATACATGCCCGGCTTGAGCTGGTCGGCGCGAATCTGCTTGATCATGCGGCGAATTTTAGCAGGCCGCCGTTATCCCGGAATGTTCATTAGGGTGCGAGACGATGGCGCGGCGTTTGGCCAGCGAATTGACGCTGGCGCGCCAAGCCAATGGTGGCCCCCATTGGCGCGAAGCGACGGCGGCAAGGCGCCGCCGAACGACCGCCAGCGCTCGTGCAAGGCCCGGCGGGCCGTCTAATGGACAATCCGGGATTATAATTCGCGGCCTCATGATCGCCTTACGCCAAGTCACTTTCGCCCGTGCCGGCCGCCCGCTGGTTGTCGATGCTTCGCTGCAAATCCACCCCGGCTGGAAAGTCGGTGTCGTGGGTGCCAACGGTTGCGGCAAATCCAGCCTGTTCGCCCTGCTCGGCGGCGAATTGCACGCCGAAGCCGGCGATGTCGATATCCCGGCCAGCTGGCATATCGCCCGCGTCGCCCAGGAAACCCCGGCCCTGCCCGATGCTGCGCTCGACTTCGTGCTCGATGGCGACAGCGAGTTGCGCCGGGTCGAACGCGAGCTGGCCGAGGCCGAAGCCAAGGGCGACGGCGAGGCCATCGGCCACCTGCACGCCCGCTATGGCGAAATTGGTGGCTACTCGGCCAAGGCACGTGCCGCCGAGGTGCTGCACGGTCTGGGCTTCACCGACGCCGATTTCTCCCGGCCGGTGGCGGATTTCTCCGGCGGCTGGCGTGTTCGCCTCAATCTCGCGCGCGCCCTGTCCTGCCGCGCCGACCTGCTGCTGCTCGACGAGCCGACCAACCACCTCGACCTCGACGCCGTCTATTGGCTCGAAGGCTGGCTGAAATCGACGCCGGCCACGCTGCTGCTTATTTCGCACGACCGCGATTTCCTCGACGCGGTAGTCGGCCAGATCATCGCCATCGATCAGCAACGCCTGAACATAACCTCCGGCGGCTATTCCGACTACGAGCGCGCCAAGGCGGCACGCCTGGCCACCCAGCAGTCGGCCTACGAGGCACAGCAGCGCGAGATCGCGCACCTGACCCGCTTCGTCGAACGCTTCAAGGCCAAGGCGACCAAGGCGCGCCAGGCGCAGAGCCGGGTCAAGATGCTGGAACGCATGGAAATTGTGGCCGCCGCGCACGTCGACTCGCCCTTCCACTTCAGCTTCCGCCAGCCGGAAAGCCTGCCCGATCCCCTGCTGGTCATTGAAAATGCCGGCGCCGGCTACGCCGACCGCAAGATCATCGACCAAGCCACGCTGACGCTGCGCCCCGGCGCCCGCATCGGCCTGCTTGGCCGTAACGGCGCCGGCAAATCGACCCTGATCAAGCTGCTGGCCAACGTGGTGCCGCAACAGGGCGGCGAGCGCAAGGAAGCCAAGGCGCTGAAGATCGGCTACTTCGCCCAGCACCAGCTCGAACAATTGCGTGAAGAAGAGTCCCCGCTGTGGCACGTCCAGAAGCTGGAGCCACTGACGCCCGAGCAGGAGCTACGCGATTACCTCGGCGGTTTCGATTTCCGCGGCGACATGGCGACGCGCCCGGTCGGCCCCTTCTCCGGCGGCGAGAAGTCGCGCCTCGCGCTGGCCCTGCTGATCCGCACCCGGCCCAATCTGCTGCTGCTCGACGAGCCGACCAACCACCTCGACCTCGAAATGCGCGAAGCCCTAACCTTCGCCATGCAGGATTTCGAAGGCGGCGTGGTCTTCGTCTCGCACGACCGCCACCTGCTGCGCACCTGCGCCGACGAACTGCTGCTCGTTGCCGACGGCAAGGTCACGCCCTTCGACGGCGATCTCGACGACTACTCCGCCTGGCTGGCCGCCCAGCGCTCGGCCGAGAAAGCGCCGGAACCCGATGCCGTGGCCGAGAAGGCCGAGCGCCTGCAACAGCGCGCCGAAGCCAAGGCCAACCGGCAGGCGCTGCTGGCCGAGCGACGCAAGCTGAGCAAGGAAATCGAGCAGATCGACAAGCAATTGGCCAAGTGGCAGGCCGAAAAAGCAGCGCTCGACGCGCAATTCGCCGATCCGGACTTCTATGCTGCGGTGGACCGGGCAAAAAGCGAAGAAATGCATCGCCTGGCCAATGCCCTTGGCGAGCAAATCGACACCGCCGAACTACGCTGGCTGGAGCTGCACGAGGCGCTAGAAGCGCTGCCCAGCGCCGACTGACGGGCATCCCCGGCGGGGCATTGGCAAACGCCCCTGTCCACTCGGATAATCCGCCGACTTCTTGCCGGATTTCGCCATGCCGCCCGTCATCACCATCGTCCTCGCCCAACTGCTCGGCACCTCGCTGTGGTTCTCGGCCAACAGCGCCGCCGACGACCTGGTGTGCAGCTGGCAGATGCAGCCGGCCGACATCGGCACGCTGACCAATGCCGTCCAGCTCGGCTTCATCCTCGGCACCCTGGTTTTCTCGCTGAGCGGGCTGGCCGACCGCTTTCCCGCCAGCCGCATCTTCGCCGTCTGCGCCCTGCTCGGGGCCGGCTTCAACGCCGCTTTCGCCCTGCTCGCCCACGATTTGGCCAGCGGCATGCCGCTACGTTTTGCCGTCGGTTTCTGTCTGGCCGGCGTCTACCCGCTGGGCATGAAGCTGGTCGTCACCTGGGTGCCGGAGCGCGCCGGTGCGGCCTTGGCCTGGCTGGTCGGCATGCTGACGCTAGGCACGGCGCTGCCGCACGGCGTGCGTCTGCTCGGCAGCGGACTGCCCTGGCAGGTCGCCATCTCGGTATCTTCGCTACTCGCCCTGCTCGCTGCCGGCCTGATCTTCCGCCTGGGCGACGGCCCGCATCTGGTGCGCCGCCACGGCGCGCCACCGCTGCGCCTCGGCCGCGTGCTGTACACCTTTTCCATCCCCGCCTTCCGCGCCTCCGCCCTCGGCTATTTCGGCCACCAATGGGAGCTTTACGCTTTCTGGACGCTCGTTCCGGCCTTGCTCGTCGCCAGCGGTCTGGCCGAGAGCGGGACTGCCCTGCTCTCCGGGCTGGCTTTCGCCACGGTGGGAATCGGGGCGCTCGGCTGCGTGACCGGCGGTTTCTGGAGCCACCGCATCGGTAGCGCCCGCGTCGCCGCGGCGGCGCTGGCCACCTCCGCGCTGTGCTGCGCGTTTTTCCCGCTCACCGGCGAACTACCGGCCTGGCTGCGAGTTGGCCTCCTGCTGCTCTGGGGCTTCAGCGTGGTGGCCGATTCGCCGCATTTCTCCGCCCTCTCGGCCCGCGCCTGCCCGCCCGAAATCGTCGGCAGCGCGCTCGCCTTCCAGAACGCCATCGGCTTCGCCATCACCATGGTGTCGATCCAGCTCGCCACCCGTTGGGTTGGCGATTGGGGGCTGAGTATCGCCTGGCTGCTGCTGCCCGGACCGATTTTTGGCCTGCTCGGTCTGTTTCCCCTGTGGCGGCGGCCAGCCGCCTAAGCAGCCTCGACAAGACGCCTCTCCTTCCTTCTTTGGTACATATCCACTAGTCATTCGGTCGTAGCTGGACCACATCTCTCGGCGAATTTTGACCAGGATCAAAATTCGTTTGCACCAATATGGGGAAATGCCCACCCAGACAGCCAAAGCAGGAGGTAAAGCATGGGCAGGCAGCAAACGATCGACCCCGGGGAGTTTCTCCGCGGAATCGCCCCTTATTCGTCGCTCGATAGCGTGGAGTTTGCGCGTTTGATTGACGCCGTGCGGGTTCAGCATCTGGAAAAGGGCAGCGCGCTATTCGAGCAGGGCGATGCCTGTCGCGGCGTGCATGTCGTCGTATCGGGACAGATCAAGCTGGCCTTCTGCTCGCTACAGGGCGTCGAAAAGGTGGTCGGCATCCTCGGCTCGGGCGATGGCGTCGGCGAGGCCTGCATGTCGATCGGCCAGCACTACCCGATGAATGCCGAGGCACTGGCCGACACCACCCTGCTCTTCCTGCCGCAAGCCATCCTGCGCGAATGCCTGGAGAGCAACCGGTTGTTTGCTCACCAGTTGATGCTGCGTATTGCTGAGAAGCTGCACTTCCTGCTGCTCGACATGGAAGCCACCTCGCTCCTGTCCGGGACCGAACGCATCGTCTCCTTCCTGGTGCGGCAACTGGCCGACAGCAGCGAAGGTCCGCACGCCGTGATCCGTCTGGCGCAAACAAAGTCGATCATCGCCTCGCGCCTGAGCCTGACGCAGGAACACTTCTCTCGCCTGCTTCGGCAATTGTCGGAACGCGGCATGATCAATGTCGAAGGGCGCCATATCCATATCCCGGATGTCGATCGGCTGCGTCAGTACCTGAAATCCGGCACCGGCCATTGCGTCAACCGCGGCGGACGCTCGGCCGGACGCGGCCGCGAACGTGCAGGTTGGGAGAGCCTGGCCCCGGCCTGAACGAACCCAAGGAAAGCACTCCCTTAACACGCCTTCTTTATGCCAAAACACCGGATAACCCGACCTGTATCGGGTAAAATCGTGGTTTTTCGCATACCGCGCAGGGAGTTGAACCGTGCATATCGTCTGTCTTGACCTCGAAGGGGTCCTCGTCCCCGAAATCTGGATCGAATTCTCCAAGCGCACGGGTATTCCCGAACTGATGCGCACGACCCGCGACGAGCCGGACTA
Source organism: Azonexus sp. IMCC34839 (assembly GCF_047047955.1). Taxonomy (GTDB): domain Bacteria; phylum Pseudomonadota; class Gammaproteobacteria; order Burkholderiales; family Rhodocyclaceae; genus Azonexus. The sequence continues at coordinate 2,549,168 of NZ_CP150631.1, read as the reverse complement.
CGACAAGCTGATGACCTACCGCCTCGACATCCTGCGCCAGCACAAGCTCGGCCTGCCGGATATCCAGAAGGTGATCGGCGAAATGGGCCCGATGGAAGGCGCCAAGGCCTTTCTCGACAAGCTGCGCGAGGATTACCAGGTCGTCATCCTGTCCGACACCTTCTACGAGTTCGCCCATCCGCTGATGCGCCAGCTCGGCTGGCCGACCCTGTTCTGCCACTCGCTGGAAGACGACGATGCGGGCATGCTGGTCAACTACCACCTGCGCATGCCGGACCAGAAGCGCGAAGCGGTCAAGCGCTTCAAGGAGCTGAACTTCAAGGTGGTCGCTGCTGGCGATTCGTACAACGATACTGCCATGCTTGGCGAAGCCCATGGTGGCATCCTGTTCCATCCGCCGGAGAACGTCATCCGCGAATTCCCGCAGTTCCCGGTCACCCTGAATTACGACCAGCTGCGCGCGGAAATCGACAAGGCTTTCGCCCGCGCCTAACGGCTCGGGCGCAAGCCTTCGGCGCAGCGTACCACCCCGGCTCGCTGCGCTCCCCGCCCCCCATAGGGGCTCAGCCTTCCCTTCTCACGGCCACCTACCGCCATGCATCGCGACCGTTTCTACACCCTGACCGCTTCCTGCCCCGACCAGGTTGGCATCATTGCCCGCGTTTCTGGCTTCATCGCCCAGAACGGCGGCTGGATCCTCGAGTCGAGCTTCCACGCCGATGCGCTCACCGGTCGCTATTTCATGCGGATCGAGATCAAGGCCGATTCGCTGCCCTTCCTGCTGGCCGAATTCCGCGAACGTTTCCGCACCGAGGTCGCCGAACCGCTGTCGATGACCTGGCGCATCAATGACAGCGCGGTGAAGAAGCGTGTCGTCGTGCTGGTTTCCAAGCAGGAGCACTGCCTCTACGACCTGCTGGCGCGCTGGCAGTCGAAGGAACTGGACATCGAGATTCCCTGCGTCATCTCCAACCACGACACCTTCAAGGGCTTCGTCGAGTGGCATGGCATCCCGTTCATCCACGTGCCGGTCACGCCCGACAACAAGCAGGCCGCCTACGCCGAAATCGCCCGCATCTTCGACGATGTACGCGGCGATACGATGGTCCTGGCCCGCTACATGCAGATCCTCAGCCCGGAATTGTGCGACGCGCTGTCTGGCAGGATCATCAACATCCACCACAGCTTCCTGCCCAGCTTCGTCGGCGCCAAGCCCTACCACCAGGCCTACGAGCGCGGCGTCAAGCTGATCGGCGCGACCTGTCACTACGTGACCTCCGAATTGGATGCCGGCCCGATCATCGAACAGGACGTGATCCGTATCGATCATTCCGATTCACCGGAAGACATGGTCCGCTACGGCAAGGACATCGAGAAGACCGTGCTCGCCCGCGGCCTGCGCTACCACCTGGAAGACCGTGTCCTGGTGCACGGCAACAAGACGGTCGTCTTCCGCTGATGCTGATCCAGCGGGCCGATTCGCTGCTGTTGGTCGTCGACCTGCAACAGAAACTTGCGCCGGCCATTCACCATAGTGAGCAGGTCACGGCCAACGCCGTTCGCCTGCTCGAAGGAAGTCGGCAACTCGGCGTTCCCGCCTTTGTTTCCGAGCAATACGTGCGCGGCCTCGGCCCCAGCCTGCCGGCAGTACAGACTGCTACGGTGCACGCCCGTTTTTTCGAAAAAACCCATTTTTCCTGCGCAGCCGAACCAGGCGTCCTCGACCTGCTGGCAAGCTGTGGACGTCGACAGGTCGTCGTGTGCGGTACCGAGACCCACGTCTGCGTACTGCAAACCGCATTCGGTCTGCACAGTGCCGGTTACGAGGTCTTTCTGGTTGCCGACGCGTCGTCGTCCCGCACCCCGGAAAATCGCCAGGCAGCATTGGAGCGCCTGCAAGCCGGCGGTGTCGGCATCGTGACCACCGAAATGGTGCTCTTCGAGTGGCTGCACCAGGCCGGCACCGACGAATTCCGCACCCTGCTCCCGCTGATCAAATAAACCGTCTAGTCCGTGTAGGGCACGACCGACGCTGCCACTACGGGCAGATAGTGAGCGCGCAAGGCCTGCCCCGGCGGAAGATCATGCACCAGCATGCCTGGCATCTCATTGGTCCAGGCCAATCCCCCTTGGCCAAGCGCAATTTGGTGCACTGTCGAAGGGCAGGTCATGGCCAGGCGCCCGGCAAAGGTGGTCACCACATGGCGGTGCACATGGCCGCACAGCAAGGCCTCGACATTGGGCTGCTTGGCCAGCCAACGAGCCAAACGCTCCCCATTGCGGCAGGCGATGACATCCATGCCCGGAATACCGACTGCGAACGGCGGATGATGCAGGGCAAGCAAAACCCTGCGCTCCGTCGGACAGGCGCTTTCCAGCCAGCTTAGCGTATCGGTAGATAGTTCGCCCCATTCCTCACCCGCCACTGAAGTGTCGAGCAACAACAGACTGAAGTCAGCAAAATCCAGACACTGGCAGGCTGGATCGATCGGTGCCCAAGCTTGATTCGGAAAAGCGGCCTTCAAGGCCGCCGGCTGATCGTGATTGCCCGGCAACACGGCATAAGGCATAGCCAGCGCCGCCAGACGTGTGGCCAGGCGCGCATAGCTTACCGGAGCGCCATCATCGGCCAGATCGCCGCTGAGTAGCAGAAGGTCCGGCCGCGGCACCAGTCCGGCCAGGCGCAACAATGCATTTTCCAGCGCTTGCCAGGGATCGATACCGCTGTACAGCAGGCCGGGACGCAGATGCAGGTCGGAAAGTTGGACGATACGCATGCTTGAAGATTAGCAAGCCCGCAGATCAAATAAAACACCCCAAAAAAAGCGGGCACCCGAGGGTGCCCGAAGGGAGAGAGACTACGAATTTCTTGCTTAGTGGTGGTAGGCGCTTTCGCCGTGGGAGGTGAGGTCGAGACCTTCGCGCTCCTCTTCTTCCGGCACACGCAGACCGATCACGATATCAACCAGCTTGTAGGCGACCAGGGAAACCACACCAGACCAGACGATCACCGTGCCCACACCCCACAGCTGGGAGATCACTTGGGCAGTCATGTCGTACGGAGCGACAGCGTTGGCGACATAGTCATAGACACCGGTACCGCCGAGGGCCGGGTCACAGAAGACACCGGTCAGGATGGCACCGAGGATACCGCCGACGCCATGGACGCCGAAGACGTCGAGGGAGTCGTCAGCACCGAGCAGGCGCTTCAGGCCATTGACACCCCACAGGCAGACCACACCAGCCAGCAGGCCGATGATGATGGCACCCATGACACCGACGAAGCCGGCAGCCGGGGTGATGGCAACCAGGCCGGCAACGGCGCCGGAAGCAGCACCCAGCATGGAGGGCTTACCCTTCAGGATCCATTCGGCGAACATCCAGGACAGCGCTGCACAGGCAGTGGCAACCCAGGTGTTGACCATGGCCAGAGCGGCACCGCCGGAGGCTTCGAGGGCGGAACCAGCGTTGAAGCCGAACCAGCCGAACCACAGCAGGGAAGCACCGATCATGGTGAAGGTCAGGGAGTGCGGAGCCATGGCGACGTTGCCCAGGCCGGTACGCTTGCCGACCATGTAGGCACCGATCAGACCAGCGATGGCGGCATTGATATGCACGACGGTACCGCCAGCGAAGTCGAGCGCACCCTTCTGGAACAGGAAGCCAGCGGTCTTACCGGCAGCTTCACCGGCAGCGGCGTCGATGTAGGCATCCGGACCCGCCCAGTACCAAACCATGTGAGCCATCGGGATGTAGGACAGGGTGAACCAGATCACCATGAAGACCAGGATGGCGGAGAACTTAGCACGTTCGGCAAAGGCACCGACGATCAGACCACAGGTGATGGCAGCGAAAGCGCCCTGGAAGATCACGTAGGCCAGTTCCGAGATATTGACACCCTTGGAGAAGGTGGCGGCGACGGATTCGACGGTAACGCCCTTCAGGAAGAGCTTGTCGAGCGTACCGAAGAATTCGTTGCCCTCGGTGAAGGCGGCGGAGTAGCCATAGACCACCCACAGGACCGAAATCAGCGAGAAAACAACAAACACCTGCATCAGCACGGACAGCATGTTCTTGGAGCGGACCAGACCGCCGTAGAACAGAGCCAGGCCGGGGATGGACATCAGGATGACGAGGGCGGCGCTGACCATGACCCAGGCGTTGTCACCCTTGTTCGGTGGCACCGGAGCTGCGGCCGGGGCGGCAGCTTCGGCAGCGGCCGGAGCAGCAGCAGGCGCGGTGGCCGGGGCGGCAGCGGTTGCAGCAGCCGGCGCGGTAACGGCCGGCGCGGCCTCAGCAGCCTTTTCTTCAGCCCAGGCCGGAGCGCCGAATGCAACGGCGCCGACCAGAGCCAGCAATGCGAATACGCGTTTCATGGGGTTCTCCTTACAGGGCATCGGTACCGGTTTCGCCGGTCCGGATACGAACAACTTGTTCGAGGTCGAAGACGAAGATCTTGCCGTCGCCAATCTTGCCGGTGCTGGCCGACTTTTCGATGGCTTCGATGACCTGATCGATCTGCTCGCTCTTCACGGCAGCTTCGATTTTCACTTTCGGCAGGAAATCGACGACATATTCAGCGCCCCGATACAACTCGGTATGCCCTTTCTGCCGGCCGAAACCCTTCACTTCGGTAACGGTGATGCCTTGCACGCCAATGGCGGACAACGCCTCACGCACTTCGTCAAGCTTGAACGGCTTGATGATCGCGGTAACGAATTTCATGAGTAGTTCCCCATTTAGGTTTGAAGTCTGAATTCCCCACCGGCGCCGGCCGGGTCACCGGCGGGGAATATTTAAGTTTGCTTAGAAGGTACGGGAGACGGAGGCAACAATGGTGTCCTTGCCAGAGTCGTAGCTATGAAGACCCGACGTCGTGAAACGGTACGGCTGACCAGCACCGCCCTTGGCGTCGGTACCGATGTAGGACAGGCCGAAGACCCAGCCGTTGATGTCCTTGGTCGCGCCAACCTTCCAATCGGTGTAGCTACCGTCATGCACCTTCTTGAAATCAAGGTAGCCGACATGAGCATTCACGCCCCAGCCATCGCCGAGGTCGTAATTGGCAGAAAGATCGTAGTACATCGTACCGGCGGTGCTGCCACCGTTGGTACCGCGAGCCGAGAAGTAGTCATCAACAGAGTAGTAAGCCTTGGCTGACAGGAACTTCCAGGAAGCACCCAGATAGATTTCCTTGTTGGTGACCATATCGCCGTTGTTCTTGCCACCATTCACGCTGCTACCGGGATACCAGTAGGTGATGGCGCCGACGTCCAGACCGAAATCGCCGAATGCAGCCTTGTAGCCACCGTAGACGTCCATTTCGATGCTGCCACCGGGGTAACCAGCAGATTCGGCGACGTTGGAGTTCCAGTTACCAAGGTAGAAGCCGCTTTCGTGGGAGTAGTCGATACCACCCTGGATAGCCGCGCGGGAAGCGGTCTGGGCGATGCCACGGAAACGGTATTCGCTGAAGACACCGACGTTGGCGGTAATGGTATGGGCGCTCTTGGCTTCCTCGGCGGCTGCCGGGGCAGCGGTCTGGGCCATGGCCGGAGCAGCGAAGGCACCAACCAGTGCCAGAGCGATCAGAGACTTCTTCATTCTTTCTCTCCTGTAGAACGGTAAAAAATTAAAACGAAAGTTAGTTGTGCAGCGACTAATAGCAGGAGCCGTGCCAGGTCACGTTTTTGACACAAATCAAAGGTTTCTGCGCTGCAACAATAAAAACGCACCACATGCGCGCACCAAAGCTGTGCGGTCACAGACTGTTACGCACCAGCCACGGGCAGCCCGCTACCTGGGAGGATTTCACCCCTGTGTTACACTGCGACGCCTAGGAGGAGACGCGATGCTCGACCCAAAAGTCTTTGAAGACATCAGCGCCAAGATGAGCGCCCTGCTGGCCAGTTCGCCGGCGAAAGATATCGAAAAGAATGCCAAGGCCATGATGAGCGGCTTGCTTGGCAAGCTCGATCTGGTCACGCGCGAGGAGTTCGACGTCCAGGCCCAGGTGCTCGCCCGTACCCGCGAGAAGCTTAAGGAACTGGAAGCTCGCGTCGAGGCGCTGGAAAAAGCCCGCGCCGGGCAATAACCTCTGATGGCCCTGGCCGTCGCCCACAGTCGTGGCCTCGACGGCCTGAACGCGCCGCCGGTCATCGTCGAGGCGCACCTCGCCAGCGGCTTGCCGAGCTTCACGCTCGTTGGCTTACCGGATACCGAAGTGAAGGAAGCGCGCGACCGCGTGCGCGCCGCCATCGTCAATTCCGGCTTCGAATTCCCGAGTAAACGGATCACGGTCAATCTGGCCCCCGCCGACCTGCCCAAGGAATCCGGCCGCTTCGACCTGCCCATCGCCCTCGGCATTCTGGCCGCCAGCGGACAGATTCCGGCCAAGGCGCTGGCCGATTACGAATTCGCCGGCGAGTTGTCGCTCTCGGGCGAACTGCGCCCGGTGCGCGGCGCGCTGGCCATGGCCCTGCAAAGCAATCTGGACGGGCGGCATTTCATCCTACCCGTGGCTAGCGCCGAGGAAGCGGCACTGACCGGGGCCGACGGTATCCTCGGTGCGACGTCGCTGCTCGGCGTCTGCGCCCATCTGAGCGAGCGCGACAGCCTGCCGACGGTGACTGCTGCGGTGCACAGCACTTTTGCGGCAAATTTCCCCGACCTCGCCGAAGTGCGCGGCCAGACGCAGGCCAAGCGCGTCCTGGAAATTGCTGCGGCCGGTAGCCACTCTCTATTGATGGTCGGCCCGCCCGGCACCGGCAAATCGATGCTGGCTGCCCGCCTGCCAGGCCTGATGCCGACACTCACGCTGGAGGCGGCCCGCGCTTCGGCCGCCGTCCTGTCGCTGGTCGGTCAGTTCCGGCCGGAGGAGTTCGGTCGCCGCCCCTACCGTTCGCCGCACCATACTGCCTCGGCCGTCGCCCTGGTCGGGGGCGGCAATCCGCCGCGCCCCGGCGAAATCAGCCTGGCTCACCAGGGCATTCTGTTTCTCGACGAACTGCCGGAGTTCGACCGCAAGGTGCTGGAAACCCTGCGCGAACCGCTCGAATCCGGCTCGGCGCACATCGCCCGCGCCGCACGGCATGCCGAATTCCCAGCGCAATTCCAACTGATTGGCGCAATGAATCCTTGCCCCTGCGGCTACCAGGGCGACCCGTCCGGGCGCTGCCGGTGCACGCCGGACCAGATCTCGCGTTACCGCTGCCCATCACCAAAGTTACGCCGAACTTTCACTAGAGTTACAGTCAAACTTCGAGGATCTCAAGTTACCTCACCTCACAAAGCACCCGCATACAAAGCATAAGCGGCAGTTCGAGAGAAAATTCCATAGGCAGGTGATCGGCCTTAGCAGACGTTCCGCCGATTGTCATTGTCAGGCGGTAATCCGCCTGTGAGCAATTGATCGTGTTGACGAACGAAGCGAGTCCATATCGATTCTCTCTGGTGAGTTTTGACGGGAAGACTGACTTATAGATAACTCGATGGCTTATCATCCCAATCTGAAATCAAATACTCAGCTTCGATCTCAGCAGGCAGTAAAGCACGAAGCTCTTGAAGCTTCGACTTCATTATCTCTGTATCACCAGCCATGGCAGCTAAAACTGCTACGTCTGCGCCAACCTCTTTTGCTGCGGCTGCCAAATCTTGGATATCGGACTTGGCAATGAGTTCACTTCGGGCTTTGACCTCCCCGATTACAAATTTTCCGTCAACGATGCAGATTAAATCGAGCTCTCGATCAATACGCTCCCCCTGATTCTCTGGGTGGTCACGGTACAAAGCTGTCTGTGGTGCAAACATGAAGGAAGTACGCGACTGTCTTCGTAAGGCGCTAATAGCCCATGCAACGGTAATCGTGTCATGCTCGCGCAGGCACGTTGCGAAGAACTCATTCATGCGAAAGTCCATTGCAACATTGACAGGGAGTTGATGCTCTCGGCTACAAACTTCGCACTCCATTAATTCCCTTAAGGCTTCAACTCCGCGCCAGTTCCGGTGGCGGCATTGTCTGCAACTCCATTCGTGACCACGAAAAAAAATGCCGCGTTCGAATAGGTAACTTAGGGAACCCTTCAGATCGTTTTCCCGCTCAGCCAAAATATCGTCACGCTGTTTCGCAAGGTTTGCGTCACTTTCGATGGCGGCGGTCAGTTCTTTTGTCCAGGCCGCAAGTAAAAGGTCGTAGCGCGTTTTTTGACGTGGCACCTTAAGCCTGCTAGCTTTTTGTAGGATGCGTTGTGCCAGTTTTTGCCAAGTCTCTTCGTCTTCGATTACTAGCTTGCCGGATTTCGCGCGCATTCGTCGCTGGATATCTTTTATTACCTCTTCATGTTGGCTCTGTGCGGGCGCAGCCAAATCGCTGAACTGGGCGCGCCAGAAATGCGAAGACATGGTGTTCTCGATGTCGCTGAGGGAGCCAAACATCCCGATTAGCCCTTCCAGATAGCTACCCTTGTCAGAAGGTTCTACATAGCGATAGGCAGAATCTTTCGTCTCTTTACCGCGCAGGTCAGCATTTGGAAAGAACGGGCGGTCAGTAATCAAGCTACGGAAGATAGTCGCATCGTCAGGCTGATTTACCTCTAGGTGAACGGTGCTCGTGTTCGCAGGAACAGAAATGCCACCGCCACGCCGAAGGCGCGCACCTTCGACAATTGAAAAATACCGTACTAGCTGTGATCGATTCGGCAGTATCCACGGTTCACGGACGTTGCTGAAGCGGCCAATATCATTCAAGCGATCAATCGATAAGTCGATGTACCACGAACCTCGCGAATACACCGGATGCATACCGGCGCAATACATTAGCTGAATGGGCTGAGGGACAGCCACTTCCGTTGGCGAATGCGTGATAGCTGTTTCTAGAGTTGCAGGGCGTGGATTTCCAAAACTAAAGGCGCGGGACATTTGTGCCAAGTCGGAAGGACTGCATTCATCCAATGAGGGAATTGCCGAAAAAGTTACGTATGATCTAGATGAGGCTTGAATCTGCGTAACGAATGCTTCGAGTTCGGTCTGATTGAGGGAGTGCGATCGCACAACAACGCGTGCGGGGCCATTGTTTCCGCCGATCCAATTGCACGCACGAAGGAAAGAACCAATTTTTGTTGCCTTTCCTGCGTCGATTGCAGCTGCGGCAGGGACGCGTAGCGTCTTGTAGCGTTGGTTATGCGCATCGTCAAATAGAAGACCTGCATTCCAACATGACACACGATCTTCAAATGTGTCCCCCACGACCAAACAGAATCCGTCTGTCCAAGGGTGTTTAGGCCTATGGGGCTGAGCGCAAAGATTAGAAAGCTGTCCTAAAGTCGCTATGCCGCCCTGATTCCCAAGATTCTCAAGAACCCCATATGCGTCTTGGACCTCGTCGCCTTCAACTGAGCGGTAATGCCAACGATTTTCTGGTGGACTCTCTGGCGTCAACACCATGCCCCGGATACCGAGTTGCTGATGTATCGGAAAACTATTTGCGCTATCGTGCAGCGTTCCAAAGGTGTCTTTGATGAGCCCATCATCTTGCCAGGCTGGGTAGCAATCTAGGATATGCGTAGGTGGTGAATGGACAAATCCAGAAACCGTCTTCAGGAAAGGTAGCCAGGACAGAGAAGTAAGACCTAAAGGGCGATCAATATTTATCCTGGGATGTTGTTCTACCTCTCCTCGCACTCTTTTATAGTCAAGCAGTTGGGTATCGGAAAGAAGAGTTATTAAGTCTTTTGCCAAAGCACCGTTGTCGTAAGTTAGTAGGACGACAAAATCGGGATCAAGTAGGCGCAACCATCCCTTATAACGCGAAGAAATGGCGCCATTGATCAATGGAATTACCAAAGATTGCCTGCCACCGTCTCGGCTAAAGCAGTCCGAAATGATTGCGTCGAGCCAGTTGAGCGAGTCAATACCGTTCTCGAGAACATAAGCTACGCGTATGTTACGGGGTGTTGCTTTAATTTTTGGATCGGGCTTCATGGATCTTATAGTTGTGCCTTGATTGAGCCGCATCTTAATCTGGCTTATCAAACCATAGGCCTCAATATGGTGAAAACATGACGTAGAAATTGGGCGCAATGCCGCCTAAGCAGACATCGGACTGGATTTCGGCCTTAGCCGACATTTAAGATAATGAACGCTACGGCAGCAGTCTGGTGCATTGCCGACACTTGCCAGCACCGAGTAACCGGCTGACCGCTTTCGGTGCCAACGGACTCATAAGACTTTCCGCACTGGCACTCAACACCAGATAAGGCCCAACGATTCAATGGATTAGGCCAACCGGAATGGTTGGCATTTTTGCTTTCAGGTCCATTTCTGGTTCTGCGGCGGAGTTACTATTGCCGTCGCCCTCTATTCTTTCCGACGCCACCGTCAGCACCCGACCATGGCTGGAGAGCTAATATTTCTTGGGCTCATTTAGTGCGTGGTCAGGCACCCACCGTTCGTATCAAGGTCATCGTTCCAATTAGTTCCCACCAAAGCATGGAACACATCGGAAAGCGCTGGACACGCTGATGCCCAGTCCTGGCCGTCGGCATTGCGCCGCAGTCCGTAAAATATTGGTTCTTCACTTAATCTATGGACAATCAGCAGCAGCCCAGCCACGTTCTCAAAATCCGGGTTGGTTAGTACGCCTACCCGTTCCAGTTTCCCCTCTATGCCAGGCAGCCCCTCATATTCAGGGATCCCGTGCACAAGCTGCTCAACTGAACCGAAGGCCAGTGTCCATAGCGCTCCTGTGCGAACAGACCATTCATACGGGTAACCCGGTGCTACAGGTCTAAGGTCCGAGTTACCGTTGAAGTGCCCGTCGATGAGCATTAGGTTCAGCACCAAGAACGTTGGCGCCCCTAAGTATTGGCCCTGTTTTATGTTTCCCGAGGCCTTGTCAATTAGGTGTCGACACATGGTGGTCTGCTCAAGTCCGCGCGGTACATTTCCGTGTGGTGCAACAGAATGAGCGACCATTGCCACGCGTTCTCCACGGGAAATCTGCTTCTGCAGCTCTAACCGAGCCTCGAAGCTGTTCTCAGCCATCCCTGCCAGCGCTCGCCACCCATCTGTCACCGAGAGAGTCTTCACTTCAAACTGTATCGAATTCGGGGAAGAGCCATGGATACGGAAGTCGGGCGTCGACCTGACGCCTTCAGGAATGCGATCAAGCAGTATTCCTTTGTTTTTGGCGAGCATCCAGAACTGCACTTCTCCTACGACTTGGAAAAACCTTTCAAGTGCTTGGGGGTCCAGAACCCAATTTTGGGTACCGAATAGTTTCCTAAGCGTCTGGTCTGCGTAAGCTGCTTCTTGCGTCTGCTCTATGAAGTGCATGACGTTGACTAACGACTTGTACTGCATGGAAAGAAAACTGCTAGGCGAAACGTCGCTAACTGCTTGCACACTTTCGAGTAATAACTCGTCCAGTTTCTTATGCATCTACTATCTCCCTGCCGCCGATGATGAAAAACGCGATGTAGAATGTTATGTCATTGACACGGCGTACAGGTTCACCGACTCAAAGAATTTGACCCTCGAAGAAAACACTTGAACGCAGGACTGAGCCTTGATTGCCATACGTCAACAGGACCAGAAACTGTATAAAAAGGTTGTTTATGCCGACTATAGCGAACTCTCATATCCCTGCACCAAAATCTTGGGATGAGTTTGAGGAGATCTGCCTCTCAGCTTCAAAAATCCGCTGGAAATCAACCCGTTTTTTTAGAAACGGTCGCCCCGGACAGAAGCAAGATGGCATCGATGTGTGGGGGTATTGTTGCAATGACAAGCACATCGGTGTGCAGTGTAAGAACACGATTGACGGCGTAAGTCTGGCAGTTGTTGAAACTGAAATAGAGAACGCCTCAAAGTTTCAGCCTCCCCTGAACGAGCTTTACATTGCCACGACAGCTCCACGAGATGCCACTCTTCAGAGAGCAGTTCGGAAAATATCCGTCGAGAGAACCGCCTCTTCCCTTTTTTCGGTCGATATTCTCTTCTGGCCTGATATCTCCAGTGATCTAGGACGCGACAGTGGTGTATTTTTTGGCCATTACCCTCAGTTTTCCCCGGAGAAGGCTTCACCGCAGGCCAACTTTTTTTCGGACGATCTAACCCGGCTACGGAAGTTCATTACGTATATTGGCCCGTTGGTGGATTACCTGCGTCAAATGGGAGGAGAAGTCGCGCATCGAATCGACGATGATGCATTTGAAGCGCTAAGCAGTATTTCTAATGATTGGCCTATAACGGTCCTACGCTGCTGGGACCTGGATATAGCTAAACTGCAGGATAAGACTGTCGATTGTTTGCGGGCAATATACGGTTTGTATAGCTTCGCTGACTATCATGCTACGGGCTCTGGATTGATCTTCACGTGGAAGCAAGACCAAAGGCATAATGCTTCACTTAATGACAGAAAGGATTTCGCAGAAGAGAAGATCCGCGAAATCCTTCACCGAATGGAAAGCTTACAAGACTCAGCCCGCAGCAGCAGATAAGCGGAGGTCCTTCTGGTCCATTTCTGGTTCTGTGCTCGACCTGCCCCCTCGGGCAGATGACACTTGCCAAGTAGCCCCCCCCTCGTCTGGTAATCTCCTGGAAACTATCTAACTCCAGGGAGCGCGAGTGGCCTTTGATCACCAAGACGAAACGAGCGAGATCAGCTTAGAAAAGCTGTTCTCGAAGTTCGAGCGGCAGCCAGATCCTGTCATCGACAGCAAGATCGAGCAGTTGCCGCTGCACGATTGCCTCACGCCTGACAACTTCGAGCGGCTGATTGCAAGGCTGGCCGATCCGGCCGATGGAATGTCAGTACGGGCCTTTCGTTACGGTAAGTCGGGTAGCACCCAAGGCGGCGTTGATGTCATGGTTATTGATGCAACGTCCCGCAAGTGCGATTACTACGAGGGCAAGCGATGGGCAAGTATCGCGAAGGGCGACATCACAGCCTGGGTCGACAAATTTCTATGCGGGCCGCACTCGGCCGACGCTCGCAAATTCGTCCTGTGCACGACGTTCAACGTTTTCGAGGTGACCGAGCTGGCCCTAGAGTGGAAGGAGTGTGCAAAGCTCTTGGCCACACGTGAGATTGATGGTGATCTATGGGACGGCGTGAAGATTCACACACTACTTCGCCGTCGGCGTCCGATCGTTAGTGAACTATTCGGGGACGATGTCGCCGACCGGTATTGCGTACAGGACTTCCGTTCGCCCCCAGAGCCGCCCAAGCGCATATTCGAGACAAAGCGCATCACGCAGTTCGGGCGATCTTTATCGCTGGAGAACGTGACCATCTCCTGTAATGTGCTGATGCCTAGTGATGACGAGATGAGTACGGGCGCGATTTTGTCCTTCGCACGCCCCGACCTTTCGGGCATTACGATCTCGATCTCAGGCAAAGAGCTTGTTAGCTGGATGCAGTGGCGCGCTCACGCACGAACCGACGAGGCACGCCCGTACGCTGTTCCGATGATTGGGGACGCCCGCAAAGTCGTATTAATAGCCAACTCAGCTAGATTGATCCTCGATAACGAGGAAATCCAACATCTGGATTGGGTGCTGAATACGGCTTGGGCTTCGTTCTACAAGACCGCCAACGAGCAGCTCACACTCTATCGGTGTGGCAGATTCAAGCGGCTGCGAGGCAGTACGGGGCCATTTGTATTGGCCTCCGTAAAGCGGTCACTGTGGCGGGCAATGATTGAGTTCGCACAGGAACATGATGTTGCTAAAGGTAATGGCCCTTGGCACATTTTCGATGGCGCACCAGGCTGTCTGAAAGTCTACACGCAGACTGACACCGATAGATTCGACCACGGGCATCACGTATTTTTGTATGCCTACGACGAGGGAGGCATCTGGTTGCCCTGGGAGACCAACGTCGTCATCGGATGGAAAATTCCCGCGGATTTTGGGGGGGCTGTAGACGTATCGCCTCGCACTAACTGGGACGCCAATTTCACGCACGATTGGCTGCTCGAAGAGTTCATTCCAGAAGTGCTTCGCTGGAAGAGCACCGTACCGCAGGAGCAACCGAGCAAACCCGGTTTTTGGAGCAAGCGTGCTGCTCAGCAAATTCAGCATCAGACGGTAGACATCTCTAACGTTGCTTCGTCTTCGGCCATCGGGTTGAGCTTGCGCGTCGTTCCCGACAACTTCGACGGATTGCTCGCCTGTGTTGGTGCTTTGCAATCGCACTTCAATGGACGCCGTTCAGACGTTGGGATCGAGCCTGCGCTAGGGAAGGCTGTGCTGACAGCGATCGACCGGGCGCTGACGTTTGCGAAGCTGCCTTACGAGGGCTATCTTCGCGGCGTTCTGAGCATTCAACCTGAAGGAGATCTCGTCGACGCTGTTCGTGCGCATGCTCGGGCTGATACTACAGTGACTTCTCCGGCTGCAATGGACTACCGGTTGCGCGGGCTGTTGGAGGTCATGAATGTGGCAAAGGCGGCACCAGCCGGCGAGTGGCGCAGTATCGCCGCCATGCTGCAGCCTGTGCTCGATCGCTACAACGAAGATGTAGTCTGCGACCTATTCATGGCGGAGTAGCTGCATCAAAGGCACGATTCGCGGAAGTGTCGCCAAGCCTTATAGGCATTGCCTTGCTATGCCAGTCCATCAGCTGACAAGCCTCACGTCGTGATGGAGCAATTGAAGGGAATGCATCCCAAGCGGCATGCCCCTATTGTGCAAAGCTCAGCTAGGCCTTGGGTGGTTCTAGGCCTAGCATGGCGCGGCTGGCTCCTTCCCTCATATCCATGCCACGTCGCTCAACAGCCGGGCGCCCTCAGCCTGCACAAGGTCTGGGGGAAGGAATTTCACGTCGAGAATGGGCTGGGCTGCGTAGCGCACACGAGCGGTACTGCTGCGGAGCAAGCGTGCCACTACCATCGCCTCCTCCCCCAGATACAGGCCCCCGGGGCACCGCTTCGCGCAGTATCGCGGGTTCTAGGCTCTCGCTCTGGACATCCTCAAGCAGCCTCGTGCGCGAAAGCCTGAGCCAGAATCTTGGCCAGCTCATCGCGTGGACTGTCCCGGAACGACGCCGCCTTTCTTCGGGTAAGCCTCCTCCTTGACTTTCCATTGACATTAGCCGCTGTAATTCTAAGGTTATGTGAGCCATAGGCTTCACCGCTTGAAAACTATTTCCCGCCCAGCATTATCATCAAAGCCGCGAGTCCAGAAATGACTGGCTTGTGCTGACCAAATAGAGAGGACCGGAGATGAAAAGTCCATCGAGTGTTTCCATGGTGCCTCAGGCGGTACGAAACGATAGCAATATAGCCCAATGGAATTATTCGAGTGAAGATTTTCTTTCATCTATTTGGAATCAACCTGTATTGAGCTGAACTTGCCGGTTCATAAATACCAGGCACATAATCCGTTCATCAATATCAGTTCATATTTGAACCCAACGTGGCCACTTGATAGCTGTTAAGTTCGCGAAAAACTCACCACTATGCTTCCCACCGTCTTCCTCAGCCATAACCATGCCGACAAACCATTCGTTCGCCGGCTAGCAGCGGATCTCGATAACCAAGGCATCCCGTATTGGCTGGATGAGGCCGAGATAAAGGTTGGCGAATCGCTCATCGAAAAGATACGCGATGGCATCGATAGAATGGACTATGTTGCGGTGGTTCTATCGCCAGACTCGGTCGCCTCGCCCTGGGTCCAACGCGAGGTTGACGTTGCGATGACCCAAGAGATCATGGGCCGCAGAGTCAAAGTACTGCCCGTTATGTACCGAAAGTGCGAGCTTCCCGGCTTCCTTCTTGGCAAGCGCTACGCAGACTTCTCTGACGAGTCACGCTACGCGGCAGCACTTGAAGATGTGCTGCGAAGCCTTGGTGTCGTCTTCAACCGCAACGCCTTCGCACCACCTTCCGGTGTTACCCATCTAGGTGGAGCCCTCGATAAGGCATACACCAAGGCGCTTGTCATGCTGTCCAGACCATTTCATCGGCCGTTCCAGTACATGGGTATGACAATACAAGACGCTGCACGGGCGACTGGTGGAACGCCGAACGATGTCGGAAACATCATTCTGGACACGGATGAATGCCACATGTGCCTCGAAGCAGAAGGTAACTTCATAAGCTACGTAGACGTTGAATTGAAGCGAACTGCACCTCACCGGCAAGACCAGGAGTTCGACTCAGAGGCTGTCTTAGGCGCCTTGAGCATCAACCCGTCAGAATTGGAATTGGTACGTAAGAAGACTCACTTCCACACGTACTACGACCACAGAAAGCGTCTAAAGATCAGCGTCTCATGTCTCTATGATGGTGCTCCGCTATCTGTCGGATTCAGTAGCAAATATTATGGAATGTAGGCCGACACCCCAATGTGTTCAGCATTAAGGCAGTGAAATGGCCCCGACATTTCTATACAGTTTCCGCAGGACCTCAATGCACCGACTTGCCCTGTTATTTGCTACTCTGATCTCCCTCTCCGTCCATGCTGAAACCATCACCGGCTTTGTCACGGACATCGCCGATGGCGATACCCTGACAATCCTTGACTCGTCCAAACGCCAGGTCAAAGTACGCCTTGCCGGCATCGACGCCCCTGAAAAAGGGCAGCCCTTCGGTAATCGATCAAAGAACAACCTGGCCGATCTGGTTTTCAACAAGACCATTATGGTTGAGGCTGAAAAACAAGACCGGTACGGCCGAACTATCGGCAAGGTGTTCCATAGCGGAAAAGACATCAATCTCCTGCAGGTTCGTGCAGGCCTAGCATGGTGGTACGAAAAGTACCGAAAAGAGCAATCGCCGGCAGATCAACGGCTATATCAAGATGCGGAGCAACAAGCTCGAGCGCAACGAGTTGGCCTCTGGAGCGATCCCGCTCCGGTTGCTCCGTGGGATTTTCGGCATCCGGAGTCTGGAGTGGTCCAAGCAAAAACCAGTACATGCCCATGCGGAAATGAGCCTCTATGTGTGGGGCCAAAAGGAGGACACTATTGTCTGACTCCGGATGGCACCAAACGGTACAAGCAGCAGTAGTTGCCGTAGCCTGTTGTGACCTCTACGCAATGGAATACTAACCAGTCATGCTCCTGGCTAAAGCGAGCAACGATGCCAGGTACGCTTGGCTTCTACACGCACTGTGAAGTCACGGAGATTGTTGGTTTCTCAAATGACGATCCGTCAATACCAGTCAATGTATTGACTGTTGTAGTTTTAGAAGATCGTGCTCAAGACCTTCTACAAGAATTTTCATTTCTCAATTCCGGCAAGCGAATCGAGCTACCCTCGCTTAAGGGTTGGAATTTCGGAGTAGCACGTTATACGAAGCTACTTTCAGAACTAGAACCGACGCTTCAACATCTTGATGAGAACTCCGCATGGAGGTTAAGTGGAAAATCCCTTGCACTAGGAGATATGGCGGCTATCGCCCCACAATTTGTTCCCCCCGATGCGAGCGAATCGGCGCAACTCAACCAGGTGCTGAAAAACAACTTCTGGAACGGCTCGTACGTACTTGAATGGTTCGATACGGATAAGCAAAATCTCCAAGATCTCATCCGGACCCCGCACTGTTTACAAGAGCTTTCCGAGGCTATGCACCGTTACGTGCCCATCAGTCTCGCAAGCATATCTGAACGCCTTGGCAATTTAATCGTTCAAATACCGGTCACCGTAATCATGAGTGACTTCCGAAAAATCGCGAACCAAGGCTTAGTGGTCGAAGTAGCATGGCATCCCAAAGCTGCATCACGAAAATTGCACGCCACTGCGACCATGGAGTTCGACGGCGCGATCTGCGGCTATAGCGCCACCGAAATCGTGTCGTCGGAGACGACTCTCCCCGCGTATTACGACAGTTCTGGCCTAAACCGTTTGGTCTTATGGGATGCAGAAAACCAGGTTGTCCTCGCTGCTAGTGGTCCTCTTGCCTATCTGGAAACCCTATCGATGCGTTCGGGAATAATTGATCCCGAACCACGAGTGTTCACGATTACGAGAAGCAACGGAGCGGTCGAATCTCACAGGATTGGGATTCAGCAACATTACTTCAGCAACCAGCCCGGTGAAGTCAATGACCAAACCCCTAAGGGTTGGATTCGGCGGCGAAGGTTTTCGGCAGAGACATTGCGGCTCATGAAAGAGCGCCGCTTCGTTCAATACCACCCCAAACAAGGGAAAAGGGACGAGGAACGCCAAAGAGCGCTCGATGATGTGCGCTTCCTCATCAATAGGTATGGGGAGTATGGAGCCTGGCTTTGGGATCCCTACCTGAGTGCAATTGATATTCTCGACACGCTGTTTCATTGCACTCACTCAGACGCTGATCTCAAAGCGCTGACCGCCCTGCAGGTTCCCTCGTCTTCCGAAGGAAAGTCGCGCAAGCTGCTCTCGGCGCTTCTTAAAGAGCAACGAGCAATTCTCGACAACGTAGACAGTAACTATCGAGGACTTCGCCTTGAATACCGAACAAAGGGCGGTAGTGCCGGCAGGGGTTTCCATGATCGTTTTCTTATCTTTCCAGACACGCAGCAAGGAACGCTAGCCTGGTCGCTCGGGACCTCTATTAACAGCCTTGGGATGGAACATCACATCCTTCAGCGAGTGGATAACGGGGAACTTATCAAGGAGGCATTTCTTGACCTTTGGGATCAATTGAGCCAACCCGAACATCTGGTTTGGAAAAAGCCATGATTGATTCGGAGGATTTAACACGCTTGGTCTTGAATGAGGCCCAAATGCCAGGTGCTGTAGTGGCACCGCAGGAAGTATTGAATTGCATTGAGGGGCTAGCCAATCCGATTCATGCGTTTGGTGAGTGCAACAGCAAAAATAGGATTATTGATACCCTACAACAACGCTACGGATTCATTCACCACAGGCGTTTCATCGAAGATCGCTTAACCGACGACCAACGTTCCCAGTGGGTCGGCTTAATGCGTTGGTTTTTTCAAGCCATATCGGAATGGCGAAAAGACAGCGATCCAAATTTCCATAATCTGACAGCAATCTTTGCCATTGCGGCCTTCTGTGATGACGGCACGGGCTTTTGGGATGAATTGCCCGATGACCTTTCTTCAAACACAGGGCTGCTCGAAGCTTTAGCCGAGTTGTTATCAGCGTTTGATTTTGAATTTGTGGCTCAGTATTCGATGAAGGAGCCCATTTGGGAACGAGAAATCACTGAACAACTGGCCGTAGCCGAGGAAAACAAGGACCTATGGGGCTTTAGCAATCTTTGGCCTCGCTTCGAGCATTCAGTAATACCCCATGCTTTCCAAATTCAATTTGTCCGATGTTTGCGACGTTTCGATTTCGGGATACTGGCTCAGTCCGCAGAGACAATCACCAAGACATCCAACGCAATGATGGTCGCCAGAGCCCTAGCGCCGACTGAAAGCTTCAGGCTTGCATCGACAGTACGTAACACACGAGTCAGATTTGCTTGCGTCTATCAGACACTCCTTGCTTCCCCACGACGGCCGGAACTGGATGAACAGGCCGAACTCGAATTGTCCCTCCTGCTGGTCAAGGTCGCAGAAGAAATGCCGCACTGGGCAGAATGGATGAAGATATTCAATCGCTATCCTTTGCGCTATCCAATGCTGCAGCGAGCCCTCGGTCACGCCTTAAGTAAGGTGTCAAACGAAGCGCTTCAAGTCTACATAGAGAGCATCTCCCTTAATACTTCGCCAGGGGCGAGTCGAGAAGCGATAACGAATTGCCTCCGTACATTCCAAGAGTCTGCATCAGAAGAAACACGCCAGGCGTTGTGGGCTTATGCATATCGAAAATGGACAGCATGGCGCTTCAATGAAGCTGACCCCGAGCGGTATCTTTCGCAAATTACAGGCTCAGAGATCGACTATGCCGTCGTTGGATATTTGGCTGAATGCAGTAGCGGTGAGGAGAGAATTGAGAAACAAGCCGAGCTACTTCAGCAATTGTTTTGCTTGGAGAATCATTGGCACGACTCTCAGACGACTTGTAAGACTCGTTGGTACAGTCTGCTGTCCGAACTTCAACTCTATGCTCATGCGGACAAGGTAATAGCATGCAGCATCGATCTCTTGCCGACGAAGATTTATATTCCCGCTGACATCCATTCGACTCGCTACCTGCAACTCATGTATTCAGAAATCTGACGTTAAGACATAAGTTATCTGCCAATTAAACCAGTTATGTCTCCAACCTATTAGCGAGAATTTGACGAGAAGCGAGCCAATCGACCCGCAGTTCGTGTGCATCATGAAGGGCATGGTGCGCAGTCGGCGCTTCTTCTTGCCCTTCCCGCGCCCAGCTAATCTGATTGACGCAGCCGGATACATTCGTACCTTCCAGCCATGCCGGCAGACTGCTGGCCAAGGCATCCTTCAACAACGCAAAGTCGGTGTCGTAGTCGTAAAACACCAGGACATTGCTGGCAGCATCGAGGGCATGCACCTGCTCAAGCCATGTCAGCAACGCGGTGGCGAACTCACCTGAATTAAAGGACGGCCCCTGCCCCAGCTTAGGCAGCACCTTCGACAGCACGAACTCATTGCACCGCTGCCGATTAAAGTCCGTCCGTTCGGCGTAGAACTCCAGCCGGCCGCATTCACTGACGAGCGCGAGAGAAATCAACTCAGGGTCGTGAAAGTCCGTAAACTCGGTATCTAGGAATAGGATCATTGCCACCCATGATTCAAATGACTGACGTTTGGCGTACTTATAAGAGGTTGAGCGGCCGATACCAAGCATCTTGCACATCTTTGCGGGTGGCTGATCAAGCTGCAGCCTTGAATACACGAATGTGAGATGCGATTTTGTCGCGTAGGTCGCAGCGTGCAGCTGAAGCATGGTTGTACCGTCGCCCCGTTCAATGTTTTTAACATCTTGGCACCATCCGGCTTTAAGAAGCGCCTCGGTATTTGCCCATATCGGCTCCTTCGGTAGCGATAACCTCAAGTGATTTTCCGGTATTTCGCACTAGGAAGAACCAGCCGCCGGTAACCAAATTTCCAACGTCAGAATTCGTCGGTAGCGGTCTTTACCTCCCAAGCTAACTACTCGGGCTGCGCGGGCACCCGGTCACTTAAAGCAGCACAATGAAATAATAAATTAACTTTCAAAAACAAATGGTTATGTTGATTAACGCCATAATCAATATTAAACTTGACTCAACAAATTGAGCCAAGTTCATGAGTCCATTTTCGATTTTTCTCAAGCAATTACGTTTGAGCCGCGGCTACAAGCAAAAGGAATTAGCTGAACTCCTTGGCTTCGAATCAAGCTATCTCTCGTCACTTGAGCGTAGCGAGAAGGGGCCGCCGCGACAGGATTTCATACAGCGGCTAATACGCGGTCTCGAATTGAATGAGGCCGAACAGGTTGAATTAGCTAGAGCGCTGCAAGCATCTCGCCGACAAGTATCTCTACCAGCACGTGCCAGTGAACGCGAATATGCCTTGCTTCACCAATTAGAACCCCAGCTTGGCAACCTTGCCCCACTTCAAATCCAACTGATTGAGCTGGCCTTACAGATCCCAAAACCGATTTCCACCTTAGATCGTTTCGTTCGTGCAAAGGCGGTCATTTGATACTTGACGAATTGGAGGGATCCAAAATGTAAAAAGGGCGAGCACAAGGCCCGCCCTCTGCAGCAGCTGAAGCTACCGCTCTAGACAAGCCAAGTATCGGCTTCTCCTGCCAGAGGCGTCAAGCCTTACCCCACTGATTCACTGAGACAACGGTCAGATTTGCTCTGGCTGCAGGTGTTTTATTGCCTCTGAATCTAGTCAACTTACTGATACGTGGCAGGCGTAGGGAGACCTCTCGCCTGCCACCAGGAGAAAACGATGCTAGCAAGTAACGCCTTGAGCCACCTTAAAGTATGGCTTCTTGCCTACCGGTCTTTCCGCCGGCAGCAACATTTGAAGGACGTCTGCATCCTTCGAGAAAACCTAGTAAATCCCCTCATCAAGCACCCCTCGCTACGAGTTGTTTCTTGCCTAGCCTCCTCCGTGTCTCACGCGGTGAAGCAGGGGCAGACACGGGGAAGTAGCACCTCTCTCCACCGAAACCATTCCAACTACTGCCTCTCCATTTTTGCAATGGGAGGCCTGTCATGAATGCCATTACAGCCCCCTTTGGCTCTCATCTGTGGCTGAGCCAGGTATTCGAGAGTGATCCTGCTCGGAAGATTAAAGGCCGAACCAAATGGACTCATCGACATGCAACCTGGGTGGAGCCATTGAATCGACTGGCCTATGTCGAAAGCCGCAACGAGCTCATCGGCCTTCTGGCCCTGGAACACTTACAACGCCAAGGTGCCATCAGGCGCTTCAAGGAACAGCCGTTTACCACGCCTCTTGACCTATGGTCATCCGATATTGAACTCGACATACCTAAAGGTATGAGGGAATACACACCGGATTTAATGGCCGAGACTCCGCAAGGGGACTTGTACGTCATTGAGGTCAAAAGCGCCCGCTACATCACGCCGCAGATGGAGCGGAGTTTTGAGATCTGGAAGGACAGGTTCGCCGAATACGACCTGAAATACCTCGTTTGGACAGATCGCGATCCATTGGCAGCGCCGTTACGCCAGAACCTCCTCGAACTACGACGCGCCGCTGTTCAGCATATCGAACCTGACGAGATTCACCAGTTAATCGATTTGCTCACTAACAAAGGGCCGCTTCCGATTTGGACCCTCTACGGACATGACCTCGATCGCGAACTGATCTCACACGCTGCGTGGCAAGGAAAAGTGTTCTTCCCTCTGCACGAGCCATTTACAAGGCAAACCATCGTCTCATTGAACCGGACAACGGATCTGGAAAACGCCCTTTTCAGTACAGAACCGGACATGGAAGCGTGGTGGAACGCGCTGGAGGCAGCCTGATGGACCAATTACTTCCTTCGGTCTCAACGGGCCGACCTCCAATGGATTTCGCCCTAGAACCCGGCCTCTTGTTTCGCGCAGGGCCAACCGTCTTTCGGCTAACCAGTATCCATGACGAGGTTGCAATACTCCAACATGCGGTCTCAATGCAGGAACGGAAAATTCTCGTTCCCAACCTGCTCGCGGAATTCACTAAAGGAAAAATCACTCTCGCTGATAGTTCACACGAGCGACGGGCAATCCAGGGCGATATTTTCGAGAACGACGATGAGATACGGACCCGCTTGCCATTGGACGGTCTAACCGAAGCCCAGATCGAACATGTGCTTCGATTAGTTCGCTACATCCGGGGGCTTCGCTCTCTGGGCTACAGCTCTCTGGTACCGAAGAATCCGACCATTCAACTGGATATCGACCGTTTGCAGCGCCGCTTCGATGATCCCAAGCCGGCAAAGGCTGCATGGATCTATCAATGGAGCCTGCGCTTTGATCAGGCCAGCGGCGATCCACGTTCACTTATTCCGAGGTTTACCGATCGTGGGGGCTCAAAAAAATCCAGAATCGCACCCGAAATAGACCAAGCCATCAAAGACGTTCTAGACAGGAAAAAATCAGAGACAAATTCTGCCGTGCGGCCCTACAAAATTGTTCAGGAAGTTCAGTCCAAGCTACAAATTGAACGTCCGAATCGACCTGATCTGACAGTTGGGAGGGTCAATTGGAGTACGGTCAAACGGTACATTGAAGAAGCGTTTAGTCCCTACGATCTCTGCCGACGCCGGCACGGGAAAGCATTTGCTGACCGGAAGTATCGCAACTGGTATCCACGGGACACGGCTGAGACTCCGCTGCTTGTATGGGAAACGGATGATATGGACACAACCGTTTTCACGATCGACGAGATTTCGGGGTTGCCCAGTGGCCGCGCTTATCTCACCGGCGTGATTGACCAATGTACTCAAATCGTCCCGGGGTTGGAACTTTCCCATCGCCCACGCAGTACGTGGAGTGCCGTGAGCGCCATCATAAATGGAATTTTGCCAAAAGATCCCATGGACCCGAATCTAGCCGAAGTCAGGTCGGAATGCGAATTCTATGGCAAGCCAGGCGTCATTGTTTTTGACAATGCCTTATATAACCATGCGACAGAAATCGAGCAGGCCGCAATATCAATAGGCTTCATCCCGGGCTGGGCAAAGCCTAAGACCCCAACCGAAAAAGCGGAGCAAGAAGGCTGGAACGGTCGAGTCAAAGAGGAATTCATGTCGACCTTGCCTGGCTACCGTGGTGACAAGAAGTTGCGCGATGGTCTTCAAGCCGGGATGGCTTCCGCCAACCTTGGGTTGCAAGCCTTCAAGCAACTCCTGATGAAATGGATCTACGACAATTATTCGAACACCCCGATGGCTGACGGGCTCACACCCCGCCAAAAATGGCACCTTGGTATGCGCGACTCGAAGCCTCGCATTCCCAGAGATGTCTGGGGTTACCGTCTCGCACCCTGTTTGCATAAAACCCTGAAGCTTAGACCGGAAGGACTTTTGTTCTGTGGCTTAATTTATTCCGCACCTTTTCTACCCGCATTCCGCAAGCGGTATGGCCACAATGCAGACGCCAATTTCCGGTTCAACCCAGGGAATCTGAAGGAAATCTACCTCCAAGATCCCACAACCAAAGCGTACGTGCCCGTTCCTTGTACCAATCCTGAGTACGCAAGCGGCCTATCCCTGTACCAACATCAACTCGTGCTCAAAATGGCTCGGGAAAACCGCATCCGCAACCCGTCGATTCCCCAACTACTGTTGCACCGAGAGGAGCTACGAATCCTCACTGTGCAATTGCGGTACTCAACGAAGTTACTGGACAGAAAGCGCTCAATCCGCACCGGTACGGTTCCCGACCATGCATCGACCTCGACAACAGTAATCGGCGCGGCTTCCGAGGCCATCGTTGTAACCGATCTCGAGAACCGCATCCTCGAGCTCGAAGAAGTGGAAATGGAAGAGGAGGACGAGGGATGGAATCTCGCCGAGGTCGCTTAAGCAATGAATGTGAACTGCAAAGTGCTCCCGCACGTTCATGCAATCCTATTGGAGCTCCCGCCAACCCGACGTCTCAGCACGCTTACAGCGCGCTCCTGCAACGTCTCGCAATTCAAATCCTTCATTTCAACGACAACGAAGATTGCGGAGGAGATGAGAAGTGAATCAGGCTCCAATCACACTGAGTGAGACTGAAAAATCAGCCAAGGCGAGTTGGCGTGGCCGCTCACTTCAGGAACGGCAAATGCAATTGTCAAAGATCGTAGTCATGCACCCGCAGTTCACCAAAGCGGTCAAAGAAATTCACCGCCGGGCAGAACGTAGTCGACATCAAGAAAAAGGAGGGGCACTCAGTGTTGTTGTTGAAACGGGCGGCGGGAAATCGACCCTTGCAAAGTTCGTAGCATCCCAACGTCCCGATGAACATACTGACGAGCGCACCATACGTCGCTGTGTCACCTTTTGTATTCCACCCAGGCCATCATCCGGATCCATGTCATCAGCGGTGCTCCGAGCCCTGGGTGATCCTCGATGGAATAGGGGAAAGGCCGATGCCCTTGAAGAACGTGCCGTACACCTCCTGAAGGAATGTCGGACTGAGATCATCTTCATCGATAACGTGCATGACGTTCCCGAGCGACGGGCACGAAAAGGCGTCCGCGAGGTTGGCAACTGGATACGGACGCTCATCGATAACGTTCCAGCACTGTTCGTATCGCTCGGGGCCGAACAAGGCCTCGATGTATTCAAAGCTAACAATCAAGCCCGGCGCCGAAGTCCTGCCCACTTACGCATTGACTACTTCGACTGCCAAACCAACGCCGGTATTGCCCGAATGCGGCGCTTCCTGTTCGAGGTCGATAAGCAACTTCCGCTTGCCGAAATGTCAGACATATCGTCTTTTGAGATAACAAGACGGATATGGATGGCCACCTATGGCATACCGGATTACATCATCGGCCTCCTCACCGAAGCACTCGAATCCGCCGTCCGGGCAGGCCGTGAATCAATTGAAGTGGGCGATCTACAGCTTGCCTTCAAGAAGCTGTATGAAGACGCAGCCACCGAAATAAATCCTTTCAGCCCGAACACAGAGATTCGCGTGATGAATGGCAAGGACGAGCCCTTTGAGAATTGGCTGGAGGACGGATATGAGTGATTCGCCACCGTCTTTCAAGCCACTACTCCTAGTTCGCCCCACCCCAGATTCTCGCGAGGGGACCAGGGAATACCTACAGCGTTTAGCAAAGAAGAATGGATTCGAAAGCAGCAAAGAAATTGCAGCCCTTCTCGGAATTCCCCTTGGTCATCTATTTACGCACTGCCTCGACAAGGTTATGGCTGTGGTCAACGGAACGGACGCTCCAGAATCGCTGCGCTTGCCGCCGTCCCACCAACCGTCGACTCGTAAATTTGGAGGTACGGTCGGCATCCCCTTGAGCGCCCGAGTCTGCTCACGCTGCCTATCAGAGAATGAAATCCTATCGGCCGAGTGGTCGCTTCCGTTGTCGATTAGTTGCAATCGACATCAAACCGTACTGCTCGACCGTTGCCCTAGCTGCCTAAACAACATCCAGCGGGCGCATTCCCTCTCTCGATGTCGTTGCGGACAGGATTTTCGTGACGTCGATAGCCAGCCAACGCCACTCTGGGAAAAGACCTATTACGAATTGTTCGCTCCGTGGCGAACAACGCCCAGTCTACCGGTCAGTGCCACCAACTTTTTCCGAGTCGAAACCATGGCCGGGCGTGTGACGCGCCGATTGATCCGAGCCTACGAATCAGAAACGCAAAGCCAAACCTCCAGGGCTCGAGATCGTCCCCATTGGTGGATCCGCTCTGTCGACCATCGGTTCCTCGAGACAATCTGCGAAGACCATAAAACTCTTGCCGATATAACCCTTAGGCAATTTCCCGGATTTACAACCCTTTCTAAGAACCTCTACGCACGTCTGACGGCAGAAATCACGACCGTTCAGCCGCGAATTTTGCTCCTGGCCTTACAACTTGATGATGAACGAGGCATCACTCGACCGAGAAATAGACAACAAATCCGCGAGGCCCGAAAAGCAAGAACTACTAGACTTCACGAGCTAGCCGCGGAAATGGATGTGAGCCCAAGTACCGTATCCAAGCGATTGCGTGATTCATGGCGTTCCTGATCAGACCCAGAATTAAGTCTGGCGAGTCTCTCTCTTCGTGGCGTCAGCGGGCTGGGCTGGCGAACGGATTTCGGTGGTTTCCGACCTCGAATGGAAGATGGGCTGCTCGAGATCCTGACCTATTACCAGCAGAGTCAGAAATAGACTGGCTTACGCGGGAGTTTGATGTCTCAGTCGTCGGTCTGCGACAAGCAAGCCTGGACGAATTCGCGGCCCCCCTCGGCGGCGGACGCTTTACTGCGCCTTTGGCGCGATGGATCGTTCCTTGCGCACGGCAAAGCTCCCGCAATGGCGCCACTAGCGGTTATTGCCCGATATGCCTCAAGAACGACGATATACCGTTTTTCAGGCTTGCCTGGCGGCTCGCTTTTGTGACGCACTGTCCCCAACACAACTGCCGACTAATCGAGCACTGTCCGACCTGCTCAAGCTGCATTTGGCCTAACGCATTTGCCGAGCGAGCAAGCTACCCCCTGAAAGGGATGGATCTTGCCATATGCATGGCATGTGGTACCCCATTGCACCGTACTGAGGGCATCTTCGACGGGTGTGGAGACATCAGTGCCGCTTTGTGGAACGCACTGATCAATGGCATCACTCCCCAGGGCGCCCCACAGGGTATTTCGCTCCAAGAGTACTTTGCTGTCCTGTGGAGCATGTGTCGCTTCGTTCGCCGAAATTTCGACCCCCTACACAGAAATTTGCCCTTAAGTATCCAACCAGCGCCAGGCCTTTTGATTCATCGAAATGGGGTTCTGGAAAGGCTTCCGGCTACGTCCCGTCAAGCCATACTAAGCATGGCTTCGTGGCTATTGGAGGAATGGCCGACTCGAATGGTTACCACCTGCCGGGCAGCTGGGATTTCTGGACATAACTTTGGGTGTACGGAAATTCAAACCCCAAAATGGTTTGTCGAGGTGATTCGCAAGCACCTTTTTATACACACCAACTGGATCACCCGAGAACACGTTCAAACAGCAATTTCAGAGCTGACTGCAAAGAAATTGCCCGTCAGCAAAAATGCGTTGAGGCGAAAGCTGGGGGTTGCTGAGAGCTGGGCGATCAACGAGCTGCTTGACCAACGCCGAACTGCATCCCTCGAAGAGTTGATCATGATGTGTAGGCAGTATTACGCCACGTTGGAACATACACCGCCATCGAGGGATCAGCGGCGGACCTTGACCCGAGATTTCTTGATGCTGCTGATCTCCGCCTTTTCTGGCCAATCAATTGAGGCCGTTTGCAATATGGATCAAGGCGAGATCGAAATAGTGCTGCAAATGGCGCGATTAAGGGCCGTACCGGAAACTACGTCAGGATCCGGCGTCCGTTTCCTCATAGACTGCTTGGCAGAGCTAGATGATCAATATCGCCAAGGTATCCGTCCTCACTTCCAATTTCGCGGACCGGACGTTCCAAAAACTTGGTTTATCTCCCGTTTCGGCAAAAAGATGGATGGCCATTCGGTACGGAGCCGCATTACCCAACTCATGAAAGCAAACCTCGATCCAAAACTCTGGAGCAGCGCCGATACCTTTGGTAAGACGCTTATTTGAGATCTAATCACCATCACCACGGACCCATGATATTGGAAACATCTCTACCTCCATCTCCCTCCGAAACCGAGCGATATAACGTCGCTTTCGGGAAAGTGCTCCGAGCATTTCGGCGCGAGCGTCGCCTCAGTCAAGAAGCCTTGGCTTTTGATAGTGGGCTTGACCGCACTTACGTGTCGCTACTCGAACGTGGTACGAAGTCACCTACCTTGAACACCATGGTTGTACTTTGCTTCGCGCTCAATCTGCCGCTGAGTTCACTGGCCAGTCACATTGATGAAATGGTGATGGGCGAGAACATATAACTAGCGTGAAGATTCCGGGTACTAGATCGCATGTTATGCCCATGAAATAATGCAGCTGCAATTGATTAGTTGGCCAAGGCTATTAATGGATAAATTGAAAAATCTGGAAGCGAACCACGCATACACACTGTGCCTCGTCATTGAAGTCAAAGCCGCCTTAGGTCACTGAGGCAATGCGGGACCACTCCTCTTTTCGCACCCAATCGTCCAGCGCCGGAGCGGGCTATTCGCCCCGCCATTTGCATCGGCATACACCACGAAAACAAACGGGAGCAAAAATTTCCGGCCACCCGCTTTGGCGCTGGGTGAAACAACGTTTTCTCGACCATCCGGGCAGTTCCCTACTTTCGTTGGCCTTTGCCGTCGGCGGGATTTTGATGTTGACCCATTTCGTTCATATCAAATACCTGCCGTCTATTGATCTGAAATCGGCAACGGGAATTCTCCTGGGCGTTGCGATGTCAGGTGCTCTAACGATCGGCTCGGTGGCTATTCTGCTCGGCATCCCAGGCGCCTTGATGCAGCTATGTGTGCGCTATAAAGTCCTCAATCCGGGAACAGAAGACCTGCACAAGGAAGACAGAAGCAAAGGACGAATAAAACGCAAGGGTAACGGCCGCGGCAGTTTCATGCTGCACATCTATGCCAGTGTCGCTATTGCGCTTTCCTTGCTCTTTGGCCCTTATTACTTTGGCACCACTGAATCGTTTTTTGATTTGCCGGTAACATCGGTCACAGTCGGCATCAGCGTCGTCTTTTTGCTTTTTGTCGTAGCACTTGTAGTCAGATACCGTGACGGCGGTCCGGTAAAACGACTTGCCCGGATTCGCTTCCGGAAAGCTTGGGGCCATACCCACGGCCTTTGGGTTCTGGGATTCTTAACACTGCTCCAACTCTTAGCCTGCACTATCCTTTTCCAGATTTTTCCCTTCTTCAGGCAGGAGAGCGACTTATTCAGCTTGATGAACTTTGGTCTGGCCATATCGTTGAGCTGCGCATTTGGGATTGCCATCCGCCACAATTGGAAATCCGCTGCCCTATCTCTCGGCACCTTTGTTTTTCTTCTGGTCTTTTTGTTTGGAGGACTTGTTCAAATCTCAGATGAGGTAATGAGAACGCTAAAGCTCGGCAATCTGGAGGATACGATGCTCCTGGTTTCATCCACCGGTTGCAAAATCATCACCAGTACGCTCGGCTGTGGGCGCTGCACACCTTCGAATGGTGACAAAGACCCAGTCTTCCATATCCAGGGCCTAAAAATTCTCTCGCGCATCGGCGAAGAGCATTTGTTGTCTTTTCAGAAAGAAAAACAGGAAACCCGCTTCCTGCTACGCTCCCCGGAAGTGATCAGCATTTCGTACCAAGCGCAAAGCAAGGAAAACCTGCCATCAATGCCTGCCCCCTCCTTGGCCTGCGTGACCATTAAGGAAGTTTCATTGCCATCGGCAACTGCATCGATGGAAAACAAATAACCCTGCATATGTTTAATGCAGGCCTTAACAGCCCCAAAGTGATCCACTCAACGTCACTTATGGCGTCCATAACGGTTGCCGCCAGTAGGCGATGCATATTTCCCACCACGATGAGATGAGCCGCTGCCCCCGGCATAGTATCCACCATGCGAAGAGGTATGTTTCGCTCCACCATAGTAAGTCCGACCGCCTCCATGACTACCTCTTGCCCAAGCGATGTCACTAACCGTCGCCAAGGCTAGGGAAATGATGAAAGGATACAGCAGCCGAGATTTCTGCATTTTGGTCTCCCCCAAGTCATTATGAATTTTGCATTGTAGCAACGCTTCATGCGCAAAATGCAGTTCGATATCGCCTTGGTGACACGGTATTTCAAGATGCCATCTATGACTTTAGTCTAATTGAAGGTCATATGCGCTATGCGGAAAATGGGGATTTTTCCACTTACCACTTAGCCATGGACGGTCGCCTACCTCATCAAGTGCTTCACCAGACCGTCCGCCAATCTGTCTTCCACGTTCTACACAAGCCGCTGCCCAATAGCCGGGTTGCCCGCTACGTCAATTACGCATTGGCTTTGCTGATCCTATCCAATTGCGCGGCGGTGGCTTTGGAAACTGTTCCCAGTATCAATCAAACGCATCAATCCCTTCTTTTTTGGCTGGAGGCCATTTCAACGTCCGTGTTCGTTGTGGAATACATGGCTCGCCTGTGGGTTTGTGTTGAACAAACTCGGCTTTCCCACCCGGTATTCGGTCGGGTGAGGTACGTGTTTCAGCCGCTACCGTTGTTGGATTTCATCGTCATAGCAACCTATTTCGCACCAGTTGATCTCCGCTTCCTGCGGATTTTTCGACTTACCCGCTTGCTCCGTGTATTGCATCTCGACAGCTTCGATTATTCGATGCAACGGGTTGGCCGTGCCATCGGCCAGCGCAAACACTTGCTAGTGATGTCGGTCGCGCTCATGCTGATTGCGGTGTACTGCCTCGCTGCTCTTCTTTTCATGGTCGAGCATTCTGTGCAACCCGATAAATTCAGCAGCATCCCAGAGACGTTGTGGTGGGCTGTAGTGACTCTGACCACCATTGGATACGGGGATATCACGCCCATCACGCCTCTCGGAAAACTTCTTGCTGGGGCTGGTGCGATTTTCGGGATAGGTATTTTTGCGCTCCCTACTGCCGTTATGACAGCAGCTATCCTTGATGCCGGGACCGATGCCGAAGCTAATTGCCCTCACTGTGGGCACCGTCTGGATTCGTAGATAAGAACCAAGGGAGGAATCATGGGGTGGCGTTTTCGCAAGAGCTTCAGTCCCTTTCCCGGCGTCCGCCTTACGCTGACGCCAAGTGGAATCAGCACCTCAATCGGTGTTGGCCCAGTACGCTTGAGTGCGGGTAGAAGGGGGCCTGCACTTACGGTCAATGTTCCAGGCACCGGCCTGTCCTTTCGCCATTCGCTTGCTGACGTATCGCCTCAACCTCAAAGATCGCCTAAGCCAGCACCTTTCGCTCCGCCACCTACATTCACACCTGTAGTTGAAACACCGATTGCTCATCTCGACGACATCAAAAGCTCTGGCTCGGGTGCGCTCACAACCCCTGGTTTGGGAGAGTTCAAACAATTGCTGGAGCGAGCCAACAGCGAGCATGCTGCAATTAATGTTGATCTGACCGCTGCGCGTAGTGAAGAAAAGCGTGTCGGGGACAAATATGCTCGTTGGCGAGATGGTTGGTTGTTTCGGCGGCTGTTCAAATCCAAGTTCAAGCAACTTGCCCATGCATCAGAAGAGGCAACAGCAATGCGGTTGGAGTTGGAAGAGCAGAAGCGATTGTCTCGCCTAGCAACGCAGATCGACATGCCATCAACAGTCGCCCAAGAGTTTCATCGGATGGTCGACGAGTTCGCTCTAATGGCTAAGTCGGTTTGCATTTGGGATACCGTAGGACAACGGGGCACCAATCGGATTGTCGAGCGGACATCAGCATCACGCATCGTCGATCGGAAATCCGTCGCTTTTGGCGTCGGCAAATGCGAGGTCATCGAATCAGAATGGTCGGTGCCTCACTTGGCCAATGCAAATGGAGGCGACATCTTTCTATACCCCGGATTTGTGCTCTATTTTGTTTCGAATGATGCTTTCGCTCTGCTCGAATACAAGGAGGTAGAGCTCAATTATTCGCCAAGCAGGTTCATCGAGGAAGGAAGCATTCCGAAGGATTCCACCGTTGTCGATCATACTTGGGCCAAAGTAAACAAGGACGGTTCGCCCGATCGCCGCTTCAAGGACAACTACCAAATTCCTGTTGCTCTATATGGCAGGCTCGTCTTCAACTCGGCTACGGGGCTGAATGAAGAGTATCTAGTCAGTAACGCAGGTCAAGCAGAGGTTTTTGCCAAAGCATGGAATCGCCTAGTTGCTGCTGCATGCGACAGGTAGCCAGCGATATATTGATATTGGCGGTCTCCGCATTAAACAGGTTAAGCACTAGGCACTATGAAAAAACAAAAATTCACGATGGCTCAACGTTATGCCGTCTGGCTCCATCACGAAAAACGATGCTGGTTATGTCATGATCCCTTGCGACTTGTCGAAGCGACCATTGATCACGTAATTCCAGAAACCCTGCTTCAAGATCCATTGGCACTTCAAAATCTTCTCCAAGATTACAATTTGCCGAGCTCTTTCAATGTTTGTGGGTTTCAGAATTGGCTGCCTGCGCATAACCATTGCAACCAGCAAAAAAGTAAGACGCCCCTTACCTATACTCCAGGCCTTCGAATAATTCTTGATAGATTGCTCGGACTCGCAGAAAGGGTCGAAAGAACTGCTGAGTCGATTAAGAAAGATGAAAAGAAAGACAAGACTCTCGCTAAATTGCTTGTCGCACTTGATGAAGGGAAAGTGTCCCCGATTGACGTTGCAGACCTATTAAGCAGCTATAGCGTAGCTTCTATTGCTAGTAACGACCAAACTGCGGTCCCTGACGTGTTTATTCGGCTTGACAACGGTTACTGGCTGCACCGAAAGCAGATTGAGAGCCAAGGCGAATGTACATGTGATCGTTCAACTTGCCTTGGACATACATCCAAGGCCTACTGCTACTGGTCGATCGACTTGTCAGAGTGGGTAAGGCAAAAGCGTTTGTACTGGAAGTGTTATGACGAAATAGTTCAGTGTCCAAGATGTGCTTCCAGCCACAAAAGAGGTGATATAGGACGAACCCAGATTTGCGGCAGACCATATGACGACCAGATTCATCAAGTAGATCTGTACCAAGCAACGAACCTTTGAACACTTAAATCTTTGTACGAAAGCATTCTGAAACGTGGCTACCACAAGTAAACAAGGCACTCCGAGTGCTAACTTATCAGTTAAAAGTAGCCCTTGGATATGGGTAATCTGGGTTCTATTGGCCATAGTGGTATGCGCAGCGCTACTCTTTTGGGCGACTGGAGGTGCTCCGTTTGAGTTCAGTGCCAGCGGCCCGGGTGGGATTAACGCGAGTGCCAAAGTTGGCCCAGCTCCTTCAAAGCCGGAACAAACTAGGAACGTCGGCGAGGCAGAACGAGCACCGCAAATCGGGACTAATCAGAATATGGGGATGTCTGTTGGCGGGCAAGGCAACAACAGTCAAGGCAGCATTAACGTTGTAGCTAATAATGCGTCAATTCTTCCTTCGACAAGCACTGTGCCGTCAAATCTCTCAGGACAAGTGCCGGCCTTAGTTCAATCTAAGCCAGGGCGATTCTTCTGTTCAAACGTGATAAGCGATATCAACGAACTTCAAGCACAGTGCGGGGCTAATGCCGCTCCTGGTAGCTTCGAAGAACGGTACTTGGATCGAATGTGCGGAGCTGAGGGTAATGCAATGCTGTTGAGCGGAGCTCAATCTGAGCTACCGCGTATTCGTACTTGTAGAGAAACGCAGCTTAAAGACGCTGTGGCAGCGCGGGAAAACTGTCAAAAAGATCTACGGACGAGAATTGCTGACTCTCGAGACTGTTAACCTCGCCTCCAGTAATACCTGCTCCCCAAGTTAATGAACAATCGACATTGTTGTCGCGGTTAGGCCCCTAAGTATTGGTGTGCGGTAGACTGCTATCGAGAACAGTTCCAGGTTGAGCCCACAAAAGTTAGCTTAACTCTGCAGAATTTAGCCCAATGACAGTTAAACTAAGCACTCCCAACACACTGACTTCACAGCATATCGATGCTCGCCTATCTTTGCTGATGGGCAACCGCGGCAAGTTATCCGGCCCCTTCCTCGACCGCATCGACCTGATCATCGAGGTGCCGGCCGTCAGCGCCGAGCAGTTGGCCGACAAGCCGGATGGGGAAAGTTCGGCCACCGTCCGCCAGCGCGTCGAGGCCGCCAGCACACGGCAGCAGCAGCGCCAGCAGAAGCCGAATGCCCGTCTCAGCACCAAGGAAGTCGATACCCTCTGCCAACCCGACGCTGCCGGCCAGCGCATGTTGCAGCAGGCCGCCGCCCGGCTCGATCTCTCCGCCCGTGCCTGGCACCGCATCCTGCGCGTCGCCCGCACCATCGCCGACCTAGCCGGCAGCGACACCATTGGCGCGGCACACGTCGCCGAAGCCATCCAATACCGCCGCTTCAATCATGGGTGAACACCAGAAGGCCCGCGACACGCGCGGCATCGCGTTACTGCTCGCTTCGTTGTCGGCACTGGGTCCGTTTTCGATCGACACCTACCTGCCTTCCTTCCACGACATCGCCGACAAGCTGCACGCGACGCAACTGGAGGTTCAGCAAACCCTTTCTGCCTACCTGCTCGCCTTCGCTGTGATGACCCTATGGCACGGTGCGATTGCCGATCGCTTTGGCCGGCGCAAGGTCATTCTGGTGGCGCTCGCCCTGTTCGGCCTCGCTTCGGCCGGCTGCGCCTTCGCCACACGCATCGAGCACCTGTGGTTCTGGCGGGCAATGCAGGGAGTCACCGCCGGGGCCGGTATCGTGATCAGCCGCGCCATCGTGCGCGACCTGTTCGACGGCGCACCTGCCCAGCGCCTGATGTCGCAGATCACCATGATGTTCGCCCTCGCCCCAGCCGTCGCGCCGGTGATCGGCGGGTGGCTGCAGACCCTGTTTGGCTGGCGCTCGGTTTTTGCCTTTTTGGTGCTGTCCACCGCAGCATTGTGGCTGGCCTGCTGGAAACTGCTGCCGGAAACCCTGCCACCAGAAAAACGGCAGTCGTTGAATCCGGCCTACCTTGGCAAAACCTACTGGCAGGTCATGACCTCGCCGCTCTTCCTGAGCGCCTGCGCCGCGCTGTCGTTCAATTTCGGCGGCTTCTTCATCTACGTGCTGTCGGCCCCCGTCTTCCTGATGACCCACCTCGGCATTCCGGAAACCGGCTTCCTCTGGCTGTTCGGCCCGGCCATGGCCGGTCTGATGAGCGGCTCCTGGATTTCCGGCCGGCTGGCCGGCAAACTGGCCCCAGGCAAGACCATACAGCGCGGCTACCTGATCATGGGGACAGCCTTCGCGTTCAATCTGACGCTTAACCTGACGCTGCCGCCCGGCCTGCCGTGGAGCGTGCTGCCGTTGTATGTGTACACGCTGGGCATGTCGCTGGCCATGCCCAATCTGACCCTTTTCGCGCTCGACCCTTTCCCGGCTCAGCGCGGCCTGGCGGCGTCATGCCAGACCTTCTTCCAGTCCGGTTTCAACAGTCTGGCTGCCGCTTTCATCGCGCCGATGCTGTGGGGTTCGACGCTGACGATGGCCCTTGGCATGGGCGGCTTGATGTTGAGCGGCGGCATCGCCGCGCTGCTGCACCGGCGTTTGCGCCGGCGGCAACTGGCTAACGAGTAGTCAGGACTGCTGCCAGGGCAGGCCGCGGAATCGCCAGCCACCCAAGGTACCGCGATGAAAATCGTCGTCGAGCGGCCCTTCGAAGCCTTCCAGCACATTGATCACGTTCGTGAAGCCGGCCGCTTCCAGCGCATCGCCGGCATGAATCGAGCGATGACCGCTGCGGCAGATCAACAGCACCGGCCGCTCGACATCGCCCTTCACCACACGCTTAACCTTGGCGGCAAAGTCGGGATCGATCTCCCAGTCCGGCGCCTCCTGCCAGGCCACATGCTCGGCCCCCACCGGATGACCGACATACATGTGCTCGATCTCGGTCCGGCAATCGACCAGCACGGCCTGCGGATTCTCCTGCAGGTAGGCAAAAGCGGCGCGGGGGTCGAGGTGCTGCATGGGCATGTCCGAAGATTAGGAAAGACCAATATTATGGAAGCAACCTTGAGACGCCGTAAACTGTGCTTTTGCCCCACGGAGGCATCATGAACCTTCCCCGCTGGCTACGCGCCGCCGGCAGTGCCCTGATCGCGGCCCTGCTTCCCGCCTGCGACATTGTCAACCTGCCGCAGATTCGCCCCGGTGTGACGACCGCTGCGGAAGTGCGCCAGCACATGGGCGAACCCGGATTCGTCCATCGCAACGACGATGGGACCAAAACCTGGGAATACTCACGGCAACCTGCCGGCGTCACCTGCTACATGATTCGCTTCGACAGCAGGGACGTGGTCAGCGCCATGGATCAGGTCGTCAACGAAAAAACCTTCGCCCAAATCCAGCCCGGCCTGACACCTGAACAGGTTCGCCGCCTGCTTGGTGCCCCGGCCTCAAAGGTGGTCTTCGACAATCTCGGCGAAGATATCTGGGAGTGGCATTTCGAAGACACGCCGAAAACCGGCGAGGCCTACTTCATGGTCCATTTCGACCTGAACAGCGGTCTGGTCAAGAAAACCTCGAAGCGTACCGACATGCGCGGCTGATCAAGCCTGCAGATCTTCCAGCGTATTGAAATTGCGAAAGGCCGTCGGCTGGTCGTCGAAATCGACGATGGCCACACCGTTTTCCTCGCACCATTGCATGACCCGCCGGCCACCGCCGTGCAGGAAGGCTTCCAGCCCACCGCGCAAACCGCTACGACACAGGCAGAAGACCGGATGCAAGCGCCCCTCCGAGCGCGCGATGGCCAGTTCACTGCCCTGCGCCATGGCGCCGGCCAGCAGGCGCTCGGCCAGATCGAGCGGCAGGTGCGGTGAGTCGCAGGGCGCGGTCAGCACCCAAGGCGTATCCGCGGCCGCCAAACCGGCATGCAAACCGGCCAGCGGCCCAGCGAAATCGGGAATGGTGTCGGCCACCACCGGATAACCGAGCGCGGCGTAATCGGGCAGGCTGCGGTTGGCGTTGATCAGCAGCGTCCCCACCTGCGGTGCCAGCCGTTCCACCACATGACGAATCAGCGGCTTGCCAGCCAGTAACTGCAGGCCCTTGTCCACGCCGCCCATACGCCGGCCCAGGCCGCCGGCCAGGATAACGCCGGTAATGTCGGGATGCGTCATCAAAAGACCAGGGTTCGCCAAGCCGAATCGAGCGAACGGGCAACAAAGGCCGTCGCGCCGGCCGAGCGGGCCACTTCGATCAGTTCTTCCCCCTCGCCGACCCAGGCCGCCTGCGCCATGCCGCAAGCGAAGAAGGCGACGCCTTCGCTTTGCAGTTCGCGAAAGAAATCGGCCACCGATTTTTCCCGGTTTGGCGTGGCAAAGGCTGAGCCGGCCACCCCCTCGACCAGCCAGCGCACCGCCGGCCCGGCGAAATGCAGTTCGACCTCGGCATCGAGCGCCCGCGCCGCCAGCGCATGGACCAGCGGCGTCACCACCAGATCGGGACGATCCGGCGTCGCGGCCCAGATCAAAAAGGCGAGTTTGTCAGGCAAAAGTGGCCTCCGGCTCGATTTTCAGCACATGGGCGCGGTACACCGCAGCATCGACCAGGCTTCCTCTCTCCTCGGCCCATCGCGTCGGCCGCACGCGTGCCATCCAGCCGGCACCGTAAGGATCGTCGTTGACCCGCTTCGGCCGCTCCTCGGCCGCCTCGTTGCCTTCGAGCAAGACGAAGGAAACCGGGGCATGCACCGCCAATACCGTTTTACGGCACTCGACCGTGCCCATCCCACGGCCAAAATCGACCTCGGCGCCCTTCGGCTTGCTGGTAAAGGCAATGATTTCGCCAGCCAGGAAAACCCCGAAAGCCGTGGCCCCAATCAGGAGCTCGCCGTTGGCTTGCGGTTGGACCCACATGTCGTACTGCGGGCAATAGAGTCGATCATCAGGGACGATGCCGGAAAACGGGGTATGAGCCATGTCGGGTACGGTTGCCGCAGGGAGCGCAGCCAGCGTGGTGCGTGGGAGGCGTCTATGTTACCAGCAGCGCTGTCGCTTGCCTTCCCCGCAGCCGGAGCTGACTGGTCACCCCATCGGCAGAACAGTAATATGACAAACAACCTCCCGGTGTCGCGAGGAGAGGGAACGGCAGCAGACGAATCGGAGGATGGTATGCATCTGGATATCTATGGAACACTGGTTGCCGCATCGCTGGTCCTCTTGCTCGGCCAGCAGCTGCTTGCTCGCGTGGCCTTCCTGCGTCACTACAGTGTGCCGGAGCCGGTGGTCGGCGGCCTGCTGGTCGCGCTGGGAATCTGGTGCCTGAATAGCATGAGCGGGATTGAAGTCCGTTTTGACAACACACTGGGTACGCCAATGATGCTGGCTTTCTTCGCCTGCATTGGCCTGAACGCGGATATCGCCACCCTGCGGCGGGGTGGCCGTCCGATGTTCCGCTTCCTGCTGGTGGTCGTTGGCTTTCTGATGGCCCAGAATCTCATGGGTATCCTGCTTGCCGTGGTACAGGGGCAATCTGCCTTGCTTGGGCTCCTGGCCGGGTCGATCACGCTCTCTGGCGGCCATGGCACGGGCCTGGCCTGGAGCAAAATTTTTGCCGAGAAATACGGGATGAGCTCGGCCAGCGAGATTGCCATGGCCTCGGCGACTTTTGGCCTAGTTCTCGGCGGTTTGCTGGGGGGGCCGGTCGCCCGTCTGCTCATGGCCAGGCTCCCCGCCAACGCCCCGTGTCAAACGGATGCAGATGCCCCCGGACAATTCGAAAATCCGGCCGCCGTTCGCCTGATTACCGCGCCGGCGCTGATCGAAACCTTGGCCCTGATCGCCATTTGTCTGCTTGGAGGACAAAGCATTGCGCGTACGCTGACCGGGAGTTGGCTGGAACTGCCGTCCTTCGTCTGTGTCCTGTTTGTCGGTGTGCTCCTACGTAACGGGCTGAGTTTCCTGGGTTGGTATGCCGTCTTCGAGCGGGCAGTTTCCGTCCTCGGCAATGTCTCGCTGGCCCTGTTTTTGGCCATGGCGCTCATGTCGCTCCGCTTGTGGGAGCTGGCCAGTCTTGCCTTGCCGATGTTCGGGATCCTGCTTGGGCAGGTAGCGCTGATGGCGCTCTATGCCATCTTCGTGACTTTCCGGGTGATGGGGCGCAACTATGATGCGGCGGTGATCGCGGCAGGACATTGCGGTTTTGGCTTGGGCGCGACGCCGACAGCGATCGCCAACATGCAGGCCGTCACCGAACGTTTTGGCTCCTCCCGGCTGGGTTTTCTGATCGTACCGATAGTCGGTGCCTTCTTTATCGACCTGGCCAACGCCATGGTGATCAAGCTGTTCATGCTGCTGCCGATAGCCTGAGGCGACGGTCATCCAAGCCGTGAACTGCAGGCTTTTGCGCGGCTAGGCAATTGGCGGAAGGAAGCAGGAGTCG
The DNA here is from genome assembly GCF_047047955.1 of Azonexus sp. IMCC34839. GTDB lineage: Bacteria > Pseudomonadota > Gammaproteobacteria > Burkholderiales > Rhodocyclaceae > Azonexus. The sequence continues at coordinate 2,509,118 of NZ_CP150631.1, read as the reverse complement.
AACCTACCCAAACCTGTCTGACAGGTCCTGACGGTTTTGAAGACCGTCCGTCCCACCGGGGAGCGATTCCTTCCGTTGTTCATGATCCGAATTGTTCGGGCGTTCCACGTGGAACGTGGGTATCCCGCACCCGGCGAGTGTAGCCGATGCGGTCGAAGAATTCGAGGATGTGGATGGCGACTTTTCGCCCGCCGCCAATCTCGTCGCGCAGGGTCGCCGCGCGGGCGTGGCCATCGCGTTCGCTTAGCGCAGCGACGCGGCGGGCCAGGTCGGCCACTGCCTCGGCGGTGAAGTAATGATCGTGCGCCACCGGGTAAGCCTCGCCAAAACGGGCGACGCACTTGAACAGGGCGCGCACGGTGTCTTCGGCCACACCGGTGGCCTTGGCCACGTCGCGTACGCGCGGCGGCGCGTAGGGCTCGGCGGCGAGCAAGGGCTTCAACGTCTGCCACAGATCGTGGTCGGCCTTGGCCAGTTGCACGCGGTGTTCCGGCAGGTGCAGCCAGGCGTGCGTCTGGGCGATGCGGCCATCGACCAGCGGCGCGGCGAGCAAGGCGTCGAAGGCCGGGCGCGACAGCGTTGGCAGGGTCAGCCGGCGCAGGCGGTCGCGTTCGACGCCGGGCATGTCCGGGGCGCGTTCGTGCTCGGCCGCCAGTGCGGCGAGCAGGCGAGCTTCCAATTCCTGCCAGCCTTGCAGCGCGAAGGCGGTGCCACCGACCACGATCAGGCCGAGGCGGCGGCACAGCTCCGCCAGCGTATCGGCATCGAGGTTGCGATTGAGCGCGTACGGCGCGAGTTCGACGCCGGCCGGCTGCTGCTCGGCGGCCAGGCACAGGGCGACACCGGGATCAGGATCGGCCAGCGCCGCGAGCATGGCCAGGCGCTCGACGCTGCGCTTCTTGCGGTTGGGCGGGAAGATGTCGAGCACCCGACCGCCGCCGATGGTGTGACGGGCCGAGGCATCGCGCAGGATGAATCGATCGCCAGCCAGGGCGCCGATCTCGCGCTCCAGCGTCAGTTGCGCCCACCCCTCGCCCCCTGGCGCGATTTCATCGGCACCGAGCAGCGCGATGCGCGCCGGCACGTCTTCGGCCCCCAGATGCAGATGCACCTGTGTCCAGTGTTTGAGGGCCGGCTGGCCGGACAGCACGCGCACCTTGGCGTCGAGGCGCCGGACCGGCGCGTGCAAGGCCGGTGCGACGATCCACTGGCCGCGCGTTACCTCGCTTTTCTCGATGCCAGCCAAGGCCAGGGCGATGCGCTGCCCGGCATGGCCCGATTCGGCCGGCGCATCCTGCACGCGCAGGCTGCGCACGCGCACCGGCTTGTTCGGCGGACTGAGGAGCAATTGATCGCCGACCTTCACTTCGCCGGCGAAGGCCGTGCCGGTGACGACCGTCCCAGCCCCGGACAAGGTAAAGCAGCGATCGACCGCCAGGCGGAAGCCGCCTTCGGCACGACGCTCGCCCAGTTCAGCGGCGGCCGCTTCGAGATGGGATTTCAATGCGGCGATGCCCTCGCCCGTGGTCGCCGCCACCGGGAAGATCGCTGCGCCAGCCAGCGCGGTGCCAGCCAGCAATTGCTCGATCTCGGTTTTTGCCTCGTTTTGCCGGTGCACCGCAGCAGCGTCGATCTTGGTCAGCGCCACCGCGCCGCGCCGAATGCCGAGCAGTTCGATGATCTCCAGATGCTCGCGCGTCTGCGGCATCGGGCCGTCATCCGCCGCCACGACGAGGAGGGCGAAGTCGATCCCGGTCGCGCCGGCCAGCATGTTGTGGATCAGCTTTTCATGGCCCGGCACGTCAATGAAACCGAGCATCGGCGTATAGGCATAGCCGAGGTCCAACGTGATGCCGCGCGCCTTCTCTTCCTTCAGGCGGTCGCAATCGACCCCGGTCAGCGCCTTGACCAGCGTGGTCTTGCCGTGGTCGATGTGGCCCGCGGTGCCAATGATCATGCCCCGCCCTCCACGATTTCGGGAATGTCGCCGATCCGCAGGGTACCGCCGCGCAATACGTCGACCCGCAAGCCGCCCCGACCGAGCCAATGGCTGACCACCTGCGGCCCGGTGAGTACAGTGTTCTCCAGGCGCTGCCCCAGAGTCCGGCAAGGTTCGCAGCGTTCGACGCCGCGCAACAGGCAATCGCCGAGACGGAAGGTCTTGCCGACCAGATCATTTAGCCGCAGGCCACGTGTCACCACGTTGCGCCGGGTCAGCGACCAATCGACTTCTCGCTGGCTTAACGCACAGAAAGCCTCGATTTCCTCGGCCTCGACCAAGGTCAGATTCTGTCCCGACCAATCGGTCCGGCCTTGATGACGGTCGCCAACAACACCTTGCCCGGCACGCAGTTCAAGCTGCGCACACGCCTGCTGCGGTGCACCGCGCTGCGGACTCAAAAACAGGTGCTCGACGACCATGGCAGTCATCGGGCCGCGAAATAGCCGGCCGCAGCAGCCAGCGCCTCGCCATCGGCCAGTACGGCCTCCGGCGCGCCGCCCTTGCCCCAGAGCGGCGGCATGAATTGCATGCCGAGGAACTCGGCACACAGGCGGTAGCTGTCGAACATCGGCTGGGCGCGTTCGCGGTTGCCGCTGGTGCTGATCACCCACAGGCGCTTGCCGACCATCTTTTCCTTGAAATCGACACCGGGCACGCGCAGCCAACCGCTCCAGTGGTCGAGGTAGGTCTTCAGCGGCGACGGCACCGAGAACCAATAGACCGGCGAGACAAAGACGAGGTCGGTGGCGGCCAGGGTTTCGTCGAGCAGGGTTTTCATGTCGCCCGATGGCATCGGATAAGTGCCAGCGGTATGGCGCAGGTCGACGAAAGGCGGCTGCTCGAGTTCGGCCAGCTTGAACCAGATTTGTTCGGAGCCCGAAGGCAGGCTGGCCGCAGCGTGGCGGGCCAGGGTTTCGCTGTTGCCGACATGGCCGGGTTCGCGGGTGGTGGCGTTGAGGAAGAGGAAGCGGGACATGGATGGCGAATACAGGGGGTACAAAACGTTATTCTGGCATGCGCCCAGCCATCTGGCCGGGCGCGTTTGCGATCAGCCGAACATGTCCTCGTACATGCGCCCGGCCCAGGCGAAGTCTTCGGTCACCAGCTCGTCGCGGCGCAGGTTGTCGTCATCCTGGTCCTGCACGATGACGCCCTTGTCGTTGACCCAGTATTTGAAGCGCACGGCGATGTCTTCGCGCGGCTCGGTATTGACCATCATGAAACACAGGTTGTCCGGCAGCGCGTATTTCGGCTCGCGGCCCTTGACCCGTTCGGCGATGTACTTGGCGACGATCTTGGCGTGCGCGTTGGCGACGTGGCCGGCCTTCGGGTAGAAGCGGAAGAGCGGTGAAACGACGCCGACCGCATCACCGATCACGTAGGTGTCGGGATCGTCCTTCATGTTCAGCATGAAGGGATCGACGCCGGCCCAGCCGGTCGGCTTGCCTTCCTCGTTCTTGCCGATGACGCCGGCTTTCCACGCCATGTCGCCGGCCTGGTGCGGGGCCATCAAGATGGAATGGTCGAAGGTGAAGTCGCCAGCCGCCGTCTTGATCTTCTTGTTGAACGGGTCGACTTCGCTGATCACCGCCTTGGGCACGTAGACGATCTGGTCCTTGTACAGATTGGTGAAGGCTTCCTGAAAGCCGCCGGTGATCGGCGCGGGACTCGGCTTGGGATCGAGGATGATGACCTTGCCCTTGATCTTGCGCTGCTTGAACAGGCCGGCGATCAGGCAGGCGCGCTCGTAGGGCGACGGCGGGCAACGATGCGGCGGCGGCGGCAGGGTCATGACCAGGTCGCCGCCGGTGAAGTTCTGGATGCTCTGCTTCAGGCGGAAGTGCTCGGCATTCGGAATGTAGGCCGCCGGGAACATGGCCTTGGTGTAATCCGCCGCCTTGCGGTCGTTGCCGAACCAGGTTTCGTAGTTGTAGCGGATGCCAGCGCCGACGATCAGGTAGTCGTAATCGAGCCAGCCCTGCGCCGTGATGACGCGCTTCCTGTCGCGTTCGAAGCCGGTGACTTCGGTCTGGATGAAGGTATAGCCGTACTTCTGCGCCACCGGCAGGTAGCTGAAGGTCAGGAACTGCGTATCGACCACATCGACCAGCCACTTGTTGCTCATCGGGCAGGAGAAGAAGACCGGGTTGCGTTCGAGCAGCACGACGTCCAGCGTCGGATCAAGCTTGCGCAGATGCTTGGCGGCGGACACGCCGCCCCAGCCGCCGCCGCAGATCACGACGCGCTTGCCCTTGGCTTTGGGCAGCAGCGGGTCGGCCTGCATGTTGATCAGGAAAGGCAGCGGGCTGGTCGGCTGGGCCAATGCGCCCGTCGCCCCCAAGGCCGCGCCGGCGGCAAGAAATTGTCGTCGGTTCAAGCTCACGATGTCGTCTCCATTCGAAAAACCATCCAGACACGGAGATGCCTGGATTTACAGGGTCGCCCTCGCGGGCAGGATCGGGAACGGCGGGCGGTACACAGACCGCCCAACGAGGCCGTTTCCGGAATACTAGATTTTCAGTTCGGCCAGCTGGGCAACGAAGCGCGCCTCGTCCTTCGCTTCCAGGCAGCGCAGATCGAGATGGAAGGCGTCGTCGCGGATGTAGCCGATGACCGGCACAGGCAGGCCGCGACAGGCCGCCTCCAGCGCGAGCAGCGTCTTGCCCGGCTTCTTCGCGGTCGGCTTGAAGACCAAGGCCGCGGACGGCAGGCGCTCGACCGGCAAGGCCCCGCTACCGATCTGGCTGCTGCACGGCTGCACCGAGACCGTCGCCAACTCGCCCACCGCAGCCTGCGCTGCCGGCAGCACGCGCTCGGCCAGCGCCGTGATGTCGGCCACCGGCCGGGTCAGCAGGCGCAAGGTCGGCAGGCGCTCAACCAGGCGATCCGGATCGCGATACAGGCGCAGGGTCGCTTCCAGCGCGGCCAGCGTCGTCTTGCCGACACGCAGGGCGCGCTTCAGAGGATTCTTCTTGATCTTGGCGATCAGGTCCTTGCGGCCGACGATCAGGCCAGCCTGTGGGCCGCCGAGCAACTTGTCGCCGGAGAAGGTGACGATGTCCGCCCCCGCCGCCAGCGCTTGTTGCGGTGTCGGTTCGGGCGGCAGGCCGAGGGCGGCGAAGTCGGTCAGCGTGCCGCTGCCAAGATCGACCAGGAAAGGCAGATTGGCGGCGTGGGCGATTTTTGCCACTTCCGCCTCGTGCACCGCAGCAGTGAAGCCGGTCACCTCGTAATTGCTGGTATGCACCTTCATCAGCAGCGCCGTCTTCGGCCCGATGGCCTCGGCGTAATCCTTGGCGTGCGTGCGGTTGGTGGTGCCGATCTCGACCAGCTTGACCTGTGCCCGACGCATCACGTCGGGGATGCGGAAGGCGCCGCCGATCTCGACCAGTTCGCCGCGCGACACCACCGCCTCCTTGCCCTGCGCCAGCGCATTGAGACTGAGCAATACGGCGGCGGCGTTGTTGTTGACGATGGTCGCCGCCACGTCCGGCGAACCGCCGGCAACCAGTTCGGCGAGCAGGCCGGAAACCAGATCGTCGCGGTCGCCGCGCCCGCCGGAGGCAAGGTCATATTCGAGCGCACAGGGCGAACGCGCCGCCTCGACCATCAGCGCGATGGCCTCCTCGGAAAGCAAGGCGCGGCCGAGATTGGTGTGCAGCACCGTGCCGGTCAGGTTGAACACGGCGCGCAGGTTGGCGCGCCCGGCCTCGTCAGCGCGGCGGCGAATGGCGGCAAGCAGCGCCGATTCTTCGGGCAGCGGCAGGCCGTGTTTGAGCCCTTCGCGGGCGGCGGCCAGTTCGGCGCGCACGCAGCCGGTCACCAGCTGGCGACCGTGCGCTTCGATCAGTTCGGAAAGTTGGCTTAAAACGCGGTCAACCGCGGGCAGACGTCTGTTTTCGTTCATGACTTTCACCCGGACCGGGCAGAAAGGTTGATGGGAATGAGTGGGTCAGGCGCTATGGGCACCGATCAGCAGCAGGTTGGGGCCGGTGCGCTCGTAGCCGGCCTCGTCGACCAGCAGGTCGAGCGCCAGCGTGGCAAGGTCGTCGGCCACCGGATCGACTCGCGGGTCCTTCTCCTGATAGACCACTTTCAGGTAGCCCTTGCAGGCGTCGCAGGTCTCGGCGCGCACCTCGCCGTTGCTGCCTTCCAGTTCGTGCAGCGCGACCTCCTTGTCGGAGCCACAGCTCGTGCAGACGGCACGCGGCACGTTCCACTCGGTGTTGCACAGGCTGCAATGCAGGTAGCGCAGGTTGTTGATCGCTGCACCGAGGCGGAGGATGCTGGCCACGGCCGGGCTGCCGCAACAGGGGCAGACGTTGTGGGCATCCTGGGTCTGCAGATGGCTGGTATCGAGCTGGCTGGCCAGTTTGGTGAAGACCAGTTGCAGGGCGGCGGCGACAAAGGGCAACTGCGCCGCGGAATCCATGTCCGGCTCGCCGCCGAGCAGGCCGTCGGCCAGTTTTTCGAGTTGCTCCTCGGACGAGGAAAAGAGCGCTTTCAACGCGAGCTGCGCACCTTCCGGTGCATCGTCCTGCAAGCGCAGGCAGAGCTGTTGCAGGGCGAAGCGCCAGGCAGCCGGGCGGGCCAGCGACTGGGCATTGAGCGGCGGCATGCGGTGCTCGCGTGCCAGCTCAAGCTTGGCGGCATCGGGCAAAGGCAGGTCGGGCAAGCCTTTCAGCACCTCGTGCTGGGCGCGCGTCAGGCGCCCGAGGAAGACCAGCCAGTCGCCCAGGCTGTGGTTCTGGGCGAGGAATTCGAAACGATCGGCCCGTTCGGAAAACAGGCTGGCCGGGACCGGCAGCAGGAAAGGCGCGGCGTCTTCGGTCGGCGGATGAAAGTCGATCGGTTGGGTTTGCATGGGTTGTCTCTGAGCCTGGCATTGGTGGCAAAAATGGGCGTCCAATGCTCGTATCTAAAAAACGGGGGATGCACCGATATTGGCTGCAGAGCCCCCTAAACGCAAGGTAAAGCTAAAACCTGTTGCGAACGGGACAGGGGCGCCGAAGCGGCCCTGCCCTGTCGTCTTACTTGCCGGTGACTTGTCTGTACCAGCCACGGTGATGCTGCTTGGCCCAGGCGCGGGTGACCGTGCCGTACCACATGGCGCGGATGGTGCCCTTGACCCAGATGGCGGCATAGACGTGGACCATGATCAGCGCAATCATCACGGCACCTGCTGCGGCATGGACGACGGCACCGAGGCGGACCACGGTGATGTCGAAGCCGAAGTAGGCACGCCAGATGAAGACACCGGACACCGTCATCAGCAGCATGCACACGGCGAGCGCCCAGAACATCACTTTCTGGCCGCCGTTGTACTTGCCCTGTTCCGGCATGTCGTGGTCGTTGCCGTCCACCATGTTCTTGGCCTTGGCCAGCCATTCCTTATCCGCCGGGGTCATCTTGTTCAGATGTTTGAAGCGGAGAAAGATGGACAGGAAGGACACCGCCATCAGCACCCCGAGGAAGGGGTGGATGATGCGGGCCCAGACCGGGCCGCCGAACAGCTGGGTGAGCGGGAAGAAGGCCGGATGGAAGAAGGCCAGACCGGACAGTGCGAGCAGGATGAAGCTGATGCCCACTACCCAGTGATTGGCCCGCTCGGACGCGTTATAGCGTTGCAGGTCTTTCGGATCGCGGATCATTTGGCTTCCTCCTTGTCTTCACGTTCGATCTCGTCTTCGATCTCCTTCGAGACCTCGTTCGGACCCTTGGTGACGTAGTGGAACAGGCTGCCCAGTGCCACCCCGGCCAGGGCCAGCGTGGCGAGCGGCTTGGCGAAGCCCTTCCACAGCGAGACCAGCGGGCTGATCGACGGGTTGGCCGGCAGGCCGGCGTACAGATTCGGCTGATCGGCATGGTGCAGCACGTACATGACGTGCGTGCCGCCAACGCCTTCCGGATCGTACAGGCCAGCCTTGTCGTAGCCGCGTTCCTTCAGGTCGGTGATGCGCTTGGAAGCGTAGTCCTTCATGTCTTCCTTGCTGCCGAACTGGATGGCGCCGGTCGGGCAGGCCTTGGCGCAAGCCGGGGCCTGGTTGACGGCGACGCGGTCGGAACACAGCGTGCACTTGTAGGCCTTGCTGTCCTTCTGCGAGATGCGCGGTACGTTGAACGGACAGCCGGTCACGCAGTAGCCACAGCCGATGCAGTTTTCCTGATGGAAATCCACAATGCCGTTGGCGTACTGGATGATGGCGCCGGGCGACGGGCAGGCCTTCAGGCAGCCGGGGTCGGAACAGTGCATGCAGCCATCCTTGCGGATCAGCCACTCCAGCTTGTTGTTCTGTTCGACCTCGGTGTAGCGCATGACGGTCCAAGAATCGGCCGTCAGGTCCATCGGGTTGTCGTAGACGCCGTGGCAGTTGCCGACTTCGTCGCGGATGTCGTTCCACTCCGAGCATGCCACCTGGCAGGCCTTGCAGCCGATACAGGCGGACACGTCGATGAGCTTGGCGATCTCGACCGTCGTGCGAGCCTGCGGGGCCGGCGTCGTGGTCGCGGAGCGCTGTTTGATGTCTAGCGATTGCAGTGCCATATCAGCTCTCCTTTATGCCTTCTCGATGTTGACCAGGAACGCCTTGTACTCCGGCGTCTGCGTATTGGCGTCGCCCACGAACGGCGTCAGGGTGTTGGTGATGAAGCCAGGCTTCGTCGCCCCCTTGAATCCGTAGTGGATCGGGATGCCGATGGTGTGGACCTTCTTGCCATCCACATCCAGCGCCTTGATACGCTTGGTCACCACCGCCACGGCCTTGATGAAGCCGCGGTTGGAGCGGACCTTGACCCGGTCGCCGACAGCGATGCCCTTTTCCTTCGCCAGTTCCTCGCCGATTTCCACGAACTGTTCCGGCTGCATGATCGCGTTGATCTTGCTCTGCTTGGTCCAGTAGTGGAAATGCTCGGTCAGGCGGTAGGTGGTCGCCACATACGGGAAGTCCTTGGCCGTGCCGAACGCCTCCATGTCGCCCTTGTACACGCGGGCCGCGGGGTTGGCGCGGGCCTTCGGGTTCTTCGGGTGCATCGGGTTGGTGTCTAGCGGGCTTTCGAACGGCTCGTAGTGTTCCGGGAACGGACCTTCGTTCATCAGGCCGAGGCTGAACAGACGCCCCACACCTTCACCGGTCATGATGAAGGGCATGACATTCTGGTCGGGCGCGGCATCCGGACGCATGTCGGGGACATCGTTGCCACCCCACTTGTCGCCCAGCCACTTGAGCACGGTCCGCTTCGGATCCCACGGCTTGCCGGAGAGATCGCAGGAAGCGCGGTTGTACAGGATGCGGCGGTTGACCGGCCAGGCGAAGCCCCAGTTCAGGGTTTGGCCCAAACCTGACGGATCGGCGTTGTCGCGCCGCGCCGACAGGTTGCCGGCCTGCGACCAGACACCGCAGTATATCCAGTTGCCGCAGGTGGTCGAACCGTCGTCGCGCAGCATGGCAAAGCTCGGCAGTTGGTCGCCGGCCTTGACCAGCACCTTGGTCGGATCCTTCGGGTCGAGCACGTCGGCCAATGCCTTGCCGTTGAACTCCATCATCAGCTCTTCCGGCGACGGCTTGGTCGGCTGGCGATAAGCCCAGGTCAGCTTCTGGATCGGCTCCGAGTAGGCACCGCCATCCTTGGCGTACATTTCCTTCAGCTTCAGGAAAAGCGTGGCCATGATTTCGGTATCGTCCTTGGCATCGCCCGGGCCATCGGCGGCCTTCCAGCGCCACTGGATGACACGGCCGGAGTTGGTGAAGCTACCGGACGTTTCAGCGAACAGCGTGGTCGGCAGGCGGAAGACTTCGGTCGGAATCTTGCTCGGATCGACCTCGTTGAACTCGCCATGCGGCTTCCAGAACTCGGAGGTATCGGTCGCCAGCGGGTCCATGACCACCATGTACTTCAACTTGGCCAAACCATCGCCCACCTTCTTCTTGTTGGCGACAGAAGCCAGCGGGTTGAAGCCCTGGCACAGGAAGCCGTTGATCTTGCCCTGGTACATCTGGTCGAAGATCGACAGCACGTCGGAAGCACCGGCCAGCTTGGGCATGAAGTCGTAGGCGAAGCCGTTGTCCTTGGTCGCGGCATCGCCCCACCAGGCCTTGTGCAGGCTGACGTACCACTTCGGCAGGTTCTGGCCGAAGTTCATCTGACCCGGACGCAGCATCTTCGGCGTCTTCTTCTCGAGGAAGGTCTTCAGGTCCGGTTCGGCGTCAGACGGCGCGGCCAGGTAGCCCGGCAGGTTCTGCGCGTACAGCGCGAAGTCGGTGATGCCCTGAACGTTGGCGTGGCCGCGCAGCGCGTTGATGCCACCGCCCGCCATGCCCATGTTGCCGAGCAGCAGTTGGATGATGGCCATGCAGCGGATGTTCTGCGAACCGACGGAGTGCTCGGTCCAGCCCAGCGCGTACAGGTTGGTCATCGTCTTGTTCGGCGCGGCCGTTTCGGCGATGTATTCGCAAACCTTCAGGAAAGCGTCCTTCGGCGTGCCGCAGACCTTGGCCACGACGTCCGGCGTATAGCGGGCGTAGTGGGCCTTCATCAGCTGGAAGGCACAACGTGGGTCCTGCAGGGTTTCATCGACCTTGGCGAAGCCGTCCTTGTCGAGCTGGTAGGACCAGGTCGCCTTGTCGTAGCTGCGCTTCTCGTCGTTGTAGCCGGTGAAGATGCCATCCTCGAAGTTGAAGCCTTCGTTGATCAGGAAGGACGCGTTGGTATACGCCTTCACATAGTCGTGATGGATCTTGTCGTTTGACAGCAGGTAATTGATGACGCCGCCGAGGAAGGCGATGTCGGAGCCCGGACGGATCGGCGCATAGAAATCGGAAACCGAGGCCGTACGGTTGAAGCGCGGGTCAACGACCACGAGCTTGGCCTTGCGGTTCTTCTTCGCTTCGATCACCCACTTGAAGCCGCACGGGTGCGCTTCGGCAGGGTTACCGCCCATGACGAAAATCAGATCGGCGTTCTTGATATCAACCCAATGGTTGGTCATCGAACCACGCCCAAAACTCGGAGCCAGACTGGCCACCGTGGGAGCGTGTCAAATGCGCGCCTGGGTATCGATCGAGGTCATCCCCAACGCGCGAATCGTCTTCACGGTCAGGTAGCCGGCCTCATTCGGTGCTGCCGATGATGCGAGGAATGCAGTGCTGGTCCAGCGGTTGACGGTCACGCCGTCCTTGTTCTGGGCCAGGAAATTGGCGTCGCGGTCGGCCTTCATGTGCTTGGCGATGCGGTCGAAGGCTTCCTGCCAGGAAATCTTCTTCCATTCCGCCGAGCCAGGCTCGCGCACTTCCGGCCACTTCAGACGATTGGCGCTCTGCACCATGTCGCGCAGGCCGGCGCCCTTCGGGCACAGGGTACCGCGGTTGACCGGATTGTCCGGGTCGCCTTCGATGTGGATGATCTCGGCCGGGGTGTTCTTGGACTTGTCACCGGTCGAATAGATGAGAACCCCGCAGGAAACCGAGCAATACGGACAAATGTTCCGTGTCTCGGTCGCGCGGGCCAGCTTGAAGGTACGTACTTCCGCCAGGGCCGCATTCGGTGAGAAGCCCATCAGCGCGATGGACGACCCTCCCAGCCCGGCGGAGCAGACCTTGAAGAACTGCCGCCTGTTCATGTTCATATGAGTTTTTCCTCCGTATGCGACTCCTTGTCGCAACGGAAGATCAGGGCAACGACCGTGCCATAGCCGCTAAGTGATTGAACAATAGGGAAGCGGTTTTACAGGGTGCGGCAAAAGCGCGACATTTTGTCCAAACAGCGTTTTATGTGGACAAAATGTCCCACTTTGAATAACTACTGCGGTGCACTGGCCAAAACGGGCAAAAAACCAGGCTCGACTTAGCGCCCACGCGGCTTGCCGGCCGGCTTGCGCGCCCCGCCGAAACCGCCCCGCCCCGGTCCGCGCCGGCCCGGTTTGTTGTCGGAGAATTCATCGACCCAGTTGGACGGCCCGCCCCGCCCGCCGGCTTTCGGCTTGCTCACCGCCGGCTTGGGCTTGGCCACGGCATTCGGCCCGGTCGGCGGCACCTGATGCTTGGGCTCGAAGCCGGGTTCCTCATCGCGGCTCAGGGCCTTCCTGAGCAGGTTCTCGACGGCGGCCAGCAGCGGTGCCTCGTCCGCGGCAACGAAGGATATCGCCTCCCCCGCCTGCCCGGCACGGCCGGTGCGGCCGATGCGGTGCACGTAGTCCTCGGCCTGCAGCGGCAAATCGAAATTGATCACCAGCGGCAGACCGTCGATATCGATGCCGCGCGCCGCCACATCGGTCGCCACCAGCACCTCGATTTCGCCCGCCTTGAAGGCTTCGAGTGCCTTCAGGCGGGAGGCCTGCGGGCGATCGCCGTGGATGGCCTCGGCCGGAATCTGCTTGGTGCTCAGGCGCTCGACCAGCTCGTCGCAGCCCTTTTTCGTTTTGACGAAGACCAGCACCTGCCGCCAGTCGCGATCCTTGCGCATGAACAGGAAAAGATCGGTCTTGCGCTTCTTGTCCACCGGCACGACCCATTGCTTGACACTCTTGGCCGCCGTATTGCGCGGCGCAGCCTCGATGCGCAACGGCTTCTTCAGCCGCTTGCCGGCGAGGTCGCCAATGGCCGGCGGGAAAGTCGCTGAGAACAACAAGGTCTGGCGCTGGCGCGGCAGGGCCGAGAAAAGAATGTCGAGATCGTTGGCAAAGCCGAGGTCGAACATGCGGTCGGCTTCATCGAGCACCACCGTGCGCAACTCGCGAAACTTCACTGCGCCCTTGGTGAACAGGTCGATCAACCGCCCCGGCGTCGCCACCAGCACATCGACGCCCTGTTGCAGGCGCTGCAACTGCGGCCCGAGATTGACCCCGCCGTACGCCGCATACACCGAGAGCGGCAAGCCCGCGCCGTACTGGCGGAAGCTCTCCATCACCTGCTCCGCCAGCTCGCGCGTCGGCACCAGCACCAATGCCCGGACAAGGTTTTCGCCGACCGGTGTTTCTTCTTCGGCCAGCCGATGCAGGATGGGCAGCGCAAAAGCCGCCGTCTTACCGGTACCGGTCTGTGCTGCCGCCACCACATCGCGCCCGGCCAGAATGGCGGGAATCGCTTGCTGCTGCACCGTGGTCGGCGTCTTGTAGCCGAGCTGGGCAAGGGCGTGGAGCAGCGGTTCGGCCAGGCCGAGGGCAGCGAAAGTCATGGCGGGGGTGTCCGGTGAAAAATGGCGATTTTAGCCGGTGCACCGCAGGTGGCATGCCCCGCGGCGCACAACGGCCCGCCGAAGCTTAGAAGGTGATGACCTTGTCGGCGTCCAGCGTGGTTTGCGCCAACTCGACCAAAGTACCGATGCTCACGCCGGGAATCAACGGCAATTCGGCAATGCCACGCGCCAGCGCGCAGGTGCGGCAGGAGCGAATCTCGACCCCCTGCGCCACCAGATTCTCAACCATACCCTGCAAGCCGTTGGTCGCGCCATCCACCTGATTGGGCAGGCTCAGCACCGTGGCATCGGACATCAGGAAAACCTTCACCTGCGGCTTGTCGTCATGGCCGACCAGCGCAGTCGCCAGACGCAGCGCCGACAAGCAGCGCTCGGAGCCGTAGGGGGGAGCATGGACGATGATCAGGATTTTTTGCATGGCGGTCACTCCAGATAAGCGAAAAACAGCATCCTAACGCCGCACCAACACCACGCCGCACTCCAGATGGTGCGTGTAGGGGAACTGGTCGAAGACGGCCGAGGCAGCGATGCGGTGGGTGTCGGCCAGCGCCAGCACGTTGTCGCGCAGCGTCTCCTGGTTGCACGAGATGTAGAGGATGCGGTCGAAGCCGCGAGCCAGTTCGACGGTGGCGGGGTCCAGCCCGGCGCGCGGCGGGTCGACGAAAAGCGTGGCCTGGCGGAAGGCATCGAGGTCGATGTCTTTCAGGCGCTGGAATTGCTCGGTGCCGGCCAGCGCAGCGCTGAACTCTTCGGCCGACAGGCGGGCGAACTGGATGTTGTCCACACCATTCGCCGCCAAGTTGTATTGCGCCGAGTGAATCGAGGTCTTGCTCACCTCGGTGGCCAGCACGCGCTCGAAGAGCGGGGCCAGCACAATGGTGAAATTGCCGTTGCCGCAGTACAGCTCGACCAGATTGCCGCCGAAATCCTTGGCCTGGGCGCAGGCCCAACCGAGCATGTGGCGATTCACCCCGGCGTTCGGCTGCGTGAAGCTGCCCTCGACCTGCTGGTATTTCAGCTGGCGGCCGTTCAGTTCAAACGACTCCAGCACCCAGTCGCGCTCCAACACGACCTTCTGCCCGCGGCTACGGCCGAGAATCTGCACGTTCAAGTCGCCCGCCAATGCGCGCGCCACCGCTTCCCAATCTTCGGCCAGCTTGCGGTGGTAGATCAGCGTGATCAGCAATTCGCCGCTCAAGGTGGCGAGAAAATCAACGCGGAACAAGCGACGACGCAGCACCTCGCTGCCCATCAGTCGCTCGCGCAGCAGCGGCATCACCTCACAGATGCGCGCCGCCGCCGGCGGAAAGGTATCAAGAAATACCCGCTGCTTCGGATCGTCCGGATCGGACATGGTGAAATCGAGTTTGTCACCGTCGTGCCAAACACCGAACTCGACCCGCATGCGGTAATGGCGCGGCTCGGAGGCAAACACCGCCGGTTCGCCCACACCCAATTCGGCGAAGTTATCGCGAAAATGTGCGACCTTGGTCGCAAGTTGAGCGGCGTAATCGGCAGGATCGTAAGTCGGCAACGGCATGATCGGATTTCCCGAACGGGGATGACAGGACAACGGGAGGCGAACTATACGCCGAGCGTCCCTTCAGCGGGAGTGTCCGAGTTCAGGTTGTCGTGTGACGCAGCACCAACGACAAGTTTACACATCGAATCAAGCACTACCCGGTCAAGCCGGGCAGTACTTGAGACCAACGGGGAGACTTATCCGCCGCAGGTGCCTTTTTTAGCCATTTCGAGCCCTTGGACGGCCTCTTTGCCCTGAGCCTCGTCCACCACTTCCAGATTGGCGCCGCCGACGAAAACGCCCATCTTTATGTACTGGCGAATGAAGTAATTGATGCCGCTGGCGACAGCCAGCTTGATCTCGTTCGGGGAGAACTCGGATTCGGTAGCGATGGTGTGCTCTTGGTCTCCTTTGACTTCTTCATAGAAGAAGACGTTGGGTGCAGACTCGCCAATACACTTTCCATCAACCATGATGTCCTTCTTGAGCGCACCACCCACACCCGAGGTGCGATAGATATAGAGGCCGGCCTGGCCTTGCGATGGAGGTGCAAAGCGCTTCGCCTTGGCGGATGCCTCGCTGCTTTCCATCGGAACGGAAGCGCAACCCGTGACCAGCGCACTAAAAACCCCAATCAGTACCAATTTGTTGAACATCGTTTTCTCCCTTGAGTTATAGGAACCGCATAAATTGCGGGGCGGGAGTATGGCCTGATTTCGCAGGCCGAGCAAACCATTTGTCATTATTTGACAATAATGACAAGCCGCCGCGAATCCGCCATATCGCCGATTAACTCAAGGTCTTACAAGATTTATGTGGCGCTTCTAAAAGCGTTAGTCCAAATGCTGCGGTGCACGGCCCGAAATGGGCGAAAACCGAGGCAAAGTCAGCCCATGCGCCGCCGCAGCCAGGTACTCGTCTGATCCACCGCAATCGACAGCAGCAGCATCGCGCCGATCACCGTCGCCGCCTGGGCGTAGTGGAAGAGCGAGAGTTCGAAATAGAGCAGCTGGCCGAGGCCACCGGCGCCGACGAAGCCGAGGATGGCCGCCATGCGGATGTTCATTTCCCAGCGGTAGAGGGTGTAGGCGATCAGTTGCGGCGCGGCGCCGGGCAGCGTGCCGTAGAGGAAGGGCAAGCCGGCGGGTGCGCCGGCCAGGCGCAGGGCTTGCGCCGGTGCGGGTGGCGCGTTGTCGAGGGCTTCGGCGTAGAGGCGGCCGAGCACGCCGGCGGTGTGTAGCGCCAGCGCCAGCGCTCCGGCGAAGGGGCCGAGGCCGACGGCCAGCGCGGTGATGGTGGCCCAGACCAGTTCCGGCACCGAGCGCAGGGTGTTGAGCAGAAAGCCGAAGGGCGCGTGCGGCTTGGGCAGCGCCAGCAGCAGGCCGGCGACGGCGGCGAGCAGCGTGCCGACGACCGAAATCGCCAGCGTTTCCCAAACGCCCTTGCCGACCTTGGCCAGCCATTCCGCCGAGAGGTCGGGCGGGAAGAAGCCGGCGACGAATTCGCCCATGCTGCGCGCGGCGTCGGCGGTGAACAGTTCGCCGAAGCCGATCTCCAGAAAACGGAAGCTGGCGATAATGCCGAGCGCCGCGGCTGCACCGACCAGCGCGCTGCGCCAGCCGAAGGGCGACGGCCGGTTGGCTGGCGGCGTATCGAGGGCGCGACGCAGCCATTGCGACAGGCCGTCGGCGGCAAAGACCAAGGCCATGAAGGCAAGCAGGATGCTGGCCGCTTCGCCGCCGTTGAGCATTTTCATGGCCTGATCCATCAGCTGGCCGAGGCCGCCGGCGCCGACGAAGCCCATCACCACCGAGGCGCGGATGGCGCATTCCCAACGGTAGACGGTGTAGGACGCCAGTTCCTTGGCGGCTTGCGGAATCAGGCCGTAGAGGATGGCCAGCGGCCGGCTGGCGCCGCTCTGGCGCAGCGCCTTGGCAGGCGCGGCATCGACCGATTCGAGGATTTCGGCATAGACCTTGGCCAGCATGCCGCCGTAAGTGAGACCAAGCGCCAGCACGCCGGCTGCCGGGCCAAGGCCGAAGACACGGACGAAGACCAGCGCCCAGACCAGCTCCGGAATGCCGCGCAGCACGGTGAGCAGGCTGCGCGTGAGCGGATTGAGCGTGGCCGTCTCTCGCCCGGCCGCCGTTGCCAGATAGCCGAGCGGCACGGCCAGCGCGAAGGCGAGCGCCATGCCGGCGGTGGCGATGGCCAGCGTTTCCAGTGTCGCCTTGCCGAGGAAACCGAGGAATTCCGCCCCCGTTTCCGGCGGCAGGAAGGCGCCGAGGAAGTTGCCGATGACCTTCAGGTTGCCGGCGTCGAACAGCGCACCAGGCTTGACCTCGGCGGCCTGGAACAAAGGCCAGAGGACAACGAGCGCGGTCAGTGCGCCAAGCAGGCGCGGGCGGGCGGCGGCGTCGTGCTGGCGGTCCATCGGCAACTCAGCAACAGGCAGCACGCGTCGCTGCGTCGTTGGCGGCGGCTTGCGGCAGCAGGTGCGATTCGTGCGCCTGGATGGGCAGTTGCTCGCCTTCGCTGGCGTACAACTCGTGCAGCATGGGCACGCTGACTTGCTCGCTGGGCAGGTCAAAGGCAATGCGGCCGGCCTTGACGCCGATGATGCGCGGAAAGTTGCCAAGGGCCAGATCGACCGCATGCAGGCTAGCGACCAGGGTTGCGCCACGCGCTTCGGCATCGGCCGTCAGCAGGCGGATGGCTGACAGCGCCAGCGCCGGGTCGAGGGCGGAAACCGGTTCGTCGGCTAGCATCAGATCGGGCTGCTGGTAGAGCACGCGGGCGATGCCGACGCGCTGCAACTGGCCGCCGGACAGTTGGTCGCAGCGTGAGAACAGCTTGTCGGCCAGATCGACACGCTCCAGTGCCGCACGCGCGCCGGGCAGGTCGAGCGGGTAGAGCAGCGAAGCGAGCGACTTCCACGCCGGCCATTGGCCCAGCTTGCCCGCCAGCACGGCGGTGACGGCGCGCTGGCGGCCGGGAATGGGCGGCGCTTGATGCACCGTGCCGATCCGGCTGCGCAAATGACGGAGTGCTGCTGCACCCCAAGGGTGCTTCCGTTGGGGCGCGGTGCACTGGCCAAAATCGGCAAAATCCAGCACCGTCGCCCGCCCGGCCGTCGGCGCCAGCGCTGTGCCGATCACCGACAGCAGGCTGGTCTTGCCAGCGCCGGAAGGGCCGATCAGGGCGATGCGCTCGCCCTGCTTCGCTTGCAGCGAAATCCCGGCCAGCGCGGTGAAGCCGTTGGCGTGGGTCAGCCCCACGCCGTCGAGGCAAAAACTCACTTCAGCAGGCCGGCGGCGTGCGCAGCTTTCTCGATGCCGTCGTAGTTCTCCTTCTTGGTCGGGATGAACTTGGAGGCCCGTTGCAGCGCCATGATTTCCTTGTGTTCCGGGTTGGCCGGATCGAGCTTGAGGAAGGCGTCGGTCAGCTTCTTGATCACGACCGGATCGAGATCGCCGCGCACCGTCCAGTTGTAGTCGAAGTAGGTCGGCGTCGTGGCAAAGACGCGCACCTTGTCGTTATCGACTTTCTTGGCCTCGACCAGCTTGTCCCACACCGAGGCGTTGAGCACGCCGGCCTCGGCCTTGCCGGCGGCGACGAAGGCAACGGTGGCGTCATGTGCGCCGGAGAAGGCGACGTTCTTGAAATCCTTTTCCGGATTCAGGCCGGCCTGCTGCAGGAAGAAGCGTGGCATCAGGCTGCCGGAGGTGGAGGACGGCGCGCCGAAGGCGAAGGTCTTGCCCTTCAGATCGGCCAGCGACTTGATGGCCGGGTCGGCGGTGATGAACTTGGAGGTGAACTTGGCATCTTCCTCGCGCTGGACGATGGGAATGGCCGTGCCATTGGTGCGGATCTTGGCCTGCACGAAGGTGAAGCCGCCCAGCCAGGCAAGGTCGAGCTTCTTGGTGGCCAGCGACTCGACGACGGCGGCGTAGTCGGATACCGGCGTGAACACGACCTTCATGCCGGTCTGCGCTTCGAGGTATTTGCCGAGCGGGGCGAACTTGCGTTGCAGCTCGGTCGGCGCTTCGTCGGGAATGGCCGAAACGCGGAGCACGGCGTCGTTGGCAAAGGCAGTGGAAGTTGAAAAAGCGGTGGTGGCGACGGCGCACACGGCCGCGCCCTTGAGCGCCAGACGGCGCAAGGCTGAAAATTTCATTCGATTCTCCGTTTTGGTACAGCAACCACCACCGTGCGGGGTGTCACGGCGGTTTACTCGACGCCGAAGCGCCCAAACCACAAAGCGGTACGCAGACCGCAGCCGGCATGATAGCCGGCCACGCACGTCGCAAGAACAGGGCCAGGCGAAAAACCGCGTTTTCCGGCCGCGAAGGCAGCCAATCGCCGCCAAATCGCGTCATTCTGTCCGCACAAATGGACAAAATGTCCCGCCCGGCGACGGCCCGGACATGCGAAAATCGACAAAAAACTATCACCCGCGAGTTATGGAAGAGACACCGGTCGCCAAGCCCGAAGCCCCCTGGCAGCAATACGCCGTGCTGATCGTCGACGACGAGCCCGGCATGCAGAGCTTTTTGCAGCGCGCCCTCAGTTCGCGCTGCGGTATCGTCGATTGCGCCGACAGCGTCGAAAGCGCCCGGCCGCTGCTCCAGCGCCAGCGCTACGACCTGATCGTACTCGACATCGCCCTGCCCGGTGTTTCCGGCATCGATTGGCTGCACGAACTGCGCCAGGACGGCTACGCCGGCGACGTGGTGCTGATGACCGCCTATGCCGACCTCGACACCGCCATCGACGCGCTGCGGGCCGGCGCTGCGGACTTCTTGCTCAAACCCTTCTCGCTGGCGCTGGCCCTGAACGCCATCCAGCGCTGTTTCGAACGCTCGCGTCTGGCCCGCGAAAACTTCGTGCTACGCCGCGAGGTGAGCACCCACTCCGCCGATGTCGAAGGCGTCGTTGGCCAGTCCGACATGATGCTCAAGGTGTGCGACCGCCTGAAGCGCATCGCCCCCTCGCCCGCCACCGTGCTGCTCACCGGCGAATCCGGCACCGGCAAGGAAGTGGCGGCGCGCGCCGTGCATCGCATGAGCGGGCGCACCGGTCCGTTCGTGCCGGTCAATTGCGCGGCCATCGCCGCCGAGCTGATCGAGTCCGAACTGTTCGGCCACGTCAAAGGCGCCTACACCGGCGCCCAGCAGAGCCGCGAGGGCCTGTTCTACTACGCCCGCGGCGGCACGCTGTTTCTCGACGAAATCTCCGAAATGCCCGCCCCGGCCCAGGCCAAGCTGCTGCGCGCCTTGGAAGAGCGGCGTATCCGCCCGGTCGGCTCGGAGCAGGAAATCCCGGTGGACGTGCGCGTCATCGCCGCCAGCAACCGCGACCTGAAGGCCGAAGTGGCCGCCCAGCGCTTCCGCCAGGATTTGTACTACCGCCTGCAGGTGCTGGAAGTGACCCTGCCGCCACTACGCGAACGGCCGGAAGACATTCCGCTGCTGGTCGAACATTTCATGGCGCAGCTGACGCCCAATCTCGGCGTGCCGCCGCTGGCGCTCGACCCGCGCACGCTGGCCAGGATGAGCGACTACGACTGGCCCGGCAACGTGCGCGAACTGCGCAACCTGGTTGAGCGCTCGCTGATCCTCGGCTGGTTCGACATCGGCCCCGAGCCGGAAGTCGGCAGCCTGCCGGCCGCGCCCGGCCGCCTCGACGAAACGCTGGAAGCCGTCGAGAAGCGCCACATCCTCGCCGTGCTCGCCGCCTCGGACGGCAACAAGTCGGAAGCCAGCCGCCGGCTGGGCATTTCGCGCAAGACCATGGACCGCAAGTGTCAGGCCTGGGGCATGTGATCCCGCCCAGCCGGCGCTCGATCCGCGCCCGGCTGCTGCTGCTCGCGCTGCTGCCGCTGGGCGTGGTGCTGCCGTTGATGATGGCGGCGCTGGCCTATTGGGGCGGCAGCTATTTCGACCGCCTGCTGGTGACCAAGGTGCGCAGCGACCTCGCCGTCGCCCATGGTTATTACGAACGCGTTAGCGAAGGCATCGGCCGCTCGGTGTCCGGGCTGGCCTATTCCGAACGGCTGGTGCGCGCTCTCGCCCAGCCTTCGGCCGACCGCTCGACGCGCGTTGCCGGACTGCTCGACGCCACCCAGCAGGAACACAAGCTCGATTTTTTGCATTTTCGCGATGTGCACCGCAGCAGGCTGCTGGCGCAGAGCTCACCGGTCATCGCCGGCGCGCTGGCCGGCAGTGCGCGCACTGAAACCGAGTTGTTCCAGCCCGAGCAGCTCGCCTCGCTCGGCCTCGACTTGCTCAGCCGCGCCAACACGCCGCTGCTGCCGACGCCCAACGCCAAGCCGAGCAAGCGCAATGTCGAGGCGCGCGGCCTAGTGCTGCATTCCGCCGCCCCGGTGCGCGATTCGGCCGGCCGGCTGATCGGCGTGCTCGAAGGCGGTGTGCTGCTCAACAAGAACCTCGATTTCATCGACCGCCTGAACACCGTGGTCTACCCGGAGGGCGCCCTGCCTTTCGGCAGTGTCGGCACCGCCACCCTCTTCCTCGACGACGTGCGCGTCGCCACCAACGTCCGTCTGTTCCAGGGCGAACGCGCCATCGGCACGCGCGTTTCGGCCGCGGTGAACGACTCCGTGCTCGGCGAGGGACGCACCTGGCTCGACCGCGCCTTCGTCGTCAACGACTGGTACGTCTCGGCCTACCAGCCGCTCTACGACAGCCATCGCCAGCGGGTCGGCATGCTCTACGTCGGCTTTCTCGAAGGCCCCTTCGCCGATGTGCGGCGCCAGGTCTTCTACGGTATCGCCGGCCTGTTTGGTCTGGCCATGCTGGCCGCCGGCGTCTTCGCCATCTTCTGGGCACGCCGCGTCTTCAAGCCGATCGAACGCATGCACGCCACCATGCACGCCATCGAGCAAGGCCACGCCGACGCGCGCATCGGCCAGATCCAGACCGAGGACGAACTCGGCGTCGTCGCCGCCCATTTCGACCGCGTGCTCGACCAGTTGCAGGCCCAGGCCGATTCGCTGAAGCGCTGGGGCGACTCGCTCGACGCCAAGGTTGCCGAGCGCACGGCCGAACTGGAACACGCCGTCGCCGACCTGAAAACGGCCCAGTCGCAGCTGGTCAAGAACGAAAAGCTCGCCGCCATCGGCCAGCTGACCGCTGGCGTCGCCCACGAGATCAACAACCCGATCGCCGTCATCCAGGGCAACCTCGAAGTGCTGCGCGATATCCTCGGCCCGCAGGCCGACCCGGTCGCCCCTGAGATCAAGCTGATCCACGAGCAGGTGCACCGCATCCGCCTGATCGTCGCCAAGCTGCTGCAATTTGCCCGCCCGCAGGATTACGTCGGCTACCTGGAGCCGGTCGAAGCCGGCCAACTGATCCAGGATTGCCTGGTCCTGGTCCGCCACCTGCTCAAGAAGGGCAACATCGCCATCGAGCAGCAGATCGACTCCAGCCGCCAGGTCATCTGCAACAAGAACGAGGCGCAGCAGGTGGTGATCAACCTGCTGGTCAACGCCATCGAAGTCATGCCCGACGGCGGCCTGCTGCGTATCACGGTGGAGGACTGGGACGAAGCCGACATGCCGGTCGGCATCCGCCTCAGCGTTGCCGACACCGGCCCCGGCATCAGCGCCCCCGACCTCGAGCGCCTGTTCGAACCCTTCTTCACCGCCAAGAAACCCGGCGGCAACGGCCTCGGCCTGTGGGTCAGCAAAACCCTGATGGAACGCTACGGCGGCAGGCTGACGGCGGAGAGCTCGCCAGGTCAGGGAGCGAGGTTTACCGTGTGGTTACGCTGTGAGCCGCTGGCCTAGGTCTCGCGTCCAGCTGTCAGGCGACCGCCCTGTCATCTGACGCGAGAGTAGCTTGTTGGCTGAACCAGGCAATCACACTCGACATCAATGTCAGGCTTGCTTTGTCAGCCAGTGCAACAGGATCGAATACAGCCTCTCGGGATTCACGGGCTTGGTGATGAAGTCATCCATTCCCGCTTCAAGACATCTTTCCTTGTCTTGTGAAAAGGCATTTGCCGTCATCGCCAGAATTGGAGTGCGCTGATGTAGCGCCCTCTGGCGAATATGACGTGTCGCCTCCAAACCATCCATTTCCGGCATCTGCATGTCCATCAGAATGAGTCCATAGTCATGCTCATCCGCCAATTCCACGGCCTCTCGGCCATTTTGTGCCGAATCAACCACGAAACCGACATCGTCGAGCATCATGGTGGCAATTTCACGGTTGATCGGCTCATCCTCAGCCAACAGTATCCGCGTCCCGATGAACTCCTGCTTGAGCCTCTCTTCCGCCTTTTCCCCGCAAGCCACCTCGGTTGGCACCTGTTTGCCGGCCCCCTTCTCCAATCTCACCGAGAACCAGAAGGTACTTCCTCTGCCAACGGTGCTATCGCCACCGGCATCGCCTCCCATCACCTGAGCCAGCTTCTTCGTGATGGCCAAGCCCAGGCCGGTTCCACCGTATTTTCGCGTGGTGCTGTTATCTGCCTGCTCGAATGCTGAGAACAATCGCACCAATGCCTCAGGCTCGATACCGATCCCGCTGTCCTCGACTTCCAGGCGCAGGTGAACGCTGTACGCATCCTCGGCCAGTTTCTTGACCCGCAAGGCGATGAATCCCTTTTCGGTAAATTTCAGGGCATTCCCTGCATAATTGAGAAGTGCCTGTTGCATCCGCATCGCATCACCGCACAACCGATCCGGTAACGAATCGATCTCCGTGATGAGTTCAAGCCGCTTGGCATCCGCCCCAGCCTGAATCATCGATACCACGTTGGCAACAATCCGACTGACCGAGACATCGTTTTTTTCCAGTACGAATTTGCTGGCTTCGATTTTGGACAAGTCGAGAATGGTGTTGATGATCGCCAGCAAATGCTCACCAGCCGCTTCCAGTTTGTCCATTTGGTCGCCTTGCTTAGGGGACAATCCGGCCCGGCGAACCAGGTGGGCCATTCCGATGACCGCATTCATCGGCGTCCGGATCTCGTGGCTCATGTTCGCCAGAAACGCAGCCTTGGCTTTTACCGCTTCGTCCGCCCGCTCCTTGGCAAGAACCAGTTCCGCATTCGCTTCGCTAAGAGCGGCAGTTCTAGTCGCAACAATTTGCTCCAGATTCTGGCGATGCCTTTCCAGTTCGGACTCCGTCCGCTTTTTCTCGGAAATGTCCGAGGCCACACCAAGATAACCGACAATCTCGCCATTCACCCCATGTATGCAGGAAAGCGAGAGGAGCACCGGGAAACGCTCGCCTGAGCGTTTGACGAACGTCCATTCCCGTTCATCGGAATCGCCCATGCGCAAGGGAGCGACGATGCTGCGAAAGAGTGCCGACGGATCCTGCTCGTCCTGGCCCAGAATATTCCCGGCGCGAGCAATGACTTCCTCCCGCGAATGCCATAGGCAGGGGGTTTGCCGACCGATGACGTCCTCTGCCCGGTAGTCCAGCATCCGTTCGGCAGCATTGTTGAAACTGCTGATCACACCATCCAGATCGGTGGCAATGATTGCGTAATTGGCCCCATCCAGAATGGCCTGCCTCGCCAATGTGATGCTCGTCAGTTCAACATCGGCTTCACGTTGCTTTTTCAAAGCGAACCTGAATGCGAGGTACCCCACGAATTGCAGCGCAATGAACAATGCCGTGGGCAGGATCAGACTGGAAATCCAGCGCTGGATCACCGCATCTCTTTTGATCGAGGCGGCGGCCCAGATATCGTGACTGTCCACAAGTTCGACAACGCCATAGCGAACGACCCCTACCCCTTGAACGCTGCTGCTGGTCGTTTCGTGCCAGCCTGCTGCCCGTCCGGCGGGCAAACTGAGCAGCGCATTCATGATGGCTTGGTCCAATGGCGTCGAATAAAGTCGGGCAATCAGACTTGCCGGCAGATCGCGAGTCGCATCGCTGGAAAACAGAACATAGCCGTCCTTGCCGATGATCGATACGTTCACATCGCGAGGCAACATCATGTTTTCCCAAGCCGCCACCCCTCCCTGAATTCGGAGTCCGGCCGTCATCATGGCCTCAACCCCGCCGTCGGCGTTGCGCAGGGCGACCCGCATCGGAACGACCCATTCATTCAATTGCTTCATGAAATAGGGACGGCCGATGATCAGTCCATGTCCTTCGAAAGCCCGACGAAAACTGTCTGCAGTCGAATCGGAAGCCAGCAAATTGGGGAGCTTGGCACCAGCCGGGATGCCGCTCACCAGAACAAGTTGCCCATCGGCTCTTGCCAGCCCGTAACCGGCAATTCCGACATCGGTCGACCTGATCCTCTCAATCAGAGGACGTCCATTCTCCGGCTCGATCAACGCCCCCTGGATAAGCAGTTCCATGCCAAAGCTGCGTAACAAGGACTCCTGCGTCGTCGCCGTGACCCGGATACTTTGGGCAAGCATGGAGGTGATGTGCACCAGTTCGACCCGTACATCGTCGACGGTTTTTTTCCAGAGGGCGTAACCGGTGTAGGCGAAAATCACCACCCCGAGTCCGACGAAGACCCGAAACAGGGATTGCAGTGCCTTGGCTTTGGTTTCCGGCAGGACGTTCCTATAACGCTCGCTCATATGGACAGGAGTGTGGTGACGGCCAATCCGAATTTCTTCGGCAAGCCTGTGCCCTTATTGTGGTCTAACTTCCACAAATGCGCGAACTCACATAATTGTTTTTTTACACTTTTCAGCGAGCAACCTGAACGGCATAGAGGTTTTCTGAAAAATCAGTCGCTTAACTTGGCATTACGACCTTAGCCCGGTAAACTACGCCCCTCTGCCGAGGAGCGCTGCGACCTGACTGTATTCAGGCCAGGCTCGGCAACGATCAACGGCGCTCGCAAACCATGAATTCACAAGCCGGTTTGCGACGCCGTTTGTCTTTTGCGGCGTCCCTGGCGATTGACGTTTTGCCGAGGTAACCATGATCCAGCCCGACCGCAGCTCCGAACTCCAAACCCTGTTGCAGCAGCGCCTGCTCGTCCTCGACGGCGCGATGGGCACGATGATCCAGCGCCACGGCCTGCAGGAGGCCGATTACCGCGGCGAACGTTTCAAGGATCATCCACACGACCTCAAGGGCAACAACGACCTGCTGGTACTGACCCGCCCGGACATCATCGGCGGCATCCACCGCGAGTACCTGGAAGCCGGCGCCGACATCCTCGAAACCTGTACCTTCAACTCGACCGCCGTTTCGCAGGCCGATTACAACCTGACCGAGATCGTCTACGAGCTGAATTTCGAGGGCGCCGCGCTCGCCCGCAAGCTGTGCGACGAATTCACCGCCGCCAACCCGGACAAGCCGCGCTTCGTCGCCGGCGTGCTCGGCCCGACCAGCCGCACGGCGTCGATCTCGCCGGACGTGAACGACCCCGGCTACCGCAACGTCACTTTCGACGAGCTGGTCGCCAACTACTTCGAGGCCACCACCGGCCTGGTCGAGGGCGGCGCCGACATCCTGCTGGTCGAAACCGTCTTCGACACGCTGAACGCCAAGGCCGCGCTGTTCGCCATCGAGCAGTTCTTCGACGTGGCCGGCCGCCGCTGGCCGGTGATGATTTCCGGCACGATCACCGACGCTTCCGGCCGCACCCTGTCCGGCCAGACCGCCGAAGCGTTCTGGAATTCGCTGCGCCACATCCTGCCGATTTCCTTCGGCCTGAACTGCGCGCTCGGCGCCAAGGAGTTGCGCCAGTACGTCGAGGAACTGTCGCGCGTCTGCGATTGCTACGTTTCGGCCCACCCGAACGCCGGCCTGCCGAATGCCTTCGGCGGCTACGATGAAACCGCCGACATGCTGGCCGACGAGATCGAGAGCTGGGCGAAGGCCGGGATCGTCAATATCGTCGGCGGCTGCTGCGGCACCTCGCCGGAACACATTGCGGCCATCGCCCAGCGCGTTGCTGCGGTGCACCCGCGTCAAACGCCACAAATCGAGCCGGCGCTGCGCCTCTCCGGCCTCGAGCCGTTCAATTGCGGCAAGGATTCGCTGTTCGTGAACGTCGGCGAGCGCACCAACGTCACCGGCTCGCGCGCCTTCGCCCGCATGATTCTCGAAGGCCGCTTCGACGACGCGCTGGCCGTTGCCCGCCAGCAGGTGGAAAACGGCGCGCAGGTGATCGACATCAACATGGACGAAGCGATGCTCGACTCCATCGCCGCGATGGACAAGTTCCTCAAGCTGATTGCCTCGGAACCGGACATTTCGCGCGTGCCGATCATGATCGACTCATCGAAGTGGGAAGTCATCGAGGCCGGCCTCAAGTGCATCCAGGGCAAGGGCATCGTCAATTCGATCTCGATGAAGGAAGGCGAAGCCAAGTTCCTCGAACAGGCCAAACTCGCCCGCCGCTACGGCGCGGCGGTGATCGTCATGGCCTTTGACGAAAAAGGCCAGGCCGACACCTACGCCCGCAAGATCGAGATTTGCGGCAAGGCTTACCAACTGCTGACCGGCATGGGTTTCCCGGCCGAAGACATCATCTTCGACCCGAACATCTTCGCCATCGCCACCGGCATTCCCGAGCACGACAACTACGCCGTCGATTTCATCGAATCTGTGCGCTGGATCAAGCAGAACCTGCCGCACGCCCACATTTCCGGCGGCGTTTCCAACGTCTCCTTCAGCTTCCGCGGCAATGACCCGGTGCGCGAGGCGATTCACACCGTTTTCCTCTACCACGCCATCCAGAACGGCATGACCATGGGCATCGTCAATGCCGGCATGCTTGGCGTGTACGACGACCTGGAGCCGGAACTGCGCGCCAAGGTCGAGGACGTGGTGTTGAACCGCCATCCGGGCGCCGGCGAGGCGCTGGTCGACTTCGCCCAGACCGTCAAGGAAGGCAAGAGCAAGGACAGCGGTCCGGATCTGTCGTGGCGCGAGCAGTCGGTCGAGAAGCGCCTGGAACACGCGCTGATCAAGGGCATCACCGATTTCGTCGTGGCCGATACCGAAGAAGTGCGCGCCAAGCTGGAAAGCGAAGGCAAGCCGCCGCTCGCCGTCATCGAAGGCCCACTGATGGCCGGCATGAACCACGTCGGCGACCTCTTCGGCGCCGGCAAGATGTTCCTGCCGCAGGTGGTCAAATCGGCCCGCGTCATGAAGCAGGCGGTCGCCCACCTGCTGCCCTTCATCGAAGCCGAGAAATCCCGTACCGGCCTCGGCTCCAAGGGCAAGATCCTGATGGCCACGGTCAAGGGCGACGTGCACGACATCGGCAAGAACATCGTCGGCGTGGTGCTCGGCTGTAACGGCTACGACGTCGTCGACCTCGGCGTCATGGTCAGCTGCGACAACATCCTGAAGGCGGCGCTCGAACACCGCGTGGACATCATTGGCCTGTCCGGCCTGATCACGCCGTCACTGGAAGAAATGGCCCACGTCGCGGCCGAGATGAAGCGCCACGGCATGAAGCAACCGCTGCTGATCGGCGGCGCGACAACCAGCCGCGCCCACACCGCGATCAAGATCGCGCCGAACGCCGAAGGCCCGGTGGTTTACGTGCCGGATGCCTCGCGCGCCGTCGGCGTCGCCACCAAGCTGCTCTCCATCGACCAGCGCGATGCCTACCACGCCGAAATCGCCGCCGAATACGAAACCGTGCGCGCCGAACACGCTGGCCGCAAGGGCGCCACGCTGGTTTCGCTGGACGACGCCCGGGCCAATCGTTTCACGTGGAACGAGACCTACACCCCGATCAAGCCAGCCCAGCTCGGCCGCCAGGAAATTACCATTCCTCTGGCCGACCTCGTGCCTTACATCGACTGGTCGCCCTTCTTCCAGAGCTGGGACCTGGCCGGCCGCTACCCGGCCATCCTGCAGAACGAAACGGTCGGCGAAACCGCCCGCCAGTTGTTCCACGATGCCCAAGCCATGCTGGCCAAGATCGTCAGCGAAAACTGGCTGACCGCCAAGGCGGTGTTTGGCCTCTACGCGGCCAAGGGCGAGAACGAGGACATCGTGCTCTACACCGACGAATCGCGCAGCCAGGAAGCGACCCGCTGGGTCGGCCTGCGCCAGCAGATCAAGCAGCCGCAAGGCCGCTTCAACACGGCGCTGGCCGATTTCGTTGGCGACAACGACTACGCTGGCGCCTTCGCGGTCACGGCCGGCCTCGGCATCGACGAGCACGTCGCCCGCTTCGAGGCCGCCCACGACGACTACTCGGCGATCATGCTCAAGGCCCTGGCCGACCGCCTGGCCGAAGCGGCCGCCGAATGGCTGCACATGAAGGTACGCACCGAGTTCTGGGGTTACGCCGCTGGCGAAAAGCTCGACAACGATGGCCTGATCGCCGAGCAATACAAAGGCATCCGCCCCGCCCCCGGCTATCCGGCCTGCCCGGACCACACGGCCAAGCGCGAGCTGTTCAAGCTGCTCGACGCCCCGGCCATCGGCATGGGCCTGACCGAATCCTGCGCGATGACCCCGGCCGCTGCCGTCTCCGGTTTCTACATCGGCCACCCGGCATCAAGCTACTTCGCCATCCCGAAGATCGGCCGCGACCAGCTTGAAGCCTGGGCCGCCCGCAAGGGCATGGAACTCAAGGACGCCGAACGCTGGTTGGCGCCCTTGTTGTAATCTGCAGAAGCGCCCTTCGCGGGCGCTTCTTTTTTGCCTCAGACTCCCGCACCCACAGCCATGCCCCGCTACTCGCACATCCTTTTCGACCTCGACGGCACCCTGATCGACTCCGCACCGGCCATTCTGGCGAGTTTTCGCGAAGCCTTCGCCCAGACCGGGATCGCACCCGTGCGCAGCATCGACGAAAGCATCATCGGGCCGCCACTGACCGAAACCCTGCAACTGCTTTCCGGCAGTGCCGATTCGGCCCTGATCGGGCAGCTGACCGAGGCTTTCAAGGCGAGCTACGACAGCGAGGGTTACAAGGCCACGGCCGACTACGCCGGGGTCGGCGAATTGCTGGCCGAATTGGCCGGCGCCGGCTTGCAACTATCGATCGCAACGAATAAGCGCATTCACCCGACGCGGCTGATCCTTACGCATCTGGGCTGGCTGGATCATTTCCGCCACATCTACGCCCTCGATCTGTTCTCCCCACGCCTGCCCGACAAGGCGGCGATGATCGCGCGCCTGCTGGCCGATCAGGGCATTCCGAAAGAACAGGCCATCTACATCGGCGACCGCAGCGAAGACGGCGAATCGGCCGACGCCAACGGCCTGCCCTTCATCGCCGCCACCTGGGGCTACGGCAGCCTGACCCCGGCCGAAATGCGCGCCGGCTGGCAGGTCGCGGCGGAACCAGCGGCGCTGGGCGCGATGCTGATCGACGCCTGAGCATCCGACAAGGTTGTTTGCTTGAGGGCAACGGCACCCTCTCAACGAGAGCAAGCGACAGGAACCCCATGAGGCCTCCGCTCAGCCCTGTTCGTCCTTCTCCCGGAAACGATAGTCCGCCGCCGCACAGGCCAGCCAGTGGCCGTTGCCGTCCAGCTCCAATACCTGCTGGTGATATCGCAGGATGGCCGGGCGGTGGCCGACGCTGATCAGCGTCGTGCCCAGTTCCAGTAACTGCCGGTAGAGGAAATCCTCGTTGGCCGCATCGAGCGCGCTGGTCGCTTCGTCGAGGATGGCGTAGCGTGGCTTGCTGAGCAGGATGCGGGCGAACGCCAGGCGCTGCTGCTCGCCCACCGACAAGACCTTGGCCCAGTCACGCTCGGCATCCAGCCCGCCGAAACGGGTCGCCAGGTCGGGCAGGTTCACCTGCTCCAGCGCCTGCAGCAAGGCCACGTCGGAAACTGCCCGCTCCTTGTGCGGGTAGAGCAGCTGGCTGCGCAGGCTGCCGAGCAGCATGTAGGGCTGTTGCGGCAGGAACAGGATGTCCTTGGCCGGCGGCCGATAGATGGTGCCGCTGCCGGCCCGCCACAACCCGGCGATGGCGCGCAGCAACGAGCTCTTGCCCGCCCCGCTCGGCCCGACAATGAGCAGGTTGTCGCCGGCCTCGACGGCCAGCGACAGCTTGCGCAGCAGCACCCGCTCCTGGCCCGGCGTCATCAGCGTGACGTTCTCCAGCACCACCTGCTTGGCATCGACCGAGACGATGGCGCTCTCTCGCTGTACGTGCAGCGGCGGATGGCTGCGCAACACGCGGGACAAGGTGTCGATGCGGTCGATCCCGGCGGCGAAACGGCTCAGGCTTTCGAAATTCTCGATGATCAGCGAAATGGCACTGAGTACCGCGGCAAAGGCCCCCGCCGCCTGCACCGCGCGCCCGACTTCCAGTTCGCCGGAGAGCACGCGCGAAGCGATGATGGCGCTGGGCAGCACGATGGTCAGCAGGCCGTAAGCATGCTGGAAGAAATTGAGCCGCAACTGCGCACGGATCAGCCGCTTGTAATTCTTGAAGGCGGCGACGAAACGCTGCCAGATCTGCTGCTGCTCCTGCCCCTCGCCACGATAGAGGGCGATGGCTTCGGCGTTCTCGCGTACCCGCACCAGCCCGAAACGGAAATCGGCCTCACGGCGCAGCTGGTGGAAGTTGAGATTCATCAGCCGCTGGCCAAAGACGAAGATGGTGATCAACGTGCCGGCCGTGGCGTAGAAAACAAGGAAATACACCAGTTCGCGCGAGATGGACCACAGCACCTGGCTGAAGGCGACCAGCTGCAGCATCGAGCCGATGAAAATCAGCAGGAAATAAAGCGAACGCTGCGTGAAGGTATTGATGTCCTCGGCCAGACGCTGGTCCGGGTTGTCGATGCCCGCATTGCCGTTCAGCTCGTAGAAATGGCGGTGGCTGAAATAGCTGTCGAGAAAGCGGTGAGTCAGCCAGCGCCGCCAGTTGATGGCCAGCGTGTCACGCACGAAGTAATACAGGGCATAGATCGGCACGGCGGCAAGCAAGAGCCACAGGCAGAACTTGATCGAAATCCAGAAGCGCTCCTCATCGCGCGCCGCCAGCGCCGAGGTGAATTCGCCGGTCTGCTCGTTGAGCATCACCGCGAAACGCGTCTGCCCGAGCAGCAACAACACGAGCAAGGCAACCATGCCCCAGGCCTTCAGGCGCTCGTCCTCGCGCCAGTACGGCGAAGCGATGCTCCAGAAACGCCGCCAGAGATGTCGATCAGCCAAGGTCACGATGGTTCTTGTCTTTGTAGGAGGGGCTGGTGATGT
Organism: Azonexus sp. IMCC34839; assembly: GCF_047047955.1. Taxonomy (GTDB): domain Bacteria; phylum Pseudomonadota; class Gammaproteobacteria; order Burkholderiales; family Rhodocyclaceae; genus Azonexus. The sequence continues at coordinate 2,477,254 of NZ_CP150631.1, read as the reverse complement.
TGTTGTACTCCTGGGGGGTTGGGGGGGTCAAGCCTAAGCAATCGTCGTTTAGCCGACGGCTCGTATTAATTAACGCCGTTTTCCGCCTTTACGGCGGGCGTACTTTCTTCTTGCTTCGCCAAGAAGAAAGTAGCCAAAGAAGAAGGCGACCCGGGGTCGGCGCCCGCTACGCGGGTTCCCTGTGCTACTCGGACTTCGCGGGGGTACCCCAAGAGTACTTCTTCACGATGCTGTGCATCGCTCAGGGCGCTGCGGAACTCGGCCCTTTGGGCCTCAGACAGTCCTCGCCCTATTTCCGCGAACTCCTGCGTTGCTCGGCGCCTCCCACGGGGGTTTGAACACCCATCGCAAATTGAAACGCTTTTTTTTTGCCTTTTTAGGCAGTGCACCGCAGCACTCATGTTTTTTTCAGTGACAGTAAAGCTGCGACGCTTTTCCGGGCCCCTTGAGAGGCGCTGAGCAACGCAGGTTGGCCGGGGGTAGTCGGCTGGCGTTGTCTGAGCCGCATCGCGGCGAGTTTAGCCAGACGCCCGGACAAGCGAGTAGCGGAAGGAAGTGGGCGCAAGCCCACCGCCGACCCAGGGGTGGCCCTTTCTTTGGCTACTTTCTTTCGGCCAAGCGAAAGAAAGTACGCCCGCCGTCAGGGCGGAAAACAGCACCTAGAAAACCAATAATGCCGGCCAAAAAACCTACGAGCTACGGAAAAACACCCCGAAATCAACGAAAATACCCCCCATGACCCCTCCCCTCACCAACATCGACCTCCTCCCCCACAACACCCTAGCCCTCCCCGGCCACGCCGCGCGCTATCTGCGAGTCACTGAACCGGCGCAGCTAGCGGTACCGGAACTAGCCGGCGAGAAGCGTTTCGTGTTGGGTGGCGGCAGCAATCTGGTGCTGACCGGCGATTTCCCCGGCCTCGTACTGCACATGGCGATCCCCGGCAAGCGCTTGCTCAAGGAGGATGCCGAGGCGTGGTATGTCGAAGCTGGCGCTGGCGAAAACTGGCACGACTTTGTGCAATGGACGCTGGCCCAAGGCTGGCCGGGCCTGGAAAACCTGAGTCTGATCCCCGGTACGGTCGGCGCGGCGCCGATCCAGAACATCGGGGCCTACGGGCTGGAGGTCGGCGAGCGGCTGCATTCGGTCACCGCCTGGAATTTCGAAAAACAGGCGTTTTTCGAAGTGCACCGCAGCGATTGCCGTTTCGCCTACCGCGACAGCGTGTTCAAACAGGAGGGCTGGCATGTGGACGGGCACATCGCCATCGTTTCGGTCGTCTTCCGCTTGCCCAAGGCCTGGCAGGCCAATTGCCGTTATGCCGACGTGGCGCAGGAGCTGGACGCCCGCGGGGTCGCCCAGCCGACGGCACGCGACATCGCCGAGGCAGTGATCGCCGTGCGCCGGCGCAAGCTGCCCGACCCGGCAGTGACGCCGAATGCCGGCAGCTTCTTCCACAATCCGGTGGTGGCCGCCGAGATCGCCGACGCCCTGAAAGTCGCCCACCCGACCCTGCCCTGCTATCCGCAGCCGGATGGCCGGGTCAAGCTGGCGGCCGGCTGGCTGATCGAGCAGGCCGGGTGGAAAGGCAAGGCGCTCGGCCCGGTCGGCATGTACGAGAAGCAGGCGCTGGTGCTGGTCAATCGCGGTGGCGCCACCGGCGCAGACGTCAAACGCACCATGGCTGCGGTGCAGGCCGACGTGCAGCAACGCTTCGGCGTCGCCCTGACGCCGGAACCGATCTTCCTCTAGTCGCTCTTTTCCGGCGCCGCTTCGTCCCGCCCGGCGAACAGGCAGGCGGCAATGCCGGTCGCCACGGCGTCGGCCATGCGCGCCTGGCGCTCCGGGTCGAGCAGTTCCAGTTCCTCGTCGCGATGCTTGATGACCCCGGCCTCGAACAAGACGGCGGGCAGCGTCGTCCGGTAGAGCACGACGAGGTTGTCGTAATACCAGACGCCGTTCTCGGCATCGGCCGGAAAATGCTTGCGCTTATGCCAGGGCGAGGGCTCGAAGCCGGCCCGGCGCAACACGGCGCCGATCGTTGAGGCGCAGCGCAGGCTGGTCGCCAGATCGGGATTGTTGGCCGAGACGAAGATACCGAAGCCGCGCTTCACATCGGTGTAGGCCTGCGCCTTGCCCTCCCATTGCCAAGGCTTCAAATAAGCCTCGCCGATCGAGTCGTGATGGATGGAGATGAAGAAATCGCTGCCGGCGGCAGCCAGCGGACGGGCGTACAAGGAAGCGATATCGCCGGCGAAATTGACTTCTCGCACCTCCAGCTGGCGGCTGAGCAAGGCATCGGCCACCTGCCGGCCGAGTACCTGATTGAAGGAAAACTCGCTGCGTCCACGGGCGCTGATCGCTCCCGAATCCGTCAGCGTATGGCCAATATCGACCGCAACCAGCGGCGGCGCGGCCACTGCTGCGGTGTACAGGCAAAAACTGGCAAAAATCGAAAGCAGCCGGATTATCATGAGAGCGTTATCGACACGATGCGCGAGCCTATCATGATTCGTCTGCGCTCCCTGAGCCTCGCCGCCGCCTGCGGCCTCGCCCTCCTGCTGGCCGCCTGCGGCACCGCGCCGCCCACCGCCAAGGCACCGACCAAGGAATATTTCGAGATGGACTTGGGCGATGGCTTCACGCTCGACTACGCCATCGAGCGCACCACCTCGCGTGCCAGCGCCAAGGCCTGCTACGCCTTCATCACGGGCAGTCTGCGCAACGACTCCGGGCGCACCCTGAGCCGCAAGTCGGTACTCGACTTCATCGTGATGAACCGCGGCAAGATGCTGTTCCGCGACATCACCAACCCGGTCGCCGACATCCCATCCGGCGGCGCCGCCATGTTCGAGATGGTCGATTCGCCGGTGCACAAGGACGGCTGCCCGGACTACGAGCGCATTGACGTCAACCTGCGCAAGGTTTTCCTGAACTGATCGTTTCCACCCCGCCATGCCGAAACTCACCGTCTTCAACGCCGCTCAACCCGAAGTCAGCTACGACCGCCCCCGCCCGGACCGCCTGGTGCGTGGCAACCCGCTGCGCTCGACGCGCGAATTCTTCAGCGCGCCGCAGGGCGACCTCAGTTGCGGCATCTGGACCTGCGAGCCGGGCGCCTGGAACATCGCCTTCCCGGCCGGCAAGGACGAGTTCTTCTGCGTCATCAGCGGTCGCTTGCGGATCAGCGACGACCAGGGAACGTCGGCCGAATTCGGTCCGGGCGAGGCCTGTGTCATCCCACAAGGCTTCGTCGGCACCTTCGAAGTGCTCGAAACGGTCAGCAAATACTATGTGGTCTTGGAAAGAACGGGCTAAATTGAGCTATAGTTTTTGCCAATTCCCGGGGAGATAACAAATTGACTGACGAGACCAATCCGCCGCGCGGCACCACAGCCCATACGCCCGACCTCAACTGGAGCCAGGTCCGCGAAACCGTCCTGATGCTGGAGCTCTCCGCCGTCCAGATCGAGGCGGCAATGAAGGATAGCAATGCCTCGGTCGAAGTGCTGACCAACTCCTTCACGACCATGGCCGGCTACATGCGGATGATTTCCGAGACCATCCAGACCTTGCCCGACAAGGACGAGGTCGGCGTCGCCAAGCAGAACCTGCTGGGCGTTTCCGAGCACGTTTCCGGCATGGTGCACCAGGCCATCATCGCCTTCCAGTTCTACGACAAGCTGGTCCAGCGCCTGTCCCACGTCGGCCTCAGCCTCGGCGAATTGAGCGATCTCGTCTCCGACACCCGCCGCCTGTTTAACCCGGCGGAATGGGTCGATCTGCAAAACCACATCAAGGGTAAATACACCACCCGAGAAGAAGTCGCCATGTTCGAAGCCGTCATGCAAGGAGTCCCGGTGCAACAGGCTGTTGAACAGTTCATGGCCGAAATGAAGGAAAAGAGCGACGACATCGAGTTGTTCTAGTCGCCCCTTCCATCCATTCCCACCCGACCCCATCGGCATGACAAGCCCCGGTGACCTTCCGTCAGCCGCCCTGGCCGAAGCGCTCGCGCTGGCCGGCGTTGGCTGCTGGCTATGGCAGGCACCGGACCGCCTGTCAGTTTCGCCGGCTTTCCTCGGGTTGCTCGGACTTTCGTCCGAGAACTCACCGAGCGATGCCCCAGGCTGGTTAGCTCTTGCCCATCCGGACGACCGGGCAAACTTCGCCGACCTGCTGACGGCCATCGCGCAAGGCGAAGGCAAGATCGAACGCCAGTTCTCGCTGCGTCTGCAACACGCCAACGGCCTGTGGTGCTGGTTCGAGCTGCGCAGCAAGGCTCTGGCCGATACCGGCATCGTCATCAGCTTCAGCGAAATCACCCAGCAGAAGCAGGCCATGGCCGCACTGCGCGACAGCCAGTTGCGCTTCCGTGCCCTGTACAACACCTCGCCGCTCGCCTTCGTCCTCTGGGAACGCGAAGGGCGCATCGTTGAGTGGAACCGGCGCGCCGAACAGATCTTCGGCTGGCCGGCCGAACAGGTCATCGGCAAGCCCATCCATCGCCTGCTGTTGCCGGCCGATCAGCACGGCGATTTCTCGGCCAACAACAAGGCCATGCTGCACAGCGAGGGGGACGGCCGCTTCACCGGTCCGGCCCTGCACCGCGACGGCCGCCTTCTCCATTGCAACTGGTACAGCGTCCCGCTCTACAACATCAACGGGCAATTGCTCGGCATTCTGTCGCTGATCCTTGATGTCACGCCGGAATACCTGGCGCAGAAGAGGCTGGAGAAAAGCGAGCAGACCTACCGGACGCTGGTCGAAACCTCGCCCGACGCCATCCTGCTGCTCGCTACGAACGGCTGCCTGCAGATGGCCAACCAGCAGGCGCAACGCCTGTTCGGACTGGATATTCCAACCGACCTCGGCAAACTGTCCTTCCGCAGGCTGTTGGCCGAAGGAGACGCCGAACTCGACTTCCTGGCCAATCCCGAGGAGTTCGCCGGGCTGATCGCGCACCGGCAAATGCGTCTGCGCAGCAAGCTCGGCGAGAGCTTCGACGCCACACTCTCGCTGACCACGACCTGCGACAACCATGGGCGACCGACCGGCAGCGTGCTCTTCGTCCGCGATGTCACCGAAAGCCTGCGCGCCGAGCGCGAATTGCAGGCTCATCGCGACAACCTCGAACAACTGATCCAGGAACGTACGCTCGAACTCGAGTCCGCCCATGACAGCCTGAGCAAGATCATCGACGGCAGCCCGGTGCCCACCTTCGTGCTCGATGCGGATCACACCATCACCCATTGGAACCAGGCGTGCGAGCGCATCTTCGGGGCCATGGCCGAGGACATGATCGGCACCCGCGACCAGTGGCGCGGCTTCTACCCATCGCCGCGGCCAGTGATGGCCGACCTCGTGCTGCTCGAAGGCTTGGCCGAGATCGAGCAACTCTACGCCGACAAGTATCGTCCATCTCCCTTGGTCAAGGGCGCTTACGAAGCGGAAGACTATTTCCCCAAATTCGACCGCTGGATGTATTTCACCGCTGCCCCGCTGCGCGACCGCAATGGCAAGCTGTTCGGCGCCATCGAAACCCTGCAGGACATCAGCGAACGGAAGAAAGCCGAAATCGCACTGTCGGAAGCCAAGCTATTCGCCGAGCAAGCCGCCACCGCCAAAGCCGAATTCCTGGCCAACATGAGCCACGAGATCCGGACACCGATGAACGCAGTGATCGGCCTCGCCCACTTGCTGCTGAAAACCGAGCTGTCCGGCAAGCAGCGCGACTACATCGAACGCATCCACGGCGCCGGCCAGATGCTGCTCGGCCTGATCAACGACATCCTCGATTTCTCCAAGATCGAAGCCGGTCGGATGCAGATCGAACATACCGATTTCCTGCTCGACGACGTGCTCGACAAGGTCAGCACCGTGGTCATGCATCGCGCCCAGGAAAAAGGCCTGGAACTGCAATACGTCGTCGAACCCGACGTGCCGCAACGCCTGATCGGCGACCCGCTGCGCCTGGCCCAGATCCTGATCAACCTGATCGGCAACGCGATCAAGTTCACGGCACGCGGCTCGGTCACCGTCTTCCTGCGACGAGCCAGCGCCGAGTCGGGCCACATGAGGCTTGAATGCGACGTCCAGGACACCGGGATCGGCATGACTGCCGATCAACTCGCCACCCTGTTCCAGGCCTTCAGTCAGGCCGATACCTCGATTACCCGCAAGTTCGGCGGTACCGGCCTCGGCCTGACCATCTGCAAGCGCCTGACCCAGCTGATGGGCGGCGACATCCGGGCCGAGAGCCAGCCCGGTGTCGGCAGCACTTTCAGCTTTTCCGTACGTTTGGGCGTTGCGGCCGGCGAGGTGGCCACCCCGAACACGTGTTTCAAGCGCGCCCTGGTGGTGGACGACAACCCGCTCGCCCGCAGCATCCTGATCCGCCTGCTCGAGAAACACGGCTTCCAGTGCACGGCCGCTGACTCCGGTGAACAGGCGCAACGCCAGATCGAAGAGAACGCCGGTCATCGCTTCGACATCGTCACCATCGACCTGAACATGCCGGGCATGAACGGCTACGAACTGGGCGAAATCATCCGTAACGAACTGGGCAACGAACCCTTGCTGGCCATGGTGACAGCGGCCGACACGTCGGATTTCGATTTCGACATCGAAAAATCGCCCTTCGACGCCATCGTCAACAAGCCGGTGACGGCCCAGCAGATCGCGCAACTGCTCGACGCGCGCACCATCCGGCAGGCGTCCGCCGGCAGCACGCTGGCCCCGATGGCCGGCCTGCGCATCCTGCTCGTCGAGGACATCCCGACCAATCAGTTGATCGCCTGCGAGATGCTCGAATCCTTCGGCGCCACGGTGGATACGGCCGGCAACGGCGTCCAGGCGCTGCGCAAGCTGATTGATGAAGCCATCCCCTGCGACGTCGTACTGATGGATGTCCAGATGCCGGAGATGGACGGCCTCGAAGCCACCCGGCGCCTCCGGGCAAGCGGCCGTTACGACCGACTGCCCATCATTGCCATGACCGCCCATGCCCTTGACCAGGAGCGTCAGCGCTGCCTCGCTGCCGGCATGAACGATTTCATCAGCAAGCCAATCGATCCCGACCAGTTACACCAGATGCTGCAGCGCTGGCGGCCGAAAACAGAAAATGCCGGCGCCCCTCTACCCCAGGAGAAGAAAACCATGAGCACACCGGAAGGATTGCCGGAACTCCCCGGCATCGACACCGCTCTCGGCATGAAGCGGATGATGAACAAGGTCGCCTTGTACGAGAAGGTCTTGCGCGACTTTCACAACCGTTTTGCCAACGAGGCGGCGCAAATTCGCGCCACCTGGGAGGCCGGCGATTTCACGGCGGCGGAGCGACGCGCCCACAGCACCAAGGGGCTGGCTGGCACCATCGGCGCCACCGCGTTGCAGGAAGCGGCCCTGGCGCTCGAATATGCGCTGAAGGAAGGTCAGGCGCCGGCCGACGTCTACGACCGTTTCGCCCAGGAACTGCGTACCGTCATCGACGGTATCGCCAAGGCCTTCGACATTCCGGCCTGAAATGCAGCCAGCGGCGGATGCTCAGAAGGCGTCCGCCGCTTCCCAGATAATGTAGGCATCCGGCCCGGATTGGGCCGTGCGTTCGAGCATGTCGATCAAAGGCCAGGCCCGCTGGCTGAAGCCGACCTGAATCCCCTTGCGTTTGCCGATCGCCTCGTCGATTTCCTCTTCGTCGTCTTCGCTCGGCCGGGGGGCCCGCTGGGCTTCGGCGCGCAACGCTGCGGCGGCCGGGGCCATTTCCGGCTGAGTGAAAGTACCGCGCGCCGTGGTTTCCTTGCCGACGGTCTGCAACAGCATGCGGGCGGTTTCGGCATACATCAGCACCTCGGCGGTTTCGCTCGAATCGAAACGGACTAGCATGAACTCTCCTGTCGTTTATTAGGCTCTGGTTGTCAGGCCCCCACCCATCATGCAGAATGCACCAAAAAGGGGGGCGATCCGATGGAGACAAATATTAGCGCCAATCCCCTGGAAACAGGGGCCGATGAGCTTGAACGTTTCGCGCTGGAAGAGTGCGTCAAGCGAAAGCGCATCGATCACAGCGTGCTGGCCATGGTCATGCCGGCCGGCCATTGCGACTTGGCGCTCAAGCTCGCCCGGGTCGGTGCGCGCGTCGTCGCCGGCGACAGCCTGAAATTCAAGAACAGTATCGAGGGCCGCGTCCTCGCCGCGGGCCTGAACGACGAAGTCATCTTCGCCGGTTACGAGTTGCCTGGCCTGCCCGACTCGCCAAACGGCGATTCCTTCGATCTGATCGTCGTTCGCCGCGGCCTGTGCTCCATGCCTTATGACGAGGCGCGGCGCGTTCTGCGCCAGTTGCTGCTCAAGCTGAAGATCGGCGGCAAGCTGTACATCTCGGTGCTCGGCCTGCATTCCGAACTGGGCTTGGGCTACGCCGACGCCGAGCGCCAGGTCAACGAGCGCTTTTCCACGCTCGAGCCGGCCCTGGCCAAGAAATACGATATCCCGATGCCGGTCTGCCTGTACACCGAGCGCAACCTGTTCATGCTGTTGCTCGAATCGGGTGCCAGCGTGTTGCGCACGCTGACCACCACCTACGGCAACGTCAAGGGCATTGCCGTGCGCGTCTGATGCGTCTGGGCATCGACCTCGGCGGCACCAAGATTGAAATCATCGCCCTCGCCGAGGATGGGCGGGTTTTGCTGCGCCAGCGGGCGCCCACGCCGCAGGGCGACTATCGGGCGACACTGGCAAGCATCAAGGGTCTGGTCGACGCGGCCGAATCCCAGCTCGGACAACGAGGCACCGTGGGTGTCGGCATCCCCGGCGCCGAGTCGCTGGCCACCGGCCTGATCAAGAACGCCAATTCCACCTGCCTGATCGGCCAGCCGCTGCGCCATGACTTGTCGGCGCTGCTGCAACGCGAGGTCAGGTTGGCCAACGATGCCAACTGTTTCGCCCTCTCCGAAGCCGTGGACGGCAGCGGACAGGGAGCACAGATCGTCTTCGGCATCATTCTCGGTACCGGTGTCGGTGGTGGCATCGTGATCGACCGCAAGGTACTGGTCGGTGCCAACGCCATTGCCGGCGAATGGGGCCACAACCCGCTCCCCTTACCCGATGCCGATGATCTCCCCTTGCCCGATTGCTATTGCGGTCGCCAAGGCTGCATCGAAAGCTATCTGTCCGGCCCCGCGCTGGCAGCCGACCATCGGCATCACAGCGGGCAGATGCTCGCCGCCGCCGAGATCGAGCGGCGTGCCGAGGCTGGCGACGCCGCTTGCGAAGCCACCTTGCAACGTTATGAAAAACGTCTCGGGCGCGCCCTGGCCGGCGTCATCAACCTGATCGACCCTGAGGTGATCGTCATTGGCGGCGGCCTCTCCAAGATGCCGCGCCTGTACCGCAATTTGCCCGACTGCTGCGGTGCACATGTCTTTTCGGACGTTTTTTGCACGAAATTCCTGCCACCGCAACATGGGGACTCCTCGGGGGTACGCGGCGCTGCCTGGCTGTGGGATTGATGGCACAATCGCCCGACCATGGCATCCATCGCACTCTTCATCGGCGGCATTCGGCCGCTCCCTGAATCCGGTCGCCCGACCGGCATGTACAAACAACCCGTCACCAGCCCCGTCGAACTTGGCCCCGAAGGCTTCATCGGTGACGAGCAGGCCGACCGCCGCGTGCATGGCGGCCCCGAGAAAGCCGTGCACCTTTACCCAGCCCGCCATTACGCCGCGCTCGCCGAACGCTTTCCCGACGCCGTACCGCTGTTGGTCCCCGGTAGCCTGGGCGAAAACCTGAGCACCGCCGAGCTCGACGAGAACGACGTGCGGCTCGGCGACATCTGGCGCTTGGGTCAAGCCCGCCTGCAAGTCTGCCAACCCCGGAATCCCTGCTGGAAGATCGACGAGCGTTTCGCCAGTGATGGCATGGCGGCCTTCATCGCAGAACGGCAGATCACCGGCTGGTATTGGCGCGTGCTCGAAGGCGGCTGTGTGCAACCGGGCGATACACTGGACCTCGAATTCGCCAGTTCCAGCTTCACGCTGGCCGAGGCCATGCGTCTCTGGCACAGCCACCGGCCGCCGCTCGAACAGCTTTCCGCCCTGGCAGAGGCACCGGGCATTGCCACCAGCTGGCAGCATAAGATTCGCCAGCGCCTCGCCTGGCTGCAGGCCCACCCTCAAGAAGCGGATCAATGCCCCAAGGCGTTCCACGTGAAACCGGAGGCGCAATGAGCCAGCTTGAGGAACGTCAGCTCTGGCGCATGTTGGTCCTGCCCTTTGCCGCCGGCTATTTTCTGTCCTACCTGTTCCGCACGGTCAATGCCGTCATCGGACCGAAAATCGCCACGGAACTGGAATTGGGCGACAACGCCCTTGGCCTGCTGACCAGCACCTACTTTCTCGCCTTCGGTGCCGCCCAGTTGCCGCTAGGCATGTTGCTCGACCGCTTCGGGCCGCGCCGGGTGGAAGCTGCGCTGCTGGTCGTGGCCGCGTGCGGCGCCGCAGTCTTTGCGATGGCCGACGGCTTGGGCGGACTGGCCAGCGGCCGTGCACTCATCGGTTTGGGCGTTTCCGCCTGCCTGATGGCCTCGTTCAAGGCCTTCAGCCAATGGTTTCCGGTCGAACGCCATGCTTCGCTGACGGGCTGGATCATGGCCTCCGGCGGCCTCGGCGCGCTCGCCGCCGCCAAGCCGCTCGAACTGGCACTCGGTTTTGCCGACTGGCGGGAGATCGTGTTCGCGCTGGCCGCACTGACCTTGCTGGTTGCCGGATTGATCGGACGCAGCGTGCCCGACAAGCCGCTCGAGGGAGAAAAACATGGCTGGCAGGAACAACTGGCCGGTGTCGCCAGCATTTTCCGGAGTGGTCATTTCTGGCGCTATGCCCCGATGGGTTTCTGGTCCACCGGGGGTTTCATGGCAGTACAGGGGCTTTGGGCCTCGCGCTGGATGAGCGAGCTGGAACACATGAGCAGTGGGGAAATCGCAGCCCGCCTGACGTGGATCAGCGGGGCGATGCTGGGCGGCTACCTGTTCATGGGAGTTTTTGCCGCCCTGCTCGGCCGGCGCGGCGTCAAGCTGGAAACGCTCTATCTCTCCGCCATGGTCCTCGGCCTGCTCTCCTTTGCCGGGATCGCCCTGCAACCAGGTCACGGCAGCACCTTGCTGTGGTCGCTGCTCGGCGCCTGTTTCTCGCTGTCTAACATCAGCTACTCGCTGGTCGCCCGCGCTTTTCCTCCGGCGCTTTCCGGTCGGGCCAACACGGCTTTCAATCTCTTCGTCTTCGCCGGGGCCTTTGGTTTGCAATGGGGCATCGGCGCCTTGGTCGATGCCCTGCGTGCTTGCGGACTGGCGACGGACGCTGCCTATCGCAGCGCCTTCATCGCCCTGTTATGCGGACAGTTGCTCGCCCTCGCCTGGCTGCTGTGGTCCGGCCGGCGGCGCTGACACGGCCAGGTCCACCTGCTGCATGAAGCCGACCTCGCCGCTTTCGCGCAGATAGACGCCGGCCGCTCGGATCTGGCCGAGCAGCTCGTTATCGCCGGTTTTTAGCGAAAACGGGGCGTGCACCGCAGCAGTGGCCAACGCGCCGATACCGCGTTCGCTCAGGCTCGCGTAACGCTCGCCGTTGGCCACGCCGAGTTGGCGGAAGACCGGATCGGCCTCGTCGATCCAGCCGTTGCCGTCGCTGTCGAGCTTGGCCAGGTCGGCAAAGCCGTTACCGCTGGCGACGCCGAACAATTCGCTGCCGTCGTCGGCCCGGCCATTGCCGTTGCGATCGAAGACCAGGTAGCCGCAGCCCTCGCCCAGCCCGGGAATGCGTTCGACCTTGCCGTCGGCATCGAGGTCGAAGTCGACCCGGTTTTCAGTCAGTTCAGCGCCGGTCCCCGCAAAATCGATGACCAGCGGATCGTGCAGCCGATACGTTCCGCTCGCGCTGCCCGACAGGGTCTGCGTGTATTCGCGCTGCATGGCAAGCGAGCAGTCGAAGGCGATCTGCCGGCCGTCGCAAGTCCGCACGAAACCGCTGGCGCAGATGTTGGTCGATTCCGTTTCCTCGATGGTCGTGCACCATTCGGTCTGCCAGCAGACCTCCCGAACGCGTCCCGCCGTCGGTAATCCGCTATCGGTCGGCGGCGCAGCACACTCGGCGGCAGGATTTTCCTCGCATTTCTTGCCGTCGATAGCCGCCAGGATTGCCGCTACCAATTGTTCCAGCATGCGCTGAACGCGTCGGCGCAGGTCCTCCGAACGGTCGGTTTCGCTCACGGCAACGCCGGCAAAAACCTGGCGGAAGCTCAGTGTCTGCTCGACTTCGGTGGTTTGGCGCTTGCTCGCCTCATGTTGTGCCTGCAGGCACAGTTCGGCCGATTCGATTTTCATGCTCGTCTCCTGCGGTTGTTCGGGCAGCGAACACTGCAAGGGGCGTGCCGGTCAGAACTCGAGCGGATCGACCTCGATGTGCCAACGCAATTTCGACGGAACCTTGAGCTGCTCGATGGCCTCGCGCCAGCACGGCAGGAAGGCCTGCAGGGCCGGACGCGACGGCGATTCGACCACCAGCTGGCCGCGCTCCAGGTTGGCCAGGCGGGCCATCTTCATCGGCACCGGATCGAAGACCAGAACGGCATCGTGCTCCCTTGTCACCGGCAAGGCGGCGGCAGCCTTCAGGAAATCGATGGCCATCGTCATCTCCGGCGCCTCGGCGCGCAGCACGGCCTGGAAGGTATAGGGCGGGAAGCCGGCCTGCTCGCGCTCCTTCAACTGCTGCGTGGCGAAGCCGGGGTAGTCGTGGGCCCGCACGGCGGAGAACAGCGGGTTATCCGGATACTGCGTCTGGATGAGCACTTCGCCCTTCAGTTCGGCCCGGCCGGCCCGCCCGGCGACCTGCATCAACTGCGCGAACAGTCGTTCAGGCGCGCGCCAGTCGGCGGCAAACAAGGCCGAGTCGGCGCCAAGCACGCCGACAAGCGTCAGCTTGGGGAAATCGTGGCCCTTGGCCAGCATCTGCGTGCCGACCAGGATGTCGGCCTCACCGGCGTGGATACGCTCCAGCACGGTCTCCCACTGCTTGCGGCTTTTCACCGAATCGCGGTCCACACGCAGCACGCGCGCCTCGGGGAAACGTTGCTGCACCCAGGCCTCCAGGCGTTGCGTACCGCGCCCGAACGGGTGGATATCCTGGTTGCCGCAGGTCGGGCAAGCCTTCGGTACGCGATGCTCGAAGCCGCAGTGATGGCAACGCAGGCGCTGGTCGGCCAGATGCAGCACCATGTTGGCGGCGCAGCGTCGGCAACGCGATACCCAGCCGCAAGCCGGGCAGGCCAGCACCGGCGCGTAGCCGCGCCGATTGAGGAAAACCAGGCTCTGCTCGCCACGCTCCAGTCGAGCGGCGATCGCCGCCGCCAGCGGTTCGCTGACGCCTTCCTGCAACACCATTTTTCGCGTATCGAGCACGTGCACCGCAGGCAGGGTCGCCTCCGGGTTCGCCCGCTCCGTCAGCAATAGCTGGCGGTAGCGTTTGTTCTGCGCATTGGCCCAGGTTTCCAGCGACGGCGTCGCCGAACCGAGGACGATGGGAATACCTAGTTGATGGGCGCGGAACACCGCCACATCGCGCGCCGAATAACGCATGCCGTCCTGCTGCTTGAAGGACGGATCGTGCTCCTCGTCGACGACAATGAGGCCGAGACGCGGCAGCGGGGTAAACACGGCGAGGCGAGTGCCGAGCACGATGGAAGCTTCGCCGGCAAAAGCTGCCCGCCAGTTGCGCTCGCGCGCGGCCTCGGCCAACTCGCTATGCAGGGAAACCACTTTCTCGCTAGGAAAGCGTGCGCTCACTCGCGTCTCGAGCTGTGGCGTAAGGTTGATTTCCGGCACCAGAACGAGCGCTTGTCGGCCGCTGGCCAGTGCCCGCTCGATCAGGCGCAGATAAACCTCGGTCTTGCCGCTGCCGGTCACCCCAAACAACAGGTTGGCCGAAAATCCCTCGCCGGGAACGGCAGCGATTGCCTGAGCCTGCTGCTCGGTCAGCGGCGGCGGAGAAACGGCCGATGGCGAACGCCCCGCCCTGCCCTTGCGCCGCTCCGGTACCACCAGACGCTTCAGACCGGCCGGCAGGGCCTGTAACAATACTTCGCCGGGTGCCGCCTGGTAATAAGTGGCGGCAAACTCACAGAGTGCAAAGAAATCCGCTGGCAGGGGCGGCAGGTCGCGCAGGATTTCACCGGCGGTTTTCAGTTGCTCCAGCGGCCATTCACTGGTCTCGGCCACCTCGGCAATCAGGCCGATCTTCTCGCCCCGCCCGAAAGGCACCCGGACACGCAAGCCAACATCGTTCGTCGTCGCTTCCGCAGAAACGTATTCGAACAGGCGGTGCAGCGGCAAATCGAGAGCAACGCGCAAAACGGGCATAAATTTGCCGGAACGAGCCGTTTATTCTCCAGAAATTGGCCGAAAACCAGCCGAAATTAACGTTTTTTCACTTGTCCACAAAAACTGTGGATAACTTTGTGGATTTATCTTGGGCAACCCCGGTAAGTCGGCGTCACGTAAGGATTTTGTTACTTTGCCGAAATATTTGGCAAATCCAAAATCGCTTTATTTTCATAAACTTAGAATAAATCCACAGTGTCAACACCATGGCGCGAATTTTTTGGTGAGGGTCGCCCTAACTCTGTGCATAAGTCGGGCAAACCCTCTGGCTTATGTAGCTTACTTTCGTAATAGACGGCTATGGCTATGCACGGTTTCAACCAGTGCCGTGACGTTATCCGGCGGCGTGAATTGCGAAATGCCGTGGCCCAGATTGAAGACATGGCCGGTATTGCCGGCACCGTAGCTGTCGAGCACCTTCCTGGCTTCGGCAGCCACGACTTCGGGGGTGGCGAACAGCACGTTCGGGTCGAGATTGCCCTGCAGCGCGACCTGGTCGCCAACGCGACGACGCGCTTCGCCAATGTCGATGGTCCAGTCCAGGCCGACACCGTCGCAACCGATGGCAGCGATCTTCTCCAGCCACAGGCCACCGTTCTTGGTGAACACGATGCTCGGAATGCGCTGCCCGTCCTTTTCTTTCTTGAGGCCGGCGACGATGCGCTGCATGTATTGCAGCGAGAATTCCTGGTAGGCCGCGTTCGACAACGAACCGCCCCAGGTGTCGAAGATCATCACGGCCTGAGCGCCGGAATCGATCTGGGCATTCAGGTAATTGGTCACTGCATCGGCCGTGACCGACAGGATGCGGTGCAGCAAATCCGGGCGGCTGTAGAGCATGCCCTTGATGTGGCGGAAGTCGCTCGACCCCTGCCCTTCGACCATGTAGCAGGCCAGCGTGTACGGGCTGCCGGAGAAGCCGATCAGCGGCACCGAGTTGTCCAGGGCGCGGCGGATCTCGGACACGGCATCCATCACGTAGCCGAGGTGATCGTAGGGATCGGGCGCGGACAGATCGTTGATCGCCCATTCTTCGCGCAACGGGCGCTCGAAGCGTGGACCTTCGCCTTCGGCGAAATAGAGGCCAAGGCCCATGGCATCCGGCACGGTCAGGATGTCGGAGAACAGAATGGCGGCATCGAGGTCGTAACGCGCCAGCGGCTGCAGGGTCACTTCGCAGGCCAGCGTCGGCGACTTGCACAGGTTCAGGAAATTGCCTGCCCGTTTGCGCGTTTCGCAATATTCGGGCAGATAGCGGCCTGCCTGGCGCATCAGCCAGAGCGGGGTGTAATCGGTCGGCTCCTTGAGCAGGGCACGCAGGAAGGTATCGTTCTTGGGTCGGCTCACAATGGGCTCCGCCTGTGAAAGTCGAAAAGTGGGATTATCCCGCTTTCCCGCCTTCCGGTCACTTCCACCTTTGGCAGGAGGTATTCCCCCGCCCCGGCAAACCTTACTCCTCGGAGCGTTTTCCCAGCTTGACGTCGAGCTGCTTCAGTTTGCGGTACAAGTGGGTACGTTCCAGCCCGGAGCGCTCGGCCAGCTTGGTCATGTTGCCGCCCTCCAAGCGCAGGTGATGCTCGAAATAGAGCTTTTCGAAAGCATCGCGCGCTTCGCGCAGAGGCTGATCGAGCAGGGGCAGTAGCGAGGCTACCTCCGACGATGCCGGCGATTCCCTGGGCATGACCCGGCTGACATCCTCCGCCGAAATTTCCTCGTCGAGCGAGGTCAGCGCCAAGTTGCGGATCAGGCAATAGAGTTCGCTCCAACTCGTCTCGTCAGTATTCTTCCAGGGCAGCGTGCGCAAGGCATTCAAGGCACCGGTGGAAAAACGGCGGGCCGGCACTTCACCGCGCTCGACGAAATTGGTCAGCAGCAGGCCGGCAATCTCGGGCAGGTCGTCGGCATGTCCCGCCAGCGGCGGCAAGGACACCCAGATCTCGCCGATGCGCGCGAGCAGTTTGCCGTCCCAGCCGTTCTCGGCCAGGGTGCTCATCGGCGTGCGGCAGCCCATGACCAGCTGCAGATGCAGACGCTCCAGGCGCTCGATGGCGAACGCGAGGTTCATCTGCTGCATCTTGCCCAGTGCGGCCAAATCGGGCACGAAGAGGACGCCACCGCTGTGCTTTTCAAGCACTTCCTGGGTCAGCGCGCTGCTCACCGACGACAGATCGAGCCAAGGCGAGCGCGGCGCATGCAAGGTACGAGCACAAATCTCTGCCATGCCACCGGTTGCCCCCTTGATCAGCAATACCGGGGACTTGGCAGCCGCCTGCTCAAGGCGACGCTTGAATTCCTTGACGAATGGCGAACGAGCGAAGGCCTCCAGGCTCAACGGCGGACGTTGCGGCAGCGTATCGTGCTTGAGCGCCTTCTGCACCGTCGACAACAACTTCTGCAGTGCAATCGGTTTTTCCAGGAAATCGAAGGCCCCGAAACGCGTCGCCTCGACCGCGGTATCGATCGTGCCATGGCCAGACATCATGACCACCGGCATGGTCAGATGGCCAGCGACATGCCACTCCTTGAGCAAGGTGATGCCATCCGTGTCCGGCATCCAGATATCGAGCAGAACGAGATCCGGCCTCAATTCTTGACGAACCTGCCGGGCAGCCCCGGCATTCTCGGCCAGCCGCACGTCGTAGCCCTCGTCCATCAGGATTTCCGACAGCAGTTCGCGGATGCCGACCTCGTCATCAACGACCAGAATGATTGCCATTTTTGGCTTCCTCCTCTTTCACCAGGGGCAGACGAATATCGATTCGTGCGCCGCCCTCCGGTGCATTGCTTATCTCTATGGTACCCGAGTGTTCCTCGACGATCTTCTTGACGATCGGCAGACCCAGCCCGGTGCCCCGCGCCTTGGTCGTAACATAGGGTTCGAATACGCGCGGTAGTATTTCGACCGGAAATCCCGGCCCGTTATCGGCGATCAGCAGCCGGGCATGCCGGCCAATCACCTCGGTGACGATGCGCAACTGCGGATCGTCCTTGCCCTCAAGGGCATCTTCGCCATTGCGCAGCAGGTTATGGATAACCTGGCGCAACTGTGTGGCATCGCCCAGGACAGGCGGCAGTTCAGTTGCCAGATGCAGCTCTATCCGTGCTGACGAGCTTTCGTACAGGCCCAGCACTTCGCCGATCAGGTTGTTCAGGTCGAGCGGCGACACCTCCGGTGCAGGCAAACGGGCATAGTCACGGAAATCGTCGACCATGCGCTTCATGGCCTGCACCTGATTGATGATGGTTTGTGTGCCCCGTGCCAGCATGTCCGCATCGCCATTGACCAGCTTGTCGGCCAGCTTGAATTGCAGGCGCTCGGCCGACAACTGGATCGGCGTCAGCGGGTTCTTGATCTCGTGGGCCAGGCGGCGTGCCACCTCGCCCCAGGCAGCACTGCGCTGAGCGGCAATCAGGCGCGTCACATCATCGAAAACCACCACATCGCCCCCGCCGCTGGCTTCAGGCAGGCGCGAACCACGCAACAACAGCACCTGCGGCATGCCGTTCGGGCGCTCCAACTCGAGCTGCGCTTGCCACTCCGGCTCTTCGGCCGTGGCGAAATGCTGGCGGATGAATTCGCCCAGGGCATGCTGACGCGGCCACTCTTCGGCCGCCACGCCGACCAGCCCTTGAAAATCGTCGTTCAGGATATTCAGCGCCCCTTCGTTGACCGTCCGTAGCATGAAGCGACGGTCGAAGACCAATACCCCGGCCGACAGATTGGCCAGGATGGATTCGAGATAGCCGCGCGCCGACTCCAGTTCGCTGCGATGCCGTTCCGTTTCGCGCCGGGCATCGTCGAGCTGGCGAGTCATGCGGTTGAACGACTGGGTCAGGACGCCCAACTCGTCACCGCTGTAGATCGCCTGGCGGGGTGAAAAGTCGCCCTGAGCTACCGCCTGCGTCCCTTCGGCCAGAATGTAGAGCGGCGCGGCCAAGCGGCGGGCCATCAGGTAAGCCAGGGCAAAGGCCGCGAACAAAGCAACCAGCACAGTCAGCGTCAGGGTCAGGGCGTAGATACGGGTCAGGCCTTGGCGCGCCAGTTGCAACTCCTGGTAGTCGCGATAGACGTCCTGGACGGAATCGGCATCCTGCGCCAACACCGCCGGCACGCTTTGGGTGACCTGCAGGATACGCGGCTCTTCGAACACCTCGCGCGATGCAACGGGCACGAGGACGCGCAGGTAGAGCTTGTCGCCCTCTCCTTCGACCGTGCTGACCGCCCGCTGGTTGCGGGCCTGCTTCAACCTGGCCTGATCCGGAAGATCGGGCAGCAAGGAGCCCAACTCGCCGGTCGCACTCGACAACAGTTGGCCGCCCACCGAAAACAAGGCAACCGAACCCACACCCTTCTCCTCGCGCAAGCGCAACAAGGCTGAGCGACGGGACGACTCCTGAATGTCGGAGAGCTCCAGCGCCATGCTGCGACTCTTCTCGGTCAGGTCGGCCAGCATCGCATCGAGGGCCGAACGGCCGAGGTGCAAACCCGACTCCAAGGCCTTTTCGACGCGCACATCGAACCAGCTCTCGATCGAACGCGTCACGAACTGGACCGACACGCCATAGACCAGCGCCCCGGGCAGCACGGCAATGACGCCGAACATCAGCATCAGGCGCAACTTCAGGCGGGCGCCGAACACCTGCGCCTGATAGTCGCGCCACAGCGAACGCAACTGCCAGCCGACCAGACCGAGCATGGCCAGGGCAAGAACGACGTTGAGGGCGATCAGCAGCGGGTAATTACGTGAAAAGAGGACGGTATCCGCCGCCGTGGACATCAGCAACAGGAACCAGAGGATTCCGCCGATTGCCGCGGCAAAGGCACCACCGGCTGCCAGGAAGCGCTTCATTTGGCCTCCTGTGCAGGTGGCAAGGTCAGTTGCCAGACTTTCCAGTCCGAACTCAGGCTCCAATCCTTGTTGCCGAGTGCGGAAATCTGAAAAGGCCGCGGTAGCTGGGTGATGTCCAGACGCAGCCGCAATGCCGCCTGCGCGCTTTCGCCCGCTCGTAATGAACGATCACCGCGTTCCAGAACGGTCCAGTTACGCAGGCGCGAAAGTACGGCCAGCGCGTCAGACAAGGTGGCGAAGGATTGATGCAGGCCGCCAGTGGACAAGCGATATTGCCGGGTCAGCGCATGATAGGACAGGCTGAAAACCTGGCTGCGGCTGACCAGTTTTTCGTCGAACCAGTACCAGCGACCGCGGGTCATTTCGAAATCGGCGACGAAATAAAGGACAACCCCCTTGCTGACCGCTTCTTCGAGTCGGCTGTTCAGTTCGAAACGAAAATCAGCGGACAGCGCATAACCGTCTTCGCTCGCCTGCACCTGTGGATTGGCGATCTCGATTTCGGCCGCCCAGGCCACGAGCGGCAGGAAGAGCGCCAGCAACAACCAGCGCCGCAGGCGCTCAGGCACGCTTGTCGAGAAGGCAGTAGAAGAAGCCATCGTGTTCGGCATTGGGCAGAAGCTGTTCTTCATGACGGCGGCTGGCATCCGCCTGACGCTGGAGGAATTGCTCGATCTGCTCGCGATTCTCGGTCGGAAAAACCGAGCATGTCGCGTAAAGCAGTGTACCCCCGGGACGCAAGACCTGCCACAGGGCATCGAGAATTCGCCGCTGCGTCGCAGCGAAGCTGGCGATATCCTCTGGGCGGCGCAACCACTTGGCGTCCGGATTGCGGCGAACGACGCCGCTCGCCGAGCAGGGAACGTCGGCCAGGATGGCATCGAAGTGACGGCCGTTCCACCAACGCTCCAACTTCGCGCAATCGGCTGCCTTGATTTCAGCCGCCAAGCCGAGGCGTCCAAGGTTCTCTTCGATACGCCGGCAGCGGCTGGGCTTGAGGTCGAGAGCCAGCAATTCGAGTTCCTGGCGTTCGAGCAAATGGGCCGTCTTGCCGCCCGGCGCCGCACAGGCGTCGAGCACGCGGACGCCGGACGACGGATCAAGCAGTTCCGCCGCCAGTTGGGCACCGGGGTCTTGTACCGACACCCAGCCTTCATCGAAGCCCGGCAGGCGATCCACCGGCAGCGGCTTGTCCAGCACGATACCGTCCCGGCCCCAGGCTCGCCCACCAATGCCTTCCTGCTGCAGGCGTTGCAGATAGTCATCGCGGCCGGTCCGGCGGCAGTTCACGCGCAGGGCCATTGGCGGCGGGCTATTGCCGGCCTCGACGATGCCCTGCCATTCGTTCGGATACGCCTTTTGCAGTTGTTCCAGCCACCAGGCCGGATGCTGTCCGGCCGCCACCGGGTCACGCTGAGCCGCTGCGGTCAATTCCGTCTGGCGACGCAGGAAGTTGCGCAGCACGGCATTGACCAGCCCGCGAAAACGACCGCGCGCCACTTCCCCTGCTGCCACGACCGCTTGATCGACCACCGTATGGGCGGCATCCGGCCGTGTTTCAAGACGATAGAGCGCGACCAGCAGCAGCGCATGCACCTCGGTATCGGCCAAGGGTTTGTCGAGCAAAGCCGCCAGAAAGAAATCGCCCCGGCCGTATTGGCGCAGGCTGCCGTAGACGAGATCCTGTACCGCCGGACGGGCCTGGCTATCGACGCGGGCCAACATGCCGTCAGCCAGGCTCTGGCCGGCAAAAACGGCCGCATCGATGCGTGCGGCCTGGAGCAAGGCATAAGCCAGCGAGGTGTGGGGCAATCTGGACATAGGCCGCGATTATCGCACGCGGCATAATGCCTTATGCGCCGAATCCTTATCGCTCTGCTCTTTCTCGCCGCCACCTCGCCCGCTTGGGCCTGGAATGCGGCCGGCCATCGGCTGGTCGCGATCATCACCTGGGAGCAGATGTCGCCCCCGGCTCGCGACTTCGTCATAGCCGCCCTGGCCCGCCATCCCGATTACGAACGTTGGCGACAACGTGCACGCAGCGACGAGGCTGGCCAGATTTTTGCCGAAGCCTCGACCTGGCCCGACGACATCCGTAACGATCCGCGCTTTTATAACGACGATGCCCTTGGCGAGCCTGCAGCCGGGTTTCCCGATAGCAGCCGACACAAGGATTGGCACTACGTCGATCTCGATGCCGACGGCCGAGTCGTGAGCGGACAACTGACGAGCCAATTGAAGCGTATCAGCCGACTGCTGCGGTGCACTAGCCCAAAACGGGAAATTTCATACCACCTGCCCTGGCTGCTGCATCTGGTCGCCGACATCCATCAACCGCTGCATGTCGGCCGGCACGGTGACGAAGGCGGCAATGCCGTGGAAATCGAGAACCCGTTCAATGCCCGGCTGCCCTTCACCAATGTACACACCTACTGGGACGACCTGCCCGGCCCGCCTTGGCTGCGCGGCAAACGGCTGCAGGCAGCGGCCGAGCAGATCATCGAACGCCAGCCAAAGCCGCCTCAAAAGGACGTCGAGGCCTGGGCCAGCGAGAGCCACGCGCTGTTGCCCGATGCCTATCCGACGCAAGCGGGCAGCCTGCTGCCGACAGTCAACGAGGTCTTCCACAAAAATGCCCGCCAACTCGCCGAACAACGCATCGCCGCCGCCGGGTATCGCCTCGGCAAATTACTCGATAACGCCTTTCGGGGATGCGTTTCACGTGAAACCCAATAAAATGACGTCATGCAAGGCCTGCACCTGATCGCCGATCTCTACGACTGCCGAGGCCCCGCCGCGCTGATGCTCGATGCGGCGCGGCTGGAGGTCTATTGCGTCGATGCCTGCCGACGGCATGGACTGACCGTCGTCGGTCAGCTATTCCACCTATTCCGCGACGAGCATGGCCAGGGTGCCGGCGTCACCGGCACGGTCGTGCTGGCCGAATCGCATCTGGCCATCCATACCTGGCCGGAAATCGGCGCCGTGACGCTCGATGTTTACGTATGCAATTTTTCCTGCGACAACAGTCAGCGCGCCGAAGCGCTTTTCGCTGAAGTCACGCAAGCCTTCGTGCCGGCGAAAATCGAACGGAATGCCGTTCGCCGCGGCCAACTCGCGGCGAGTTGATCAACCCCAGCCGCCGCGCGCCATGGTGCGCAGACGGGCGATCCGCTCCTCGGTCGGCGGATGCGTCGAGAACAGGCTGCGCAGGCCGCCGCCCGACAAGGGGTTCAGGATCATCATCTGCGCCGTTTCCGGATGCGCCTCCGCGGCCGCCAGTGGAATACGCCCCTCGGCATACATCTGGATCTTGCCCAAAGCATCGGCCAGCGCCTGCGGATCGCCGCTGATCTCCGCGCCGCCGCGGTCCGCCTCGAATTCGCGCGCCCGCGAAATCGCCATCTGGATCAGACTGGCCGCCAGCGGGGCCAGGAATGCAACCAGAATGCCGGCCAACGGATTGACCGGCCGCCCCTCTTCATCCCGCCCACCGAAGAACATGGCGAAATTGGCCAGGGCGGAGATGGCACCCGCCATGGTCGCGGATATGGTCGAAATCAGGATGTCGCGATGCGCCACGTGCGCCAATTCGTGCGCCATGACCCCGCGCATCTCGCGCGCCGACAGTAGCTGCAGGATGCCGGTCGTCGCCGCCACCGCGGCATGCTCCGGGTTACGGCCGGTGGCAAAGGCATTCGGCTGCATCTCGTCGATGATGTATACCTTGGGCATCGGCAAACCAGCACGCTGCGCCAGATCGCGCACCATGGCGTAAAACTGCGGTGCGCTGGTCTCATCGACCTGCTGCGCGTTGTACATGCGCAAGACCATCTGATCCGAGAACCAATAGGAAAAGAGGTTCATCGCGCCGCCGAAAACCAGCGCCAGCAACATGCCGCTCTTGCCACCAAGCATGCCGCCAACCACGGCGAACAACGCCATGATCGCTGCCATCAGCATGGCCGTCTTGACCCAATTGAACATCGCCAAGCTCCTTCTGGCTATCCTGGATGCCGATTATCTGTGGGTGTTCAGGCCGATATCAAGCAGGCAGATCGAAACGGTCGCCAACCTGCAGCGGATGTCCGGCCAAAAATTGCTGCACAGGCAAACGCTTGCCACCCGCTTTCTGCAACTCGGAAAGCGCAAGCGCCCCCTCGCCACAGGCGACGACGACGGCATGCTTGTCCAGCGCCAGAATTTGCCCCGGCTCGCCTTTGCCATCCACCGGTTTTGCAGCCCACACCTTGACCACCGCACCACCGAATGTGGCCTGCCCACCCGGAAAAGGATTGAAAGCGCGAATGTGGCGATCCAGCTCCGCCGAGGTACGGCACCAATCGATCACCGCTTCGGCTTTCTCGATCTTGTGGGCGTAGGTCACCCCATCGACCGGCTGAGGCTGGGCCGGCAAGGGCAAACCTGCCAGCGCCTGCACGACCAGTTCGCCACCCAGCGCTGCCAGGCGGTCGTGCAAGGTAGCGGTCGTATCGCTCGACTCGATCGGAAACGCACCACGTAACAACACCGGCCCGGTATCCAGGCCAGCTTCCATCTGCATGATGCACACGCCGGTTTCATGATCGCCCGCCAGCAAGGCACGCTGGATCGGCGCCGCACCACGCCAACGCGGCAACAACGAGGCATGGATGTTGATGCAACCGAAGTGCGGCAGATCGAGTACTGCTTGCGGCAGGATCAAGCCATAGGCAGCCACCACCATCACTTCGGCGCCGACAGCAGCGACCCGGGCTTGCGCTTCCGGATCTTTCAACGTGGTCGGCTGAAAAACCTCAATCCCATGCTCCATGGCCAGCTTCTTGACCGGCGAAGGCTGCAAGGACATGCCCCGCCCGGCTGGACGATCCGGCTGGGTCAAGACCATGGCCACTTGATGCCCGGCCGCGATGATGGACGCCAGCGCCTGGGCGGCAAACTCCGGCGTTCCAGCAAAAATCAGTTTCATGCGGTAACGCGCGCCTGTTTGGCCAGCTTGCTCTTGATCCGGCTCTGCTTCAGTTGCGACAGGTGATCGACGAACACCTTGCCGTCCAAATGATCGATTTCGTGCTGTATACATACCGCCAGCAGGCCATCGGCTTCCAGCACCTGTTCCTTGCCGTCGAGGTCGAGATAGCGCACCTTCACCTGCTCGGCACGTTCGACCTTGTCGTAGATACCCGGTACCGACAGGCAGCCCTCTTCACCCAATTGCGCTCCGACACACTGTTCGATCACCGGATTGACGAAGGCACGCAACTGATTCTTCTCTTCCGAAATGTCGATGACCACGACGCGTTTATGGACATCGACCTGCGTCGCCGCCAAGCCGATACCAGGTGCTTCGTACATGGTTTCCGCCATGTCGGCGACCAGGCGACGGATGCTGTCGTCGATTTTTGCCACGGGGGCCGCCACTTTTTTCAGGCGGGGGTCGGGAAAACGCAAAATGGGTAGAAGAGCCATATTGAAATTGGATTAAAAGCTTGCTCGCTTAGGTTATTACGTGCAGAATCTAAAGCAGTTTGGGAAATATGAACACCAAATGTTCCGGCTCGAATAAGACAATCGCCGGAGCAGCATGTTCCTTCCGCACGTGAGGTTACGATTATGGTTCGCATTATATCTGCGCTCATCCTGGCCGTGACGGCCTCCTGCGCTCTCGCCGCCGAGCCGCTACAGCTCGTCGACAATCCCCCTGACCGCCATGTGGTGGTCAAAGGCGATACGCTGTGGGGAATTTCCGGAAAATTCCTGAAGCAACCGTGGCGCTGGCCGGAAATCTGGCGCATGAACAAAGACCAGATCAAGAACCCGCACCTGATTTATCCAGGCAATGTAATCGTTCTTGATTTGTCTGATGGCACACCTCGACTCAAGGTTGCCCATCCCTACCAGAACAAACTTCAACCACAGGTGTATAGCGAGGCTATTCAAGCAAGAATTCCGAGCATTCCTCCAGATGTCATTGAGCCATTTATCTCCCAGCCACTTATCGTGGAAGATAAACAACTTAACGATGCTATCCGCATCGTTGCAACGCCAGAAGATCGTTTACTGGTTGGAAGCGGCGACTCGTTCTACGCGACGGGAATCCCCGATGTAAGTATCGAGAAATGGCATATTTTTCGTCCCGGCAAGCCTCTTAAGGATCCGGAATCCGGAAAAACCGTTGCTCACGAAGCCTATTTCTTGGGCAATGCACGATTGAGCAAACCTGGAACTCCTGCGACCCTACGAGTAACTTTTGCCAAAGAGGAAATTAGCCGTGGCGATTACTTGTTACCAGCCCCGTCTCCCGAAATTATCTCGTATGTTCCTCATCGCCCCGATGACCGAGTTGCAGCTACCGTACTGTCAATCTACGGAGGTGTAAATGAAGGAGGAGCCACTTCGGTTGTCACTCTTAATCGAGGAAAGAACGATGGACTTGAAATTGGACACGTCCTTGCTCTTTTCAGAAATCGGGTTGCAATGAGCATTGACGCTGATGGTCGACGTACGAATACTTCCGTCCCTGAAGAACGCTATGGTTTAGCCTTCGTTTTCAGGGTGTTCAACAATGTCTCTTATGCATTAATAGTGGACTCATCGAAGTCAGTTATTGTCGGTGATTCTGCACGGAACCCATGATTCACACCAAAGGGTTGGCCGCCTGGTTGCGGCTGACCCTGATCCCCGAAATCGGCGGCGAGACGCAAAGAAAGCTTCTCGCCGCTTTCGGTTTACCCGAGGCTGTTTTCTCTGCCGGCAGACTTGAGGTACGGAGCGTCATCGGCAGTCGAGCCGATCTGCTGTTCGACTTCGATGCTACGGACACCATTGATGCCGCCCTGCGCTGGCAGGAACATCCTGAACAACACATCGTCACATTGGCCGACGAGGCTTACCCGCAATCGCTGCTGCAGGCCAGCGACCCACCGACACTGCTCTATGTTCGTGGCCGGATCGAATTGATCAATCACCCATCGCTGGCCATCGTTGGTAGCCGCAATCCGACGCCGCAAGGGCTCAAAACGGCAGAAAGCTTCTCCCGCAGCCTGGCAGCGCAGAAGCTCTGCATCGTCAGCGGACTGGCCCTGGGTATCGATGCGGCAGCTCATCGCGGCGCCCTCGCTGCAGAAGGCGAAACGATAGCCGTCATCGGAACCGGCCCTGATCGCATCTACCCCGCCCGCAATAAAGAACTGGCGATTGCGATCGCTGAACGCGGGGCGATCATTTCGGAATTTCCACTGGGCACCCCACCACTGGCATCGAATTTCCCGCGCCGCAACCGCATCATTTCCGGCCTGTCGCGCGGGGTGCTGGTCGTTGAAGCGGCTCCGGAAAGCGGCTCCCTGATCACCGCACGCTTGGCCGCAGAGCAAGGCCGGGAAGTTTTCGCCATTCCCGGCTCGATTCACTCGCCCATGTCACGCGGTTGCCATAAGCTGATCAAACAGGGCGCCAAGCTGGTAGAAACGGCGGAGGATGTTCTTGAAGAACTTGGTGGCATCGTTGCGCCACAAGCACCCGAGAAGCTTCCGGAAGATGTCCCCGACCATCCAATATTGAGTACCTTGGGACACGGCCCCTGCAGTCTCGATGAACTTGCCGAAAGAACCGGCCTGAGTGCCGACCAATTGTTGCCGGAGCTCCTCACCCTGGAGCTCGAAGGGCTGGTCGCCACGCTTCCGGGAAACCGTTTTCAACGCCTCGGTTAACACCGCCTCCATTAGCGATAGCTTGCCAAGCCGCGCGCCGGACACTTATCATGCCCCGGCATCCATCAGGCAGACCCCATGACCAAGAAGCTGATCATCGCCGAAAAACCCTCCGTCGCCGCCGACATCGCCAAGGCGCTCGGCGGGTTCACCAAGCACGACGACTATTTCGAGAGCGAACACTATGTTCTCTCCTCGGCGATCGGCCATCTGCTGGAATTGGCCTGTCCGGAAGAATTTGAAGTCAAACGCGGCAAATGGTCCTTCGCCCACCTGCCGGTGATTCCGCCGCACTTCGCGCTATCGCCCATCGAGAAGACCCAGTCGCGCCTGAAACTGCTGACCAAGCTGATCAAGCGCAAGGATGTCGACGGACTGGTAAATGGCTGTGACGCGGGACGTGAAGGTGAACTGATCTTCAATTACATCGCGCAAAGCACCGGTACGAAGAAACCTGTGCAACGCCTGTGGTTGCAATCGATGACCCCGCAAGCCATCCGCGATGGCTTCGCGCATCTGCGCGCCGGCTACGAGATGCAGGGCCTGGCCGATGCCGCCGTCTGCCGTTCGGAATCCGACTGGCTGGTTGGCATCAACGGCACACGCGCGATGACCGCCTTCAACTCGAAAACCGGCGGTTTCCACCTGACCACCGTTGGCCGCGTGCAAACGCCGACGCTGGCCATCGTCGTCGAGCGTGAAAAGAAGATCCGCGAATTCAAGCCGCGTGACTACTGGGAAGTCGAAGCCAGCTTCCTGACTCGCCAAGGCGAGTACACCGGCAAGTGGTTCGACGAAGGCTTCAAGGGCAAGGAAGATGACGAACATGCCCGTGCCGACCGTTTGTGGGAAGAAAAGCGCGCCGAGGCGATCCGCGCTGCGACCCTCGGCAAGCTGGGCACGGTCACCGAAGAATCCAAGCCGGAAACCCGCCTGTCGCCGCTGCTCTTCGACCTGACCAGCCTGCAGCGCGAAGCTAACAGTCGCTTCGGCTTCTCGGCCAAAACCACGCTGGGGCTGGCCCAGGCGCTTTACGAAAAGCACAAGGTCCTGACCTATCCACGTACCGATTCGCGCTGCCTGCCCGAGGATTACCTGGCCACGGTCAAGCAGACGATGACCATGCTGACCGGCGAAGGCGCCGGCAAGGGCCACGACGAAGTCCTGCTCGCCCGTTACTCGCCGTTCGCGCACCAGATCATCGCGCGCAACTGGGTGCTGCCGAACAAGCGCATCTTCAATAATGCGAAAGTGAGCGACCACTTCGCCATCATTCCGACGACGCAGGCGCCGAAGGCGCTGAACGAAGCCGAACAGAAGCTTTACGACTTCGTCGTCAAGCGCTTCCTGTCCGTCTTCTTCCCGGCCGCCGAGTATCTGGTCACCACCCGCATCACGCGCGTCGAAGGCCAGCCCTTCAAGACCGAGGGCAAGGTACTGGTCAATCCGGGCTGGCTGGCGGTGCATGGCAAGGAAGGCCAGACCGGCGACGAAGGCAACCTGGTTGCGGTGGACAAGGATGAAAAGGTCAAAACCGAAGAGGTTGAGATCAAGGCCAACGCCACCAAGCCGCCACCGCGCTACTCGGAAGCCACCCTGCTCTCCGCTATGGAAGGCGCCGGCAAGATGGTCGACGACGAGGAACTCAAGGCCGCGATGGCCGGCCGCGGCCTCGGCACGCCGGCGACACGCGCCCAAATCATCGAAAACCTGATCGGCGAACAATACATGCTGCGCGAAGGCCGCGAGTTGATTCCGACCGCCAAGGCCTTCTCGCTGATGACCCTGCTTAACGGCCTGGGCATCAACGAACTGACCCAGCCGGAACTGACCGGCGATTGGGAATGGAAACTTGGCCGCATCGAAAAGGGCGAATTCACGCGCGACGAATTCATGCGCGAAATCGCCGAGATGACGCGACACATGGTCGAGCGCGCCAAGAGCTACGAAGCCGACACCATTCCCGGTGATTTCGGCGTGCTGCAAGCGCCCTGCCCGAAGTGCGGCGGCCAGATTCGCGAGACCTACAAGAAATTCCAATGCGGTAGTTGCGACTACGCGCTATGGAAGATCGTTGCCGGCCGCCAGTACGAACCGGCCGAAATCGAAACCCTGCTCACCGAGAAACACATCGGCCCGCTGACCGGCTTCCGCAACAAGATGGGGCGCAGCTTTGCGGCCGCCATCAAGCTCAATGCCGACTTGCAGCCCGAATTCGATTTCGGACAGGACAAGGCCAGCGAAGATGGCGAAGCCGAGGCCATCGATTTCTCGGGTCAGGAAGCCCTGGGCAAGTGTCCAAAGTGCGCCAGCAACGTCTACGACAGCGGCAATGCCTATGTCTGCGAGAAATCGGTCGGCGCTGCCAAGTCCTGTGATTTCCGCTCCGGCAAGATCATCCTGCAACAGCCGGTCGACGCGGGGCAAATGAAGAAGCTGCTGGCTGACGGCAAGACTGATCTACTCAAGGAATTCGTCTCCAACCGCACGCGCCGCAAGTTCTCGGCCTTCCTAGTTGTGCAAGGCGGCAAGGTCGGCTTCGAGTTCGAGAAAAAGGCTCCGGCCAAAAAGCCGGCTGCCAAGAAGAAAGCAGACGCCGAGGCCTGATCCCGGGCCTCGCTTTTCTCAGCGCAAAAACCTCGAAAAAAGTTCCCGGAGACGGGAACTTTGTCTTTTCGGCTTGTCTACATCGCCTCCAATTCACACTACCTACAACAGGGGCACCCCATGGACGAGCTTTCTCTTTTCGGTATCGGCTTCGCCGCCGTGATTTTCGGTCTGTCTTGCTTGATGGCGCTGAAGCTGGCTTCGAAGAAAGCCTACCACTAACAAAAAAGCCGGGATTTCCCGGCTTTTTTGTTAGTGCACCGCAGTAGTCGCGGTTTCACGTGGAACCGATCAGCGCAGCGTCGTCGTGCCAGGCAGCTTGCATGACAGCAGGGCCGCACGCACCGCATCGATCGCCTGTGGCCGCGGGAAGGTGACTCGCCAAACCAACCCGACTGTGCGGGCCGGCGGCTTGCCGGCAAAAGGCAGGACACGCACCATCGACTCCTTGTCGATCAGCGGATCGGCTGCCGTACTCGGCATCACTGCTACGCCCGCCCCGCTCGCCACCATGTAGCGGATGGTTTCCAACGAACTCCCTTCCAGCGAATGTTCGAGCGCATCCGGTGCGCTCAGACGCGGACAGGATTCCAGCACCTGGTCGCGGAAGCAATTGCCCTGGCCGAGCAGCAGGAGATTCTGCCCATCCAGTTCATCAGCCTGGATGTCA
The DNA here is from genome assembly GCF_047047955.1 of Azonexus sp. IMCC34839. GTDB lineage: Bacteria > Pseudomonadota > Gammaproteobacteria > Burkholderiales > Rhodocyclaceae > Azonexus. Next base: position 2,446,987 of record NZ_CP150631.1, on the reverse strand, counting down.
TCGCGCCCGGCCCACGCATGATCGGCCGGCACGACGACGCGGAACGGCTCATCGTAGACCGGCTGGGCGACCAGACCAGGCTCGGAAAACGGCAGGGCGATGACGATCACGTCGAGTTCGCCGGCCTTCAATGCCGGAATCAGATTGCCGGTGAAATCCTCTTTCAGGAACAGAGGCATCTTCGGCGCTGCCTTGCTCAATGCCGGGATGAACTGCGGCAGTAGATAAGGCGCGATGGTGTAAATGATGCCGACGCGTAGCTGGCCGCTCATCGGGTCACCGGTGGATTCGGCGATTTCCTCGAGCTTGACCGCCTCTTCCAACACCCGCCGCGCCTGGGTAACGATGCGCTCGCCGAGCGCTGTGATACGCACATCGCTCGCCGTGCGCTCGAACAAGGCAGCGCCCAGTTGCCCTTCAACCTTCTTCAGTGCCACCGACAGCGTCGGCTGACTGACATGGCAGGCTTCCGCCGCCTTGCCGAAGTGGCGCTCACGCGCCAAGGCCACGATGTAACGCATTTCCGTCAGGGTCATTTGCTTTTCACCAGTTTTTCCATGTCCACCGCAGATAACCAACGCCATTCGCCGGGCTTGAGGTCCGCCGGCAGCTCCAGCTCGGCGACCGCCGCGCGATGTAGCGCCTCGACGCGATTGCCCACGGCCGCCACCATGCGCTTGACCTGATGGTACTTGCCCTCGGTTACGGTCAGGCGCAGGGTATGTTCATCGACGATTTCGGCAGCGGCCGCAACGATCGGCTCCGGCTCGTCGTGCAGCAACACGCCGGCCAGCAGCTGGTCGATCTGCGCCTGATCGAGCGGGTGCTTGGTGGTCGCCAGATAGACCTTGGGCACCTTGCGCTTGCCGGAAGACAGTTGATGGTTCAACTGACCGTCGTCGGTGATCAGCAGCAGGCCAGTCGTATCCTCATCAAGCCGTCCGATAGGCTGCACGCCGCGCTCGCGCAGGGGCAGCGGCAGCAATTCGAGCACAGAGGGATGATGCTGGGGCTTGCGCGAGCATTCGTAGCCGGCCGGTTTGTGGAGCAGCACAGTCGCGTGCTCCAGGTACGGCCATTCGACGTCATCCACCGAGAAGACCAGGCCATCGGTAGCAATATCGGCAAAGGGATCGTCGCAGATTTCACCATTCACCCGCACGCGTTCGCGGCGGACCAGGGCACGGCAATCCTTGCGCGTGCCAAAACCATGTTTTTGCAGGAGTCGTTCGAGTTGCATGGGCGGGATGCTAACATCGGCGCATGAATTTCGAACATCTCATCCAGATCAACGACCTGCAAAACCCGCTCATCGAGACGCTCGACCGCACCCAGGTCTGGGCCGGACTGATGCGCCGCGTCGAGGATGCCACCCCTTTCCTGCCTGGCCTGCAACGTTGTACCGTCGTCGAACGCCATGCCAGCCACCTGCTGCGCGAGCTCGATTTCGGTGCCGCCGTCATCCACGACAAGGTGACGATGGCCGAGGGCGAATGGGTCCGCTTCGACATCCTGCCCTCCGCACAACACGCCGGCGGCAGCCTGACCATCCGCATCGAGGAACCGGAAGCCGGCGCCCTCTTCCTGCGCTTCAGCTACGCCACCACCTTCGCCATCGATCCGAATTCGGAAGACCGGGCCTATATCGAATACGTGAAATCGGCCTATCACCAATCCGACGTCGATTGCGTGCAGATCATCCGCATGCTGGCCAGCGGCGGCACCTTGCAGTAGCGAAATGAGCAAGTTGGCGAGCGAATTCGAGCGCTTGTATCTGCTGCCCGGGCAGAAAGAGCCGCTGATCGATGCTAGCGCGGCTTCCCGCCTGCTCTGCCTGGCGCTGCCGGCCAAGGATTGGCCCGCGGCAGAAACGCTGTTGCAGGCCCTGCCGGAAGATCTCGAACTGCCCTTGCCGGCCCTTTCTGTCGATGGCGAAGGCTTTCGCCTGTGGCTGTCCTTTGCGGAAGCGATCGATGCCGCAACCGGCGCCCGCTTCGCCGCTGCGCTGCGCCAACGCTATCTGCCGGAAATGCCGGCCGAACGCCTGCAGGTTTTAGCCGGTCAGCTCACCCTGCCGCCCTCGCCGCTGGACGACGATGGCGAGCGCTGGGCGGCCTTCATCGATCCCGGCATGGGCAGCCTGTTCGTCGACGAACCCAGCCTCGATTTCTCCCCGAACCCGGATAAGCAGGCGGAACTGCTCGCCGGCTTCGCCAGCATCCCAGCCCGTGCTTTTGCCCAAGCCTTGGCTCGGCTGGAAGCGGCCAGTGCCGAAACTGCCGGCGAAACACCGACTGCTGCGGTGCACCTGCCCGAAACGGCAAAAACCATCGGTGCCTATCCTGACCCGAAGAACTTCCTGCTCGCCGTCATGAACGAACCCGGTGTGCCACTCGCCCAACGCATCGAAGCTGCCAAGGCCTTGCTGCCTTACGCCGACTGATCGAGCCGCGCTGAAAAACAGAAAGCCGAAGGAAAACTCCTTCGGCTTTTTCTTGCCAGCACCCTGAGGCGCCGGAAAAGCGCTTACTCGACGCCTTGCGATGCCAGGTAATCCTCGTAGCCGCCCAGATAATCGACGATCCTGCCGTCGCCCTTGACCTCGAACACGCGCGTTGCCAGCGAGGACACGAACTCGCGGTCGTGCGAAACGAAAATCAGCGTGCCGGGGAATTTTTCCAGGCCGCTGTTGAGCGCTTCGATGGATTCCATATCGAGGTGGTTGGTCGGCTCGTCGAGCACCAGCACGTTCGGCTTTTGCAGCATCAGCTTGCCGAACAGCATGCGGCCCTGCTCGCCACCGGAGATGACGTTGACCGGCTTTTTCTGCTCCTCGCCGGAGAAGAGGAGACGCCCCAGAGTGCCGCGCACCAGGGTTTCGAGGTCGCCGCCCTCTTCGATGGAAGCCCGGGCGTAGCCGACGATCCAATCGGTCAGGCTCTGCGTGCCGGCGAATTCGGCGCTGTGGTCCTGGGCGTAATAACCCGGCGTGGCCTTCTCGGCCCATTTGATGGTGCCGTAAGACGGCTGCAACTCGCCCATCAGCAGCTTCAGGAAAGTCGTTTTACCGACGCCGTTTTCACCGATCACAGCGATTTTCTCGCCGCCGTTGATGGTGATGGTCAAGTTGTCGAAAATCTTCTTGTCGCTGCCCGGGTAGGCAAAGCTCAGGTTCTCGATTTCGACCGCCTGGCGGTGCAGCTTCTGCTTCTCGTCGTAATCGAAACGAATCCACGGGTACTGGCGCGACGACGGTTTGACGTCTTCCGGCTTCAGCTTGTCGATCAGTTTGAGACGGCTGGTCGCCTGCTTGGCCTTGGAGGCGTTGGCCGAGAAGCGGCGAACGAAGGTCTGCAGTTCGGCGATGCGTTCCTTGGCCTTGGCGTTGGCCTGCGACTGGCGTTCGCGGGCTTGCTGGGCGGCTTCCATGAAGTCGTCGTAGTTGCCGGCGTAGGTGGTGATCTTGCCGTAGTCCAGGTCGGCCATGTGGGTGCACACCTGGTTCAGGAAGTGACGGTCGTGGGAGATGATGATCATCGTCGAGTCACGGCCGTTCAACACGTCTTCCAGCCAGCGGATGGTGTTGATGTCGAGGTTGTTGGTCGGTTCGTCGAGCAGCAGGATGTCCGGGTTGGCGAACAGCGCCTGGCAGAGCAGCACACGCAGCTTCCAGCCGGGCGCAACTTCGCTCATCGGGCCGTTGTGCTGTTCGGTCGGGATGCCGACGCCGAGCAGCAGTTCGCCGGCGCGCGATTCGGCGGTGTAACCGTCGTATTCGCCTACCTTGCCTTCGAGCTCGGCGGCACGCATGTAGTCATCTTCCGTCGCCTCAGGATTGGCGTAGATCGCATCGCGTTCCTGGATGGCCGACCACAGTTCCTCGTGGCCCATCATCACAACGTCGAGCACACGCATGTCTTCGTAGGCGAACTGGTCCTGCTTGAGGTAGGCCATGCGCTCATGCACGTCCTTCGAGACGTTGCCGGCCGAGGGTTCAAGCGCGCCGCACAGGATCTTCATGAAGGTGGACTTGCCGGCGCCGTTGGCCCCGATCAAGCCGTAGCGATAGCCTTCGCCGAACTTGACGTTGACGTTTTCAAACAGGGGCTTGACCCCGAACTGCATGGTGATATTGGCGGCGACGAGCACTTGGGTTCCGATCCGTGGGGAATGCTGTAAAACAAAGAGGGCGAATTCTACCTTTTTTCAAGCACTTGCGCTCAAAGCAATGGACATTTTTGGGATTTTTGGCACAATTGAAAGACGAGGAGGAGTACGATGGAAAACGCTATCCCTATCGCAATCGTCGAAGACAATCCGCCGCAACGAATGATCCTGCAGCGCCTGCTTGAGGGCGATTACCAGGTCAGCCTGTTCGCCAGCGGCGAGGAGTTTCTCGAGTGCAGCGACACCTTCGCCGCCGTATTGCTCGATATCGAAATGCCGGGTTTAAGCGGTTACGACACCTGCCGCCGGTTCCGCGAACGCTCCACCGAGAAAGACATCCCTGTCATCTTCGTCTCGGCCCACGATACCGCGCCAGAACGCATGGCCGCCTATGAGGCCGGAGGCGACGATTTCCTGACCAAGCCGATTGCCGCCCACGAGTTGCGCCACAAGCTCAGCGGCATCATCGAACACCGGCAACGCCTGCGCGAACTTGCGCTGCAATCCTCCAATGCCCAGCAAGTCGCCTTCGCCGCGATGACCAGCATGGGCGACCTGGGAGTGGTCATCGAATTCATGCGCAAATCGGCCCTGGCCAATTCGCACAGCGCGGTCGCCGCCCGTTTGATTGCCGCGATGAACGCCTGGGGCCTGCGCGGTGCCGTCCAGGTACGCTCCAGCACCGAGCAGATCAGCCTGACCCCTGAAGGACCGATGTCGCCGATGCAAACTTCGATACTCGAAAACATGCGTGGCATGGGCAGGATTTTCGAACTAGGCTCGCGCGCCGTGATCAATTACGAGCGTGTCTCGCTACTCATCGAGAACCTGCCTGTGGACGATCCGGAAAAGGTCGGCCGCCTGCGCGACAACCTGACGATCCTCGCTGAGAGCGCAGACATGCGCATCATCGCCCTGGAAGCCATCATCGAACGAGACCTGCAACGCGTAGGAATCGAAGGGGCACTCGCCGAATTGAAAGGGGTCCTAGAACGCATTTCCACGACAGCAAAGAGAGGTCGTACCGAGAGCCAGAATCACCTGCTCGAATCGCTTGAACATCTGAGCCGCACGGTGGAGACCTTGGGACTGACGGAGATTCAGGTCACCTATCTGGATGACCTGATCCGCGAAGCCATCGACCAGACCCGCCACTACTTCGATGAAGTCGCCCACGGTGAGAGCGAATTCGCCGAAGTATTGGTCCGCCTGCAGCGCCTGGCCAACGCCGACTATCGGCTTTAGCCGCAATTTTGCCGGTGCGGTGTAAGATTTGCGGCCACAACAATAAACACCACTCAGAGTACAGCCCATGGTTCCGCACCTGACCACAGCCCTGACCGGTCCGCTCCTCGAACTCGAGCGGCGTTTCCTCGCCAGTAGCACGCAGATCGAACACTGGCTGCGCGGCCAGTGGCTCGAGCATACGCCGCCCTTCTACTCCTCCTGCGACCTGCGCAATTCCGGCTTCAAGCTGGCGCCGGTCGACACCAACCTCTTCCCCGGCGGCTTCAACAACCTGAACCCGGCCTTCCTGCCGCTCTGCGTGCAGGCGGCGATGAGCGCCATCGAGAAATTCTGCCCCGAGGCGCGCAGCCTGCTGCTGATTCCGGAAAACCACACGCGCAACCAGTTCTACCTGCAGAACGTCGCCCAGATCGCCGCTATCCTGAAGCAGACCGGGTTGAACGTACGCATCGGTACCCTGCTGCCGGAAATCGACAAACCGACGACGATCGACCTACCGAACGGCCAGCAGCTGCTGCTCGAACCGCTGGTCCGCACCCCGCACCGCCTGGGGCTGGACGGCTTCGACCCGTGCGCCATCCTGCTTAACAACGACCTGTCGGCCGGCATTCCGGACATCCTGAAGGGCCTCAACGAGCAGGTCGTCCTGCCACCGGTACACGCCGGCTGGGCGGTGCGCCGCAAATCCAACCATTTCGCCGCCTACGATCAGGTGGCCAACGATTTCGCCAAGGAGATCGGCATCGATCCCTGGCGCATCAACCCGGCCTTTTCGGTCTGCCGCAGCATCAATTTCCACGAGCGTCAGGGCGAGGAATGCCTGGCCGCCAACGTCGCCGCCGTGCTCGATCTGGTCAAGGAAAAATACCGCGAGTACGACATCGACGAAACCCCCTACGTCGTCGTCAAGGCCGATGCCGGCACCTACGGCATGGGCGTGATGACGGTGCGCGATGCCGACGAAGTGATCGCCCTGAACCGCAAGCAGCGCAACAAGATGAGCGTGGTCAAGGAAGGCCTTGAAGTGTCCGAGGTTCTGATCCAGGAAGGCGTCCATTCGTTCGAGACGCTGAACGAAGCCGTCGCGGAGCCGGTCATCTACATGATCGACCGCTATGTGGTCGGTGGCTTCTACCGCGTCCATACCGGCCGCGGCAAGGATGAGAACCTGAACGCCCCGGGCATGCACTTCGAGCCGCTGGCCTTCGACACGGGCTGCAACATGCCGGACTACCGCTGCGGCAACCCCGACTCCCCGCCCAACCGTTTCTACGCCTACGGCGTCGTCGGCCGCCTGGCCTGCCTCGCCGCCGCCATCGAACTCGAGCGCACGGCGCCCGAGGCCGACTGAGCCGCGTGCAGGCCAGCGAGTTTTTCCACGAAAGCCCGCGTGAGCGCCAGCTCAAGCTGGCCTTCGTGCTCGACCCGCTGGACGAACTGAAGGCCTGGAAGGATTCTTCCGTCGCCATGATGCGGGCGGCGGAAAAACACGGCCACGACGTTTACGCCATCGACAGCCGTAGCCTCGGCTACCGCACACCGGAAGCCGACCATCTCGGCGGCGTATTCGGCGAGGCCGTCGAATTGCACCTGCGGCCAGACGATCACGACTGGTACCGCGAAATCGGCCGCGACTGGAAGCCGCTGAAGCAATTCGACGCGGTGATCATGCGCAAGGACCCGCCCTTCGATTTCGAATACCTGACCGCCACCTGGTTGCTCGAACGGGCCGAAGCCGAGGGCGCCAAGGTATTCAACCGACCGCGCGCCCTGCGCGAGCATTCGGAAAAGCTGTCCATTCTGGAATTTGCCCATTTTGCCCCGTGCACCGCAGTCAGCCGCGACATGGGGCAACTACAGCACTTCATCGACGAGCAGCGCGACGTGATCCTGAAGCCGCTCGACGGGATGGGCGGTAGCCAGATCTTCCGTGTCCATCGCAACGACCCGAACCGCAACGTCATCCTGGAAACGCTGACCCAACTCGGCCAGCGCACCATCATGGCCCAGCGCTACCTGCCGGAGATCGTGCATGGCGACAAACGCATCCTGCTCATCGGTGGTAAGCCGGTGCCATGGTGTCTGGCGCGCATCCCGCCGGCAGGCGAAACGCGCGGTAACCTGGCGGTCGGCGGTACCGGCATTGCCCAGGAGCTATCGAAACGCGACCGCCAGATCGCCGAAGCCCTCGGCCCCACCTTACTGAAGCGTGGTCTGATGCTAGTTGGCATCGACGTCATCGGCGACCACCTGACCGAAATCAACGTCACCAGCCCGACCTGCATGGTCGAAATCCGCCAGCAGAGCGGCTTCGATCCGGCCGGCGCCTTCATCACCGCCATCGAACACGCATGCGGACTCTCCTGATCGCCGTTCTCTGCCTGGCCCTCGCCGCCTGTAGCCGTACCCCGCTGCAGGAACAACAGGCCTACGTGTTCGGCACCCGCGTCGAGGTCATCGTCGTCAGCGCCGAAGCCGAGCAAGGACGCAAGGCCATCGCTGCCGTGCTGCGCGAATTCGACCGCCTGCACCGTGCCTACCATGCCTGGCAGGAATCGGAGCTGACGGCGCTAAACGACGCCATCGCCGCCGGCAAGCCGCATACCGTCACCCCAGAACTAGCCGACTTCATCCGCGAAGCCCAAGCCTTCTCGCAGCAGGGCGACCACCTGTTCGACCCGGGCATCGGCGAGTTGATCAAGCTGTGGGGCTTCCAGGCCGATGAATTCGCGGCCAAGTTGCCCGACCCGGCTGCCATCAAGGCCTGGCTCGCCACCCATCCCTCGGTCGCCGACCTGAAAATCGACGGCACCACCGTGACCAGCCGCAACCGCCACGTCCGGCTCGATTTCGGCGGTTACCTGAAAGGCGTCGCGCTCGACCGCGCCGCTGCCATCCTGCGCCAGGACGGCATCCAGAATGCGCTGATCAACATCGGCGGCAACATCCTGGCGCTCGGCAGCAAGGAAGGGAAAAAATGGCGGGTCGGCATCCAGCATCCGCGCCAGCCCGGCCCGCTGGCCACCGTCACGCTGGACGACGGCGAGGCGATCGGCACCTCCGGCGACTACCAGCGCTTCTTCGAGCTCGACGGGCAACGCTACGCCCACCTGCTCGACCCGCGCACCGGCTACCCGGCCGATCACACCGAGGCCGTCACCGTGCTGATTCCCGCCGGTCCAAAAGCTGGCACCCTATCCGACGCCACCTCCAAGCCGATCTTCATCGCCGGTGCAGACGGCTGGCGCGACATGGCCCGCAAGATGGATGTCGGGCAGGTTCTCCGGGTCAATCGCGACGGGAAAATCTTCGCTACCGAAGCCCTGCGGCAACGTCTTGATTTCATCGGCCAAGCGCCAGAAATCACCATCGCCCCCTAAAACATGACATCCGTTTGACAGTACGCGGCCAGGGACGTATATCTTGGCGTTTTGTGGCGCTTGCTCGTCTTAGAAGCCAATGCCGTCAGCCGGGGGGATGCTGTGCTGCCAAAAATGTCCTTGAGAAACCCAGGCTTCGCCAACAGCCTGGTTTTACGCATCAGCCTCTTGTTGCTACTGGCGCTTGGCGCTTTCACCATTGGTCTCTACCTGCTGCTGGGGCGCCCGACGGTACAGCGGCTGGCCGAAAGCCAGATGCAGCTTGCCGCAGACCAACTCGAAAGTCGCCTCGAAGGCATGCTGCACGGGGTCGAGGTTACCATCCGCAGCAGCCAGGGCTGGGGAATGGACAATCGTCTGGATCATGCCGAGCTACTCCGTTTCAACGAGTATTATTTTCCCGTTCTGGCCAATCATGACCAAATCAGTTCGGTCATCTTCGCCCACGAATCGGGGCGCGAAATCCTCTTGCTGCTAGGACGTGATGGACGCTGGATAAACCGCATCACCAATCCGGACGCCTGGGGAAACAAGACCTACTGGATCACCTGGAACGCCCAACGTGAGATCGAATCCGTCGAAATGCGCGAGCGCGACTACGATGCCCGCAAACGTCCATGGTTTATCGGTGCCATGGCCTTGCCCGACAGCAATTCGATCCACTGGACCGAGCCTTACATCTTCTACACCACGCTCGAAGCCGGCATCACAGCCGCCATGCGCTGGCAGGGCAAGGATGGCTCAACCTATGTCATCGGACACGACGTCAAGCTGATCGACCTTGCCGAGCACACCTCCCGCTTATCTGTCGGCATTGAGGGCAAAGCCGCCCTCCTGCTCAAGGATGGGAAACTGCTCGCCCCCCCACGGGATATCCGTTATGCGGGCAAGCAAGGGATCAAGGAGGCTGTACTCAAGACCCCCGAGGAGTTGGGAATGTCTGAAATGGCTCAGGGGCTGCGTCTATGGCGGGAATCTCGCGATCAATCGCCGCAACTCCAGGCCTTTACCCAAAGCGATGGCGAGTGGTTCAGTCTATTCAAGCCGCTCGAGGGATCAGCCAAGCAGGTCATGATCGGCATCGTCGCACCAAAACGCGATTTCGTTCCAATCACCTCACAAGATGTCGGCGTTCTGATGTTGATTGCCATTTCAGCGCTTGCCCTGGGCATTGCCGTTGCACTGCGCATCGCACATCGCTTTGGTGCCCCGCTCGATGAACTGGCAGCAGCCAGTGACCGGATCGGCCACCTGGAATTGATCGAGCCGGTCGTCACCAGCGCCCCCTGGCTGGAAGTAAAACGCCTGGCCGGCACGCTGGAACGCATGCGGCAGCATCTCCTGCAGGCGCAGCAGAAACTGCGCCGGGTCAATTTGGATCTGGAAGAAAAGGTCGCCGCCCGTACCGAGGCATTACGCCAGAATCAGGATATCCTGCAGAAACGCGAGGCATTCTTCCGGGCTATTTTCGACAATGCGGCGGTCGGCATCGTCAGTTTCAATGCGGAGCAAAAGCCCATATTGGTCAATCGCGCCTATGCCGATTTCACGGGTTATCCGATCGATGTGCTACTGGCCAACCCGGAGGCCCAAACCGTTGCCCCCGAAGAGCGCAAGCGCCTGGAAAAGGCACTACAGGATATTGCTTCCGGCCAACGGAGCTTCCTGCGCAGCGAGTTCGAGTTCCTTGACCCTCAGGGCCATCCTCGCTTCGGCGACGTACAGATTGCCGGTGTCCGCAACGAACGCAATGAACTCGATTCGATTCTGGTCACCGTTCTCGACGTGACTGATCGACGCGAGGTCGAAATCGAATTGGTCCGGCAATTCAGCTTCATGCAGGCACTGATCGACACGATTCCCAATCCGATCTTCTATAAGGGCGCCGATACGCGTTTCCTCGGATGCAATCAGGCCTATGAGGATTTCTTCGGTATCCGGCGTTCCGAGTTCGTTGGCAAAAGGGTCCTCGACCTGGAGTATTTGCCGCAGGAAGCCCGAATAGCCTATCAGGCGGAAGACGAACGCGTCATCGCCGAATGCGGACGGGTCATGCGCGAAGTGCAGTTGCCATCGGCAGACGGCTCACTGCGCGACACCCTGTATTCGGTAACCGGATTCAGGGCGCCGGATGGAGAACCGGGCGGATTGATTGGGGTCATCGTCGATATCAGCGCGCAAAAGCAAGCCGAACGCGATGCGGAGGAGGCGCGCGGCATTGCCGAAAAGGCTGCAGCGGCCAAGGCCGACTTCCTGGCCAACATGAGCCACGAAATCCGCACGCCGATGAATGCGATCATCGGCATGACGCATCTGGCCCTGCAGACCGAGTTATCGGCACGACAGCGCAATTATCTGGGCAAGGTCGACAATGCGGCCCGAGGTTTGCTCGAAATCATCAACGACATTCTCGATTTCTCGAAAATCGAGGCTGGCATGATGCGTATCGAGAAAATCCCGTTCAGCCTCGACGCCAAGTTGAGGCATCTTGCCGACCTCTGTTCGATGAAAGCTTGCGAGCGGGGCCTGGAACTGGTTTTCGACGTCGCACCTGAAGTGCCGGACAACCTGATCGGTGATCCCTTGCGGCTTGGCCAGATCCTGCTCAATCTGGTGGGCAACGGCATCAAATTCACCGAGCACGGCGAAGTTACCGTCCGTGTGCGCTGCCTGAATCAAACTCCGGATCTTGCGGAGTTGCGTTTCGAAGTGAACGACAGCGGAATCGGCATGTCGGAGCAACAACAAGCGGACCTGTTCAAGGCCTTCTCCCAGGCCGATACCTCGACAACCCGGAAATATGGCGGTACCGGGCTCGGCCTCTCGATCAGCAAACGCCTCGTTGAACTGCTGGGCGGCAATATCTCGGTCCGTAGTGAAATAGGCGTCGGCAGCTCCTTCATCTTTGAATTGCCTTTCGCCCTGGCCGATGCCTCACCAATCGTTCGTGAACGGATGGGCCTGCCCAAGCAGTTGCAGACGCTGGTTGTCGACGACAGCCCCGGGGCACGCGAGGTGCTCTGCCATATGCTGGCCAGCCTGGGATTCGAATGTCTCTGCGCAGCCAGTGGTGCCGAGGCACTTGAACGTCTGCGCGAAGCAAAGGCTGCCAATTCGCCTTTCGGCCTGTTGATCGTCGATTGGAAAATGCCGGGGATGGATGGTATCGAGCTTTTGCGGTACGTCGGTTCGCAAATTGCGCCAGAACCCTGGCCAGCCATCATCATGACCTCGGCCTACGATCAGGAAGAGCTCGAAATGGCCTTGGGCGACCAAACCGATCTGATCGGCGCCATTCTGGCCAAACCCGCCACCGCCTCGTCACTCTTCGATGCCATCATGACTGCCTTGCACCGGGAGCGCCACGGCAACCAGAAACCCTCGCTGCAAAATTCCACTATTGAGGCTCTGCCTTCCGGAAAACTGGTTCTGCTCGTCGAAGACAACGAAGTCAATCGGGAACTGGCCGAAGAAATGCTCATCAATTTCGGGCTGCAAGTCGAGTCGGCCTCCAATGGAAAAGAAGCCCTGGAGTTGGTCGGGAAAAAGCAGTACGACCTCGTCCTAATGGATTGCCACATGCCAGTGATGGACGGCTATGAGGCCACCCGGCGTATCCGGGGCGACCTTAACATGGACAATTTACCTGTCATCGCCATGACCGCCAATGCCATGGCCGGCGACCGCGAACGCTGCCTGGCGGCCGGCATGAATGACCACATTGCCAAGCCGATCGACATTGCCCTGTTGCAGCAGACCTTGCTTCATTGGCTGAACGGTCGTGGGCTAACGCCACTGTCTCCGGTTCCGAGCAGCGAAACTAGCAATACGCACGGGGATATCGATACCCAGGCTGCACTGGCGCGCCTTGGTGGAAATCAGCAAAGCCTGGATCGCCTGATGCTTCGTTTTGGCGAAAACCAAGGAGACATCATCGAACGCCTGAGGATGGCACAACAAGCCGACAACCGTCAGGAGATGATTCTGCTCACCCATACCCTGCGCGGCCTGGCTGGCAACATCGGTGGCACCGCAGTTGCCAGAGCGGCCGGAGAGATCGAAACAGCACTGAAAAATGAGGTTCCGCTGGACAGCGGAGCATTGCAGGAGCTCCTGAGAAAACTCGAAGCCCCCTTGGCCAACTTGCTCAAGATGGCCAACGAGGCCGCTCAACCTGTTACGGTTCCCGACAACATCAAGCTTGAGGATCGGGAAAGTCTGTATAAAACCCTATCCCAATTGCAATCGCTTCTGGATAATGACGACGCAACTGCGGTACGCTGTTTCAATGAGATTTACCCTGCCTTGTTGGCCCTGTGCGAGCCGGAAAAGCTCCAGGAACTGAGAGGCCGGATTGAACGCTACGATTTTGAAGAGGCGAGTGCCTCGCTAACGGCTTTTATCGAGACATTGAAAAACTGAGCGCGACATGAGTAGCGGAGGAAGCATGTCACCCCTGATCCCCAAGCAAAGCATTCTCGTGGTGGACGACACCCCGGAGAATATCGATCTGCTAAGTGAAGTCCTCTGCGACGACTATCGCATCCGGGTCGCCACCTCCGGTGAAAAAGCCCTGAAGATCGTTTATTCGGACGATCCGCCCGATCTGATCCTGCTCGACATCATGATGCCCGGCCTCAGTGGCCTGGAAATCTGCCGCCGCCTGAAGACCAACCCCGACCGCCGACGCATCCCGATCATTTTCGTCACTGCGATGAGTAGCACAGAAGACGAGCGCATCGGGCTGGAAACCGGAGCTGTCGATTACATCACCAAGCCGATCAGCCCACCCATCGTCAAAGCCCGGGTGCGGACACATTTGGCACTCTACGATCAGTCGCGCGAACTTGAGCGCATGGTCCGTCAACGTACGCACGAGTTGATGACCACCCGCCAGCAGATCATCCGCCGTCTCGGTCGCGCCGCCGAATTCAAGGACAACGAAACCGGCAACCACGTACTGCGCATGAGCCATTACGCCCGACTGATCGCCGAACAGTACGGCCTGGGGCTGGAAGCGACGTCCATCCTGTTCAATACGGCACCAATGCACGATATCGGCAAGATCGGCATACCCGACTCCATCCTGCTCAAGCCGGGCAAACTGAATGCCGAGGAATGGAAGATCATGTATCAGCACCCGATCATGGGTGCAGAAATCATCGGCAAGCACGAGAACGACCTGCTGGAAACGGCCCGCATCATTGCGCTGACCCATCACGAGAAATGGGATGGTAGCGGCTATCCGCAGGGTTTGAAGGGTGAGTGCATTCCACTGGAAGGGAGAATCGTCGCCATCGCCGATGTCTTCGATGCTTTGGTCTCGGAACGCCCCTACAAAAAACCGGTGCCGCTCGACGAAGCACTGGCCTACATGGAAAGCCAAGCAGGGATTCACTTCGACCCGGCCCTAATGCAAGCCTTCAAGGCCGCACTGCCTGAAATCCTGCGTATCCGTGAAATCTACGCCGACGAGAACGGCTCGCTGACCGATCTTGAGTTCCATATTGCCGAAATCTACGACAACCGGGACAGCCCTGTCGGCTATCCGGAAGTACTGAAACACACGGGCGATTGCAACTGAGTTCGTTGCAACGGACTCGATGAGCCTCGATGCCGAACTGAGTCGGGCCGTCGATTGGATTGCCGCCGCCGATGGTTTGCTGGTCACCGCCGGTGCCGGCATGGGTATTGATTCCGGCTTACCCGATTTTCGTGGCCCAGGCGGTTTCTGGGCCGCCTACCCGGCGCTCGGCCGCGCCAGGATGGCCTTCGAGCGCATCGCCAACCCGGCAGCCTTCCAGACCGATCCGCAACTGGCTTGGGGCTTCTATGGCCACCGCTTGAAGCTATACCGGGAAACCCAACCTCACCCTGGCTTCGCACTGCTTCTCGAACTGGCCAGGAAAATGAAACACGGCATCTGGGTTTTCACCAGTAATGTCGATGGGCAGTTCCAAAAAGCAGGCTTTCCCGCCGATCGTATCTGCGAAGTCCATGGCTCGATTCATCATCTGCAATGCGTTTCCGCTTGCCGCGATGCCATCTGGTCAGCCGACGGTTTCATGCCCGACGTCGATAGCGAAGCCTGCCGGTTGCGCGGCGAACCGCCCATTTGCCCACATTGCGGCAGCCTGGCCCGCCCCAACATCCTGATGTTCGGCGACTGGGGCTGGGTCGAACGGCGCACAGCACTGCAGTTCCAGCGCCTGCAGCAATGGTTGTCTGCGGTGCACCGGCCGATTTGCCTGGAAATCGGCGCCGGTACCCACATCCCGACGGTGCGTCATTTCTCCGAAACGCATGGTGAACGGCTGATCCGCATCAATCCCGGCGAGCCAGAAGTGCCCGACGAGCAAAACGCGGTCGGGCTGTCTCTTGGCGGCTACGATGGCCTGCGCCGACTGGCCGAAGCCTGTGGCATCGGCTGAGTTCTATTCCGGATTCCGGGAATCGACGACCAGCGTCACCGGGCCATCGTTGATCAGGCTGACCTTCATGTCGGCACCGAAAACCCCGGTCGGCACTGGCCGACCCAAGCCCTCGCTCAGCTTGGCGACGAAGCATTCGAACAAAGGCTGAGAAATCTCGCCCGGCGCTGCGCGGCTCCACGACGGACGATTACCCTTCTTGACCGAGGCGTAGAGCGTGAATTGCGAAACGGCGAGAATGTCTCCGCCCGCATCCTGCACGCTCCGGTTCATCACGCCATCCTGGTCCGGAAAGACGCGCAGACGCAGAATCTTGCCGACCATCCACTCGATATCGCTGGCGGCATCAGTGGCTTCGAAGCCAACCAAAAGCAGCAGACCGGCCCCGATTTTTCCCGAAATTTGGCCGTGCACCGCAACACTGGCCTGCTCCACTCGCTGGAGGACAACTCGCATCTAATTTGCCTTCAATCCAAACGCTTCAATACCTTGATCAGGTTACTCACTTCACTGGCCAGCGATTCAATTTCCAGAGACAGGCCGTCCACACGTTGAATATTGGCCCGTCGTTCGATATCCGCCGCGATACGCGATGCCGGCATGGCGTGAAACGTGGCCAGCGCAGCCCGCAGATTATGTGCCGTACGCTCGATCAAGCCCGAGTCTTCTTGCGCCAGTCCCTCGTGCAGTTTGCCGAGATCGATCGGCCAGGTTTCGATGAACACCGGGGAGATGATCTCCACGGTTTCGCGATCGGCATCCAAGAGCGCTCTCGCGTAATCGAAATCCTCGGGCAAGGTTTCGAGCATTTCAATTTCGGCACCAAAACTCTGCAGTTTTTCAAAGAGTACGGCGGCCTTGATCGGTTTGGAAATGTAGTCGTCCATACCGGCCGCAAGGCAGGTCTCCCGATCCCCCTGCATCGCGGCCGCCGTCATGGCGATGATCGGCAACCTGGGCAGGCCCTCTTCCCTCTCGCGGCGACGGATCCACAGCGTCGACTCCACCCCGCCCATGACCGGCATCTGCATGTCCATCAAGACCAGATCGAACCTGCGGGCAGGAATCAGATTGATGCATTCCCGACCGTCACTGGCTAGGGTGACTCGGTGTCCCCACTTCTCCAGCAAGCCGATGGCCAGTTTCTGATTGACCGGATGATCCTCGACCAGCAGGATATGCAGCGAACGTTGCAGTTCGTTGACGGAATGACGTGTCACCACGGGCGTCGAGGCCGCCTCCCTGACCTTCTTCTCCAGGCCGAAGATGCGGCACAGGGCAGCAACCAGTTCTTCCGAAGAAATCGGTTTGGCGAAAAAGCCATGAATGCCGATCGCCCTGCAGCGTTCGGCGTCCCCGCGCAACGCACCGGACGAAAGCATCAGCATTGGCGGCGGATCATCCAAGCGGCTATTGATCCACTGGGCCAATTCGTAGCCATCAACCTCCGGCATGTGGGCATCGAGAATGATCCCATCAAAAACTTGCTCACCTGCCGCAAGTATCTGCCATGCGCTCTCGGCTCCATCAGCCAGCACCGCCTCGATTTCCCAGGTGGCCAGCATGCCGCCCAGCACCCGGCGGTTGGTTTCATTGTCATCGACAACCAGGATACGCCGCCCATGCAGGTCGACGAAGGGGTCCTGATGTGCAGTCTGGGGGAACTGGTCGATATCGAGCCGCATCGAGAAATAAAAGAGACTTCCCTTGCCAACCTCGCTCTCCAGCCACATACGGCCGTCCATCAACTCAACCAGTCGACGGGAAATCGACAGACCGAGGCCGGTTCCACCGTAGCGACGGGTCGTCGAGGTATCTTCCTGGGAAAAAGCTTCGAATATCTGGCCCTGCTTATCCTGGGCAATGCCAATTCCCGTATCGGCCACCGTGAAATGCAGTTCCGCCGTATTTTTCGTTTCGGAAAGCAGCGACACACGTACCGAAACTTCCCCGCGTTCGGTGAATTTGATCGCATTGCCCACGAGGTTGGTCAGTACCTGGCGCAGGCGTCCCGGATCACCCAGCACATAGTTCGGCACCCCGGGCAAAATCTCGAAAATCAGTTCCAGGCCCTTTTCGTGGGCCTTGAGCACGACCGTCTTCAAGGTATCGGCAACAACCCGATGCAAGTCGTACGAAATTTTCTCGATCTGCAGCTTCCCTGCCTCGATCTTCGAGAAATCGAGAATGTCGTTGATGATGGTCAGCAGCGAATCGGCGGACGATTTGACGATCATCAGGTATTCCCGCTGCTCGTCGCTCAGTTCGGTATCCAGCGCCAGATCCGTCATGCCGATCACCCCGTTCATCGGCGTGCGGATTTCATGGCTCATGTTGGCCAGAAACTCGCTTTTCGCCCGACTCGCCGCCTCGGCTGCATCCCTGGCCAGCATGACTTCCGCTTCGGCCCGCTTGCGCTCGGTAATGTCGATGATCACCCCGAGCAAGGCCTGTATCGAGCCATCCCGTCGCGTCAGGACGGCCTTGCGATAAATCGCGTCGTGGCGACGACCATCGCGGCTATGCACGACAGTCTCGTAGGACTGGACCCCGCCGTGAAGGAACAATTCTTTATCTTTTTCGATGTGCACCGCAGCATCTTCCTGCGATAGCAAATCGTGCAGCGTTTTTCCGATGAAACGCTCGCGCTGGGTATCGAAGAAGAGTTCAAAGGCGCGGTTCAGGCGCAGATATCGTCCCTGAGTATCTTTCAGGTAGACCGGCAGAGGAATGGCCTCAATCAGCTCCTCGACCAGATGCAACTGGTCGTTGACCTGATTTTCCATCAGCTTCCGATCCGTGATGTCGGTACGGATAGCGATGTATTGCTGTGGAATGCCGTGCTCGTCCAACATGGGAACGATCGTGGCACTCACCCAGTAAAGCTCCCCGGAGCGCTTGCGGTTGCAGACCTCTCCGTGCCAGACCTGGCCGCCGGAAATTGTCGACCACATCTCCTCATAGAATTCCGGCGGATGGTTACCGGACTTGACCACCCGATGCATCTGTCCAAGCAACTCGTCACGTGCATAGCCGCTGATCTCGCAGAAGCGATCGTTGGCATAGGTGATCCTGCCACTGGCATCGGTCATGCTGACGATCGCATGCTGGTCGAGGGCGAACTTCTGATTCGCCAGTTCCCGCTGGCTACTGGCATTGCTCGCTACCAGCTCGGTCAGTCTTTGTGACAGCGCAGACAAGTCTTCCTGTGCAATGGCCGTATCCGAGACATGGTCTGGCAGCAATTCCCTCACCGCCTCGCGCAAAGCGTGCAGCGCACCCTGACGCTCCTGCAAATCACACCTTAGCTTGTCGTTCGCCGCTGACAGTTCCTGGGAAGACAGATCGAGGCTACGTGTCTTCAGATCCAGGTCACGATCGAACTGATCATAGGTTTCGTCAACCCGGGCCAGAAAATCGCCCAGACCCGACAGACAACGGGATATTTCCGGATCGGTGGAGTGGTTGGTAGCCTGAAGTTTCTGCAGAAATGCGGCCAAAGACTCCTCATCGTCAATCCCCATGGAGCGACGTAGTTGTCTGAGGAGAACCTTTTTCATGGGTTAGCCCTGAGCAAGCTTACTCAATCTTCGGATAGGCAACTGATGGTCATTGTCTGGTTATGGAGCCGGCAAGCACCTTCCGGGGCAAATGGGCTGATTTCACCATAGCTGTAGAAACCCGACAGCACCGTGTGTTTGCCGAGGACATCGACAACGGCCTCGACCTCTTCATCGACTCGCTGCCCCATGACCAGTTTTCTTCCGACGCAACTGACCAATACAGCGAGCGATGCCGCGCCCGTTTCCAGCATCGAAGCGGCAGCTTCCGCAGCATTCTCGGCACCATCAACCAGCTTGTCGGTACTGGCATGCATCAGTTTCAGATAGCCATCCTGCTGGACTTCACCCGCCAGGGTCAGGCTTCCTGTGGCCTCATCGACACCGAGAATCGTACGAATCAGGCCGTTGGCCTGATGGTCATCGGTCAACATGGCAAATGGAAACAATAAACCGGATGCGGGCAAGCCTTTGGCGTGTTCGCCCAAGTAGCGCTTGTAAACAGCCAGTGCCGGCTCCCCATCCAGTTCGTAGAGGATGTTTCCTTCGCTGCGGGTTACGCGGCGGGCCGGGCCAAACGGCTCCCAACCTCCAAATGAGCCATGCCCGATCGACAGTCGGTCACCATACATGCCGACAGCAACCACACTACGATCGCCGACACCATCGCGGCCAAGGGTAAAGGTTTGTTTGAAGGCACCGCCATCGCCCGCCAGACCACCGCAGATCACGACCTTTTCGCCGACGACGCCGGCAACCCCACGAACCAGAGCACTCCCGTTAATCTGGGTCCCCGGACCAAACAACAGTATCGCCTTGAGGTCTGGGGCATTGAGCTCCTTCGCCAAACTCTCGCCGACTTCAAACGAAGCACTCATGTTGGGAAGTTGAATCGAGGCTTGCCGCAACGGTACATCGTCGAAGTGAACTGCCGTCAACGTCAGGGTTCCGTTATCCACTCCGTGCGCCGTTATTTCGCCGGCAGTGGAACAACCGATGGCAATCGATGCCGGGAAAGTCGCGCGTACGGCATCATGCAATGTCGCATCGGAGAAATAAGAGACATCGCCAAAAACCAGCAGCATTTCCGGATCGGCCGCTTTCAATTTGCCCAATGCAGTGCTGAGCCCTGAAATGCTGTTTACGACTTCCTGTATCACTCGCACTGTCTGACCTCTTCCGATGAATCATGACTTTGTCCGCCCAACAGTAACGGGAAAGTCAAAAAATAGCGATTTTATTATTTTGCCAGTTTATTCCCGGATTCTACACATCCGGTTTCAGGTAGTGAGTGGCTTGATTGCGTCCCGTTGGCCCGCTCGGGACAAGACATCGTTAATACACACGAAATAAAAAAGCCCCCGCAGGGGCTTTCACTAATTCGGGCGCCGATCGGTTACTCCGGGCGAACCAGAACATAGGGATGCTTGAAGCTTTCACCCTTGAGTTCGGAAACGGCAAACTGCCCGCCACGGCCAACCAGCTTGGCGCGGCCCAGCGCGTTCGGTGCCGCACGGCCGGTAGCGGTTTCCTTCAAGTCGACGATGATCGGCTCCGGAGCCACCAGTTGCAGTTCGAGAATGGTCCCCGGATCCTCATCGAGCCAGAACTTGTAGACCGAGTTCGGTCCCTTCAGGGTCGCCTGCTGCTGCAGTTTTCCATCGAGATAGATGTCGATCTTGACCGGATCGGCAGCATGGCTGGCGCCAGCGGCAAAGAACAGCGCGCCGAACAAGGTTGCAAGGTGTTTCATATCGCTCTGCTCCTTAAAGCCTGGCTATCAGATATCGATGCGCGCATTGAGCGCGTTGGTTTCGATGAACTCGCGCCGTGGTTCGACATCTTCGCCCATCAGCGTGGTGAAGATTTCGTCGGCAGCGATGGCGTCGTCGATCTGCACACGCAGCAGGCGGCGCACCGTCGGGTCCATGGTCGTTTCCCAGAGTTGTTCCGGGTTCATTTCGCCCAAGCCTTTGTAGCGCTGCTTGCTGATACCACGTTCGACCTCACTGAGCAGCCACTTCATGGCATCGCCGAAATTGCCGATCACCTGCTTCTTCTCGCCGCGGGCGATGATGGCACCGGCACCGAACAGGTCGCCCAGCGTTTCGGCCATACGCTTGATCTGCAGGTAGTCGCCGGACAGCAGCAAATCCTCGTCGATCAGGCCGACCTTCAGGTTGCCGTGGTGCATGCGCTCAATGCGCAGAATCCAGCGCTCTTGAATGTCGTCGAACTTGGGAACGATTCGTGTACCGTGATTAACGAATTGACCAACTAGTTCGGCACTGTCACGGGCTACGGCCTCGCTCGACAGGTCGAGTTTCAGGTTGTGGCGGACAATGGCGTGCAGAACATCCGGGTTGATCAAGTGCGACAGGCGCTCGATCACGGCCTCTGTAGCCAGCCAGGAACGAGCCAGGTTTTCCAGGGCCGGACCGCTGATTGCGTCAGCGCCCGCACGCGGCGTCAACACGGCCTCGTCGAGCGCCATGTTGAGCAGGAACTGGTTGTATTCCTGGTCGTCCTTCAGGTAACGCTCGGTCTTGCCATGCTTGACCTTGTACAACGGCGGCTGGGCGATATAGACGTAACCGCGTTCGATCAGCTGCGGCATCTGGCGATAGAGCAAAGTCAGCAGCAGGGTGCGGATGTGGGCGCCGTCAACGTCCGCATCGGTCATGATGATGATGCGGTGGTAGCGCAGCTTTTCGACGTTGAAGTCGTCCTTGCCGATGCCCGTACCGAGCGCAGTGATCAGCGTGACGATCTGCTCGGAGGAAATCAGCTTGTCGAAGCGCGCTTTCTCGACGTTCAGCACCTTGCCGCGCAGCGGCAGGATTGCCTGAAATTTGCGGTCGCGGCCCTGCTTGGCGGAGCCGCCGGCGGAGTCACCCTCGACGATGTAGATTTCACACTGTGCCGGATCTTTCTCCTGGCAGTCGGCCAGTTTTCCGGGCAGACCGATGCCGTCCAGCACGCCCTTGCGACGGGTCATTTCGCGGGCGCGACGGGCCGCTTCACGAGCCCGCGAGGCTTCGACGATCTTGCCGCAGATGGTCTTGGCATCGACCGGGTTTTCCAGCAGGAAGTCGGCCAACTTCTGGGCCACGACTTCCTCGACGGCCGGACGGGCTTCCGACGACACCAGCTTCATCTTCGTCTGCGAAGCGAACTTCGGGTCCGGCATCTTCACGGACAGCACGCAGGCCAGGCCTTCGCGCATGTCATCGCCGGAAATCTCGACCTTGGCCTTCTTGGCGATCTCGTTTTCTTCGATGTACTTGTTGATGACACGGGTCATCGCTGCGCGCAAACCGGTCAGGTGCGTACCGCCATCCGACTGCGGAATGTTGTTGGTGAAGCAGAGAACCTGTTCCTGGTAGGAGTCGTTCCACTGCATGGCGACTTCAACACCGATGGTCACGCCATCGCCGCCCACCTTTGCCTCGCCGGAAGAGTAGAAAATCTTCGGGTGCAGGACCGACTTGGTACGGTTGATGTACTCAACGAAGCTTTGCACACCGCCGGCGAAGGCGAACAGTTCTTCCTTGCCGGAACGCTGATCGACCAGCTTGATCGACACGCCATTGTTCAGGAAGGACAGTTCACGCAGGCGCTTGGCCAGGATTTCGTAATGGAACTCGACATGGCCAAAAATTTCCTCATCGGCCAGGAAGTGCACTTCGGTGCCGCGCTTTTCGGTGTCGCCGAGGATTTTCAACGGGGAAATCTCGAAGCCGTCGCGGTTTTCAAGCACGCGATCGACCGGCACGCCACGGTTGAATTCCATGAAATGTTTCTTGCCATCGCGGCGGATGGTCAGGCGCAGCCACTTGGACAGCGCATTGACGCAGGAAACGCCGACGCCGTGCAGACCGCCGGAAACCTTGTAGGAGTTCTGGTTGAACTTGCCGCCGGCGTGCAGCTCGGTCAGCGCGATTTCAGCGGCCGAACGCTTGGGTTCGTGCTTGTCGTCCATCTTGACGCCGGTCGGGATGCCGCGACCGTTGTCGATGACGGAAATCGAGTTGTCCGGGTGGATGGTGACGATGATGTCGTCGCAATGGCCGGCCAGCGCCTCGTCGATCGAGTTATCGACGACTTCGAAGACCAGATGGTGCAGACCGGTGCCGTCGGAGGTGTCGCCGATATACATGCCGGGACGCTTGCGCACGGCTTCCAGGCCCTCGAGGATCTGGATGCTGGATTCGCCATAGGCCGGCGCGGCGCTTTGCGGGACGTTCTCTTCACTCATTGTTTTGGTTCCACGTGAAACTGCAAAAGGCCTGACCGGACGGACAGGCCCTTTCCTCGGTTACTGCTCGGAAAATCAGATGCGCATCGGCATCACGACGTACTTGAAGCGGTCGTTGCCGGGGACGGTGATCAATGCGCTGGAATTGGCATCGTTGAAGCTCCACTGCACTTCATCGGAATGCAGGTTGTTCAGCACGTCGAGTAGATAGCCGACGTTGAAGCCGACATCGATGACATCACCGGTGTAATCGACCTCGATTTCTTCCTGCGCTTCTTCCTGTTCGGCGTTGGCCGCCATCAGCTTCAGGCTGTTTTCGCCCAAAACGACGCGTACACCGCGGAACTTCTCGTTGGTCAGAATGGCGGCACGCTGCATGGCCTGCATCAGGGTCTGACGGCCGACCTTCATGTGATTCTTCAGAACGGGCGGAATGACGCGCTCGTAATCCGGGAACTTGCCGTCGATCAGCTTGGAGACCAGAACGACGGACCCGAAGGCGAAGCGCACCTGGTTCGGGGTCAGCGTGATGTTCAGCGCTTCGTCGTTATCGGCCAACAGGCGGTTCAGTTCGAGCACGGTCTTTCGCGGCAGGATCATTTCCTGGCGCGGCAGATCGGTTTCGATCTCGACACTGGCGAAGGCCAGACGGTGACCGTCGGTAGCGACGGCACGCAGTTCCTTGCCATCGACCTGGAGCAGCAGGCCGTTCAGGTAGTAGCGCACGTCCTGCGTCGCCATCGAGTACTGGGTCTTGGCCAGCAGCTGGCGGAAAGCCTTCTGGGTGATCTGAAACTGCTTGGTGTCGCCCTCGGCCAGCGTCATACGCGGGAAGTCGTCGGCCGGCAGGGTCTGCAGGCTGAAGCGGCTCTTGCCCGCGCGCACTTGCAGGCGCTTGTCTTCGAGCACGAGGCTGACTTCGGTGCTGTCCGACAGCGAACGCAGGATGTCCTGCAGCTTGCGGGCACCGACGGTGACGGCACCGTCACCCTCACCGCCGGCACCTTCGGTCGCCGTAGTGATCTGAATTTCGATATCGGTCGCCAACAGGGTCAGATGGTCGCCCTTCTTCTCGAGCAGCACATTGGACAGGATGGGCAGCGTATGGCGACGTTCGACGATCCCGGACACAGACTGCAGCGGCGCCAGGAGGGTGTCCCTTTGGGTTTTAATAAGAACCATATATCAAATTCCTTTGTTGACTATATCCGGAACAGTTCTGTTGATAACCTTAAAAACGCTCTATTAAACAGGTAGTTGCTGCGAAAAAACGGCTCTTGGAAAAGCTCTTGATTGCCTGTGGATGAAATCTGGACAATTTTCCCACATTCCGGCTTGAAGCAGATGCTCCACATATGCTGGACAGCTTTTCCACAGACTTATCGACATGCTCAACCCTTCAACACCTGAAGTAGCACGTGCAGGTCGTGATTGAGTTCGTTGTCCTTGCTGCGCAGGGAATCGATGGTCTTCACGGCATGGATGACCGTGGTGTGATCGCGTCCACCGAAAGCGTCGCCGATTTCCGGGAAACTGTGCGAGGTGACTTCGCGGCACAGCCACATCGCCACCTGGCGCGGCCGGGCGATGTTGCGGGTGCGCTTCTTCGAGAACAGTTCGGCAACCTTGATCTTGTAATAGTCGGAAACGGTCTTCTGAATATTGTCGATGCCGACATTGCGCACCGAGCCGATGACGTCCTTCAAGGCTTCCTTGGCCAGGTCGAGGGCAATGATGCGACCGTGGAAGGAGGAATAGGCCAGCACCTTCTTAAGTGCACCTTCCAGTTCGCGCACATTGGAGCGCAAATGCTTGGCGATGAAGAAAGCCACTTCGTCGTCGAGCTGGATGCCCTCGGCTTCGGCCTTCTTCTTCAGAATGGCGACGCGCATTTCCAGTTCGGGCGGCTCTATCTGCACGGTCAGGCCCCAGTCGAACCGGGTGACCAGACGGTCGTCCAGACCGTTGATGTCCTTCGGATAGGTATCGCAGGTGATGATGATCTGCTTGCGCGCTTCGATCAACGCGTTGAACAGGAAGAAGAACTCCTCCTGTGAACGGTTCTTGCCATTGAAGAACTGCACGTCGTCGAGCAGCAGCACGTCGAGCGAACGATAGGTACGCTTGAAACTGTCGAACGATTTCTGCTGGTAGGCACGCACCACGTCGGAGTAATAGTCTTCCGCGTGCACGTAGCGCACGACCTTGTCCGGATTTTCGGCGACGATGGCATTGCCGATGGCGTGGATCAAGTGGGTCTTGCCGAGGCCAGCACCACCATAGATGAACAGCGGGTTATAGGCACCGCCCGGATTGTTGGCGACCTGAACGGCAGCGGCACGGGCCAGGTCGTTGGCCTTGCCGACGACGAGGTTGTCGAAGGTGAAGGACGGGAACAGCCGGGATTTCTCGTAATTGCCGCTGACCTTGCTGCGCGGCTTGGCGGCCGGCTTTTCGGCAACCGGCTTTTCCTGGGAGTTCACTCCGCTGTCACTGGCCACACTGGCGGCAACCTTGGCCGGTGTCTTGCCGGCGCCAATCACCAGGGCGATGCTGACCGGGCCGGAGAAAAAGCTACGGCTGTAATCCTCGATACGCGACAGGTAGCGATCGCGCACCCACTTAAGAATGAATCCATTCGGCGCAATCAGACGCAAGCCTTCCTCGAGCGCGGCGCTTTCGCCTTCGAGTCGAAGTGGCTTGATCCACGTATTGAACTGCTGCGCGGGCAATTCCTGCTCAAAACGCTGCAAACAGGATTCCCAAAATCCGGCCATCGACGATCTCACTCCTTCGTCGTCCGGAAAACATCGTTGTTTCCGGAAGAATTAGTTATCTGATTTAAAGTGGAATTTTCTCGATCCTGGATTGCCGCGAAGGCGCGAATCGAGATGCGATTCTACCCGCCTCCGGAAAAGTTATCCACAGCTTGCAGAAATAAATCAGGTTGACAGGGCGTGGGTAAACGCGGTCTAATCGCGCGTTTTTCTTAGCACATCAAGGGATTACGACATGAAACGCACGTATCAACCGTCGGTCGTGCGCCGCAAGCGCACCCATGGCTTCCTGGTTCGTTCGCGCACCAAGGGTGGCCGTGCAGTTCTTGCTGCTCGCCGCGCCAAGGGCCGCAAGCGTCTGGCCGTCTAATATAGGATACCCGGCGGGGTGGAACAAACCTTCGCCAGACGATATCGACTTACCAAAACGGATGAATTTTCATCCGTTTTTGGTTTCAAGCGGGCGATTCGCGGCAAGTGGCTGATGTTGCATTACCAGCCGCGACCTGCCGACAGCCTTTCGGCCAGACTTGGTCTGGTAGTCGGCAAAAAATTGCTCAAACGGGCCGTGCACCGCAACAAGGTGAAACGGATCGTGCGTGAGCAGTTTCGTCTGCATCGCCATGAGTTACCGCTCTGCGATCTGGTTGTGCGCCTAGCCGCACGGCCGGCACCGCTGGACGGCAAGGCATTGGCGGAAGATTTCCTGATCCTGCTCGGCAAGCTGTCACGGCCGAAGCCCAGGCGGGAGGAGAAATGAAGCGTCTGTTGATCGGACTGGTTCGCATCTACCAATATGCGATCAGCCCTTTCCTCGGGCGACGCTGCCGCTATTTTCCGAGTTGTTCGGAATATACGG
Organism: Azonexus sp. IMCC34839; assembly: GCF_047047955.1. Lineage (GTDB taxonomy): Bacteria > Pseudomonadota > Gammaproteobacteria > Burkholderiales > Rhodocyclaceae > Azonexus. The sequence goes on along the minus strand of NZ_CP150631.1, from coordinate 2,420,307 downwards.
TGGAGGCAGTACAGAAACATGGTGCCCTGAAGGGCGGCTGGCTTGGCGTCAAACGCATTTGCCGCTGTCACCCGTGGCATCCAGGCGGGTATGATCCCGTACCCTGATTCAAGACAATTTTCGTAGGCCATTCATGGATACTCGACGCCTCGTCCTGGTAATGATCTTCACCTTCTCCAGCTTCATGCTGTGGGAGAACTGGCAGAAGTACAACCAACCGAAGCCGGTTGCTGGTGAACAAGCTGCCGCCACGGTCGCTTCCGACGCGCCGAAACCCTCGGCCACCCTGCAAGCCGGTGCCGCCACCGCTACACCGAACGCTGACGTTCCAGCCGTTGCCACCGCAGAAACCTTCACCATCACCACCGATCTGGTCAAGGCCACCGTGTCTTCCCAGGGTGGCGATCTGGTCAAGCTGGAACTGCTCAAGTACAAGGATCACGAGGACAAGGAAAAGACCTTCGTCCTCTTTGACGAAAAGCATAAGTACGCCGCCCAAAGCGGTTTGATCGGCGAAGGTCTGCCGACCCACCGCAGCATCTTCAAGCGCGTTGCCGGCCCGACCGAATTGGCCGATGGTGCTAACGAACTCAAGGTTCGCCTGGAAACTGTTACGGCAACCGGTATCAAGGTTGCCAAGATACTGACCTTGAAGCGCGGCTCCTACGTGGTCGATGTTGCCTGGGAAATTGCCAACGGCAGTGACAAGGCCATCGCTCCGCATGCTTATTTCCAGTTGCAGCGCGACGACGTGACCCCGGCCGGCGAAACCAAGATGGTTTCCACCTTCACCGGCCCGGCTGTGTACACCGAAGCCGAAAAATTCCAGAAGATCGATTTCAGCGCCATCGCCGATAACAAGGCCAAGTTCGCCAAGGCTTCGGACAACGGCTGGCTGGCCATGGTCCAGCACTACTTCGTTGCCGCCTGGGTACCGCAGGACAAGACCCAGCGCGAGTACTACATGCGCAAGCTGGAAAACGGCAATGTCTTCCAGGCTGGTCTGATCGTTCCGGTCGCCGAAATTGCCCCGGGCGCCAAGGCGGAAATGGCCGTCACCCTGTATGCCGGTCCGCAGGAACAGTCGGCCCTGAAGCAGGTTGCTACCGGACTCGATCTGGTGGTCGATTACGGCTGGCTGACCGTCGTTGCCGCGCCGATCTTCTGGGCGCTGCAAGCCATCCATTCGCTGGTTGGCAACTGGGGCTGGGCCATCGTCGTACTGACCATCGCCATCAAGGCCGTGTTCTACCCCTTGTCTGCCGCTTCCTACAAGTCGATGGCCAAGATGCGCACGGTTACACCGCGCCTGATGCAGTTGAAGGAACGCTACGCCGACGACAAGCAGCGCCTGAACCAGGAAATGATGAAGCTGTACCAGACCGAGAAGATCAACCCGCTCGGCGGCTGCCTGCCGATCCTGGTGCAGATTCCGGTCTTCATCGCCCTCTACTGGGTACTGCTCGGCGCCGTCGAAATGCGCGATGCACCGTGGATTCTGTGGATCAAGGACTTGGCCTCGGCCGATCCCTACTTCATCCTGCCGGTCATCATGATGGTTTCGATGTTCATCCAGACCAAGCTGAATCCGACCCCGCCGGACCCGATCCAGGCCAAGGTCATGATGATGATGCCGCTCGTCTTCGGTGTGATGTTCTTCTGGTTCCCGGCCGGTCTGGTGCTCTACTGGGTCGTGAACAACGTCCTGTCCATTGCCCAGCAGTGGCAGATCACCCGCATGATCGAAGCTGGCGGCAAGGCTGCCAACGATGCGAAAGCCTAAAGTGTGAAGCAGGACACCATCGCCGCCATCGCCACGGCCCCCGGCCGCGGTGGTGTCGGCGTCATCCGCGTCTCGGGCAGCAATTTGCTGCCCTTTGCTTTTGCACTGACCGGCAAGACGCCGAAACCGCGTTACGCCACCCTTGCCGACTTCAAGGATGCCCAGGGTGCTGCGGTGGACACCGGAATTCTGCTGTTTTTCCCGGGGCCTAATTCCTTCACCGGCGAAGACGTCATCGAGTTGCAGGGCCATGGCGGCCCGGTCGTCATGCAGATACTGCTGGCCCGTTGCCTCGATCTCGGCGCCCGCCTGGCCGAACCCGGCGAATTCAGCCGCCGCGCCTTCCTGAACGGCAAGATGGATCTGGCCCAGGCCGAAGCCGTTGCCGATCTGATCGACGCAGCTACAGCCAGCGCCGCACGTTCCGCGGTGCGTTCGCTGCAAGGCGAGTTTTCACGCGCCATCGGTGAGTTGAACGACGAACTGATCAACCTGCGCATGCTGGTCGAAGCCACGCTCGATTTTCCCGAGGAAGACATCGACTTTCTGCAGGCGGCCAATGCTTTCGGCCGGCTGGAAAAACTGCAACTGAAACTGGCCGAAATCTTCGACCGCGCCGGACAAGGCAAACTGCTGCAATCCGGCCTGCACGTCGTCCTGGTTGGCCAACCCAACGTCGG